>CAVOFS010000007.1:0-151146 GCA_963695055.1 uncultured Actinomycetota bacterium | reverse complement strand
CATCTCTGTAAGGTTGAAACGGTGGTGGCGAAGACGACCCATCACCTCTTCCAGCCGCTGCTCTACCAGGTGGCGACCGGGATCCTGTCGCAGGGCGAGATCGCGCCTCCGACCCGCGAGGTCCTGAGCAGCCAGAAGAACGCCCAGGTGCTGCTCGGCGAGGTGAGCGAGATCGACCTCGACCGGCGGATCGTCACCTCCCAGGTGCTCGGTCGCGAGACCATCACGCCGTACGACTCCCTGATCGTCGCCGCCGGCGCCGGGCAGTCGTACTTCGGCAACGACCACTTCGCCGAGTTCGCTCCGGGCATGAAGAGCATCGACGACGCGCTCGAGCTGCGCGGCCGGATCTTCGGCGCCTTCGAGCTCGCCGAGATCGGGGCCGCCCGCGGTGAGAACGTCGACCACCTGCTGACCTTCGTGGTCGTGGGCGCTGGTCCCACGGGTGTGGAGATGGCCGGCCAGATCGCCGAGCTCGCGCACCGCACCCTGCACAAGGACTTCCGCGCGATCAACACCCGTCAGGCCCGCGTGATCCTGGTCGACGCTGCGCCGCAGGTGCTCCCGCCGTTCGGCGCGAAGCTCGGGGCGAAGGCCAAGACCGAGCTGGAGAAGCTCGGCGTGGAGGTCATCCTCGGCGCGATGGTGACCGACGTCGACGAGCGCGGCATCGAGATGAAGTTCAAGGACGGCCGGGTCGAGCGGATCGAGGCCGTCGCCAAGATCTGGGCGGCCGGCGTCCAGGCCAACCCCCTGGGGCGCACGCTGTCCGAACAGACCGGGGCCCCGCTGGACCGGGCCGGGCGGATCGCGGTCAACCCCGACCTCACGCTCCCGGGCCACCCCGAGGTCTTCGTCGTCGGCGACATGATCAACCTCGACCACCTGCCCGGTGTCGCCCAGGTGGCGATCCAGGGAGCGAAGTACGCGGCGAAGGAGATCGACAACCGGCTGAAGTCCAAGCCGTCGGTCGGCCCCTTCCACTACTTCGACAAGGGCTCGATGGCGATCATCAGCCGGTTCCGGGCGGTCGCCCTGATCGGCAAGCTCCGCGTCACCGGCGTGCTCGCCTGGCTGATGTGGCTGGCGCTGCACCTGATCTACATCACCGGCTTCAAGAGCCGGGTCACCGCGCTGCTGCACTGGGCGATCTCGTTCATCGGCCGCGGCCGCTCCGAGCGGACCACCACCGAGCAGCAGATCTTCGCCCGCAGCGCGTTGAGTCGGCTCAGGCGCGGTGCGGCCGACCTGGTCTCCGACCCGGGGGCGTACGACGCCGCGCGGGCGATCCTGGAGACCACCCGACGCGCCGAGCTCGAGGAGCGGGCGCTCGAGGAGGCGCGTCTCACCGACGCCGGCGAGCGCGGCCTACCTGTCGGCTAGCGCGTCACCGCTTCCTGACCGGGCCTACTCGAAGCGGGTCGGCTGTTCGTCGTCGACCCTGTCCCGTGCCCAGCGCGGCAGGATGAAGAGCCCCTCGGCCTCGACTGTGACACCGTCGGCGTCGGAGAGGTGGCCACGCGCCCAGGTCTTGATCCCCTCGCTCCGCTCGATCCATGCCTCGGCGCGCAGATCACCCAGTGGCGTCGCGCGCCGGTAGCTCAGGGTCAGGCTGGCGGTCATGCCCGGCTTGCCGCCGGCTCCGGCGGCCTCGCCGAGCATCTGGTCGAGGATCAGGGCCGACACCCCGCCGTGCACGAGTCCCGGTGGGCCTTCGAACGCGGCGCCGAGGTGGAAGCCGGACCACACCCGACCGGTGGCCTCGCTCTCGACCAGCAGGGGCGGCGCGACCGGGTTGCGCAGCCCGACGACGGTGTTGCCCCAGGGCCGGCCGCGGTGGTTGGCGGCGTACGATCCGTCGAGCTGGCTCGAGCGCAGCCGCGCCACGATGCCCTCGAGCTCAGCCTGGACGGCCGCGATCTCGGCGTCGTCGACCTCGGTGCGGATGGTCGCGTCGACGAGCTCGCGCACGACCTGGGTGAACGGGGCGTAGAGCGCCCGCTCCCGCTCGACCTGCTCCGGGGTGATGTCCTCGCGCTGGTATCCGTCCACCGACCGATTCTAGAACACGTTCCACTTCGGTCCTTCCGCAAACCCGTTCGCCCTGCCGGGGCCACGCTTGATGGAATGTCTCGGTGACCGCACTCGTGACCCCCACCGTCCGCCTCCACCGCTCCTGGGCCGCCACCGTGGGCGAGTACGCCGAGCCGGCGCAGATGCACGGGTCGGGCGTGTGGGGCCTCGGTCGGTTCGACGTCACCGAGCAGGGGTGTCGCGCCGCGGTCACGCACCTGCGCGCGCAGGCCGACCCGGCGACGAAGCTCGCCGACGACCTGGTGCACTGCACCTACCTCTGGATCACCGACGGAGACGGTGCTGCGGAGGAGGTGGTCGGCTTCCTGGCGCTGCGGCACTCCCTGACCCCCATGCTTCTCGAGGTCGGTGGCCACATCGGCTACTCGGTCCGGCCGTCTCGCCGCCGCGAGGGGCACGCCACGCGCGCGCTGGCCCTCGCCGTACGGCGGGCCGGTGCGATGGGCCTCGACCCTGTGCTCGTGACCTGCGACGACGACAACCTGCCCTCGGCTCGCACGATCGAGCGCTGTGGCGGCGCCTACGAGGACTCCCGCGGGGGCAAGCGGCGCTACTGGATCACCACCGCGAACCTGGCCTTGGACTGATCTATCGGCGTCACTCGTCCGGGGTCTGCGTCGGGGCGATCTCGACCGACACGATGGCCCGGCTCTCGGCCTCCTCGCGCACGACCCGCTTCACGATCTTGGTGATCACGATGTCGACGGCCGCGAGCTCGTCCTCGGGGATGTCCGGCATGTTGGCGACGATCCAGGCGCGGAACGCCTCGCCCAGCCGGTCGATCACCTCCTCGCCGGCCCCGGTCATCCGCAGGTCGTCCGAGGCCCCGCCGACCAGCCCACGGGCGACCAGATCCTCGAACGCCGGCGCCAGGAGGATCGCGGGGACCGCACGTGCCCGCGCGATGTCCACCACCGACGCAGGTCGACCGTCCTGGGTGAGTCCGTAGACCTGGACGAGCGCCCACACCCGGCCCTCGTCGATGCCGAGGTCGGCGCGGTGCAGCATCTCGAGCACTCCCTGGCGTCCCCGCGCATAGAGGAGGTTCGCGACGCGCTGGGTGATCCGGTCCTCCGCATTGCGCGCCTCGGGCAGGCCGAAGCCCTCGCCGAGGTCCCTCGCCGTCGGCTGCAGGTCGTCGCTGAGCTTGACCTGGGGGAGCATCAGCGCGAGCACGAAGGCGATCAGCGCGACCGGGGCGGCGTACAGGAACACCTGGCTCAGTGCGTGCCGCGTAGGCATCGACGATCGGCGCGATCAGCTGCTCGTCGAACGAGTGGAGGGCTGCCGGGGTCACGATGTCGGCCGGGTTGACTCCGGGCACCTGGGCGATCGCGCCGGGCAGCGACTTGTCGAGGAAGTTCGTGTAGAGGGCCCCGAAGATCGCCGCCCCGAAGGAGCTGCCGAGGGTGCGCATGAAGGTCACCCCGGACGTCGCCACACCGAGCTGGCTGTACGGCACGGAGTTCTGCACGATGATCGTCAACACCTGCATGCTCATGCCGATCCCCAGCCCGAGCACGAACATGTAGAGGGAGGACAGAGCGGTGCTCGTCGAGGCGTCCATCAGCGACAGCAGGAACAACCCGAGCGCCATCACCAACGAACCGACGACCGGGAAGACCTTGTAGCGGCCGGTCTTGCTGACGAAGATGCCCGAGCTGATCGAGGTGATCAGCAGACCGGCGACGAGCGGCAGCATCCTCAGCCCGGACGCGGTCGCGTCCACGCCCTCGACGTACTGGAGGAACGTCGGCAGGAAGGTCATCGCGCCGAGCATCGTGAAGCCGACCACGAACGCCAGTGCGGAGCAGACCGCGAAGACCTTCCTGGTGAACAGGCTCATCGGCAGGATCGGGTCCTCCGCGCGCAGCTCGACCAGGACGAACACGGCCAGCCCCACGGCCCCGCCGACGAAGAGGCCGATGATGGTCGCCGAGCCCCAGGCGTACGTCGAACCGCCCCAGCTGGTCGCGAGGATCAGGCAGCTGGTGCCGAGGCCGACGGTCAGGATGCCGAGCCAGTCGATCCGGTTGCGAGCCCCGGCAGCGACGCTCGGGATGAACTTGCCGGCGGCGAAGATCACGATCAGGGCGAACGGCACGTTGATGTAGAACGCCCAGCGCCAGGTCAGGTTGTCGGTGAAGAAGCCGCCGAGCAGCGGTCCGAGGACCGTGGTCACCCCGAAGACGGCACCGAGCGAACCCTGGTACTTGCCACGATCGCGCAGCGGGATCACATCGGCGATCAGCGCGGTCGCCGTGACGGTGAGTCCGCCGGCACCGATGCCCTGGATCGCGCGCGACCCGATCAGCCAGGTCATCCCCTGCGACAGGCCGCACAGGCCGGAGCCGACGATGAAGATGATGACGCTGGTCTGGAAGACCCGCTTGCGCCCGAACTGGTCGCCGAGCTTGCCGGCCACGGCCGATGTGATCGTCTGGGCGAGCAGGTACGACGTGACCACCCACGAGACGTGGTTGCCGCCGCCCAGGTCGCCGACGATCGTCGGCAGGGCGGTCGACACGATCGTGCTGTCCAGCGCGGCCAGCAGGATCCCGAGCGCGATCGTCGCGAACGCGACGGTGCGGGCCCGACCGTAGAGCACGTTGTCACGCTGATTCGTCCGGTCAGGTGCGGGCTCCGCCACGGTGGTCGTCACACCAAGCACCAAACACCCGGCCCGGAGCGATCGGGCCACCGGAAACGGGTGAAGGGGTGGCGCGTGTCGCTGATGGCAGCCAGAGGGCAGTCCGAGGTCACGTGGTCCGGGGACGTCGACGCTTCGATGGAAGTCTTATGAGACTCTCATAAACATCGAATAGCAGACTGATAGAGTTCATATCAGTGACTATCTGGGATTCCAGGTAGGCGACTTGCCTCAGTCGAGTCGCGCTGGACGGGCACACCCTCCCGATCAAGGGGGCGGGAGGGCGTGCCCGGCCAACTCATCCCGGAGCCTCAGAAGGAACGTGCAATGCGAAGCACCATCGTCCGCACCGCCATCGCGTTGGTGGCTGCAAGCGTTGCCGTCGGTCTGGCCTCAGTCCCCGCCAACGCGGTGGCCGACCGCGACTGCGGCGACTTCTCCTCGCAGAGAGCCGCCCAGATCTTCTACCTCAACGCCGGTGGCCCGCGGATCGACCCGCACCGCCTCGACGCGGACGGTGACGGGGTCGCCTGCGACTCCAACCCTGCGCCGTACTACCACGGCTCAAGCGTTCCCGGTGGCACTGGCCGATCCGGAGGGTCCGGCGGCGGCCAGCAGACATCAGGTGGCGGGAGTCGGTTGGACTATGTCGTGGACGGTGACACGATCCGGCTCACCAACGGCCAGTACGTCCGTCTGATCGGCATCGACACCCCCGAGCGGGGACGCCCGTACTACCTGGCCGCGAAGCGCAACCTCGACCGGATGGTCGAGGGCAAGGTGCGGCTGGTGAACCCGGCCTCGACCGACGACAAGGACCGCTATGGTCGGCTGCTTCGTTACGTCCGCGACGGCGGTCGAGACACCGGTCTCGCCCAGATCCGCAAGGGCTACGCCCACGCCCGATACGACAGCCGCGACGGCTACGATTGGCACCCCCGCCAGTCCAGGTACCGCCGCCTGGACGCCAACACTCCCAACCTCTGGACTGTCGGTTGATGGCTGGCCGGGAGAAGCGATTCACCAGCGCCGGCTGATTGCTCCAGCCCTCGCTACCGCCACCATGTGACGACGGTCAGGTCTCTTCCAGGACGGCAGCTTCAAGACAAGGTGTACCTGTGAATCGACTGACTGTTGCCCTTGGCTTCGATCGGGTCGAACCGACCTTCGCTGAGGTGGAAGCGTCCATGCCGGGTGACGATCTGGTCAGCTACGCGGACTCGGTGATGGACCGGGCCTTCTCCGTCAGTGCCGCGCCGGCGGAAGTTTGGCCCTGGCTGCTCCAACTCGGCAAGCGGAGGGCGGGCTGGTACCTCCCCAGGAAAGCAGAGCGACTCTTGCCGAGATCGCGCCGAGCGATTCGGCACATCGATAGCCAGTGGCAGGACCTGAAGGTCGGAGAGGTCATTCCCGACTACGGAGGCCGAGACGAGACGTTCACGGTCGCAGAGATGACACCTTGTCTGTGTCTCGTCTACGCCTCACAACGTGGCCACATGCATGTGAGCTGGGCGATCAAGCTCACTCCAATCGATGAAGCCAGGACGCGGGTACAGCTTCGGCTTCGGTTGGGCCCCGTCAAGAGGAAGTGGCTCGTCGACTCCGGCGGTGAACTGTTGGATGTCCTCACCATTGCCGGTCTGGCGCTAGGACTCGAGGAGCGAGTCCGGGGCTACTGACGAGAGGGACGCTGTGCCCGGCCGATGCAAGCCAGCACAGGAATGACGGGAAATGGCCGGGCGGAGGCGCTCCCTGGGTGGGCAGTCGCTGCCCGGGCGATGAGGACCCGTCGCGCATATCCGCCCATCTGCTACGTTCCGATCATCGGACCCAGGAGGAATGCATGTCAGAAACTCCGCTCGAATCCCCGACTCACATCCGGCCGGTAGGACCGGTTGATGTCATGGTCGTGGGCTTCCCTGACGCCCAGCTTGATGGCACGGTCGCGGAAGCGCTGGCCGAGCTGGTCGCCAACGGCACGATCCGGCTTCTCGACATGCTGATCGTCTACGTTGATGGGTCGGGCGAAACGACCGTGGCCGAGATCACTGACATCGACGGCGACGGAGTCCCTGACTTGATCGCGATGCAGATCGACACTCCCGGCCTCCTGACCGACGCTGACGCCGCGGCAGCAGTCAAGGACCTTCCGCCGGCCTCCGCAGTCCTCCTCATCGCCTGGGAGAACACCTGGGCTGTCCGCGCGTCGATGGCGTTGCGTGAGAAGGGCGGCGTTCTGCTCGGATTCCATCGCATCCCTGTCACCGAGATCGACGCCGCGATGGACGAGCTCGAAGCCGTGATTCTCGAAGAAGTAGAAGGCTGAGGAGAAGAGCATGCCTGGAATGATGAGGCGACGAGCCCGACGCAGGGCCATCGTCGGCACGGCGGTCGTGGCCGGTGGCGTCGCACACCACATGGCCAACAAGAACTCGCAGGAACAGGCCGATGCGGAGCAGCAGGCGCTGGACGCGCAAGCAGCCCAACAGCAGGCCGCGCCGGTCGCCGCAGCCAGTCCCACGGAGAGCAGCCCGCTTGACGAGCTCGCCAAGCTGGCAGGCCTACGCGATCAGGGAGTCTTGACCGACGCCGAGTTCGACGCTCAGAAAGCAAGGATCCTCGCGAGCTGACCTATCGGTTGGCCCATCTGGTCTATCCGGGCTCGTCTCCCGGCAGTGTCGGTGGGCCCCGTGGGACTCGAACCCACAACCCGCGGATTAAAAGTCCGATGCTCTGCCAATTGAGCTAGGGGCCCCGCGCGGCAGCCTAGTTGGGCGCCTGCCCGTCCGTCGAACCGGCCCGTGCTGGTGGTGGTGGGGAGAATGCGGACCCAGGGGAGCGGTGGCTCAGAGGTTGCCGATGCCCTTGCCGAGCAGTACGACGCCGATGACGAGCAGCAGCACGCTCATCACCGCGACGTTGTTGGACTGGAGCCAAGCCCGCAGGTCGTTGAGTGGCTTGACCATCCGGTCGTGGACGAGCAGGAAGCCGATGACCGGGACCGCGACGGTGCTCGCCGCGAGGATCGTGAAGACGGCGACGGAGACGACCATCTGGCCGCTGCTGATCGCCGCACCGCCGATCGCGGAGCCCGCCGCGATGCACATCAGCAGGTTCTTCGGGTTGATCGCGGCCAGTGCGAAGCCCAGGGCGGCAGCCTTCGCGAAGGTGAACGAGTCGATCGCGGCCATCCACTTCGGCAACGTCGCCTTCTCGCCCGGCTTCGGGCGACCGCGCCACTGGCGGGTCGCGAACAGGAGCAGCAGCACGCCCAGTCCGACCTCGATCCACGCCGAGGTCTTCGACGCGTCGCCGCTGCTGCTGTCGAGGCCTGAAGTCGTGGCGATGATGACGAAGACGGACGCCGCGATCACGATGCCGAGCACCCAGCCGAGCAGGAACCCGACGCTGGTGCCCCTCGCCTTGGGGGCCAGCAGCATCAAGATCGTGGCGATGATCGGCACCGGGCTGATCGCGACCCCGATGGCGAGGGGCAGCAGTTGTCCGATGACGTTTCCCATGGGTGACAAAGTGCCGTGGAGGACCGATCGGGTGGATCACCCGTGGCGGGTGAGCGACCGCGCGCGTTCCCGGGTCGTGACGCGACTGATGCAGAACCTTGATCCGCAACCTGAGAAATCCCGGCACAGCCGGTTTCCTTGCGGCCGTTGCTTGGTAACGTATGTATCGCAACAGGTGCAAGTTCCAGCAGGTCTGACGCCCGCGGAGTTTGTGATCCAACGGCGTTTCTTCTCGTGGTAGCCAATCCAGGGTGGGAGCGACGTGTCACCGCATCTATTGCGGGGCCGTCGAAGTGACGGCCTCTCGCCCCATATAGGAGTAACGAGCAATGGCTCAAGGCACCGTGAAGTGGTTCAACGCCGAGAAGGGTTTCGGCTTCATCGCGCAGGAGGACGGCGGCGACGACGTTTTCGTGCACTACTCGGCTATCCAGTCGCAGGGTTACAAGTCTCTTGACGAGAACCAGAAGGTCGAGTTCGAGGTCACCCAGGGCCCGAAGGGCCCGCAGGCGGAGAACGTCCGCGCGGTCTGACCAGACGACTCGGGCTTCGGCCCACGGTCTTCTTGGGAGGCCCTACCCGGTTGGGTGGGGTCTCCCTCTCATTTGGGGCAGTGCGGATGGCCCGAACGGGCCAGATTTGCCGCTGACGGGTTTTGCCGCGTGCCGGTCGGGCACGCTTGCCGTGAGGAGGACATCCATGCCGTTGCAACGAAAGGGCGATGAGGTGCGCGACCAGTTCGATGTCACCCTGGAGGACTCCGACCTCCTCGGCGAAGTCGAGCTCACGACGAACCTGATCATTGCCGCCAGCGAGTCCGACGAGCACCTGTCGGCCGACGAGATCGACGAGATCCTCGGGGTCGTGCCGGCTCCGCGACGCGAGATCTGAGCGTCCCTGGGATTCGATACCCCCCGGGGGTAGCCTCGGGTGCATGGACGACCACGAGCACGGCTACATCCACCGCAAGGACGACTACCTCAAGCGGCTTCGCCGTATCGAGGGTCAGGCCCGCGGCCTGCAGCGGATGGTCGAGGACGAGAAGTACTGCATCGACATCCTGACCCAGGTGTCGGCCATGACCAAGGCCCTCCAGGCGGTCTCCATCGGCCTGGTGGAGGAGCACCTCAACCACTGCGTGGTCGACGCAGCCCGCGCAGGCGACGACGACGAGGCGCGCGCCAAGATCACCGAGGCGGTCGACGCCATCTCGCGACTGGTGAAGTCGTGATCAGGTCACCCTCAGGGCGGAGATCGCGAAAGGCTCGGGTGGTGTGAGACTAGTTGCATGCCCACGAAGGACGTGCTCGCTGCCGGTGCTGTGGTCTTCCGCCCGGGCAAGCACGTGTTGTTGGTCCACCGACCCCGCTACGACGACTGGTCGTTCCCCAAGGGCAAGCTCGAGCGGGGCGAGCACGTGACCGCGGCCGCCGTACGCGAGGTCGCCGAGGAGACCGGCGTGCACGTGCGGCTGGGTCCGCCGCTGGCGAGCCAGCGCTATCCGATCGCGGGCGGTCGGTCCAAGACGGTGTCGTACTGGATCGGTCGGGCGGTCGGGGACGACGACGTCAGCGGCTACCTGCCCAACGCGGAGATCGACGACGTCGAGTGGGTGGCCTACGACAAGGCGCTCGATCGACTGACCTACCCCCACGACCGGGCGACGCTCGTCGAGGCCCGCCGGCTGCGCCGCAGGACGCGCGCGATCGTGGTCCTCCGACACGCCGATGCGCGTTCCCGCAAGGCCTGGCACCAGGACGACCGGCTCCGACCGCTGATCCAGTCGGGCCGACACCAGGCCCAACAGCTGGTGTCCGTGCTGGCGGCGTACGACGCCACTCGGATCGTCAGCTCGAGCAACGCCCGCTGCGTCGAGACCGTCGGCCCGTACGCCGACCTGACGGGCTGGAAGCTGGTTCTCGATGACGGGCTGAGCGAGGAGGGTGCGACCGCGAGCTCGGTGGTCCAGGTCGTCGACGACCTGGTCGCTGACGACGAGTCCGCCGTCGTGTGCACCCACCGGCCGGTGCTCCCGACGGTGTTCGACGCCCTCGGCATCCCCGACCCCACGCTGGTTCCCGGCGGGATGCTGGTGGCGCACCTGCGTCAGGGCAAAGTGATAGCAACAGAAGTGCACGCGGTTCGCTGAGTCAAGGCCTGCCGTGGCTTGTTCACGTGATCGCCGTCTCGTGAGCGGCTGAATGACTCCGAGTGGGCAATTCGAGTTCACCCCGCGTTCACCGATGACCCCGAATCCGTCCACCTGCGCTCCCTAACTTCGCTGGTGACACACAAGACGAGACTCAGGAGCTTCGAAGTGATCCGCACTTCTATCCGTCGGGCAGTTCTGCCCGGCATCGCCGTCCTCGCCCTGGCCCTCACCGGCTGTGGCGCCGCGAACGACAGCGAAGGCGGCAGTGACGGTGGCAGCGACAGCAGCCTCAGCGGCACCCTCGCTGGCGGTGGCGCCAGCTCGCAGGACTCCGCTCAGCAGGCCTGGCGCGCGGCGTTCCAGGGGGACAACCCCGACGTCACCATCAACTACGACCCGGTCGGCTCCGGCACGGGCCGCGAGAACTTCATCTCGAAGGCGACCTCGTTCGCCGGCTCTGACTCCTACATGACCGACGACGAGGGCGAGCTGTCCGACGCCAAGGCGCGTTGTGGCGGCGAGGACGCGATCGAGGTCCCGGCGTACGTCAGCCCGATCGCGGTCGTCTTCAACCTCCCGGGCATCGACTCGCTGAACCTGGACGCCTCGACGATCGCGCAGATCTTCGACGGCAAGGTCACGAAGTGGAACGACGACGCCATCGCGTCGCAGAACCCCGACGCCGATCTGCCCGACACTGCGATCGCCCCGGTGCACCGGTCCGACGACTCCGGCACCACCGCCAACTTCACCGACTACCTGAGCAAGGCCGCCGACGGCGCCTGGTCCTACGAGCCCGACGACACCTGGCCGATCAAGGGCGGCGAGGCTGCTGAGGGCACCTCGGGCCTGGTCGCCGCGGTCAAGGGTGGCGAGGGCACCATCGGGTACGCCGACGAGAGCCAGGCCGGCGGCCTGGGCATCGTCTCGGTCAAGGTCGGGGACGAGTACACGGCTCCTTCCGCCGACGGTGCCGCCAAGGTGGTCGCTGTCTCGAAGCCGGTCGAGGGTCGCGCCGACGTCGACATGGCGATCGACATCGACCGCACCACCACCGAAGCGGGTGCCTACCCGGTCGTGCTGGTTTCCTACCTGATCGCCTGCCAGCACTACGACGACGCGTCCGAGGCCGACCTGGTGAACGGCTTCCTGTCCTACATCGTGTCGGACGCCGGCCAGCAGGCTGCGGCCGAGCAGGCCGGTTCGGCCCCGCTCGACTCGGAGACCGCGGCGAAGGCTGCCGCCATCGTCGGCGCGATCGCGGCCAACTAGCACCAGACACACCCATGGACGTGCGGCGGCTCGGTCACCGAGTCGCCGCACGTGCGTGAACGACAGGAGCCCCGTGTCCATCACCGCCCCTCCCGAGAACAAACCGGTCGTCCGTGCTGGCGACCGCGTGTTCGCCGGGACTGCGCGTTTCGCCGCTCTCACGATCATGCTGGCGCTGGCCGGCGTCTTCGTCTTCCTCACCATCGAGGGCGTGCCCGGGCTCTCAGCGCCCGCCGCGATCTACCAGCCGTTCGACAACTTCTGGTCGTACGTCTGGCCGCTGGTCTTCGGCACGGTCCTGGCCGCGGTCGTCGCCCTGGTGATCGCCGTCCCGTTCTCGATCGGGGTGGCGCTGTTCATCTCGCACTACGCGCCGCGCCGGATCGCGGGACCGGTGGCGTACGTGATCGACCTGCTGGCCGCCGTTCCCAGCGTCGTCTACGGCCTCTGGGGTGGCCTGGCGCTCGGGCAGGCGTTGAAGCCGGTGATCAACTGGCTCTACGACAACCTCAGCTTCATCCCCTTCTTCGCCGGCCCGCCGTCGGTCACCGGACGGACCATGCTGACCGCGGGCATCGTGCTCGCGATCATGGTCGTGCCGATCACGACGGCGATCTCCCGTGAGGTGTTCGCGCAGACCCCGCGTCTCCACGAGGAGGCGGCGATGGCGCTCGGCGCGACGCGCTGGGAGGTGATCCGGCTCGCGGTCTTCCCCTATGCCAAGTCGGGCGTCGTCTCGGCTGTGATGCTCGGCCTGGGTCGAGCTCTCGGTGAGACGATGGCGGTCGCCATGGTCCTCTCGGCGTCCCCGGTCGTCACTCTCAACCTGATCTCCAACACGAACCCGGCGACGATCGCCTCCAACATCGCCTCCAACTACAAGGAGGCCACGCAGGACAAGCAGGCCGTCCTCATCGCGACCGGTCTGGTGCTCTTCGCGGTGACCTTCGCAGTGAACTTCCTGGCGCGACTGATCGTCGCCCGCAGTGAGCGGAACGTGACCCGATGACGACCACTACGCCCATCGAGCCCGACTTCGCGAGCAGCATGAAGCTGGTCCAGCCGCGGTTGCCGCGCTGGGCACCTCTGCTGGTGGCCGTCATCGCCCTCGGCGTCGCCGGCCTGCTCACCGTGGTCCTCGGCTGGAGCCTGGTCGCGGGACTGGTGATCGCGGCCGTCCTGTTCGTGATCGGTCTGCCGCTCTGGTCGCGCCAGCTCGAGGGCAGCCGGCAAGCAGGCGACCGGCTGATGACCTGCCTCGTGTGGGTCTCCTTCGTCGCCGTCGTGATCCCGCTGGTCTGGCTGATCTGGCTGGTGCTCAAGAACGGCCTCTCGGCCATCAGCATGGAGTTCCTCACCTACGACATGCGCAACGTCGTCGGCGCGGGTGGTGGGATCTACCACGCCCTGATGGGCACGCTCCTGGTCACGGTCGCCGCGGCCATCATCTCGGTGCCGATCGGCCTCTTCGCCGCGATCTACCTCGTGGAGTACGGCAAGGGCAGTCGCCTGGCCCGGGTCACGACGTTCCTCGTCGACGTGATGACCGGCATCCCCTCGATCGTGGCCGGCCTCTTCGCGCTGGCCCTCTTCGTGCTGATCTTCGGCCCGGCCGTCCGGGTCGGCATCGGCGGCTCGGTCGCCCTGTCGCTGCTGATGATCCCGACCGTGGTCCGCTCGACGGAGGAGATGCTGCGACTGGTGCCGAGCGACCTCCGCGAGGCGTCGTACGCCCTGGGGGTGCCGAAGTGGCGCACCATCGTCAAGGTCGTCATGCCGACCGCGCTCGGTGGCATCATCACCGGCATCGTGCTCGCGGTGTCGCGGGTGATCGGCGAGACCGCGCCGTTGCTGGTGGTCGCAGGCGCCACCGACTCGGTCAACCTGAACCTCTTCAGCGGCCGGATGATGACCCTGCCCGTCTACATCTTCACCCAGTACAGCTCGCCGGGCATCGTGCCCGTAGGTGGCGGTGATCCGCCCGGCTACGCACGTGCGTGGGGTGCGGCGTTGGTGCTCATCGCGATCGTGATGATCCTCAACCTCGGCGCCCGTATCATCGGCAAGATCTTCGCCCCTCCGACCGACCGTCGCCGGTGAGCGCGGAAATCGCAGAAGGAAACACCATGGCCAAAAGCATCGACATCTCCGACCTCGACATCTACTACGGCGACTTCAAGGCCGTCGAGGGCGTCAACATGACCATCACCGCCAAGGCGGTGACCGCGTTCATCGGTCCGTCCGGATGCGGCAAGTCGACCTTCCTGCGTGCGCTCAACCGCATGCACGAGGTGATCCCGGGGGCCCGGGTCGAGGGCAAGATCATGGTCTCGGGGCAGTCGTTGTACGACCCGGGCGTCGACCCGGTCGCCGTACGTCGCCAGATCGGCATGGTCTTCCAGCGGCCGAACCCGTTCCCGACGATGTCGATCTACGAGAACGTGCTCGCCGGCAACCGGCTCAACAGCAAGAAGATCAAGAAGGCGGAGGCCGACCAGATCGTCGAGAAGTCGCTGCGCAGCGCCAACCTCTGGAACGAGGTCAAGGACCGTCTCGGCAAGCCCGGCATGGGCCTCTCCGGCGGTCAGCAGCAGCGGCTCTGCATCGCCCGCGCGATCGCCGTCGAGCCCGAGGTGCTGCTGATGGACGAGCCGTGCTCGGCGCTGGACCCGATCTCCACCGCCGCGATCGAGGACCTGATCCACGAGCTCAAGGCCGACTACACGATCGTGATCGTCACGCACAACATGCAGCAGGCCGCCCGCGTCTCCGACGACACCGGCTTCTTCAACCTCAAGGCGACCGGCGAGCCCGGCCACCTGGTCGAGTTCAACCCCACCAACAAGATGTTCACCAACCCTGACGAGGAGTCGACCGAGGCTTACATCTCGGGTCGGTTCGGGTGAGCTTGTCGGGGTAGTCCCTGACGTTTCTGGGGTCAGTCGACTTCCTCGACCCCGAGAACGTCAGGGACTACCCCGCCGCCCTGCCCTGTGGACGACGCAGGCACGCAGAGGTCGATTCGGGAATGGTCCCGTCATGGATCTCTCAGGGGTACGACGTGCTGTGGCGATCCCGGCGCGGGTCGACCCGGAGGGGCGGAAGGGCCCGACCGCCGACCAGGCGCGGGGTCCGCACTGGCGCCGTACGAGCCGTGGGTTGTACGTACCGGCGACCGTCGACGCCACGGAGGTGAACCAGCGGATCGCCGAGGCGGCTGCGGTGCTGCCCGATGACTGGGGAGCTGTCACAGGATGGGCCGCCCTGGCGTGGAGTGGCTCCAGGTGGTTCGACGGGACACCGTGGGGCGGAGGAGGTCAGCGACCGGTGACGCTGGCGATAGGCGGCAACAGGGCGATCCGCCCGCAACCGGGGATCGGCACCAGCGAGGAGCGCCTGCGGCCGGATGAGTTCGTCGTCGTCGACGGAGTACGTCTCACGACCGCCGTACGCTCGGTCGGCTTCGAGATGCGCTACGCCAAGGACATGCGGGAGGCTGTCGTCGCTCTCGACATGGCCTGCTTCAACGACCAGGTCTCGATCGCGGAGCTCACCGCTCATGCTCCCGCACTGTCGGGGTGGACCGGCATTCCGCAGTACCGCGACGCCGCGTTGCTGGCGGACGAGAACGCCTGGTCGCCGCGGGAAGTCCTCATGAGGTTGCATTGGAGCCTGGATGCGGGGCTCGCTCGCCCGTTGTGCAACGTCCCGGTGTTCGGACCGGACGGCAGATTCCTCGGAACGCCCGATCTGCTCGACCCTGTTGCGGGTGTCCTGGGGGAGTACGACAGCACACTGCACCTGGCCGGACTGCGTCGATCGAAAGACATCGCGCGCGAGGATCGCTTCCGGTCCCACGGGTTGGAGTGCGTCACGATGGTGGGAACCGACATCAAGGACCCGTCGGCGTTCATCGCTCGGCTGCTGTCGGCGTACGACCGTGCCGCCGACATCTCTGAGTCGAGAAGAATCTGGACGATCGATCGACCGGCGCGCTGGATCGACACGACCACGGTCGAGGCACGGCGGTCCCTCGACGACTGGTTACGGGACCGTCTGCTTGCCCACCGAGTCGCTTGACCGATCCTGGTGGGGTAGTCCCTGACCTTTCCGGGCTCGCGGACCTGCTTGGACCCCGCAAACGTCAGGGACTATCCCGCCAGCCACCCAGAAGGCTCAGATCCCCAGCACGTCGCCCAGGATCCAGTAGCAGGCCGCAGCGACCAGGCCGGCCATCGGGAAGGTGAGCACCCAGGCGACCACGATCGAGCGGGCGACGCCCCAGCGGACCGCCGAGAAGCGCTTGGTGGCGCCGGCACCCATGATCGCGGAGGTGATCGAGTGGGTGGTCGAGATCGGGGCCTGGAAGACGAACGCCGTCGTGTAGAGGACCGTGGCGCCGACCGACTCGGCGGTGAAGCCGCGCGCAGGGTCGAGGTGGATGATCCGGCGACCGAGGGTGCGCATGATCCGCCAGCCGCCGGAGTAGGTGCCGAGCGAGATCGCCGCCGCGGAGCTGAAGATGATCCAGAGCGGGAGGTTGTCCTCGTTCTGGTAGTAGCCGGCAGTCGTCACGGCCAGGAAGATCACGCCCATCGTCTTCTGCGCGTCCTGCAGGCCGTGGCCGAGGGCGAGCGCGGAGGCCGAGACGGTCTGCGCCCCGCGGAAGCCGCGGTAGACCTTGTGCGGGTTCCGCTTCCGGAAGATCCACATGATCGCGAGCATCACCGCGAAGGCCGCCGCGAAGCCGAAGACCGGCGAGAGCACCATCGGGATCAGGACCTTGTCCTGGATCGTGGGCCAGTTCACGGTCGCGCCGGCGGTGATCGCCGCGCCGACGAGGCCACCGATCAGGGCGTGGGACGACGAGGAGGGAAGTCCGAAGTACCAGGTGATCAGGTTCCAGGTGATGGCGCCGAGCAGGCCGGCCAGGACGATGACGAGTCCGGTGTTCCCCGGCGGAGGGTCGATCACCTCGCTGACGGTGTGCGCGACCTTCTGGCCGAGCAGGGCGCCGACGAAGTTCATGACGGCGGCGAGCATCAGCGCGATGCGCGGGGTCAGCGCCCGGGTGGAGATCGACGTGGCGATGGCGTTCGCCGCGTCATGGAAGCCGTTGGTGTAGTCGAACGCGAGCGCGACGACGACGACCGCGACGACGATCGCGAGGTCCATAGTGGGCTCAGGACTCCTTGACCGCGATCTGCTCCACGGTGTTGGCGACCCTCTCGAAGGCGTCGATCGCACCCTCGAGGGACTCCACGATGTCCTTGAGCTTGAGGACCTCGATGGTCTTGAACTCGCCGCTGAAGAGCTTGGCGAGGGTACGGCGGTGGTTCTTGTCGCCGGTGTTCTCGAGACGGTTGATCTCGATCCAGTACTCCTCGAGCGACGCGGGCGCCTGCAGCTTCGGCATCCACTCGGCGGTCAGCTCGGCGCAGCGCTGGATGACCTCGACCTGGGTGTACAGCTCCGGCGGGAGCACCTTGACCTCGTACAGCAGGATCAGGTCGACGACCTCGTCCATGATGTCCATGACGTCGTCGAGGCCGGAGCCGAGGGTGTAGATGTCCTCCCGGTCGAAGGGGGTCACGAACGTCGTGTTCACCCGCCGGATCAGGGCGTGGGTGGTCTCGTCCGCGTTGTGCTCCGCCTCCCGCATCCGGCGGGCCACGTCGGCGTGATCGGCGCCCTCGGCGAGCATCTCGGCGAGCAGCGCCGCGCCGGTGACCAGATGCTGTGCCAGCTCGCTGAAATGGTCGTAGAACGAGGTGTCAACGGGGCGGAATCGCAAACCCACGGATAACTCCTGGTGAGGAGGAAAAGAACGCGCAACAGACTAGGGGGTCCAGTCCAGGATCGCGCAAGCCAGGGTGTGTCGCAGGCTCAGCCGCGACGCCTGCGCTGACTCTCGATGAAGCTCTCCTGGAGGTGTGCGGCGCCGCCGTTGCTGCTCCAGTGTCCGTCGCTGTCGAGCTCCCACGCGCTGGTGTTCTCATCGAACGCCAGGTCGAGCAGCTGGCCGATCGCGGCGACGTTCTCATCGCCAGGCAGTCGGACCAGGACCTCCACGCGGCGGTCCAGGTTGCGGTGCATCATGTCGGCCGAGCCGATCCACGCGGCCGGCTCCCCGGCGTTCTGGAACCAGAAGACCCGGCTGTGCTCGAGGAAGCGGCCGAGGACCGATCGCACCGTGATCCGCTCGGACAGCCCGGGCACGCCCGGTCGGAGCGAGCAGATCCCGCGGACCAGGAGGTCGACGTGGACACCGGCCTGGGAGGCGAGGTAGAGCGCGTCGATCACCGCCTCGTCGACGACCGAGTTGGCCTTGATCCGGATCCGGGCCGACCGGCCCGCCTGGAGGTTCGCGATCTCGCGGTGGATCTGGTCGATCAGCCCCGAGCGCACCGAGTCGGGGGCGACCAGGAGCTCCTCGTACGACGCGTTGCGCGACCACCCGGACAGGTTGTTGAAGAGGTGGGCGACGTCCTCGCCGATCCGCTCGTCGGTGGTGATCAGCCCGAGGTCCTCGTACATCCGCGAGGTCTTCGGGTTGTAGTTGCCGGTGCCGATGTGGGTGTAGCGGCGGATGCCGTCGGGCTCGTCGCGGACCACCATGGCGAGCTTGCAGTGGGTCTTCAGGCCGACCAGCCCGTAGACGACGTGGCAGCCGGCCTGCTCGAGCTTGCGCGCCCAGCGGATGTTGGCCTCCTCGTCGAAGCGTGCCTTGATCTCGACGATGACCAGCACCTGCTTGCCGGCCTCGGCGGCGTCGATCAGGGCGTCGATGATCGGGCTGTCGCCGGAGGTGCGGTAGAGCGTCTGCTTGATCGCGAGCACGTGCGGGTCGGCGGCTGCCTGCTCGAGGAACCGCTGCACCGAGGTGGCGAACGAGTCGTACGGGTGGTGCAGGAGGACGTCGTGTCGACGTGCCGCCTTGAAGACGTCGACCGGTGCCGCGGACTCGACCTCGGCGAGCAGGGCGTGGGTGGTCGGGACGAACGCGGGGTACTTCAGCGACTGGCGCGGCAGGTCGGCGATGTCGTGCAGGCCGCGCAGGTCGAGCGGACCGCGGAGCTTGAACACCTCCTCCTCGCGGACGCCGAGCTCGGAGACCAGCAGCGCGAGCACCTGCGGCGCGATCGACTCCTCGACCTCGAGCCGGACCGGCGGGCCGAAGCGACGGCGGAGGAGCTCCTTCTCGAGGGCGGCGAGCAGGTTCTCCGCGTCGTCCTCCTCGACCTCGAGGTCCTCGTTGCGGGTGACGCGGAAGGTGTGGACCTCGAGCACGTCCATGCCGGGGAAGAGTCGTTTGAGGTGCTCGGCGATGACGTCCTCGAGCGGCACGAAGCGCTGGTTGCCGACCGCGACGAAGCGGGAGAAGATCGGTGGCACCTTCACCCGGGCGAAGTGCTCCTTGCCGGTCTTCGGGTTGCGGATCAGGACGGCCAGGTTGAGCGACAGGCCCGAGATGTAGGGGAACGGGTGGGCCGGGTCGACCGCCAACGGCGTCAGCACCGGGAAGACCCGGTCCCTGAACATCCGCTTGCAGGTCCGCTGCTCCTCGCGGTCGAGGTCGTCCCAGCGGACCAGCTCGATGCCGGCGTCGGCGAGCGCGGGCACGATCTCGTCCCGGAAGAGCTGGGCCTGACGCTCGACGAGCTCGCGTGTGGTCGACCAGATGAGCTCGAGCACGTCGGTCGGCATCAGGCCGGACGCGGCGGGTACGGCGAGGCCGGCGGCGATCCGTCGCTTGAGGCCGGCGACGCGCACCATGAAGAACTCGTCCAGGTTGCTGCTGAAGATCGCGAGGTACCGGGTGCGCTCCAGCAGCGGCAGGCTGCGGTCCTCGGCGAGCTCGAGGACCCGCTTGTTGAACCGCAACCAGGAGACCTCGCGGTCGAGGAAGCGGTCGCCGTACTTCTCCACGGCGGCCAGGGCCGCGTCGTCGGGCTGGTACGGCGGCTCGACGTCGAACGGCTCCTCGGGCACGCCTTCGCCGTGGCTGGACACGGCATCGCCAGGCAGGCTCTCGAGAGTCATACCTCTAGTTTGGCACCGATCGGTGAACGGTAGGTTGCGACCGTGACGGCCGTGGAGTCCTGCGAGGCAGCGGCTCTACGCGCCGCGCTGGCGCTGCCACCGTCGGTGCAGCGGGCGATCGTGCGCCGGCCGGTCGTCCGCGACGGGCAGACGCTCGCGGTCGACGTCCAGCTGATGCTGCTGCTGCAACGCGTGACCCGGGAGCCGGAGATCGGCGACCTGCCCGTCCCCGAGTCCCGGCTGCTGGGCCGCCGGCTGACCAGGCTCACCGCCGGCAAGCAGCCGATCGGGGCGGTCCGCGACCTCACCGTCGCCGGCCTCCCTGCCCGCCTCTACACCCCGACCGCGTTGGTTGAGGAGGTTGCGCAGCAACCGTCTCGAGACCCCCTCCTGCTCTTCTTCCACGGCGGCGGCTTCTTCTTCGGCGACCTCGAGACCCACGACGCCGCCTGCCGGTTCCTGGCCGAGCGCTCCGGCGTACGCCTGCTGGCGATCGACTACCGGCTCGGACCCGAGCACCGGTTCCCGGCGGCGTACGACGACGCGATGGCGGCGTACAGCTGGGTGGTCGAGCACGTCGACGAGCTCGGCGCCGACCCGGCGCGGCTGGCGGTCGGCGGCGACTCGGCCGGCGGCAACCTCGCGGCGCTCGTCGCGATCGAGGCGGCACGCTCCGGGCTGCCGCTGGCCTTCCAGCTGCTGATCTACCCGATGACCGACGCCGACCGCGCGACCGCGAGCGCCGAGCTGTTCGCCGAGGGCTTCTTCCTGACCCGTTCCTTCATCGACCTGGCTGATGCCAGCTACCTCAGCTCCGGCGACGACCGCTCCGACCCGCGGATGTCGCCGCTCCAGGTCGACCTACCGTCCGGCGTCGCGCCGGCGTACGTCGCTACCGCGGGCTTCGACCCGCTGCGCGACGAGGGGGAGGCCTACGCGCGCAAGCTCGCCGAGGCCGGGACACCCGTCGAGCTGTGCCGCTACGCCGACCAGATGCACGGCTTCCTCAACGTCGTGGGCGTCGGCCGCAGCAGCCGGGCCGCGGTCGCCCAGATCGCGGTGAAGCTGGGCGCCGCGCTGACCTAGCGGCCGCGGAAGAAGCCGCGCTTGCTCTGCAGCTCCAGCAGCTCGGCGCGCGTCTGCTCGAGCTCGACGGCAAGGTCGCGAGCCTTCTCCTCGGCAGCGACCCGAGCGAGCATCGCCTCCTCGGCGATCTCGGCCTGGTGGCGTACGGCGGCCTCCACGGCGCTGCGGTCCGCGGCCCGATCCGAGGCGGCGGTCTCGGCCTCGGTCCGTAGCCGGGCCTGCTCGGCGGCGGTGCGCTCGGCGGCCTCGCGACCCTCGACCGCAGCGCGGAGCTCGACCAGCGACTCCTGGAGCCGCTCCTCCGCGGCCTGCCGGTCCGCGGCCGCCTGGGAGGCGAGCTCGGCGTGGGTGCGGGCGTCGTCCTCGGCGGCTCGCTGGGCGGTGGCCGCAGCGGTGGCCGCTCGTTCGGCGTCCTCGCGGGCGGTGGCCTGCTGCTGCGCGGTCGTGTCGGCCGCGACCCTGCCCTCGTGGGCCAGGCGGGCCTGCTCGGCCTGCTGCTCGGCCCGCTGGTGGGCGCCGTTCTGGTCGGTCGCGGCCTGAGCTGCTGCCTCGGACTGCTCGTGGGCGCGTCGCTCGGCGTCCTGGCGGGCGGCCTGCGCGGCCTCGGCGCGGGCCTCGGCGTCGCGGGCGGCGGACTCCGCTGCCTCCCGGGCCGCGAGTGCGGCGGTGGCAGCGGCGAGCTGGACGCGCGCGGTCTCCTCGGCCTGCTCGCGCGCCGCGGCCGACTCGGCGGCTGTGGTCTCGGCGACGGTCCGGGCCTCGTGGGCCTGGCGAGCCTGGTCGGCGTGCGTCCGGGCGCTCTCGTCGGCGGTGATCCGGGCGTCATGCGCGGCGCGCAGTGCCTCGGCCATCTCCGACGCCGTCCGGTGGGCGGCCTCCTCGGCTGCGGCGGCCTGAGCGGCGGCGGCGGCCTGCTGGCTCGCGGCCTCCTCGGCGAGCGTGCGTGCCTCCTCGGCCCCACGGGCCGCCGAGGCCTGCTCGGTCGCCGCAGTCTCGGCGGCGATCCGGGCGGCGTACGCCTCCTCGGCTCGGCGGGCCTGGTCGGCGGCGGCGGCGTCCGCGGCAGCGCGTGCGGTGGCCTGCTCCTCAGCCGTCGTCTCGGCGGCGGCGCGGGCGGTGGCCTGGTCGGCGGCGCCTGCTCGGCGTCGGCGCGGGCCTCCTGCGAGACTCGGACGAAGTCCTCGTGGGCCTGGATCGCGGCCGCCAGCTGCTGGGCGGTCTCGGCCGCGCGGGCCTCGGCCGCCTCGCGGTCGAGTGTGGGCCTGGGTCGCCGAGGCCGCTGATACGAACGCGGTCTCGTCGGCGATCACCCGGGCGGCGTGGGCGGCCTCGGCCGCGGCGGCCTGCTCGGCGGCGGCCTCCTCGGCGTTGGTCCGGCCGGTGTGCGCCTCGGCGGCGAGCCGTGCCTGCTCGGCGGCAGCCTCGTCGGCGGCCGCGCGTGCGGCGGCCTGCTCCTCGGCTGTCGCCTCGGCGGCGGCTCGGGCGCTCGCGTGGTCTGCTGCGGCCTGCTCGGCGGCGGCGCGTGCGTCCTGGGAGACCCGGACGAAGCTCCTCGTGGTCGCGGTGTGCGGCCGCGAGCTGCTCGGCGGCCTCGGCCGCGCGGGCCTCGGCGGCCTCGCGGTCGGTGTGGGCCAGGGTCGCGGCCGCTGCGGCGGCGAGGGCCGCCTCGTCGGCGATCACCCGGGCGGCGTGAGCGGCTTCGGCTTCGTCGGCCTGCTGCCGGGCAGCCTCCTCGGCGTTGCTGCGCCCGGCATGCGCCTCGGTGGCGAGCCGGGCCTGTCGCCGGGCAGCCTGGTCAGCCTCAGCGCGCGCGGTGGCCTGCTCCTCGGCCGCCGCCTCGGCGGCGGCCCGGGCGTCGGCCTGCTGGGTGGCGCGCTCGTCGGAGGCCTGTCGGGCGCGGGCGCCGGCGGCCAGCGCCTCCTCGTGCTCCTGCGCGGTGGCGGCGAGGCGAGCGTCGTACGACGCAGCCTGGGCCTCGGCGCGGGCGATGGCAGCCTGCTCGGCGGACTCACGCTCGCTGACCGCGTTCGCGAGGGCGCCCTCGTGGGCCTGGGTCGTGGTCGCCAGCTGGTCGGCGAGGTCCTGTGCGCGGGCCTCGGCGGCGGCGCGGTCCGCGTGGGCCTGGCGGGCCGCGTCGGCGGCAGCCTGGGCGGCGGTGTCGGCCTGCTCGCGCGCGGTCTGGGCGGCCTCGGCGCGGGTCTCGGCGTCGCGAGCGGCCTGCTCGGCCTCGGCACGGGCGGTGGCGGCAGCCTCGGCGCGCTCCTCGGCAAGGCGGGCGCTCTCCTCGGCGGCGGTCCGGTCGACGGCCTGCTGGGCCGCGACCTGCTCGGCGGCGAGCCGCAGCGCGGTCGCGACCTTGGCTGTGTCGACCAGCCTGCGGGAGGCCTCCTCACCCTCGGCGCGGGCGCGGGCGGCGTCGCTCGCCGCCTCCTCGAGCCGGGCGCGCTCGGCCGCGTGAACCGCGCCTGCCTCCTCGGCGACCCGACGGGCCTCGTACGCCTCCTGCGCGGCAGCGGCGTGCTCGGCGGCCTGCTGGTCGGCCTCCATCCGGGCGAGCGCGGAGATCTGCGCGGCCTCCTCCGCGACCAGCCGCTCGGCGGCCTGCTCAGCGGCGGCGTGCTCGGCGCGTCGCCGCAGCTCGGCGGCGCGCTCGATCGCGGCCTGCAGGTCTGCGGGCGTCCGGGCCGGGGACTCGGGTGCGGGCGCAGGCACGTTCGGCGGCGGTCCGGCAGGGGCGGGGGTCTCCTGCTCCGCCTTGCGCTGCCACCAGCGTGCGGAGCCCGGATCGTTCGTACTCATCAACATGAGCCTAGTAGTCGACGAGGCCGGTGTGCGGTCGATCCTCAGTAGACCAGCGCTTGGACGTCGGGTGCCAGCACTTCCTCGACGTACGACGCCGCCCCGGCGATCCGTACGCCGGGCGACACGTCGCTCTCGCCGATGCTCCGACGGGCCGCGCACTGCGTGCAGATCGTGACCTGCCCGCCGGCAAGCACGGCCGCGACCAGGTCGGTGGCCGGTACGGCGAGCGGCAGCGCCAGGTCGACCGCGCTCGGCGTACCCAGCCAGGCGGCCTCGCCGGTCAGCCACAGGCTGACCTCGGCGCCGGCACTGAGCGCGGTCGCGGCCACGGTCAGTCCCTGGCTGCAGCGCTCGGCGTCATCGGCGGCGCAGGTGACCTTGACGACGAGTGGGCGAGGCATGCGTCCCACCCTAGAGTGGCCCCATGGTGTTCGAGCTCCCCGACAACCTCCATCCCGACTGTGCCCCCGTGGCCTGGTTGCTGGGCCGGTGGGGCGGTCGCGGCAAGGGCGACTACCCGACGATCGACGCGTTCGAGTACGGCCAGGAGCTGGTCTTCACGCACGACGGCCGGCCGTTCTTCCACTACTTCGCCCGCTCCTGGATCGTGGACGAGAGCGGCGAGAAGGTGCGCGACGCCGCCCAGGAGGCGGGCTTCCTGCGCTGTCGTCCGGGTGGGGACCTCGAGCTGGTGCTCGCGCACTCCTCGGGCATCTCCGAGATCTGGTACGGCAAGGCCGAGGTCGCCAAGTTCGAGCTGCACACGGCAGGCGTGGGCTTCACCGAGTCGGCCAAGGACGTCACCGGCGGCAAGCGCCTGTACGGCAACGTCGACAGCAACCTGCTCTACGCCTACGACATGGAGGCCATGGGCCAGCCGCTGCAGCCGCACCTGTGGGCCCAGCTGGAGCGGCAGTAGCGCCATGACCGACGAGCTCGCCTCCAAGCTGCACAGTGTCGGCTACCGGCTGACACCGCAGCGCCAGTTCGTGCTGCAGGCGGTCGAGAAGCTCGGCCACGCCACCCCCGACGAGATCCTCGCGGAGGTCCAGGGCCAGTCGAGCGCGGTCAACGTCTCCACGGTCTACCGGACCCTCGAGGTGCTCGAGGAGCTCGGCCTGGTCCGCCACGCCCACCTCTCCGACCGCGCGCCGACGTACCACTCGGTCGGCGACCACGAGCACTTCCACCTGGTCTGCCGGAATTGTCACCGGGTCGTCTCGGTTGGACCTGATGTGGTGGCGCCGCTCGCCGAGCAGTTGACGCGCGAGCAGGGCTTCGTGATCGACGTCGGTCATCTGGCCGTGTTCGGCGAGTGCGTGGAATGCGCTGACGACCAACCCGCCGGTTGAGGAGGTTGCGCAGCAACCGTCTCGAAACCGGAGACGTTGGTTGAGGAGGTTGCGCAGCAACCGTCTCGAAACCCAGTAAGACGAAACAATCCGCAAGCAGAGAGATCCAGAATGCGCAGCCCCCTGCTCGACCTGCCCGGCGCCGTGGCCGGCGACGGGATCGACCACGACGTCGCCGCCCACTACGGCTCGTTCAACGGCGAGCAGCGGACCCTCGAGTCCGGCGAGGGCTTCGTCGACCTCTCCCACCGCGACGTCATCCGGGTCTCCGGCCCCGACCGGCTCACCTGGCTGCACTCCCTGACCACCCAGCACCTCGAGGCGCTGGCGCCCAAGGTCGTGGACCGGTGTGCTGATCCTCAGTCCCCAGGGCCATGTCGAGCATGCGTTCTTCGGGTACGACGACGGTGAGGCGTTCACGGCCCACACCGAGCCCGGCGCCGGCGCCGCCCTGGTGGCCTTCCTCGACCGGATGCGCTTCATGATGCGGGTCGAGGTCGCGGACGTCACCGACGAGCTGGCTGTCACCTGGCGCCCGGGTGCCAACGCCGAGGGACCCTACGCCGGCTACGAGATCGTCCCGCGCGACCAGCTCACGACGTACGCCGAGGCGGCCGGGCCCGCCTGCGGGTTCTGGGCCTTCGAGGCGCTGCGGATCGCACGCGGCGAGCCCCGCCTCGGCCTCGACACCGACCACCGCACGATCCCCAACGAGGCCGGCTGGATCGGCCCCGCCGTCCACCTCGACAAGGGCTGCTACCGCGGCCAGGAGACGGTCGCCCGGGTGCACACCCTCGGCCGTCCGCCGCGGCGACTGACCCTGCTCCACCTCGACGGCTCCGAGAACAGGCTGCCGCCGGTCGGCGCCGACCTGCTGCTCGGCGACAAGGTCGTCGGGTACGTCGGCACCTCGGCCCGCCACCACGAGCTCGGGCCGATCGCGCTGGCGATGGTCAAGCGCAACGTGGCGCTCGACGCCACGCTCACGGTCGACGGGATGCCGGCCGCGCAGGAGGTCCTGGTCGACCCCGAGGTCGGCCTGCACGTGCGTCCGCTGCGCTGAGACGTCAGCGGCGGTACATCACGTGGGTGTCGGCGCCGGCATGGCTGAAGCCCAGTCCTGAGTAGACCGCGATGGCCGGCGCGTTGTCGGACTCGACGTACAGGAGGATCTCGTCGACCCCCTTGTCCGCGAGGTGGTGCAGCCCGGCGAGGGTGAGCAGCTTCCCGAGCCCCCGACCCTGGGCGCTCGGATCGATGCCGACGACGTACACCTCGCCGACCTCGGGGGAGTGCTGCTTGGTCCAGTGGAAGCCGAGGACCCGGTCGCCGTCGACGGCGAGGATCAGACCGGCGGGGTCGAACCACGACTCGGCCATCCGCTCGGCCAGGTCGGAGGCGTCCATGCCGCCCTGCTCGGGGTGGTGGGCGAACGCCGCCGCGTTGACCCGGAGGACCTCCGGAGCGTCCTGTCGCTCGTAGCCCCGGATGGTGACATCGTCCGGGATCGCCGGCGCGGGAAGGACGATCGACGTCGACCGCCGCATCACCCAGAGCTCCCGGACACGTGCGAAGCCGTGCGTGGCAGCGAGCGCAGCAGCTGCGGGATGGTCGCCGTGCGACCAGGCGCTCAGCTCACCCGGAGCCGAGGAGAGTGCCTCCTCGAGGAGACCGGAGCCGATCCCGCGACCACGCGCACGCGGATCGACGGCGAGTGTCAGCTCGTGACCGGCCAGCAGAGCGAAGCCGTCGTCCCGCACCCAGGAGCGCACCGACTCCGGCCGATGGCGCAGTGCGAGCCACGTCGCCTCATCGAGAGGCGCCGTACCGTCGGCGGCCTCCGCAGCAGCCGCGATCCGCGTGATGTCATCCACACGGCCACCCTAGGGAGGGTCAGGCGCTCTGCTCGACCCGCTCCGGCTCGCGGGCGTCAGCGGCGACCTGCTTCAGGTCCTTGGCAGGCAGCACGAACCGGTAGCCGACGTTGCGGACGGTGCCGATCAGCGTCTCGTTCTCGACGCCGAGCTTGGCGCGCAGGCGACGGACGTGCACGTCGACGGTGCGGGTGCCACCGAAGTAGTCGTAGCCCCAGACCTCCTGCAGCAGCTGCTGGCGGCTGAAGACCCGGCCCGGGTGCTGGGCGAGGAACTTGAGGAGCTCGAACTCCTTGAAGGTCAGGTCGAGCGTGCGCCCACTGACCTTCGCGGTGTAGGTCGCGTCGTCGACGACGACCTCGCCGGAGCGGATGACGTGCGAGTCGGGGTCGTCGGCCTCGCGGCGCGCGGCGAGGCGGCCGATCGAGAGCTTGATCCGGGCCTCGAGCTCGGCCGGACCGCAGGTGTGCAGCACGACGTCGTCCATGCCCCAGTCGTGGGCGACGACTGCCAGACCGCCCTCGGTGCAGATCAGCAGCACGGGCACGTCGGTGCCGGTCGTGCGGATCAATCGGCAGAGATCGCGGGCGTGGGCCAGGTCCTGGCGCCCGTCGACCAGCAGCAGGTCTGAGTCGGGCGCTTCCAGGAGAGCGCTGCCCTCGGCGGGCAGGATCCTGACCTGGTGACCCAGGAGGGCGAGGCCCGGAAGCACCTCGGCGGACGGCTGAAGGGCGCTGGTGAGAAGTAGCAGCGTGCTCATGGGTGGTCTCCTCCCGTGAAGGGGCGGGGACCGAAACGCAACACTGGGCTTCGGCCGATGACGCTCATCGTGAACAATACCGAAACATGGGCGCCACATTGGAAGGTTCCAACGAAAGTGAGACCAAGGTCATCCGGGTCCACTACTGGGCTGCGGCCCGTTCGGCGGCCGGAGTCGGCGGCGACGACCTGACAGTCGCCGGCCCGATCACGCTGGCCGAGGTGCTCCGCCGCGCCGTCGCGCTGCACCCCGGCACCCGACTGCCCGAGGTGCTGCAGATCTGCTCGACGCTCGTCGGAGATCGGCCGGTGAACGCCGAGGACCCGGCGGAGGTGCTCATCGCTCCGGGGTCGTCGGTGGAGTTCCTGCCTCCGTTCGCCGGCGGCTGATCGCCCACCGCCAGAGACCGACCGCTGCGGCTCCGCCGAGCCCACCCAGGGTGTTGGCGACGATGTCCACATCCGACGCGGTCCGTTCGGGAAGAAGCAGACCCTGGGAGAGCTCGACAGCTCCTGCAAGCACGAACGCGTACGCCGTCCAGTCGCGCCACGTGGATCTCACCCAGATCAGCGACCCGAGTGCGCTGACCGGCGCCAGGATGACCACGTTGCAGAGGAACTCGGCCCGGGCCTGGGTAGCCGTCTCGGGCGAGAAGCCGAGACCGGTCGCGAGATCGACCACCCAGCTCGCCATCTGCGACTGGGTGCCTGACGTCGGCGCGAGCAGCGCGATCGCCAGGAGTGTCGCGTAGGCGACGAGAGCGATCAGGAGCGCTCGGCGGGTGCGCTCCGAGATCTCCATGACGTGGGAGGCTTCCACACCTGCGGGAATGTCAGGCGTGGACTCGTCGTTCCTGGACACATGAGCGCTGGAGCCTGGGTGATCGTCGCGGCCGTCGCCGCTGCCTTGGCATTCGGCACCTACCGCGCGCTCACGGACGGCCGCTTCCGCGGAACCAGGGCCCTACCGACCTCGGTGGTCGAGCAACGGCGCGTCGCCGAGGGTCGAGGAGGGCGCGCTCGCGCCTGTCCCGACGTCCGGCGAGCCGACCAGCAGCCTGTGGGCCGACGTCATGAGCGCGATCCCCGACGCCACCATCGGCGAGCGGGCGACCCTGCTCCAGTTCTCCTCCGCGTTCTGCGCGCCGTGCCGTGCGACCCGCCGGACGCTGCACGGAGGTGGCTGAGGTGGTGCCCGGGGTGGAGCACCTCGAGGTCGACGCGGAGCAGAACCTCGAGCTGGTCCGCCGGCTCGGCATCCTGCGTACACCGACGACGCTGGTCCTCGACCGTGCCGGTCATGAGGTGGCCCGGGCGGCGGGCGCACCTCGCAAGGAGCAGGTGCTCGCCGCCCTGGGAAACTCGACGTGACCATCATGTGGACAGATGTCTCGCATGATGAGACGGCGCATTGTCGGTCAGGCGCAGACCGTCCCTACTGTGGTTCCCATGTTCTCGACGATGCTGACCCGACGCCGTGCAGTGGACCACTGCCGCACGCGCTCGTCGCTCTGTCGAATGCACTGACGAGGTCGCAGCCCTCCCCGCCGTACGGCGTGCCGCGACCCGCACCTTGGTAGTCAGCCGCATCCCGTCAGCAGGAGAGACATGTCCTCGATCACCACACCGCAGCACACCGGTGCCGGCACTGGCATCGACCCGCGCGGTCCGCAGTTCGCCGCCGGGCTGACATCGCTGGTGCTGATCGGCGTGCTGCTCCTGGCGCCCGGCACGGCGGCCACGGTGCTGCTCGCCGTCCAGGCAGTGCTGTTCGCGATCGGGGCCACCCGCGGCGTGCAGCACACGCCGTACTCGTGGCTCTTCCGCACGCTGGTGCGCCCGCGACTCGGGGCGCCCGGCGAGCTCGAGGACCCGGCCCCGCCGCGCTTCGCCCAGACCGTCGGTCTCGGCTTCGCCGCTGGTCGGGCTGGTCGCCTTCATCGTCGGCGCGGACCTGGTCGGCCAGATCGCCGTCGGCTTCGCGCTGCGTGGCCGCGCTGCTCAACGCGGTCTTCCGGTTCTGCCTCGGCTGCGAGCTGTACCTCCTCATCGCGTCGCGTCTGACCCCACACCCCCGCGCCTCTTCCTCGGCGCACTAGAAAGGTAGAAACATGACCCGCGAGAACACCCTTGTCACCGCCCAGTGGGTGGCGGACAACCTCAACGACCCGAAGGTGGTGCTGATCGAGGTCGACGAGGACACCACTGCGTACGACAAGGGCCACATCGAGGGCGCGATCAAGCTCGACTGGACGACCGACCTGCAGGACCAGGTGCGTCGTGACTTCGTCAGCAAGGCCCAGTTCGAGGAGCTCCTCTCGGGTCGCGGCGTCGCCAACGACGACACCGTCGTGCTGTACGGCGGCAACAACAACTGGTTCGCGGCCTACGCCTACTGGTACTTCAAGCTCTACGGCCACCAGGACGTCAAGCTCCTCGACGGCGGCCGCAAGAAGTGGGAGCTCGACTCCCGCGAGCTGACCGTCCGACCTGCCCAGCCGCGAGGCGACGTCGTACACCGCGACCGAGCAGGACGCCTCGATCCGCGCCTTCCGCGACGAGGTCGTCGCCGCGATCGGCACCCAGAACCTGGTCGACGTCCGCAGCCCCGACGAGTACGCCGGCCGGCTGCTCGCCCCGGCCCACCTCCCGCAGGAGCAGGCGCAGCGCGCCGGGCACATCCCGACCGCGGCCAGCGTCCCGTGGAGCAAGGCGGCCAACGACGACGGCACCTTCAAGTCCGACGACGACCTGAAGACGATCTACACCGAGGCCGGTGTCGACTGGTCGAAGGACACGATCGCCTACTGCCGCATCGGCGAGCGCTCCTCGCACACGTGGTTCGTCCTCAAGGAGCTCCTGGGCCAGGACAACGTCAAGAACTACGACGGTTCCTGGACCGAGTACGGCTCCCTCGTCGGCGTTCCGGTCGCCCTTGGCGACGAGGCAGGCGAAGCCTGATGTGCGGGGCCACTGAGGGCGGACTGTCGCTCGACGGCATCGACGTGAACAAGGAGGCGATCGTCCAGGGCCAGGTGACCCGAGACGGCCAGCCGGTCGGCAACGCCTACGTGCGGCTGCTCGACAAGACCGGCGAGTTCACCGCCGAGGTCCCGACCTCGGCGAGCGGTCACTTCCGGTTCTTCGCCGGCGACGGCGACTGGACCCTGCGGACCCTGGCGCCCAAGGCGGAGCCGGTCGACAACGCGGTGACCGCCTCCGTCGGCAGCGTCGCCGAGGTCGCCGTCGCTATCTGACCGACCTGTTCGAGCGCCCGCGGGGCGTGGTCAGAACCCTGGTTCTGGCCACGCCCCGCGGCACGTCCGGACGAGGTGACGAAGTTACGGACGTTCTTCGCCAAGGAAATTGTGAGTTCGGCTGCGGCGCCCACCAGGGCTCTCTAGCATTGCTCCCGAAAGTCATACAAGCAGTAACCAACACGTGGGGGTAACACCGAATGCAGCGTCCTCTCAAGACCGGTCTGGCCGTCGTGGCAGCCGCGTCTCTCTTCGCCATCGGCGGCGTCTCGAGCGCCACCGCCGCGAAGCTCATCACCGGCGACGACATCCAGAACGGCTCGATCACGGGTGTCGACGTCAAGAACCAGTCCTTGGGTTGGCGCGAGCTGAACCTGAAGACCCAGGAGCTGCTGCAGGACAAGGGCGAGCAGGGCCCGAAGGGCGCGAAGGGCGCGAAGGGCGACACCGGCGCCCCCGGCGCCCCCGGCGCCAAGGGCGACTCGGGCCTGACGGGTGCCGTCTACCGCGTCGCCAACTACAAGAACGGTGGCGGCGGCTCGGCCACGGTCGCCTGTGCCGACGACGCGACTGTCTCCCAGACCTACACGGCCATCGCCGGCGGCGTCCAGGGCGGCACCGTGGACACGCAGGGCGACGGTTTCGCCGTCAACTCGTCGTTCCCCGGCCGCATGGACTGGGACCTCGGTACGCCGAAGCCCAACCGCCTCGACGGATGGATCGTTCTGGGCAACGGCAAGTACACGGGCACGCTCAAGGTGTGGACGCTCTGCGTGCCGAACGTCAGCATCCCGGTTCAGGTCACGGACATCGACAACTGATCCAAAGCACTGACGACGAGGGGTTCCGCCACATGGCGGGGCCCCTCGTCGGCCATTTCGGCCGGACGCGGTGCGATCTCCTGCGACGGGTGAGGAGACTGCCCGTCTCCTGACGGGTGGCGGCTACACGATGAAACGGCCCCCACCGTCCGGTGGGGGCCGTTTCACTGTCTCGTGTGCGGAGGTCAGCTCCCGGAGTTGATCATCCCGGCGCCGACGGTCACGCCGGTGGCTTCGTCGATCAGGATGAAGGATCCGGTGGTGCGGTTCTTCGAGTACGGGTCGCAGAGCAGCGGCACCGTGGTGCGGAGCTGGACGCGACCGATCTCGTTGAGGCCGAGCTCCTTGGTGTCCTGGTCGCGGTGCAGTGAGTTGACGTCGAGGCGGTACTGGATGTCCTTGACCAAGGCCCGCGCGGAGCGGGTGGTGTGCTTGATCGCGAGCTTCTGGCGCGGGCGCAGCGGCTCGTTGGTCATCCAGCAGATCATCGCGTCGATGTCTTGGCTCGGCTTCGGGGCGTTGTTGATGCGCGCGATCATGTCGCCGCGCGAGACGTCGACGTCGTCCTCGAGACGGACCGTGACCGACATGGGAGGGAACGCCTCGCTCAGCTCCTGGTCGAAGAGGTCGATGCCAGCGATCTTCGACGTCATGCCCGAGGGGAGGACGACGACCTCGTCGCCCGGCTTCAGGACGCCGCCGGCGACCATGCCGCCGTACCCGCGGTAGTCGTGGTGCTCGTCCGACTTGGGGCGCACGACGTACTGGACGGGGAAGCGGACGTCCATCAGGTCGCGGTCGGAGGCGACGTGGACGTGCTCGAGGTGGTGCATCAGCGTGGGTCCGGAGTACCAGCCCATGTTCTCCGACCGGTTCACGACGTTGTCGCCGTTGAGCGCGGAGATCGGGATGACCTCGAGGTCCGGGATGTTGAGCTTGGTCGCGAACGTCGTGAACTCGGCGTGGATCTTCTCGTAGATGGCCTGATCGAAGTCGACGAGGTCCATCTTGTTGACCGCGAGCACCAGGTGCGGGACCCGCAGGAGCGAGAGGATCACGGCGTGACGCCGGGACTGCTCGGTCAGACCCTGCCGAGCGTCGACCAGGACGAGGCCGAGGTCGGCGGTGGAGGCGCCGGTGACCATGTTGCGGGTGTACTGCACGTGGCCCGGGGTGTCGGCGATGATGAACTTGCGAGCCGGGGTCGCGAAGTAGCGGTAGGCCACGTCGATGGTGATGCCCTGCTCCCGCTCGGAGCGCAGGCCGTCGGTCAGTAGCGCCAGGTCGGTGTAGTCGTAGCCCCTGGACTGGCTGGTGGCCTCGACGGCCTCCAGCTGGTCCTCGAAGATCGACTTCGAGTCGAGCAGCAGTCGCCCGATCAGGGTCGACTTGCCGTCGTCGACCGAGCCGGCGGTGGCGAAGCGGAGCAGGTCCATGTCGGTGGCCATCAGAAGTAGCCTTCCTTCTTGCGGTCTTCCATGGCAGCCTCGGAGAACCGGTCGTCGCCACGGGTGGCGCCGCGCTCGGTGAGCTTCGCGATGGAGATCTCGTCGATGATCTCGGGGATGGTGGAGGCGGTCGACTCAACGCATCCGGTGAGGGAGATGTCGCCACAGGTGCGGAACCGCACGGTGCGTTCCTCGACGACCTCGCCGGCACGCAGCGGGTTGAGCGGGGTCTCGCTCATCAGCATCCCGTCACGCTCGAACACGCGGCGCTGGTGGGAGAAGTAGATGTCGGGGATCTCGATGCCTTCGCGGCCGATGTAGTCCCAGACGTCGAGCTCGGTCCAGTTCGAGATCGGGAAGATCCGCATGTGCTCGCCCTCGTGCAGGCGCCCGTTGTAGAGGCTCCAGAGCTCGGGGCGCTGCATCTTCGGGTCCCACTGGCCGAACTCGTCACGGTGGGAGTAGACGCGCTCCTTGGCGCGGGCCTTCTCCTCGTCGCGCCGCCCGCCGCCGAAGGCGGCCGTGAAGCCGCCCTCCTCGATGGCATTGAGAAGCGTTCCGATCTGCATCCGGTTGCGCGAGGTCTTGCCGTCGTCGATCACGACACCCTTCGCGATCGCGTCGTCGATGCTGGCCACCACCAGGCGCACGCCCAGACGGTTGACCCAGCGGTCGCGCGTCTCGAGCACCTCGGGGAAGTCCAGGCCGGTGTCGACCTGCAGCACCGGGAAGGGGATCTTCGCCGGGTAGAAGGCCTTCTCGGCGAGGCGCAGCATCACGATCGAGTCCTTGCCGCCTGAGAACATCAGGACGGGCTTCTCGAACTCGGAGGCGACCTCGCGGAAGATGTGGATCGACTCCGCCTCCAGCTGGTCGAGTTGACTCAGCCGGTAGTCGGCATGCGTTTCGGTCATGACTGACAGGGGACCTCTCGTCGGGACAGCAGCCCACATCGTAGCCATGGGAGGTCCCGGACGACGAAGTGTGTCAGAAGTAGAGTGAGGTGGTTCACCTCATCGCCGTTGGTCGACCCTTCCCTACTGGTCGCTGGGCCGACTCGGATTGTCAGGATCCGGGCTGGCGTCGGTCGCGCCCGCTGGTGCGCTCTCCAGCTCGGCGACCGTCGGCGCGCCGAACATCGGCATCCCTTGCCCCTTGCGCAGCAGGCCCCAGACGACCGGCACGAGCACGACCATCGCCACGCCGATGAGGCCGATCAGGACCGGGTGCGTCTGGTCGTCGCCAGCGCCCAGCGGTCCCCAGCCCGCCTTGTCGAGGAGGGCGAAGCCAGACATGGTCAGCACGATGACGATGCCTCGGCGGATGACGGACTGCGGCACCCGCGGTGCGATGCGCGCGCCCAGGATGGTGCCGGGGACCGAGCCGATGATGAGCGGGATGGTCAGGCCGAAGTCGAGGCCGTGCAGGGCGATGTTGGAGATCGCGGCGGCCAGGACGAGCGGCACGGCCTGGACCAGGTCGGTCCCGACGAGCTTCACCGCTGAGAGGCCCGGGTAGAGCATCAACAACGCCACCATGATGACCGAGCCGGAACCGACGCTGGTGATGCCGACGAGCAGGCCGCCGAGGGCCCCCACCAGGACGGTCGGGATCGGGCGGATGCGCGGGTTCGGGTCGGGCTGTGGCTTCCCTGAGCGGACCAGCCGCAGCATGAGATAGAGCCGGAGGGCGTACGTCGCGGCTGCGAACAGGAGGGCGAAGCCGATCGCTTCCTTGAGGACCTTGTCGATCTCGTCAGGGTCGACGACCCAGGCGACGAGGTGGGGCCCGAGCAGGGCCATCGGCACCGACCCGATGATCAGCCACTTGGCCAGGCGTGAAGTTCGGCGAGCCCTCGCGGGCGTGCACGACGGCCCCGCCGGACTTGTAGACGGCGGCAGCCGTGAGGTCGGCGGTGACGACGGTCGAAGCGTCGCCGACGCCGAGGAAGATCAGTGCCGGGGTCATCAGGGCACCGCCGCCCATGCCGGTCAGCCCGACCACGATGCCGACGATGAAGCCTGCGGCGAGGATCTGGAAGAAGTTGTCGCCTATCAAGTCGGTCATGGTGCGATCGTCCCTTGTCCGGTCAGTGCGGGCAGCTCCGTCTGGTGAAGGTCGAGATAGCCGGCGGCGCTGAGCGCGGTGGTGACGTCGTCGAGGGCATCGTCGATGGTGCGGCCGGTGGTGTCGACGCGGACGTCGGCGTCCGTGGGCTCGTCGTACGGCGACGAGATGCCGGTGAACTCGGGGATCTCGCCCCGACGCGCCTTGGCGTAGAGGCCCTTGCGGTCGCGGCGCTCGCACTCCTCGAGTGGCGTCGCGACGTGGACGAGGAAGAACGCGCCGCCGGCCTCCTCGACCATCGCCCGGACCTGCTGGCGGGTCTCGTCGAACGGTGCGATCGGGCTGCAGACGGCGACGCCGCCGTGCCGGGCGATCTCGGCGGCCACCCAGCCGATCCGCCGGATGTTGGTCTCCCGGTCCTCCTTGGAGAAGGTCAGGCCGGCCGACAGGTTGCGGCGTACGACGTCGCCGTCGAGGCTGGTCAGCGTGCGGCCGCCCTGCTCGAGCACGCGGTCCATGAGGGCGCGGGCCAGGGTCGACTTGCCGCTGCCGGACAGGCCGGTGAAGAAGAGGACGAGACCCTGGTCGGCCGGCGCCGGTCGGTCCTGCGCGACGATCACCGCGATCTCGGGCGGGTAGCTGCCGCGCGGATCGTCGGTGACGCCGACGACGGCGTCGTCGTGGGCGTAGTTCTCGACGACCTGGACACCGAGGTCGTGGTCGACGTCGGGGTCGCCGTGGGTGGACAGCGGGATCGCGACGACGTCGGCGGACGGCAGCCGGGCCGCGGCGGCGAGGGTGGCGCGCAGCAGCGCGACGGGGGAGAGGTCCGGGGTGCCGTGCCCGACCAGCGGCAGCAGGACGCAGCGGTCCGACGGCGCTGAGCGCGGTGATCTGCGGTCCGGTGAGCGCGTCGACGAGCGGCACGAAGGTGCGCCCGGCGTAGCGACCGCGGGTCTCGGCCGGGGTCAGGTAGAGGCGTCGGAACGGGCCGTACTGCGCGTGCGTGAGCGGCTCGATCGTGCCGCCCGGGACGGAGACGTGGGCGAGTGGCAGTCCCTCGGGGTCGACCAGCTCGACGGCGCCGGCCGACTCGGCCCGCGGAGCGGACGTCGGGCGGCAGGGTGAGCGTGACCGGGCTGTCCGGCTCGTTGAAGGCGACGGTCGGCGCGAAGGCCCCACCGACCAGGAGCTCGAGGTCGTCGAGCTCACGAGCGGGTCGGGCAGTACTGCGGCAGAGCGGGCATCGGCACGGAGTAATCGTGCCATTTCAGTGAAGTTACTCTGCAGTCATGCCGAATCCCGTGGTCGTCGCCGAGCTCGTCCGGTCCGGTTTCGTCGAGGGCCACCACTACGGATCGGTGGTCGCGCTGGACGCCTACGGCGCCGTCGACTGGTCGGTCGGGTCGATCGCGGAGCCGATCCTGCCGCGCTCGTGCAACAAGCCGCTCCAGGCCGCGGCCATGGTGCGGCTCGGGCTGGACCTGCCGCCCGACCTCTTGGCGCTCGCGAGCGCCTCGCACTCGGGTGAGGCCTTCCACGTCGAGGGCGTACGCCGGATCCTGGCGAGTGTCGGCCTCGACGAGTCTGCGCTGCAGACGCCGGCTCGACTATCCGCTCGACGACGAGGAGCGCGACGCGGTGCTCCGCGCGGGCGGGTCGGCGTCGCCGATCCTGATGAACTGCTCGGGCAAGCACGCGGCGATGCTCGCGACCTGCGTCGTCAACGGCTGGGACACCACGACCTATCTCGCGCCCGACCACCCGCTCCAGGTCGCGACCCGGGCCACGTTCGAGGAGCTGACCGGCGAGCCGGTCGCGACCGTCGCGCGTCGACGGTTGCGGCGCGCCGCTCCTGTCGACGTCGCTCGGTCGGCCTCGCTCGCGCGTTCCGCGCCCTCGCGATCGCCGACCGTCCGGACCCGAGCACCGGGTCGCCGAGGCGATCCGCGCGCATCCGGCGTACGTGTCCGGGCACCCGGCGCGACGAGCGGGTCCTGCTCGAGGCGATCCCCGGCGCGATCGGCAAGATGGGCGCCGAGTCCTGCTACGCGGTGGCGCTGGCCGACGGCCGAGCGTTCGCGCTGAAGATCGACGACGGGGCGCCGCGCGCGCGGCCGGTCGTGATGGCGGCGGCTCTGGTGCGGGCCGGTGTCGACCGGGAGCCGGGTGTCGACGGAGAGGCGGTACGGCGTACGGGTGCCGCCCCGTTGTTCGGGGGAGCGGTGCAGGTCGGAGAGATCCGGGCATGCTGGTGAGGCCGGGTTGCCGGTTTCGAGGCTCGCTTCGCTCGCACCTCACCAACTTGCATGTGACAGGCTTTGGCGGTGACGAGACGAGCGTTGATCACCGGGATCACCGGGCAGGACGGCTCCTACCTGGCTGAGCTGCTGCTCGCCAAGGGCTACGAGGTGCACGGCCTGCGCCGGCGGTCCTCGACGTTCAACAGCGCCCGGATCGAGCACCTCTACCAGGACCCGCACGACCCCGACACCCGGCTGTTCTTCCACTACGCCGACCTCACCGACGAGTCGCGAGTGGTCCGACTCCTGCGTCGGATCCAGCCGCACGAGATCTACAACCTGGCCGGCCAGTCGCACGTCGGCGTGAGCTTCGACGAGCCGGAGTACACCGGCGACACCGTCGGACTCGGCGCCGTCCGCTTCCTCGAGGCGATCCGGACGGCCGAGCTCGACTGCCGCTACTACCAGGCGTCGAGCTCGGCGATGTTCGGCACGCGCAGCCGCCCCCCAGAACGAGGACACGCCCTTCCACCCGCTTGTCGCCGTACGGCGTCGCCAAGCTCTTCGCGCACTGGACGACGGCGACCTACCGCGAGGGCTACGGGATGTTCGCGGTGAGCGGCATCCTCTTCAACCACGAGTCGCCACGGCGGGGCGAGACCTTCGTGACCCGCAAGGTCAGCCGGGCGGTGGCCCGGATCCAGGCCGGCCTCCAGGACTACCTCTACATGGGTGATCTCGACGCCGTCCGCGACTGGGGCTATGCGCCGGAGTACGTCGAAGGCATGTGGCGGATGCTCCAGGCGGACCAGCCCGCAGGACTACGTGCTGGCGACCGGCACCAGCTTCAGCGTCCGCGACTTCGTGGTCGCGGCCTTCGAGCACGCCGGACTCGACTGGGAGAAGCACGTGCGCCGCGACGAGCGCTACCTGCGCCCGAACGAGTCGGCGCCCGCTGATCGGCGACGCGAGCAAGGCCGAGCTCGAGCTGGGCTGGCGCGCCGAGGTGCACACCGACGACTGGTCGAGATCATGGTCGACGCCGACGTCGACGCGCTGCGGCACGAAGGACGGCCCTGGATCGATCGTCCGCCTGCGGACCGGGTCTGAGGAGCAGTGAGGCGACGCCGGCCACCGCGGTGGTGCCGGTGCCATCCAGGTCGATGGCGCCGTCGGCGTGCTCCACGAAGACTGCGTCGCCCGCGCGTCAGGTGCAGTCGCGTCCGTCGAGGTGACGACGTCCACCTCGCCGTCCAGGCACAGCAGGATCCGCGGCCCGTCGGTCGGCAGCGCGCGAGTCGGGCGCCGCGGGCGATCGTCAGGTCGAACTCGGTCACCGGAGGTCTGGTAGAGGAGCCCGTCGCGCCCGAGCGCAGCCGGCTCCCACAACGGCGCGGGCATCGGGGTGAAGTTGGCGATCTGGAGCAGCTCGGGCACGTCGACGTGCTTGGACGTGAGGCCGGCCCGTACGACGTTGTCCGACGACGGCCATGATCTCCACCCCGAAGCCGGAGCTGTAGGCGTGCACGACGCCCGCGTCGAGGAACATCGCCTCGCCGGGCGAGAGCACCACGTGGTTGAGCAGCAGGGTGACCAGGACGCCGGGATCGGCCGGGTACTTCCCGGCCAGTGACGAGGTCTGAGCGAAGAGGCGGGTGCTCTCGCGCTCGACGCTGGCGCGATCGAGGTAGCGGCGACCGGACGGTGCGGCTCGACCTGTGGCCCCGTGCCTCGGCTTCGTGCGCGGCGACGGCGATCTCGGCGATCAGCGTCACGCAGCGACTCACCGCTCCTGGGCGAGGATCTCGGTCACCACGACCGATGCAGCGCCTGGAACGCGGGCCGGAGTCGAGGTCCTTGGCGACCCGCTCGGCCCACGGGTGCTCGAGAAGATGCGAGGATCTGGACGGTCTTCTCGACGTCACGGAACCCGGCCATGCCCTCGAACCGAGTGAGGGCGACGATCATCTCCGGCTTGTGGAACCGGTCCTGATAGCTGCGCTCGACGGCCCCGACGCGCGATCCCGGCCTGCTCCTCGGCGTCGTAGCCGATCCGGGCCCGCTGGCTGGTCGGGTGCACCTGGAGCGACAGCGGCTCCGCGGCGGCCAGTGCCTTGACCAGGTAGGGGAGTCGGGGACCGAACGTGTCCAGGACCTGCGGACCGAGCGCGGTAGCAGCGTGGTCGCGGAGGTAGTCGTCGAGCCGCGGCCATCCGGCAGGTGCGCAGGATCGCCGGCGTGGGCGCCGATCCAGAGCTCCGCGAGAGGCGTGCCGTCCGCAGGCTCGTCGAGGAACCGCGGGATCAGCGTCTTCGAGCCCCAGTCGTAGGCGCGGGTCGCGCAGCGTGAGCCGGAACATGGTCCTGATGATAGGTCGGCGCAGGACCCCCGTGTCCTGACGGAGGAAGACGGTCGTCGGGTCAAGGCAGCTCTGCTAGCAGGTGCATGCAGGGTTTTCACCTGGGATGTGGACAGTCTCACACCGCACTGGACTTGTGATTGCTAGCAGGAGCAAGCACTGTAGAGGTATGGCGATGGGAAAGGTCGGCAAGACCGTCGAGTCCCTCGGCGACTACCTCAAGGAGCAGCGGGTCTCGGCCCATCTCTCCCTGCGGCAGCTCGCCGAGCAGGCCGGTGTCTCCAACCCGTACCTGAGCCAGATCGAACGTGGACTGCGACGGCCCTCGGCCCAGGTGCTCCAGCAGCTGGCCAAGGCGTTGCGGATCTCCGCCGCCCAGCTCTACGTCCGCGCCGGGATCGTCAGTCCGGAGGACGGCATGGGTGGGTCGGTGGAGCTCGCCATCCTCGGCGACAGCGCGCTGACCGAGCGACAGAAGCAGTCCCTGCTTGACGTGTACGCGTCGTTCCTCGCCCTCAACGGGACGACCCAACCGAAGGAGTAACCAGCATGGCTAAGTTCGAGATCCCCACCGAGGCCACCCGCCCCCTCTACGCCGGTGTCGGCGCCACCGACCTCGTCGTCGGCTACGTGCGCGGCACGGTCGCCGACGTCCAGAAGCGGATCGCCGGCCTCGAGTTCCAGCCGAAGGCACTGCGCGACCAGGCGACCGTCGTCGTCTCCTCGCGCGTCGACGCCCTGTCGAAGGACGCGAAGGCCCGACGTGCCGCCATCGAGGCCCGGGTCGCCGAGCTCCAGGCCGAGGCCCTGGCCCTGCCGACCAAGGTGCAGGGCTTCCTCGACCGACAACGTCGTCACCGCCAACACGACGTACGTCGACCTCGCCAAGCGCGGCGAGACCCTGGTCGAGCGGATCCGCAAGCAGGAGTCGACCAAGGCGACGGTGACGGCCGCCAAGACCACCACGGCCAAGGCGAAGACCACCAAGACCCAGGCCGTCAAGGCGACGAAGACCACCGCCAAGAAGGCGTCGACCGCCGCGAAGAAGACGACCACCACGGCCAAGAAGACCACCACGGCGCCGAAGAGCAGCGCCAAGGCCACCGCGACCGCCGCGGCCAAGACCGCGTCGAGCGCGGTCGAGGCGGTCACCGACGCCGCCGAGAAGATCGGTGACTGAAGAGACGACGGGCAGCTGACGCTGTTCTGAACCAAGCGAAGGCCCCGGGAGCGTTGGCTCTTGCGGGGCCTTCGCGCATTTTCGGGCTGCTCCGTTGGTTGAGGAGGTTGCGCAGCAACCGTCTCGAAACCCCCGTAGCCGACGCGCTACCCCGCCTTCCTCGACCACCGGCATCGTTGGTTGAGGAGGTTGCGCAGCAACCGTCTCGAAACCCCCGTCGAGCCGACGCGCTACCCCGCCTTCCTCGACCACCGGCATCGTTGGTTGAGGAGGTTGCGCAGCAACCGTCTCGAAACCCCCGTAGCCGACGCGCTACCCCGCCTTCCTCGACCACCGGCATCGTTGGTTGAGGAGGTTGCGCAGCAACCGTCTCGAAACCCCCGTAGCCGACGCGCTACCCCGCCTTCCTCGACCACCGGTGCAGATGAGCCCGGCCCACGTAGGCTGACTCCCGTGCTGAACGTCTTCCAGTGGGAGCTGGGTCTCACGCTCGTCGTGGGGCTGGTGCTCCTCGCCGTCAAGGTCTTTGCCTTCATCAACGCCGTGCTCTACTCCGCGGAGTCGTACACGGCCGCCAACAAGCTCACGAAGCAGGCCTGGATGATCATCCTGGGGTTGGGGCTGGCCGTGCAGATCGTGATGCCCGCCGGTCCGACCAACCTGATCAACCTCGTCTTCACGATCGCGGCCTTCGTCTACCTCGCCGACGTCCGACCCGCGCTCGCCGGCTTGCGTCGCCGCTGACCGTCGGCGCCCCCTCAGGGCGGTTCTCACTGGCCCTTCGCGGCGTACGACGCCTCGGTCGCCTGCTTGTGCGGGCGCCACCAGCCCTCGTGCTCGAGATACCACTCGATGGTGGCGGCCAAGCCGGCCTCGAAGTCGGCGTACAGAGGCTGCCAGCCGAGCTCGTGGCGCAGCTTGCCGGACTCGATGGCGTAGCGACGGTCGTGTCCGGCCCGGTCGGTGACGAACTCGATGTCGTCCTCGGGACGCCCGAAGTGACGCAGGATCGCCTCGACGACCTGGAGGTTGTTGCGCTCGCCGTCGGCGCCGATCAGGTAGGTCTCGCCGATCCGTCCCTGCTGGAGGATCGTCCAGACGGCGGAGGAGTGGTCGTCGACGTGGATCCAGTCGCGGACGTTGAGTCCGTCGCCGTAGACCTTCGGACGGGCGCCGTCGGCGATGTTGGTGATCTGGCGCGGAATGAACTTCTCGACGTGCTGCCACGGTCCGTAGTTGTTCGAGCAGTTCGAGATCGTGGCCCGCAGGCCGAAGCTGCGCACCCACGCGCGCACCAGGAGGTCGGAGCCGGCCTTGGTGGACGAGTAGGGGCTGCTCGGGTTGTACGGCGTGTCCTCGGTGAAACGCTTGGGGTCGTCGAGGTCGAGATCGCCGTACACCTCGTCGGTCGAGATGTGGTGGAGCCGGGTGCCGGCCCTGCGCACCGCTTCGAGGATCGTGAAGGTGCCGATCAGGTTGGTCTGCACGAACGGTGTCGGATCTGAGAGCGAGTTGTCGTTGTGCGACTCGGCGGCGAAGTGCACGACGGCATCGTGCTCAGCAACGAGCGGGTCGACCACGGCAGCATCAGCGACGTCCCCGACGACCAGACGCACTCTGCCCTCCGGCAGGCCGGCCAGCGACTCGCGGCTTGCGGCGTAGGTGAGCTTGTCGAGGACTGTCACGACGGCGTCGGTGTGCTGGACGAGGTGATGGACGAAGTTGGAGCCGATGAAGCCCGCGCCGCCCGTCACGAGGATGTGTTGCATGCCGACGATCGTAGGAGGCACCTAGGATCCACCCATGCGCGGCATCATCCTGGCAGGCGGCACCGGCTCCCGACTGCATCCGATCACTCACGCGATCAGCAAGCAGCTGATGCCCGTCTACGACAAGCCGATGATCTACTACCCGCTGACGACCCTGATGCTGGCCGGGATCCGTGACGTGCTGGTCATCACCACCCCGCACGAGGCCGAGCAGTTCCGCAGGCTCCTGGGTGATGGTGCGCAGTTCGGGATCACGATCACGTATGCGACCCAGCCGAGCCCGGACGGTCTGGCGCAGGCGTTCCTCATCGGTGAGGAACACATTCGGGGGGAGTGCAGCGCCCTCGTGCTCGGGGACAACATCTTCTACGGCTCCCGGTTGGGTGGTCAGCTGCGTCGGTTCGAGTCGCTCGAGGGGGCAGCGATCTTCGGATACCGGGTCGCGGACCCGAGGGAGTACGGCGTGGTGGAGTTCGACGACGCCGGCCGGGCGATCTCGCTCGAGGAGAAGCCCGAGAAGCCGCGGAGCAGCTATGCGGTGCCGGGGCTCTACTTCTACGACGCCAGCGTCGTCGAACGGGCACGGGGCCTGCGCCCGTCGGCTCGCGGCGAGCTGGAGATCACCGACCTGAACCAGCTCTACCTCGAGGACGGAGCGCTCCAGGTCGAGGTGCTACCTCGGGGGTCGGCCTGGCTCGACACCGGGACTTTCGACGGCATGAACGACGCCAGCAACTACGTCCGAGTGCTCGAGAAGCGTCAGGGAACCAAGGTCGGCGCACCCGAGGAGGTCGCCTGGCGGATGGGGTGGCTCAGCGATGCAGATCTCTCCGAGCGGGCGGCACCGCTGATGAAGAGCGGCTATGGCCGCTACCTCGTCGAGCTGCTCGACGACTGAGCCTCCAGATCGGCGTCGACCATCCGGCCGACGATCTCGTCGAACGCGATGGTCGGGGACCAACCCAGGTCGGTGCGAGCCCGCGTGGCGTCACCCACGAGCTCGGTCGGGTCCGCGGGCCTGAGGAACTCGGGGTCCACCTGCACCAAGCCTTCCCAGTCCTCGATCCCTGCGCGCGCGAACGCTGCTGCCACGAACTCCCGGACGGAGTGGCTGACGCCGGTGGCAACGACGTAGTCGCGCGCACCGTCGGCCCGGGCCGCACGCACCATCGCGTCCACGTAGTCGGGTGCCCAGCCCCAGTCCCGACGGGCGTCGAGGTTGCCGAGGGTCAGGGTCTCGGTCCTTCCGTGCGCGATGGCGGCCACGGTCGAGGTGATCTTGCGGGTCACGAACTGGGGAGGCCGCAGTGGCGACTCGTGGTTGTAGAGGATCGCGCTGACCGCGTGGAGCCCGCGTTGCCGGTAGACGTCGACCATCAGGTGCGCGTACGCCTTGGCAGCGCCGTACGGATTGACCGGCTGGATCGGCGTGGACTCGTCCTGGGGCGCGGAGCGGGGCTCACCGAAGATCTCAGCGCTGGAGGCTTGGACGAAGCGCACCGGATGCCCGGACTTCTCCTGGGACAGCCAGGCCGACTCCAGCAGCGCGACCGCGCCGGCGCCATTGACGCTGGCGGTCAGGTCCGGCTCCTCCCAGGACCGCGCCACCGAGCTGAGCGCCGCGAGGTTGTAGATCTCGTCCGGGGTCAGGTCGATGACCAGCCGCCTGGTCTCCTCGATCGCGGCCAGGTCACCCTGGTGCAGGTGCACTCCCGGTAGGTCCGGGAGTGGCTCCTCGGCGTTGGCCAGAGCATGTACCTCGGTGCCTTCGGCCAGGAGTCGCTCGGCGAGGTAGGCGCCGTCCTGCCCGCTGATGCCGGTGACGAAGGCTCGCGCCACGGTCACCAACCCTGCTGGGTGGCCGCGAGATCGGCCTCGACCATCATCGCGACCAGCTCCGGGAACGACACCCGGGGCTTCCAGCCCAGGACCTCGCGAGCTTTGCTCGCGTCACCGATCAGGTGGTCGACCTCGGCGGGACGCATGAACCGCTTGTCCTGGCGGACGTAGGGGGTCCAGTCCTCGATGCCGACGTGGTTGAACGCCGCGTCCAGGAAGTCTCGGATCGAGTGCGTCACGCCGGTGGCGATGACGTAGTCGTCTCCGACCGGCTGCTGGAGCATCAGCCACATCGCCTCGACGTAGTCGCCGGCGAATCCCCAGTCGCGCTCAGCGTCCAGGTTGCCGAGCACCAGCTCGTCCTGCAGGCCGAGCTTGATCCGGGCGACGGCCTCGCTGATCTTGCGGGTCACGAACTCCGGACCGCGCCGTGGGGACTCGTGGTTGAAGAGGATCCCCGAGGAGGCGTGCATGCCGTAGGACTCGCGGTAGTTGATGGTCATGTAGTGACCGAAGACCTTGCTCACGCCGTACGGCGAGCGCGGCCACAGCAGCGTGCGCTCGTGCTGCGGCACCTCCTGGACCTTGCCGAACATCTCCGAGCTGGAGGCCTGGTAGAAGCGGACCCGCTCCGGACGGTCACCGGTGTGCAGGCGCACGGCCTCGAGCATGTTCAGCACGCCCTTGGCGGTGACGTCGGTGGTGAGCGCCGCGTTCTCCCAGGAGTAGGCGACGAACGAGACGGCGCCCAGGTTGTAGACCTCGTCCGGGTCGGAGTCGCGCAGGGCTCGGATCAGGCTCGACATGTCGGTCAGGTCGCCGTTGTGCAGCCGGACGTCGGGGAGCAGCTCACGCACCAGATCGCGCTTCGGGTTGTTCTGCCCGCGGATCACCCCGTGGACGTCGTAGCCCTTGGCGAGCAGGAGCTCGGCGAGGTAGAGGCCGTCCTGTCCGGTGATGCCGGTGATGAGTGCGGTGGGCATGGGGGAGATTGTGCCCGACCGCGGTCGTACCCGGCTGGCGGTCCGCGTGTGACCGAGTGAACGACCACCCGGGCAGGAGGAGTGCGGGTTTAGGTGGACGCGTCCTGGATCAGACTGGTGGACGTGATGGTGGTCCTGATCGGAGCTCTTGCTCTCGTCGCTTGGTGCGTGCTGTCGATTCCGCTCGCCGTCCTGGTCGGACGTGTCTTCCGCGCCGGGGAGATGGTCGATCGCGGCGAGCGGCGCGCTGTGATCGCGAGTTCCTGACGGATCACGTCATCCATCCACCTGATGCGTCCCTGGGCTGCTGCGCCGCCGGGTCGGTAGCCTGGGGGGCATGAAGGTTCTTGTCACCGGCGGTGCCGGCTACATCGGCTCCACCACTGCGAAAGCCCTCGAGCAGGCCGGGCACACGCCGGTCATCCTCGACTCGTTGCTCACCGGGCCGCTGGCCTTCGTGCGCGACCGGATCTTCTACGAGGGCGACATCGCCGACCGTGCGCTGGTACGTCGGGTCGTCGAGGAGCACCCCGACCTGGACGCCACCATCCACATGGCCGCGCGGATCGTCGTACCGGAGTCGGTGGAGCAGCCCTACGAGTACTACCGCGACAACGTCGCCAAGTCCCTGGAGCTCTTCGACGAGCTCGACAGGCTCGGCAAGCCGCGGGTGATCTTCTCCTCCTCGGCCTCGCTCTACGCGCTCAAGGACGACTTCGAGGTGACCGAGCAGGACCCCCTCGACCCCACCTCGCCGTACGCCCGGACGAAGCGGATGATGGAGGAGGTCCTCCAGGACATGGCGCTGGCGACCGACCTGCGCGCGATCATCCTGCGCTACTTCAACCCGATCGGATCCGACCCGGACCTGGAGTCCGGCATCTACGCCAAGGAGCCGTCGCACGTCCTCGGCCAGCTGGTGATGGCGGCCCGCGGCCAGAAGGACTCCTTCACGATCACCGGCACCGAGCACCCGACCCGAGACGGCACCGGCATCCGCGACTACATCCACGTCTGGGACCTCGCCCGGGCCCACGTGCGGGCCGTCGAGCAGTTCGACGAGGTGCTCGCCGCCGCCGGTGCGCCCAGTGTCGTGATCAACATCGGCACCGGCGCAGGGGTGACCGTCCGGGAGCTGATCGCGTCCTTCGAGCGCGTCTTCGGCCAGGACGTCCCGGTCACCGAGGCGCCACCCCGGCCCGGGGACGCGGTCGGCGCGTTCGCCAACGTCGACCGCTCGGCCGAGCTCCTCGGCTGGCACAGCGAGCAGACGCTCGACGATGCCATCTCCTCCGCTCTCGCCTGGGGTGAGACGCGCGAGGAGATCCTGGGCTACCCGTGATTCGTGTCCTCCTGCTGACCGTGGCCCTGCTTCTCGGAGGCGGGGGCTTCGACGCGGTTGCAGCGCAACCCGTTCAACCACCGGAGGAGGGTGCCGTCGCTGAGGGACCGCTCGACGACAAGGTCGTGGTGCTCGATCCCGGGCACCAGCTCGGCAACCACAACTTCGCGAGCCGGATCAACCGGCTGGTGCCGGCCGGTGGCTTCCGCAAGCCGTGCAACACCACCGGCACTGCCACCAACGGTGGGTACGCCGAGGCGACGCTCGCCTGGCAGGTCGCGCGTCAGCTCCGGACCAGGCTCGAGAGTCTCGGAGCGACGGTGCTCCTGACCCGCTCCAGCAACGGCGAGCGACGGTGGGGTCCGTGCGTCGACGGACGCGGCCGGGCCGGCAACAAGCGCGGCGCCGACCTCAAGGTCAGCATCCACGGCGACGGCTCCTACGCCGCGGGCGCGCACGGCTTCCACGTGATCGCGCCGACCGATCGCCGGCCGTGGACGCACGACATCTACCGCTCGTCCAAGCGGCTCGCGGTCGACACCCGCCACGCGCTGCGGGCACGGGGGCTCCCCGTCGCCGACTACATCGCCGGGGGCGACGGCCTGGACTTCCGCTCCGACCTGGGCACCCTGAACCTCTCCGACATCCCGACCGTGATGGTCGAGCTCGGCAACATGCGCAACCCCGCGGACGCGCGGCGGATGACCAGCGCCGCCGGTCGGACGACGTACGCGCAGGGACTCTCGGCCGGCGTACGGCGCTTCCTCGGGGACCGTTGACCGGTGACGCCGATCGACGACCAGCCGCTGGTCGCCTACGGGATCAGTCGGTCGTGAGGCCGTGGAGCACGGTGTCGACGACGTCCGACACCCGCGCCTCCATGGCGTCCTCGCTGATCTCCTCGCCTCGCAGTCGGCACCCGATCACGTAGAACAGCGCGGCGCCGTACAACAGGTCGGTGACCGCCGGCGGCTCGATCGCGCGGAAGGTCTCGCCCCGAGCCCTCGCCCGGGCAAAGAGGGCGTCGATGATCTCGCGGTGCACGCCGCTGATGTAGCGGGTGAACTCGCCCAGGGAGTGGCTGGCGCTCACGGTGTCGATGACGGCCCGGAAGTTGGCCCAGCCCTCCGGATCGGCGAAGGCCGCGAACACGTTGCGGGTCAGCTGCACCAGGTCGCCGCGCATCGAACCGCTGTCGACCGGGACGATCGCGCTGCTGCTGTGCCGCACGGCGTCGGTCAGCAGGACGTCCTTGTCGGCCCAGCGCAGGTAGACGGTCGACTTGCCCACTTCGGCGCGGCGGGCGACGCCGTCCATCGTGAAGCCGGCCCAGCCGTGCTCGCCGTACTCCTCCAGGGCGGCGTGCAGGATCTTCTCCTCCGCGCCCGGGGTCCGTGGTCGACCCCGTCCCCGCTTCGGTGGATCCGCCTGGTCCATTCGCCGATTCAACCACCAGACACCGTCCGTCGGATACGGCCCGGGCGGGGGATCTGAGCAGGCCCTCAGCTCGTGATCCCCGCGATCACCAGGTCGGTCACGAGGGTCGTATGCCGGACCAGCTCGGCCTCGGTGTCGGTCCGGTGGTCGAGGCGTTCGGTGAGCGCGTTGACGATCGCGGCCCCGAAGACGATCTCGCTGATCAGGTCGGAGGGCACCTCGACGGAGATCTCGCCCCGGGCGACGGCTCGTTCCCAGATCTGGTCGACGCTGAAGCTGTGGGCAGCGGTCACGGTCTCGCTGAAGTCGCCCAGCCTGTCCGGTGAGCTGGCGGCGTCGAAGACCACCCGGATCGTCGCCCAGCCGGCCGGCGAGTGGAAGTGCCGCAGGACCCGGCCGACCAGGGTCTCCAGGTCGCCGCGGAGGCTGCCGGTGTCGTCGGGCGCGAGCCGCTTGGCGCGGCTCGAGACGGCCTCGGTCAGGACCGCGTCCTTGTCCGGCCAGCGCAGGTAGACAGTCGACTTGCCGACCCCGGCTCGTCGCGCGAGCCCGTCGACGGTGAAGCCGGCCCAGCCGTGCTCGCCGTACTCCGCCAGCGCGGCGTCGAGGATCTTGTCCTCTGCCCCCTCGTTGCGCGGGCGCCCACGCTTGCGCCGAGCAGGTTCCCCCGAATCCATGCTTGATTCAATCATCAGACCGGCCCCGTCGGAAATACCTCATTCTAGTGGTCCAGCCCCCTCCGGCTACGCTCGACGCGTGCCCGGTCCTGCCCTGTCTGCCGAGGTGGAGGCGTGGTTCGAGCGCCGTACCCACCACTGGACCGAGTGGGATCTCGACGCGCTGGCGACCGCGAAGGGTGCGCGGGTCGTGAGCCTGGTCGTCCCGGCACGCAACGAGGCCGCCACCGTCGGCGACGTCGTCGCGAAGCTCCGCGCGGCCCTGGTCGACACCGTCGCCCTGCTCGACGAGATCGTCGTCATCGACTCCGACTCGACCGACGACACGTACGCCGTCGCGACCGACGCCGGCGCGACCGTGCACCGCTCAGCGGAGATCCGCCCCGACCTCGGCAGCCTCCCCGGCAAGGGCGAGGCGATGTGGAAGTCGATGTTCGTCACCACCGGCGAGATCGTGGTCTTCATCGATGCCGACCTCCTCGACTGGGACACCCACTTCGTCCCCGGGCTGCTCGGTCCGTTGCTGAACCAGCCCGAGGTCGAGCTGGTGAAGGGCTTCTACGAGCGACCGATGCTGTCCAGCGACGTCGCCGTCCCCTTCGAGGGCGGTCGGGTGACCGAGCTGGTCGCGCGGCCGTTGATCGCGTTGCTCTTCCCGGAGCTGGGGCGCATCCATCAGCCGCTCGCAGGGGAGTGGGCCGTACGCCGTTCGCTCTTCGAGCAGCTCCACGTCCCGCACGGGTACGCCGTCGAGCTCGCCAGCCTCGTCGACACCGTGCGGCTGCGAGGTCTCGACGCGATCGCCCAGGTCGACCTCGGCACCCGTGCGCACCGGCACCAGTCGCTGCGCGACCTCGGCGGGATGTCGACCCAGATCCTGGCCGCGGCCCTGGCCCGGATCGGCGCCGGACCCGAGATCGACGAGCGACCGCCGGCCGAGGGCGTCGCATGACGCTGCGACTGGGTCGGCACTCCTTCGCCGACGACGCCACCTTGATGATGGCGATCGTCAACCGCACCCCCGACTCCTTCTACGACCAGGGCGCCACCTGGGCCGAGGACAAGGCGTTCGAGCGGGTCGCGCTCGTGGTCGAGCAGGGCGCCGAGATCGTCGACATCGGTGGCATCAAGGCCGCGCCCGGTGTCGAGATCGGCGCGGCCGAGGAGAGGTCCCGCGTGGTGGACTTCGTGGCTCGCGTCCGCGACTCCTTCCCGGACCTGGTGATCTCGGTCGACACCTGGCGTGCGTCCGTGGCCGCCGCGGTCTGTGCGGTCGGTGCCGACGTCATCAACGACGCCTGGGGTGGCGCCGATCCTGAGCTCGTCGACGCGGCGGCTGACGGTGACGCCGCCCTGATCTGCACCCACACCGGAGGGGTCACCCCCCGCACCCGGCCCTACCGGATCGAGTACGACGACGTGGTGGCCGCCGCGATCGCCGACACCACGGCGTACGCCGAGCGGGCGATCGCGGCGGGCGTGGCGAAGGAGTCGGTGGTCATCGACCCGGCCCACGACTTCGGCAAGAACACCTTCCACTCCCTCGAGCTCACCCGCCGGCTCGGCGAGATGGTCGACACCGGGTACCCGGTGCTGGTCTCGCTCTCCAACAAGGACTTCGTCGGCGAGGCCCTCGATCAACCGGTCGGGCAGCGGCTGACCGGCACCCTCGCCGCCACTGCCGTCTGTGCGCTCGCCGGAGCCCGGATCTACCGGGTGCACGAGGTCGTCGAGACCCGGCAGGTCGTCGACATGGTCAACACGATCGCCGGCCGCCGTCCGCCCCGGCGCGCGATCCGGGGGCTGCAGTGAGGGTGGCACTGGTGCCCGGCGTACTCGCGCTGCTGCCGTCCTATGCCTCGCTCGAGGATCCGGTGGCCGAGCTGCGGGCTGCCTGCCTGGCTGCCGTGGCGTGGTTGGGGCCCGGGCCGGTCGAGATCCTGGCAGATCAGCAGGGTCGTCGAGTGGCCGAGGCATTGCTGTCGGCTACCAGCGGTTTCGAGACGGTTGCTGCGCAACCTCCTCAACCAACGGTGCTGGTCGTCGGCAACGGCTCCGCTCGCCGTTCCGAGAAGGCGCCGGGCCACTTCGACGAGCGGGCGGCGGGGTTCGACGACGCGCTGCGCACCTGGTTGTCGTCGAGGCACGTGACGTGGCCCCCTTGGGGACCGGACGAGGGGCTTCTCGCGAGTCTCGACGGGATCCGCCGGCTCCCCGAGATCCTGCCGCCGGGCGTCCAGCCGCAGATCGACTACGACGACGACCCGTACGGCGTGCAGTACTGGGTGATGCGGTGGGAGACGTGAGGGTCCTGGTCGGTCCGGACACCGAGGACCTGGCCGCCCTCTACGCGCCACTCGGCAGCCCGTGGCTCCGGGTCAACATGGTCAGCACCGTCGACGGCGCCGCGACCGGCGCGTCCGGCCGGAGCGGGTCGATCAACAACGACGCCGACAAGCGCGTCTTCGACCAGCTGCGTGCCATGGCCGACGTGATCGTGGTCGGCGCCGAGACCGCTCGTACGGAGGGCTACCGGCCCACGGACCGGCCGATCGTGGTGGTCAGTCGACGGACTGAGCCGCCCGAGGGTCTGCGTGGAGCGCCGCCGGGCTCGGTGCTCGTCGAGCCTCTCGGCGACGCCGATGCCTTCAAGCGCAGCCTCACCGACCGCGGGTGGACCAACATCCTCTGCGAGGGAGGCCCGTCGCTCCTCGGCGACCTGCTCGCCGCCGGCGTCGTCGACGAGGTGTGCTCGACCATCGTGCCGAGGCTGGTGGGTGGCGAGCATCCCCGGATCGCCCACGGGCCGCAGGTCGACGTACCTCTTCGGCTGCACACGCTGCTGGAGAGCGACGGCACCCTGCTCGCTCGCTGGCTGGTCTGACCTACTCGTCGGCCGCCAGGTCCGCGTGCTCCGCACGGAGCTCACGCTTGAGGATCTTGCCGCTGGGGTTCTTGGGCAGCGCGTCGGCCACCACGACGTACTTGGGCGTCTTGTAGCCGGCCAGCACCTCACGGCAGTGCGTGATCACGGCGTCGGCGTCCAGTGTCACTCCGGGGCGGGGCACGACGACCGCGGCGACCGCCTCGACCCAGTGCGGGTGGTCGACGCCGAAGACCGCGACCTCGGCGACGCCGTCGAGCTGGTAGATCGCCTCCTCGACCTCGCGGCTCGCGACGTTCTCGCCGCCGGTCTTGATCATGTCCTTCTTGCGGTCCACGACGTAGAGGCGGCCGCCGTCGTCGAGGTAGCCGAGGTCGCCGGAGTGGAACCAGCCGCCGCGGAACGCCTCGGTCGTCTTCTCGTCGTCCAGGTAGTAGCCGAGGGTGGCGTGCGGTGAGCGGTGCACGATCTCACCGACGGTGCCGGTCGGGACCGGCTGGTCCTGATCGTCGACGATCCGGGTCGCCACGTTGAGCGCCGCACGGCCGGCCGAGCCGGCGTACGCGACCTGCTCCTCGGGGCCCAGGATCGTCGCCAACGGCGACATCTCGGTCTGGCCGTAGAAGTTCCACAGCGACACGTCGGGCAGTCGGCGCTGGATCTCCTCGAGCACGGCCGCGGGCATCGGCGAGGCGCCGTAGTAGCCCTTGCGCAGCGAGGACAGGTCGGCGGTGTCGAAGTCGGGATGGCGCAGCAGCCCGATCCACACGGTCGGTGGCGCGAAGAACTTGGTGACCCGGTGCTCGGCGATGTTCCTCAGGATCGCCGCCGGGTCCGGCGCCGGCAGGATGATGCTGGTCGCACCGAGGTAGACGTCCACGCCGAGGAAGCAGTCGAGCTGCGCGCAGTGGTAGAGCGGCAGGGTGTGCAGCTCGACGTCGTCGGCGCTCATCTGGCCGTCGATCACGCACGACACGTACTGCCACATCAGGCTGCGGCTGCTGAGCAGCGCCCCCTTGGGCCTCGACTCGGTGCCGGAGGTGAACATCATCCGCACCGGGTCGTCGTCCGCGACGATCACCGGGTACGGCGCCCCGTCGTGGTCGAGCCAGTCCTGCAGGTCGGTCCAGCCGTCGGGTACCTCGCCGTCGTGCAACCGGACCACAGCGCGCTGCTCGACCGTGCCGCCACTGGTGGCCAGCGCCCTCTCGGCGACCGGTTGCAGTGCGTCCTCGACCACGAAGGCCCGGGCGCCACTGCGGTCGAGGATGAAGGCGACCTCGTCGGCGCCGAGCATGAAGTTGATCGGCACCAGCACGACTCCGGCGCGGGCACAGGCGAAGTTCAGCACCACGAACTGCCAGCTGTTGTGGCACAGCAGCGCCAGCCGGTCGCCGGCCAGCAGCCCCGCTCCCTGGAGTGCTGCGGTGGTGCGGTCGACGGTGTCGTCCAGCTCGGCGAACGTCAGACTCGTTCCCCCGTCGAGGACCGCGAGCTTGTCGGGGAAGCGGGACGCCGTACGGCGGGGCAGGTCGCCGAGGGACTGTTGTCGGGCCTGGTCCACGAGCGGCGAGGTCATGACCGTCACACTAGGGCCGTGGACGTTGGCATGACGTTGCCCGTGATGGAGCCGGATCTGTGGGTCGAGGGCGCTCAGACGCTGGAGGCGTGGTCGCGGGCGGTCGACGCCGGCCCGTTCTCCTCGCTGTGCTTCGGTGAGCGGATCGCCTTCGACAACCCCGACTCGCTGACCCTGCTCGGCGCGGTCGCGGCCTGGACCTCGCGAGCCCGGCTGGTGACGACAGTCGTCGTACCTCAGCTGCACGACCCGGTCCTGCTCGCCAAGGGGCTGGCGACGGGCGACCAGCTCTGCGGCGGGCGGCTGACGGTCGGTCTCGGGGTGGGCGGTCGTGACGAGGACTACCTGTCGGTGGGCGCTGACCCGAGCACGAAGACGATGGCGGAGATGGCCGACCGGGTGGCGGTCATGAAGCGGGTGTGGGCGGGCGAGAGGCTCGTGGACTCGGTCCTGCCGGTCGGTCCGCCACCGGTGCAGCGCGGCGGTCCCGAGCTGCTGGTGGGGACGCTCGGACCGAAGACGATCCGCAGCGCGTCGGCCTGGGCCGACGGGCTCGCCGGTATGTCGCTCGACCTCGACCTCGCCGAGATGGCCCGGCTCTTCTCGCTCACCCGGGACGCGTGGGCGTCCGCCGGGCGCCCGGCGCCGCGGGTGACGACGTCGTTCTGGTTCGCCCTCGACGCCGGCGACGGCCAGGCGCGCGCCCAGATGCACCGACACCTGCTCCACTACATGAACTGGATCCCCTCGGCGTACGTCGACGCGATGGCCGGCACGGCCGGGTTCGCCGGCACCGAGGCCGAGCTGCGCGACGTACTGCTCCGCATCGAGGACCTGGGCTGCGACGAGGTGCAGCTGATCCCGACCGGCTCGTCGGTGGATCAGGTCGAGCGGGTCGCTGAGCTGGTGGCCGTCGGCTGAGGCGCCGCTTGTAACGCTGAGTTATCGCAACTGGGAGCCCGAAATACCGGTCATCCAGATGGGATAACTCCGCGTTACAAGCCGCCCAGCGCCGCGCCCAGCGCCGAGATCTGGTCCAGCGGAGGCTCGTAGCCCGGGAAGTAGCAGCACACCCGCTCGGCGACGTCACCGAAGCGCCGGCCGAGCTCGGCCGCGCACTCCTCCGGCGTCCCGCGAACGGCCAGCGTCGACAGCATCTCGTCGGTGACCAGCCCGAACATCGCACCGAAGTCGCCGGTCTTCGACAGCCGGTTCAGCTCCGGCTGCACGGACTCCCAGCCCTCGGCCTCGAGGACCGGTACGTACGCCGGGGTCGAGCCGTAGAAGGCCAGCAGGCCGCGGACCCCGACCGTGGCCGCCTCCAGCTCGGCGGGCGTCCGCCCCATCGCCAGGATCGCCTGGGGGAGGATCGCGAAGTCGTCTCGGGAACGACCGGAGCGGGCCAAGCCTTCGTCCACCGCCGGCAGGGTCCGCGACCGGAAGTGGCGGTGGCTGTGGAACGGCATCACCAGCAGTCCGTCCGCGACCTCCGCGGCGGTCCGGGTCATCAGCGGGCCCAGCGCACCGAGCAGCACCGGCGGGACGCCGTACGGGTTCGGGCCGGGCACGAAGGTCGGCGGCATCAGGGTGTGGCGGGTGTGCTCGCCCTCGAAGTGCAGAGGGGTGCCGTCCTGCCAGGAGCCCAGGATCGCCTTGACCGCGAGCACGATCTCGCGCATCCGAGCCGCCGGCGGCGACCAGGTCGCGCCGTACCGCTTCTCGATGTGCGGCTTGATCTGCGACCCGAGACCGAGGCGGAACCGCCCGCCCGACATCAGCTGGAGGTCGTACGCCGCGTTGGCGAGGTGCATCGGGCTGCGCGGCATCGCGATCGCGACGTTCGTCATCAGGTCGGTCGCCACCCCTGCTGCGGCCGCCGCGGCGAGTGGCAGGAAGACGTCGTGCGGGCCCTCGAAGGTGAACAGCCCGGCGATGCCGGTGTCGGCGAGCTCCCGGGCTCGGGCGACGGCGAGATCGGGGCGGGCGTCGAGCTGGAGGTCGAGGAGCACGTGTCGATCATGGCCTGCCGCAGCGTCAGGCGCCGGGGTTTACCCCGGGGCTGCGTGGGTAGTTGCCCGAGCAAGACGAACTCGGGGGAGCCCACATGAGCTTTGAGGTACTCGTGGACAACCTGCGAGCCGCGGCGGGCCGCTACCGCAAGGTGGCCGACAGCCTCGGCTCCGACGGCGTGGAGATCACGCACCTCGATCCGACGTCGTTCGGTCACGTCGAGCTCGCCGCATGGGTCAAGGCGATCGCCGAGCAGTGCGACAACGCCACCGTGGCACTGCACGACGGCGCCGGCGGGTTGGCCGACAGCCTGGTCGAGACCGCGCGCTACTACGAGACCACCGACACCGACGTCGCCCAGAGCTTCCAGAGCCCGTTCACCCCCGGCGGGTTCACCCCGGGAGCCCCGTTCGCGCCGTTCGGGGTCACGCCATGACCCTTCCCGGGGGCGCCGAGCTCGGCACGACCAAGGACCCCAAGGCCCTGATCAAGGGCGAGCCCTCCCAGGTGCGCGCCAACGCCACCCGCCTCTCCGACGAGGCCAAGCGCGTCTCCGACCTCGCCGACGAGGTCGACGGCGTGACCGTCGCCGGCTGGTCGGGCGGCGTCGGCAAGCCGGCGTACGACGCGGCCCGCGCCGGCGAGCAGGACAAGTGGAAGACGTACGTCGACATGCTGAAGAAGGCGTCGACGTCGCTCTCGTCGTACGCCGGCGCGCTGACGACCGCGCAGAGCAGGGCCGCCGACGCCATCAAGAAGTGGCAGGACGGTGAGGACGCGACCGCCCAGGCGGTCACCGACTACAACCACGCGGTCGACGCCTACAACGCCTACGTCTGCCGCCCGGTCACGGTGCCGTCGTACGGAAGCCCGACCGTCCCCTCCATGGGGCCCTCGCAAGCCCGGGCCGTTCGTCGACCCCGGCGAGGCGCTGCGCGACGAGGCGGAGCAGATCCTCGAGGACGCACGCACCGCCCTCGACGAGGCCGGCATGGTCGCGGTCGAGGAGCTCGGCGGGCTGCCCGGGGCGAAGGTCGAGACATCGTCCGGTCCCGGCGCCTCGGCGGAGGCCAAGGGCCCGAGCATCGACTGGGGCAACTGGTCCAAGACGTACGGCGGCGGCAAGCCCGGCACCTTCGACGACGGTGAGCCCGAGAGCAAGTGGACGATCAACTTCGGCGAGGTGAGCGCCGAGGCGCACGCCTGGGGCGCCGAGGGCTCGGTCGAGGACTACTGGGGCGACGTCAAGGTCCACGCCGACGGCAAGATCACCGTCGCGGGCGTCGGAGGCCGGCGCGGGCGGCAAGCTCGACTCCGACGGGCTCACGGCCGAGGCGCACGCCGCGGCGACCCTGATCAAGCTGGAGGGCTCGGCCGGCGGCGAGTGGGGCTACGCCGAGGGCGAGGTCAAGGGCGAGGCGTCGATCGAGGCGGAGGCCAAGGGCGACGTCACGATCGGCAAGGACGGCGTGCACGCCGGCGGCGAGGCGTTCGCCGGCGGCCAAGGTCGAGGGCTCCGTCAGCGGAGACGTCGGCGGGATCGGCGCCGAGGGCAAGGCCGAGGGCTGGGCCGGCATCGGTGCCAGCGCCGACCTCGACTTCGGCATGAAGGACGGCAAGTTCGAGATCGGCGGGGAGGCCGGCGGCCGGGCTCGGTCTCGGCGGCAAGCTCGGCGGCCACATCACCATCGACCCGGTCGAGGTCATCGAGACCGGTGGCGACATCCTCGAGGGCATCGGAGAATTGCTGTCATGACGACCACACTGCCGGTGCCGGTGCGCTTCGCCCTCCCCAACGACGAGTGGGAGCCGGTGCGTCCCGGAGGCACTCGGGGTCACGAACGCCGCGTTCCTCGCCGTACGCCGCGGGCTCGCCGGTGACTACGACCCGACGCTGACCGTCTCCGGCGACTGGCGCAACGACGGCTCGACCCTCGAGCAGATCGCCGACGAGTCGGTCGCGAAGCTGCGTCTGGAGGGAGCGACCGAGGTCGAGCTCCTCAAGCGCAAGGTGATCGAGTCCGAGCACGCGCCGGCGGTCACCCAGTCGATCGGTGCGGTCATCGCCATGAACGGCCGCACCTACGACCTGCGGCAGGCGCAGGTGATGCAGGGACTGGTGGACGTCGACGACCCCGACAAGCGCGTGGTCGTGATCTACACGATGACCTGCACCTACGCGCAGTGGGAGCAGATGGTGCTCGAGTTCCAGACGTTCATGGCCAGCGTCGAGGTCGTCCCGGAGCAGGGCGCCGACGCCTGACCGGTCAGCCGAAGAGACCGGTCTGCCAGCAGATCAGCAGCACGACCAGGGTGATCAGCGCGCCGCCGATGCCGATGACGGCGAAGACCAGACCGATCTTCTCGGCCCCGCCCCGGACCTCCTGGAGCCCGAGCTGCTCGGCCCGGCTCGTGATCAGCCCCCGACCCTCCTCCGAGCTGAACCGGTAGTCGGCCTGCACCCCGAACTCGCCGTGCTCGTCGAAGGCGTAGACCTTCTGGGCGCCGAACTCCTTGATGCGCCCGATCTGCCGCTCCATCGACCCACCGATGCGTGGTGACGCCGGCCACCCATTCGAGGCTCCGGGCGTCGTCGGTGACCGCGTAGGCTGCCGTCGTCCGGGAACGCCACGTGGTGGATGAAGACCCTCTTGATCCCCGCCTTGTTGAACAGTCCGTACCACTCGGCGTCGACGATGTTCAGGGTCACGTCGAAGCCCTTGTCGGTCTCCGTCACGACGTACGGCGTGCCCTCGGCCGCTTGCTGGACCCGGCGGAACAGCTCGTAGCCCTGCGGCGGCATGGTCACGACGACGCGCCGCTCCTTGTCCATCTCGTCCACCTCGGCGTCGAAGTTCACGGTCTTGCCGTCGACGCTGGTGACCGTCACGGTCACGCCGAGCTCGTCGGACCCGGCCGTCAGCGTGCAGCGCATCGTGGTGCCCTTCTTGCCCTCCAGGTCGCCGGGGCAGGAGATGTCGTCGGGCGCGGTGCCGACCTTGGCCTCGAGGATCGTCGAGATCTTGTCCTCGAGGTCGGCCTGCTTCACGGTGGGGGTGGAGTCGCCGCAACCGGCGAGCGCGACGAGCGCCATCAGGGCAACGGCAGGGCTGAGCGCGCGAGAGATGTTCACGACCAGATGATGACTCTGGTCGCGGGTGGCCAAACCTCAGCGGCCGCGCTGCCGGCGGTCGAGCGCGACGGCACCGAGCGCGGCGACCACGAAGATCGACGACACCGTCAGCAGCGTCGCGCGGAAGCGCCGGCCGTGACGATCGCCAGTCCCACCAGGAGGGTGGGCAGCAGCAGTCGCTGGTGCCCACCCCGTCCGCTCAAGCGACTACTTGGACTTGCGCGCTCGGCTGGCGATCTTGGCGCGGTCGTTCTGGTCGAGGATGACCTTGCGGATCCGGACCGAGTCGGGGGTCACCTCGACGCACTCGTCGTCGCGGCAGAACTCCAGGCTCTGCTCCAGCGACAGTCGCTTCGCCGGGATCAGCTTCTCGAAGTTGTCGGAGGTCGCGGACCGGATGTTGGTCTGCTGCTTCTCCTTGGTGATGTTGACGTCCATGTCGTCGGCGCGGGAGTTCTCGCCGACGATCATGCCCTCGTAGACCTCGGTGGTCGGCTCGAGGAACATCACGCCGCGCTCCTGCAGCGAGGTCATGGCGTACGCCGTCGCGGCACCCTTGCGGTCGGCGACGAGCGAGCCGTTGTTGCGCGAGCGGATCTCGCCGGCCCAGGGCTCGTAGCCCTCGGAGATGCCGTGGGCGATGCCGGTGCCGCGGGTGTCGGTGAGGAACTGCGTACGGAAGCCGATCAGGCCGCGGGCCGGGACGATGAACTCCATCCGCACCCAACCGCTGCCGTGGTTGGTCATCTGCTCCATGCGGCCCTTGCGAGCGGCCAGCAGCTCGGTGATCGCCCCGAGGTACTCCTCGGGGGCGTCGATCGTCAGGCGCTCGACGGGCTCGTGGAGCTTGCCGTCGACCTCCTTGGTGACCACCTGGGGCTTGCCGACGGTCAGCTCGAAGCCCTCGCGACGCATCTGCTCCACGAGGATCGCCAGCGCCAGCTCGCCGCGGCCCTGGACCTCCCAGGCATCGGGGCGCTCGGTCGGGAGGATCCGCAGGGACACGTTGCCGACCAGCTCGCTGTCGAGGCGGTCCTTGACCAGACGGGCGGTGACCTTCCCGCCCTTGACGCGGCCGACCAGCGGCGAGGTGTTGGTGCCGATGGTCATCGAGATCGCGGGCTCGTCGACGTGGATCAGCGGCAGTGCGACCGGGTTCTCCGGGTCGGCCAGGGTCTCGCCGATGGTGATCTCGGGGATGCCGGCGATCGCGACGATGTCGCCGGGGCCGGCGGACTCGCCCGGCTGGCGCTCCAGTCCCTCGGTCACGAGGAGCTCGGTGATCTTGACGTTCTTGGTCGTGCCGTCGCGCTTCATCCACGCGACCTGCTGACCCTTCCGCAGGGTGCCCTCGTGGACCCGGACCAGCGCGAGGCGGCCGAGGAACGGCGACGCGTCGAGGTTGGTGACGTGGGCCTGGAGCGGCGCGCCCTCGGTGTACGTCGGGGCCGGGATGGTCTCGAGGATCGTCTTGAAGAGCGGCTCGAGGTCGGTGCCCTCGGGCATCGTGCCGTTCTCGGGGGCGTTGAGGCTCGCGATGCCGGCGCGGCCCGAGGCGTAGACGACCGGGAAGTCGAGCGCGTCCTGGCTGTGGCTCTCGTCGAGCAGATCCATGAAGAGCTCGTAGGTCTCGTCGACGACCTCGGCGATGCGGGCGTCCTGACGGTCGGTCTTGTTGACGACCAGGATCACCGGCATGTCGGCGTTGAGCGCCTTGCGCAGCACGAACCGGGTCTGCGGGAGCGGCCCCTCGGACGCGTCGACCAGCAGCACGATGCCGTCGACCATCGACAGGCCGCGCTCGACCTCGCCACCGAAGTCGGCGTGACCGGGGGTGTCGATGATGTTGATGACCATCGGCTGACCGCCGCCCGCCGGACCGGCGTAGTGCACGGCGGTGTTCTTCGCGAGGATCGTGATGCCCTTCTCGCGCTCCAGGTCACCGGAGTCCATGACCCGTTCGGCGACGCTCTCGGCCTGGTGCTCGGTGAAGGCGCCGGCCTGACGCAGCATCGCGTCGACGAGGGTGGTCTTGCCGTGGTCGACGTGGGCGACGATCGCCACGTTGCGGAGATCTCCCCGAACGGTGGTGGGACTGGACTCGGACATGCGGCGTCGACTGCTTTCATCGGGATCGGGGAACGGTTGATTCTATCGGCGTACGTCGTGGCGCCCAATCGGCGAGCGTTCACCGGCCGGTGGCCGTCACTGTCCCGCCTACAGTGGCGGCATGCCTCGGACCGCCACGAACGACCGCGTCGACCGCGACCAGCTGCTCGACTTCGTCCGCACCCGCCATCACCTGGTGCTGGTCACCACCCGCGCCGACGGGCGGCCGCAGGTCTCCCCGGTGACCGGTGGTGTCGATGCCGAGGGCCGGATCGTGATCTCCACCTATCCCGACCGCGCGAAGGCCAACAACCTCCGCGCCCGCCCGGCCGCGTCGGTGCTCGTGCTCTCCGACGAGTGGGACGACGCGTGGGTCCAGGTCGACGGCTCGGCCGAGGTGCTCGACATGCCCTCGACCGAGGCCGAGGACGCCCTGGTGGAGTACTTCCGCTGCATCGCCGGTGAGCACTCCGACTGGGACGAGTACCGGCAGGCGATGCGGCGTCAGGGCAAGTCACTGCTCCGGATCACCGTCGCGTCGTGGGGGCCGGTCGCGACCGGCGGGTTCCCGCCCGAGCGGACCCCGTCGGAGTAGTCCCCGAGATCGATCCGGCAGCGCGACGGCTCAGGCCAGCGCGCGGTCGAGCGCTGCCGCGACGTGCAGCGTGGTGCACGGGAAGACCGGGATGTCGGCGTCGGCCTGACGGACCAGCAGCTCGAGCTCGGTGCAGCCGAGGATCACGCCGCCCGCGCCCGCGTCCCACAGCTCGTCGATGAGGGACACGACGGTGCGGCGCGAGCTGTCGAGCACCTTGCCGTGCACGAGCTCGTCGTAGATGACCCGGTCGACGGTCTCGTGGTGCTTCTCGTCGGGGACGTGGACGGTCAGTCCGTGCGAGGCGATCCGGTCGGTGAAGAACGAGCGGGACATCGCGAACGTCGTCCCGAGGAAGCCGACCGACTCCAGCCGCTCGGCCTTGCATGCCTGAGCGACCACGTCCGCAAGGTGGAGGAGCGGGATGTCGACCGCGTCGGCGACCTGCTCGGCCACCCGGTGGAACGTCGTGGTGCAGAGCACCAGGAAGTCGGCACCTGCGGACTCGACGCCCCGAGCGGCACCGACCAGGATCGACGCCACGTCGTCCCAGCGCTCCTCGCGCTGCAGTGCGGTCACCTCGGCGAAGTCGACCGACGCCAGCACGGTCCTCGCGGACGAGAGCCCGCCGATGCGGTGCTCGACGCCCTGGTTGAGGCCCTGGTAGTAGGCGGCGCTGCTCTCCCAGCTCATCCCGCCGACGAGCCCGATCGTCTCCATGGCCGGGAGTCTGCCAGAGACGGTTGACCGGCCGGCTTCGCTCAGGCCTGGCGGTGGACCTTGTGCTGGGCTGCTTGGGCCCGGGGCCGGATCACCAGCTCGTCGATGTTGACGTGTGCCGGGCGGGTGACCATCCAGGTGATGGCGTCGGCGATGTCGTCGGCGACGAGGGGCTCGGCCACACCGGCGTACACCGCCTCGGCCTTGGCCTGGTCGCCGTCGAAGCGCACCAGGGCGAACTCATCGGTCTTCACCATCCCGGGTGCGATCTCCATGATCCGGACCGGCTGGTCCCACAGCTCGAGCCGCAGGGTCTCGGTGACGACCTGGGTGCCGTGCTTGGCCACGGTGTAGCCGGCACCTCCCTCGTAGGCGATCCGGCCGGCGGTCGACCCGACGTTGAGGATCGCTCCCGCGCCGCTGGCGAGGAGGGCCGGCAGCAGCGCCCGGGTCACCTGCATCAGGCCGATCACGTTGACCTCGTACATCTGCCGCCACTCGTCGCTGTCGGCGGCCGACACCGGGGATGCGCCGAACGCGCCGCCCGCGTTGTTGACGAGCACGTCGAGCCGTCCGCCGACCGCGGTGGCGAGGGCTGCGACGGACTCCTCCGAGGTGACGTCGCACTCGACCGGCGTACCCCCGATCTCGGCGGCGAGCTCGGCGATCCGGTCGGCACGGCGAGCCGCGCAGAACACGTGGAATCCCTGGGCGGCCAGGGCGCGGGCGGTGGCCGCGCCGATGCCGCTGCTGGCACCGGTGACGACGGCGGTCTTCGGAGAGCTCACCGCTCCATTGTGCTGGACCCGCCGCAGGCCCGGCGACGAGGTCGGGAATCACCGACCGCTCGGCGTTGTTACCACGGGTTGGACTGAAGAGTGAGAGGACCCGAGGAACGCAGTGGACCCGATTCGGCGCGTAGCGATGATCAGCCTGCACACCTCCCCGCTGGACCAGCCCGGGGTGGGCGACGCAGGTGGGATGAACGTCTACGTCATCGAGCTGGCCCGCCGGATGGCCGCCCGCGGCCTCGAGATCGACATCTTCACCCGCGCGACCAGCTCGACGATGCCCCCGGTCGTCGGCGCCGGCGAGGGCATCTCGGTGCGCTACATCCATGCCGGTCCGTTCGAGGGCCTCTCCAAGGGCGACCTGCCCGGCCAGCTCTGCGTCTTCGCCCGTGAGGTGCTCCGCGCCGAGGCCGCCCAACCGCTGGGTCACTACGACGTCGTGCACTCCCACTACTGGCTCTCCGGCCAGGTCGGCGCCCTGGCCCGCGACCGCTGGGGCGTCCCGCTGGTCCACTCCATGCACACGATGGCCAAGGTCAAGAACGACGCACTCGCGGCCGGTGACACCCCCGAGCCGGCGGCGCGGATCATCGGCGAGGAGCAGGTCGTCGAGGCCGCGGACCGGTTGATCGCCAACACCGAGCTCGAGGCCAAGCAGCTGATCAACCTGTACGACGCCGAGCCGGCCCGCGTCGAGGTGATCCATCCGGGGGTCGACCTGGCGGTCTTCCGGCCCCAGGACAAGGCCGCCGCCCGTGCCGAGCTGGGTCTGCCGGCGGATGCGTCCGTGCTGCTCTTCGCCGGCCGGATCCAGCCGCTGAAGGCCCCCGACGTCCTGCTGCGCGCGATCGCCGAGATGCTCGCCCGCGACCCCGGCCTGCGGTCCCACCTCGTCGTCCCGATCGTCGGCGGCCCCTCCGGCAGCGGTCTCGAGCACCCCGAGTCGCTGGCCCAGCTCGCCACCGAGCTCGACCTGGACGACGTGGTCCGGTTCGTGCCTCCCGTCGCCCAGGAGGAGCTGGCCCGCTGGTGCTCGGCCGCGACCCTGGTCGCCGTACCGTCCTACAACGAGTCGTTCGGCCTGGTCGCCGCCGAGGCGCAGGCGACCGGCACCCCCGTCGTCGCCGCGGCAGTCGGCGGCCTGACCACTGTGGTCCGCGACGGGCACAGCGGCCTGCTGGTCGACGGCCACGACCCGGGCGCCTGGGCCGACGCGCTGCGCCGGGTCGTCGTCGACGACGCGCTGCGGGTGCGGCTGGAGGCCGGCGCGCTCGAGCAGGCCCGGCTGTTCTCGTGGGAGCGCACCGCCGCGCGCACGCTCGAGGTCTACGAGGGCGCCCGCGCCGACCTCCGCGAGCCGGTCTCGTGAGCGACGCCGCCCAGGTGATCCGCGACCACCTCGCCGAGAGCGAGGTGGAGTTCGAGGAGACCTCCGACGGGGTCTTCTCCTTCTCGCTGCCGGGGGAGAGGAAGCTGCAGACCGCGGTCCGCCTCGATGTCGGCACGCACGCGCTCGGCGTGCACGCCTTCGTCTGCCGCAACCCCGACGAGGAGCACGAGCGCGTCTACCGCTGGCTGCTGGAGCGCAACCTGCGGATGTACGGCGTCGCCTTCGCCGTCGACCGACTGGGCGACATCTACCTCGACGGCCGGCTGCCGCTGGCGGCCGTCACCCCCGACGAGCTCGACCGGCTGCTGGGCTCGGTGCTGACCTACGCCGACGAGTCGTTCAACACCATCCTCGAGCTGGGCTTCGCGTCCTCCATCCGCAAGGAGTGGGAGTGGCGCAAGCTGCGCGGCGAGCCGACCCACAACCTCGAGGCGTTCCGCGGCTGGCTCGAGGCCGGCGACGACTCACCGGGCGAGTAGATCAGGCGGGCGGGCTGGCCTCGCCGGCGACGGTGCGGGGCTTGAGCCGCGCGATGGCGACGCCGACCAGGGCGAGCGTCCCGCCGACGTACGCCATCGCGGGCGGCGCCTCGTCGAGGAAGATCACCGCCAGCACGATGGTGATCGGCGGGACGAGGTACGTCGTGACGCCGAGGCTGCTGGCCGTCATGTGGCGCAGCGCGTAGGCGTACGTCGTGAACGCGATCGCTGTCGGGAAGACGCCCAGGTAGACCAGCCAGAGGCTCGACGACACCGGGGCGTCGCGCGCCTGGTCGACGAGCTGGACGATGAACGGCAGGCACACGATCGCGCCGATCGTGCAGGCCAGCCAGGTGATATGGATGGCGGGCAGTCGGGCGACCAGCGGCTTCTGCAGGATCAGGCTGATCGAGTACACGAGCGCCGAGAGCAGGCAGAGGGCGACGCCGAGCAGGTCGTGGTCGCTGCCCTCGGAGGTCGAGATGCTGATCAGGCCCACGCCCGCGAACGCGAGCGCGAGGCCAACGCCGAGGTACGTCGTGAAGCGCTCGTCGAGGAAGACAGCTGCCAGCACGGCGATCAGCACCGGCGAGACCTGGATCAGCATCGCGGCGGTGCCGGCGTCGACCCGGCGCTCGCCGGCGTTGAGTGCGACGTTGTAGACGCCGAACCACAGCACACCGATCGCGATGATCGACACCCACTCCCGCCCGGTCGGGTGGGGCAGGCCGCGGCTGAGCGCCACGACGCCCAGGCAGAGCGAGCCGACGAGCAGCCGGCCCAGCGACAGGGCGCCGGGTGAGAAGTCCTGACCGAGGTGACGGATCGCGACGAACGCCGAGGCCCAGAACACCAGCGTGACCGCGACGGCAGTGACGGGGAGCCAGGCCGCCGGCGTGTTGGTGTCCGGCTCGGCCGGGCTGGTCGTCGTACTCACCGGGTCAGCCTACGGACGCGCGCCCTGTCCCGACACGCGGGTTTCGGACGTTCATGGACGATCGAGCGCCAGTCGCCTCACAGATCGAGCTTGTATCCCAGCCCGCGCACGGTGACGAGGTACTTCGGCTCGCCCGGGTCGGGCTCGATCTTGGCGCGCAGCCGCTTCACGTGGACGTCGAGGGTCTTGGTGTCGCCGACGTAGTCGGAGCCCCAGACCCGGTCGATCAGCTGGCCGCGGGTGAGCACCCGGCCGGGGTTGCGCAGGAACATCTCGAGGAGCTCGAACTCCTTGAGCGGCAACCGCTGGGTCTGGCCGCCCACGGTCACGACGTGCCGCTCGACGTCCATCCGGACCGGACCGGCCTCGAGGGTCGGGGGTGCGAGGTCGGGTTCCACGCCGCGGCGGAGCACGGCGCGGATCCGGGCGACCAGCTCGCGCGGCGAGTAGGGCTTGGTGACGTAGTCGTCGGCGCCGAGCTCGAGGCCGACCACCTTGTCGACCTCGTCGTCCTTCGCGCTGACCATGATCACCGGCACGCTGGAGGTCTGCCGGATCTGGCGGCACACCTCGGTGCCGGGCAGGCCGGGCAGCATCAGGTCGAGCAGCACGATGTCGGCGCCGTTGCGGTCGAACTCCGCGAGCGCCGCGTTGCCGTCCGCCGCGATCGCGACCTCGTAGCCTTCCTTGCGGAGCATGTACGCGAGCGCGTCGCTGTAGCTCTCTTCGTCCTCGACCACGAGTACGCGGGTCAACGGCCTGCCTCCTGAATAGTTCGGGTCGAGATGTAGCGGGGGAGGGTCAGGGTGAACGTAGACCCCTGGCCCTCCACTGACCACACGTTGACCTCGCCGCCATGGGTGGCGGCGACATGCTTGACGATGGAAAGCCCGAGGCCCGTGCCGCCGGTGGACCGGTGCCGGGCCGGGTCGACCCGGTAGAAGCGCTCGAAGATCCGGTCGATCTCGTCCGGGGGGATACCGATGCCCTGGTCGACCACCGAGATCACGACGACCTGGTCGTCGCCCTTGGTCGACACGAGCACGGTGGCTCCGCACTCGGAGTAGGACACCGCGTTGGCGACCAGGTTGGCGACCGCCGCCGTGACCTGTCCCTCGTTGCCGAGGATCTCGAGCCCGGACTCTCCGCTGCTGACCACCGAGATCCGCTTGGATCCCGCGTCGATCGCACTGGTGTCGACGGCGATCGAGACGACCTCGTCGACCGAGACCGGCGCCGGCGCCTCGAGCGGGTCGTCGCCCTGGAGCCGCGACAGCTCGATGACCTGCTGGACCAGTCGGGTCAGGCGGTCGCTCTCGGTGAGCATCCGGGCCGAGAAGCGCTTGACCGCCTCGGGATCGTCGGCGGCGTCGTGAACGGCGTCGGCGAGCAGCCGGATCGCGCCGACGGGGGTCTTCAGCTCGTGGCTGACGTTGGCGACGAAGTCGCGGCGGACCTCCTCGACCCGGCGCTCACGGGTGCGGTCCTCGACCAGGGCGAGCACCAGCCGGGCGCCGAGCGGGGCCACCCGCGCCGTCACGTGGCGCGCCGGCGCGCCGGTGCGCGCCATCAGCAGCTCGGTCTCGCGGATCTGTCCGTCTCGCCGGACCAGCCGGACCAGGTCGGCGAGCTCGGGGGAGACCAGCGACTGGCCCCGGACCAGGTTCATGGCGTACGCCGGCGCGGAGGCCTTGAGGACGACGTCACTGTCGTCGACGACCACGGCACTGCTGCGCAGGACGGAGAGGACGGTGGCGACTCCGGCGGGGACGACTGGCTCCTCGGGAGCGGAGAGCGAATGCTGCTGGCGCTCACTCACGTGCCACGCGAGCACGGCACCTCCGGCGACGACGGCGCCGATGACGGCAGCCAGAAACGCCTGCGTCGTCGCATCCACGGGGCCAATCGTACGAGGGCATTCACCCAGGGTTCGCCAGAGACCGCCTCACTGGTGAGATGTTCACTCCGCGTTCACGCCCCATCCCCCGCTGGTCACCTCTCCTCCTTAGGCTCCGACACATGCGACAGGCTTTCCACGAACAGCTCGACTCCATGTTCTCCGACCTCGCTGCGATCTGCGGCAGTGTGGAGGACGCCGTACGCCTCGCCACCGACGCGTTGCTCACCGGCGACGCCGCGATCGCCGAGAAGGTGATCAGTGCGGATATCGAGATCGACAGGTCCCGCGAGCGGGTCGAGGACTCGGCGTTCCTGCTCCTCTCGCTCCAGCAGCCGGTCGCCAGCGACCTGCGGACGGTCGTCGCGGCGCTGCGGATGGTCAGCGAGCTGGAGCGGATGGGTGACCTCTCGGTGCACGTCGCGAAGATCGCTCGGCTGCGGGTGCCCAACCTCGCCGTGCCGGCCGAGATCGTCCCGACCATCGAGCGGATGGCCCAGGTCGCCGAGGAGATGGTGAAGCGGGTCTCCAAGATCATCGTCGACCGCGACGTCGACGAAGCCCTTGCCCTGGTGCATGCCGACGAGGAGATGGACCAGCTGCGCCGGTCGAGCTTCGCCGACCTGCTCTCGGCCGACTGGAGCCACGGTGTCGAGGCGGCGGTCGACGTGGCCCTGCTGGGTCGCTACTACGAGCGGATCGCCGACCACGCCGTCTCGGTCGCCAACCGGGTCGTCTTCGTCGTCACCGGCGAGAACCCGCGGGCTCTCGACGTGTGACTGACGGCCTCGTCGAGGGCTGCTCAGCGACCCTGGTTGGCGACGGCCGCTGCTGCGGCGGCGGCCGCCTCGGGATCGAGGTAGGTGCCGCCGGCGACCGTGGGCGTGAGGTCGTCGTCGAGCTCGTAGACCAGCGGCATGCCGGTCGGGATGTTGAGCCCCGCGATGTCCTCGTCGCTGATGCCGTCGAGGTGCTTCACGATCGCGCGCAGGCTGTTGCCGTGCGCGGCGACGAGGACTGTCTTGCCGGCCACCAGGTCGGGCACGACCGCGGACTCCCAGTAGGGGAGCATCCGCACGATGACGTCCTTGAGGCACTCCGTGCGGGGCATCTCGTCGCCGAGCCCGTCGTACTGCGGGGAGCCCGACCTGGGAGAACTCGCTGTCGTCGTCGAGCGGCGGCGGGGGCACGTCGAAGGAACGGCGCCAGAGCATGAACTGCTCCTCGCCGTACGCCTCCAGGGTCTCCTTCTTGTCCTTGCCCTGCAGGGCGCCGTAGTGACGCTCGTTGAGGCGCCAGGAGCGGCACACCGGGATCCAGTGCCGGTCGGCTGCGTCCAGGGCCAGAGCGGCGGTGTTGATGGCGCGACGCTGGACCGAGGTGTGGACGACGTCGGGCAGGACGCCGGCGGCGCGCAGCAGCTCGCCGCCGCGGACCGCCTCGCCTCGACCCTTCTCGGTCAACGCGACGTCGACCCAGCCGGTGAACAGGTTCTTGGCGTTCCACTCGCTCTCACCGTGGCGGAGCAGGACCAGCGTGTAGGTCATCAGGAAGCCTCCCGGCTCAGTGTTCGGCAGGTCCGGCGGTCTCGGCCACGCACTGCTCGGCGGCGGCAGCGGAGTCGGCATCGGCCGACTGGTCGAGGCCGGCGTACTCGTTGCAGTTCGCCACGGTCGGGACCGTCATGTCGATGGTCTGGCCGTCTCCCGTGGTGATCGTCAGGTCGATCGAGTAGCCGGCCTCGAACGTGCCGGTGACCTCGATCCCCTGGTCGTCGGTCGCGAGGTTGACCAGGCCGCCGGCCGGGATCTCGATGGGCTCGAAGTCGGCGAACTTCAGAGCCGCGTCGTCGCCGGCACCGGCGATCGAGGTCACCGTGGCGTCCTGGTCCTGCAGGTTGTTCGCGAACGACGCGATGAACGTGCCGGAGTTGGCCTCGGCCGAGACGACGACGGCGCCGAGGACGTCGACCGTCGCGTCGCGGTCGTTGACGCCGGCGGCCGGGGTGTAGTCCCGGTCGGTCGCGTAGTCGAAGCCGCAGGAGGTCAGGACCGGGGCGGCGAGCACGAGGGCTCCTGCGACGGCGAGCAGGCGGGCGGACTGGCGGAGCTGCATGTTCAGGGCCTTCACGAGTCGGCGACGACGGTGTGCGAGCACAGCCTAGCGCCAGCGGGACGCCCGGTTGAGGACGGTCAGGTCAGCCCGGATCGGTCGCCGACGACGAGCATCGCGACGAGCACCAGAGCGGTCCACACGAGCGTCAGCGCGAGCAGCCGGGTCGCCCCGATCCTGAGCCCGATCCGCAGTGGCAGGTGACGGCCGCCGGACTCGTGGTCCTGGACGAGTCCGGGCAGCGCGCAGAGCACGTGAACGCCGATCCCGAGCAGCGCCGAGAGGACGACCAGGGCGGGCGTGGGGGCCCCGCCCGCCGCCGTACCGCCCCAGCCTCCGTAGGACAGGAACGCCGGGTAGAGGGCGTACGCGGCCGCCCAGGGCACCCACGAGAGCAAGCCCCCGCGGAGCACGACGTTGCCGACCAGGCCGATCGCGATCGAGGCCAGGTAGTAGCACCCGGCCGTGACGCCGTTGGAGATCGACAGCGGGATGACCAGCAGCACCCCGCAGGTCAGGGCGAACCAGGCGGTCCCGGGGTCGAGCAGGCCGACCGCGAGCGGCTTCGCGGCGCGCCCGGCAGCCTCGTCGTGGCTGCGGTCGACCAGGTCGTTGTGCCAGCCGAGCACCGCCTGGCCCACCAGCACGGTGGCCAGGACGAGCGCGACCTCGCGTCCCGGCCGGCCGCTGAGGGCGGCGGCGAGGGCGAGACCGACGGCGGTGAGCAGCGCCTGGCGCGGGTGGGCGGCGCGCAGCAGCAGCACCGGAGTGGTGCGCGACAGGGAGCGGCGCCGTTCGGAGCGAGGTTCGGCCAGCGCGGCCGCGCCCGACTCCGGGGGTGCCTCGGCGGCCGCGTCGATCGCCTCGTGGGGGGTTGAGGACGGGCTGTCCGGGGCACCCTCTCCTTTGCGGCGGCGCAAGGTCGGCGACATACCTCGCAGTATCGACCCCCGTCCCTGAACGGGTAGGTATTCCGCGGGCAACGCGGGTCGCCACCACACGACCTAGCGATCTGTCAAGACAGCATTGTGCCCCTGACCTGCGCAAACGCCGTTCGGACCGGATCCGGGGCGTGTTAGAATGATCACCTAGGAAGGGGTACCTGACATATGACTTTCACCGTCGGCGAAACGGTTGTTTACCCGAACCACGGGGCCGCGATCATCGAGGACATCGAGACGCGAACCATCAAGGGGGAGGACCGGGAGTACCTCGTCCTTCGGATTGTCGCCCAGCAGGACCTGGTCGTGCGAGTGCCCTCCTGCAACCTCGATCTGGTCGGGGTTCGCGACGTCGTCGACAAGGAGGGTCTCGACCGCGTGTTCGACGTCCTCCGTGCCGCGCACGTCGAGGAGCCGACCAACTGGTCGCGTCGCTACAAGGCGAACCTCGAGAAGCTGCACAGCGGTGACGTCATGAAGGTCGCCGAGGTCGTGCGCGACCTGTGGCGCCGTGAGCGTGACCGTGGCCTGTCCGCCGGCGAGAAGCGGATGCTGGCGAAGGCCCGCCAGATCCTCGTCTCCGAGCTGGCGCTGGCCGAGCACACCAACGAGGACAAGGCTGAGGCCCTCCTCGACGAGGTGCTCGCTTCCTGATCCCAGGACATCGACGAGGCCCCCGGAGCGATCCGGGGGCCTCGTCGCATTTCGGCTCCACCGGCGGCAGCACTAGGTTGGCGCCGTGGACTACGACGTACCGCCCGCCCTCGGCGCCGTGGTCGAGACCGGCCGCGGGTCGCTGCCGTTCACGCTCATCCACGGCGAGGCGCTGGTCGCCTGCGCGGCCTGGGCGCTCGGCGAGGCCGGGGTCACCCCGGTGGACACCGGCACCCGGTGGGAGGCGCTGGTCGAGGCCGAGGAGCCGTTCGTCCTGCACGACGCGCTCTGCCCGATGACCCCGCCGGAGTTCATCGCCGACTGCGTGGCGCTGGCGCTGGAGCGGGCGGTGGTCGTGGTGGGCGTCCGGCCGGTCACCGACACCGTCAAGCGGGTCACGGACGGCGTGGTGGGCGAGACCGTCGACCGCGCCGGCCTGGTCTCGGTCGCCTCCCCGGTGGTCCTCCCGCCGGCGGTCGTCGCGGCCCTCGACCACCTGCCGTCCGATGACTTCGTGACCCTGGTCGCGGCTCTCCGCGCCCGCTTCCCGGTCGAGCTCGTCGAGGCCCCGCCCTCCGCCCGCCGGGTCGGGTCGGCGGACGACGTGCGGGTGCTGGAGGCGCTGACGGCGGGGTAGTCCCTGACGGTTTCGGGGTTCCGAGCGTCGATCGACCCCGAGAACGTCAGGGACTACCCCGACAGTCGCTCCGCCAGCGCCAGGTCCTCCGGGAAGGTGATCTTCAGGTTCGCGGGCGAGCCGGGGACCGCGACGATGGGCAGGTCGGTGGCGCGGGCGAAGCAGGCCGCCGTGTCGGTGCCGTCGAAGCCGTCGGCCTCGGCCCGGACGTAGGCCGCGAGCAGCTCGGGGGCGCGGAAGGCCTGCGGGGTCTGCACTCCGTCCAGCTCGCCCTCGAGCCGTCCCTGCAGCGGCAGCAGCCCGTTCAGCGGTACGACGGGGATCGCGCCGCCGTGCGCGCGGGCGGCGGTGAGCGTCGCGGCGAAGAGCGCGGCGACCGGCCAGCGGCCGGGCGCCGTCGTGGATCGCGACCACGTCGACCGCGCCGGACTCGATCTCGGGTGCCAGCGCACGCAGCGCGTTCCACTCCGACGCGTGCCGGGTCTCGCCGCCGGTCACGATGCCGACCTCGACCGCCCTCGAGGTACGGCGTCAGGGCGCCGCCGACGAGGGACTCCTCGCCGGGGCGGACCACGACCAGGACCCGGCGTACGTCGTCGACGACCGAGCGCGTCGCGCACCGACCAGGCGAGCACGGGTGCGTCGCCGAGCTGCAGCAGCACCTTGTTGCTGCCGGCGCCGACCCGCGCGCCGAGGCCCGCGGCGAGGATCACGACGACGGCGGGCACGGCCCGGAGTCTACGGAGCGTCCTGCGGAAGTGTTTTCACGGCTGTTACACGGCGAAACAGGTGCTTGACGCGCCGCCCCTACGTTCGTCGCACCAGGGAAGGGGTGCTCGGATGACACCTGTGTCGGCGCGCCGGACGCCTCGATGACGCCCAGTCGCGCCCACGGCAACAGCACCGGAGAGTGGCAGCCCGTCTGTCGCCTCCTGGAGCTCGAGGTCGAGCGCGGCGCGACCGCCCTGGTCCACGGGCAGGCGATCGCGATCTTCCGGACCCAGGAGGACCAGGTCTACGCGCTCGGCAACCACGACCCGTTCGCGAAGGCCTCGGTCATCGCCAAGGGCATCGTGGGGGTCCGGGACGGAGTCCCCTTCGTGGCAGCGCCGACGCACAAGCACGCGTTCGACCTGCGCAGCGGCAGGTGCCTGGACGACGACCACGTGTCGGTCCCGGCGTACGACGTCCGGATCGTCGAGGGCGTGGTGCTGATCGGGCACCGCAAGTCGGACGCACCCTAGCGGCCGACGACGATCGCGGTCGCGATCGCGGCGATCCCCTCGCCCCGACCGGTCAGACCGAGTCCGTCGGTGGTCGTGGCCGACACCGTGACGGGTGCGCCGGCCGCGGCCGACAGGGCCGCCTCCGCCTCCGCGCGGCGCGGGCCGAGGCGTGGGCGGTTGCCGATCACCTGCACGGAGACGTTGCCGACCTCGAAGTCCGGCGGCCCGCACCCGAGCCGCGGTCTCGCCCAGCAGGGCCACGCCGCTCGCGCCGGCCCACGCCGGGTCCGACGTACCGAAGTTGGAGCCGAGGTCGCCCAGTCCGGCGGCGGCGAGCAGCGCGTCGCACGCCGCGTGGGCCGCGACGTCGGCGTCGGAGTGACCCTCGAGCCCCTGCGGCTCGTCGGGCCAGTGCAGGCCGGCGAGGTGGAGAGGTACGCCGTCGACGAGGCGGTGGACGTCGGTTCCGACGCCGACTCGGGGGAGTGTCTGCACACGATGATCATGCCTGAGCGAGAATCAGCCGCGTGAGCAACCGCAGCGGTGCCTGGTCGGTCGCCGGCATCGTCGCCGGCTTCGCCGGACTGGCCACCAGCTACTTCGTCTCGATGGTGACCTCGCTGCGTGACTCGCCGGTCGTCGCGATCGCCGAGCTGGTGATCCGGTTGACCCCCGGTGCTGTCGCCGAGCGAGCGATCAAGTTCCTCGGCACGAACGACAAGCCGTTCCTGCTGGTGGCGATCTTCGTGCTCAGCGTGGTCCTCTTCGCGTGGGCCGGCCGGCTGGCCCGCCGCACCTGGTGGGCGCCGACCATCGTCTTCGGCGTGCTCGCCGTGATCGGTGGGATAGCGGTCTGGGCGCAGCGCGGCGCGACCGCCCTCGACATCCTCCCGGTGGCGGTCGGGTTCGCGACCTGGCTGATCTGTCTCTCCCTGCTCACCGAGCCGCTGCGCCGCCACGAGCTCGCGCTGGCGGCACCGACCGCCGCGGACCCGACCGAGCCGGCACCGGGCGACCACACGCGCCGTACCTTCCTGCTGCGGGGAGGGGTGATGGTCGTCGGGACGATCGCGCTCGGTGTCGTCGGCCGGGCCGTGGGCCGCGGGCGTCGGCACGTCGAGGAGGCGCGCCGGCTGCTCCGGCTGCCCGGGGTCACTGCGCCGACCCTGCCGCAGGGCGTCCGGACGGGTCTCAAGGGGGTCAGCCCCTGGGCGACCTCGGCCGACTCGTTCTACCGGATCGACACCGCGATCGTGGTCCCGACCATCGAGCCGGCCGACTGGACGCTGCGCATCCACGGCATGGTCGACCGCGAGGTGGTGCTGACCTACCAGCAGCTCATCGCCCGCCGGCTGACCGAGGCCTGGGTGACCCTCAACTGCGTCTCCAACGACGTCGGCGGCAACCTGATCGGCAACGCCTGGTGGAGCGGTGTGCGGATCGCCGACCTGCTCGACCTGGCCGGCGTGCAGGACGGCGCGGACGCCGTGCTCCAGACCTCCGAGGACGGCTGGACCTGCGGCACGCCGCTGAGCGCTCTGACCGATGACCGCGACGCGATGCTCGCCGTCGCGATGAACGGTCAGCCGCTGCCGATCGACCACGGCTTCCCGGTGCGCACCATCGTCCCGGGCCTCTACGGCTACGTCTCCGCGTGCAAGTGGGTCGTGGAGATGAAGGTGACCCGGTTCGCCGACATCGACGCCTACTGGACCAAGCGCGGCTGGTCGGAACTGGGTCCGGTGAAGATGTCGTCGCGGATCGACGTGCCGGCAGACGGCGGCGAGATCGCCTCCGTCGGTGGCCGGGTCGGCGGCATGGCCTGGTCCCAGCACACCGGCATCCGGGCGGTCGAGGTCGCAGGTCGACGACGGCGACTGGCAGCCCGCCGTCCTCGGCACCGTCCCGAGCACCGACACCTGGGTGCAGTGGTCGGCGACCCTCGACCTGGAGCCGGGCGCGCACCGGCTCGCCGTACGCGCGACCGACACGACCGGAATGGTGCAGACCGGCGAGGTGCAGGACGTCCTCCCCGACGGTTCGACCGGATGGCACACGATCGACTTCAGCGCCGTGGAGCAGACTGATGGGTGACTTCAGCGGACGCGACGGGGTGGCGCTCGTCGTGGGCGGCAGCGGTGGCCTCGGCCTCGCGATCACCCGGATGCTGGCCAGTCGAGGCAGTGACGTCGCGGTCACCTACCGGTCCCGGTCCGAGGCGGGCGAGGCCGTCGCCGAGTCCGCTCGTGGCTGGGGTGTGCACGCCACGTCGTACCCCCTGGACCTGAGCGGGCCGACCGTCGCTGCGGACGCCGTCGACCTGGTCGCCCGAGCGGTGGCCGGCCACGGCGGCCTGCACACCCTGGTCTACGCCGCCGGTCCGCCGGTCCCGATGACGCACCTGTCGGCGGTCGAGCCCGAGGCGATGGCCGACGCAGCTGGCCGCCGACGCGGCCGGGTTCTTCGCCGTCGTCCGCCCGGCCCTGCCGCACCTGCGCGAGGTCGAGGGATCGATCGTCGCGGTCACGACCGCCGCGACCTCGCGGTTCCCGGTCCGCGACGGCCTGTCGTCGGCACCGAAGGCGGCGGTCGAGGCGATGGTGCGGGCGCTGGCGGCCGAGGAGGGGCGGTACGGCGTACGCGTCAACTGCGGTCGGGCCGGGGATGCTGACCGACGGCATGGCGGCGCGGCTGATCGACTCGGGCGAGCTCTCCGAGGAGGCGCTGGCGGTCACCCGGCGCAACATCCCGCTGCGCCGCTTCGGCACCGCGACGGACGTCGCCGAGGCGGTCTGCTTCCTCGCCTCCGACCGGGCCGGCTTCATCTCCGGCCAGAAGCTCGACGTCGACGGCGGCTACGGCGTCTGAGGATGAGGACCGTGGTCGCCGACGTCCCTAGACTGGGCGGGTGACCTTCAGGCTCTATGACACTGCAACCCGCGAAGTCCGTGACTTCGTTCCCCTCGAGGAGGGGAAGGCGGGTATCTACGTCTGCGGTCTGACGGTGCAGGCGGAGCCGCACGTCGGGCACGTCCGCTCCGGAGTCAACTTCGACGTCCTCCAGCGCTGGCTGCGCCATCAGGGCTACGACGTGACGTTCATCCGCAACGTCACCGACATCGACGACAAGATCCTCACCAAGGCCGCGAGCCCAGGGTCGCCCCTGGTACAACCTCGCCTACGCGATGAAGCGCGAGCTCGACAAGGCCTACGCCGCCCTCAACGTGGCGCCGCCGACGTACGAGCCGAGCGCCACCGGGCACATCCCCGAGATGGTCGAGCTGATCGGCGACGCTGATCGAGCGCGGCCACGCGTACGCCGCCGCCGACGGCTCCGGCGACGTCTACTTCGACGTCCGGCTCGTGGCCGTCGTACGGCGAGCTGACCCACCAGCGGATCGACGACATGGAGGCGGCCGAGGACGCCGACCCGCGCGGCAAGCGCGACCCGCGCGACTTCGCGCTGTGGAAGGGCTGGAAGAAGGAGTCCGAGCCGGAGACCGCCTCCTGGCCGTCCCCGTGGGGCCGGGGCCGTCCGGGCTGGCACATCGAGTGCTCGGCGATGGCCGGCAAGTACCTCGGCCCCGCCTTCGACATCCACGGCGGCGGCGTCGACCTGCGCTTCCCGCACCACGAGAACGAGCAGGCCCAGTCGCGCGCGGCCGGGCACCCGTTCGCGTCGTACTGGATGCACAACGCCTGGATCACCACCGCCGGCGAGAAGATGAGCAAGTCGCTCGGCAACTCGCTGATGATCCCCGCCGTGCTGCAGCGGGTCCGCGGCATCGAGCTGCGCTTCTACATGGTGGCAGCGCACTACCGCTGCCACGTCGAGTTCAGCTTCGAGGCGCTCGAGGAGGCGGCCGTCGGCTTCCGCGCGGATCGAGAGCTTCCTCGAGCGCGCGTCGGCGACGTCGAGCCCGGCGAGATCCCGCAGGCCTTCACCGACGCGATGGACGACGACCTCGGCACGCCCGCGGCCGTCGCGGTCCTGTACGACGCCGTGCGCGACGGCAACCGGCTGACCGCGAGCCGGTGACGCCCGCGAGCAGGCCGGCGCGGTCCGCGCGATGCTCGACGTGCTCGGCCTCGACCCCGCCGACCCCGCGTGGGGTCCGGCGTCCAGCAACGACGCAGCAGCTGACCGACGCCGTCGACGTGCTCGTCGCCGGCCTGCTCGAGCAGCGCACCCAGGCGCGCGCGAACAAGGACTTCGCCGCCGCCGACGCGATCCGCGACCAGATCAAGGCCGCCGGCATCGAGATCGACGGACACCCCCGACGGCCCGACGTGGTCACTGGAAGCAGGAACGAAGTAATGGCTGGGATTTCGAGACGGGCGCAGAGCGCCTTCCTCAATCACCGAGGAAGGACACTGACTGGCTGGCAATTCGCAGCGCAAGGGCTCGATCAAGAAGACCGGCAAGGGCAATCCGACGGCCGGCTCCGGTGGTCGCGTCAAGCGCGGTCTCGAGGGTCAGTGGCCCGACGCCTCAAGGCCAAGGACCGCGAGTACCACAAGGTCTACAAGAAGGCGAACAAGGTCGACAAGTCCGCCGCCGCCCGGCCGAAGCAAGCGCCGCACCGGCCACACCGACGCCGAGTGGATCGCCGGTCGCAACTCCGTCGTCGAGGCGCTGCGCGAGGGCGTGCCGGTCAACGGCGTGTACGTCGCCGAGGGTGCCGAGCGCGACGGTCGCCTGCGCGAGGCCTTCGCCCTGGCCGCCGACCGCGGCATCAGCCTGCTCGAGGTGACCCGCAACGAGCTCGACCGGATGACCGCCGGTGCGGTCCACCAGGGCCTCGCCGCACGGATCCCGTCGTACGAGTACGCCCACGCCGACGACCTCCTCGACCTGGCCGCCGCCAAGCAACGAGAAGCCGCTCATCGTCGTGCTCGACCAGGTCACCGACCCGCGCAACCTCGGTGCCGTCGTCCGCAGCGCGGCCGGCTTCGGCGCGCACGGCGTGGTGATCCCCGAGCGCCGCGCGGCCGGCATGACGGCGTCGGCCTGGAAGACCAGCGCCGGTGCCGCTGCCCGGATCCCGGTCGCACAGACGGTCAACCTGACCCGCCAGCTCAAGGCCTACCAGGACGCCGGCTGCATGGTCGATCGGTCTGGCCGCCGACGGCGACGTGAGCCTGCCCGACCTCGACCTCGCCGACGGTCCGCTGGTGCTCGTCATCGGCTCCGAGGGCGACGGCCTGTCTCGCCTGGTCGTCCGAGACCTGCGACCAGCTGGTCTCGATCCCGATGGCCAACCAGCTCGAGTCGCTCAACGCCGGGGTCGCCGCCTCGGTCGCGCTGTACTCGATCGCCGAGGCGCGTCGGTCCTGAGGTCGGCCGCGGGTCACGGTCGACGTCGCCCGGATCACTCCTCGGCGGCGATCTTCTCGTCGGGCTTCTTCATCAGCACCGTCTCCATGTAGTCACGCGCGACGTCGAGCAGGTCGACCGCGTGTCCGGCGCGCTCGGAGAGGTACCACCGGTGCACGAGGATCTCGTGGAAGATCTCCGCGGGCTCGAGCTTGCCGCGCGCCTCGGGCGGGATCATCGTCAGGATCGGCTCGTAGGTCTGGTTCAGCCACTTGGCGGCGACCAGCGAACGGTCCTCGCGGCCGAGGTCGAAGTGGGCGGTGAACGCCGCGATGTCGTTGAGCATCCGCCGTGCCTGGGCGTCCTCGACGTTCAGCCCGGTGAGCGCCTGCAGCTCGCGCCGGTGGTGGCCGAGCTCGACGACCTTCGGCTGGATCCGTACCTGCGCGCCGTCCCAGTCGGTGACGATGTCGATCTCGTCGACGTCGAAGCCGAGGTCGTTGAGACGCTCGACTCGCTGCTCGAGCCGCCACATCTCGGCGCTGGAGAACTCCTCGGCGGCGGTGAGCTCACCCCACAGCGCGTGGTAGCGATCGGCGAGCATGTCGACGATCTCGTGTGCCTGCACCTCGCCGTCGAGGGACTCGCTCGCCTGGAGGTCGAGCAGCTCGGCGAAGGCGTTCTCGACGCCGACGGTGAGGTCGTACTCACGCATCGCGTCGGACAGCTGCGGCTTGAGCTCGCCGGTCTCGGCGTCGACGAGGTACGCCGCGAACCCGCCGGCGCTGCGCCGGAAGAGCACGTTGGACAGCGACACGTCGCCCCAGTAGAAGTCGGCGAGGTGCAGACGGACGAGGAGCACCACCATCGCGTCGATGAGCGAGGGCAGGTTGTCGGCGGTCAGGCCGTGCGCGAAGAGGCTCCGGTAGGGCAGCGAGAACTGCAGGTGCTGGGTGAGCAGCGCCGCCGGCAGCTCCTCCCCGTTGTCGTCGACCCGGCCGGTGACGACTCCTTGCGGTACGACGGCCGGCAGGCCGATCCGCTGGAGGTCGCGCAGCAGCCGGTACTCGCGGAACGCGATGGCCTCGACGGTCTCCTTGACGGCGTACGTGGTGTTGCCGAGCCGGACGATCCGGACCACGTGCCGCGACAGCCCGCGCGGCAGCGGCACGACGTGCTCGGTCCACTCCTCGAGCGGGGTCGACCACGGGAGCCCGAGGAGCGCGGGGTCGGGCCGGTTGGCCACGATGCGCAACGCCATACGGTCAGGCTAGAGGCTCCAGAGCGAGAACGTCGGCCCGCTCGCTGCCGGCAGGGTGACGGTGCCACCCTCGTCGACCAGGTCGGCGTCGGCCCCGGTGGTCAGCAGCAGCCTGCCGTCGGCGAAGCCGAGCGGCCCGGCCGGCAGGTGGATCGCTGGTCCCGCGGCCCGACGTGCGGCCACCAGCACCGATCCGGCGGGGTGCTCGCGCAGGTAGACCAGCGCGTCGTCGTCGACGTGCGCCCACCGGAGTCCCCCGCGGCGCAAGTCCCTCGTGCTCGTGGCGCAGCCGCGCCAGCCCGGCGTACGTCGCGAGCGTCTGCTCGTCCCAGGCCTCCGGGTGCGACCAGGGGAAGGGCCGTCGCGAGTCCTCGCCGAGCACGCCCTCCATCCCGATCTCGTCACCCGCGAAGAGCATCGGTACGCCGGGCAGGGTGAACTGCAGCCCGGCCGCTACCCGGTGCACGTCTCCGGAGCCGGCGAGGGTACGGATCCGCGCACTGTCGTGGGAGCCGAGGATGTTCCAGGACGCGGTGGTCGCACGCCAGCCGTAGCGGCCCTGCCACTCGCGCAGGCTGCGTTGGACCGGCCCGCCGGCTCGTCGGGCCACGGGGACCGGACGCCCGAACGCGCGCGCGGGCGAGGCTGTGTCGCGCAGCCACGACCACACCGGCCAGGAGAAGCCGGAGTAGTTCATCGTGCCGTGCCAGCCGTCGCCGTCCAGGTCGGTCGACGCGTCGTGGTTGTGCTCGCCGATGACGAAGGCGTCGGCGCGCTCGGCCTCGGCCGTACGCCGCACCATCCGCGCGACGTCATGGTTGACGTCGACCGCGCCGAGCCGGCCGGTCATGTTGGCGACGTCGACCCGCCAGCCGTCCAGGTCGTACGGCGGCCGCAGCCAGCGCGCGACGACCGAGTCGGGGCCGTCGACCATCGCCGAGCGCAGAGCGGGGTCGGCGTGGTTGAGCTTGGGCAGCGTGCCGTGACCCATCCAGCACTCGTACGAGCCGTTGGGCAGGAAGTAGTAGAACGACCGGGCCGGCGCCCCGGGCACGTCACGCGCGGCCACGAACCACTCGTGGGTGTCGCCGGTGTGGTTGGTGGTCAGATCGCCCAGGATCCGCCAGCCGCGATCGTGTACGGCGCCCGCCAGCCGGACGTACGCCTCGTCGCCGCCGAGCAGCGGGTCGACCCGCTCGAAGGTCGACGCGTTGTAGCGGTGGTTGCTCTCACCGGGGAAGATCGGCGTCGTGTAGACGACGTTGACCCCGATCTCCGCGAGGTGGTCGAGATGCTCGGTGAGGCCGTCGAGGTCGCCGCCGAAGAACTGCAGTGGGGTGCGTGGGTCGAAGCCCTCGAAGACGACCTCGTCGTCCCAGTCCGCCGGCACCGCCCACTCGGGTACGGCGCGCGCGTCGGCTGCTTCCGAACGTGCGAACCGGTCCGGGAAGACCTGGTAGACGACCGCGTCGCGCGCCCAGTCGGGCGGCGGACCGTGCGAGCTGAGCCGGAAGTCGAAGGCGTCCGGCGGGTCGTGCTCCATCACGCCGGCTCCGGTCAACCACCGCTGCTCGCTCTGTCCGTCCCGTGGAGCGGACGCCAGCAGGAACCGGTAGTGCGTCACCGGGCTGTGCACCAGCAGCGAGCCCTCCCACCAGACGGTGTGCTCGTCGCGAGAGCTCACCACGCAGGGCTCGTACGTCGGCTCCGCGTCGTAGGTGGTCCGGATCCAGACCTGGTCGACCTCGTCGGCCGCCGCGGTCCGGCAGCGCAGCAGCACCGTCGAGCCGGGCGGCGGCGCCTCGTCGCCGACGTACCCGGGCGACCCGTCGTGGTGGGGCTCGTGCAGCAACTGGGTCACGCGGACCAGCCTCGCGGCACTTCCGGCAGCCTTCAAGTGCGATCGCGTCACAGGCGATCTAGAACACGTTCTATTCGGCTGGTAGCGTCCGCGCTGTGACTGAGCCCACCTCTCCCCGCGTCGTCGTCATCACCGGAGCCGCCTCCGGCATCGGCTACGCCACCGCCGAGCTGTTCCGCGACGCCGGCGACACCGTCTTCGGCCTCGACATCCACGACACCGTGCCCGAGGGCGTGACCTACGTCGAGTGCAACGTCGGCAACAAGGCGGCGATCGACGCCGCCATCGAGATCTGCGGCGCGAGCGGCCGGATCGACGTGCTCGCGAACGTCGCCGGCATCGTCCAGTTCGGCAGGATCGAGACGGTGACCGAGGACGAGTGGGACCGCGTGCACGCGGTCGACCTCAAGGGTCCGTTCATGCTGATCCAGGCCGCGCTTCCGCACATCCGCGCGGCCAAGGGCAACGTCATCAACGTCTCCTCGGTCGCCGGCAACGTCGCGCAGCCCTATGCCACGGCGTACGCCGCAGCCAAGGGCGGGCTGACCCAGCTCACCAAGGCGCTCGCGCTCGAGCTGTCACCTGAGGGCATCCGGGTCAACGCGATCTGCCCCGGCACCGTCGACACCCCGATCGTCGCCGAGGTCTTCCACAAGCTGACCGACGACCTCGACAAGCGGGTCGCCGACCGGTTGATGATGATGCTGCCCGGCGGCGCCATCCAGCCCTCCGAGATCGGCGAGACCATCGTCTGGCTGGCCTCGCCCGCGGCCCGGATGATCACCGGCGCGGTCATCGCCCACGACGGTGGGATGAGCTGAGTCGTCCACTAGCATGTGGCCTCGCTGCGACCTCGACGGACGCGGCAACGCCGGTGTAGCTCAGTTGGTAGAGCGCCACTCTTGTAAAGTGGATGTCGCGGGTTCGACTCCTGTCACCGGCTCTGACTGCGCGGCCTCAGCGCAGACGGCGTACGACGAAGGTGTCCGGCGGGTCGGCGATCGCGCCTTGGGCGGCGACCAGCTGGATCTCGCGGGTGCCGGCCTCGAGGGTCTCCTCCAGGATCGCGAAGACCGATGAGGTGGTGCGCGCCAGCGCGGTCTCGGCGGAGCCGGTGCTCCGCAGGTGGGCGAGGTAGAGCGCGGCGGTGACGTCGCCGCAGCCGTTGGGGGTGATCGGCAGCAGGGGGGTCTCGACCGCCCAGGCGCCCTCGTCGGAGACGGCGAGCACGTCGAGCTTGCCCTCGGGGACGTCGCCGTGCAGGACGCTGGTGACCAGCACGTCGCGCGGACCCCGCGACCGGACGTCGTCGACGGCGTCCAGGATCTCGGCCAGCGTCGTGGTGCTGCGCCCGGCGAGGAAGTCGAGCTCGAAGTGGTTGGGCGTGAGGATGTCGGCCTGCGGCACGACGGTGTCCCGCATGAACTCGGGGATCCCGGGGCGCACGAACATCCCGCGCCCGACGTCGCCCATCACCGGGTCGCAGCAGTAGACCGCGTCCGGGTTGAGCGCCTTCACCTTCGCGACGGTGTCGAGGATGATCGCACCGACGGCCGGGTCGCCCTGGTAGCCGGACAGCACGGCGTCGGCCTCGCCGAGCACGCCACGGTCCTCGATGCCGGCGATCACCTCGCGCACGTCGTCGGCCGCGAGCAGCGGGCCGCGCCAGGCGCCGTACCCGGTGTGGTTGGAGAAGTGCACGGTGATGACCGGCCAGACCTCGTGGCCGAGCCGCTGGAGCGGGAAGACCGCGGCGGAGTTGCCGACGTGGCCGTACGCGACGGAGGACTGGATGGACAGGATCTTCACGGCTGCATCTTCTCGCGTGGGCCGCCTGTACGGGCAAACTAGAACGCGTTACATTTTTGCCATGACCCTGCAGCGACCGGCCACCATCACCGACGACTTCCTGCGCGAGCTGGTCGACCGCGTCCCGTCGACGAGCGGTGGCAGCTGGAAGCTCACCGAGGTCTACAGCGGCGAGGTGCTCGTCGAGCTCCCGCAGTCGACGACGGGGGACATCGAGCAGGCATTCGTACGTGCCCGTGCCGCGCAGGCGGAGTGGGCGCGGTGGCCGCTGTCGAAGCGACTCGGGGTCTTCAAGAGGGCCCACACCCTGTTCCTCGACAACGTCGAGACCACGACCGACCTGATCCAGGTCGAGAGCGGCAAGAACAGGCGGATGGCGATCGAGGAGACCTGCGACCCGCCGATGGTGATGAGCCACTACATCAAGCGGGCGCCCAAGCTGCTGGCATCGACGAAGCGCGGCGGCCCGGTCCCGTTCCTCACGACCTCGACCGAGATCCGCCAGCCCAAGGGCGTCGTCGGCATCATCGCGCCGTGGAACTTCCCGTTCGCCACCGGCATCTCCGATGCGATCCCGGCACTGATCGCCGGCAACGGCGTCGTCCTCAAGCCGGACAACAAGACCGCGCTGTCGCCGCTCTACGGCATCGCGATGCTCGAGGAGGCCGGCCTGCCCCCGGGTCTCTTCCAGGTCGTCTGCGGCGAGGGCCCCGACGTCGGACCGACGCTGATCGACAACGCCAACTACGTCATGTTCACCGGCTCCACCGCGACCGGCCGGGTGATCGGCGAGCGCGCCGGGCGCAACCTGATCGGCGCCTGTCTCGAGCTCGGCGGCAAGAACCCGATGATCGTGCTCGAGGACGCCGACCTGGAGGAGGCCGTCAACGGCGCGATCTTCGGCGTCTTCGGCAACACCGGCCAGATCTGCATGCACATCGAGCGGATCTACCTGCCGGAGACGCGGTACGACGAGTTCCGGTCGGCGTTCGTCGCCGCGGCCGAGGGGCTCGACGTCCGGGCGTCGTACGACTTCGGTCCCGAGATGGGCTCGCTGGTCTCGCCCGATCACAAGGACCGCGTGCAGTCGCACGTGGAGGATGCCGTCGCCAAGGGCGCGACCGTGGTGACCGGTGGACAGGCGCGACCCGACCTGGGGCCGGCGTTCTTCGAGCCGACCATCCTCGAGGGCGTCACCGCGGAGATGCTCACCGGCACGATGGAGACCTTCGGCCCGGTCGTGGCGCTGCACCGCTACCGCACCGTCGACGAGGCTGTGGAGCTCGCCAACGACACGGAGTACGGCCTGAACGCCTCGGTGTGGGGCGGCGACCTCAAGGCCGCGAGCGAGGTGGCGATGCGGATCGAGTCCGGCAACGTCAACGTCAACGACATCCTCGCGACGGCGTTCGCGTCCAAGGGCACGCCGTCCGGTGGCGTGAAGCAGTCCGGCGTCGGCGGGCGCCACGGCGACCAGGGACTGCTGAAGTACACCGACGTGCAGAACCTCGCCGTGCTCAAGAAGCAGGTGATGGGCGCGAAGCCTGGTCAGGACTACGACAAGTACGTCAAGGGGATGCTCAGCGGGCTCAGGATGATGCGCAAGACGGGGATCAGGTAGGTCGTCGTACTGTCGCTCCCGTGACTGACATGACGTACCGCCCGCTGGGCGACTCGGGCCTGATGGTGAGTGCGGTCGGGATCGGCTGCAACGCGTTCAGCAGACGGGTGGATCTCGCCGGCGTACGAGAGATCCTCGGCGCCGCCCGGGACACGGGCGTGACACTGCTCGACACCGCTGACGTCTACGGCGCACCTGCCGGGGCGAGTGAGTCATTGCTGGGCGAGGCGCTGGCCGGACAGCGCGACGAGTTCGTGGTGGCGACGAAGTTCGGCGCCGACATGCAGGGCGACAACGGCGCCGACTTCGGCGCTCGTGCCTCCCGCCGCTACGTGCGTCGGGCCGTCGAGGCCAGCCTGCGGCGACTTCGGACCGACCACATCGACCTCTACCAGCTGCACGTCCCCGACGAGATCACGCCGATCGAGGAGACCCTGTCGGCGCTGAGCGACCTCGTCCGCGAGGGCAAGATCGGCTACCTCGGGGTGTCGAACTTCGATGGCTGGCAGATCGCCGACGCGGACTGGACCGCGCGGTCGGCCGGGCTCGAGCGGTTCGTCAGTGTGCAGAACCGCTACTCCCTGCTCGACCGCTCGGTCGAGGCTGAGGTCGTGCCGGCGTGCGAGACCTTCGGACTCGGACTGCTGCCGTACTTCCCGCTGGAGTACGGCCTGCTGACCGGCAAGTACCGCCGCGGTGAGGGAGCGCCGTCGGGTTCGCGTGCCGCGCTCGACCCGTCGCGCTCGCAGTGGCTCGACCGCGCCGACTGGGATCGGATCGAGGCCGTGGAGGCGTACGCCGCCGCGCGCGGGCTCGCCGTACTCGAGGTGGCGATCGCTGGCCTGGCGGCTCAGCCCGCGGTCGCGTCGGTCATCTCCGGCGCGACGTCCGGTGACCAGGTGCGGGCCAACGCGGCGGCGCTGCGCTGGGAGCCGACTCCCGAGGACCTGGTCGAGCTGGACGAGATCACGTCCAGCTGAGGGTGGTCAGCCGAAACCTTCCGACACGCCGATCTCCACACGGCGTGTCGGCGGGTTTCCCCGGGCGGCCGGGGAAACCCGCCGCTCAGGCCACCTGCAGCGACCGCTTCGAGAGCCCCATCCAGAACCCGTCGATCACCTGGATGCCGGGCTGGTCGGGCGACGTCGCCGCACCGAGGGTCACGAAGAGCGGCGTGTAGTGCTCGACGGTCGGGTGCGCGTACGGCATCCCGGGAGCGTGGGTGCGGTAGCGGGCCAGCTCGTCGACGTCGCCGCGGGCCAGTGCCTCGCCGGCCCAGGCGTCGAACTCGCTGGACCAAGCGGGAGCGGCAGCGTCGAGGCTGAAGTCGCGGAGGAACGGCAGCCCGTGGGTGAGGAAGCCCGAGCCGATGATCAGCACGCCCTCGTCGCGCAGCGGCTGCAGGCGCCGGCCGAGCTCGAGCAGCCGGATCGGGTCGTGGGTCGGCAGTGACATCTGCAGGACCGGGATGTCGGCGTCGGGGTACATGATCCGCAGCGGCACCCAGGCGCCGTGGTCGAGGCCGCGGCTGGCGTGCTGGTGGACCGGCTCGGACGCCGGCATCATCGCGGCTATCCGCTGGGCGAACGCGGTCGAGTCCGGCGTCTCGTACGTCATCCGGTAGTACTTCTGGTCGAAGCCGCCGAAGTCGTAGACCAACGGAGCGGCGTTGGCACTGAGCGAGACGGGCGCAGACTCCCAGTGGGCGCTGACGATCAGGATCGCCTTGGGTCGGGGGAGGTCGGCCGCCCAGGCGGACAGCTGGCCCGACCAGGTCGGGTCGTCGAGCAGGGGCGGCGCGCCGTGCCCGATGTAGAGCGCGGGCATGCGCTGGTCAACGACATCCTTCATGATGACTCCAATGGTTTCACTTTCAACTTTATTCCATCGGCAGCGTCCAGTCCAGCGCCTGCCCACCCTGATCCGCGAGCAGAGCGTTCACCCGGCTGAACGGCCGGGATTCGAAGAACCCCCGGCTGGCCGACAGCGGCGAGGGATGCGCCGACTCGACCCAGGGGATCGGCCCGAGCATCGGCTTCAGGCCCTGGGCGTCACGACCCCACAGGATGGCCACGCACGGACCGCCGCGTGCCGCGAGCGAGCGGATCGCGCACTCGGTGACCTCCTCCCAGCCCTTGCGCCGGTGCGACGCGGGCGTGCCGGGCCGGACCGTCAGCGACCGGTTCAGCAGCATCACGCCCCGGTCTGCCCACGCGGTCAGGTCCCCATGTGCCGGCGTCTCGATACCGAGATCGGAGCGCAGCTCCTGGTAGATGTTGGCCAGGCTCCGCGGGACCGGTCGGACGTGCGCGTCCACGGCGAAGGACAGCCCGATCGGGTGCCCCGGTGTCGGGTAGGGGTCCTGGCCGACGACCAGCACGCGTACGTCGGCCAGCGGTCGCTGGAACGCCCGGAAGATCTTGTCGCCGGCCGGCAGGTAGGGCCTCCCGGCCGCCAGCTCCTCGCGCAGGAAGTGGCCCATCGCGGCGATCCGCTCGTCGACCGGCGCCAGAGCCGCAGCCCAGTCGGGTGCCATCAGGCCCCGATCGACGAGTCCGGCGAGCGCGCTCATGTCGTGAGGTTAGCGGCGACGGATTCGGCACCAGCGGCCTAAGGTGGCCAGATGGCGCGGATCGCGGTGTCACTGCTGCTGGCGGTCGCTGTCACCTGCGCCGCCGCCCCGGCGCTCGCGCACCGCCCGGAAGCGGCCGCCAGTCCGTCGTACGTCCGTTCGGTCCTCACCGAGGACGGTCCGCGGCTGCACTACCGGTCGGGCGCGCACGGTCGGGTGACGATCGCCGGCAACGCGGACGACACCGGCTACCGGGACCTGAACCGGCGCGAGGTGTTCCGGCGGCCGGCCGCCCCGTGGACAGGCCCCCAGACGACGTGCGCGACCTGGGTCCGGCAGTCCAGTCCCGCCGTACAGCAGGGGCTGGCGGTGCGGATCCGCGATCGGGCCGGTCGGGTGCGCGCCGTGACGCTGACCAAGAACGTCGAGTTCGGCCTCTACTGGGTCTTCAACCTGCTCACGTGGGACACCGCGCGCCGCGGCGATCCGTGGCGTCCGGTCGGCCAGTTCGACCTGTCGCCGGTGATCGGTCTCTCCGTGGACCACCTGGCCCCGCTGCCCTGGCGGGTCTGTCTGCGCGCGACCGGCCGCACCGTCGCGTTCAAGGTGTGGCTGCCCGAGGAACGGGCGGCGCCGTCGTGGCGCGACGAGCAGTACGTGCGGACCGCGCGACTGCCTCGCGGGTACGCGGTTGGTCGTCCCGGGTGGTACGTCGGACATCTGCCGCCCGGCGGCCGGGTGGTCTACCACGGGCTGACCACCCGGTAGCCGCCAAGCCCCAGTGGTCGCAGCGGGACCTCCTGGCAGCCGAAACCTGCCGACTCGCCGTCACCGTAACGGCGTGTCGGCGGGTTTCCCCGGGCGCCCGGGGAAACCCGCGGAGCGGTTCGGCCGGGCCAGCCGGTCCAAGAACGCGACCAGCAACGCCTCCCGCATCGCTGGTGAGGCAAGGTCGAGCATCGCGTTGACCTCGGCCATCCGGTCGGGGAGCGCGAGGCCCTCGCCGCCGCCGATCAGGCCGGCCGCGACCAGGAGCCCGTCGAAGTCGTCGTCCGACAAGGTCGCCGGATCGAGGGTCTCGATGAACGCCGCGACGCCCGGGTCGACGCCCACCGGCCCCACGGCGACGGCCGCCGCGACCGACTCGGTGAGCGCGGTGAGGAACTCGTCGACGTGGGCGAGCGTGGCCGCGCTGACCGAGAGGTGGATGTTGGGTGGCTGGCCGGCGTACGACATCTGCGGCTGGACGTACCAGTCGCGCGCGGCCATCTCGTCGCAGATCGTGAACGCGTCGCAGCTGGCGTCGGTCGCCAGCGCCACCAGCGTGGATTCCGGCGCTGCGACGAGGCTCAGCTCGGGGATGGTGGCGATGCCGGCGACGATCCGGTCGACGGCCTCGAAGACCTCGCGGGTCAGCTGCTCGTAGCCGGCGTCGCCGAGCGACGCCACGACCGCCCAGGCGCCGGCGAGGGGGCCGCCGGACTTCGTCGACTGGATGGTCGAGTTGAGCATGGTGTAGCCAGGCCAGTCGGCATGCGCGAAGTACTGCGGACGTCGGTGCCCCGGCGAGCGGTGCAGCAGGACCGAGGTGCCCTTCGGCGCGTAGGCGTACTTGTGCGTGTCGACGGAGATCGAGGTGACGCCGTCGACCGCGAACGTCCACGGTCGTACGTCGCGGCCGATCCGCGCGGCGTACGGCAGCACCCAGCCGCCGATGCAGGCGTCGACGTGGCAGCGGATTCCCCGCTCCGCGGCCGCGGCTGCGACCGGCGGCACCGGGTCGACGACGCCGTGTGCGTACGACGGAGCGGAGACGACGACCAGCACCGTCCGCTCGGGTGCCTCGTCGATCGCTGCGATCATCGCGGCCGGGTCGGCGCGGAAGTCGGGACCGACCGGGACCACGACGGCCTCGACGCCGAAGTAGTGGGCGGCCTTGAGGAACGCCGCGTGCACGGTCGACGCCACCACCAGCCGCGGGCGGTCCACGTCGGGTCGGCTGTCGCGGGCGCCCTGGACCGCGAGCAGGCAGGACTCGGTGCCGCCCGAGGTCACCGTGCCGACCGCCCCGGCAGGGGCGTCGAGGAGGTCGGCGGTGAAGCCGACCAGGTCGTTCTCCATCTGCAGCAGGCTCGGGAAGGCCGTCGGGTCCAGGCCGTTCGAGCCGGCGTACGCCGCCACGGCCTCGCGGCCGATCCGGTCGACGTCGGGGAGGCCCGAGTCGTAGACGTAGGCAAGGGTGCGGCCTCCGTGGACGGGGAGGTCGGCAGCCTGCATCTCGCGCAGGCGGGCGATGGCGTCGGTCATGGGCTGACCATCTCATCCACCGCGGAGGCATCGAGCGAATACCTCCGCAACCACCACAGGCTGAGGATGATCAGCACCGCGGGCAGGATCGAGAATCCCAGGGTGATCGCCGTCAACGCCGAGTCGGGCTGGGCGACGTCACCGTCGGTGGACGACCGGTAGCCGCCGAGCGCCAGCACGAGGGCGTAGATTCCGGGGCCCAGCGCGAGACCGAGCGTCTCGCCGGCCGTCCAGACACCGGTGTAGACACCGGCCCGGTTGGATCCGGTGCGTCGGGCGTCGACCGCGGCCGCGTCAGGCAGCATCGCCATCGGGAAGACCTGACAGCCGGCGTACCCGACGCCGACCAGGACGACGGCGGCGTAGACGAACGCGATCGGCGCCGTCTGCGCGGTCACCGCGAGCAGGGCCCCGCAGGCGAGGATGACCGAGCTCGCGACGTACCCGCGCTTCTTGCCGATCCGGGTGCCGATGGCGGACCAGGCCGGGGTCAGCAGGAGGGCGGGGCCGACGAAGCAGATGAACAGGATGGTGGCGGCGCCGTCCTGGTCGAGCACGTTGGAGGCGAGGTAGTCGACGCCGGCGAGCATGCAGCCGGTGGCCAGGGCCTGGATGACGAAGCAGGTCAGCAGCCACCGGAAGTCGCGAGCACCGGCGACGATGCGCAGCTGGTCGCGCAGGCTGCCGGCCCCGGCCTGCGGTGCTGCTACGGGGGCGTGCCGGGTGCCGAGGTAGGCGCTGACGGTGCCGACGGTGATGATCGCGGCCATCACGAGACCCATCACGCGGTATCCGTCACGCCCGCCCACGGCATCGCGGATCGCTGGAGCCGTCGCGCCGGCCAGCATGATCGTGAAGGCCAGGATCGCGACCCGCCAGGTCATCAGTCGGGTGCGCTCGTCGTAGGAGCTGGTCATCTCCGCGGGCATCGCCACGTACGGCACCTGGAAGAACGCGTACGCCGTCGCGCACGCGATGAACGCGACCAGCACCCAGAGCGCCTCGAGCCCGGTGGCCATGGCGGGCGCCGCGAACAGCAGCGCGAACGCGACCGCCAGCCCCGCACCACCGCGAAGCAGCCATGGTCGCCGCGGGCCGCGCCGGTCGATCGTGCGGTCGGAGATCCGGCCGGCGATCGGGTTCAGGATCACGTCCCACGCCTTGGGCAGGAACACGATGAACCCGGCCAGGATGGCGGCGATCCCGAGGCTGTCGGTCAGGTACGGCAGCAGCATCAGGCCCGGGACCGTGCCGAACGCCCCCGTCGCCACCGACCCCGATCCGTATCCGATCCGGACGCTTCTCGGGAGGGTGTCGGTGGCTGGCATGGGGGGAGGCTAGCGGTCGGAATCCCCGGTGAACCGGTGATTCATTCGCTTGTCGGGGTTTGCAACGCCTGGGAAGCGAATGAAGTCCCTGGAAAGTCAGCGGTTCAGGGCGCGGGAGCTGGCCGAGGAGTTGCGGCGCTGAGGGTTCGTCCCGATCGTGTCGGCGGCCGGCTTCTTGGCGGGCGCCGGCTTCTTTGCCGGAGCCTTCTTCGCTGCAGGTGCCGTCCTCGCGCCACTCGCCTTCTTCGCGGCTCGCTTCTTCGGTACGGCGCCGCCGGACCACTGCTCGATCCACTCGTCGAGCACGCCCCACGTCGACCCGCGAGCGGCTCGGCCGGTCAGCATCCCGAGGTGGCCACCTGGCACGAGCTCGAAGCGGACGTCGCGGGCACCGGTCAGCAGCGGCAGCACTGCGCGGACCGCGGCAATGGGCGCGATGCCGTCGATGGCGCCGGCGAAGACCAGCACCGGAGCCTTGACCGAGGCCAGGGTGACCGATCGCGTGCCGATCTCGACCGAGCCCGTCGCGAGGGCGTTGTCCTTGGCGAACCGGTGGTAGAGCTGCCCGAAGCTCCGGCCGGGGTAGGCGGTCATCCCGGCGATGAACCGGTCGACCGCCTCGACCTGGGCGAGCCAGTCGGTGTCGTCGAGGTGGGTGGCGACGGCGAGCGGCCTGGTGACCAGCTTCTGGAAGGACGTCAGCTGGACGGCCCAGCGGATCAGGGGTGGCGGTGCGCCACCGAGCGCGCGGTAGGCGCGGGTCACCAGTCCCCGGCCGTCGGTGAGATCGAACAGCGGCCGCAGTGGCGCGACCAGCGGCACCAACGTCGTGTCGACGGGTGAGCCGAGCACGGTCAGCGACGCGATCGGGAGCTGGTCATCGGAAGCGGCCGCGAGCAGGGCGAAGATCCCACCGAGGCTCCACCCGACGACGTGCACCGGTCGCCCGCCCGCGTGCGATGAAGCGGCGCGGATCGCCTCCGGCACCACCTCGTCGACCCAGTGCTCGAGCCCGAGGCTGCGGTCGCGAAAGGAGACGGCGCCGTACTCGACGAGGTACGTCGGCCGCCCGCCCGCGACCAGGTGCTCCACCAGCGAGCAGCCGCGGCGCAGGTCGAAGCACAGGGCGGGCGCCGCGAGCGGGGTCACCAGCAGCACCGGGTCGCCCTGCGAGGCGACCTCGGGATCGGGTCGATAGTGGTAGACCTCGCGCAACGGGCCCTCGTCGATCAGCGTCCGCGGCATCGGGCGCAGGTCGGCGATCCCGCCGTAGAACAGGAGGTGAGCGGCGTTGCCGGCGGCCGCGAGCACCTGGTCGGGCTTCGGCACGAGGTCCATGCTGTGACGCTACCCGCCGATCAAGACGGCAGGTAGGTCCGCAGCATCCAGCGCTCCGGCTCGGCCATCGGCTCGAAACCGAAGCGGGCGTAGAGGGCGTGCGCGTCGGCGGTCGCCAGCACCGCTCGTCGGACCTGCAGGTCCTCCAGGGTGGACGAGATGGCCTCCATCAGTGCCGTCCCGATGCCGGAGCCGCGCGCGGACGGGGCGACGTACACGTCGCACAGCCAGGCGAAGGTGGCGCTGTCGGTGACCACTCGCGCGTAGCCGACCAACCGGCTGTCGTCGTACGCGCCGAAGTTCAGCGACCCGGCGATCGCCCGCTCGACGACCGCGCGCGGTCGTCCGAGTGCCCAGTAGGCGTCGGTCGACAGCCAGCGGTGGACCGTGTCGACGTCGAGCAACGAGGCGTCGGTGGAGACCTGGACCATCAGGAACGCTTGGCGGGTCGCACGGTCTTGTCGTGCGCGTGCTGTACGGAGGTCAGCTCGGTCAGGAAGCTGTCGGCCCACGCGGCGACGTCGTGCTCCATGACCTGCTTGCGCATCGCCTTCATCCGACGCCCCACCTCACGGTCATCGGCCTGATAGGCCTCGTACAGCGCCGCCTTCATGCCGTTGATGTCGTAGGGGTTGATCAGCCAGGCCTGGCGCAGCTCCTCGGCCGCCCCGGCGAACTCCGAGAGCACCAGCGCGCCGTCGTTGTCGAAGCGGCAGGCGACGTACTCCTTGGCGACCAGGTTCATCCCGTCGCGGTACGGCGTGACCACCATGATGTCGGCGGCTCGGAAGAGCGCGGCCATCTCCTCGCGGGGGTACGACGAGTGCATGTAGCTGATCGCCGGTCGCCCGATCTCGCCCAGGTCACCGTTGATCCGGCCGACGAGGCGGTCGATGTCGTCGCGCAGGATCCGGTACTGCTCGACCTGCTCCCGTGACGGGGTCGCGACCTGGACGAAGACAGCGTCCTCGACGTCGAACTGGCCCTCGCTGATCAGCTCGCCGAAGGCACGCAGTCGGGCGAAGATCCCCTTGGTGTAGTCGAGCCGGTCCACGCCGAGGAAGATCTTGCGCGGGTTGCCGAGCTGCTCGCGGATCTCTGCGGCCCGCCGGGCGACCGGCTCGGAGCGCGCCAGCTCCTCGAAGCCCCGGGAGTCGATCGAGATCGGGAACGCCGCGGCGCGCACCGTGCGACCGTCGGACAGGTAGACGTGGTCGCGATGCGTCTTGTGGCCGACCCGCTGGCGGACCAGGCGGATGAAGTTCTGCGCTGCACCGTTGAGCTGGAAGCCGACCAGGTCGGCGCCGAGCAGCCCCTCCAGGATCTGCCGGCGCCAGGGCAGCTGCTGGAAGAGCTCAGCGGGTGGGAACGGGATGTGCAGGTAGAAGCCGATCCGCAGGTCTGGGCGCAGGGTGCGCAGCATCTGGGGGACAAGCTGCAGCTGGTAGTCATGGATCCACACGGTCGCGTCCTCGGACGCGATCTCGGCGGCCTTCTCCGCGAAGCGTTGGTTGACCGAGACGTAGGAGTCCCACCACTCGCGGTGGAACTCAGGCTTCGCGATCACGTCGTGGTACAGCGGCCACAGCGTGGCGTTGGAGAAACCCTCGTAGAACCGTTCGATCTCCTCGGCCGACATCGTCATCGGCACCAGTTCGAGGCCCTCGTCCGTGAAGGGCTCGAGGTCGCTCTCGGTACCCCCCGGCCAGCCGATCCAGGTGCCGTTGTTGGCGCGCAGGACCGGCTCGATGGCGGTCACCAGGCCGCCGGGCGAACGGCGCCACCCCGCCGTCCCGTCGGGGAGCGTCACCCGGTCGACGGGCAACCGGTTGGCGACGATGACCAGGTCTGCCGAGCCGGAGGTTGCCACGGCCTCACCCTAGGCGACCATCGACCGAGCCAGGACCGCAGGCCCGATCCCCGCCGAGAGGTACGGCGGAGATCGGGCCGGAGTTGCTCAGTGGACTCGGTGGGACCGACGGCGCGAGAGCAGGACCGCCCCAGCTCCCAATCCGCACAGGATCACACCGAGCGCCAGGATCCAGGCCGCCGGACCACCGGTGTTCGGCAGTCCAGGAATCCCGGGGTTGTCCGGAGTCGGCGTGGGCGGCCCCGGCGGGGTGGACTCGTGCGGCGTGAAGTGTGTGGTCTCGGTGCACGTCTTGGCTGCCTGGCTGTGCGCCGTGCGGCCGGTCTCGGTCGGCAGGCACGCGGTGCCTCCATCGGAGGAGACGACGTTGTCGAGTCGAGCGTCCCACGCGTCCTTGTCGACCTTGACCTGGTAGGTGATCGTCTCCGTCCCGCTGAGGGTCGGGATCTTCCAGGTCAGCTCGGTGCCCCGCACGGTCGCGGTGCCCGTGCTGGGAGTGATGCTGCCCGGCACCAGGGTGGCGTCGTCGAGGACGTCGCTGAGGTCGTCGTTGAGCACGACGCCCTTGGTGGGGGTGCCCGTCGTGTGGGCAGCCGTGAGGGTGTAGGTGATCACGTCGCCCGGCTTGACGGTGCTGCCGCTGGCCGGGTCGCTGGACTTCTCGTAGGCCCACCTCCCGGCCTGGTCGTTGTTGTTGATGGTGCAGGTGACGTCGGCGCCGTTGTTGACGGTCACGGTGCTGCCACTCTGGTCGGCTGGCCCGCAGTCCCAGTCGCTGGGGGTGTAGCCCTCGGGGCCGTCGGCCTCGGAGAGGTCGTAGTCGCCGGCGTCGACGGTGGCGTTGGTGACCGCGTCGGTGCCGGTGGCGCCGGTGATCGGGGTCGGGCCGTCGCCGGTCAGGGTCCAGTCGGTCGCCTTGGCGGTGCCGCCGTTGTCGTTGGTGACGGTCTTGACCAGGGTCAGGTGGGCCGCGTCGTCGTTGTTGTTGATGGTGCAGGTGACGTCGTCGCCGTTGTTGACGGTGACGGTGGTGATTCCGTCCTCGACGACGGTGTCATTGGTGCAGTCCCAGTCGCCCGGCGTGTAGCCGCCGGGGCCACCGCCCTCGGAGAGCTCCCAGTCGCCGGAATCGACCGAGGCGCGGGTGACATCGTCGGTGCCGGTGACGCCGGAGATCACGTCGCTGGGGCCATTGCCGGTGAGGGTCCAGTCGGTCGCCTCAGCGGTGCCGCCGTTGTCGTTGGTGACGGTCTTGATCAGGGTGAGGAACGCGTCGTTGTCGCTGTTGTTGATGGTGCAGGTGACGTTGTCGCCGTTGTTGACCGTGACGGTGGTGATGTCGTCGTCGACGACGGTGTCGTTGGTGCAGTCCCAGTCACTGGGGGTGTAGCCGTCGGGTCCGTCGGCCTCGGTGAGGTCGTAGTCGCCGGCGTCGACGGTGGCGTTGGTGACCGCGTCGGTGCCGGTGGCGCCGCTGATCGGGGTCGGGCCGTCGCCGGTCAGGGTCCAGTCGGTCGCCTCAGCGGTGCCGCCGTTGTTGTTGGTGACGGTCTTGACCAGGGTCAGGTGGGCGGCCTGGTCGTCGTTGGTGATGGTGCAGGTGACGTCCTCACCGACGTCGACCGTGAGGGTCGCGCCGTTGAGAGTTGCCGGTCCGCAGTCCCAGTCGCTGGGGGTGTAGCCGTCGGGTCCGTCGGCCTCGGAGAGGTCGTAGTCGCCGACCATGACCGGCAGGCCGGTGACCTCGTCGTCGCCGGTGACCCCGGAGATACCAGGCGTCGGTCCGTCGGCACTCAGCGTCCAGTCGGTCGCCACAGCGGTGCCGCCGTTGTCGTTGACGACCTTCTTGACCAGGGTGAGTGTCGGGGGGATCGCGGTGTTGGTGATGGTGCACCTGGCGTTGTCGCCGACTCCCAGCTCTACGGAGTCGACGGTGCTGTCGCTCGCTCCGGTGCAGACCCAGCTCGACGCTCGGTAGCCCTCGGGGCCCTCGGACTCGGCGAGGTCGTAGCTACCGGCGTCGACGGGAACGCGGGTGACCGCGGGGTCGCCGGTGACGCCGGAGATGCCGGGCGTCGGTCCGACGGCGGTGAGGATCCACGCCTCGGGATCGGTGGTGGCCCCGGTCTCGCCGTTGTCGACCACCTTGACCAGGGTCAATGTGGCGGGCTGGTCGTCGTTGTTGATGGTGCAGGTGACGTCGTCGCCCTCGGCGAGGGTGATCGTGTCGCCGTCCTGGTCGCCTCCCTCACACGACCAGTCACCGGCGTCGTAGCCACCGGGGCCTGCCTCGGAGAGGTCGTAGTCGCCGACCATGACCGGCGCATCGGTGACGGTGGCGGTGCCGGTGGCGCCGTTGATCGGGGTCGGGCCGTCAGCGGTGAGCGTCCAGTCGGTCGCCACAGCGGTGCCGCCGTCGTCGTTGGTGACGGTCTTGACCAGGGTCAGGGTCGGGGAGATCGCCGTGTTGGTGATGGTGCAGACCACGTTGCCGCCGTTGGGCACCGTGACAGTCGCTTCATCGGCGCCGCTGACCACGCCGCCCTGGCAGATCCAGCTCCCGGAGTCGAAGCCGGCCGGGCCGGACTCGGAGAGGTCGTAGTCACCGGCGAAGACGGTGACCTCGTTCACGCTGCCGGGGACGGTCGGGTCACCGTTGCCGGAGACCGGGCCCTGTCCGGTGATGTTGTCCGGGGTGGCGGTGAGCGTCCAGTCGGCGGGGACCTTGCCGGAGCCGGTGGCGTTCTCGTCGACCACCTTGACCAGGGTCAGCGTGGCGGGCTGATCGTCGTTGTTGATGGTGCAGGTGACGTCGTCGCCGTTGTTGACGGTCACGGTGCCGCCGCTCTGGTCGGCAGGTCCGCAGTCCCAGTCGCTGGGGGTGTAGCCCTCGGGTCCGTCGGCCTCGGAGAGGTCGTAGTCGCCGGCGTCGACGGTGGCGTTGGTGACCGCGTCGGTGCCGGTGGCGCCGGTGATCGGGGTCGGGCCGTCGCCGGTCAGGGTCCAGTCGGTCGCCTTGGCGGTGCCGCCGTTGTTGTTGGTGACGGTCTTGACCAGGGTCAGGTGAGCGGCCTGGTCGTTGTTGTTGATGGTGCAGGTGACGTCGTCGCCGTTGTTGACGGTCACGGTGCCGCCGCTCTGGTCGGCAGGTCCGCAGTCCCAGTCGCTCGGCGTGTAGCCGTCGGGTCCGTCGGCCTCGGTGAGGTCGTAGTCGCCGGCGGCGACGGGAACGTCGGTGACCGCACCAGTGCCGGTAGCACCGGAGATACCACTCGTCGGTCCGTCGGCACTCAGAGTCCAGTCGGAGGCCTCGGCCGTGCCGCCGTTGTCGTTGGTGACGGTCTTGACCAGGGTCAGGTGGGCGGCCTGGTCGTTGTTGTTGATGGTGCAGGTGACGTCGGCGCCGTTGGCGACGGTCACGACACCGCCTGCGGTGACGGTCGCGCCGGGGCAGACCCAGCTCGACGGGGTGTAGCCGTCGGGTCCGTCGGCCTCGGTGAGGTCGTAGTCGCCGGCGTCGACGGTGGCGTTGGTGACCGCGTCGGTGCCGGTGGCGCCGGTGATCGGGGTCGGGCCGTCGCCGGTCAGGGTCCAGTCGGTCGCCTCAGCGGTGCCGCCGTTGTTGTTGGTGACGGTCTTGACCAGGGTCAGGTGGGCGGCCTGGTCGTCGTTGGTGATGGTGCAGGTGACGTCCTCACCGACGTCGACCGTGAGGGTCGCGCCGTTGAGAGTTGGCCGGTCCGCAGTCCCAGTCGCTGGGGGTGTAGCCGTCGGGTCCGTCGGCCTCGGAGAGGTCGTAGTCGCCGACCATGACCGGCAGGCCGGTGACCTCGTCGTCGCCGGTGACCCCGGAGATACCAGGCGTCGGTCCGTCGGCACTCAGCGTCCAGTCGGTCGCCACAGCGGTGCCGCCGTTGTCGTTGGTGACCTTCTTGACCAGGGTGAGTGTCGGGGGGATCGCGGTGTTGGTGATGGTGCACCTGGCGTTGTCGCCGACTCCCAGCTCTACGGAGTCGACGGTGCTGTCGCTCGCTCCGGTGCAGACCCAGCTCGACGCTCGGTAGCCCTCGGGGCCCTCGGACTCGGCGAGGTCGTAGCTACCGGCGTCGACGGGAACGCGGGTGACCGCGGGGTCGCCGGTGACGCCGGAGATGCCGGGCGTCGGTCCGACGGCGGTGAGGATCCACGCCTCGGCGATCGGTGGTGGCCCCGGTCTCGCCGTTGTCGACCACCTTGACCAGGGTCAATGTGGCGGGCTGGTCGTCGTTGGTGATGGTGCAGGTGACGTCGTCACCGGTCGTGACGGTCACGATACCGCCCGCGGTCTCGGTCGCGCCGGGGCAGACCCAGCTCGACGGGGCGTACCCGGACGGGCCGGTCGGACTCGGTGAGGGTGTACTGGCCGGGCGCGACCGCGGTCCGGCGGTGCCGCCGGCCCCGGAGATCGGGGCCTGGCCCGGGATCGCGGGGTTCGGCGTCGCGGTCAACGTCCAGTCGGTCGCCTTGGCGGTGCCGCCGTTGTCGTTGGTCACGGTCTTGACCAGGGTCAGGTGAGCGGCCTGGTCGTCGTTGGTGATGGTGCAGGTGACGTCGGCACCGGTCGCGACGGTCACGACACCGCCCGCGGTCACGGTCGCGCCGGGGCAGACCCAGCTCGACGGGGCGTACCCGGACGGGCCGGTGGACTCGGTGAGGGTGTACTGGCCGGGCGCGACCGCGGTCCGGGCGGTGCCGCCGGCCCCGGAGATCGGGGCCTGGCCCGGGATCGCGGGGTTCGGCGTCGCGGTCAACGTCCAGTCGGTCGCCTTGGCCGTACCACCGTTGTCGTTGGTCACGGACTTGACCAGGGTCAGGTGAGCGGCCTGGTCGTCGTTGGTGATGGTGCAGGTGACATCGGCACCGGTCGCGACGGTCACGACACCACCCGCGGTCACGGTCGCGCCGGGGCAGACCCAGCTCGACGGGGCGTACCCGGACGGGCCGGTGGACTCGGTGAGGGTGTACTGGCCGGGCGCGACCGCGGTCCGGGCGGTGCCGCCGGCCCCGGAGATCGGGGCCTGGCCCGGGATCGCGGGGTTCGGCGTCGCGGTCAACGTCCAGTCGATCGCCTTGGCCGTGCCACCGTTGTCGTTGGTCACGGACTTGACCAGGGTCAGGTGAGCGGCCTGGTCGTCGTTGGTGATGGTGCAGGTGACATCGGCACCGGTCGCGACGGTCACGACACCACCCGCGGTCACGGTCGCGCCGGGGCAGACCCAGCTCGACGGGGCGTACCCGGACGGGCCGGTGGACTCGGTGAGGGTGTACTGGCCGGGCGCGACCGCGGTCCGGGCGGTACCGCCGGCCCCGGAGATCGGGGCCTGGCCCGGGATCGCGGGGTTCGGCGTCGCAGTCAACGTCCAGTCGATCGCCTTGGCCGTACCCACCGTTGTCGTTGGTCACGGACTTGACCAGGGTCAGGTGAGCGGCCTGGTCGTCGTTGGTGATGGTGCAGGTGACATCGGCACCGGTCGCGACGGTCACGACACCACCCGCGGTCACGGTCGCGCCGGGGCAGACCCAGCTCGACGGGGCGTACCCGGACGGGCCGGTGGACTCGGTGAGGGTGTACTGGCCGGGCGCGACCGCGGTCCGGGCGGTACCGCCGGCCCCGGAGATCGGGGCCTGGCCCGGGATCGCGGGGTTCGGCGTCGCGGTCAACGTCCAGTCGATCGCCTTGGCCGTAGACCCACCGTTGTCGTTGGTCACGGACTTGACCAGGGTCAGGTGAGCGGCCTGGTCGTCGTTGGTGATGGTGCAGGTGACATCGGCACCGGTCGCGACGGTCACGACACCACCCGCGGTCACGGTCGCGCCGGGGCAGACCCAGCTCGACGGGGCGTACCCGGACGGGCCGGTGGACTCGGTGAGGGTGTACTGGCCGGGCGCGACAGCGGTCCGGGCGGTACCGCCGGCCCCGGAGATCGGGGCCTGGCCCGGGATCGCGGGGTTCGGCGTCGCGGTCAACGTCCAGTCGATCGCCTTGGCCGTAGACCACCGTTGTCGTTGGTCACGGACTTGACCAGGGTCAGGTGAGCGGCCTGGTCGTCGTTGGTGATGGTGCAGGTGACATCGGCACCGGTCGCGACGGTCACGACACCACCCGCGGTCACGGTCGCGCCGGGGCAGACCCAGCTCGACGGGGCGTACCCGGACGGGCCGGTGGACTCGGTGAGGGTGTACTGGCCGGGCGCGACCGCGGTCCGGGCGGTGCCGCCGGCCCCGGAGATCGGGGCCTGGCCCGGGATCGCGGGGTTCGGCGTCGCGGTCAACGTCCAGTCGATCGCCTTGGCCGTAGCCACCGTTGTCGTTGGTCACGGACTTGACCAGGGTCAGGTGAGCGGCCTGGTCGTCGTTGGTGATGGTGCAGGTGACATCGGCACCGGTCGCGACGGTCACGACACCACCCGCGGTCACGGTCGCGCCGGGGCAGACCCAGCTCGACGGGGCGTACCCGGACGGGCCGGTGGACTCGGTGAGGGTGTACTGGCCGGGCGCGACAGCGGTCCGGGCGGTGCCGCCGGCCCCGGAGATCGGGGCCTGGCCCGGGATCGCGGGGTTCGGCGTCGCGGTCAACGTCCAGTCGATCGCCTTGGCCGTGACCCACCGTTGTCGTTGGTCACGGACTTGACCAGGGTCAGGTGAGCGGCCTGGTCGTCGTTGGTGAACGTGCAGACGCCAGTGCTGAGGGCCGGAATCTGCACCGAGGTCGCCGGCTGGCTCTGGCCGCCGCCGACCGAGCAGACGAGGCTGGTCCGCGTGTAGCCCCCCGGCCCTGACTCGGTCAGGTTGTAGGTGAGGCCAGGACGGACGCTGATGGGGTTGCCGACCGCGCTGCCGGTGACCGACTGTGCGGTGACACCGGCCGGGGGGTTCACCGGAGTCGCGGTAAGCGTCCAGTCGCTGGGCACGGCGGTGCCACCGTTGTCGTTCACCACGACCTTGCGGAGCACCAGCGTCGAGACCTGGTTGACCGCGGTGCACCTGACCCAGGAGCCGAGCGGGACGGTCACGCCGCCGTTCAGGCCGTCGCTGAAGCCGGGGATGACGGTGCCGTCGGCGCGGACCTCGACGCAGTTCCAGCTGCCCGTCGAGCCGGGGATCAGGTTTGCTCCTGTGGCGACGGTCTGCGCGTAGTTCGGATTGCCGCCGCTCTCGGCAAGCGGGTAGGTCACTCCGGGCGACACGGCGACGCCTGTCGCTCCAGCGCTACCGGTGGCACCGTTCGGTCCGGCCAGGGCCCCCAACGGGGCGACCGCGTCGAGGGTCCAGCTGGTGGGATCGGCGGCGCCTCCCTGGACCTGCTTGACCAGGGTCAGCTTGGTCTCACAGGTGATCGTGTTCGTGATGGTGTAGGTGTTCGCCCCGGCGGCGAGGCTCTGGCTGGACGGCAGGGCTGCGTCGACGGTGGTGCCGTTCGCGCTGGTGAGCCGACTGCTGACCCGGGTGCACTGGGGAGGGAAGGTGACAGCGGACTCGTCCAGGCTCACTGCGTCGCCCTGGGAGAAGCCGGTACGGGGAACGCCCCAGCCCTGCTGGGTGCCGTTGATCAGTCCCGAGGCCACGAAAGTCGACGGCTGCGCGCCGTCGACGTAGGAGGTGCCGTTGATCACCCAGCGCTTGTTCAGAGCCACGCTTGACGTGGGTGTCGGGGCGCGGTTGTAGACGGTGCACGAGACCGGGTAGGTGCTCGCGGCGAGCACGGTGAAGCCGAGAGCTCCGCTGTTGGTGACGTCGACAGCGGCTCCGGTGTCGACCCTCGTGCAGACGGCGTTCTTCAAGTTGTTCGCGGGGCCGACCTGTTGCAGGGTGAAGCCGGGCTTCTGGGTCTCGGTGAAGGTGACGTTGCCGTCGGCGTTGACGAAGGACAGCGGGAAGCTGGCTGCTCCGGTGCCCGTCGCGGTGTCCTTGAAGGTCGGGGCTTTGACCGTGACCCCGGTCGACCCGGCCCCGGTGAAGGTCCACCCGCCGGCGGGCTCGGCGCCGGTGGTCGTCCCGGCCGGTGCCGAGGACGGCACGACCTGCTTGACGACGCTGACCGACCCTTGGCAGCTGGCGAGCGCCAGCTGCCTTGAGCTGCTCGGCGGCGATGCTGTAGTCGTCGTTCTGGTAGTAGTCGCTGTCCAGGTTGGGACCCGAAATGGCACGTAGGTTGAGCCCACTGCCGGTGCTGGTGACGCCAGCCCCGACACCGAACGCGATCAGCTTCGTGGGGTGCCGTCCGGGCCTTGACCGCGTTGGCGGAGAAGATGCCGTTCTCGACCTCGCGGAAGCGGGTGTTGGTCCGCGGATCCCTGGTCGTCGCCGTAGCGGGTCGGGTTGCCGTCCGTGATCACGATGGCCACGTCGTACTGGTCGCTGGACAGTGCGACCTGCTCGATGCCGCGGTCCCAGTTCGTGTAGTAGTTCTGGTTGTTCGGGATCACCGAGGCGTCGATGTGGCTGTTGACAGTCGTAGCGCCCTGGGTCGTCGAGACCGGGATGAGCGGGTAGTTAGTGTTGCCGAGAGCCGGTGCCGCTGAGGCGAAGGTGTACGTCGCGACCGCGGATGGGGTGCCGGTCAGCGCGTTGACGACGGTCTTGGCGGCGGCCTTGAGGTCGGGCAGGTTGCCGCCCACAGAACCCGAGACGTCCAGAACGAGTGCGACGTTGAGGCCGCACTTGGACGGGATCGTCGGGTCGTTGCGGGAGTTCTGCCAGATGCCGCCCGAGGCAGTGATGCCGGTCCCGGTGCCGATCATGAAGCTGCTCGTGGACGTGTAGGTCGTTACCGGCGCGGCAGCTGCCGTGCCGGTCCGGAACGTGTAGGCGGTGTCGCGGCGGCTGTGTTGTTGCCGGCGGTGCCGAGGTTGGTGTTGGTGTAGTAGCCGGCGGGCACTCCTGCGGCCATGTCTGGCGCACGTAGTAGCGCGCGTCCCAGTTGGCGCCATCGAAGCCTGGGTGTTGGGGACCGTGATCGAGCAGTCGCCGTCGACGTCGGAGGTGCAGGTGAAGAGGGCGTGTGCCGCCCGTCGGGCTGCGTAGAAGCCGAGGGTCACACCCTGGAGTCCGCTTGATCGCGTCGGCGGTGGGTGCGCGTCCCGCCGACCTTGACAGTGATGACCGCGGAGCCGTTGGGAGGGGTGGGTACCAGCTGCGGCGCTACCCCGAGGGCGAGGGACTGCTTGGTCGGCTTCGTGGCAATGGTGGTCGACTCCGCCGAGGCGCCTCCGCTCGCCGAGGCTGAAGGGTCGACGGAGGCCGAGGGGTCGACGGAGGCCGAGCTGGACGGCGTCGGGGTGTCGCTCGGCTCCGCGCTGGCGGTGTCCTCAGCGCCCGGGGCGGCTGATTGGCTGGAAGTCGGATCCGTGGCGGGCGCACCCTGATTAGCGATCGCCGGCGCGGCGACCAGCCCGAGCGTCAGCAGACCTGCAAGACTAGTTGCGGCGATCCAACGTATCCGCCGTGTGGTGCGTCGACTCATCGGTCGGTTTCTCCATGTTCATAGCCCGCTCCCGTCCCCCCCGAGTGGCTAGCCGGACGAGTATCACACAGCGACTATGTGGCAAGCCTCGGAGGACGCATCGCTGAGATTCAGGGCGCTCCTTCACCTGCTTGCGCATCCCCTTCATCCGGCGGGTCAGGTCACGCTCGTCGGCCGACCACACCTCGAGCAGCGCCGACTTCATCCCGTCACGGAACGGCGAGACCACCGTGACGTCGGCGGCCCAGTCGACCCGGTCGATGCCGAGGAAGATCTTGCGGGGGCTGCCGAGCGCCTCGCGGATCTGCACCGCCCGGGCCTCAACCTCGTCGAAGTGGGCCGACCTCGACCTTCGCCTGCTCCGGTAGACATCGGTCGGTCCACATCAGAACTTCAGGTGTTGACTCAGGTCGCCGCTCTGGTCGACAAACATGGTGCGGCTGTCGAACCACCACTGGTCGTCGATGCGGTGGAACGTGTCGTGGTAGTGCCCGGTGATGATCACCTGGAGCGGCAGCACCTCGGTGGCCTGGGTGACGAGGTAGTTGGTGCGCGCGGTCGCCGTACCCGCCAGGTCGTCGACGTCGATGCGCGCGTTCGTCGTCAGATGCTTGGTCTTCGGCGTCCCGGTGTCCTCATAGATCCGGGTCGCCATGCCGTAGAGCTCCCGCACTCGGTCGCGTCCCTCGAACACTGTCTCCGGCGGGCCGTTCTCCTGGCCGAGGATCCGGCCGTGCGTGAAGAGGTCGGCCACGCCGTCGAGGTCGCCGGCGTCGATGCGCTCGGCGTACTCGTAGAGCAGGTTCTCGATGTCACGGGCGCTGTCCACCGCGACAGCATAGGTTCGCGCCATGGTCCTTGGCTTCGATCTGGCGAGCGTCGTCGAGGACGCCCGCCGCAAGGAGGGGCTCGACGACTTCGGGCCGGGCGCGTTCGAGGAGCCGCTCGGCGTCCTGCTCGAGGCGTACGCCGAGGCTGGGCTCAACGAGGTCGGCGCGCACATCCTGCGTGGTGGCGCCGTGTACAGCCTGCGGATGCGGCTGAGGGCGCAGGAGTGGTTCCGCCGGCAGCCGGAGATTGTCGACGAGATGATCGACGACCCGGTGGTCGTCGTCGGCATGATGCGCAGCGGCACGACCCTCCTGCAGCGGCTGCTCGCGGCCGACCAGCGCTTCCGCTGTGCCCGTGCGTGGGAGGTCGTCGAGGTCGCGCCCAAGCTCGACCACGACTGGGGCGTCGAGGACCCGCGGATCGCCAGGGCCCTGGCGCGCGAGGAGCAGTCGCGGCAGTGGGTGCCCGAGCTCTACGCGATCCACCCGATGCATGCGCTCGAGGCCGAGGAGGAGATCGTCTTCCTCGCCGACGCCTTCCTCTCCCACGTGCCCGAGGCAGGCGCGCACGTGCCGGCGTACCGGTCCTGGATCGACACCCAGGACTTCACCCCGGCGTACGACCACCTGCACCGGATGCTTCAGCTGCTGCAGTGGCAGCAGAAGCAGCGTGGCATCACGGCTGAGCGGTGGGTGCTGAAGACACCCGCGCACCTCGGCTATCTCGACGACCTGCGCGCGCGGTTCCCCGGCCTGCACGTCGTGCACCTGCACCGCGACCCGGTCGAGACGATCGCATCGGGCGCCAGCCTCAATGCGACCCTGCACGCGATGCACGCCGACGCCGTCGACCTGCACCGGATCGGTGCGGAGTGGATCGAGCGGATGGGCTGGACGAACGACCGCGCGCTCGCGAGCCGCGCGGCCTGGGATGAGGACGCCGACCTGGTCACGGACCTGGAGTTCGCTGCCGCCGTGGCCGACCCGGTCGGTCAGGTCTCGCGGGTGTACGACGCCCTGGGGCTCGACCTCACCGCTGAGGCCGAGGCGGCCATGCGCGACTGGCTGGCCAGACGCCCGCGAGAGACCGGGCGGCCGACGTACACACCGGAGACCTACGGTCTCTCGGCCGACCAGATCCGAGAGCGGTTCCGAGTCAGCCCCGGGTGATCTGCGGGACCTGCGGCCCCGGTCTGCTCAGAGTGCCGGACGCACCTGCTCGAGCGCCTCTTCGGTGAGCACGCCGAGACGTCGTACGTCGTGCGGCCCGGCGGCCTCGGTCCACACCGCAAGTGCCGCGAACACCGCACCGGCCAGCACCTCGGCCCGGACGGCGGCGGCCAGGTCGGCCACGCCGCGCTCGCGGAGGATCGCCCGGAGCTCGGTGGCCATCGCCCCCTGCCGGTCGCGGAAGACCCGCTCGATCCGAGCCGGGCTGAGCAGCTCGACCCGGAGCCGTGCGATCTCGGCCAGCAGCTGAGGGTCGGTCGGTGCCGAGGTCAACGACGTGAGCACCGAGCGGATCAGGTCCTCCTCGACCGGTCGCTCACGCATCGCGACGCGGAACCACTCCAGCCGGGTGGTCATGTCACCGAAGAGCACCTCGTCCTTGGTCGCGAAGTGGCGGTAGAAGGTGCGCTCGGTGACCCCGACCTCGGCCGCGATCGCGGGCACGCTCGCGGCCTCGAAGCCGTGCTCGACGAAGTGCCGGAGCGACACCTCCCGGAGAGCGGACCGGGTGCGCTCGGACTTGGACATGCTCTAATAATGTCAGAACTGACATTCCTTGAGGACTCCGAGGAGCACCATGCACCCCGTTGCGACCGACGAGCAGCACGCCCACGAGCTCGCCGCCCTCGAGCTGGTCGAGCACCCGACCGTGCGGGCGGCGTACCGCAGCGTCGCCGAGACCTGGCTGAGTCGGGCGCGGGCGTCCGAGGCGATGCGCGAGCGGTTCGACGCGGCGTACGAGGAGGTGATGTTCTCCGCGGCGGTGTGGTCCTCCAACCAGGACCCGCTCCGGCCGAAGGTCACGACCATCACCCGGCTCGCGCACCAGGTCGACGGACGCCGGATCCCCGGCACCCGCTGGGGCATCGACAACCCCGACTCGGTCTATCGGGTGATTCCGATCTCCGGCGACGAACGCTACGAGATCCGTGGGCAGGTCGGCGCGCACCGGATGACCGAGAACTACTTCACGCTCTGGGACGCCCATATGGGCACCGTCGACGTGCTCGACGGACGGCGGATGCAGGTCGAGGACGACGGGTCCTTCCTGATCACGGTGGACGCGGACCCGGCCGACGGTCGCCCCAACCACGTGCGGTCCTCGCCGTCGGCGCACGAGTTCTACGTCCGCGACGTGCTGCTGGACTGGGGTCGCGACGATCCCAACGCCTTCACCGTTCAGCGACTCGGCGGCCCGGCGACCGCGTCCCCGCTCTCCCTCGACGACCAGGCCGAGGCGACCGCGCGGATGATGGCGCACTTCGCCGACTTCACCGGCAGGCTCAGCCACGGCATGTACAAGTCGCCGGAGAACCACTTCTCGCTGGCCTGGTCGGCGGACCACACCGGCGCGATGCGCAACCAGGTGTACGTCGCCGGCCGCTTCGTGCTCGCACCCGGGGAGGCGTTCGTGGTCGACGTGAGCGACGGGGGAGCGGAGTACTTCACCGTGCCGCTCTCCAACATCTGGGGCACCACTCTCGACGTCCTCGACCGCACCGGAAGCCTCAACAAGGCGCAGTCGGTCGCCAACGAGGACGGCACCTACACCTACGTGATCGCGGCCAGCGACCCCGGCACCGCCAACTGGATCGACACCGACGGCCTGCTCGAGGGGATCCTGACCCTGCGGATGGCGGAGTTCCCGGACGGCGGACCGCGACCCGACCTGTCCGCCCGTGGCCGGGTGGTGCGGTTGGACCGGCTCGACGAGGAGGTGCCCGGCCTGGCTCGGGTCACGCCGGACGAACGCGCGGCGCAGCTGGCGACCCGGCGTACGGCGTACCTCCGTCGGCTCCCGGAGGTGACGGCATGAGTCGCTGGCTGATCACCGGCTGCTCCACCGGCATCGGGCGCGAGATCGCCCGCGCCGCCCTCGACGCCGGTCACCAGGTCGTCGTGACCGCGCGCAGGGTCGCCGACGTCGAGGACTTCGTCGAGACGTACGGCGACGCGGCCCTCGCCGTACCACTCGACGTCACCGACCGGGACCAGATCGACGCTGCGGTCGAGGCCGCCCAGAAGGCCTTCGGCGGCATCGACGTCCTGGTCAACAACGCCGGCTACGGCTACCTCTCCGCGGTCGAGGAGGGCGACGACGCCGATGTGCGCACCCTCTTCGACACCAACTACTTCGGGGTGGTCGACACCCTCAAGGCGGTGCTGCCCGGCATGCGGGCCCAGGCCAGCGGTCACGTCGTCAACATCTCGTCGATGACCGGGCTGGTCGCCAACCCGCCCAACGCCTTCTACAGCTCGACGAAGTTCGCGCTCGAGGCGCTGACCGAGGCGCTGGCCAAGGAGGTCGGACCACTGGGCATCAAGGTCACAGCGATCGAGCCGGGCGCCTTCCGCACCGACTGGGCCAAGCGGTCGATGCAGGAGGCGGCCGCGCCGATCGAGGCGTACGTCGCCGACGTCGGTGCCCGCAAGGACCTGATCAAGGCCTTCGCCGACCACCTGCCCGGCGATCCGCGCAAGGTCGGCGACGCGGTCGTGATGGTGACCGCGCTGGACGACCCGCCGCTGCGACTGCTGCTCGGCCGCGACGTGCTCAAGGCGGCACGCGACAAGCTCGCCCAGATGAGTGCCTCGATCGACGAGTGGGAGCACGTCACCGTCGACACCGACTTCGCGCAGGACGCCTGATGAGCGAGGTGCCGACGGCGGCGGGGGTCCTGGACGGGATCGACCTCACCGGTCGTACGGCGCTGGTGACCGGCGGCTACTCCGGCATCGGACTCGAGGTCGTGCGGGCGCTCGCCGGTGCCGGCGCGCACGTGCTTGCCCCGGCCCGACGCCCGGACAAGGCGCAGCGGGTGCTGGCCGGGATCGACGGCGTCGAGGTCGGCGAGCTCGACCTGGCCGACCAGGCGGGCGTGGCGTCGTACGCCGAGGGCCTGCTGGTGGCCGGGCGGACGCTGGACCTCGTCGTCAACAACGCCGGGATCATGGCGTGCCCGGAGACTCGCGTCGCCGAGGGGTGGGAGCTGCAGCTCGCGACCAACCACCTGGGCCACTACGCGCTGGTCAACCTGCTCTGGCCGGCGATCAACCCCGGAGCCCGTGTGGTGAGCGTGTCGTCCACCGGGCACCACCTCTCCGACGTCCGGTGGGACGACCCGTGGTTCGAGACCGGCTACGACAAGTGGCTCGCCTACGGCCAGTCCAAGACCGCCAACGTGCTCTTCGCGGTCCACCTCGACGCGCTCGCCCGCGACCAGGGCGTGCGGGCGTTCTCCCTGCACCCCGGCGCGATCCTCACCTCGCTCGGGCGGCACCTGCAGGTGGAGGACCTCGACGCCGTGATGACCCTCGACGAGGACGGGAAGCCGGTGCTGCCGGACTTCATCTCGGCCGAGCAGGGCGCGGCGACTGCTGTCTGGGCGGCGACGTCGCCCGAGCTCGACGGCCGGGGCGGTCTCTACCTCGAGGACTGCGCTGTCGCCGACGTCGTACCCGACGGGCCGCAGACCACGAGCGGCGTACGCGCCTACGCCATCGACCCCGACGCGGCGGTCCGGCTCTGGGAGTGGTCGGCCGAGGTCACCGGGCTCGACGCCCTCGGCTGATGGTCGGGCTGGCCCGACAACAGGTGTCGGGCTGGCAGGATCGAGCCGGACCCCTCGCCGTCCTTAGCCTCGAAGCCATGACGGAGACCCTGACCATGCCCCTCGCGACACCCACGCCCACACCGGCGGTCGTGCGACCTCGTGGCCTGCGCCGGGTGCTGTTCGAGAGTGCTTACGGCCTCTCGGCGTTCCCGATCGCACTGGTCGCGTTCATCGTGGTGCTCATCGACCTCGTGCTGGGCGTCTCGCTGCTCATCTTCGTCGGCGGGATCCTGCTGGTCTCGGTCGGGATCATGGTTGCTCGTGGCTTCGCTCGCTTCGAGCGGATCCGGTTGCAGGGGATGCTCGGGCGGCCCGCGGCGACGCCGAGCTATGTCTGCGCCCGCGCCGGGTCAGGATTCTGGCGGCGGTCGCTCACGCCGCTGCGCGATGCCCAGTCCTGGCTCGACGTCGTGTGGGCGCTGGTCGGGCTGGTGACCGGGACGGTCGCGTTCTCGGTCACGCTCGTGTGGTGGGCCGCCGCCGGAGTCGGGCTCACCTACTGGTTCTGGCAGCGCTGGGTGCCGGTGAGCGACGACGAGGAGGGGCTCGCGTCACTGCTCGGACTCGGCGCCGGGCGTACGACGGAGAGCCTGGCCAACCTGCTCGTCGGCGCGCTCTTCCTGATCACCCTGCCGTGGGCGGTCCGGCTGGTCACGACCATCAATGCCAGCCTGGCCTGGGTTCTGCTCAGCAGCCGCGCCGAGCTCCAGCGCGAGGTCGCCCGGGTCGAGGGTGGTCGCGACGCCGCTCGGGTGGCCGAGGCCGAGTCGATGCGCCGGCTCGAGCGCGACATCCACGACGGTCCTCAGCAACGGCTGGTCCGGCTGACCATGGACCTCGGCCGGGCGAGGCGCCAGGTGGCCGAGGACCCCGAGCGCGCCGCTGCCACCATCGACGAGGCGCTCGCCCAGGCCCGCGAGACCGTCGCCGAGCTGCGCTCGCTCTCGCGCGGGATCGCCCCGCCGCTCCTCGTCGACCGCGGTCTGACCGCGGCGCTCGAGGAGATGCTGAGCCAGAGCGAGGTGCCGGTGCAGTCGCGGATCGACGTACCCACTCAGCTGCCGCCGCACGTCGAGACGGCCGTCTACTTCGTGGTCGCGGAGTCGCTGACCAACATCGCCAAGCACAGCGGAGCGACAGCTGCCTCGGTGTCGGTGCTGGCGGGCGAGCATGAGGTCGAGGTGCGGGTCGAGGACGATGGCACCGGTGGCGCCCACCCCTCGAAGGGCCTCGGCCTGGCCGGCCTGCGCCAGCGGCTCGCCGCCGTCGACGGCACCCTCGAGATCACCTCCCCGGAGTCGGTGGGCACGACCGTGACCGCGAGGATTCCTGCATGAGAGTGGTCGTCGCCGATGACTCGCTGCTGCTGCGCGAGGGTCTCCAGCTGCTGCTCGCCGAGGCGGGTCACGAGGTGGTCGCCGCGGTCGCCGACGGTCCGTCGTTCGTCGAGGCGATGCTCGTCGAGCGACCCGCCCTCGGCATCGTCGACGTGCGGATGCCGCCGAGCCACACCGACGAGGGCCTGCGTGCCGCGGTCGACGTACGTCGGGCCTGGCCGGAGTCCAGGCTGCTGGTGCTCTCGCAGTACGTCGAGGTCTCGTACGCCGAGGACCTGCTGGCGACCGGCGACGGCGGTGTCGGCTACCTGCTCAAGGACCGGGTCGGCGACCTCGACGACTTCCTCGGTGCCGTCGCGGCTGTCGCCGCGGGCGGCACGGTGCTCGACCCGATGGTCGTCCGTCAGCTGATGGGCCGCCATCGGGACCCGATCGCCACCCTCACGCCGCGCGAGCGCGAGGTGCTCTCGCTGATGGCGGAGGGACGGTCCAACGCGGCGATCGCGGACGCGCTGTCGGTGTCGCTGGCCGGGGTCGAGAAGCACACCCAGCGGATCTTCGCGAAGCTCGGCCTGATGCCCGACGATGACGCCGCCCACCGCCGGGTGGCCGCGGTGCTGCGGTTCCTGCGCTCGACCTAACGGGGCTGTTGGTCCACGAGGATCCCGAACGCCACGAGCCGGTCGTCGGTGTGGAACAGCTCGGCGCAGGTCGTCAGCGTCAGCAGCTTCTCGCCCGCGTCCTGGGGCGGCTGCACGCCGCCGGCCTCCGGGTTGACCGGTAGTGGGTCGATCACCCAGCCCGCCGTGAAGGGCACCCGCAGGTCGGAGCCCCCGGACGTGAGCTTGTAGGTGTACGTCGTGTCCGCGGTCTCGACGATCACCTGGTCGCCGATCTCGAGGTCGGGCATGCCGGCCAGCGGCTGGCCGTGGGTGATCCGGTGCGCGGCCAGCGCGTAGTTGCCGACCTCACCCGGCCCCGCCGTACCTTCGAAGTGGCCGAAGCCCGCGGCGAGCGCGTCGTCGGACGTGTTCTCGATGACCGGCACCTGGTAGTCGTCGCCGAACCGCGGGATCCGCACGATCGTGCCGGCCTCGCCCTGGTCGACCTTGACGCTGCCCTGTCCGCTGTCCCAGCTCTTGTGCAGCTTCTCGACGATGTCTGCCTGCGTGCGGTGGGAGACCCAGTTGGTGCCGAGGTACTGCCAGCCGACGTAGCCCAGCACCAGCACGCCGCCGATGATCATGGCGATACCCGAGACCATGAGTGCCCGAGACCGGCGGTTGGCCATCGCTAACCCCGGAACGCGACGCCGACCTGCTCGCGCAGGTCGTCCATCTGGCGCAGGATCGTGAGGGTCTGCTCGTGGGGGACCAGCGCGCTCTCTCGCAGACCCGCGCGCAGGCATCTCCCGACCTCCTCGATCTCGTGGCTGTAGCCCTGGCCGACCACCGGCTCCTGGCCGAGGACCTCGACCGGATCGCCGGGCTCGACGGTCCAGCTGCCGCGGCCCTCGACGTACGGCGTGAAGACGGCCTTCGTGGGGTGGTGGAAGTCGTCGAGGTGGATCCGGCCCTGGTCGGTGGCGATGGCGGCCGCCCTCGAGGAGTACGACGTCATCGAGGCGGTCATCGTGGCCAGGACGCCGCTCGGGTACCGGCCGGCGACCGCGATGTCCAGGTCGATGCCGCGATCCGAGCGGTCGGCGGTCGCGTGCAGCTGCTCGGCGGCTCCGAGCATCAGGTGGGCGAAGGTGAGTGGGTAGATGCCCATGTCGAGCAGGGCCGAGGCGCCCAGGGCCGGGTCGAGCATCCGGTTGTCGGGCCCGGCGTCGACCCGGAAGCCGAGCTCGGCGTGGAGGTGGCGGGGCCGCCCGAACTCGCCCGCCGCCAACCGGGTGCGCAGCTCGCGGATCACGGGGTGGCAGGCGGTCCACATCGCCTCCATCAGGAACCGGTCGTGCTTCCCGGCCAGCCGGACCATCTCCTCCGCGTCCGCGGTGTCGAGGGTGACCGGCTTCTCGCACAGCACGTGCTTGCCCGCCTCGAAGCAGAGCCGGGCATTGTCGAGGTGGAAGGCGTGCGGGGTGGCGATGTAGATGACGTCCACGCCCGGGTCGGCGACCAGCTCCTCGTAGGAGCCGTACGCCGCACCCCCGCCGTTCTCGTCCGCGAAGGCCTGCGCCGCGGCGAGCCGGCGGGACCCGACCGCCGCGAGGGTGGCGTCGGGCACCAGGGCCAGGTCGCGGGCGAAGGTCTGGGCGATCTTGCCGGTCGCCAGGATGCCCCAGCGGATCTCGTCAGCCATGGGCGCGACAGTAGCCGTAGGCGACTCGCCGACAACCGAATGACATCGGTGTGGTTTGTCGCCTACAGTGATACCCGCCAGCAATGCCGGACCGTGCGGGGGAGGACCTGATGGACGCCGCGAACGCCCTCGGTGACGACGCCGTCGTCGAGCCGAACCTGAGCAACCGCGACCGCGAGATCCTCGACTTCGAGCGCCAGTGGTGGAAGTACGCCGGTGCCAAGGAGACCGCGGTCCGCGAGAAGTTCGACATGTCGTCGACCCGCTACTACCAGGTCCTCAACGCGCTGATCGACCGTCCGGAGGCCCTCGAGGTCGACCCGCTCCTGGTCCGCCGGCTGCGGCGGCTCCGGGCCGCCCGCCAGCGGCAGCGCTCCGCGCGGCGCCTCGGCTTCGAGGTCTGAGCGGTGGCCCGGACCCACAACCAGCGCGGGGTGGCCGCTCCGTCCCCCGTCGTGATGCTCAGCGTGATCGCGGTCGCGATGGCCGGGATCGCCTTCGTCGCCACCCGTGGCAGCGAGCCCACCGAGCGCGAGGTCACCTCGGTCGCCCGCGAGACCGAGCCCAGCCCCTCGCCCACCGCGTCCGCGACGCCGGTCAAGCCCAAGCCCAAGCCGGAGAAGCCTGCCGTCCAGCGCGGCAAGGTCTATGTCGAGGTCTACAACAACTCCGGCATCACCGGCCTGGCCGGTCAGGTCGCCGATCGCACCGCCGACATCGGCTGGCAGGTCGTCGGCTCCGACAACTGGTACGGCACCATCCCGGCCACGACCGTCTACTACCCGGAGCGACTCAAGGAGGCAGCGAAGGTGCTGGCCCTCGACCTCGGTATCGAGCGCACCGCCCCGGCCGTCGACCCGATGCGCCTCGACCGGCTCACGCTGATCCTCACCGGTCCGATCTCCTGACCCTGGCGGGTGTGGTCTGCGTCCCACCTGGGACGAGGGCCTGACGCCGTACCCGATCGGCGTGGTTGGGTTGAGGCATGGAGTACACCTCCGAAGCGGGCGAGCAGCGCTATCGAGACCTCGTCCGTGTCGCCTCCCGGGCCATCGTCGGCCTGGACTTCGACGGCACCCTGGCGCCGATCGTCGACGATCCCGAACGTGCGCACATCCACGACGACGCCTCGGACGTGCTCCTCGACCTGGCCCGTGAGGTGGCCGCGGTCGCGGTGATCACCGGTCGTCCGGCACGCCAGGTGCTCGACCTCGGAGGGCTCGAGGAGGTCGGGAACGCGCTTGCGAGCGCGCATGCCGACCTCTACGTCTTCGGTCAGTACGGCAACGAGCGGTGGTCCTCGGCCAGCCGCCGGATCATGTCACCGCGACCGCCGCGGGGCCTGGCGTCCTTCGAGCGGGAGCTGACCGGTGTCCTGCGCCGTGCGGACGCCGCCGACGCCTGGGTCGAGGACAAGGGCCTCGCGGTCGCCATCCACACCCGGCGACTGGTCGACTCCGACTCCGCCTTCCTGCGGTTGCTTCCGCTCATCGGTGACCTCGCCAAGACGCACGACCTGATCACCGAGCCCGGCCGCAACGTGATCGAGGTGCGCTCCTCCGGCATGCACAAGGGACGGGCGGTCGAGACCCTGGTCGCCGAGCTGGACGCCGGCGCGTTCCTCTTCGCGGGTGACGACCTCGGTGACGTGGAGGCCTTCGAGGCGGTTGCCGAGCTGCGTGAGAAGGGCATGCCCACCCTGCTGGTCTGCTCCGCGTCCTCCGAGGAATCCGCCCTCGTCCCCCTCTCCGACGTCGTCGTCCACGGTCCTGAGGGCGTGCTCGACCTGCTCCGGCAGCTGACGTCGGATGCGCGGGCGGCGGGGTAGTCCCTGACGGTCTCGGGGTCCATGGCCCTGGGCGAGCCCGGAAACGTCAGGGACTACCCCGCCGGATCGGGAGTCCCTGTTCGCCCTGAACGAACAGGAGGCCATCTCCGGAACACCCGCCTGACGTCGGGAGTTGAGTCGACACCACTCAAGCTTCCATGAAGGTGAGGACGCGATGTCCACCAGGCTCCCGGTTCTGTTCGTCCCCGATCTCGTCCTGCTGCCCGGGATGGTCGTCCCGCTCGCGCTCGACGAGTCCTCCCAGGCCGCCATCGACGCGGCCCGCGCCGGCAGCGACGGCCAGGTGCTGGTCGCTCCCCGACTCGAGGACCGCTACGCGTCGTACGGCGTGGTCGCGACCGTCGAGCGGGTCGGCCGACTCGCCACGTCCACCGGGGCCGGCGGGGCCCCGGCCGCCATCCTCAAGGCCGGCAGCCGGGCCCGGATCGGCAGCGGCGTCACCGGCCCCGGCGCGGCCCTGTGGGTCGAGGTCGAGCAGGTCGAGGACGTCGTGAGCGACCAGGCCCGCGAGCTCGCGGAGGAGTACAAGCGGCTCGTCGTCGCCGTGCTCCAGCGCCGCGAGGCGTGGCAGGTCATCGATCAGGTCCACCAGATGACCGACCCGAGCGCGATCGCCGACGCCGCGGGCTACGCGCCGTACCTCTCCATCGAGAGCAAGCGCGAGCTGCTCGAGAACCCCGACGTCGAGTCGCGTCTCGAGACCCTGATCGGCTGGACCCGTGACCACCTCGCCGAGGCCGAGCTCACCGACAAGATCGGTGACGACGTCCGCGAGGGCATGGAGAAGACGCAGCGGGAGTACCTGCTGCGCCAGCAGCTCGCCGCGATCCGCAAGGAGCTCGGCGAGGGCGAGCCCGAGGGTGCTGAGGACTACCGCTCCCGGGTCGAGTCCGCGGACCTGCCCGAGGCGGTCCGCGCCGCCGCCCTCAAGGAGGTCGACAAGCTCGAGCGGTCCAGTGACCAGAGTCCGGAGACCGGCTGGATCCGGACCTGGCTCGACACCGTGCTCGAGCTGCCCTGGGACGTGACGACCGAGGACTCCACCGACCTGGTCGCCGCACGGGCCGTCCTCGACGCCGACCACCACGGCCTCGACGAGGTCAAGGAGCGGATCGTGGAGTACCTCGCGGTTCGCGCCCGCCGCGCCGAGCGTGGCCTCCAGGTCGTCGGTGGCCGCGGCTCCGGTGCCGTGATCCTGCTCGCCGGACCTCCCGGCGTCGGCAAGACCTCCCTCGGCGAGTCCGTCGCGCGGGCGCTCGGCCGGAAGTTCGTCCGAGTCGCTCTCGGCGGCGTCCGCGACGAGGCCGAGATCCGCGGCCACCGCAGGACGTACGTCGGCGCGCTCCCAGGTCGGATCGTGCGGGCCGTCAAGGAGGCTGGTTCGATGAACCCGGTCGTGCTGCTCGACGAGGTCGACAAGGTCGGCGCGGACTACCGTGGCGACCCGGCCGCTGCCCTGCTCGAGGTGCTCGACCCGGCACAGAACCACACCTTCCGCGACCACTACCTCGAGCTCGACCTGGACCTGTCCGACGTCGTCTTCATCGCCACCGCCAACGTGGTCGAGCAGATCCCGTCGGCGCTGCTGGACCGGATGGAGCTGGTCACCCTCGACGGCTACACCGAGGACGACAAGGTCGCGATCGCGCGTGACTTCCTGCTCCCGCGCCAGCTCGAGCGGGCGGCCCTGACCGACGACGAGGTCAGCGTCACCGACGCCGCGCTGCGGGAGATCGCAGCCGACTACACCCGCGAGGCCGGCGTACGGCAGATGGAGCGACTGCTCGCCAAGGCGCTGCGCAAGGCGGCGACCAGGCTGGCCACGGGTGCGACCCACGTCGACATCGACGAGTCGGACCTCAAGGACCTGGTCGGGCGTCCTCGGTTCACGCCGGAGGCGCACGAGCGTACGTCGGTCCCCGGCGTCGCGACGGGCCTCGCGGTCACCGGCCTCGGCGGTGACGTGCTCTTCATCGAGGCCTCCGCCTCGGACGGCAAGGCAGGGCTGACCCTCACCGGTCAGCTCGGCGACGTGATGAAGGAGTCCGCGCAGATCGCGCTGTCCTTCGTGCGTGCGCACGCGGTCGAATTGGGGGTGGAGGCGTCGTTCTTCGAGAAGGCGATCCACATCCACGTGCCGGCCGGAGCGACTCCCAAGGACGGACCGTCCGCGGGCGTCACGATGGTGACGGCGCTGACGTCGCTGGCCACGGGTCGCCCGGTGCGCTCCGAGGTCGGGATGACCGGCGAGGTCACCCTCAACGGCCGGGTGCTCCCGATCGGTGGGCTCAAGCAGAAGCTGCTCGCGGCCCAGCGCAACGGCCTGACCGAGGTGTTCGCGCCGCTGCGCAACGAGCCCGACCTGGACGACGTACCGGCCGACGTCCTCGAGACGGTCACCGTGCACGTGGTCGGCGACGTCCTGGACGTCGTGCGCGGGGCCCTCGAGCCGGCGGCGGAGGTGGCCACCGCGGCCGCCTGAGCAGGTCCCTCAGCGCTCGTCGAGCCAGGCCAGCAGTGCGGGGATCATCTCGCGATGGGCCTTGCGTCCGACGATGAGTCCGGCGTGGCCGGCCTCGAGCTCCAGCAGCTCGAGGTCGGCTCCGGGAAGGGCGAGTGGCTCCGTGCACGCTGCCGGGACCAGCTTGTCGCGCGACCCGGTCACCGAGAGGACGGGTACGGCGACGTCGGCGAGGTCGACGACCCGCTTGCCCAGTCGGACCTGGCCCCGGACCAGCGCGTCGTCGCGCACGAACAGGTCGGTCATCTGCCGGAAGGCCGCGCCCGGGAACGGGATGTGGCCGCTGGACCACCGCACCATGGCCTGGTGGGCCGCCAGCCGCTCCGGTTGCCCCAGGCTGTTCCACAGGCTGAGGTACGTCGTGACCTCGCCGGCGGGCTCGACCAGGTAGAACGACTCCTTGATCCGGGATGCCGGGACGTTGCCTGACCAGTCCAGGAGGTCGTCGACCTCGATCTGCCGGTTGCGGAGCATCGCCGTCAGCGGCCCCAGCTCGGTCATGTCGACCGGCGTCGCGAGCAGGATCATGCTCCGCACCGGCATCGTCGGATGACCGGCGACGCTCAGCAGGGCGAGCACGGCGCCGAGGCAGTAGCAGAAGAGATCGACCTCCTCGGCGCCCGACTCCTCGAGCACGGCGTGCACCGCCCGGGGCAGGTACTCGTCGCAGTAGGTCTCGAGCGAGTTCTGCGAGTCCACGGCGTCGGGCACCCCCCAGTCCAGGAGGTACACGTCGCGGCCGGAGTCGAGGAACCGGCGTACCAGGCTGTTGTCCTCCTGGAGGTCGAAGACCAGCGAGGTGGTGACCAGGCTCATCACGAAGAGCACCGGCGGCCGCGGCTCGTCGCTCTCCGCGGTCGCGACGTAGCGGAAGAGCGTCGCCTTGTCCCGGGACCAGACCTCCAGCCGGGGCGTGGGAGTGGTGGTCGGGAAGTTCCGCCCGGTGGCGTGGCGGACCGCGTTGCGGGTCCGAGCAGCGGTGTGCTGCGCCTGGGAAGCGAGGTGGCCGGTGCCGCGGACCAGACGCCCGATCACGAGTACGGACCGTCCGTCGTCCCATCGGCCTGGTCCGCGACCGCCTTGCGGAGCTCGCGCACCTCCCGCTCCAGGGACGCGATCTGCACCAGGAGCCGGTTGGTGTCACTGGCCGCCGGCAGGTTGAACAGGTGCAGCAGCCGCCGCGTGGGCGCCTCGGTGACATGCAGCGCACTGGACCGCAGCGACTGCACCAGGGCGATCCCGGCGGCCACGTCCTCGCGGTCCACGGCGGCGCGCAGCACCGGGTTCGCCCGCGACTGCGCCTCGAGGATCAACCGTTGCCAGACCGGTGGCTCGCTCATGCGAGTCGTGCCCCGGGTGCGGCGCCGTCCACGCGGGACGACTGTTCCAGGATCAGGCCGCGGAGCAGGACGGGCGCGTCGTACATCGGCACGTGGCCTGCCGCCGGCAGCGATACCTGCTCCACGCCGGAGACCCGCTTCAGTAGCGGGCGGCCGTACCGCCCGAACGGGATCACCCGGTCGCGGCGCCCCCACACGACCCGGGTCGGACAGTCCGGCGCCTCCAGCTGGGCGATCTGCCCGTCGCGGCGTCCGGCCCGCAGCAGCGCCGGGAGTACGGCGCAGCCGCGCGCGTCCCGCAGCAGGCCGACGGCCTCGGCGACGCTCAGGCGGTCCCCTCGCTCCATCAGCTGACGGAACGCCACCCGGCGCATCGCCCGCGACCGGAGCAGCGGCGGCACCACGACGCCCGACAGCGGAGCGGAGGTGGCCACGGCGCTCGCGCCGAGGGTCGCCTGCAGCCGGAGGAGGTCCAGCGGGTTGCGCCAGGCTCCGGCCGGAGAGATCGCGGTGACGGTGCGGGCCCGTCCTCGCCGGGCCAGCTCGAGCGCGATCCAGCCACCGAGGGAGTTGCCCACCAGATGAGCGGTGCTGAAGCCGGCGTCATCCATCGCGGCCTCCACGCTGTCCGTGAACGCCTCCACGCTGACGTGGGAGGGCGCCGTCGGTCCGCCGCGGTGTCCGGGCAGGGTCGGCGCCAGCACGTCGTGGCGTTCGGCGAGGCCGGCGAGCAGGGGCTGCCAGGCATGCCACGACATGCCCAGCCCATGGAGGAGCACCATCGGGCTGCCGCTCCCGGCGCGGTGGCTGTCCGCCTCCTCGCTCACAGCGCGCTCATGCCGCCGTCGACGACGAGGCTCGTCCCCGTGACGTAGGACGAGGCCGGCGACGCCAGGAAGATCAGCGCGGCGTCCAGCTCAGCCTGCTCGCCGAAGCGCCCGAGCATGCTCTCGGCGGCCACCAGGTCCTGCAGCGCTTCTTGTCCTTGGGTCATCTCACTGGTGAAGTACCCCGGACAGAGGGCGTTCACTCGGATTCCCTTGCGACCTGACCACTCCTGGGCGAGGTTCCGGGTCAGACCGAGGACTCCGGCCTTGCTCGCGGCGTACGCCGCCTGGGGGAACCGGGGGGCGATGTGGCCGAGCACGCTGGAGACGTTGACGATCGCGGAGCCGGGCGGCATCAACGGGGCACAGGCCTGCGCCATCCAGAACGAGCCGCCGAGGTTCACGTCCAGCACCTGCCGGAATCCATCCGGCGTCTCCTTGCTGGCGGGGACGACGGTGCCGACGCCGGCGTTGTTCACCAGTACGTCGACCCGCCCGAACGCCGCGCGCGCCGCCTCGGCCACGCCCGCACAGTCGTCGGGCACCGCGACGTCCGCGCGGACGGTGACGACCCGCGTGCCGGTGTCCTGCAGGGAGTCGGCAAGGGTGTCGAGACGCTCGAGCCGACGCGCGGCCAGGACCAGGTCCGCCCCCGCCGCGGCCAGCGCCTGCGCGAACCCGCGGCCGAGGCCGGAGCTGGCACCCGTCAGCACCACCACGCGGTCATCGAGGCGGAACGGGTCGGCGTCGGGCATCGCGGGCTCCGGGTTTCCAGTGGGGTGAATGTGGTGACGATCACCTGTGGCGGGTGCAGAGTCAACCTGCACCCGGCGCGGCCCGACGGCGCGCGCCCACCTCGACCGGACGGACCGACCATGCCGACACCCGAAGCAGCCGCGCAGGCGAGCCGCCGGATGCACTGGAACAACCACGTGACCCGACACGCGCACAGCCGCCCGGATCGCCCGGCGTTCCGGTTCCGGGGGGCGAGCACGACCTGGCGCGAGCTGCGCGACCGCGTCGCCTGCCTGGCCGGCGCGATGGAGCAGCGCGGCGTCTCCTTCGGCGACCGGGTGGCCGTGCTGATGGGCAACCGCCCCGAGTTCATGGAGGTCGTCCTCGCCGCGAACCTGCTGGGTGCGATCGCCGTCCCGGTGAACTTCCGGCTCAGCGGGCCGGAGATCGCCTACGTGCTCGACAACTCGGGCGCGCGTCTGCTCGTCGCCGACGACACCGCCGAGAAGGCGGTCCGCGCCGCGGTCGAGCAGACCTCGGAGCGGGTGGCCGTCGTGGCGGTGGGCTCCTTCTCGGGTGCCGAGATCGAGCCGTACGACGCGCTGCTCGCCGAGGCGCGCGAGCCGACCGATCCCCCCGACGTACCCGAGGACTCGCCGGCACTGATCATGTACACGTCAGGGACCACCGGCCGCCCGAAGGGTGCGGTGCTGTCCCACCAGAACCTCCTCTCCGAGACGCTGACGCTGATCCGCGCGTACCAGCTGACGGAGGAGGACGAGGTCAACCTCGTGGCCTCCCCGATGTTCCACATCGGTGCCATCGGCTCGATCGCGCCGCTGATCACGGTCGGCGGCACGATGGTGGTCCTGCCCAGCGTCGCGTTCGACGCCGGACACGTGCTGGAGCTGCTGGAGGAGGAGCGGGTGACCAGTGCCTTCCTGGTGCCCACCCAGTGGCAGGCGCTGTGCGCCGATCCTTCCCTCGCCGACCGGGATCTCTCCCGGCTGCGCGTCACGTCGTGGGGCGCGGCCCCGGCCACGGACAAGCTCCTGCGCCGGATGGCCGAGGTGTTCCCCGACGCGCTCAACGTCGCGGTCTTCGGCCAGACCGAGATGTCGCCGATCACCTGTGTGCTGGGCGGTGGTGACGCGCTGCGCAAGATCGGGTCGGTCGGGAAGCCGGTGTCGGGTGTCGCCATCCGGGTGGTCGACGGGGACCTGAAGGACGTGCCGCAGGGGGAGATCGGCGAGATCGTCTACCAGGGCACCGGTCTGATGGAGGGCTACTGGGACAACCCCGAGGCGACCGCGGATGCCTTCGCGGGTGGCTGGTTCCACTCGGGCGACCTGGTGCGGATGGACGACGAGGGCTTCCTCTATGTCGTGGACCGAGCCAAGGACATGATCATCTCGGGCGGCGAGAACATCTACTGCGCCGAGGTCGAGAACGTCCTCGCCGACCACCCCGACATCGCCGAGGTGAGCCTGGTGGGGATCGACCACGAGAAGTGGGGCGAGACGCCGGTCGCGGTGGTGACCCTCGCCCGGTCGGACTCAGAGCTCGACATCGCGGGGCTGCGGGAGTGGGGTTCCGAGCGGCTGGCCAAGTACAAGCTGCCCACGGCGTTGAAGATCGTCGACGAGCTGCCGCGCAACGCCTCGGGCAAGGTGCTCAAGCCGGCCCTGCGGGAACTGGTCGGCTGAGGTATCGCGGCGCCCGGGCGTCCAGCATGCGAACTCGATGTGCGCATGTTGAGACGCGCGCCGTACTGTTTCTTCCAGCTCATCAAGAGGGACTGAGGGTACGGCCCAGTGAAGTCCCGGCAACCGCCGCGTGCTCCCTGCGAAAGCAGTCGCGGAAAGCGGTGCCAATTCCGTCCCGCCGCGAGGTACGCGCCGGGGAAGATGAGGAGGAGGAGATCATGAGCGCTGCCACTGTCATCGAGCACGGTGCCGAGAAGACCCACACCCTGCGTGAGGGCGCGTTCGGGAACGCGACCAACCTGTCGTGTCGCGAGTGCGGCCACCAGGTCGCACTCGGCCCGCACTACGCCTGTCCGGAGTGCTTCGGCCCGCTGGAGATCACCTACGAGTTCGGCGAGGTCACCCGCGCGCAGATCGAGGCCGGTCCGCGCAACATCTGGCGCTACAAGGCGCTGCTCCCGGTCCCGACCGACATCGAGGAGAGCCCCAACATGGAGCCCGGTTTCACCCGGCTCCTCAAGGCCGGCAACCTCGGCGCCGAGCTCGGCATCACCAACCTGTGGGTCAAGGACGACTCGACCAACCCCACCAACTCCTTCAAGGACCGGGTCGTCGCCTGCGCCCTGAGCGCCGCCCGCGAGTTCGGCTCGAAGGTCTTCGCCTGTCCCTCGACCGGCAACCTCGCGAACGCCGTCGCCGCCGCTGGTGCCCGCGCCGGGATCAAGACCGTGGTCTTCATCCCCAGCAACCTCGAGCAGCCGAAGCAGGTCAACTCCGCTGTCTTCACCGAGTCGCTGGTCGCCGTCAACGGCAACTACGACGACGTCAACAAGCTCGCCTCCGAGATCGCCGGCGAGGAGGAGGGCTGGGCGTTCGTCAACGTCAACGTCCGCCCCTACTACGCCGAGGGCTCCAAGACGCTGGGCTACGAGATCGCCGAGCAGCTCGGCTGGCGGCTTCCCGACCAGATCGTGATCCCGGTCGCCAGCGGCTCGCAGCTGACCAAGGTGCACAAGGCGTTCCAGGAGCTGATCAAGCTCGGACTCGTCGAGGACAAGCCGTACAAGGTGTACGGCGCGCAGGCCGAGGGCTGCTCCCCGGTGTCGGTCGCCTACAAGGCCGGCGTCGACGCGATCCGGCCGGTCAAGCCCGACACCATCGCCAAGAGCCTGGCGATCGGCAACCCGGCGGACGGCATCTACGTGCTCGACATCTGCCGCGAGACCGGCGGAGCTGTCGAGGACGTCACCGATGACGAGGTCCGCCAGGGCATCGTGCTGCTGGCCCGCACCGAGGGCATCTTCACCGAGACCGCCGGCGGCACCACCGTCGCCGTGCTCAAGAAGCTCGTCGAGACCGGCCAGCTCGACACCGATCTCGAGACCGTCGTGATCAACACCGGCCACGGTCTGAAGACCCTCGACGCGGTCACCGGGCTGGTCGGACCGACCGCCACCATCGATCCGACGTACTCCGCCTTCGCCGCCACCGGGCTCGGTGGTTGAGGAGGCCGCGCAGCGACCGTCCTACCGTTGGTCGAGGAGGTTGCGAAGCAACCGTCCTACCGTTGGTTGAGGAGGTTGCGAAGCAACCGTCTCGAAACCCCTGATCGATAGAGGAACCCAGATCATGAGCGTCTCCGTCCGGATCCCGACCATCCTGCGCACCTACACCGGTGGTGAGTCCGAGGTGTCTGCCTCCGGCTCGACCCTGGCCGAGGTGCTCGATGACCTCGACGGCAGCTACAGCGGCATCAAGGGCCGGATCCTCGACGAGGCCGGCGACCTGCGCCGCTTCGTGAACGTCTACGTCGGCAACGAGGACGTGCGCTTCCTCGACAGCCTGGCCACCCCCACTCCTGACGGCACCCAGATCTCGGTGATCCCGGCTGTTGCTGGCGGCTGCTGATCCCGCTTGTAACGCTCGTTTATCGCATCTGGGGACCCGGAATACCGGGTCCCCAGATGCGATAACTCCGCGTTACAAGGGGCCGGGCGGCGCGAGCGAGCCGACCAGACCACCAGTCGAGGATTCGCTTGACACCGGATGTGGCAGGCCTCACAGTTCGTCAGTGGGAACGCTCCCACACCCACGATGCGACGAGGGGTGGACCGCAGTGCTGGCCTCGGAGCCTGGTGGGGGAGCGCCTGCTTCGGACGGCGGTTCGCAGGCAGGCCCACTCGTACGGCGGGCCCGGGAACTCCTCGACCTCCCGGGCCCGTCGTTCGCATCCCCAGATGCCGTCGAACGAACCGAACGGCGCCCGGAGAGATACTGACGTCATGACCCGACCGCCGCGTACCCAACCGACGCTGGAGGAGGTCGCCGCGCTGGCCGGAGTCGGCCGAGGCACGGCCTCGCGCGTCATCAACGGAGGCGAGAAGGTCTCCGAGCACTCCCGCCAGGCCGTCGAGAACGCGATCGCCGAGCTCGGCTACGTCCCGAACGCCGCCGCCCGCGCGCTGGTCACCCGCCGCACCGATGCCGTCGCCCTGGTGATCGCCGAGTCGGAGGAGCGCGTCTTCGGGGAGCCGTTCTTCGCCGGCGTCATCCGTGGCATCGGCACCGCGCTGGGCGAGGCCGACCGGCAGCTCGTGCTGCTGCTCGCCCAGGCCTCCCGCCGCAGCGGCGGTCTCGACCACTACCTCACCCGCCAGCACGTCGACGGGGTCCTGCTCCTCTCCCTCCACGACGACGACGAGCTGCCCGAGCGGATCCGCGCCCACGGCGTACCCCTGGTCGTGGGCGGACGCGCCCGCGAGGACATCACCACCGACTTCGTCGACGTCGACAACGTGCAGGGAGCGGAGCTCGCCGTACGACACCTCGTCGATCGTGGCCGGCAGCGCATCGCCACCATCGCCGGCCCCGCGGACATGGTCGCCGGCAGCTCGCGTTTCCAGGGGTACGTCGCAGCCCTGACCGCAGCCGGCCACGAGGTCGACGAACGCCTCGTCGGCCGGGGTGACTTCGGCCAGGACAGCGGCGAGGAGGCGATGCGCGACCTGCTCGTACGCGCCCCCGACCTCGACGGCGTCTTCTGCGCCAACGACCTGATGGCCACCGGAGCGCTGCGGGCGTTGCAGGCGGCCGGCCGTCGGGTGCCCGACGACGTCGCGGTGGTCGGCTTCGAGGACGCCCCGATCGCGGCGTCGACGACCCCGCCGCTCACGACGATCCACCAGTCGCCCGAGGAGATGGGTCGCGCCATGGTCGAGCTCCTGCTCGAGGCGACCGGGACGTCCGGCGAGCCGCAGCCAGGCCGGATGCTGCCGACCCACCTGGTGGTTCGCGGCAGCAGCTGACGAGCGGTTCTCCGGTCGTCCCACGCCCGGGATCGACCTGGTGCTAACCGCGTTGACATCACTGTGCGGCGAGAACACACTCCGGAACATGCAGATTCGTCTGCTTGGCCCGACAGAGGTTGAGGGGCATTCGTCGCTCGGCCGTCGGGACCGCGTCGTCCTCGCGGCCTTGGTGATCGGGCACCCGGACCCGCTGACGACCCATCAGCTGTCGGTGGCGCTGTGGGCCGACGACGTCCCAGCGTCGGGGAACAAGATCGTGCAGGGCGCGGTCATGCGTCTGCGCCGAACGCTAGGGACCGATCACATCGAGACGACTCCCCAGGGCTACCGCCTGGTGCTCGATCTCGTCGAGGTGGACATCACCGAGTTCGAGCGCCTGGTACGGCGGGCACGGGAACAGCTGGCCGCGGGCGATGGGCGCAGGGCGGCCGCGATATACCGCGAGGCGTTGTCGCTGTGGCGCGGGGACCCGCTGGTCGAGCTGCAGGGCTGGGACGAGGCGCGTGCGGAGGCCGCACGGCTGGTTGAGATCCACCAGACCGCGCAGGAGGAGCAGATCGAGGCGCTCCTGGCGAGCGGCGAGGCCAACGACGCCGTGGCCGCCTCGCGTCGACTGGTGGGACTGCCGGGCTTCAGAGAGCACGGCTGGGCGCTTTTTGCGCTGGGCCTCTACCGCAGCGGCCGGCAGCGCGAGGCGCTCGAAGTGCTGCGTCAGGTCAGAACCACGCTGCGCGACGAGCTGGGGGTGGACCCCGGTCAGGAGCTGGCGGACCTCGAGCGAGCGATCCTCTGCCAGGATCTCGCGCTGCAGCCCCCGCCCGCACCGGAGATCCGATCCTCCGAGGTCTGCCCGTACCCCGGACTGCGGGCGTACGACGTCGACCGTGCCGACCTCTTCGCCGGGCGAGAGTCCGAGGTCGAGGAGTGTCTGCGTCGGCTCGACGACTCCGACCTGCTGATCGTCGTGGGTGCGTCAGGATCCGGGAAGTCGTCACTGGTCAGGTCCGGACTGGCACCCGCACTGCGCCTCCTGGGCCGCGACGTCACCGTGCTCACCCCCGGATCGGATCCGGGGCCGAACCTGACCGCGTGCCTTGCCGGAGTCGATCCCGCCGCCATCGTGGTCGTGGACCAGCTCGAGGAGGCATTCTCCGGCACCGACGTGGCCGACGTCATCACCTTCCTTCAGGAGCTGTCCCGCGTCCTGGAGTCGGGGCGCGCCATCGTGGCCACCATCCGAGCCGACCAGCTCGCGGCGCTGGCCTACGACCCGTCGTTCGCCGACCGGGCGCAGCGGTGCCTGCTGTTGTTGACGCCGATGACGGAGCCGGCGCTGCGTCGTGCCATCGAGGAGCCCGCCAGGCGTAGCGGACTGCGCCTGGAGCCGGGGCTGGTCGATCTGTTGGTGCGCGAGATCGCGGGCGAGCCAGGGGGGCTACCGCTCCTGGGCCACACGCTCGTGGAGACCTGGGCCCGGCGAGAAGGCGACACTCTCACCGTCGAGGGATACCAGGCGACCGGAGGCATCAACGGTGCCGTCGCTCAGTCGGCGGAGAGACTGTACGAGTCGCTCGACCTCGCTGATCGGCGGTCGGTCCGGACGATCCTGAACCGCCTCGTGACGGTGCCGGCCGGTGGTGAGCCGGTGGCGATCCGGGTGCCTGCGCGGGTCTTTCGCGGAGCACCCGACGCGTCTCGCCTGCTCACCACCCTGGTCGGCGCTCGGCTGGTCACCGTCGATGCCGAGACCGTGACGATCGCTCACGAGTGCCTGGTCCGAGCCTGGCCGAGGCTCAGGGCCTGGCTGGACGAGGACAGCGAGGGGCAGCGCACACTGGCGTATCTCCAGGTGGCCGCCGACGGTTGGGACCGGGGCGGTCGGTCGGTCGAGGAGCTCTACCGAGGCGCCCGCCTCCAGGCCACGCTGGAATGGCGCGATTCGTCTGGTCCGTTGCTCTCGGCCGTCGAGGTCGTCTTCCTCGAGACGTCGGCTGCTCATCAGCAGGACGAGTCGCGGGCTCGGGCCCACGAGCTGGCCGAGCGCACCAGGACCAACCGTCAGCTCCACTGGGCCCTCGGGGCGGTCGTGGTGCTCCTGGTGGTGTCCTTGGTCGGTGGCTCCCTGGCCTCGGCCAACGGTCGCCGTGCCGCCCGCGAGGCATCGGCCGCGCAGATCTCGGCTGCCGACAGCCGAGCCGACCGCCTCGCCTCGGCCAGTCAGTCCGAGCCTCGAGTGGACCTTTCCTTACTGCTGGCGCGGCAAGCGGTCTCCGAGTCGTCCGACCCTGCCCTGGCGGGCAATCTGTTGGAGGGCCTGGTTCGTCACCACGTGCTCAGCTCGGCCGGCGCGGGCCTCGTCGTACCAGACCGGTATAGCGACTCCGCCGTGAGTCTCGATGGCAGCCGGGTGCTGGTGGACGCACTGCCTGCCGATCCCGGTCGTGCCGACGGGATCTTTCTGCTGGACACCGAGACCGCGGACAGCGTCTCGGTGCCGGCGAAATCCGGAACTGACTATTTCCACCTGCCCTGGCCTGCTGGCTTCGTCCGCGACGGACGGGTGGCTGTCGTCATGCGCGACGCTCGGGCCGGGTCGGTCGGCGGGACGCGTGAGCTCGTCCGGTTCGATGCGCGGAGCGGGGCTCGGCTCGGGCCGGCAGAGGTGGTTCCCGGGACGGTCACCGGCGACTACTTCGCGCAGGATCGGCTACGGATCAGCCCCGATGGACACACCCTGATCTCGGTCCTGGGCCACCGGATGCGGGTCTGGAGCCGAACCAGGGTCGGGTGGTCGCAGCCGCACACCATCTCGCTGCCGCCGTTCCCGCCGTCGCTGTCCGGTCAGCGGCTCCCGGACGGGACTCGGTTCAGCGCCGACGGTCGCTACGTCGCCGTCATCATGGAGTACCAGGGGCCAGCTCCAGCGAACCCACCCCGCGTCGGCTTCGTGATGGATCTCCGCACCGGGCGCCCCGCCGCGCCGCGGATCCAGTCCCCGGCTGACCTAGCACTGTCACCGAACGGCCGGCTGATCGCCGTCGCCAAGCAGACCGGTGGGGTCATCGTCGAGCGACTCGGGCACCCATCGGCACCGGTTCAGATTCCGGGAACGGCCGACCCGAGCGTCGTCGCGTTCTCCCCCGACGGCCGGCGTCTGGCCGTCGGGTACGACGACGGCGCTGCAGCTGTGTACGAGCTCGATCCCTTGCGTCAGGTCATCGCGATTCCCGCAACCGGCGTCCCTCTGCGGTTGGTGTCGCTGCCTCAGGACAACGCCCGACTGGTGGTCGTCGACGAGGAGTCCCGGATCACGACCTACTCGCTGCAGGGCGCGAGCAGCATCATCGCCACCGCTCCTACCGGACCGGTCGATCACATCTCGGCGGGTCCGCCGGGCACGGTCGTCGCTGCCGGCTTCTACGGCGGTCGCGTCGCGATCTTCGACCAGCGGACACTTCGTCGCCAGCGCAACCTGTGGCTCGGGCCCTACACCCGGCCCGACGGCACGTACGACCCGGCCCTTCATCGTCGGGTGACCGCACTCGCGGTCACGCCCGACGGCCAGGCAGTCATCGCCGCCGACCGGATAGGTCACCTGCGCATGTGGTCGGTGAGCGACGGACGCCTGCTCTGGTCGCGTGACGACGTGCCTGCCGCGTGGCTCGCGGTCTCGCCCGATGGCCGCTATCTCGCGACCTCCGAGTTCACCCAGGACATGAACGACCCCGCGGCCGTCCACCCCGACTGGACCCCGGTGACCTCCACGATCAGGATCTGGAACCTCCATCGTCCTGCTGGACCGGTCTTCACCGACTCTCTCGCGGACTTCGCGACCCCCGACGGACACACGCCGAAGCCACGGGCACTCACCTTCTCGCCCGACTCGTCTCAGCTGGCGGCTGCCTGGTTCGGCGGATCTGGGCTCGCCATCGTCTACGACCTGCCTACCCGTTCTCGCCTCACGACCCGGGTCAACGAAGGCGAAGGCCCCGAGGTCGCGGCCCTCACCTACACGCCGGACGGCAGCGCACTGCTGGTCCAGGACAGCGCCGGCACCGTGGTCGCACGGGACCCCCGGACCTGGGACGGCGATCCGATCGTACGAACAAGCGGCGCGACGTACTCGGCACTTGCCTTCGGCAGCAACGGCCGGCTTCTGTTCGCCTTCCCCAGCACCGGTGCCCGCCAGTCCACTCTGTCGATCTGGGATGCCGACACGCACGCCCCGATCGTCACGGACCTGTCGTTCTCGACCACGGACGGGGATGGGGCCCTGGCCGCCACCAGCGACGACCAGCTGTTCATCGGCACCGCCGACGGCATTGCTCGGCTCGATCTGGATGTCGCCCACTGGATGCAGACCGCCTGCGCGCTTGCTGGGCGACCGCTCACCCGGCAGGAGTGGCAGGCCTACCTCCCGGGCAGTGCCTATCAACCTGCCTGTACCTGACCCGCTCCACCGCCCTCGTGATACTCGTGCGATACCCGGACGAGACCTTCGCTGACACCGGCTCGACCCACGGTGGCTCCACCGACCTCGAACGAGATCGGGAGCACCTGCCCCGGGAGTCACCATGTCCGTCACCGAGATCCTCGCGTCCGGCCCCGCCGGACGACCTCATAAGCGTCCGCGCCTGCCACGCTCCGGTCGCATCCTCGTCGCGGCCGTCTCGGCCCTGGTCCTCCTGACCGGGGTGACCGTCGCCGGCTGGACCCTGGCCGGTCCGGCTACCGATCCGGCAATCCCTCCGGCAGGACCGGCCGGGGCGGCTCTGCCTGGGTACCAGACCGGCGGCTCGGTCTACGGGCAGCAGGTCCCAGATCCGCAGGCATCGACCCCGCCGCTCTACCTTCTGGCACGAGATTCGCATGCCAAGCCGGCCGGCTGCGGGTGACCTCGGAGGGAGCTGCTGATGTCCGGTGGCGCGCCCCTGAGTCGGACCCACTTCTTGCACTCGACGGGGTCGAGTGCTAAACATGAGGCTGGCACTCTCGTCATGAGAGTGACAACTCCGGATCGGTGCAAGTTGAGGCCTTCCGCGCCGGCGAGAAAGGGTTCGCCGGGTCAGCAGGGTCGTCCGTCGCGGGCAACCCATCGAGCCGGATCCCCGAACTCAAGCGTGAGGAATCGCAGGAGTTATGCCCAAGCTGATTGCTTTCAACGAGGAGGCCCGGCGCGGTCTCGAGCGTGGTATGAACACGCTCGCCGACGCCGTCAAGGTCACCCTCGGTCCCAAGGGCCGCAACGTCGTGCTCGAGAAGAAGTGGGGCGCCCCCACGATCACCAACGATGGTGTGTCCATCGCCAAGGAGATCGAGCTCGAGGACCCCTACGAGAAGATCGGTGCCGAGCTCGTCAAGGAGGTCGCCAAGAAGACGGACGACGTCGCTGGCGACGGCACCACGACCGCCACGGTCCTCGCTCAGGCGATGGTCCGCGAGGGTCTGCGCAACGTCGCCGCGGGTGCCAACCCGATGGGCCTCAAGCGTGGCATCGAGGCCGCTGTGGTCGCCGTGTCCGAGCAGCTCTCGAACATGGCGATCGACATCGAGACCAAGGAGCAGATCGCCGCTACGGCGTCGATCTCCGCCGCTGACACCACCGTCGGCGAGATCATCGCCGAGGCGATGGACAAGGTCGGCAAGGAAGGTGTCATCACCGTCGAGGAGTCGAACACCTTCGGGCTCGACCTCGAGCTCACCGAGGGCATGCGCTTCGACAAGGGCTACATCTCGGCGTACTTCGTGACCGACCCGGAGCGTATGGAGACCGTCCTCGAGGACGCCTACGTCCTGATCGCGAACCAGAAGATCTCGTCGGTCAAGGACCTGCTCCCGCTCCTGGAGAAGGTCATGCAGTCCGGCAAGCCGCTCGTCATCCTCGCTGAGGACGTCGACGGTGAGGCGCTGTCCACGCTCGTCGTGAACAAGATCCGTGGCACCTTCAAGTCCGTGGCCGTCAAGGCTCCGGGCTTCGGAGACCGTCGCAAGGCCATGCTGCAGGACATCGCGATCCTGACCGGCGGCCAGGTCATCTCGGAGGAGGTCGGCCTCAAGCTCGAGTCGACCGGCATCGAGCTGCTCGGCCAGGCCCGCAAGGTCGTCATCACCAAGGACGAGACCACCATCGTCGAGGGTGCTGGTGACGCCGACCAGATCGCCGGTCGCGTCAACCAGATCCGCGCCGAGATCGAGAAGTCGGACTCGGACTACGACCGCGAGAAGCTGCAGGAGCGTCTGGCCAAGCTGGCCGGCGGTGTTGCGGTGATCAAGGTCGGCGCGGCCACCGAGGTCGAGCTCAAGGAGCGCAAGCACCGCATCGAGGACGCCGTTCGCAACGCGAAGGCGGCCGTCGAAGAGGGCATCGTCGCCGGTGGCGGCGTGGCGCTCGTGCAGGCTGCGGCCACCGCGTTCGACAAGCTCGAGCTCACGGGTGACGAGGCGACGGGTGCCAACATCGTGCGCTTCGCCTCTGACGCTCCGCTCAAGCAGATCGCCATCAACGCCGGCCTCGAGGGCGGCGTCGTGGCGGAGAAGGTGCGCAACCTGACCCCCGGTCACGGTCTGAACGCGGCCACCGGCGAGTACGTCGACATGATCGCCTCCGGCATCATCGACCCCGCCAAGGTGACCCGCAGCGCGCTGCAGAACGCCGCCTCCATCGCGGCGCTCTTCCTCACCACCGAGGCCGTCGTGGCCGACAAGCCGGAGAAGGCGGCGCCCATGGGCGGCGACCCGACCGGTGGCATGGGCGGCATGGACTTCTGAGCACCCCTGCCGCACAGCACCAAGCAACATGAGAACGGCCCCAGTCCTCCGGGACTGGGGCCGTTCGGCATTGCGTCGTGTGAAAGCGTGGTGGTGTGGACGAGAGCCGGCGCGAACGCTTCGAGCAGGTCGCCCCGCAGCTGATCGAACCGTTGCGGCGCTTCCTGACACGTCGTACCGACGCGGCCACCGCCGAGGACGTGCTCGCCGAGACCCTGCTCGTCTGCTGGCGGCGGGTGTCCGAGCTGCCCGAGGACCCGCTCCCGTGGGCGTACGCCGTGGCGCGCAACTGCCTGCACAACGCGGAGCGGTCCACCCGTCGCCAGCGGCGACTGGCGGCGAGGATCGCGACAGTCGACCCACCCGCCGAGGTGGCGCCGGTGCCGTACGAGCCGGACGACGACCTTGCCTCGGCGCTGTCCGCGATGCGGCCCGAGGACGCCGAGCTGCTGCGACTCTGGGCGTGGGAGCAGCTCACGCCGGCCGAGATCGCTGTCGTCCTCGAGATCACCGCCAACGCCGCGAGCATCCGCCTGCACCGGGCCCGCGAGAAGCTGAGGAGCCGGTTGCGAAAGATCCGCCCCGGTGCCGGACATGAGGAGTCGAGAGAGGGGAGAAGGCCATGACCGACGACGAGCTGTTCGACCGACTGCGGGCGACGCGACCCGGCTGCCTCCCTCCCGCCGGCCGACCCCGACGGGGTGGCCCGACTCCTGGAGGACGTCATGAGCACCGAGCTGACCACCGAGAGCCGCGAGACCGGCACCCGAGACCGCGGCCCGCTGACCTGGGTGGTTGCTGCCGCAGCCGCCCTGGTCCTGATCGGCGGTGGCGTGGTCGCCGTGGTCACCCTGACCGGCGACGACGCGCCGCCGACCGCCGTCCAGCCGGCGCCGGCCACGGTCACCACGCTGACCGGACCCGACGCGGCTGCCTACACCGCCCGGTGCATGGCGCCGAACGCGGAGGTGCTCTCCCAGCAGGAGGTCGCCTTCGACGGCACCGTGACGAGCATCGAGGGCGACACCGTCACGCTCTCCCCGAGCCAGTGGTACGCCGGGGGGCCGACCGACGTGGTCCGGGTGACCGCTCCGGATGAGCAGTGGGAGCAGCTGCTCAGCGCCGTCCACTTCGAGGACGGCGGGCGCTACCTCGTCTCGGCGACCGACGGACGGGTGACCGTCTGCGGCTTCAGCGCGCCGTACACCTCGGAGCTCGCGGCGATCTACGACCAGGCCTTCGAGTGACGGTGCACGGCCTGCTGCTCGCGGCCGGCGCCGGGTCCCGGATGGGGATGCCGAAGGCGCTGGTGCGCGACGACGACGGCGAGCCGTGGCTGGTGCGCGGGGTCCGGTCGCTCGTCGACGGCGGGTGCGGGCAGGTCGATGTCGTCCTCGGCGCTTCGGCCGAGGAGGCGCTGCCGCTGCTCGAGGGCACCGGCGCCTCGGCGGTGGTGGCCGCCGACTGGGAGCAGGGCATGTCCGCCTCGCTGCGGGCCGGCCTGATCGCCGCGACCGGCACCGATGCCGACACGGTCGTGGTCACCCTGGTCGACCTTCCCGACGTGGGAGCCGACGTCGTCCGGCGCCTGCTCGCAGACCGCGCCCGAGCCGGCCACGCTGCGGCGGGCGTCGTACGACGGGCGCCCGGGCCACCCGGTCGTGCTCGGCCGCGACCACTGGGCGGCGATCGTGGCGACGACCGACGGTGACCGTGGCGCGCGCGACTACCTCGCCGGCCGCGACGTGGAGCTGGTCGAGTGCGGCGACCTCGCCACCGGTGCGGACGTCGACAGACCAACCGGACGCCAACACCCTGCTGAGTAGCCTGGGGGACATGGAGCCCGAGTCCGCCAGTGCCGTGGCCGCCCGCCTCGGCGGCGACCGGCTACCTGTGCGACGACGCGCTGGCCACGGTCACCTTCCTGGCGCTGCGGATGCAGCGACCGCTGCTGCTCGAGGGTGAGCCCGGCACCGGCAAGACCGCGCTCGCCGAGGCGATCGCGGAGAGCCTCGACCTGCCGCTGGTGCGGCTGCAGTGCTACGAGGGGATCGACGCCACCCAGGCCCTCTACGACTGGGACTTCCCGCGCCAGATCCTGCACCTGCGCGCCCTCGAGGCGGCCGGAGGGTCCCAGACCGAGAGCCTGGAGGAGGCCGAGAAGAGCCTGTACGACGAGCGCTTCCTGCTCGCCCGCCCGGTGCTCCAGGCGCTGCAGGCGAGTCCCGCGGTGCTGCTGGTCGACGAGGTCGACCGGGCCGACGACGAGTTCGAGGCGTTCCTGCTCGAGGTGCTCTCGACCTACCAGGTGACGATCCCCGAGCTCGGCACCGTCCGGCCGCGACCCCGCCGATCGTCGTGCTCACCTCCAACCGGACCCGCGAGCTGCACGACGCGCTCAAGCGGCGCTGCCTCTACCACTGGATCGACCACCCGGGCCTCGACCGTGAGGTCGAGATCGTCCGCTCCCGGGCACCCGAGGTGTCCGCGGAGCTCCGCCGTCAGGTGGTGATGCTGGTCCAGCAGCTGCGCGGGCGCGACGACCTGCAGAAGCCGCCCGGGGTCGCCGAGACCCTCGACTGGGCGCGGGCGCTGCACCACCTCGGCGCCACCGAGCTCGACCTCGAGTCGGCGTCGGCCACGCTCGGCGCGCTGGTGAAGTACCGCGAGGACGCCGAGCGGGTCCGGCACGCTCTCGACCAGATGCTGCGGACCTGAGGCGCCACGCGATGAACGAGCCCGACGAGATCCTGGTCGGCGTTCACCCGCGCGCTGCGGGCCGCCGGCGTGCCGGTCACCCACGACCGCACCCACGGCTTCCTCGCCGCCACCGCGGTGCTCGGCCTCGACGACCAGCGCGCGACCTACCTCGCCGGCCGGGCCACGCTCTGCGCGGGCCCCGACGACCTGGAGCGCTACGACCAGGTCTTCCACGCGTTCTTCGGCTCCCGAGACGGGCTGCCGCGCTCGCGCCCGGCAGCCGCCGACGGCGCCGGCGCTCTCCGACTTCCCGGAGACGGAGGGTTCGGGCGACGGTGAGGGCGAGGAGTCCGAGGACGACGTCGTACGCGCCAAGGCCAGCGCGGTCGAGGTGCTGCGCCATCGCGACGTCGCGACGCTCTCGCCCGCGGAGAAGCACCGGCTCGGCCGGCATGTTCGCCACCCTGCGCCCGCGTCCGCCGGTCCGCCGTACCGCCCGCCACCAGCGCTGGCACCGCGGCCAGGTCGACGCCTCGCGCACCCTGCGCGCGTCACTGAGCCGGATGGGCGAGCCGGCCGAGATCGCGTGGCGCCGTCGGGGCGTCCGGCCGCGACGCGTGGTGCTGCTGGTCGACGTGTCCGGCTCGATGAGCGGGTACGCCGACGCGCTGCTCCGTCTTGCGCACCGCTTCACCCAGGCCGGCCGCGAGCAGGGCGGCGTGGTCGAGACCTTCACCGTCGGCACCCGGCTGACCCACCTCACCCGGTCGATGCGGATCCGCGACCCCGAACGCGCGCTGGTGGCCGCCGGCGAGACCGTGCCGGACTGGTCGGGCGGCACCCGGCTCGGCGAGACGCTGCGCTTCTTCCTCGACCGCTGGGGACAGCGCGGCATGGCGCGCGGCGCGGTCGTCGTGGTCTTCAGCGACGGCTGGGAGCGCGGCGACCCGTCGCTGCTCGGCGAGCAGATGGCGCGGCTGCGCCGGATCGCCCACCGCGTGGTGTGGGTCAACCCGCACCGCGGCAAGTCCGGCTACGAGCCGGTGCAGCAGGGCGTGCTCGCCGCGCTGCCGCATTGCGACGACTTCGTCGCCGGCCACTCGCTGGCGACCTTCGCCGAGCTGGTCGGAGGTGATCTCCCGTGCGTGACGTGCTGCCCGAGCTGCTGGAGTGGTGGCGAGCCGGCGAGACCGTCGGCGTCGGCACCGTCGTCGCGACCTTCCAGTCCGCGCCCCGCCCGCCGGCGCCTCGATGCTGGTCGGCCCCGACGGCACCGCCGTCGGCTCGGTCTCGGGCGGCTGCGTCGAGGGCGCCGTCTACGACCTGGCGGAGTCGGTCGTCGAGTCCGGCGAGCCGGTGCTGCAGCGGTACGGCGTCTCCGACGACGACGCGTTCGCCGTCGGCCTCACCTGCGGCGGCATCCTCGACGTCTACGTCGAGAAGGTCAACCGCGAGACCTTCCCCGAGCTCGAGGAGGTCGCCGCCGACATCGAGGCCGGCCGCCCGGTCGCGCTGGCGACCGTCATCGAGCACCCCGACCCGACCTGGCTCGGGCGGCGGATCGTCGTCCGGCCTGACACGCCGGCGGCCGCGACCCTCGGCTCGGCCCGCGCCGACGACGCCGTCCACGACGACGCGCTCGGGTCTGCTGGCGCTGGGCAACAACGCGACGCTGACCTACGGCCCCGACGGCGAGCGGCGCGGCGAGGGGATGCGGGTGTTCGTGTGGGCGTTCGCGCCCAAGCCGCGGATGCTGGTCTTCGGCGCGATCGACTTCGCGGCAGCGGTGGCCAAGGTCGGCAGCTTCCTCGGCTACCACGTGACCGTGTGCGACGCCCGGCCCGTCTTCGCGACCACCAGCCGCTTCCCCGAGGCCGACGAGGTCGTCGTCGACTGGCCGCACCGCTACCTGCAGGCCGAGCAGGACGCCGGCCGGATCGACGGCGCGCACCGTGATCACCGTGCTCACCCACGACCCGAAGTTCGACGTACCGCTGCTCGAGGTCGCGCTGCGGCTGCCCGAGGTGGCGTACGTCGGCGCGATGGGCTCGCGACGCACCCACGAGGACCGGCTGGCGCGGCTGCGCGAGGCCGGTGTCGACGACAAGGAGATCGAGCTGCTCTCCAGCCCGATCGGCCTCGACCTCGGCGCGCGCACGCCGGAGGAGACCGCGATCAGCATCGCCGCCGAGATCATCGCGGGGCGCTGGGGCGGCAGCGGCGAGCGGCTGCGGGATCCGCGACGGCCGGATCCACCGCGACCTGAGCCTGAGCGCGGCCGGAGTCTGTCGTGTGACCCCGGTCACCTGCCCGGTGCTACGTTGGCGGCACCGAGCACCCGGGGGTGAGCATGGCGAGTAGCGACCTGCAGATCCGCAGGCTCGACGCCGTGCGCGCGTGGACGTCCTTCGTCGAGCACGGCGACGCGGCCGAGCCCGTGGTCCGCCCCGAGATCCTGACCAGCTGGACCCGCTCCGAGGCCGCGATCAGCCCCGACGTCACCGAGGCGCCGCTGGCCGACGAGTCCGAGACCGCAGGCGTTCTGGCAGGACTCGCCGCTGCAGACCGCCGTCGAGCGGGTCGAGGCCGAGCTGCGCCGTACCGCCGAGGACGGCGACCTCGTCGTCGCCGTCACCGACCCGCAGACCCGGATCCTGTGGACGTACGGCGGCCGCGTGATGCGCCGCAAGGCCGAGACGGTCAACTTCGTGGTCGGCGGCCGCTGGGACGACGAGTCCGTCGGCACCAACGCGCTCGACCTGGCCAACCGCCTCGACACCCCGGCGATGGTCTTCAGCGCCGAGCACTACGCCTCGATCGTGCACAACTGGGTCTGCTGGGCCGCGCCGGTGCACGACCCCGTCACCGGCGCCCAGCTCGGCGTCATCGACCTCTCGACCACCTGGGACCGCACCCACCCGATCGGCCTGGCGACCGCCCGGGTGATGGCCCGGCTGATCGAGACGGCGATGCCGCTCTCGGCATCGCACCCGCACCGTCGGCGGCTTCGAGGACCGGACCGAGCCGGGCCTGGTGATGAGGCTGCTCGGCACCGCCGAGACCTGGCTCGACGGTCAGCGGCTGCTGCTCAACCGGCGCCAGACCGAGATCCTCGCGCTGCTCGCGATGCACCCCGAGGGCCTCTCGCTCGAGCACCTGCACGCGCTGGTCTACGGCGACCAGGCGGTCACCGTCTCCACCCTCAAGGCCGAGGTCTCCCACCTGCGCTCCGCGCTCGGCGGCCAGCTCGCCTCGCGCCCCTACCGGCTGACGATGCCGGTCGCCACCGACGTCGACCTGGTGCTCGCGCTGCTCCGCGGCGGCCGGGTGGCTGCGGCGGTCGACGCCTACGGCGGCGACCTGCTGCCCGGCACCAACTCGCCGGCGCTCACCGAGCTCGCCGAGTACGTCGCCGTCGCGGTCCGCGAGGCGCTGCTCGCCGACCCGCAGCCCGACGCGGTGGTCCGCTACAGCGAGCTGGCGCCGTACGACACCGAGGTGGTCGAGGTCTGCCTGGCCGCGCTCGGCCGGTCGCCCGCACCCCGCCGTACCGCTGCTGAAGGGGCGGCTGGCGGTCGCCGCGCGCTGACCGCTGCAGGTCGGCCCAACCTTCCGCCAACCCGCTCTCCCTAGCGTGACCTGCACCACAGGTCCGCCCGATGCATCAGGTCTCAAGGGAGAGTCCATGACCCGGATCAACCTCACCGTCGACGGATCGAACGTGTCCGACGACGTCGAACCCCGGATGCTGCTCGTGCAGTACCTCCGCGAGAAGCTCGGCAAGACCGGCACCGTGATCGGTTGCGACACCAGCAACTGCGGCGCGTGCACGGTCCACCTCAACGGCACCAGCGTGAAGTCGTGCAACGTGCTCGCGGTGCAGGCCGACGGCGCCGAGGTCACCACGATCGAGGGGCTGGCCACAGGACGGCGAGCTGCACCCGGTGCAGGAGTCGTTCCGCGAGTGCCACGGCCTGCAGTGCGGCTTCTGCACGCCGGGGATGATCATGCAGAGCGTCGACCTGCTGAACGAACAACCCGAAGCCCGACCGAGGAAGAGATCCGGCTCGGGCTCGAGGGCAACCTGTGCCGCTGCACCGGCTACCACAACATCGTGCGCGCCGTGCAGCACGCGCTCGGGCCAGGAGGTGACCGCATGACCGCCACCCAGGAGCGCCCCGCCGACGCCGTCGAGCGCGAGATCGGTCGCGACCGGCGCCGCAAGGAGGACCAGCGGCTGATCACCGGCCGCACCCGCTGGACCGACAACTTCACGCTGCCGGGCATGCTGCACCTCGCGATGGTGCGCAGCCCGTTCGCCCACGCCACCATCACCTCGATCGACACCGAGGCGGCCAAGGCGTCGCCCAACGTGGTCGCGGTGCTGACCGGCGCCGACTTCGGCGCCGAGCTCGGGGTCTGCATCAACGCCTGGGCGATCACGACCGACCAGGTCACGCCCAACCACTCGCCGATGCCCGCCGACCGGGTCTCCTTCGCCGGCGAGATCGTCGCCGTCGTCGTGGCCCGCACCGTGGCCGAGGCGCGCGACGCCGCCGAGCTGGTCGACGTCGAGTACGACGAGCTGCCCGCGGCCCTCGACCTCAAGAAGTCGGCCGCCGACGAGGTGCTCGCGCACCCCGACCTCGGCACCAACAAGTCGGCGCTCTGGGTCTTCGACTCCGCCGAGGCCGGCACCGGCGGCAACGTCGAGGACGCGATCAGCAAGGCCCGCACCGACGGCATCGTGATCGAGCGCGAGTACCGCCAGCAGCGGCTGATCCCGGCCTTCATGGAGCCGCGCTCCGTGGTCGTCGACCCGACCGGCGAGCAGTTCACGATGTGGTCGGCCACCCAGATCCCGCACATCCTGCGCTTCGCGCTGGCCGCGACGACCGGCGTCCCCGAGTCGAAGATCCGGGTCATCGCCCCCGACGTCGGCGGCGGCTTCGGCGGCAAGCTCCAGGCGACGCCCGGAGGAGTGGATCGCCTGGGCGGTCGGCATCCGGCTCGGCAAGCCGGTGAAGTACACCGAGACCCGCTCGGAGTCGCTCGTCTCGGCCCACCACGGCCGCGACCAGTGGCAGAAGCTGACCCTCGCCGCCGAGAAGGACGGCACCGTCACCGGCTTCAAGGTCGAGCTGCTCGCCGACCTCGGTGCCTACGTCGCGATCGTCGGCGGCGGCGTCCCGGTGCTCGGCGCCTTCATGTTCAACTCGATCTACAAGTTCCCGGCCTACCACTTCGCCTGCCAGACGGTGCTCACCAACAAGACCTGGACCGACGCCTACCGCGGCGCCGGCCGCCCGGAGGCGACGTACGCCATCGAGCGGATCATGGACGAGCTCGCCGCCGAGGTCGGCGTCGACCCGCTCGAGATCCGGGAGAAGAACTGGATCAAGCACGAGGAGTTCCCGTTCACCACGGTCGCCGGCCTGGAGTACGACTCCGGCAACTACGAGGCCGCCACCGCGCGGGCCAAGGAGATGTTCGGGTACGACGAGCTGCGCGCCGAGCAGAAGCGGCGCCGCGAGTCCGGCGACACCGTCCAGCTGGGCATCGGCGTCTCGACCTTCACCGAGATGTGCGGCCTCGCACCGTCTCGCGTGCTCGGTCAGCTCGACTACGGCGCCGGCGGCTGGGAGCACGCGAGCGTGCGGATGCTGGCGACCGGCAAGGTCGAGGTGGTCACCGGCGCGTCCGCGCACGGGCAGGGCCACGAGACGGCGTTCAGCCAGATCGTCGCCGACCGGCTCGGTGTCGCGTTCGAGGACGTCGAGGTGCTGCACGGCGACACCCAGGTCTCCGCACAAGGGCCTGGACACCTACGGCTCGCGGTCGCTGGTCGTCGGTGGTGAGGCGCTGGTCCGCGCGGCCGACAAGGTGATCGAGAAGGCCAAGCCGATCGCGGCGCACCTGCTCGAGGCCTCGGTCGACGACATCGAGTTCGCGGGCGGACGGTTCAGCGTGCGCGGCACCGACCAGGGCCTGGCGATGGCCGAGATCGCGATGGCGGCCTTCGCGGCGCACAACCTGCCGGACGGCGTCGAGCCGAACATCGACTCCGAGGCGACGTACGACCCGGTCAACTTCAACTACCCGCACGGCACCCACCTGTGCGCCATGGAGGTCGACACCGAGACCGGTGCGGTGAAGATGCGCAAGTACGTCTGCTGCGACGACATCGGCAACATCATCAACCCGCTGATCGTCGCCGGTCAGGTGCACGGTGGACTGGTGCAGGGCATCGCCCAGGCGCTCTGGGAGGAGGCGGTGTACGACGACTCCGGCACGCTGGTGTCCGGGTCGTTCGTCGACTACCTGCTGCCGACCGCCGCCGACACGATCAGCTTCGAGATCGACCACACCACGTCCCCGTCGACCACCAACACGCTCGGCACCAAGGGCGTCGGCGAGGCCGGCACGATCGCCTCGACGCCGGCCGTCGTCAACGCGGTGGTGGACGCCGTACGCCATCTCGGCGTCAACGACATCCAGATGCCGTGCACACCCGAGCGGGTGTGGAACGCGATCAACGGACCGGGGTCCGGTGGTGCGACCGAGGGTGCGGCGATGCCGCACTTCGAGAGCGGTGGTGCCGCAGGCAACCAGGAGCAACCCGGCACGTCGAGCACCGAAGGAGCCGGAGCATGATTCCCGCAGCGTTCGACTACGTCGCACCGACCACGGTCGAGGAGGCCCTGGCCGCACTCGCGCAGTACGGCGACGAGGCCAAGATCATCGCCGGCGGGCAGAGCCTGCTGCCGGTGCTGCGGATGCGCCTCAACGCACCGGAGTGGATCATCGACCTCGGCAAGATCGAGTCGCTGCGTGGCATCCGCGACGACGGCGACGCGATCGTGATCGGGGCGATGACCCCGCACGTCGAGGTCGGGTCGGACCCGCTGGTCGCCGAGCACGCGTTGCTGATCACCAAGGCGGTCGAGCACCTCGCCGACGCCCAGGTCCGCCACCGCGGCACGTTCGGCGGTGCGCTCGCGCACGCCGACCCTGCCGGGGACCTCGGCGCTCCGGCGCTCGCGCTCGGGGCGTCGTTCGTGATCGCTGGTCCCGGAGGGACCCGGACGGTCGCGGCCGACGACTTCTTCGTCGACCTCTTCGAGACCGCGATCGGCGAGGACGAGATCCTCACCGAGGTGCGGATCCCCAAGCACACCGGGTGGGGCGCCCACTACGAGAAGTTCGTCCGGGTCGCGCACCAGTGGCCGATCGTGGCGGTCGCGGCGACGGTCCGGACCGACGGCGGCACCATCGCGGAGGCCCGGATCGGGCTGACCAACATGGGCAACACCCCGCTGCGGGCCCGCGCCAGCGAGGACGCCATCACCGGTCAACCCGCCACCGAGGAGGCGGCCCGCGCCGCCGCCGAGCACGCCGCTGACGGGACCAACCCGCCCGCCGACCTGAACGGCGCGTCCGACTACCGACGGCACCTCTCGACCGTCCTGACCCGGCGGGCGCTGCTCGCCGCCGCCGGGGCCGCCTGATGGACCTGACCCACCGGTTCACCGTCCCGACCTCGGTCGAGGAGACCTGGGCACACTTCCAAGACATCGCCTCGGTGGCGGAGTGCTTCCCCGGTGCCACTGTCACCTCGGCCGAGGGCGACACCTTCGCCGGCTCGGTGAAGGTCAAGCTCGGGCCGATCGCGTTGGTCTACAACGGCTCCGGGACCTTCATCGAGAAGGACGAGTCCGCCCACCGGTTCGTGGTCGACGCCAAGGGCAAGGACAAGCGCGGCAACGGCACGGCGGGTGCCAAGGTCACGCTCACGATGACCGAGGCGTCACCCGGAACCGCCGTCGAGGTGGTGACCGACCTGGCCATCACCGGCAAGCCCGCCCAGTTCGGCCGCGGCGTCATGCAGGACGTCTCGGACAAGCTGCTCGGGCAGTTCGTGGTGTGTCTGGAGCAGCGGCTCAGTGGCACCGGCGGGGTAGTCCCTGACGATTCCGGGGTGTCCGAGCCGGTTCCAGCCCCGGAACGTCAGGGACTACCCGAACAACCCATCCCCAAGCACCTCGCCGACCCGCCCGGCACCGGCACCGGCACCGGCACCGGCCTTCACACCGACCGAGGACGACTCGCTCGACCTGGGCGCGGCGGTGCTGCCGGTGCTGGCCAAGGCCTACTGGAAGCAGGTCGCCGGCGTTGCGGTCGCGGTCGGGCTGGTCGTCTGGTGGGTCCGCCGCCGCTGACCAGGGTCACTCCGGCGGGCTGGACCGGGTCTTCGGGTTCGGCAGCGGAGCCGTGTCCGGGTCGGCGACCAGCGCGGGCTCTCGAACGCCGTTGACGTTCGGTGGGAGCTGTGGCTCGAGGCGGGCGATCGCCAGGACGCCGAGCAGGAGGCAGCCGACGACGAGGGTGCCGATGTAGATGCTGTCGAGGTGGTGACCGATCAGGAAGCCGGCGACGGGCGGTGCGATGATCTGCGCGAGCTGGAAGGCCGCCGAGCTCGCGGCGTTGTAGCGACCGCGCAGGTGGTCGGTGGCCAGGTCGTTGACCAGCGCCGGGACGGTCGGCTGGAGCAGCGTCTCGCCGAAGGCGAAGACCGAGGCGCACGCGGCGACCAGCATGGTCGCACCCCAGGTACCGGACACCAGCCCGCTCGCGCCGAGCAGCAGCCAGGACACCGCCCACACCGCACCCATCACCGCGATGACCCGGGTACGCCGTCGGCCCTCGATCCGCTGGAGCACCACCAGCTGCAGCAGCACGATCACCAAGGTGTTGGCGGCGAACGCGAAGCCCAGCCCCTGTGTCGAGATCTCGCCGACCGATCGCGCGTACGCCGGCATGCCGGCGTTCAGCTGCGAGTAGCCGACGTAGGAGGACACGAAGCTGAGCACCAGCATCGAGGCGACCGCGGGCCGGCGTACGACCGCCAGGTAGCCGACCTTCTCGCCGGCCTCGACCTGGTGCTCGACCCGGCCCGCGACGTGGCGCAGCGGGATGAGCATCAAGAAGAGCGCCGGCAGATAGCTCAGTGCGTCGCCCAGGTAGATCAGCTGGAACGTCGCCAGATGGTCCACCCGGACCACCACCCCGGCGATGAGTCCACCGATGCCGATGCCGAGGTTGAGCAGCGTGAAGTTGACGCCGAAGTAGCGCTGTCGGAGCTCGGAGGGGATCACCGCGGCGATGAACGCCTGGAAGCCCGGCCAGGAGACGCCGAAGGCGACACCGTTGAGGAGGAGCGCGACGGCAGCGAGGGACTGGGTGTCGGCGAACGCGAGCACCACGTTGCCGATGACCTGGAGGACCAGGGCGCCGATCAGGATCCGGCGAGCACCCCATCGGTCGATGGCGGCACCACCCGGTCCGACCACCAGGAAGCCCACCAGGGGCGGCAGTGCCAGCAGCAGGCCCGCGTCGCTGAGCGTGAAGCCGCGCACCTCATGGAGATAGACGATGTTGAACGGCAGGACCAGACCGGTGCCGATGAACTCGAAGACGACCACCGAGAGCAGGAGCTTGCCCTCACGAGGGAGGTCGTGCCAGAACGATCTGAGCGTCAGGGGGCCGGGGCTGGACATATCGCCACGAGTGTTTCAGGGCACTGCGACAGGCGGCTAATCCTTAGTCGTCGACCGGTTCGTCGAGCTCTGGGTCGTCGGCGTAGTCGCCGTGGATCTCGCGGAAGCCGAGTACGCCGACGAGGGCATCGAGTCCGCCGACGGCCTGCCGGAGCGAGTCGACCTCGGCCGGTGCGAGCCCGGCCAGCGTGTAGCGCATCCGCTGGAGGGCACGCTCACGTGCGGTGTTGCGCAGGGCGACGCCGGCCGCCGTCGCCCGGTAGTGCCGGTCCGGACCGGTCCCGCCTGCCGTCGCGATGATCAGTCCGCGCCGTTGGAGCGAGCGCGCCGAGGCCTCGACGGCGGCGCGCGAGTCGGAGGTCGCGGACGCGATCGTGCGTGGCGTGCTGTCCGGATGCCGGAGCAGATGGACCAGCACTGACACCTCCGCGGTGGGCAGCAGGCTCTGGCCGGAACGGGTCTCGGCCTCGCGACGGATGCCGGTGTTCACGGCATCCAGCACCTCGCACAGGTCGACCAGGGTGCGGACCAGGTCTACGTCGGACCCCGTGCTCTCGGGGTCGTTCACAGCCCGACCTGACTCGCCGCCAGGTGCAGGGCGCCGACGAGTTCGGCACGGGTGCCCAGAGTCGCCGGCAGCACCTCGATCGCAGCAGCCGTCGCGGGCTGGGAGTGGCGCCGGATCGAGGACTCCACCCCGTGCAGCAGCGCGGCGCCGGTTGAGCCGAGCAGGCCACCGATGACCAGGGCCGAGGGGTTGATCAGGTTGCAGAGGTCGGCGAGCATCCGGCCGAGCGTGCGCCCGGCCTCGTCGAGGATCCGCTCGCTCACCGGGTCGTCGAAGGAGTCGGCGCTGAGGTCGGAGAGGTCCAGGGTCGGGTGGGCGTGGGCGAGCTGCGCTTGCATCGCCTGGACCGACACGACCGACTCGAGGCAACCGCGGTTGCCGCACCGGCACAGCTCGGTGTGGCCGCGCAGGTGGGTGTGCCCGATCTCGCCGGCGAGTCCGGTGGCTCCCCGGTAGCGGCACGCCGTCGATCACCAGCCTCGCCCCGATGCCGTGGGAGGCCTTGACGTACAGGAAGTCGCGGCGGAACTGGCCCACGCCGCCGTGCAGCTCGCCGTAGGCGCCGAGGACGGCGTCGTTCTCGACGCGGATCGGGACGTCGAGCCGCGCACGCAGCTCGTCGGCCGGAGCCAGTCCGACCCAGCCGACAGGATCGTGGGTGAGCGGACGAACCCCGAGTTCGCGTCGAGGGGCCCCGGGATCCCGGCGACGAGGCCGAGGACGAGTCGATCCCCTGGTGCTGGTCCTGGAGCTTCCGGATCAGGTCGACGGCGAGTCGAGCGAGTCCTCGGCCTTCAGGTCGACGTCGACCTGCACCCGCTCCTCGGCGATCGACTTACCCAGGGCGTCGGCGACGGCCACGTGCACGTGGTTGTGGCCGAAGTCGATGCCGGCGACGGGTGTCCCCGACGCGATCGCGCGCAGCAGGGTCGCCGGCCGACCGCTACCGGATCCGGGACCCTTCGCCTCGACCTCGCCCTCGCTGACCGGCCGTCGGTCGAGCAGGCGGCCGACGGCCTGTTCACCGTGCTGCGCGACAGCCCGGTCAGCTCGACGAGGTCGGCGCGCGTCACGTCACGTCCCTCACGGACCAGGTGGTAGCAGGTCCTCGCGGGTCCGTTCGCGCGGCGAGGACCAGGTCGACGAACTCGGCTGCACGAGGTGACTGTAGAGCAACCGCCGGCATCTTTGGGCCGATCACAGGCTTCATTTAATAGACCGGTATGACCTCTAAAAAGTGGGATCGTCACCACGTCTTTCGAGCCATTGACAGGCCTAAATAGCCGGTCCTACCGTTTCGGACGTCACGATGCGCCGATGTCGACCGGTTGCTCGGTTGCCTCGGTCAGCCGCCAGGCGCTTCCGCGGTCTCAGCGCCTGTCGAAGCAGTTGTCAGAGAGGACGACTTCCTTCATGCACCTTCCTTCACTGCACCCGCGCGGCCTGGCGCGCGGCGGTGCCCACTCGCGGTCGTCGCCGCACTCGTGCTGTCGGGCGCAGGTCGCCGCCGCGGCGCCACGACGAACCCGAGTCCGAACGACCTCGAGCTCGCCAACGCCGCAGCTCTCCAAGCGCGCCGCCACCGAGGGCATGGTGCTCCTGGAGAACAACGACGCGCCGCTGCCGATCGCCACCTCGTCCAACGTCGCCCTGTTCGGCGTCGGCGCCTACGCGACCGTCAAGGGCGGCACCGGGCTCGGGCGACGTGAACAACCGCTACAAGGTCAACGTGCGTCAGGGCCTGGAGAACGCCGGCTTCGACGTCACGACGAGCTCGGCCTACTGGTCCGCGATGACGACGGCGTTCGACACCAAGTACCCGCCGAGCACCGGCGGCTCGATCTTCGGCCCGACGATCGACTACTCGTCGGTCGAGCAGCTGCTCACCCGCGCCTCGCGTCCAGCCGACCGCGCCGACCGACACCGCGATCTTCGTGGTCGCGCGCAACTCCGGTGAGGGTGCCGACCGCAAGTCCGGTGCCGGCGACTACCTGCTGACCGACACCGAGTACGACGACATCCAGCGCATCGGCCAGACCTACGCGCACGTGGTCGTCGTCCTCAACGTCGGCGGCGTCGTCGACACGTCGTTCTTCGACGAGATCAACGCGTCCGCCAACGACCCTGACGGCGGCAAGGCCGTCGACTCGCTGCTGCTGATGAGCCAGGCCGGCCAGGAGTCGCGGCAACGCGCTCGCCGAGGTCCTCGACGGCGAGGTGAACCCCTCGGGCAAGCTCACCGACACGTGGGCCTCGAAGTACTCGTACTACCCGGCGGCCGCGACCTTCGCGAACAACGACGGCAGCTCGTCGCCCGAGACCTACAGCGAGGGCGTCTACGTCGGCTACCGCTACTTCGACTCGTTCTACAAGATCGCTCGACGCCGGCCCGACCCGGACAGGTGGTCGACTACCCGTTCGGCTACGGCCTGTCGTACACGAGCTTCCACATCGACGCCGCAGAGCGTGACGGCCGACATGGACAAGGTGACGGTCAAGGCCAAGGTCACCAACGTCGGTGACGCCGCGCGGCAAGGAGGTCGTCGAGACCTACTTCTCCGCGCCGCAGACCGGTCTCGACAAGCCGTACCAGGAGCTCGCGGGCTACGCGAAGACCGACGTGCTGGCCCCCGGGGCCTCGCAGATGGTCACCATCACGTACGACACCACGGAGATGTCGTCCTACGACGAGACCACCTCGCAGTACGTGCATGGACGCGGGCGACTACGTCGATCCGCGTCGGTAGCTCGTCGCGGAACACGCAGGTGGCCGCGACGATCGCGCCTCGCGACGAAGACGGTGACCGAGCAGGACTCGAGCCAGCTCGTCGACGACGAGAAGCCCGCCACCGAGCTCACGAGCGACCCGGCGAGCTTCTACACCTACGACGGCCAGAGCGGACGAGATCGCCGCAGCCCCGAAGCTGACGCTCGAGCACCGCGGGCTTCACGCCCGAAGCAGTCGGCCTCGGCCGTCCAGCAGGACGTGGCGGTCGACAGCACGCTCGCCGTACTTCGCGATCGACGGCAGCCAGATCTCGTCGGTACCACGGCCTACCTGGACCCGGCCAGACGAGCTGGGAGGGCACCGGCGCGCCGTACGCGCCCAAGACCGGCGAGACCGTCGAGAGCGTCACGACCGACCCGGCCAGCACGCTGTACGACGTCGCCAAGGGCACCACGACGATCGAGCAGTTCGTCGCCAAGCTCAGCGTCACCCAGCTCGCGAACATCGTCGAGGGCGCCAGCGCCGTCGGCTCGACGCTGTCCGCCACCGGCGCCGCCGGCTACACGACCGCCAAGTACGAGAACCTCGGCATCCCCGCCCTGACCCTCTCGGACGGCCCGGCCGGCCTGCGGATCACGCAGAAGATCGCCACCACCCCGGCGACCTACCAGTTCGGGACCGCGTGGCCGGTCGGCACGGCGCTCGCGCAGACCTGGAACCGTGACCTGGTCACGCGAGGTCGGCGCAGCGATCGGCAAGGAGATGCAGGAGTACGGCGTCTCCCTGTGGCTCGCGCCCGGCATGAACATCCACCGCGACCCGCTCAACGGCCGCAACTTCGAGTACTACTCGGAGGACCCGCGTGGTCTCCGGCCTGACCGCCGCGGCCACGACGCTCGGTGTGCAGTCGCGTGCCGGGCGAGGGCGTCACGATCAAGCACTTCGCGGCCAACAACCAGGAGACCCAGCGCAGCGGTGGCGACATCGTCGCGAGCGAGCGCGGCGCTGCGCGAGATCGAGCTCAAGGGCTTCGAGATCGCCGTCAAGTCGTCGCAGCCGATGGCCGTGATGAGCTCCTACAACAAGGTGAACGGCACCTACGCGGCGCAGAACTACGACCTGCTCGAGGACGTGCTCCGCGGCGAGTGGGGCTTCAAGGGCACCGTGATGTCCGACTGGGGCGGCAGCCACGACACCGTCGCGACGATGTACGCCGGCAACGACCTGATCGAGCCCGGCAACGCTCCGCAGAACGTCATCAACGCGACGATCAAGGTCCCGCCGACGATCGACGTCTCCGGGCCTGCCCGTCTACAACAAGACCGTCACGCGCCACGCGCACCACCTACGCGTGGTCCTTCAACGGCCTGACCCCGTCGGCGACCGGCACCGAGACGATCAGCACCACGGTCGACTCGAGCACCGACCTGACCAAGGTCCCGGCCTCGGGCACGACGACGGTCGACGTCATCAACAACCAGGTGTTCACCCCGAACGCGAAGTTCACCTCCGTGGACGACGCCTACACGCAGACGGCGGCGCATCCTGGCGGGCACGCGCGCTGACGGCGGCGCAGAAGGCCGGCGTCACGCTGACCGAACGTCGTCCACGCAGACCCGGCGAACGCGACGAGCCCGGTCACGGCGTACACCGTCGTGGTCAAGGGCAGCTACCCGGCCGCCGGCTGGAACATGCGGCTCGGTGACCTGCAGCGCTCGGCCATCCGGGTGCTCGACCACGGTCCGGCAGTCGGCGCAGTTCGCGCAGCTGGCCGGCATCAAGGGTGTCGCGGGGATCGACGTGGGCAGCTACACCGCACAGTTCGACGACCTCCCGTCGGTCATGTCCAGCACCACCGGACCCGTCGTGCGCTCACACCCGAGCGTGGACGGTCCTCAGCTGAGCGTCACCGCAGGCACCCCGGCACCGACCAGTGGTTGGTACAACGGGCCGGTCACCGTCTCGGTCTCCGTGGACGATCCCGACCACGCCCAGATCTACGTCGATACCGACTCGGGTGAGCTGCTGCCCTACACGGGACCGGTCACGGTCACCGGCGACGGCGTGCACGAGGTGCGTGCCTTCGCGGTCGGGGACGACGGGTCGTACTCCACGATCGAGACGCTGAGCGTCAAGATCGACTCCGAGGCACCGACCGTGGCGGCGAGCACGACCGCGGGCACGCTGGTCCTCCAGGCGTCCGACGCGCTGTCCGGCGTGGACTCGGTGGAGTACTCGCTGGACGGCACCACGTGGCTCGCCTACGCCGGGCCGGTCGGCGTCCCGGGAGCCTCCACCGCGGTGACCTACCGGGCGACCGACGTCGCCGGGAACGTCAGCCCGGTGGGGTCGGTCACCGTGAAGGGAGCGCCGCTCAGTCTGGCCAAGCCGGTCGTCAAGGGCACTGCGAAGGTCGGCAAGTCGCTCACCGCGACGGTCGCGAGCCACACGGCCGGCAGCACCCTGAAGTACCGGTGGCACCGCGACGGTCAGGCCATCGCTGGGGCCACCAGTGCGACCTACGTGCTGAAGGCGGCCGACCGTGGCGCCAAGGTGTCGGTGACGGTCACGGCGACCAAGCCCGGCTACGCCTCGGTCTCGAAGGCCTCTGCCGCGGTGAAGGTGAAGTGATGGCCGTCTGATCCACCTGCTCCACCCACGAGTCCGGGCCCGGACCCCAGCACCAGCTGGGGATCCGGGCCCGGACCTGTTCTGCGGGAGGCCGTCAGCCGAGAGCCGAGAGCGCCTCGAACTCGTCGTCGGTCAGCTCGATCGCGGCGGCCGCGGTGTTGGAGTCGAGGTGGTCGACGCTCGAGGTGCCCGGGATCGGCAGCATCACCGGCGAGCGGCGCAGCAGCCAGGCCAGCGCGAGCTGGGACGGCGTCGCGTCGTGGTCGCGCGCGGCCTGCGCGAGCGGGCCGTCCTCCTCAGAGCTGACCGGTCGCGAGCGGGAACCACGGGATGAAGCCGATGCCCTCGGACTCGCAGTAGTCCAGGACGTCCTCGGAGCTGCGGTTCGCCAGGTTGTAGAGGTTCTGCACGGTGCTGATCTCGGCGATCTCACGGGCGGCCTTGATCTGGTCGACGGTGACCTCGGACAGGCCGATGTGGCGGATCTTGCCCTCGTCCTGCAGCGCCTTGAACTCGCCGACCTGGTCCTCGAGCGGGTACGCCGCATCGATCCGGTGCAGCTGGAAGAGGTCGATGACGTCGACTCCGAGACGGCGCAGGCTGAGCTCGCACTGCTGGCGCAGGTACGGCGGGAAGCCGAGCTGGGTCCAGATGCCCGGACCCTGGCGGGTCAGGCCGGCCTT
>CAVOFS010000006.1:0-174364 GCA_963695055.1 uncultured Actinomycetota bacterium | reverse complement strand
CAGCTCCGGGTGCAGCGCCTCGACCGGCTCGCGACCGGTCTTGCGGCGCGCGTACTTGTTGTGCGAGGTCGGCGCCCATCGGGCCGGGTCGGTAGAGCGCGCCGACGGCCGAGATGTCCTCGAACTGTCGGGCCGCATGCTGCGCAGCAGCGCGCGCATCGGGCCGCCGTCGAGCTGGAAGACGCCGAGGTGTCACCGCGCTGCGAGGAGCTGCGTCGGCCTCGTCGGTCAGCTCGAGGTCCTCGAGGACGCGGTCTCAGCCGCGGTTGGCCGCGATGTTGCGGACCGCGTCGTCGAGGACCGTGAGGTTGCGCAGCCCGAGGAAGTCCATCTTGATCAGGCCGAGCGACTCACAGGTCGGGTAGTCGAACTGGGTGATCATCACGCCGTCGGCGGGGCGCTTGAGCATCGGGATGATGTCGAGCAGCGGCTCGCTGGACATGATCACGCCGGCGGCGTGCACACCCCACTGCCGCTTGAGGCCCTCGATACCGATGGCGGTGTCGACGACGCGCTTGACGTCGTTGTCGGCGTCGTACAGCGCGCGGAACTCGCCGCCCTCGCCGAACCGCTTGTGCTCGGCGTTGAAGATCTGCTGGAGCGGGACGTCCTTGCCCATCACCGCGGCCGGCATCGCCTTGGTGATCCGGTCGCCCATGGCGAACGGGTAGCCGAGGATCCGCGAGGAGTCCTTGACCGCCTGCTTGGCCTTGATGGTGCCGTAGGTGACGATCATCGAGACCCGGTCGTCGCCGTACTTGTCGGTGACGTAGCGGATCACCTCGCCACGACGGCGCTCGTCGAAGTCGATGTCGAAGTCGGGCATCGAGACGCGGTCCGGGTTGAGGAACCGCTCGAAGATCAGGCCGTGGACCAACGGGTCCAGGTCGGTGATGCGCATCGCGTAGGCGACCATCGAGCCGGCGCCGGAGCCACGACCCGGGCCCGACCCGGATGCCGTTGTCCTTGGCCCAGTTGATGAAGTCGGCAACCACGAGGAAGTAGCCCGGGAAGCCCATCTGGGTGATGACGCCGACCTCGAAGTTCGCCTGCTTGCGTACGTCGTCGGGGATGCCCGCCGGGTAGCGGAACTCCAGCCCCTTCTCGACCTCCTTGACCAGCCAGGAGTCCTCGCTCTCGCCTTCGGGACAGGGGAAGCGCGGCATGAAGGTGCCGTTGCCCTCGGTGAAGGAGACGTCACAGCGCTCGGCGATCAGCAGCGTGTTGTCGCAGGCCTCGCGGAGGTCGTACTTGTCGACCCACAGCGCCCGCATCTCCTGGGCCGACTTGAGGTAGTAGTCGTCACCGTTGAACGCGAACCGCTGGCCCGGGCCGTCACCGGCCGGGATGTCCATCGTCGAGCCGGAGTTGATGCAGAGCAGGTGCTCCTGGCTCTTCGCATCCTCCTGGTGAACGTAGTGCGAGTCGTTGGTCGCGAGCAGCGGGATCTGGAGGTCCTTGGCGAGGCGCAGCAGCCCGTCGCGAACTCGGGACTCGATGTCGAGCCCGTGGTCCATCAGCTCGAGGAAGTAGTTGTCCTTGCCGAGGATGTCCTGGAAGTCGGCCGCCGTCTGCCGAGCGGCGTCGTAGGCCCCGTGCCGCAGGTGGACCTGGACCTCGCCGGAGGGGCACCCGGTGGTGCCGATGATCCCCTTGCCGTGCTGGGAGAGCAGCTCCCGGTCCATCCGCGGGTGCTTGAAGAAGCCGTCGCGCCAGGCGCCGGTGGAGAGCCGGAACAGGTTGTGCATGCCCTCGGTGCTCTCCGAGAGCAGGGTCATGTGGGTGTAGGCACCGCGGTTGGAGACGTCGTCCGGGCCGCCACCGTAGAAGTTGACGCCCTTGCGCTCGAACCGGGAGATGTTGGGGGCGAAGTAGGCCTCGATGCCGATGATCGGCTTGACGCCAGCGTTCTTCGCCTTCGCGTAGAACTCGTAGGCCCCGAAGACGTTGCCGTGGTCGGTCATCGCGACCGCGGGCATCTCGAGCTCGGCAGCGCGCTCAGCGAGCGCGCCGAGCCGAGCCGCACCGTCGAGCATGGAGTACTCGGTGTGGACGTGCAGGTGGACGAAGGAGTCCTGAGAGCCGTTCGCCATCGTCGCGGGCCACTCCTTGATCGTGCTTGTCTCTGGCAGGTCTGCGGGCATGGTGAAGCGGATCCACGGAAGCACCGCGGCGTCGATCAAGGGGAAGGACGCCAGCCTACGCGACCGCTGATGCCACTGTAGGAGGACGCACCGACCACCGGTGGTCGAGGTGCGACGAGCGCTAGCGAGGAGCCTCGAAACCGCCCTCGGTGGCGTCCAGGCTCTCGGTGATGATCGCGTCCACGATCCGGGAGAGTCGGTCGGTGCCGAGGACCGGCGCCCGCAACGCCATCGTCTCGGCGATCGCGTGCTCGCGGGCGGGGTCGCGGCGGGCGGCTGTCTTGTGGCCCTGGACCGCGCCGGTGAGCGCGACCCGGCGCGCCAGCAGGTCACCGAGCTGTTCGTCGACCTCGTCGATCAGACCCCGGAGGAAGGCGAGCGGCTCGGTGCCGGCCCAGGCCATCCGTACGTCGGGCTCGTGCTCCTCGTTGGCGTCGCCATCGGTGCGCTCGAGCTCGACCAGCCCGTGGCCGCGGTAGAAGACGCGGGCGGGCTCGTTGATCTCGAACACCCACAGGCAGAAACCGCCGGGCCGCTGGGCCTTGACCAGGTCGAGCAGCGCCGAGCCGATGCCCTGGCGGGCGAACGACGGTGCGACGTACAGGTCATCGAGCCAGGTGGGGGTCAGCCGGGCGTAGCCGGCGACGATGCCGCCGACCTCGGCCACCCAGACCTCGTCCTCGCGCAGCCGTCCGGCGAGCCAGGCCCGTACCTCGGCGTCGGTGTGGAGTGCCGGGCGGCATCGCGGCCTGGGCACGCGAGGCGATCTGGACCGCGGCGACGGCCTCCGCGTCGGCGGGCGAGGCTGGTCGGAGGACCAGGTCAGTCGGCATCCCGGATGACTTCCAGGGCTGCTGTCAGGTCGTCGGGGTAGGACGACTCGTACTCGACGTGGTCCCCCGTGTCCGGGTGCTCGAAGCCGAGCCGCTTGGCATGCAGCCACTGCCGCTCGAGGCCGACCCGCTTGGCCAGCGAGGGATCGGCGCCGTACGTCAGGTCGCCGACACAGGGGTGCTTGAGCGCCGCCATGTGGACGCGGATCTGGTGGGTGCGGCCGGTCTCGAGGTGGACCTCGAGCAGGCTGGCGAACCGGTGTGCCTCGAGCGTCTCGTAGTGGGTCACGCTGTGCCGTCCGTCGGCCATCACGGCGAACTTCCAGTCCGACTTGTGATGGCGCCCGATCGGAGCGTCGATCGTGCCCTCATGCGGGTCAGGATGCCCCTGCACCAGAGCGTGGTAGACCTTGTCGACGGTGCGGTGGCGGAAGGCGTTCTTGAGCACGGAGTAGGCGTGCTCGGACTTGCAGATCACCATCACGCCGGACGTTCCGACGTCGAGGCGCTGCACGATGCCCTGCCGTTCGGAGGCCCCGCTGGTGGAGATCCGGAAGCCGGCGCCGGCAAGGTGGCCGACCACTGTCGGACCCGACCAGCCCGGCGAGGGATGAACGGCGACGCCGACGGGCTTGTCGATCACGACGATGGCGTCGTCGTCGTGGATGATCTTGATGCCCTCGACGATCTCGGGCGTCACCGCGAGCGGGTCGACCTCGACCGGGATGCGGACGTCGAGCACCGACCCCGGCAGCACCCGGTCACTCTTGACGACCGCTGCGCCGTCGAGCTCGACGTGGCCGCTGGCGATCAGGTCAGCGGCACGGCTGCGGGAGAGCCCGAACAGGCGAGCCATCGCGGCGTCGACACGCTCCCCGGCGAGACCCTCGGGAACCGTGAGGATGCGGTGGTCGGCGAGGCCGGTCACGACTGTGCCTCCGGCTCGGGCCTGGACTCGCGCGCGGCGCGGGTGCCGTCGACGCGGACGCCACGGAAGACCTGGATCAGGATCAGCACCGCGGCGGCGTCGATGCACATGTCGGCGACGTTGAAGACCGGCCAGTGCGGCAGCATGAAGAAGTCGATCACGTGACCGCGCAGCGGCCCGGGCTCGCGGACCAGTCGGTCGGTCAGGTTGCCGGCGACTCCGGCCAAGAGCAGTCCGAGGGCGAAAGCCCAACCGAGGCTCCCGATCCGCCGGGCGACCACGAGGATCACCACCACCGCGGCGATCGCGACGATGCTGAGCACCTCGGTGTAGGCCGTGCCGGTGCTGAACGCGGCACCCGGGTTGCGGACCAGGTGGAGGACCAGCAGGTCGCCGACCACCTTGACGTCCGGACGATCGGTCAGCCGGTCGACCGCGATCATCTTGCTGACGACGTCGACGGCGTACGCCGTGAGCGCGACACCTGCGAACACGGCCAGCAACCGAGCTCGAGAGCCGCGGGGTCGGGTCGGACTGGGACTCTCGATGTCGCCGGTCAGCGACGCTCCTCGCGCTGCTTGCATGTCATGCACAGTGTGGCACGGGGGAACGCCATCAGCCTCATCTTGCCGATCGGGTTGCCGCACGACTCACAGACGCCGTAGGTGCCGTCGTCGATGCGGGCCAGTGCCCGGTCGATCTGGGCCAGCTTGTCCCGCTCGCTGTTGAGAACGGTCAGCTCGTGGTCCCGCTCGAAGCTGGTCGCGCCCAGGTCGGCCTGGTCCTGACCAGCCCCGTCACCGGAGTCGCGCATCAATCCGTTGAGCTCGTTGTCGAGGTCCTCGATCAGGTCCAGGCTGTGCCCACGCTGCTCATGCAGCTCGTCGAGCACCTCCTTGAGCTCGGACTTGGTCCACGCGGCCTCGCCGGCGCCCACGACGAGCGCACTGGCGGTCGCCTTGCGAGTCGCGGCCTTCTTCGCGGGTGCGACCTTCTTCGCTGGTGCCGCCTTCTTGACCGGTGCCGCCTTCTTCGCGGGTGCCGCCTTCTTCGCGGGCGCTGCCTTCTTGACCGGTGCCGCCTTCTTCGCGGGCGAGCCGCCTTCTTGACCGGTGCCGCCTTCTTGACCGGTGCCGCCTTCTTCGCCGGGCGCCGCCTTCTTGACCGGGGCCGCCTTCTTCGCGGGCGCCGCCTTCTTCGACCGGGGCCGCCTTCTTCGCCGGTGCCGCCTTCTTGGCCGGGGCCGCCTTCTTCGCGGGCGCCGCCTTCTTGACCGGGGCCGCCTTCTTCGCCGGCGCCGCCTTCTTGACCGGGGCCGCCTTCTTCGCGGGCGCAGCCTTCTTCGCCGATGCGCCGTTCTTGGTGCCTGATGCAGCCTTCGCCGTGGTGGTGGAGGGCGCTGGACGCCGGGAGATCACCTTGCGGGCGGCGGTCGCCGCCTGTCCGGCGATCGACTTCCTCGTAGTGCGAGCCATCTACGGGCCTCCTCGGCCTTGGGCGACTGTGGTTCGTCCCACAGGTGTGCACGGAGGGTAGCCGCTGACTGCCACCCCCTCAACTCAGCCGAAAGGGGTGAAATTGCCACCGGCCGGGCCCCACAGGGGTCCGGCCGGTGGCGACTGTCAGGGTCAGGCGTCGTCTTCGCCGAGGATCGACCGGAGCCGCTTGGGCGCTGGGGTCTCCTCGCCGGAGCTCGTCGGAGTCTCGGACTCACCGGTGAGCGACTCCAGCTGCTGGCTGAAGTAGCTCTTCAGGCGAGAGCGGTACTCGCGCTCGAAGGACCGGAGGTTCTCGACCTCGTTGCTCAGCTTGTCCCGCTCCTTCTCCAGGTCGCCGAACATCTGGCGACGGCGCTCGGCCGTCTCAGAGTCGAGCATCTGGGCACGGGTGCGGGCGTCGGCCTCGAGTCGGTCGGCCTTGCTGCGGGACTCGGTGTCGAGCCTCTCGGCCTTGGTGCGAGCCTCACCGATGATCTTGTCGGCTTCGTTCTTGGCGTCCTCGACCAGCTCGTCCGCGTTGCGGGTGGCGATCTCGAGCAACCGGGCAGCAGCGTTGGACGCCTGCGGGACGGTCTGGACCTGGATCGTCTCCTGCGGAGCCGGAGCTGCGGCAGGGGCGGCGACCGGCTCGGGTACGGCGACCGGCGCCGGCTCGGGCTTCTTCTCCTCGACGACCGGCGGTGCGGCCGGCTGGGCCGGGGCACCGGAGCCCTGGGCTGCGGTCAGCTTCGACCGGAGGTCGTCGTTCTCCTTCGTCAGCCTCGCAAGCTCGGCCTCTACCTCGTCGAGGAACTGGTCGACCTCACCCATGTCGTAGCCCTCACGGAGCCGGACGGGAGTAAAGCGCTTGTTACTCACGTCCTCAGGCGTCAGCGGCATGACCTCACCCATTCATTGATCGTCAAAGTAACTGTCGGTCGAACAATAGCGCCTGAAGTGGTGCCTGAGTCACCTGCACCATCAGCACCACTACTACGCGGGCTCATCAGAAGAAGATGTTGCGGTTGATCGTGAGCAGCACGTAGGCCGCAATCATCACGATCAGAAAGCTCAGGTCCAGGGAGACACTCCCGAGCCGCAGCGGCGGAATCACGCGGCGGAGCGCCTTGATCGGTGGGTCCGTGGTCGAGTAGACGCCCTCGAGGGTCACCAGCAGGACGCCGCGCGGCGCCCAGGACCGGGCGAAGATCTGCACCCAGTCGACAACGAAGCGAATCCAGAGCAGCGCGATGAAGGCCCAGAGGACGATCTCGATGACCGACCCGACGGTGTGCAACGTAAATCCTCAGCTCTGGTTGAAGAACCCACCCTCGACAAGACGCTGCTTGTCCTCAGCGGCCACCGTGACGTTCGGCGGCGAGAGCAGGAACACCTTGGCAGTGACGCGCTCGATGGTGCCACGAGTGGCAAACACCAGGCCCGCAGCGAAATCGACGAGACGCTTGGCGTCATTGTCGTCCATCTCCGAGAGGTTCATGATCACCGGGGTGCCCTCGCGGAAGTTCTCACCCACGGTGCGCGCCTCGTTGTAGGTGCGTGGGTGGAGTGTCGTGATGCGGGACAGCTCGGCCACCACTCCCGTCGGACCAGGGGCCGGGCGGCGGCGCTCGGCGAGGTCGGACACCGGTGCGGGGCGACTCTCCCGCTTCGAGGGCCGCGCGACTGCCACGGCGGACGTCTCCTGGGTCTCGGGATCGCCGGCGTAGTCGCCGTACTCGTCGTCGTACCGGCCGGTGTCCTCGAGCAGGCCGAGGTACTCGCCGATCCTGCGCATCGAACCGCTCATGACAGTTGTCCTCCGGAACTAGGCGCCCCCGGAGGGGACGCACTGCTGGTGTTGTGACCCTACGTGAACCGAGGCCTCGAACCGAGGACCGCGGAGCCTATGCGTACGTGTGTCGCGCCTGCGTGGATCGCGTGCTCCAGGTCGCCGCTCATCCCCGCCGAGAGCCACGTCGCCTCGGGGTGGTCGGCGAGGAGCTCCTGGCGGATCCCGGCGAGCCGGGCGAACGCCGAAGCGGGATCCTCACCGAGCGGCGCGACCGCCATCAGCCCCCGCAGCCGCAGGCTCTCGACGTCGTGGACCGCCGCAGCGAGCGCGGCCAGCTGATCGGGTTCGGCGCCGGACCGACCGGTGGCGTCCGGTGGGTCGAGGCTGACCTGGAGCAGCACCTCGACCTCATGGGCGCGTGCCCGCGCACCGCTGCCGAGCGGCTCGAGCAGCTTGGGCCGGTCGACCGACTCGACGACGTCGGCGTACCCCGCCACCGCTGCCGCCTTGTTGCTCTGCAGCCCCCCGATGAAGTGCCAGGTCAGTCCGAGGTCGCCACACTCGGCAGCCTTGGCCTCCGCCTCCTGGTGCCGGTTCTCCCCCACGTCGGTGACTCCCAACTCCGCCAGCAGGCGTACGTCGGAGGCGGGGAAGAACTTCGTCACCACCACCAGTCGTACGTCGTCCGGCGCCCGGTCAGCGTCGGCGCAGGCCGAGGCGATCCGCCCTCGGACCGCCTCCAGGTTGGCGGTGAGCTCGTCGCGGCGGCTCATCCGCCCACCTGGTGGTGGTCGTCGCGTGAGGTGCGGAGGGAGGACAACCGACTACTTCAGGAAGTCGGGGATGTCCAGGTCGTCATCGTCGAACTCGACCTGACGCGGAGCCTGCCGGACGGGCTGCTGGGGAGCCGGTGGGGTGCTGGCCTGCACACCGGCCGGCACCTTCTCCTTGACCTCGGCGCTCGGCACCGACCCGCCCTTGGCGTCGGACGGGCCCTGAGCCGGCTTGGCATCGCGACGGAGAACGGCGCCGTCGGTGGTGCGCTTGGGCATGCCGCCGTCGAAACCGGCGGCGATGACCGTCACCCGCACCTCGTCGCCGAGCGCGTCGTCGATGGTCGCACCGAAGATGATGTTCGCGTCCTCGTGCACGGCCTCGGCGACCAGCGCAGCCGCCTCGTTGATCTCGAAGAGACCCAGGTCGGAGCCACCGGCGATCGAGAGCAGCACGCCGTGCGCGCCGTCGATGCTGGCCTCGAGCAGCGGGCTGGAGACGGCCATCTCGGCGGCGGCGACCGAGCGGTCCTCGCCACGAGCAGAGCCGATGCCCATCAGCGCGGAGCCCGCGTTGGACATCACGGACTTCACGTCGGCGAAGTCGAGGTTGATCAGGCCCGGGGTCGTGATCAGGTCGGTGATGCCCGAGACGCCCTGCAGCAGCACCTGGTCGGCCTGCTTGAAGGCGTCGAGCACCGAGACGTTGCGGTCGCTGATCGACAGCAGCCGGTCGTTGGGGATCACGATGAGGGTGTCGACCTCCTCGCGCAGCTGCGCGATGCCCTCCTCAGCGGAGCCGGCACGACGACGGCCCTCGAACGCGAACGGCCGGGTCACGACACCGATGGTCAGCGCGCCGAGGGAGCGAGCGATCCGGGCCACGACTGGAGCGCCGCCGGTGCCGGTGCCGCCACCCTCGCCAGCCGTCACGAACACCATGTCGGCGCCCTTGATGACCTCTTCGATCTCGTCCGAGTGGTCCTCGGCGGCCCTCGCGCCCACCTCGGGGTTGGCGCCGGCGCCGAGACCGCGGGTGAGCTCGCGGCCGATGTCGAGCTTGACGTCGGCGTCGCTCATCAGCAACGCCTGGGCGTCGGTGTTGATCGCGATGAACTCGACACCCTTGAGTCCGACCTCGATCATCCGGTTGACGGCGTTGACCCCACCACCGCCGATGCCGACGACCTTGATGATTGCCAGGTAGTTCTGTGCTGCTGCCACGGCAGTCTCGCCTCTCGCTGTGGGTGCGGATGGACCGGTTGGACCGGGGAGTTGATCGGGGAAGACGGCGTGTCCCTGAACTCTTACCCTCAACCTGAGGGTTATAGTTATGTCAACCTCGCCGTGGTCACGACAGTAGGCACCAGCCACCGCCAGATCGTGGAGACACGCCCAGGGATCTCCACCCGCCCGAATTTCGGCGGGTCAACGGGTGGTGGGCAGACCCGGCACGGAGACGTCGTAGTGGTCGGCCTGGCGGGCCTCGAGCAGATCGGCGAGGACCTCGGCCTTCTGGTCGGACTGCTCCGAGCTCCCCCACTCGACCTCGCGGCCGTCCTTCAGCACCAGGGAGATGTCGTCGACGGTCTCGACGACGACGTGGTCGACCGAGGCCGCCAGGTCGGCCGGCAGTGCCGCCACGACGAGGGCGCCCTCGCGCAGCGCCTCGCTGCCGGTGTCCGCCGAGGTCTCGACACGGGGCAGACCGGCCGGGGCCCGGTCGTAGTCACGGAAGACCACACCGTCCTCGTCCATCCCGCGCAGCTGGCCCCCCACGTCGACGACCGCGATCGGCTCGCGCTCGACCACGGCGATCAGGACCTGGTCGGGCCAGGCCCGGGAGACGTCCGCGGACTTCACCGGCGCCAGCGCCTCGACCCGGGAGCGGATCCGGTCGAGGTCGACCCGAGCCAGCGGGTCACCCTCGGGCACGTCCGCGGCCCGGCGTACCTCGCTCGCCGAGAGCTGGTCGGTGCCCTCCACCTCGACACCCTGAACGGAGAGGTAGGAGGAGAAGAAGACCAGCCAGATCGCGCCGACCAGCAGAGCGATCAGCACGACGACCACGACCAGCGGCTTCCAGGTCAGCCAGCGGCGGGTCCACTGCCGGCGCGCGAACCGACGACGGGTCCGGTCCTCCTTGGTGCGCCTAGCCATCGGCGAGCAGCTTCAGGACCGCGGGTCCGATCGTGGTGACCGTGCCCGCGCCGAGGGTGAGCACCAGGTCGCCGGGACGGGCCCGGGCGACCAGCTCGGCGGCCACGTCCTCGAAGGAGGCGACGTAGGCGACCTGCTCGGGCGGAAGGGGTACGGCGCCCGCGACCAGCGCGCCGGTGACCTCCGGGTCGGGATCCTCGCGGGCCAGGTAGACGTCGAGGACGACCACCTCGTCGGCGGCTCCGAGCGCTTCGCCCATGGCGATGCCGAAGATGCGGGTGCGCGAGACCAGGTGGGGCTGGAAGGCGACGACGACACGTCCCTCCCCCGCGACCGCGCGGGCCGCCTGGAGGTCGCCGATGATCTCGGTCGGGTGGTGCGCGTAGCTGTCGTAGACCCGGACGCCGCCGGCCTCGCCCTTGCGCTCCATCCGGCGCTTGGTGCCGGTGTAGGAGACCAGTCCGCGGACCAGGTCGTCCTCGGCGAAGCCGAGCTCGCGCCCGGCGGCCAGCGCGGCGAGCGCGTCGGCCAGGTAGTGCTCCCCCGGCGACCAGAGCCGTACGTCGGCCAGCGCGCCCGGCTCCTGCGCGGAGACCGTCACGACCCGGCGGCCGGCGGCGCGGTGCCGCTCGGCCAGGGCCGCGGCGCCCGGGTCGTCGACGACGCAGACCAGGAAGCCGTCAGGGTCGAGGGTGTCGGCGAACTCGTCGAACGCCGCGGCGTACGCCTCGGGGGTGCCCCACTGGTCGAGGTGATCGGCGTCGACGTTGGTGACGATCGCGGCGTACGGCGCGTAGTGCAGGAAGGCGCCGTCGCTCTCGTCGGCCTCGGCGACGAACACGTCGCCCGTGCCGTCGGCGGCATTGACGCCGGTCGCGGTCAGCTCTCCACCGATGGCGTACGCCGGGTCGGCGCCGGCGGCCTGCAGGGCGACCGTCAACAGCGACGTGGTGGTCGTCTTGCCGTGCGTGCCCGCGACCGCCAGCACCCGGCGACCGGCCATCACCGAGCCGAGCGCCGCCGATCGGGGCAGGATCCGCAGACCCTGCCGCACTGCCTCGAGGTACTCCGGGTTGTCGTCACGAACGGCCGTGGAGACGATCACCGTGTCGACGTCGCGGACCTGCACCGCGGCGTGACCGAGGTGGACCCGGGCGCCGAGGGCGCGCAGCACGTCGAGCGTGGGTGAGTCGGTGCCGTCGCTGCCGCTGACCGCGATGCCTCGGGCCAGCATGATCCGGGCGATCCCGGACAGCCCGGCGCCACCGATGCCGACGAAGTGGACGCGTCCCAGCCGGTCGGCCGGGAGCACGACGTCGGGAACGGGCACCCTCACGTCGACGACCCCTGGGCGGCCCCGAACACCATCCGGGCCAGCTTCTCGTCGGCGTCGCGCGGGACCAGTGCCGAGGCGGCCGACCCCATCGCGGCCAGACGATCGGGGTCGGTGACCAGCGCCGTCACTGTGCGCGCGACCCAGCCGGGCGTGAGATCGGCGTCCTTGACCAGGAGGGCTCCGCCGGCGTCGACGACCGGACGAGCGTTCTGGTGCTGCTCGCCGTTGCCGATCGGCAGCGGCACGAAGATGGCGGGCAGCCCGACGGCGGCGGCCTCGGTGACGCTGCTGGCGCCGGCCCGGCACACGACCAGGTCGGCGGCGGCGTAGGCGAGGTCCATCCGGTCGACGAAGTTGACCACGACGTAGGGGACGTCGGCGCCCTCGGGCATGGCCTCGCCCTGCGGACCGACGACGTGGAGCACCTGGATGCCGGCCTGGGCAAGCGTGGCCGCCGCCCCCGACACCGACTGGTTGAGCTTGCGGGCGCCCTGGGAGCCGCCGGTGACCAGCAGCGTGGGGCGGTCGGGGTCGAGACCGAAGAAGTCGCGCGCCTCGGCCCGGAGCGCCGCGCGGTCGAGACCGGAGATCATCGTGCGGATCGGCAGCCCGACGTACTCCGCCTTGGGCAGGGGGGTGTCGGGGAAGCTGACCGCGACCCGCTGAGCGACACGGGCGCCGACCTTGTTGGCCAGGCCGGGGACGGCGTTCTGCTCGTGGACCAACAGCGGCAGCTTGCGGCGCCGGGCGGCGAGGTAGGCCGGCATCGAGACGTAGCCGCCGTAGCCGACCACGACGTCGGGCCGGATCCGGTCGACGACCTCGAGCGTGTCCTTGACCGCGCGTCGTAGGCGGGCCGGGACCTTGACGAGGTCGGCGTTGGGCTTGCGCGGCAACGGGACCGGGGGGATCAGCTCGAGGGGATAGCCCGCCTCCGGGACCACCCTGTTCTCGAGGCCACGCGGGGTGCCGAGGCAGGTGATCTCGACCTCGATGCCGAGGTCGGGAGCCAGGCGCCGGATCGCGTCGGCCGTGGCAAGCAGGGGCGAGGTGTGGCCGGCGGTGCCACCACCGGCGAGAAGAACGCGCATCGAGTCCAACCCTAGTTGGCGACCCGGCCGGCGGAGACTCCGGCCGAGCGGTCCTTCTTGCGCTGGGCGAGCGCCCGGGCGGCCTCGGGCTCGCGACGCGCGAACCCGATCAGCAGGCCGAGCGCCACCAGGGACGGCACCAGCGCGGAGCCGCCGTACGAGACGAGCGGGAGCGGGATCCCGATGACGGGCAGCAGCGCGAGCACCATGCCGACGTTGATGATCATCTGGCCGAGCAGCCAGACCACGATGCCGAAGCTCATGTAGCGCACGAAGGGGTCGGCGGTGTGGGAGGCGACCCGGATCGCGGCGAAGGCGATGGTCAGGAACAACCCGATCACCAGCAGCGTGCCGACCAGGCCCAGCTCCTCGCCCAGCACGGCGAAGATGAAGTCGGTGTGCGCCTCGGGCAGGTTGCCCCACTTCTGCTGGCTGGCACCGATGCCCTGGCCGAAGACCCCGCCGTGCGACAAGGCGTAGAGGCCGTGGGCCGGTTGCCACCCGGCGTTGTGGAAGTCCTTGAACGGGTCGGCGAAGTTGGTCAGCCGCTGGCGCCGCTCGCTGCTGGTGGAGGCCAGGTAGAGCGCGACCACGCTCACCACGGCGATCATCACCGTGAACAACCGACCGGGCGCGCCGACGACCCACAACATCGCCAGCATGATGGCGAAGAGCACCAGCGCCGTGCCGAGGTCGTGGCCGAGGACCACCAGGCTGATGACCACCAGGACGCCGGGCACCACCGGCATGAACACCTCGTGGAAGTTGACGAGGCGCTTGTCCTTGCGGGCGTAGACGTGGGCGGCCCAGAGGATGATCGCGAGCTTGGCGATCTCGGCCGGCTGCACGACGAACGGTCCGACACCGAGCCAGTTGGTGTTGCCGTTGACGGTGCGACCGAGACCGGTCTGGGTGAGCCCGAGGAGCACCATCGAGACGATCAGGCCGAGCCAGGCGAAGCGGCGCAGCACCCCGTGCGGCAGCCGCGACGCGACGAACGCGCACGGCACCCCGATCAGCACCCAGACGAGCTGACGCTTCACGACGGCGTACGAGTCGCCGCCGTTCTCGCGGAAGGAGTACACGCTCGAGGCGCTGAGCACCATGATCAGGCCGATGGTGAGCAGCAGCGCCGAGGCGCCGAGCAGCAGGTAGTACGACGTCAGCGGCCGGTCGAGCGCGGCCCGGAGGGCGTCGTACCAGGTCAGGAACGCCGGGCGGCGACGGCCGCGCTCGGGGAGGTCGTCGAGAGGGTTCGCGGTGGTCATCGCGGTCCCCTCCCGGTCGTCAGCGTCTGCGTCGTACGGCTTCGGCGAACGCGTCGCCGCGCTCGGCGTAGTTGGTGAACATGTCCATCGACGCACATCCGGGAGCCAGCAGCACCGTGTCGCCGGGTCGGGCCAACTCGGTGGCGGCGCCCACGACACGCTCCATGGCCTGCCCACCGCTTACGGGTCCAGTCTCGTCGTCGCCGACCACGATGACGGGCACATCGGGGGCGTGTCGCGAAAGCGCCCCGGCGATCAGGTCGCGGTCGCGACCGAGCAGTACGACGCCGCGCAGCCGACCCCGGACGGTGGTCACGAGGTCGTCGAACGAGGCGCCCTTGGCCAGGCCGCCGGCGACCCAGACGACCGGGTCGTAGGCCTGCAGCGAGGACTGGGCGGCGTGCGGGTTGGTGGCCTTGGAGTCGTCGACCCAGGTGATGCCGTCCTGCTCCCCCACGACCGCGATCCGGTGGGCGTCGGGCCGGAAGGCGCGAAGTCCGTCGCGGACCGCGGCCTGGGAGACGCCGTGGGCGCGGGCGAGCGCGGCTGCGGCCAGCGCGTTGAGGATGGTGTGCGGGGCTGCCCCTCCCGGTGAGTGGAGGGCCAGGTCGGAGACCGTGCACAGCTCGGCGGCGCTGCTGTCGCGCTGCTCGATGAAGGCGCGGTCGGCCAGGATGTCCTCGACCAGGCCGACCATGCCGACGCCCGGCATGCCGAGGGTGAAGCCGACCGCACGGGCGCCCTCGACCACGTCGGCCTCGAGCACCAGCCGCTCGGTCTCGGGGTCGGCGACGTTGTAGACGCAGGCCTGCTGCACCCGCTCGTAGATCCGGCCCTTGTCGGCGGCGTACGCCGCCATCGGCGAGGGTCCCATCGTCGAGTACCAGTCGAGGTGGTCCTCGGCGACGTTGAGCACAGCGGCCGACTCGGCACTCATCGAGTCGGTGTAGTGGAGCTGGTAGCTGGAGAGCTCGACGGCGAACACGTCGTACGGCTCGGGGTCCATGACCGCCTCGACGATCGGCCGCCCGATGTTGCCGACCGCGGCGCTGCGCAGGCCGGCGGCGCGCAGGATCGAGTCGAGCATCTGCACCGTCGTGGTCTTGCCGTTGGTGCCGGTGACGCACAGCCAGGGCGTGTCGTGGTGGGGGTCACGGAGCCGCCAGGCCAGCTCGACCTCGCCCCAGATCGGGATGCCGCGGGCGCGGGCCTGGGCGAGCAGCGGCGTGGTCGGCCGCCAGCCCGGCGAGGTGACCAGCAGGTCGACGTCGTCGGGCAGCGTTGCGGTCGCTCCGGCGCCGAGGCGTACGTCGGCGCCCAGCACCTCCAGCAGCTCGGCCTTCTCGGGCCGGTCGCCGTCCTCGGACTCGTCGAGCGCGACCACGCTCGCGCCGAGGTGGTTGAGGTTGTCGGCCGCAGCGAAACCGGACACCCCGAAGCCGGCGACGACGGCCCGCACGTCCTCCCACGAGTCGTGCCGGCCGAGACCCTCCGCCTTCACAGCCGAGCGACCCACTCGGCGTAGAAGACGCCCAGGCCGGCGGCGACGCAGAGGCCGGTGATGATCCAGAACCGGATCACCACGGTGACCTGCTCCCAGCCGAGCATCTCGAAGTGGTGGTGGAGTGGCGCCATCCGGAAGATCCGTTTGCCCTTGGTGAGCTTGAAGTAGCCGACCTGGAGCATCACCGAGAGCGTCTCGATCAGGAACAGGCCGCCGAGGATGACCAGCAGCAGCTCGGTGCGGGTGAGGATCGCCAATCCGGCCAGCGCCGCGCCCAGGGACAGCGACCCGGTGTCGCCCATGAAGATCGCGGCCGGTGAGGCGTTCCACCACAGGAAGCCGAAGCACGCTCCCGTGATGGCGGCGGCGATCACGGCGAGGTCGAGCGGATCTCGGACGGTGTAGCAGAGCGAACCCGAGTCGGGACCGCACGCCTGGTTGTTCTGCCAGATGTTGACCAGCATGTAGGCACCGAAGACCATCACGCAGGCGCCGGTGGCGAGGCCGTCCAGGCCGTCGGTGAGGTTCACCGCGTTGCTCGTCGCGGTGATGATCAGCCAGATCAGGATGACGGCGACCACCATCGGCAGCGCCAGCCAGGGGATGTCGCGCAGGAACGAGATCTTCTCCGAGCCCGGGGTGACGCCGTCGGAGTCCTTCAGCCAGGGCGAGAGCGCCAGGATCCCGAAGATCAGCGCGATCGCCGTCTGGCCGATCATCTTCGCCTTGCTGCGCAGGCCGAGGCTGCGCTGCTTGGAGATCTTGATGTAGTCGTCGAGGAAGCCCACCAGCCCCATCCCGACGAAGAGGAACAGGAGCAGCAGGGCCGAGGCGCTCGGGACGGTCTGGGTGAGCAGGCAGGCCGAGAAGTAGCCGATGACCGTGGCCAGGATGATCACGACCCCACCCATCGTGGGCGTGCCGCGCTTGGTGTGGTGGCTGGTGGGTCCGTCGTCGCGGATCTCCTGCCCGTAGCCCCACTGGGTGAACAGGTTGATCGCGACGCGGGTGCCGAGCAGCGAGATGAGCAGGGCCACGCCGCCGCCGAACAGGATGGCTTTCATGGCGTGCTTCCGCCTCCCTTCACCTCGAGCAGTCCGTCGGCGACCAGCCATAGTGCCGCACCGTTGGACGCCTTGACCAAGACCACGTCGTCGGCCGCAACATTCTCGCGCACCCAGGCCAGTGCCTCGGTACGCCCCGCCGTGATGATCGCCTCACCCTGCCAGTCCGGGACCGCAGCAGCGCCGTCCACGATGCCCGCGGCCGGCTCCCCGACGGCGACCACCAGGCCGACGCCCAGTCGGGCGGCGACCTCGCCGACCTCGGCGTGTCCGGCGTACGCGCCCTCGCCGAGCTCGCGCATCTCACCCAGCACCGCGACGGTACGGCGACCGCGCCGCTCACCGATCGCCACCAGCGCCTCCAGGGCGGCCGTCATCGAGGCGGGGTTGGCGTTGTAGGCGTCGTTGACGACCAGCAGCCCGTCGGCGCGCTCGTGCAGCTCCATCCGCATCGGCGAGGCCGAGGTGGCCCCGGTCAGCGCGGCGGCGACGTCGTCCAGCGACAGCCCGACCGCCATCGCCATCGCCGCGGCGGCTGCGGCGTTCGGCACCTGGTGGGCCCCGCTGTGGGGCAGCCGGACCGGCGCCCAGGCGCCGTCGTACCCGATCTCGAAGGTGGGCCGGCCCAGGTCGTCGAGCTCGACACCGCGCCAGGCGACCTGGGCACCGGAGCCGGCGGACCCGAAGGTGAGGGTGCGAGCGCCGGTGCGGGACGCCATCGCGGCCGTCAGCGCGTCGTCGGCGTTGAGGATCGCGGTCCCAGCGGTCGGCAGCGACTCGACGATCTCGCCCTTGGCCTGGGCGATCGCCTCCCGCGACCCGAACTCGCCGATGTGAGCGGTCCCGACATTGAGGACAGCCGCCACCGACGGTGGCGCGATCTCGCAGAGGTAGGCGATGTGGCCGATTCCGCGCGCGCCCATCTCGACCACGACGTGGCGGGTGGAGGCGTCGGCGCGCAGCACGGTGAGTGGGACGCCGATCTCGTTGTTGTTGTTGCCGGCAGTCGCGACTGTCGGCGCGGCCGAGGCGAGCACGTCGGCGAGGTAGTCCTTGGTGCCGGTCTTGCCCTGCGACCCGGTGAGCGCGAGCACGGTCACGTCCAGCCGGTCGAGGACGTGGCGGGCCAGCCGGCCGAGCGCGACCACCGGGTCGGCGACCACGACGGTCGGAGCGGTCGTGGGCCGGCTGCCGAGCACGGCGTGGGCACCGTCGGCGTAGTCGTGGCCGTCGACCCGCTCGCCCACGACCGCGACGAAGAGGCCGCCGGACACCGGGCTCCGGGTGTCGACGTACGGAGGTCCCGACACGACGACGTCCGCCACGTCCGTGGTCACCGCGCCGCCGACGGCGTCAGCGATCTGCTGCAGGGTCATGGGGATCACGTGAGGGCCTCGCGCACGACGTCCCGGTCGTCGAAGGGGTGCACGACGCCGTGGATCTCCTGACCGGTCTCGTGTCCCTTGCCGGCGACCAGGACGATGTCGCCGGGTGCGGCGCGTCGTACGGCGGCGTGGATGGCGGCTCGCCGATCGCCGATCTCGACGACCTCCGCCACCGGGGCGGTGATGCCCGCGAGCATCGCGGACCGGATCGTGGCGGGGTCCTCGGTGCGCGGGTTGTCGTCCGTGACGATGAGGACGTCGGCCAGCCGGGCCGCGATCTCGGCCATCATCGGCCGCTTCCCCGGATCGCGGTCCCCACCGGCACCGAGCACGACGATCACCTGGCCTGCGGTGAGTGGGCGCAGGGTCCGGATCGCCGCGGCGACCGCGTCCGGCTTGTGGGCGTAGTCGACGACGACCACGAAGTCCTGACCGGCATCGACCCGCTCCAGCCGACCGGGGACTCCCCCGCCGTCGGCGATGCCGGCGGCCACCAGCGCCGGGTCCAGACCCGCCTCGCCTGCCGCGGCGACGGCAGCCAACGTGTTGGACACGTTGAAGTCGCCCGGCAGCGGGCAGCCGGCGGAGATCCGGTCACCGGTGGGCGTCGTGATGACGAAGGCCGAGCCGACCGCCGTCAGCTCGATGTCGGAGACCCGCCAGTCGGCGTCGACGCCGGCACTCGAGAAGGTGCGCATCGGGATCGACGCCCGCTTCAGCAGCAGCCGGCCGTGCTCGTCGTCGACGTTGGTCAGACCGAGGCGGGCCCGCTCCGGAGTGAAGAGGGACGCCTTGGCGTCGAAGTAGTCGTCCACGTCGCGGTGGAAGTCGAGGTGGTCGCGGCCCAGGTTGAGGAAGACGGCGACGTCGAAGACGACACCGTCGACGCGACCCATCACCAACGCGTGGCTGGACACCTCCATCGCGCAGACCGCGACGTCGCGCTCGCGCATCACCGCGAACAGGCCGTGCAGGTCCGGTGCCTCCGGAGTGGTCAGGCTGGTCTTCACATCGTCGCCGGCGACGCGGGTGCCGACGGTGCCGATCACCGCGGCCCGCACCCCCGCCCGCTCCAGGCCGCTCTCGGCGAGCCGGGTCGTGGTCGTCTTGCCCTGGGTGCCGGTCACGCCGATCATCCGCATCGACGCCGCGGGCTCGCCGTACACGCGGGCCGCGAGACGGCCGAGCACGGCCCGCGGACGCTCGACGACCAGGACAGGTACGTCGCCCGGCGCGTGCGGCGCACCGGTGGGATCAGTGAGGATCGCGACCGCGCCGGCCTCGAGCGCGGCGCCGGCGAAGTCGATCCCGTGCATCCGTGCACCAGGCAGTGCGGCGTAGAGATCGCCCGGACGGACCCGCTGCGAGCTCAGGGACACACCGGTGACCAGGACATCGTCGGGGAGCGACGGATCCGACTCACCCAGCCAGGCGGCGATCTCACCGAGTGGTGTGCGCAGCGGCTCCCGAGGCCGGACAGCCACCGTCTCGTCGGTCATCAGGCGAGGCTATCGCTGGTCCGGACCGGACCGGCGGTCACCAGTCGACCGGGAGGCGCGAGGGCTGGGTGCCGGTCGGGGGGACGGCGTAGCGGCGCAGCGCGTAGCTCATGATCTTGGCGAACGCCGGGCCGGCGACCGAGCCGCCGCCACCTCCGTTGCGAGGGTTCTTCACGACGACGTACACGGTGAACCGGGGGTCGTCGGCCGGTGCGAAGCCGGCGAAGGACACGTCGAACGAGCCGTCGTAGCAGCCGCACTCGGCACCCACGGCCTGGGCGGTACCGGTCTTGCCGGCGACCCGGTAGCCCGGGATCGCGGCGGCCGGAGCGACACCGACCTCGGGGTCGACGACCCGCTCCATCATCCGCGCCATGTTGGTGGCGGCCTTCTCGCTGATCACCCGCTCCTTGGTCGCGGTGTCGGTGCCGACCACGTCTCCGTCGTCGGTCGTGGCCGAGCCCTTGATCAGGTTGGGCGAGACGCGGACACCTCCGTTGGCGATGGTGTTGATCGCGGCCGCCATCTGCACGCCGTTGACCGACAGCGACTGGCCGAACGCGATCCGGTCCTGCATCTGGTGGGTCCAGGTGCTGCGAGCGGGCAGCAGGCCCTGGCTCTCGCCGCGTACGCCGATGTCGGTCTGCTCGCCGAGCCCGAACTCCCGGAGATAGTCGTAGAGCTGTCCGGACTTGAACCGGTCCGCGGCGAGGACGGTGCCGATGTTGGAGGACTTCGCGATCACGCCGGCGAGGGTCAGGTGGATGGTGCCGTGGGGGAACCAGTCGTGGATCGGCCGATCCTCGCGGTCGAGCTCCGGGGGGACGACGATCTGGGTGCGCGGCGTGACCTTCCCGAGGTCCATCAGGGAGCTGAGGGTGAGCACCTTCTCGACCGAGCCGGGCTCGTAGACGTCCTGCATCGCCCGCGAGCCGAGGTCCGCCTTGATCGCCTCGGTCGGGGCGTTCGCGTCGAAGGTCGGGTCGTCGGCGACGGTGAGCAGCTCACCGGTGCGGGAGTCCATGACCACCACGAAGCCCGAGTCGGCCCGGGCGTCCTCGACGGTCTGGCGCAGCACCCGCTGGGCGTACCACTGCAGGTCGAGGTCGAGCGTGGTGTGCAGGTCGGTGCCGTTGACCGGGTCGGTCACCGTGCTCTCGCCGAGCGGGATCCGGTTGCCGCCACCCACCTCGTAGCGCGCCGACCCGTCGGTGCCGGAGAGGTCGCCGTTGAAGGTGCGCTCGAGCCCGGCGAGGGGCTCGTCGGTGCCGAGGAAGCCGACCAGGTTGGCGGCGACGTCTCCTGCGGGGTAGTCACGCAGCGGGTCGCGGCGGGTGTCGAGCCCGTCGAAGCCCTTGCGCTCGGCGGCGTCGACGATCTCTGTGGCCTTGGTCGAGGGCACCCGGCGAGCGATGTACTCGAACTGGACCTCCTGGCCGTCGACCTCGTGCTCACGCAGCTTGGCCAGGGTGGCGGCGTACGGGACGTTCAGCCGCTTGTAGAGGAACGCCGCGAGCTCGGGGGCGTGCTCGTCGGTCAGCTGCGGGTTGGCCACGATCATCAGCCCGGCGATCGAGTCGGCCAGCGGCTCCCCGTTGCGATCGAGGATGTCACCGCGCTCGGCGGGCAGGTCGACCTTGACCAGTCCCTCTGCCGCCGCCATCGCGGCGTACGAGTTGGGGTCGAGTCCCTGGAGCTGCACCAGCCGCGCACCGAAGAGCGACAGCATCATCGCGATCAGCACGAACCCCACGCGGAGCCGCAGCTGGGGCGAGCCCCGGCGAGTGCCTCGGGGCTGCTGCGGACTGGGAGGCAACTGGTGCTCCTCGATCGGGGCGGTCGGGTCTGGTGAGTCAGGTGGGACTGGTGAGTCCTACTGGTTCTTTTTACCGTCCCCGCCGGTCCGCGCGGCGCTGCCGGAGCCCGTGTCGTCCGACTTCTGGCCCGACTTGTGGTCAGCCTTCTGCTCATCCGTGCCGTTCGCGCCGTTCGCGGCGGGCGGATCGACGAAGACGACGTGGGGCGGCGGGTTGATCGCGGCCGGCTTGCCGGGCGGGAGCGGGTTGATCCGGAGCCGGGTGGCTCCGGTGCCGGGGCACGGCTCGCCGGTCACCGTCCCGGTGCCGAGCTTCAAGAAGGCCGGGCTGCAGGCCTGGACCATGCCGAGCTGCATCGCGGCGCCGGCGATCCGCTGCGGGTCACGGAGCCGTTCGAGCTCCATCTCCAGGGTCTGCTGACGAGCGGTCAGGGTGCTCGCCTGGTCCTCGAGCGCGCTCGAGGCGAACGATGCCTGCTGCATGGAGGTGTTGAAGAGCAGGAGCCCGACGACTCCACCGAGCAGCACCATCGAGACGAGGGCGATGAACGGCATCCGCGTCGCGCGGACGCGATTGCTCGGAACGACTGTCAGCCGGGCCCGCTCGAAGGCCCCCTCGGCCAGCCGAGGGATCCGGGACCTGATCTGCATCACTGGACTGCTCATGCTGCTGCTCCCCTGGTGGTGACACGCTCGATCGCACGCAGCCGGACCGAAGCCGCGCGCGGGTTCTCGGAGATCTCGTCCGGGTTGGCCTTCTCGGCGCCCCGGGTGACGAGTCGCAACGCCGGCTCGTGGCCCTCGGGCACGAACGGCATGTCGACGGGTACGTCGCTGCGAGATGCCGCGACGAACGCCTGCTTGACCAGCCGGTCCTCCAGCGAGTGGTAGGACTCGACGACCACGCGGCCACCCACGTCGATGGCCGCGATCGCGGCCGGCATCGCCCGTCGCAGCACGGCGAGCTCGTCGTTGACCTCCATCCGCAGCGCCTGGAAGGTCCGCTTGGCGGGGTGTCCCCCCGTACGGCGGGCCGGGGCCGGGATCTCGGCGTACAACAGCTCGACCAGGCGGCCGGAGCTGGTGAACGGCTCGACCTCCCGCTCGCGGACCACCGCGCGGGCGATCTTGCGGGCGAACTTCTCCTCGCCGTACTGCTGCAGCACCCGGGTCAGGTCGGCGACGTCGTAGGTGTTGAGGACGTCGGCGGCGGTCGGACCGGCAGTGCCGTCCATTCGCATGTCGAGGGGAGCATCCGTCGCGTAGGCGAAGCCGCGCTCCGGGACGTCGAGCTGCATCGAGGAGACGCCGAGGTCGAAGAGGACTCCGGCGACCGAGGTCAGGCCCATCGAGTCGAGCACCTCGGGGATCTCGTCGTAGACCGCATGCACGCCGGTGAACCGGTCGCCGAAGGGGGCGAGTCGGCTGCTCGCCATCGCGATCGCCTGGGTGTCGCGGTCGATCCCGATCACGCGGACCGGAGCGATCCGCGTCAGCACCGCCTCGCTGTGGCCACCGAGACCGAGTGTCGCGTCGATCAGCACGGCGCCCTCACGGTCGAGCGCAGGCGCCAGGAGGGAGACGACCCGGTCGAGGAGGACCGGGACGTGGGAGGGGCCGCTCATCTCAGGCCTGACGCGCCAGGACCGCGAGAAGCAGGAAGGCGACGGCGACCGCGACCGATGTGGCCGCCGAGAAGGCCATCAGCGTCGCGGCGTCCCTGGCCTGGTGCCGGACGCGGCGTGCATCGACAGGCACGTCGGTGCCCGCCCCTTGGGTCAGGGGCGGCGTCAGTGCCGCTGGCGCGATGCTCATCTGGTCTCGACCCTCTAGAAGGATGGTGCTGGACGTGCTGGATGCCTGGCTGTGCCGATCCGCCGAACCAGGTCCCTGCCCGCTCCCTGCCCCAACCAGGAGGCGGGAGCGGGGAAGTGCCATCTGGAACCGGGGAAGTTGCCCCAGAAGGCGGCGGGAGCGGGCTCGAGACCTCGTCCTGCGGATCGCTGTGGAGTTGTGTTCGGTGCTGTTCGGGCTGGACTGCTAGTTCGGGTTGGGCTGCTCGTCGAGCTCGGCGAACTTCGCCTGCGCGCCGGAGGAGTACTCCCGCCAGCGGGCCGGGTCCCAGATCTCGATCCGGTCCATCACGCCGATCACGACCACGTCGCGCTCGAGGCCGGCGTACTCACGCAAGGTGGCCGGGATGCCGATCCGGCCCTGCTTGTCCGGGGTGCCCTCGTCGGCGCCGGCGAAGAGGATGCGCGCATAGTCACGCGCCCCCCGCACCGTGAGCGGTGTCGCCTGGGTCCGGCGGGCCTCCTCGAGGAAGACGTCCGCGGGCCACACGACCAGGCAGTTCTCCTGACCTTGGGTCACCACGAGCCCCTCCGCGAGTCGGTCCCTGAACTTGGCGGGGAGGAAGAGCCGGCCCTTGTCGTCGAGCTTGGGGGTGTAGGTGCCCATGAAGAACATCGAGCACCTCCACTCCCAGTGACGCTTCCTCCACTGCGCACCACTTTACTCCACTCTCCCCCACCGTCAACCACATCTAGTCATCAATACCGGGCAATCTGAGTGAGACTGCGGCCCACGCCACTGCTGCGCTCGTGGCGATCCGCCGCCGTACGCACGACGTTTGCGCAGGTCAGCGGCGCGCATCCAGCCCCACGGGGTACGTGGTGGAGCGTCAGTGGGGAGAACATCGCCGCGGTGGAGCGGAGTGGAGGGGATCGTGGGTCACCCCGGCACGTGATTGGTCCCCACGTAGTTTTGGCCGGGACTACCGTGGGACCATCCGACAGACGGTGGGTGTGCTGTCGGTTCGGGGGACGGGGAAGGGATGGACGTGACAACTGAAGCCGGTGGGGCGGATCTCGAGACTCTGGCGCGAATCGTCGGACGGGTACGCACCAACATCGAGCGAGTGATCGAGGGCAAGCCCGACGTGGTGAGCTCGGCGCTGGTCGTGCTGCTCGCGGAAGGGCACCTCCTCATCGAGGACGTGCCCGGTGTCGGCAAGACGATGCTGAGCAAGGCGCTCGCGCGCAGCATCGACTCGACGGTGCGCCGCATCCAGTTCACGCCGGACCTGCTGCCGTCCGACGTCACCGGCGTCTCGGTCTTCAACCAGAACACTCGCGAGTTCGAGTTCCGACCCGGTGGCATCTTCGCCAACATCGTGGTCGGCGACGAGATCAACCGCGCCTCGCCGAAGACCCAGTCCGCGCTTCTCGAGTGCATGGAGGAGCGACAGGTCACCGTCGACGGCACGACGTACTACCTCGACGCGCCGTTCATGGTCATCGCGACCCAGAACCCGATCGAGATGGAGGGCACCTACGCCCTGCCTGAGGCGCAACGCGACCGGTTCATGGCGCGGGTGTCGGTCGGCTATCCCGTCGCGGCGGCCGAGATCGCGATGCTCACCACCCATACCGGCGCCAACCCGCTCGACGACCTCGAGCCCGTCACCGACGCTGCCGAGATCCGCAAGCTGACCGGCATCGTCAACCAGGTGTACGTCTCCCCCGACGTCCAGCGGTACGCCGTGGCACTCACCTCCGCGACGCGGCGCACCGAGGAGCTGATGCTCGGCGCCTCACCGCGCGCCACCCTGCACCTGGTGCGGGCTGCGAAGGCGGTGGCCGCGATCGACGGCCGCGACTACGTGCTGCCCGACGACGTGCTCCGGTTGACCAGCCCGGTCCTGACCCACCGGCTGCTGCCCAGCGTCGAGGCCGCGATGAGCGGACGGTCCACGGGCGCGATCCTGGACTCCATCGTCTCCTCGGTGCCGGTCCCGGACGGCGCCCGCTGACGTGAGGGAGGCGCTCGCCGGCCTGACCGTCCGAGGACGGGCGTTCCTGGCCGCCGGTATCACCGCGATCGTCTGCGCGGTCATCCTCAGCCAGTCGACGCTCGCCCGGGTCGGGATCCTCCTGATCGCGCTTCCGCTGCTGACCGTCGCGGTCATCTCCCGCAACCGCTACCGGATGACCCTGGTCCGCACGGTCACCCCTCAGCTCGTCGCGGCCGGCCAACCGGCCCGGGTCGCGCTCACCCTTGCCAACGAGGGCCTGGCCCCCAACGGCGTCCTGCTGCTCGAGGACCAGGTCCCGTACGTGCTCGGCACCCGTCCCCGCTTCGTGCTCGAAGGCATCGGACAGGGCTGGCGGCACTCTGTCGACTATCAGGTGCGATCCGACGTGCGGGGACGCTTCGAGATCGGGCCGATGTCGGTCCGGGTCAGCGACCCGTTCGGACTGGTCGAGCTGGGCCGCACCTTCCGCACGACGGTCCCGCTCGTCGTCACGCCCCGCACCGTGCCGCTTCCGCAGATCCCGCTCGGCGGCGCCTGGACCGGCTCCGGTGACAACCGGCCACGTGCCTTCGCCACCGGCAGCGCCGAGGACGTCACGGTGCGCGAGTACCGCCGCGGCGATGACCTGCGCCGGGTCCACTGGCGCAGCTCGGCCCGCCTCGGCGAGCTGATGGTGCGCCGCGAGGAGCAGCCGTGGCAGTCGCGCGCGACCCTCGTGCTCGACAACCGGGTCACCGCCCACCGCGGCCAGGGCATCGCGTCCTCGCTCGAGGCTGCGGTCTCCGCCGCCGCCTCCATCGCCGTGCACCTGACCCACCGCGGCTTCGCCGTACGTCTGGTCACCGCGAGCGGCGAGGAGTCCGGCAGCTCCTGGCACGTCCGCGGCGCCGACCTCAACACCGGCCCCCTGCTCGAGGCGCTCGCCGTCGTGCAACCACTCCACAGGCCCCACCTCGACACCAGCTGGCTCGGTGAGGGAGCCCATGGCGGCCTGACCGTCGCGGTCTTCGGTGGCATCAGCCCGACCGACCTCCCGGTGCTGCGTCGGATGCAGCACCACGCCGGCTCGGCGCTCGCGATCAACGTCGACGTCGACGCGTGGGTCGGGTCGACCGCGAGCAGCAGCGCGACCGTGCTGCTCGGACAGCAGGGCTGGCGGTCCGTGCCTCTGGGCCCGCGCGACCGGCTCGACGCGGTCTGGCAGGGCCTCGCGCACACCAGCTCCCAGAGCTCCCGCGGCACTCGCGAGGTCGTGCGATGACTCATGCCCGCGGCACCCTCGCCGCCAACACGCTGCTCGCGGGCGTCGCCGCCGTCACCGCCTGGGTCTCGATGTGGGCCTGGCGGGGACTGGCCGTGGACTCGGGCAGCTACCTCAACCCGCTGCTGCTGCTCGCCGCCGTGATCGCGGCTACCGGCGTCGCCGGTCGCTGGTGGCGCTGGCCGAGTCCGGTGGTGTTCGGCGCCCAGCTCCTCATCTCCGGAATGCTGACCAGCCTGATCCTGTGCGGCTCGCCACTGCCCGTCGGAAGCGCGTGGACCGAGCTGCACGGTGTGATCAGCGACGCCGTCTCGAGCGCCAACGACTACCCCGCTCCGGTGCCCACCCAGGCCGCTCCGGTCGCTCCCCTGCTGATCCTCGGCGGCTTGGCCTTTCTCCTGCTGGTCGACCTGCTCGCCTGCACGATGCACCGGGTGCCGCTGGCCGGCCTGCCACTGCTGGCGATCTACAGCATCCCGGTCGGCATGGTGGGCGACGCGGTGTCCTGGTTGGTCTTCGCGGCCACCGCCGCTGGCTACCTGACCATGCTGTTCCTGCAGGAGAGCGACCACGTGAGTCGCTGGGGACGCCCGCTCGTCCTCGACCGCGAGACCGGCGACCCGGTCGCCTTCGGCGCCGGCAGCCACGCGATCCGCGGTACCGCCGGACTGATCGGAGGCGCCGCGACCGCACTCGCCATCATGGTGCCCGTGCTCGTCCCGGCGACGGGTATCCACCTGTTCGACATCGGCCCCGGCAGTGGCGGCGGTGACCAGATCCGGATCGACAACCCGGTGGCCGACCTGGTCCGCGACCTCAAGCGCGGTGAGAACATTCCGTTGATCGAGGTCACCACCAACGACCCGGACCCGTCGTACCTCCGGATCCTCACGCTCAACCGCTTCACCGATGCCGAGTGGAGCCCGGGCGACCGCGACGTGCCGGTGGACCACCAGGCCCAGGGCCAGCTCCCCCCTCCCGCGGGCGTCGCTTCCCAGGTCGGCCGCAGCGAGCACCCCTACAGCGTGACCGTCCTTCCCGAGTTCGACTCCCGCTGGCTTCCGACGCAGCCGCCGATCAGCCGGATCGACGCGGCAGGCGACTGGCGCTACGACGACAAGACGATGGACTTCCTGGCCGGGGACGATGACCTCTCCACCGCCGGGCTGCGCTACACGATGACCGCGGTCGACCTCGACCTCACCTCCGAGCGACTCGCGGCCTCCGGGACGCCCACCGGCAAGGTCGACGAGATGTTCACCGAGCTGCCCGACGACGTGCCGGCCATCGTCGGTGACCTCGCCGACCAGGTGACCGAGGGCGCGACCACGCAGTACGAGAAGGCCGTAGCCCTCCAGAACTGGTTCCGCGATGACGGCAACTTCGAGTACTCGCTCGACCGTGTCGAAGGCAACGGCAGCGATGCCCTGGTCGACTTCCTCACCGAGGGACCGGGCGGCCGGGTCGGCTACTGCGAGCAGTTCGCCTCGGCGATGGCCGTCATGGCCCGCGAGCTCGGCATCCCCGCCCGGGTCGCGATCGGCTTCCTCAACCCGACCTCGACCGGTCGCGACAGCTGGGTCTACCGCGCCCACGACATGCACGCCTGGCCCGAGCTGTTCTTCGACGGCTCCGGATGGGTGCGCTTCGAGCCGACCCCGGCTGCACGGGACACGGTGGCGCCGGCGTACACCGTCCCCGGCGGTCCCGGTGACGAGGGTCCGAGTGCCTCAGCATCCGTGCGCCCCAGGGACTCGGCATCGGCTCCGATCCGTGGCCCGCGTGAGACCCAGAGCAGTGCGGCCGCCGCGGGTGCCGGCAACGGCTCCGGCTCCGGCCCGGCGTGGGCGCCCGTGCTCGGCGGTCTGGCCGCGATCGCGATCGTGGTCCTCGGCGCCCTGCTCCCGCGGTCCCTGCGGCGACGCCGCCGGGAGCGCCGGTTCACCGCCGGCGTGCCCGAGGAGATCTGGGCCGAGCTGCACGACACCGCCATCGACCTCGGCGTGGCCTGGCCCCCGGGCAGGTCACCCCGAGCGCGTCGTGACGAGCTGGTCGGCCATCTCGGCGCACCTGCAGGTCCGGCCAGCGTCGACCGTCCCTCCCACGGCCCCTCGGTCGCGCCCGACGCGGTGTCGGCGCTGGACCGGATCGTGAGGACCCTCGAGCTGCACCGCTACGCCCGCGAGGGCGCTCAGGTCGACCCGGTCCGGCTGCGTGCGGACGGGGAGCTCTGCGTCGCGTCGCTCGCCGGTGGCGCCACTCGCTCGGCCCGGCGGCGTGCCGAGTGGTGGCCGCGGACGGTGGTCCGGGTGACCCGCCGGCGCCGGCGTGCGAGCACGACGCTGCTGGAGGCGAAGTACGGCGGCGTGATCGATCGGGTCAACTGAGCTGTCGACCAGGACCTGATCGATCGATCCGCTGACCCGTCTCGGTCAGAACCCGCCGTCGTCGCGGCGGTGCCGCCAGCGGTCTTCGATCCGGTCCATGAAGGAGCCGGAGGGGCGGCGGGACTTCTTGGCGCGGCGGCCACCTTCGATGACGGTGAACCCGCGGCTCGGGTGGGAGGCCGTGCGCGGGTCGGCCGCGGAGGGATGGCCACGCTGACCACGCAGCGCGGTGAGCGCCACGGTCGCGGCGACGAGCATCACGACGAAGCCGATGATGCCGACCACGGTGATCCGCGCGACCGCTCCGGTCATCAAGATCACCACGCCGAGGACGAAGCAGACACCCGCAATGATGGCTCGTCGACGGGCTGAACGGCGGAACGCCGTACCGCGCAACGTCGAGGCGAGCTTGGGGTCCTCCTCGACGAGGGCGCGCTCCATCTGCTCAAGCAGACGGAGCTCCTCTTCCGAGAGTGGCACCGTTCCTCCCCAACAAGTTCAGAGCCGGCAGGACCGTTCCGGCGTTGCCAGTCTAGGCAGCGCGTGGTGATCCCGGTAGCGGGGTTCGGAAAATTCGTGATCCAACCTGGGGACGCCGGCCTCGAGTCACCGCGCCAGTACGTGCAGCTGAGCGGCCAGCGGGAAGTACTCCGGACGCTCCGAGACTGCTCGTTCGAGCTCGACCAGGGCTGCCGTGGCCCCGGGTTCGAGGTCGAGCAGTGAGCCCGGGACCAGATCGGCGAAGACCCGGACGCCGTGCACCGCTGCCACCTCGAAGCCGGCCCCGCGGACCAGCTCGGACGCCTCCTTGACGGTGAACCGGTGGCCGGTTCGCCCGTCGCGGGTGTCAGGCACCGCGTCGAGAAGGTCGAGCGCCTGGGTGAAGTGCCCGGCCATCGCACGGGCGATCACCGCGGCGTGCCGCTGGGCGACGAGCAGACTGAGCACTCCGCCGGGGCGCAGCACGGCGCGGATCGTGGCCAGCGCTGCTGCGGGGTCATCGACGACCTCGAGGACCCCGTGGCACAGCACCGCATCGGCACTGGCCGGACCACTGAGCTCGAGCAGGGTGGAGAGATCGCCCTGGCGTCCGGTGACGTCGACGCCGACCTCGTGGGCACGTCGCGCGAGCGCCGCGAGCGCGTCGGGGCTGGGGTCGACCACCGTGACCCGGGCGCCCATCTCGGCGACCCGTACGGCGAGCCCGCCGGTGCCGCCGCCGATGTCGAGTACCTCGGTCGCACCGGTCAGGGCAGGCTCCAGGGCGTCCCAGACCACGGAGGTCCGGGCGGCCGTGCGCCGTTCGCTGGGACGCTCGGACCTGACACTGTCGGGCATGCGACCACCCTAGTGCCGCCGCTCAGCTGGCTTGCACCACAGCCGCTCGGGCCGGGCCCGTGACGTGGGGAACCAGTCCGAGCGCCCGTTCGATCACGGCCAGGAACCGGTCGGCGTCGCGCACCAGGTCATCGGCCTCGCGCTCCCCGACCGCGCGGGTCGAGCCCGCTTCAGCGGCGGCGCGCTTGGCCGCGCCGCCGGCGAAGAACCGCGCCCACTCGGACAGCTCGGGCGCGACCTCGGCCAGCAGCACCCAGGCGTTCTTCTGGGACCTCCCGCGACTCGGGCTGGGGTGTGCCCGCGCCGCGAGCAGGGCGGCGGCCGCGCGCAGAGCGGCGACATGGGCACAGGCGTAGCGCGTCGGTACGTCGGTCGCCAGCACGGCCTCGCTGAGCGACTCGGCGGCCCGGGCCAGGTAGGAGTGCGTGGTGGCCGGCAGGGCGTACGGGTTCATCGGTGACCTCTCCGTCGACCCCAGAGCGGCGACCCCTCGGGTGTGCGCCCGGCGGGGACGGGGGTCGAGGTCGTCCCCGCCGGTTGTTCGAACAAACGTTCGAACACCTCCAAGGTACACCGCCGCACCGACAGTCCGTCAAGGGTGGATCAGACCCCGCTCACGCGCTGGTGGAAGCTTCCGGCTCGTGGGCCAGGAAGGCGCCGGTGTCGCGGTGCCACAGGCACCCGAGGACGGCGATCTCGAGGAGGAGAGAGATGGCCTCGAGGACGATGAAGAGCGCCGGCGGGCCGGCCCGCATGATCACGATCGATCCGATCGCCAGCAGGACGACCACCGCGGTGAGCACGACTCGCGACCAACCGAAGCCGGCCCGGAAGAACGCGACCAACACGAACGCCAGCATCGCGACGACGACGAACATCACCATGGCGACCGGCACGAACGCCGGCGGCTGGACCGAGGTGGTGTCCGGCATGCCGGCGGCCCACGAGTCGATGAGGTCCTGCTTGAACACGACCGTCATCGCGGCGCTCACCCCGCTGACGGCGATCAGCGCCACCATCGACCAGATCGCTCCGACGACCGAACCCGGCCGCTCCTGACTCATCTCGACTCCTTCTCCGCTGTGCTCGTGCCGTGTCTGCCCTAGGGTCTCGCACCATGAGCGCCGAGCACCCGTCGATCACCCGGTTCCGAGACGACCATGCGCGCCGTGGTGGCACCGGTGAGGTCGTCATCCTGCCGGACTCGGTCCACACCGCGGCACTCGCCGCCGAAGCGCTCGGCTGCGCGGTGGGTGCGATCGCGAACAGTCTGCTCTTCGACGCTGACGGGTCGCCGGTCCTCATCCTGACCTCAGGAGCGCACCGCGTCGACACCGCGAAGGTCGCGGCACTGGTCGGCGTGTCGACGCTCGAGCGAGCCAGCCCCGACTTCGTCCGCGAGAGCACCGGCCAGGTGATCGGTGGGGTCTCCCCCATCGGTCACTCCGCGCCGGTCCCGACGTACCTCGACTCCTGGCTGCGCCGCTACCCGGTGGTCTGGGCGGCCGCGGGGCACCCCGCGGCGGTGTTCTCCACGACGTACGACGAGCTCGCGGCGATGACCGGGGCGCCCGAGATCGAGGTCGAGTAGCGCCGTGGCCGCCCAGCGGGTGGTGGTGGTGGGTGGCGGGTTCGGGGGCCTCGCCGCCGCTGTCCGGCTCGCCAAGCTCGGCCACGACGTCACCCTCGTCGAGCGCTCCGACGCCCTCGGGGGCGCACTCAGCGAGGTGACCGAGGGTGAGTTCGCGTGGGACGCCGGTCCGACGTACACGCTGCTCCCGGCGGTGGTGCGCGACCTCTTCCGCAAGTCCGGCCGGCCGCTCGAGCGGGAGCTCGACCTGGTGCCGCTCGACCTGGTGCGCGAGCACCGCTTCGAGGACGGCACGTCGCTGCGACTGGAGGCCGGACGGGCCGCGCAGATCGCCGCGTTCGACGGTCTCGGGCCGGGTCTCGGGAGGCTCTGGGTCGATCATGTCGCGTCGTACACCGACGACTGGGACGTGCTGCGCAACGGATACCTCGAGAACCCCTGGCAGCCCGACGACCTCCCCCGCGACGTCGCTGCCCGGCTCGACAGCCGGGAGACCCTGTCCCGGCGGCTCAGGAAGTCGTTCAAGGACGAACGGCTGCGGCTCGTCGCCGGCCACCCGTTCGTCGCCGAGGGCCACGACCTGCGCAACGTGCCGGCCTGGGCCGGACTGACCGCGTACGTCGAGCAGCGCTGGGGGGCGTGGACGGTCGAGGGCGGGATGTCGCGCCTGGGCGAGCGGCTCGTCGGGCGGCTGGCGACCCGCAAGGTGACGACGCTGACCGGCACCGAGGTCCACGACGTCGTGGTCCGAGGCGGCCGAGCCGTGGCCGTGACGACCGACGCCGGCGAGATCGACGCGGACGTGGTCGTCTGTGCGATCGACCCGCGTCGACTGCCGGCGCTGGCCGGCCACGTCAAGCGGACGATGCCCGCGACCCCACCGGTGGTCGCCCACCTCGGACTCGACACCCCCGACCTCGGCCTGCCCCACGAGGTGGTGCTGCACGGCGACCCGATGCTCGTCCTGCGCACCGGTGGCCGGGCGCCCGACGGATCGTCGACCCTCACCGTGCACGGCCGGGGCGAGCTGTCCGAGGACATCCTCCACGCGCTCGCGAGGCACCGGATCGACGTCCGCGCCCACGTCGTCACTCGCGTCGACCGCAGCCCCCGCGACCTGGTCGACAGCTGGGGCGGTTCGCCGATGGGCGTGCTGTGGCAGGGCCGAGCCACGGTCCGTCGACGGCTCGGTCCGGGTACGCCGGTCCCAGGGGTCTACGCGGCCGGGGCGCACGCCGTACCCGGTGCCGGCCTGCCGTACGTCGGCCTGTCGGCTGCGCTGGTCGCTGCCGAGATCGGGTCGGCGTAGGTCAGACCGACATGTTGAGGGCGGCGAAGATCTCGCGCGTCGCCTTCGAGCGGTTGAGCGTGTAGAAGTGCAGGCCGGGCGCGCCGCCCTCGAGCAGCTCGTCGCACAGCTCGGCGGCGATCGCGATGCCCTCGGCCCGCAGGGCGACCGGATCGCCCTCGAAGGCAGAGATCCGGTCGATGATCTCGGCCGGCACCTCGGTGCCGATCAGCTCACCCTGCCGACGGATCGCCTTGAGGTTCAGGATCGGCATGATGCCGGGCAGGATCGGGATGTCGACGCCGCGCGCCCGGACCCGCTCGACGAGCGCGAAGTAGTCGGCGGCCCGGAAGAACATCTGGGTGACGGCGAACTCCGCGCCGGCGTGGGCCTTGGCCACCAGGACGTCGGCGTCGCGGTCGAGCGACTCCGCCGACGGGTGTCCCTCGGGGAACGCCGCCACGCCGACGCTGAACTCGTCGCGGGCACTGGCCAGCTCGACGAGCTCCTGGGCGTAGTCGAGGCCACCCTCGGTCCGGGTCCACTCGGCCCGAGGCCCCTCGGCCGGGTCTCCGCGCAGGGCCAGCACGTTGCCGACACCGGCCTCGGCGTACGCGTCGAGGATGCGCTCGAGCTCCTCGCGGGTGTGACCGACACAGGTGAGGTGACCCATCGGGGTCAACGAGGTCTCGGAGGCGATCCGACCGGTCACCCGGACCGTCGTGTCGCGGGTGGCGCCGCCGGCGCCGTACGTCACCGAGACGAACGTCGGCCGGTAGGGCTCCAGCTCGCGGATCGCCTGCCAGAGCTGCTCCTCGCCGGCCGCGTCCTTCGGCGGGAAGAACTCGAAGGAGAACGAGCGCTCTCCCTCGCGGACGAGGTCCCCGATCCGCCGTACGTCCTGATTCGCCATGCGCAACAGTCTAGAGAGGGCCCGGCCACCGGCCCGCCCACGTCCACTGACTAGTCTCATCGCCGTGACCGGGAGCACCAGCGAGTGGGACAGCTCCGGCTTCCGCGACGGCATCCAGGCCACGCTCGACGCCTTCATCGACGAGCAGGCAGCCACCCTCGCCCCGCTCGGCGACGACGCCGCGCGGCTGGTGCACGAGGCCCGTACGTCGGTCTCCGGCGGGAAGCGGTTCCGCGCGGCGTTCTGCTACTGGGGCTACCGAGCGGTGGAGCCGTCACCCACCGACGAACAGGCCCTGCTGCGTGCGTGCGCGTCGCTGGAGCTGCTGCACGCCAGCGCCTTGGTCCATGACGACTTCATGGACGCCTCCGACACGCGGCGCGGCCGTCCGGCGACCCACCGCACGTTCGAGACCGAGCACCGGACCGCCGGCTGGCGCGGCGACCCGGAGCAGTACGGCGCCGCCGCGGCGATCCTGCTCGGCGACCTGCTGCTCAGCTGGGCCGACGAGATGCTGCGCCGCTGCGGCCTGCCGTTCGCCCAGGTCGCGCCCGCGCTGGAGGTCTTCGACAGCTGTCGCAGCGAGGTGATCGCCGGGCAGTTCCTCGACGTCTCCGTGCAGGCACGCGGCCGTGCCGACGTCGACACCGCGATGACCGTGCTGCGCTACAAGTCCGCGAAGTACTCCATCGAGCGGCCGCTCCACATCGGCGCCGCCCTGGCCGGCGCGACGCCCACGACGATGCAGGCGCTCACCGCGTTCGGCCTGCCGCTCGGCGAGGCCTTCCAGCTGCGCGACGACCTGCTCGGTGTCTTCGGCGACCCGGCCGCGACCGGCAAGCCGGCCGGCGACGACCTGGTCGAGGGCAAGCGCACCGTCCTGGTCGCCCTCGCGCTCGACGCCGCCTCCCCCATCGACGCGGCGCTGCTCGACAGGTCGCTCGGCACCCCGCTCTCGCCGGGCCAGGTCTCCGGTCTGCGCGACATCATCGACGGCTCCGGCGCCCACGCCCAGGTCGAGGAGGTCATCGAGGAGCTCGGCCGGCACGCCGTCGCCGCCCTCGACCGCTCCGACCTCGACCCCGACGCTCGCGACGTACTGCGTCAGCTGGCGTCGTCCGCGACGCAGCGGGTCGTCTGAGCGTCGAGACCAGCTAGAGCGCCATCGCCTGGGCGCGCCGCTTGGTCTCGGAGCCGCGGTTCTCGCGCAGCGCGTCGATCGGGCGACCCGGCAGGTCGTCGTCGGTGAACAGCCAGGCGATGCACTCGCGGTCGTCGAACCGGCCGTCGTGGAGGATGGTGAGCAGCCCGGGCAGGCCCTTGACGACCAGGCCGTCCTGGATGAAGTCGGCCGGGACCTTCTGGCCCGCTCCCGGAGTGGGTACGGCGGCGGCGAGCTCGTGGTCGCGGATCATCGTGCGCACCTTGGCGACCGTCACTCCGAGCTGACGGGCGGCTTCGGCCCAGTCGATCCAGTCGGGGACCAGGGCGGCGAGGTCGGCGTCGGCAGGCTTGGGTTGTTCCATGCGGACCAGTCTCCCACTCACCCCACGCGCCACGCCGGGCGACGCCCAGCACGGGTCCGGAGGTCCCGCTTCCGTACGATTGGCGCACCGGACCCTTCCCCGTCCGGCAGCAGGAGGGTCGCTGTGCAGTCAGACCAACAGCCCGATCGGCACGCCCAGGCGCGCGCCGGGCTGGTTGGCGACCCCCCGGTCGGCCACGAGCTGACCGGACGACTGCTGGACAACCGCTACCGGATCGGGCCGCGCATCGCCCGCGGTGGCATGGCCAGTGTCTACGAGGCCACCGACATCCGTCTGGACCGCACCGTCGCGGTCAAGATCATGCATCCCGGGCTCGGCGACGACGACGGCGAGTTCGCCGCCAGGTTCGTCCGCGAGGCCCGTGCCGCGGCTCGGCTCTCGCACCCCAACGTGGTGGCTGTCTACGACCAGGGCGACGACCACGGGACCGTCTTCCTGGCCATGGAGCTGGTCGAGGGCCACACCCTGCGCGACGTGATCCGCAAGGAGAGCCCGATGTCGCCGGCTCGGGCGCTGGCCGTGATCGAGCCTGTCCTCTCCGCCCTGGCCGCCGCCCACCGGGCCCGGCTGATCCACCGCGACGTGAAGCCGGAGAACGTCCTGATCGCCGCCGACGGCCGGGTCAAGGTCGCCGACTTCGGTCTGGCCAAGGCGATCAGTGCCGACACCCAGCACACCGCCACCGGCGGGGTCCTGATCGGCACCGTCTCCTACCTGGCTCCCGAGCTCGTGGTCGACGGCCGCGCCGACGCACGCGCCGACGTGTACGCCGCCGGCGTGGTCCTCTTCGAGCTGCTCACCGGCGCCAAGCCGCACGAGGGCGAGTCCCCGATCCAGGTCGCCTACAAGCACGTCCACGAGGACGTCCCCGCACCGTCGAGCCTGGTGCCCGGCATCCCGGCGTACGTCGACGCGCTCGTTGCCCGCGCCACGGCGCGCGACCGGGAGCTGCGTCCTGCCGACGCAGCGGTGCTGCTCCACCAGGTCCACCGGGTCAGCCACGCACTGTCCGAGGGCGTGATCGACGACGCCGACCTCACCGCCGACCTGACTCCGCTGCGCCTCCAGGCCGAGGCCGTGGAGGCGCCGTCCCCCGACGACACCGCGTCCGACCCCTTCGACAGCCGCGAGTTCGCCGCGTTCATGGCACCGTCGGTCGTCGAGCAGACCACCCAGCTCCAGATGCCGCCCGCGAGCCCCGAGCCCCCACGCCGTACGCCGCCTCCGCCCCCGGGTCGCCGCCCGCGGCGTTCGCGGCGCGGGCTGGTCCTGCTGCTGGTCGCGCTGCTGCTGGCGAGCGCCGCCGGTGTGGGCGCGTGGTGGTTCGGCTCGGGTCGCTACACGACGACACCCGGGGTGATCGGACTGAGCAAGAACGCCGCCGAGCAGAAGCTCGACGCGGCCGGGCTCGACACCGAGTGGGGCGACGAGGCCTACTCGGAGACCGTCCCGGCCGGCAAGGTCGTCAGAACCGACCCTGACGCCGGCTCCCGCGTGGTCAGCGGCGGCACCGTCACGGTCGTGCTCTCGCTCGGCAAGGAGCGCTACGACGTGCCCAAGCTGATGGGGATGAGCGTCGACGAGGCGCAGGACGCTCTCACCGGCACCAACCTCGGCTACGGCCAGAGCGTCGGGCACTGGTCGGACACCGCTCCTGAGGGCACGGTGCTCGGCTCGGACCCGAAGGCCGGCACCACGCTTCGTCCCGACACCGCCGTCGACCTGATCGTCAGCAAGGGGCCGCAGCCGGTCAAGGTCAAGGGCTGGGTCGGCAAGGACGCCGACGAGGCCCAGGCCTGGTTCAGCGACCACGGCCTGGAGTCGAAGGTCTCCTCGTCGGAGTACTCCGACACTGTCGCCGACGGCGACGTCATCTCCCAGGACCCCCGAGGCGGCACCACGCTGCACCGCGGGGACGAGGTCTCCCTCGTGGTCTCGAAGGGTCCCGAGCTGGTCGAGGTGCCCAGCGTCCGCGGCTCCGGAGTCGAGTCCGCCACCCAGCAGCTCGAGGATCTCGGCTTCAAGGTGAGGACCACCGAGGCCGCAGGTTCCTTCGGCCTCGGCCTGGTGTGGTCGATGGATCCCGACGCCGGTGAGCGGGTGCCGAAGGGCACGACGATCACCCTCTCCCTGATCTGACCGGCCCGACCGATACGTTGTCGCGGTGCTCGACCCCGCTCTCCGCAACCCGATCGGGACCCACGTCCTGGTCGGGAAGGGCCTGGTTGACGGGGCCGTGGTCAACGCCGACCTGGCCGGCTGCGAGTCCTTCCAGATCTTCACCGGCAACCCGCGCGGCTGGGCGCTCACGGAGGGCAAGCCGGCCCAGGACGCCCACTTCCGCGACCTGATGGCCGAGCGAGGCACCCGCGTGTTCATCCATGCGCCGTACCTCGTGAACCTCGGCAGCCCGACCCCCGCGACGTACGAGAGGTCGGTCGCCTCGATCGCCCACAACCTCAAGCGGGCCGCCGAGATCGGCGCCGAGGGAGTCGTCGTCCACACCGGCTCGTACGTCGGCGACGCGGACGACACCCGGGCGATGCGTCAGGTGCGTGCCGGGCTGCTCCCGCTGCTCGACGCCGTCGCGGACGACGCCGCGCCGTGGCTGCTGCTCGAGCCGACAGCGGGCCAGGGCCGGTCGCTCTGTGCCGGGGTCGAGGACCTCCAGCCCTACCTCGCGGCGCTCGACTTCCACCCCAAGGCCGGCATCTGCCTCGACACCTGCCACGTCTTCGCCGCGGGCGCGCCGTTGGACGAGCCGGGAGGCACCACCTCCACCGTCGACCGGATCGTCGAGATCGGCGGCCCCGGTCGGCTGCGACTCGTGCACGCCAACGACTCGATGGACGTCCGTGGCGCCTTCAAGGACCGGCACGAGAAGATCGGCGACGGCTACATCGGCATCCCGGCGTTCGAGGAGCTGTTCGCCCACCCGGCCACCGAGGGCGTGCCGTTCATCCTCGAGACGCCCGGCTCCCGGGCGGGGGACGACGTCGACATCCCGCTGCTGAAGAGGCTCCGAGGGTGAGACGCACCTCAGTCCTCGCGACCGTGGTGCTGCTCGGCATCACGGCCTGCTGGGGGTCGACGTTCTTCCTGATCCACGACCTGCTCGACCGGATCCCGGCGGTCGACTTCCTGGCCGTGCGCTTCTCCATCGCCGCCGCCCTGCTGCTGCTGGTGGCGCCCAAGGCCGTGCTGCGCCTCACCCGCGACGGCGCGTCGTCAGGCGCTGGTGCTCGGCGGGCTCTACGGCATCGCCCAGATCCTGCAGACCGCCGGCCTCGCGCACACCGCGGCCAGCGTGTCCGGCTTCATCACCGGGATGTACGTCGTGGCCACGCCGCTGTTCGCCGCGGTCCTGCTGCACAACCGGATCACCGGCGTGACCTGGCTGGCGGTCGCGCTCGCCGACGGCCGGACTCGGCGTGCTCACGCTCAACGGCCTCTCGGTCGGCTACGGCGAGGCGCTGACCTTCGTCGCCGCGCTGCTCTACGCGCTGCACATCGTCGGCGCTCGGCGCGTGGTCCACCGCGAGCGACGCGCTCGGCATGTCGATCGTGCAGCTCGTGGTGATCGCGGTGATCTGCCTGGTGGCCACCGCCCCGCACGGGATCGTGCTGCCCGACAACGGCCGGGACTGGCTCTCGGTCGTCTACATGGCGATCTTCGCCGGCGGCCCTCGCCCTGCTCGGCCAGACCTGGGCGCAGGCGCACCTGTCGCCGACCCGCACCGCGATCGTGATGAGCATGGAGCCGGTCTTCGCGGCGTTCTTCGCGGTGCTGCCTGGGCGGTGAGTCCGCTGACCGTGCGGATGGTCATCGGCGGCGTGATGGTGCTCGGCGCGATGCTGATCGTCGAGATCACTCCGCGACGCAAGATCGAGGCCGGAGTTCCCCACATCGCGGTCTGATCCTGCGAGCCCGTCCGCATCCTGAATGTGTACGTCGGTCCACGGCGCGATGACCTACCGTTGCCGCCATGGCCCTGACCTATCTGTTTGGACACTCGCCGGGAGCACCCGCGCGGGCCGTCCTGTCCTAGGTCAGAGCCCCCGCCCCACCAACGCCCCCGGCCACGTCCTGGGGCGTTTCGCATGTCGGGCCCCGACGACGTGTCCGGCTCCAGAGAGGAACCACCATGGTCGTCGTCATGTCCCCCGACGCCACCGACGAGGACGTCGCGCGCGTCGTCGCCCGCGTCGAGAGCGTCGGCGGTGAGGCGTTCGTCTCCACGGGCGTCGTCCGCACCATCATCGGGCTGGTCGGCGACATCGACTCGTTCCACCACCTCAACCTGCGCACCCTGCGCGGCGTCGCGGACGTGCACCGGATCTCCGACCCCTACAAGCTGGTCAGCCGCCAGCACCACCCCGAGCGCTCCACCGTCTGGGTCGGCCAGGCCGGCCGCCAGGTGCCGATCGGCCCGGACACCTTCACCTTCATCGCCGGCCCGTGCGCCGTCGAGACCCGCCGAGCAGACCCTCGAGGCGGCCCAGATGGCCCAGTCCGCCGGCGCCACGATCCTGCGCGGCGGCGCCTACAAGCCGCGGACCTCGCCGTACGCCTTCCAGGGGCTGGGCGTCGCCGGCCTCGAGATCCTCGCCGACGTCGCGCGAGGCGACCGGCCTGCCGGTCGTCACCGAGGTCGTCGACGCCCGCGACGTCGCCGTCGTCGCCGAGCACGCCGACATGCTGCAGATCGGCACCCGCAACATGGCCAACTTCGGGCTGCTGCAGGCGGTCGGCGACGCCGGCAAGCCGGTGCTGCTCAAGCGCGGGATGACCGCGACCATCGAGGAGTGGCTGATGGCGGCGGAGTACATCGCCCAGCGCGGCAACCTCGACGTCGTGCTCTGCGAGCGCGGCATCCGCACCTTCGAGCCGGCGACCCGCAACACCCTCGACATCTCCGCGGTGCCGGTCGTGCAGGCGACCAGCCACCTGCCGATCATCGTCGACCCGTCGCACGCCGCCGGGCCGCAAGGACCTCGTCGTCCCGCTGTCGCGGGCCGCGATCGCTGTCGGCGCCGACGGGGTCATCGTCGACGTGCACCCCGACCCCGAGACGGCGCTGTGCGACGGTCCGCAGGCGCTGCTCGGCGCGGAGCTGCGCGACCTGGCCCAGGCCGTACGTCGCTTCCCGGAGCTCGTCGGCCGGCGTCCTGCCGTGAGTCAGGGCACTCTCGTCTAGTCTTGCGGGCTGGGACCGCTGGCGACGGTCGGAGGAGAGTCATGAAGCGTTGCTCGAACTGCGGTCACGAGCTCGGAGTCGGTCGTTACTGCACCAACTGCGGGGTGGCGGTCGGCCCCGTGGCCGACGACGCGCCCGCTGCCGACCTGGACTGGCGCACCGACACGGCCGAGCGCCCTCCGGTGCCTCCTCCACCTCCGCGCACCCCTCCGCCGAGCATCCCTCCGCCGAGCACCTGGCCTCCGCCGGCTCCTGCGGGTGCGGCGACTGCGGTGTCGCCTCGGTTCCCGCTGTTCGCCGATGAGCTCGCACCGGCCCCCGTGGCCGAGGCGACCCCGCACCGCGCCGGTGGGCCGCGATGGCCGGTCTGGCTGGCCGTCGCGGCCGTGCTGATCGTGGTCGCCGCACTGGGGGTCAGGCTGTTGGCATCCGACGACACCCCCGCCGCATCGGGCTCCGACGGCGACCCGACGAACGGCGCGGCCGACCCCTCGGGCACCAAGCACAGCCCGGGCAAGAAGCACCACGGCGACGAGGCACCGGCGGCGCCGGGCGACGTCACGGCGGACGCCGCCGTCGACGTACCCGCGACCGCCCCTGCCGGGGTGGACGTCGCGGGCAACCAGGTCGACTACGACGCCGACAACATGCTCGACGGCGTGCCGGAGACGACCTGGCGGATGCCCGGCGACGGCTCCGGAGCTGAGCTGACGATCACACTTCCCGACGAGACCACGCTGCGCTCGGTCGGGCTGATCAACGGCTACGCCAAGGCGGTCGAGGGGCCGCACGGCGGCAAGATCGACTGGTACCACGGCAACCGCCGCATCCAGCAGGTCGAGTGGGTCTTCGACGACGGCACGATCGTCCCGCAGACCCTCGGGGACACCACTGCCCTGCAGTCGATCGACGTCGACGCGACGACCACCACGATCGTGCTGCGGCTGGTCACGGTCAGCCCGCCGGGCACCGGCCCGGCGGCCCGCAACTACACCGCGATCAGCGACCTCTCGTTGATCAGCGCCGGCTGACCGGGGCGTGCTCGACCACCTGTCACCCGCCCGTCGCCGGTTCCTCGGTGCGCTGGTGGCAATCGCCGTGGTGGCCGCCGTTGCGGTGACGATCGCAGTGATCGCGACCAGGCCCGATCCGGTCGACCCGGTGGCGCAGGACTCCCCCGGCCCGATCCTGCTGGTGCCGGGGTACGGCGGGTCGACCGCGTCGCTCGATGTCCTGGCGAGCGCCCTGCGGGCCGATGGCCGCGATGCCACAGTGGTCCGGCTGGCCGGCAACGGCACGGGCGACCTTCGCGACCAGGCCAAGGTCCTCGACGACGCGGCGCAGGCGGCGCTGCGACGTACCGGTGCCGACTCGGTCGACGTGGTCGGCTACTCCGCCGGCGGCGTCATCGCACGGCTCTGGGTCTCCGACCTCGGTGGTGACGCGATCGCCCGCCGGGTGATCACCCTGAGCTCGCCCAACCACGGCACCGACCTGGCCGCGCTCGCCAGCGGGCTCGGCAGCACCGCCTGCCCAGCGGCCTGTCAGCAGCTCGCCCCCGACAGCGACCTGCTCGCCGAGCTCAACGCCGGCGACGAGACTCCCGCCGGCCCGGACTGGATCGCCCTCTGGACCGACGACGACAAGACGGTCGTCCCACCCGAATCGGGGTCCCTCGACGGTGCCGTGGACTACTCAGTGCAGTCGGTGTGCTCCGACCTCACCGTCGGTCACGCCGACATGCCCCGCACCCCCGCCGTGATCGCGATGGTCACCGCCGGGCTCGGGGTCGCCGAGCCCGGCGTGCCCTCCGACGATCTCTGCTAGGGATACATCCGGCAGGGCTGGCTGCGCAGCGAGGCGCAGGGCGGTCGCGAGCGTGGGCACCTTACGCCCGGCACGAGGGGAAGCACCAGGCGCGAGCGGTGGTCCTTGTCGGTCGCGATCTCGACCCGCTCACCGTCGGCGATGGTGTCGAAGGCCCACAGCGGTCGGGCGTCGCCGGGTGCGTCGACCGTGATCCGGATCTGCGAGCCCTTGCGGAAGGGCTGCGCGAAGGGGAAGAGCCCGACCCGCAGTCGGCGTGAACTCGCCGGACGGCAGCGGGCTGGCGTCCGCCTCCAGGTCGGTGTGCACCGGTGAGATCTTCGTCGACCTCGCCTCGTCGAGCTTGCGGTGGCTGGCACGGAGCCAGCCCGACTGCACGTAGATCTCCTTGCCGTTGGGCCGGACCTCGCTGATCGTGACCTCGAGGTCGGTGTCGCGCGGCATCCGAGCGGACCCAGAGGTCGACCGAGCCGGTGCCGATCGAGACAACCGTCTTCTTCAGCGGCGAGGTGATCCATCCCAGCCCCGTGCCGTCCGGGATCTGGCGCCAGTCGTACGTTGGGTGCGCCTTCCAGATGCCGCCGCTGGAGCCGGTGTACGTCGTCTCCGGGAGAGCCGTCGGGTCGGCGACGTAGCTGCGTGGCGTCGTCTGGTCCGGAGCCACGGTCGGGTGCGGTGGCGCGCAGCTTGCCGCCAGGAGTGAGGTACCACGTGGTCGGCTTCGCCGTGGCGATCGGCCAGGACTTGAAGGTTGCCGCGAACCTCGGCAGCGGGGCACCGGACGGCTGGCCCTTGGCTGCGCCCTCCTCGAAGAGGACCCGGATCGGGTCAGCGGACTCGTAGGTCCTCAACGCCTTCCGGTACGACATCCCGCTGTAGTCGGTGCCCGGCGGCAGCTTGAGGCCGCCCACGCCGGTCAGCGACTCCGCCAGGACCGGAGCCACGAGGTTCTTGGCGAAGGTCGGCGCCCGACGCGCGACGTAGAGGTCGAGGAAGTCGGCGTACCTGCCCATGACGCCCAGGCTCAGCGACTCGGTGTGGGAGCCGTTGGCCAGGGTCGCGTAGACGTGCGGTGAGCCGGTGAAGTCGTCGAGCAGAGCCGGCCAGTGGCCCGCCGGTCTGCTCGTCCTGCCAGGCGCCGGCGATGAAGACCGGCACGTTGATCTTCGGGACGAACAGGCTCGGCGTGATCGGCTCACCGAGCTCCGAGGAGTAGAACGGGTTGTCCTCGATCAGCGCCAGCGGGTCGGGGTTCTGCAGCCGCACGCTTCTGGTTGTCCGCGCAGGTGCTGTCGCCGGCGTCGACCCGCTTCTGCTCCCAGCCCTGGCCGTACGGCGCTCGCCTGGTCCGTGCGCTCGTTGGCCCAGGACACGGCGAACCCGGTGTTGAGGATGCCGCCGGGGTAGAGCGTGCCGCGATAGGTGTCGTCGATGACCGACAGCGGCGTGATCGCGGACAGGTGCGGCGGCTGGGTGCTGCGCGACGTAGAGCTGCGCGATGCCCGGGTAGGAGATGCCGACCATGCCGACCTTGTGGAACTTCGCCCACGGCTGTGCGGCGACGGTCTCGATCGCGTCGTAGCCGTCGAGGCTCTGGATCGGCTCGAAGATGTGGAAGGAGCCGCCCGAGCAGCCGGTGCCGCGGATGTTGACGCCGACGTAGGCGAAGCCCAGCGTGTTGTAGAGCTGTGGCGAACGGTCGTGTTCGTCGGGGTTGCTCGGGTCGTAGCCGGAGTACTCGACGACGGTCGGGAACGGGACCCTTGCCCGGCGGCAGCGAGACGTTGGCCGAGAGCGTGGTGCCGTCGCGGGTGGTGATGTAGCCGAAGCCTTCGTCGAGGGTCTGCCCGGAGTAGAACGAGTGCGCGCGGAGCCGGGTCGTCGTAGTCGGTCACGACCTGCGGCTCGGATTCCGTCACGGGCGCGCCGGTGGTGCGCACGGTGTAGGCGCCGGCGTCGAGCTCGCGCCACGCGAGGCTGCCCAGCTGCGTCGACCGTGCCCGAGCCGACGACCGCGTCACTGCTGTCGACCAGCTCGAGCTCCTGGCCCGGCGTCGCGTCCAGGACGTAGAGCTGGTTGACGCTCGGGCGGATCGTGAAGGTCCCCGGATCGGCTGCGGTCGCGGTGTTCGTCGCCGTGAGGACACCGGCGATGACGGCGAGCGCGGCCACCACCACCAGTGACGCTCGTCTCAGAGTTCCCATGGCGGAGATAGTGCCACGGGAAGTCAGTCAGAGATGTCCTTCGTCATGAAGTTCGCCCAGGCGGCGCCGAGGAAGACCACGACGTACACCGCCTGGAGCAGCACGCCGCGGACCACGTCGCGCCACAGGATCGGGTCGCGGAAGAGGTCGACGAACGCCAGCCAGTAGCGGGTCGGCAGGTAGGGCTGCAGGGCGTGGGCGGCATCCAGCGTCAGCAGCAGCGTCGAGGCGACCAGCAGCGCCATCGTGCCCAGCGCGGCGCCGAGCGGTGAGCGGACGACGGTCGAGAGGAACAGCGCGATCGCAGCGACCCCGAGCATGCAGAGCATCGCGTAGCCCGAGCGCGAGGAGGGTGCGACCGATGAGCTCCTGGGTCGACAGCCCGGTGCCGGACACGCTGGTCGCGGTGCCGGTGCCGGTCGACGCTCTCGCTGCCGAGGAAGCAGCGCGCCGACGACGTACGCCGTCGCGGCGACCACCAGCACCGTGATGACGACGAACGCCATCGCGCTGACCAGCTTGGCCACCAGCAGCCGGGTGCGGCCGACCGGGCGGACCAGCAGGTAGCGCAGGGTGCCCTGCTGCGCCTCGCCCGCGATCGCCTCACCGGCGGTGACCGCGACCGCGATCGGCAGGAACAGCGGGAGCACGATGGCCGAGCGCGGCCAGCGGGAAGAGCGTGCCGTCGGTGAGGACGGCCGACAGGAACGCCGGGCCCGGTGCCGGGGCGCGGGCCGAGGTCGGTGACGGCGAGCAGGATGCCGACCAGGGTCGGGCAGGGAGTCGATGAGCAGGATCGTGATCCAGGTCCGCCGGCTCGCACCAGCTTGCGCAGCTCGACGGCGATCATCGGCGGTCCCCGCTCTGCTCGGCGGCCTCGAGGACGATCTCCTCGAGGGTGCGCTGCTCCGGCGCGAGCTCGGCCACCGGACGCCCGACGCGACGAGCAGGGCGTTGAGAGCGAGCGGGTCGTCGGCGCGGACCCAGATCCGGTCGCCCTCGCGCCGCTCGATCCGGCCGTCGAGCAGCGCACGCGCGCCGTCGGGGTCGGGAGTGCGTACGACGACCCGGCCGGTCGGTCGCTGCAGGTCGCTCGAGCTGGTCCTGCAGCACCAGCCGGCCGCGGTCGAGCACGCCGACGCGGGTGCACATCTGCTCGATCTCGGCGAGCAGGTGGCTGGAGAGGAAGACCGTCGTGCCGGCCGCGTTGAGCTCGAGCAGCAGCTCCCGGATCTCGCGGATGCCCTGCGGGTCCAGGCCGTTGGTGGGCTCGTCGAGCACCAGCAGCCGGGGCCGGCGCAGCAGTGCGGCGGCCAGGCCGAGCCGCTGTCGCATGCCGAGGGAGTAGGCGCGCACCGGGCGCCTGTCGACGCCGTCCGAGGCCGACCCGGTCGAGCGCGTCGTCGATGCGTCCGGCGCGGGTCGCGCCGCGCGCCCCCGGGCCCGCTGGCGTCGAAGAGCGCGAGGTTGGCGCGCCCGGAGAGGTGGGGGTAGGCCGCCGGCCCCTCGACCATCGCGCCGACCTGCGGCAGCACCTCGCGCGCCCGACGACGGCATCGGCCGGCCGAGCACCTCGATCGATCCCGGACGTGGCGAGCACCAGGCCGAGCAGCATCCGCACGGTGGTCGTCTTGCCGGAGCCGTTGGCGCCGAGGAAGCCGTAGACGTCGCCCTCGCGGACGTCGAGGTCGACGCCGTCGACGGCCAGCGATCCGTCCGTAGTGCTTGGTCAGTCCCTCGGTGCGGATCACCTGTCGCTCCTCGCGGACGTAGCGGGTGCCGGCTCGCGAGGTCGCCGGCCGCCTCGACGAGGGTGTCCGGGGTGACGGTCCCGGCGATCACCCAGCCGAAGTCGCCCTCCTGCGCCGGTCACCAGCACGCCGAGCGGGCCGGCCGCCTCCATGACACCGGCGTCGACGTCGTGGGCCTCGGGGCTCTGCCGCAGCTGGTCGCGCAGCGCGTCGGCCTCGCGGTCGCGCAGCGGGATCGCGATCACCTGGGTGATGCCCGACGCCGTACACGCCGACGGCACCGTCGGACGCGCCCGACCGGGCCAGTCCGCCGATGCTCCGTCGGCGGCCGGAGCGGCGCGTACTGGTTGGCGGCGTCGGCGATGTCGAGCACGTCGTCGTGCTCGATCTCGACGCCGGGCGCCGGCGTCGAACCGGGTCGTCGGCCTCGTCCGGCGTCGGCCGGGCTGAAGTCACGCAGCTCGCTGACGAACCCCGGGCTCGACTCGCCCTCGCCGTACACCTCGACCCGCAGCGGCACCCCGCTGCTCGGGGTCGGCCCAGAGGTCGACGTGGTCGATGCTCGACTGCGGCGCGGACGGCTCGACCCGCAGCCCGGGCGCGCTCACCCCGGCGACTCGCGCGGCTGTCGATGCGCCGTACGTCGTCCGCGTCGACGTCGCGCAGCAGCCGCTCGACCAGCACCGGCGGCACCAGGTCGGCCGTGCGCGGCAGCCGGATGTCGGGGTCGCGGCTCAGTCGGGCCCGGTCGTCCTCGTAGCTCCACTCGATGGTGGTGCCGTCGTGGTGGACCAGGTCGGTCTCGCCGGTGACCAGCAGCCGGTCGACCCGCCAGTCGTCGCTCGCCCCGCCACCAGGCACGCATCCGGGTGCGGTCGCTGAAGAGCGCGCCGACGTCGCCGAAGTCGTCGGCCACCGGCAGGTTGAGCGACCCCTCGGTCTCGACGTACCCCGACCACGGATGTCCCTCGGCGGCGTTCACCTGGTCCGAGCAGCTGCGTCGCCGTCACGTCCGAGCCCGCCGCCGGAATCGAGCCGGAGCACCAGCGGCACCCCGATGACCAGCAGCACGCCCAGGGCGACGACGCACCACCGGTTGAATCTGGTCATACATCAAGACCGTACGTCTCCCCCATGAGGCCGCTCTCATCTGGGCACCGCGTTGGTTGAGGAATGCGCGCGGCGGGCTCAAGGCTGAGTGGGAAGACTCGCCAGCGACGGTCACTCCGATCGAGGCATGATCGGCGTGTGCCCGAGCCACTCCTGATCCCGCACCGTCAGCAGCCTGGACCGGTGGCCGGCTTGGTCTCAGGTCTAGCCGCCGGGCTGCTGCTCGCCCTGGTCTGGCTGTACGGCGACTGGGACGTCGCCCTCGCGCTCACCGTGGTGTTCGGCGGCCTGGTCGCGGTCCTGTTCGCGAGCGGTCCGGGCTGGCGACCGTTCATGACGGGGCTGGTGGCGTCAGCCGTGTTCGTGGTGGCGCTGCTCCTCGGTCTCGCGTGGAGCGCCGCGCACCTCTAGAGGCGTCCGAGGACCGCTGCAGCCTTCTCGGCGTCGTCGCGGGAGACGTCGAGGTGGGTGACCAGCCGGACGGCGGTGGGGCCGACCAGCGAGGCGACGACGCCCGCCTCCCGCGGCGGCCGCGACGAAGTCGGCGGCGTCGGAGCGCTGCGACGACCACGATGTTGGTGTCGACCGTGGCCGGGTCGACGCCGCAGGCCTCGGCGAGCAGCCGGGCGTGGGCGTGGTCGTCGGCGAGCCGCTCGACGTGGTGGTCGAGGGCGTGCAGCCCGGCCGCGGCGAGGATGCCGACCTGGCGCATCCCGCCACCCATCCGCTTGCGCCAGACCCGCGCCTCGGCGACGGTGTCGCGCGATGCCGACCAGCAGCGAGCCGACCGGGGCGCCGAGGCCCTTGGACAGGCAGACGGACAGCACGTCGGCGACCGCGCCGTACTCCGCGAGCGGCGTGCCGGTGGCGACGTGCGCGTTCCAGATCCGGGCGCCGTCGAGGTGGATCGCCGACGCCGACGCCGGTGGCGTACTCGCGCAGGTCGCGCAGGTCCTGCGAGCGGCAGCACCGCTCCGCCCGGCGAAGTTGTGGGTGTTCTCGACCGAGATGGCCGCGGTGCGCACGAAGAACGGCCCCATGTCGGGGGCGAAGATCGTCTTGATCGTCGGCAGGTCGACCTGGCCGCGCGGGTGGATCCAGGTGCGCATCGTGAGGCCGGTGTAGGCGCCGTGGGCGCCGAGCTCGGCGCGGGCGATGTGGGCGCGACGCCTCGCAGAGCACCTCCTGGCCCGGCTGCGACCAGCGAGCGGACGGCGAGCACGTTGGCCATCGACCCGGTCGGCATGAACAGCGCGCGCCTCGTGGCCGAACAGTCCGGCGACCCGCTCCTCGAGCCGGGCCACGGTCGGGTCCTCGCCGTAGACGTCGTCGCCGACCTCGGCGCTCGCCATCGCGGCGCGCATCGCCTCGGTCGGCCTGGTCAGGGTGTCGCTGCGCAGGTCGATCACGAGCCGTCCTCACGGACCGTCGCGGCCGAGCATCTCCGCGACCAGGAAGCGCCAGCTCGAGCGACTGCACCCGGTTGAGCCGCGGGTCGCAGACCGACTCGTAGCGGTGCGCCGAGGTCGAGCTCGGCGAGGTCCTCGCCGCCGCCGACGCACTCGGTGACGTCGTCGCCGGTGAGCTCGACGTGCACGCCGCCGGGCCAGGTGCCGAGCGAGCGGTGCACGTCGAAGAAGCCCTGGACCTCCTCGATCACGTCGTCGAAGCGCCGGGTCTTGTAGCCCGAGCAGGCCTCGAAGGTGTTGCCGTGCATCGGGTCGCAGACCCAGGCGACCTGGACGCCGCTCGGCGGTGACCTTCTCGACCAGCTGGCGGCAGCCCGTCGCGGATCTTGCCGGCGCCGAAGCGGGTGATGAAGGTGAGCCGGCCGGGCTCGTTGTCCGGGTTGAGCTTCGCGGCCAGCGCGAGCGCGTCGTCGGGGGTCGTCGTCGGGCCGAGCTTCACGCCGATCGGGTTGCGGATGTGGCTGAGCAGCTCGACGTGCGCGCCGTCGAGCTGGCGGGTGCGCTCGCCGATCCAGACGAAGTGCGCCGAGACGTCGTACGGCGTCTCGGTGCGCGAGTCGATGCGGGTCAGCGCGTGCTCGTACTCGAGCACCAGCGCCTCGTGGCTGGAGTGGAAGTCGACGCGGTGGAACTCGTCGGGGTCGGCGCCGATCGCCTGCATGAAGGTCAGCGCGCGGTCGATCTCGCGCGGCCATCAGCTCGTAGCGCTCGCCGACCGCCGACTCGCGGACGAAGTCGGTGTTCCAGGTGTGCACCTGGCGCAGGTCGGCGTAGCCGCCGGTGACGAAGGCGCGGACCAGGTTGAGGGTCGCGGCCGAGGAGTTGTAGACGTCGACGAGCCGCTGCGGGTCGGGGACGCGCGACTCGGGGGTGAAGTCGAAGCCGTTGACCGCGTCGCCGCGGTAGGCCGGCAGCGTCACGCCGTCGCGGGTCTCGAGGTCGGAGGAGCGCGGCTTGGCGTACTGGCCGGCGATCCGGCCGACCTTCACGACCGGCACCGACGCGGCGTAGGTGAGCACGACCGCCATCTGCAGCAGCACCCGCAGCTTGTTGCGCACGTTGTCGGCGGTCACGCCGGCGAACGTCTCGGCGCAGTCGCCGCCCTGGAGCAGGAACGCCTCGCCGCGCGCGACGGCCGCGATCTTGGCCTTGAGGTCGTCGCACTCCCCCGCGAACACCAGCGGCGGCGCGGTGCGCAGCTTGGCGACGGCGGCGTCGACGGCCGCGCGGTCGGGGTAGGTCGGCTGCTGGGCGGGGCCGCAGCGCGTGCAGGGCCGCGAGATCGGGGATGGTGCTCACCGGTCAAGGGTACGGCGGCTTTCCCGCCCGCCCCGATTCGAGGATGGGCGCGAGACGGACCGGACATTAATAGCCTTTTTTCAGTAGACATTGCCGACATCGGCTTCTCGCGCCCTACCATCGTCGCGACCCGTCAGGCACCCACGGAGGAGAACGATGAGGACCCGAGTCGGCGTCGTCCTGACCAGCACCGCCGCCCTCCTGGCCATGCTGCTGGCACCGGACCCGTCCCACGCGGACACGCGGGTCCCGGTGTTCGGTGACCTGCCCGCCGGGCTCACGGCCGTCGAGTCCGCCTGCGCCGACGGCGTACCGGCCGGGGAGCCGGAGCGCGCGACCGCGGGCATCGCGGTCGGGCCCGCGACGCCGCCCCTGCACGCCGACAGCCTGACGATCTCCGCGAGCGCGCAGCACGTACCCGGTCTCGCCGTCGACCTCCCGTCCAGCGCTGGTCTGGCGACCCTGCAGGTCGCGCAGTACCAGGGCATCCACATCTCCGTGGCCGTGCGGCTCGCCGACGGCACCTGGCTCCCCCTTCGTGGAGCGATGGGCACCGGCTCCGTCGCCGGCTGGCGCTGGTTCGACGCCGGTGACGCCTCGACGCCCGACCTCGGCCCGGTCACCGCCTATCTCTGGTTCGGCGGCTGCGGGGCCAACGAGCCCGTCCACGTCGACGCCCTCTCGGTCGGCCCGCCCGGGGGCGTGACCACGTACGACTTCGAGCACGGCTCGACGCTGCTCGAGGGAGTCGCGGCGAGCTGGGGGGTGGGCATGGCACGTCGGTCCGTGAGCTGCCTCCTGCACGCCGGACTCGACCCGATCCCCGGCGAGACCGTCGCCGTGGAGTCCCGCCCGCACGGCCAGGGCGAGTTCGAGCTGCTGGGTACGACGGAGACGACCGCGTCCGGAACTGCCGCGTTCGTCGACCACCCCCACTCGGCCACTGACTATCGGTGCCGCTACGCCGGCAACGACGGCACCACCGGTCCGCCCTCTCCTCCGCTCGAGTCCCAGGTCACGACGCTGCAGGTCCAGACCTACGTGACGATCCGCGCGCGGCGCACGGACCACGGGACACGCGTGCTCGCGACCGGAGCGGCGACGCCGCAGCACCCGGGCACCGCCATCGCCCCTGCACGTGCGGCACGTGGCCGTGTCCTTCGGGGCGAGCCGGGTCGTGGCACGCGGCCGGATCGCGCCGGACGGCGCCTACCGGCTGTCCTCCGCCGCTCCGGAAGGGGACGTGGCAGGTGTGGGTCACCGTCGCCCGGGCGCCCGGCAACCCAGGGGGGCCGTCGGTCACCCGCACCGTGCAGTAGCGCTCGCTCACTCCTCCAGGTGCTCGATGTCGCGGAAGCCGGTCTTCTGCGCGCGGACGCCGCGGTTGGTCACCCAGGTCAGCGCCCACAGCACGACGCCGACGCGCGAGCAGGCCGCCGGCGATCTGGTACTGGATCCAGTCGCTCGCAGTCGCGGGCCCACGGGCCCGGCGAGGAAGAGCGCACGCGACAGGCCGCCGACGAGCGGCGATCCACCGCCGGCGCCTTGAAGGCGTCGTCCGGGCGTCGGGTCGCGGCGCAGCACCACGCAGGCGACGTTGACCACCGTGAAGACGCAGAGCAGCAGCAGCGCGGTCGTGCCGGACAGGGCCGCGATCGACCGAGGTGTCGGCTAGGAACGTGACCACGACGATCAGGCCGAGCGCCAGCACGGTGGTGAAGAGCGATGCCGTGCCCACGGCGTACGCCGGCTCGGCAGCACCTTGCCGAGCGTGCGCGGCAGCACGTCCTGCTGGGCCAGGCCGTAGAGCAGCCGGCTGGCCATCAGCATGTTGATCAGGGCGGTGTTGGCGACCGCGAAGACCGTCAGGAACGGGAAGATCTTGTCGATCGGCAGGCCGGGCGCACCGACTCGAGACCACCGTCGAGCAGGACCTGGCCCTCGTCGGCCTCGACGGCCTCGATCTCGCCCGTCGGGATCACCGCGATCACGGTGATCGCGACCAGCATGTAGATAGACCACCGCGATGCCCGAGCCCGGTGAGCATCATCTTCGGGAAGATCGCTGCGGGTCCTTGGTCTCCTCGACCATGTTGACCGAGTCCTCGAAGCCGACCATCGCGAAGAACGCGATCGCGGTCGCGACGGTGACGGCCAGGAAGAGGCCCTTGTCGTCGGAGCCCGAGCTGAACACCACGATCCGGCTCAGGTCGCCGTCGCCCTTGGCCATCGCGACGAAGCCGATGACGATCACGATCGCCAGCGCGGTCATCTCGACCAGCGTGAGGACGACGTTGAACTTCACGCTCTCGCCGACGCCGCGCAGGTTGATCAGCGGCGAGCAGCACCATGAAGAGCAGCGCGACGACCAGGTGCGCGGTGTCGCCGGTCGGGACGCCTGGCAGCCGAGCTCGTCGAGACCGACCAGCAGGTTCGGACGCCAGCAGTTCGGACGAGGTCGAGGCGCTGGTGATGCCGGAGCAGACCACCGCGAAGGCGACCAGGAACGTCACGAAGTGGACGCCGAACGCCTTGTGCGTGTAGAGCGCGGCGCCGGCGGCCTGGGGGTACTTCGTGACCAGCTCGAGGTAGGAGAACGCCGTCAGCGTGGCCACCGACGAAGGCCACCAGGAACGGCAGCCAGACGATCCCGCCGACCTCGCCGGCCATCTGCCGGTGACGCGCGTAGACGCCGGCGCCGAGGATGTCGCCGACGATGAAGAGCAGCAGCAGCTTGGGCCCCATCACCCGCTTGAGGTCGGGTGTTGGTCCGTTGACGTCGACTGGCTCGTCGGCGCTGGCGGTCATGACGGAGCCTCCTGCAGCAGCGGTCGGTCGCCCCATGCTCCAGGGCGACCGCGCGTTAATCCGGGCTCGCTCTGGGTGCGGCCCGCTCAGCCGAAGAAGACCTGCGGCCTCGGCGTACTCCTCGGGCTGACCAGCTTGAGCTCGGCGGTGCCCTCGATCAGCGGGACCCGCACGATGTCGGTGCCGCGCAGCGCCACCATCTTGCCGAAGTCGCCGTCGGCGACCGCGTCGATGGCCTGCAGGCCGAAGCGGGTCGCGAGCCACCGGTCGAACGCCGTCGGCGTGCCGCCGCGCTGGACGTGGCCGAGCACGACCGCGCGCGCCTCCTTGCCGGTGCGCTCCTCGATCTCCTTGGCCAGCCGGTCGCCGATGCCGCCGAGCCGGACGTGGCCGAAGGCGTCGATCTCGCCGGAGACCAGCGTCATGTCGCCGCCCTCGGCCGGCACCGCGCCCTCGGAGACGACGATGATCGGGGCGTACTGCGCTGCGAAGCGGGTCTCGACCCGGTCGCAGACCTCGTCGATGTCGAAGGGCTGCTCGGGGATCAGCACCATGCTGGCGCCGCCGGCGATGCCGGAGTGCAGCGCGATCCAGCCCGCGTGCCGGCCCATCACCTCGACGACGAGGACGCGGTGGTGGGACTCGGCCGTGGTGTGCAGCCGGTCGATCGCCTCGGTCGCGATGTTGACGGCGGTGTCGAAGCCGAACGTGAAGTCGGTGCCGGAGAGGTCGTTGTCGATCGTCTTCGGGACGCCGACGACGTTGACGCCGAGGTCGGCGAGCTTGGTGGCGACGCCGAGGGTGTCCTCGCCGCCGATCGCGACCAGCGCGTCGACGCCGTCGGCCGGCGAGGTTCTCCTTGATCCGCTCGACGCCGCCCTCGATCTTGAACGGGTTGGTGCGCGAGGAGCCGAGGATGGTGCCGCCGCGGGGCAGGATGCCGCGGCACTGCTCGATGCCGAGCTCCATGGTCAGGCCCTCGAGCGGGCCGCGCCAGCCGTCGCGGTAGCCGACGAACTCGAAGCCGTGCTGCCTGACGCCCTTGCGGACGACCGCCCGGATGACCGCGTTGAGGCCGGGGCAGTCGCCGCCTCCGGTGAGCACTCCGACGCGCATGACACTCCTTGGATCGTTCAACAGGGCGTCTCCACCGTAGTGGTCAGGTGCACTCGGTCACCAGGGGTCACTAGGGTCGGGCCATGACCTTCTCGATCGTGGCCCGATCCGCCGACGGAGAGTCGCTGGGGCGTGGCGGTCGCCTCGAAGTTCCTGGCCGTCGGGGCGGTCGTCCCGGCCGCGGTCGCCGAGGTCGGGGCCATCGCCACCCAGGCGGACGCCAACGTCGCCTACAAGGGCCTGGCGCTCGCCCACCTCGACGACGGGGCCACCGCGGCGGTCGCCCTCGCAGCGGCTGATCGAGGAGGACGACGGCCGCGACCACCGCCAGGTCGGCATCGTCGACCTGGACGGCAATGCGGCCAGCCACACCGGCACCGCGTGCCTCGACTGGGCCGGCGGCCTCACCGGCGACGGCTACGCCATCCAGGGCAACATCCTCACCGGCTCCGAGCGTGGTCGAGGCGATGGAGGCGGCCTGGCTCGCCTCCGCCGACGACGCTCCGCTCGCCCACCGGCTGCTCGAGGCGCTCGCCGCCGGCGACGCCGCCGGCGGCGACTGCCGCGGCCGGCAGTCGGCCGCGCTGCTCGTCGTCCAGGAGGAGGCCGGGTACGGCGGCCGGCGACGACATCGCGGTCGACCTCCGCGTGGACGACCATCCCGATCCGCTCCCCGAGCTGGCGCGTCTGCTCACGCTCAACGACCTCTACCTGACCGCGTCGACCGACGCCGAGCAGGTGCCGATCACCCCGGAGCTCGAGGCCGAGCTCGAGGAGCTCGCCCGGGCGCTCGGCCACGACGACTTCGCGGCCTGGGTCGGCACCGAGAACTACGAGATGCGGGTCGCCACCGATGGCTCCTGGATCGACGTCCAGATCCTCGAGATCATCAGGAGCACCCGGTCATGAGCGTCCTCGCGATCGACGCCGGCACCACCGGCGTCACCGCCCTCGTCGTCGAGCACGACGGCAGCATCGCCGCCAAGGGCTACCAGGAGTTCGCCCAGCACTTCCCCCAGCCGGGCTGGGTCGAGCACGCGCCCGAGGAGATCTGGCAGGCGACGCTCGAGGCGACCCGCCAGGTGCTCCAGGTCTACGACAAGGACAAGCTCCAGGCGGTCGGGATCACCAACCAGCGCGAGACGATCCTGCTCTGGGACCGCGAGACCCTCGGGTCGCCCCGGCGAGCGATCGTCTGGCAGGACCGTCGTACGGCGGACCTCTGCACGCGACTGCGCGACGAGGGCAACGAGGACCGGGTGCGGCGAGCTCACCGGGCTGCGACTCGACCCGTACTTCTCCGCCACCAAGCTGATGTGGCTCGCCGAGAACGAGCCGCACACGTGGGCGCTGGTCCAGTCGGGGCGCTACGCGGTCGGCACCGTCGACTCCTACCTGATCGCCCGGATGACGCGCGGCACCTGGCACGTCACCGACGTCTCCAACGCCTGCCGCACCCTGCTCTTCGACCTCGCCGCCGGCGACTGGTCCGACGAGCTGTGCTCGCTGTTCGGCGTACCGCGCGACGCCCTGCCCGAGCTGGTGCCGAACTGGGGCGAGATCGGGTCCACCGACCCGAAGTCCTTCCTCGACCTCTCGCTGCCGATCTCGGGGGTCGCCGGCGACCAGCAGGCCGCGCTCTTCGGCCAGACCTGCTTCGACGTGGGCGACTCGAAGTGCACCTACGGCACCGGATCGTTCGTGCTCACCAACACCGGCTCGGAGATCCAGCGGTCCGACGCACTGCTGGCCTCGGCCGCGTGGCGCTCCCCCGACGGCCCGATCACCTACGCGTCCGAGGGGTCGATCTTCGTGACCGGCGCGGCCATCCAGTGGCTGCGCGACGGGCTCCAGATCATCGGCGACGCGAAGGAGACCGAGCCGATCGCGCGGACCGTGCACGACACCGAGGGCGTCGTCTTCGTCCCCGCGCTGACCGGCCTCGGCGCCCCGCACTGGGACCCCCAGGCGCGCGGCATGATCATCGGCCTCACCCGCGGCACCACCCGCGCGCACGTCGTGCGCGCGACCCTGGAGGCGATCGCGTTCGAGGTGCGCGACGTGCTCGACGTGATGCCGACGCTGTCCTCGCTGCGGGTCGACGGCGGTGCCGCCGCCAACGACCTGCTGTGCCAGATCCAGGCCGACCAGGTCGGCGTACCGGTCGAGCGACCGACGGTGGTCGAGACCACCGGTCTGGGCGCGGCCTTCCTCGCCGGTCTCGGCACCGGTGTCTGGGACTCCACCGACGAGCTCCGCCACACCTGGACCCTCGACCGTCGCTTCGAGCCCGCCGGCGACCGCACCACCTCCGATGCCGCCCACGCCCGCTGGTCCGACGCCGTCGAGCGGTGCAAGGGCTGGGCTCAGTAGAGCTTCTCCAGCGCTGCCTGCGCCGCATCCCGGGCGCGGGTCGACTCGGAGCGGGCGTGCTCGGCCTCCGCACGCGCGTCCTCGGCCTCGGTGAGCTCGTCATCCGACTCCTCGGCCTGGGACTCCAGCTCGGCGATCCGCCCGCGCAGCTCGTCGATCTCCGCCTGGAGCTGCAGCCCGCGGGCCTCGAGCTCGGCGACGGCTGCGGCGGCCTCGTCGTACGTCGCCTGGGCCTGCGCGAGGTCCGACTCCGCCTCGGCCAGGGTCTCCTCAGCGGCGGCGATCGCCTTGGCGTCCGCCTCCGGGTCGGGTACGACGTGCAGGTCCGGGCGGGCGGGTGACTCGTCGGCCCGGGCGGTCGCGGTGGCGGCGAAACCCAGTGCGTCCGGAAGCGCCACGGCAGCTGCGACGTCGGCCGGGTCGAGCCCGGTGGTGGTCAGGGCGGACACGAGCAGCCCGCTGCGTACGGCGAGCCCGCACCGCTCGTCGATCATCGCCGCGGTCAGCGTGGCCTCGACCTGGTCGGCGACCGCCTCGGTGACCCGGGTGCCGGCCTCCTTGGCGACCTTGCGCGCCTGGGTGGTGACGGCCGCCGTCAGCTGGCGTCGCTGGCGGGTCAGCGCCCGGAGCTCCTCCCCCGACATGCTGGCCTGGGCCTCGCGCAGCGCCGCGCCGACGGCGAGCACCTGCTCGACCTGCTCGGTCTCGCGGCGGACCAGGAGGTTGACCACCCACGCCGCCGTCGACGGCTTGCGCAGGCTCTTGACCGACGCGGCCAGCGGAGTCCCCTTGAGCTCCTTGACCCGCGCATCCCGGGCCGGGGTGAACTCGGGCAGCGACAGCCCGTAGAGCCGGTCGGCGATCTCGAGCAGCTCGCTCACAACCGCCCCCACCGTCCGCGCCGGCTGCCAAGGGGCTCGTCGTCCTCGCCGACGTGGATCTCCTCGACCTCGCAGCGAAGCAGCGACGACCAGCCCGCTGTCGGTGCGCACCTCGAGGCGGACACCCATCCAGGTGGTCGCGTCGACGAGCCGCGGACCCCACGCGGTCGTCTCGAACTCGCCGGTGCGGAACGGCCCGCCCGGGGCCGGTGCCGTCCCGGCGAAGGCCTCCGCGAGGTCGCGGTGTCGCCACGAGAGCAGCTGCACCACCGCGCGGTGATCGTGATCGGCGAGGACGTCGTGCAGGTCGCTGTCGGGGTCGACGAGCAGGATCACCTGCGCAGGGTCGCCGTTGGCGACCATCAGCGACGACACCGTCAGCCCGGCCCTCCGAGAGTCGTCACCGGCGGTGACGAGCGCGACCGCGCCGCCGAGGCGCCCGCGGAAGCGGCGTACCGGGTCGGGGTCCGGGTCGGCGAACGGGTGGGTGTCGTGGATGGTCAAGACGCGAGCTTGGGCTCGTCGGCCCCATCGCCGGATTCTGCTTCCTTCTCGGCGTCCTTCTCGGCCTTCTTCTGCTCCTCCTTGGCGCGGGAGGCGTACTTGTCGACGTACTCCTGGCCGGAGAGCCGCATGATCTCGTACATGATCTCGTCGGTGATCGAGCGCAGGATGTAGCGGTCGTTCTCCATGCCCTCGTAGCGCGAGAAGTCGAGCGGCTTGCCGAAGCGGACCATCGGGCGGGTGAACTTGCCGAAGGTCTTGCCCGGCGGCGCGACGACGTCGGTGCCGACGACCGCGACGGGGATCACCGGGACCTTCGACTCCAGTGCGAGCCGGGCCACCCCGACCTTGCCGCGGTAGAGCTTGCCGTCGTGGGAGCGGGTGCCCTCGGGGTAGATGCCGAAGAGCTCACCGTCGCCGAGCAACCGCTTCGCCGAGATGATCGCGCCCTCGGACGCGTTGCCGCCGGAGCGGTCGATCGGGACCTGACCGGAGCCGGCGAAGAAGGTCTTCTGCAGCCAGCCCTTGATGCCCGGCGAGGTGAAGTACTCCGCCTTCGCGACGAAGGTGACCCGGCGCGTCAGCGTCAGCGGCATGAACAGCCAGTCGGCGTACGAGAGGTGGTTGCTGGCCAGGATCGCCGGCCCCTCGACGGGGACGTTCTCGGCGCCGCTGACCCGGGGACGGAAGACCAGCTTCAGCCATGGGCCGAGGGCGATCCACTTGAGGAACCAGTAGAACACCACACACCTCCTCACACAGCCGTCGCGGCGAAGCCTAGACCGTCGCCCGGCAGTTCTGCAGACGGCGGTCCACGGACCTGCTTCGTGGTGCACAATCCGGGCATGACGACCCACCCCCTCGCCACGCCCCAGTCCAGTCCCGCCCAGCCCGAGCTGACCGGCGGCCGGAAGATCGGCGTGCTGCTGAGCCACGGGTTCACCGGTCAGCCGGTCTCGATGAAGCCGTGGGGCGAGCACCTCGCCGCCCGTGGGTACGCCGTGGAGGTGCCGCGCCTCCCGGGTCACGGCACCACGTGGCAGGAGTTGAACAAGACCACGTGGGCCGACTGGTACGCCGAGATCGAGCGCGCCTTCGAGAAGCTCTCCGCCGAGAACGAGCGTGGTCGTCGTCGGCGGGCTCTCGATGGGCGGCGCACTGGTGCTGCGGCTGGCCGCCGACCACCCCGACCGGATCGCCGGCGTGATGGTGGTCAATCCCGCGGTCGCGACGAAGCGGTTCGACGTCAAGCTGCTGCCGGTGCTCAAGCACGTGGTCCCGTCGTTCCCCGGCATCGCCAACGACATCAAGAAGCCGGGCGTCGAGGAGCACGGCTACACCAGGACCCCGCTCAAGGCAGCCCACTCGATGATGTCGGCCTGGCCGGGGATCGTGGCCGACCTGCCCAAGATCACCGCCCCGCTGATCTACTTCCGCTCGACCGAGGACCACGTGGTCGACGAGAAGTCGCAGCCGCTGATCACCGGCACGGTGTCCTCCCGCGACGTGACCGTCGTACCGCTTGACGACAGCTTCCACGTGGCGACCATCGACAACGACGCGGAGCGCATCTTCGAGGGTTCCGCCGAGTTCATCGAGCGGGTGACTTCCGCGACCCGACCCACCACCGCTTAGGCTCGTTGTGTGCAGCCGCAGAACGACGACGAGGCGTGGCGCGCGATCATCGAGAACTACGGCGACCGCGCCGACATCGACGAGCCGCCCGTGCCTCCCCCACCGACCCCGCCGTCCTCCACGGCGCCGTTCGGCGGTCGCTTCGGTGACCTGGTCGGCGCGGCGCCCCTCGAGGACGACGAGGACCCGTTCGTCGCCGCCGAGGAGGAGGGCTACGAGCCGCCTCCGCCTCCCCCGCTCCCGCGGATCACGCCCGACCGCGGACTCGCCTGGCTCGGCGTCTTCGGCTCCCCGGTGCTGCTGCTCGCGTCCCTGCTCCTGTCGATCTCGATACCGTCCTGGTTCGGCTACCTGCTGATCGTCGGCTTCGTCGGCGGCTTCGTCTACCTCGTCTACACGATGCCGCGCGAGCCGCGTGAGCCCTGGGACGACGGCGCGCAGGTGTAGCGGAGTCCTCGACCGCGGATCCGTTGGACGGCGCTCGTGCGAGCCGTCTGTCCACAGGCGGTCGCCTGCGGATTGGTCCCAAACCGCAAGGTCGGAGCGCTCCCACCTGCGGTTTGGTCACAAACCGGCGGCGGGATCAGCCCACGAACCCTCCACAACACCCCAACGGATCGACACCAAGCCCGAGCCTCGAGTCATTCGCTACTGTGCCCACGTGAGCGCCAACGAGACAGTCGAGATCACCGGACACCTGATGGACCACGGGATCCTGTCCCGGGTGCTCGACGACATCCGTGAGTACGACGGCGACTACACCATCGACCGGTTCGACGTCGGCCGCGAGACCGACGACCCGTCGAAGGCGGTGATCACGGTCATCGCCGATGACGACGGAGGCCCTGCAGCGGCTGCTGATGCGTCTGCAGACCCGTGGGGTCAACCAGGTCGACCCGGGTCAGGCCGAGGTCAGCGCGGCCGATCGCGACGGCGTCTTCCCCGACGGCTTCTACTCCACGACCAACCTCGAGACCCGGGTCCGGGTCGACGGCAGCTGGATCGAGGTCGAGAACCCCGAGATGGACTGTGGCCTGATCCTCGAGCGCGACGCCGACGGCGCGCCCGTCCGGCTGTACACGCTGCCGATGTCCGACGTGCGCGCCGGGATGCTGGTCGTGACCGGTGCCTCCGGCATCCGGGTCACGCGTGCCGACGCCGTACCGCAGCGGCGAGGCGTTCGGCTTCATGGAGTCCGAGGTCTCCTCCGAGAAGCCGCAGGCGGTGCTGGTGCGCCAGGTCGCCGACGGCATGCGCGAGGCCAAGGCCGCGGGCAAGAAGGTGCTCTGGGTCGGTGGCCCCGGTGTCGTCCACACCGGTGCCGCGCCGGCGATGGTCGCGATGGTCGAGGCCGGGTACGTCGACGTCCTCTTCGCCGGCAACGCGCTGGCCACCCACGACATCGAGTCTTCGCTGTACGGCACCAGCCTCGGCGTCGACCTGGCCATGGGCCGTGGCGTCGAGCACGGCCACGAGCACCACATCCGGGCGATCAACACGATCCGCAAGGAGGGCTCGATCCGGGCCGCCGTCGACAGCGGCGTGCTGACCGGCGGCATCATGCACGCGCTGGTGACCCACGACAAGCAGTACGTGCTGGTCGGCTCGGTCCGCGACGACGGACCGCTGCCGGACGTCTACACCGACGTGATCGACGGCCAGCGCGCGATGCGGGCCGAGCTCACCGACGTCGGCTTCTGCCTGATGGTCGCGACCATGCTCCACTCGGTCGCCACCGGCAACATCCTGCCGGCGTCGATCCCGCTGGTCTGCGTCGACATCAACCCGGCGACGGTCACCAAGCTCGCCGACCGCGGGTCATCGCAGGCGCGGGGCATCGTCACCGACGTCGGGCTGTTTCTCGAGCAGCTCGCAGTCGAGCTCGTGCCCGAGTACCGGCGCTCTTGAACCGCTGCCGCGCGAGGTCCGCGGCGCCGATCGCCCCCGCCTCGGGGCCGAGCGCCGCCCGGACCACCGGCGGCACCGTCCGGTGGGCGGCCCCGACGAGCGACTCTCTCAGCGCGCGTCGTGCGGGCTCGAGGAGCAGGTCGCCGGCGGCGGACAGTCCACCGCCGATGACCACGATCTCGGGGTCGAACGACGCGACCAGGTTGGCCACCCCGACGCCGAGCCACGAGCCGACATCTGCGAACGCCGCCAGCGCCACCGGGTCCCCCGCTACCGCGGCCGCGGTGATCGCCGGCCCCGCCGAGGTCCTCGATGCCCTGGTCGCGGACGAATCGGGTGAGGGCGTTGCCACTGCAGTACTGCTCCCAGCAGCCGGCGCCGCCGCACTCGCACGAGCGCCCACCGGGCACGACCTGGTTGTGTCCGAACTCCCCCGCCATCCCGTTGTAGCCGCGGAGCACCTCGCCATCGAGGATCAGGGCGCCGCCGATGCCCGTGCCGAGGGTGACGACGACGGCGCTCTCGGCGTCGCCGACGGCACCGTAGGTCAGCTCGGCGCGGGCCGCACAGTTCGCGTCGTTGTCGAGCACCACCGGGGCGCTCCACCGCTCGGCCAGGCGGGCGCGCACGCCCTCGTCGCGCCAGGGCAGGTGCGGCGCGAACCGGACCCGCTCCCCCTGCGCGTCGACGAACCCGGCCGCGGCGATGCCGATCGCACCGACTCGCCGTACGCCGGCGATCTCCTGCGACCGCATCGGTCAGCGCGTCCTCGACCAGACTGGCCTCGACCCGGCGGCCCGGCGTCGTCCGGTGGCGGTCCGCAGCACCCGGCCGGTCGAGGAGACCGCGGTCGCGAGGACCTTCGTCCCGCCGATGTCGACACCGATGAACAGGGGCATGGACGCCTATTCGATCAGACGGACCGGGTCTCCGCTGACGTACGCCGTCCAGGTGGTCGTGTCGTTGACGGCCGCACCGCCGCCGAAGGTCACGTTGAGCCGGAACCAGCAACCACCTGTTCCGTTGAAGTGGCACGTGTAGTTCGACGGGATCGGCACCGCGACCGTCTCGGACTTGCCGTTCCAGGTCGAGTCGATGCCGATGGAGCACGTCGACAAGCTCGAGTACCTTGAAACCGGTCGCCTTGCAGTTCGTCGACGAGATCGCGGAGTCGGTCGGTGGCAGCACGGTGAGCGAGCCGCTCGAGGCCGCGTCACCGATGTCGAAGAACTTGAACACCAGCGTCTGTCCTGCCGCCGGCGGGCATCAACCGGATCAGGTTGAACGTCCGGGATGCGCCGGTCGCGTTCGCGTAGACCGACATCTTGCCCAGCGGCGAGACCGAGACCGCACCGCCGGGAGTCCCCGCACCGTAGGCGCGCACCGAGAAGCGGTTGCTGCCGCCTCCCGTGACCGCGGGGTCGTCGCCGGTCTGCGTGTACATGCGCGAAGTCGCTCAGGTTGCCGGTCGGCTGGTAGCTGCCGGTCGGGCTGCGAGGTCGTCGGCGACGGTCCCTCCAGCGCGACGTTGGTGCGCACCTGGAGGTAGTAGTCGCCGGCCGCGGTGGGGGTGAACGTGCACAGCGTCGCCCACTGGTGGAAGACCACCGCCAGCGCCTTGTTGAATGCGGGGTCGGGAGCCGTCGTGGTGGTAGTCTTTCCGCCCTTGGTGGTAGTCGTCGTGATGGACTCCTGGAGCGTTGTCGCGGTCACACGGCGGACGCGTACCCGGGGTACTGCCTGGTGCAGCCCGGCTCGGTGTCGCGGCGCTGCGGGTTCTGGGAGTCCGAGGGCTCGCGCAGGCCGAACGACGTCACCGTCGCGCCGGCGGCGGAGTTGCCCATGTTGTCGCCGGTGCAGAAGGCGTTCGGCGATCCCGTCGTCTTCAGGTAGCGGCTCTTGGCATCCGTCGTCGCATAGAGGTTCCAGTTGTCGCTGGTGAAGGTGCCGATCGGTAGCGGTCTTGCAGTAGTCGTCGGTCGCCACGAACGCCGGGTCGTAGAGCTGCAAGCGTGATCGCGTGGTTGACCGCCGTCGGCTGGACGCGCACCAGGTAGAAGTAGCCCTACGGGTCGAACTCGTCGTTCGTAGTGCCGGTGCAGCCTGAGGTGGCGGAGGAGGTGCAGTTCCGCACCGCGTACTGGTCTCCGCTGCCCTTGTCCACGTTCGGACCGTTCACGTTCATCCAGAACTGCGGCGTCGTGCTGCAGATGGCGTCGGTCGGGACCGTCAGCTGCGAGGCGACCGGCCCGGAGACGGCGTTGCCACCCGCAGGCTCGTTGCCGAGCGTGTTGCACGGGCTGCCCATCGGCTGCGGACCGGTGTAGTCGGCCACCGCGTGCCGGGTGATCGTCGTCGATCCCAGCCCGATGAACTCTCCGAAGAAGTTGGAGATCGTGCTGCTCACCGCGACGTCGAGCTGGCTCGGCTGGACTCCGGGCTTGACGACGACCGAGCTGGATCCGGAGTTGGGGTAGCCGTTGCGCGCCGAGATGTCCCTCGCCGTCGCGTGGCGCCGGCGATGTCCTGGGGCATGTAGATCACGCCCGCGAGTGGCAGCGACGTCGCAGCCTTCTGGACCCGCTGCGCCTCCGCGTACCACTGGGCGATGTCGACGGTGATCGCGCAGAGACCGAAGAGCAGCGCCGAGACGAACAGCGCCGCCAGGACAGCGGTCACACCGCTCTCATCGTGGGCGCGTCCCGGCCGGTCGGCGACTCATGGGTGCGGGAACGGGGCCGTGGACTTGCAGTTGTCCGGCGGAAGGGGCTCGAACCTCGACACGGCACGATCGTCCACGCCGACGGCTTTGGAGAAGAGGCCACTCACCCACTGGTGGGTGGCGTGCAGGTAGACACCGACCGAGTCGGCCTCACCCGCACAGGCGTTGATCGAGGTCGACGCCCAGACACCGCTGGAGTAGCTGAAGGCATCCGCTGAGTCCTTCCACTTGAACATCACGCAGGCGGGCACACCCGAGCAGCTGGTCGGCATCGTGGTGTTCCCGTTCGCCCCCGGGTAGCCCCTGTCGTTGGCGCGGTAGATCAGGACGTAGTCGATCGAGTCCTTCGGCATCGACATCCCGGTGCGCTGGATCGCGTCGGCCGCCAGCCTGAGCGAGCGCCGGAGCGCTCGGCGGGGAGCACGGCGCCGAGTCGACCTCGTGCGTGCAGACGCCGGGTCCGGCCATCACCGCCGCTGTGGTGGTTGCGCTCCGCACACCGACCCGGACCGCGGAGGAGACCGCGATGTTGTCGCGGACCAGCAGCGAGACCTCGACGATCCCGAAGAGCACCGTGACCAGGATGGGCAGCACGAGGGCGGCCTCGACCGCCACCGCTCCGCGTTCACCACGGGCAGTGGGAGGTCTGCGCTTCCCGAGCAGGAGTCTTCCCACGTCGTGCCTCCCCTCCCGAGTAGTCACCCGGAACGCTAACGAGAGGACGGCGCGGCAGGGGTCGGCCAAATGGACAGACCCGACCGGGCGGTTGGACTAGGGGGCTACCGCCGGGACAGGTCGGCCGCGCCGATCAGGCCGGCCTTGTTGCCGAGCCGGGCCTTGCGGATCTCCGGGATCGGCCGGAAGCCGCGCCCGACCAGCTGACCGGCGAACGCCGTACGCGTCGGCTCGAGCAGCAGCTCGTCGGCCTCGCTCACGCCACCGCCGATCACCACCACCCCCGGGTCGAGAATCTCGGTCAGGGACGCGATCCCCTCGCCCAGCCAGCGGCCGAGCTCGGCCAGCTGCTGGCGAGCCCCCTCGTCGCCGGCTCGGGCGGCCTCGGTGATCAGCGGTCCGGTGATCTTCGTGAGGTCGCCGCCGGCGCGGTCGAGCATCCCCTCGGCGATCAACGCCCCGCTCATCGCCGCCGAGCGTGCCTCGCGCACCAGCGCCGAGCCACTGGCGTACTGCTCGAAGCAGCCGTGCTTGCCGCAGCCGCAGAGGATGCCGTTCGGCACCACTCGCATGTGGCCGATCTCGGCACCCACGCCGTTCGCGCCACGGTAGAGCTCGCCGTCGAGGACCAGCCCACCACCGACGCCCGTGCCGACGGTCACCAGCAGCAGGTCCTCCGCGTCGTGCCCTGCTCCGTAGGCGAACTCGCCCCAGGCCGCGGCGTTCGCGTCGTTCTCGATCACGACCGGCAGATCGACGCGCTTCTCGAGCTCGCTCTTGAGGTCCTCGTTGCGCCACGCGACATTGGGTGCGAAGAGCACGACGGCGCGAGCCTTGTCGACGTAGCCGGCGGCCCCGACCCCGACCGTCGCGATGTCGTGCCGCGAGCCGAGCTCGACGACCAGGCCGGCGATGGCCTGCTCGATCGCCTCCGCGCTGGTGGCCGGCGAGACCACCAGTACCTCCTCGAGGATCGCCCCATCCTCGTCGACCACGCCTCCGGCGATCTTGGTGCCGCCGACATCGATCCCGCAGGCCAGGCTCATCGGTCTCCCTCTTCGGGCTCGTCATCGGGGTCCGCGGGCCAGTCCGTCCGGCTCGTGGTCCAGGTCTATGTGCTCGACGCCGCCCCGTTCGGGGCGGTCATCGGGTACGGCGGTCGCGAGCAGCCCGGATACTGCCTGCAGCAGCGAGGTGGCGGCGGTCGCGAGCTGCGCCTCTCACCTCGGGGCTGGTCCGGCGCAGCGCGTGGACCGTGCGACACACGGGGCAGTAGGTGCACTCGCCGGCGCCGGTGTCGAGGTGCGCGTCGACGTCGCGGGCGGCGCGGGCCGCATGGCCGGACAGCGCGGCAAGGAGCTTCGCAGCCTCGTCCGCGAGGGAGCCGACGTCGTCGGGCCCGCTCTTCGATCCGGTCGAGGGATCCTCTCCGTCCTGGCTCATGTCACCTCCCAGTCTCGTCCACGGGGTCCTCGACGAACCGCACCTGCAGCTCCCCCTGCTCCACCCGGGCCCCCGCGATGTGGAAGCGGGTCAGTCCCGATGGGAGCGTGAGCAACCGACGATACGATCCCACGGTGACGACCAGATCGTCGCCATTGCGCGCCAGGTGAACTTCGGCGCGGGAGACCAGGGGCAGCGAGAGCCGGAGCACGGCCCCGCCCTCGGAGCGGCTGATCCGGAACGGGCCCTTGCCCGTCGTCGTGGCGAGCGGGTCGGCACCGCCGTAGAGCTCGCGGGCGAGGTCGGTGAGGACGTCGACACCGACCGGCTCGCCTGCGCGGTACTCCGAGCGCCAGATCGGCAGCCCGGCGAAGGACTCGTCGACCAGCTCGAGCACCTCGTCCTGCGCCAGCACCCAGCCGGCCCGCCAGTCGTCGGCACCCTCGGCCGGGAAGACCCGGTTGGCGACGACACCGTCGACGCGGTAGCCGAAGAGCGACAGGGTCGTGTAGGACCGTCGGGCCTCGGCCAGGACGACGTTCTCGGGCGTGAGCACCAGTCGAACGCTGGCGTCCGGGCCGCTGAGCAGCGCTCGCACCTCCTCGAGCTCGGCGTGCAGCCGCTCGATCGCGTCGAAGACGGTGTCGCCGGGCATCGGCACGCCGGCCGCCCGGCTCAGCACCGGCCGCAGCGCCTTGATGATCCGTCGTTCGGCCGGGAAGACCCGGTGCATGTACCAGCCCAGCGCCTCGGGGAGCGCGAGCAGACGCAGGGTCTCCGCGGTCGGCGCACAGTCGACGACGATCACGTCCCAGGCCCCGGACAGCGCCTGGAGCCGCAGCTCGAGGAGCGCCAGCACCTCCTCGGCGCCCGGGATCACGGTCAGCTCCTCGGCGGCGACCGGGTCGACCCCGGCCACGTCGAGCACCGAGAGCAGGTAGCGCTGGATGTCGGCCCAGGACTGCTCGAAGCGCAGCTGGGCGTCGACCTGCTGCACGAACAGGCGCTCGGCGACCTCGGTCGGCTCGGCACCGATCAGTCCGGTAGCGCAGCCGAACGCGTCCGCGAGCGAGTGCGCGGCGTCGGTCGAGAGCACCAGCGTGCGTCGGCCGTCGGCGGCGGCGAGCGCGGCGGTCCCGGCAGCGACGGTGGACTTCCCGACCCCTCCCTTGCCGGTGAACAGGAGGATCCGCACTAGCCGAGCGACTCCACGCGCTTCTTCAGACCCTTGAGGGCGGTCTCGATGAGGATCTTCTCGCCCTTGCGCTTGAGCATCCCGATCAGCGGGATCGAGACGTCGAGGGCGAGGCGGTAGGTCACCTCGGTGGACCCGTTGCCGAGGTCCTTCAGCACGTAGGCCCCGTCGAGCGCGCGGAGCATCTTGCCCTCCACGAGCGTCCAGGTGACCTCGTCGTACCCGTCCCACTCGTAGGCGAGGGTGTACTCGTCCTTGATCGGGCTCACGTCGAGCGAGAAGAAGACCTGCTTGGCCCAGCCGTCCTCGTCCTCCTCGACGACCTCGGCGGTCTGCACGCCCTTGGCCCACTCGGGGTACGCGGGGAAGTCGCCGATCACGCCCATGACGTCCGCCGGCTCCGCGTCGATCACGATCGACGAGGTGGTCTGCTCCGCCATGGTGCCCCCTTGCTCTGATCGGCTCGGTCAGCGAGCGTACCGGATGCCGACAGCGGCACCGGCGGAGGTAATCTCCACCTGGTTCCACAACATCGTGCCGGACATCTAGGAGGCCCCGTGCGTGAGTTCTCCACTCCCCTGACGACCGACATCCCGACGACCGGCAACCTGACCGACGACGTCGTCGGCAATGCCCGGGAGGCCGGCTCCACCGCGATGTTCAGCCGCCGCGCTGGTGGACCGGAGGGAGCCTGGGAGGACGTCACGGCCGCGGAGTTCCTCACCGAGGTCAGCGCTGTCGCCAAGGGCCTCATCGCGGTGGGCATCGAGGCCGGCGACCGGGTCGCGCTGATCTCGAAGACCCGTTACGAGTGGACCCTCGTCGACTACGCGATCTGGTTCGCAGGTGCGGTCACCGTGCCGATCTACGAGACCTCCTCCGCCGAGCAGGTCGGCTGGATCCTCCGCGACTCCGCGGCCCGCGCCGTGGTGGCCGAGACGCCTGAGCACCTGGCCCGGATCACCGAGGTCCGCGGTGACCTCGAGGAGCTCAACCACGTCTGGTCGATCACGGACAACGCCATCGACACGCTGACCCGCCTCGGCGGGGACATCTCCGACGAGGAGCTCGAGAAGCGCCGAACCCAGGCGACCCCGCTCGACCTGGCCACTCTGATCTACACCTCCGGCACGACGGGGCGTCCCAAGGGCTGCATGCTCACGCACGGCAACTTCATGTTCGAGCTGGGCGTGGCTGTCGACGAGCTGGACGAGCTCTTCCAGGACGAGGACGGCTCGACCCTGCTCTTCCTGCCGCTGGCTCACGTGTTCGCCCGGATCATCCAGGTCGGCTGCATCAAGTCACGCACCCGACTCGGCCACAGCGCCGACATCAAGCACCTGCTCCCGGATCTGCAGGAGTTCAAGCCCACCTTCATCCTCGCGGTCCCGCGGGTCTTCGAGAAGGTCTTCAACACCGCCTCGCAGCGCGCGGCGGCCGACGGCAAGGGCTCCATCTTCGACAAGGCGGCCGAGACCGCGATCGCCTACTCCCGCGGTCTCGACAAGGGCGGCCCGTCGATCGCCGTCCGCGCCAAGCACGCGGTCTTCAAGCGGCTCGTCTACGGCAAGCTGCTGGCGGCGCTCGGCGGCAGCTGCCGGTACGCCGTGTCCGGCGGCGCCCCGCTGGGCGACCGGCTCGGCCACTTCTACCGCGGCATCGGCCTGCAGATCCTGGAGGGCTACGGCCTCACCGAGACCACCGCCGCACTGAGCGCCAACCTGCCTGATGCGACCAAGATCGGCTCGGTGGGCCGGCCACTGCCCGGCACCGCGGTCCGGGTCGCCGACGACGGCGAGCTGCTCTTCCGCGGCGGCCAGGTGATGGCCGGCTACTGGCGCAACGACGAGGCGACCGCGGAGGTCCTCGAGCGCGACGGCTGGTTCCACACCGGCGACCTCGGCGAGGTCGACGACGAGGGCTTCATCCGGATCACCGGTCGCAAGAAGGAGATCCTGGTGACCGCCGGCGGCAAGAACGTCGCGCCCGCGGTCCTCGAGGACCGGTTGCGCGGACATCTCCTCGTCGACCAGTGCGTCGTGGTCGGCGACGGTCAGCCGTTCATCGCCGCCCTGGTCACCCTCGACCGCGACTCGTTGCCGGTGTGGGCCGAGCAGCGCGGCAAGTCGACCAACGTCGCGGACCTGGTCGACGATCCCGACCTGCGCGCCGAGATCGAGGGCGCCGTCGAGGAGGCCAACAAGTCCGTCTCGAAGGCCGAGTCGATCCGCAAGTTCACCATCCTCGCCGACGAGTGGACCGAGGAGGGCGGCCAGCTCACGCCCAGCCTCAAGCTCAAGCGCAACGTCGTGATGCGCGAGTTCCGCGACGAGGTCGCCGCGCTGTATATCGCCTGACGGCGGCGCCGACTGCCGCTTTGCCCGCAGGTCTATACCGGTTCCGTGCTTTACGGACAGACCCGGTCCCTCTCGCCTACATTGCACTTGCTTCAGCCCGGCGGGGGAGGTTGCGACCGATGGTCGCCATCTCTGTCTGCCTTGCCACGTCCCGGTGACCTGGGACGCCGTCTCTCCCGGAAGGACTGGCAACCGTGGTCCGTAGAAAAGTGCTGTTGGTCGGAGCCGTTCTCGCTGCTGTCCTGGGCGCGGCCCTCGTCTTCGTCTACGTCCAGGGCGCCGATGCACGCGCCGCGAGCAAGTACGACCTCGTGGACGTGCTGACAGCGACGGACGTCATCCAGTCCGGAGAGACGATCGAGAGCGCGTCCCAGAGTGGCAAGCTGAAGCTGGATCACGTCCCTGAGGGCCAGTTGGTCGACGGCTACATGACCAGCATCGATACGTTGTCCGGCCAGGTGGCGCTCGCGACGATCTACCCGGGCGAGCAGATCATCGCCGCACGGTTCGGCAGCGAGGCCGCCGCACCGTCGGACCTGCAGATCCCGAAGGGCAAGCTCGCCGTCTCGGTCAACCTGACCGACCCGGCCCGCGTCGCCGGCTTCGTCAACCCGGGCTCCGAGGTGGCGATCTTCCTCAGCGGCACCGATGCGGAGAGCGGCAAGACGTTCACCCGGGTGCTGCTCGACCGGGTCACCGTCCTCGGCGTCGGATCCACGACGCCCGTCTCGACGACCACCACCGACGAAACCGGCCAGCAGACCACCGAACAGCTGCCGCGGACCCTGATGACCCTCGCCGTGGACCAGAAGGACGCCCAACGGGTGCTCTACGCGTCCGGCAACGGCGAGCTCGCGTTCGGACTGCTCACCCAGGACAGCACGATCAATCCTGGACCGGGCGTCGACGCCGACTCCCTCTTCTGACCCACCCGGACGGAGCTCGAAGTGCCAGTCATCGTAGACACCGAGAACGGCACCATCGGCGCGATGCTGCCCGCCCTGCCTCCCGGCACCCAGGGTGTCGACTCGGGCGATCGACTGCTCGCGTGGCTCGACCAGCACCCGGCGGAGTACCTCGTCGTGCTCGGTCCGCACATGCCCAGCGAGGAAGCACTGCTGCTCAGCGAAGGGCTCCGGGTCACTCGACCCATGGTCAGCGTGCTGATGGTGGTCGAAGTCGTCGAGACCACCCTGCTGACCCGCGCCATGCAGGCCGGCGTCCGTGAGGTCCTGCTGGTCGGCGAGCACGCCGGTCTGGCCGGTGCCGCGGCCCGGGCAGAGGAGCTCCGGCTCGCTCTGCGGGGCCCGGACGGCGCGGTCCAGGCCGGACGGGTGGTCACCCTCTTCTCCCCGAAGGGAGGCGTCGGCAAGACCACGCTCGCGGTCAACCTGGCGCTGGCCCTGGCCGACGGCGGCGCCCGGCGGGTCTGCCTGGTCGATCTGGACCTGGCCTTCGGTGACGTCGCGATCAGCATGCAGCTCTTCCCGACGCACTCGATCGAGCAGGCGATCGGCTCGGAGAGCGTGCTCGACCTGGCGCTGGTCGAGGGGCTGCTCACGCCCTACGGGAGCAGCTTGATGGTGCTCGCCGCGCCCAACCACCCCGACGTGCGCGAACGCATCAGCGGGCACCTGGTCTCGAGCCTGGTGCGCACCCTGAAGACCGGCTTCGACTACGTCGTCCTCGACACTCCCCCCAGCTTCGACGAGCAGACCTTGACCGCGCTCGACGAGAGTGACGAGTGCGTGATGATCGGCACCCTCGACATCCCGACCCTCAAGAACGTCAAGATCGGGCTGGAGACGCTGGCGTCGTTGAGCATCGCCGACGGTCACCACCACCTCGTCCTGAACCGCGCGGACGACGCCACCGGGCTGACCGCCGCCAAGGCCGAGGTCATCCTCGGCCGGGAGATCCCGACCAGGCTCGACGCGTCGTACGACGTCGCGGTGGGCACCAACTCGGGCGTCCCGATCATCGTGGCCAACCCCAACCACCCGGTGAGCCTGGCGATCCGCGAGCTCGCGACCCGGCTCGGCGGCGGCCCGGTCGGGCCGACGGACCTGGTCCCCGGGGCAGTCCCCCCCGAGCGGTCCTCGGGCCGACGTCTGAAGATCCGGAGGTGACGCGATGACCACCCTGTCCGAGCGCCTGGCCGCGATGCGGCACAGCGCCCCGTCCGACGCGGGCGTCACGTCCGAAACCCCGACGGGCGACGGAACGAGCACCGGCACCGGCAAGCGCCGGGCCCGCCCGGTCGGCGACAGCGCCGGCCAGCCGCGGCGGCAGCGCACCGGTGAGGAGGAGCGGCTCGAGGAGGTCCGCGCCGCGGTGCACGGCGAGCTGCTCAAGCAGCTCGGCCCGCAGCTCTACGACGCCGACCTGGACAGCGCGGAGCTGGAGCAGGCCGTCCAGGAAGTGCTCGGCGACGTGCTCGCCGCGCAGGACCGACCGCTGAGCAACAGCGACCGGATCCGGGTGACGCAGGATATCCGCGACGACATCCTGGGCTACGGCCCGATCGACCCGTACCTGCGCGACCCCGATGTCAGCGAGGTCATGGTCAACGGCTACGACAGCGTGTTCGTGGAGCGCAACGGTCGGCTGGTCCACGTCGACGTACGTTTCGCCGACGAGGCCCACCTGCGCCGCACGATCGACAAGATCGTCTCCCGCATCGGTCGCCGCGTGGACGAGGCGAGCCCGATGGTCGACGCCCGGCTCCCTGACGGTTCCCGCGTCAACGCCGTCGTCCCGCCGCTCTCCGTCGACGGCTCCGCGTTGACGATCCGCAAGTTCGCTGCCGACCCGTACACCGCCAACGACCTGATCCGGTTCGGCTCGCTGACCAACCAGACCCGGGACTTCCTCGAGGCATGCGTGCGCGGCCGGCTCAACATCATCGTCTCGGGCAGCACGGGTGCCGGCAAGACGACCACGCTCAACGTGCTCTCGTCGTTCATCCCGACCGACGAGCGGATCGTCACGATCGAGGACGCCGCCGAGCTCCAGCTGCACCAGGACCACGTCGTGCGCCTCGAGTCGCGACCGTCCAACATCGAGGGCAAGGGTGCCGTCGAGATCCGCGACCTGGTCAAGAACAGCCTCCGGATGCGGCCCGACCGGATCATCGTCGGCGAGGTCCGCGACTCGTCCGCGCTCGACATGCTCCAGGCCATGAACACCGGCCACGACGGCTCCATCTGCACCGTCCACTCCAACGGTCCTCGCGACACCCTCGCTCGCGTCGAGACGATGGTGCTGATGGCCGGCATGGACCTTCCGATCCGCGCGATCCGCGAGCAGGTGGCCTCGGCGGTCGACCTGATCGTCCACCAGACCCGCTTCCGCGACGGCAGCCGCCGGCTGACCCACATCACCGAGGTCGAGCGGATGGAGGGTGACGTGATCACCCTCCAGGACATCTTCGCCTTCGACCACGCCGCCGGCTTCGACAGCGAGGGTCGCGCCCTGGGAACTCTGCGCGCCACCGGGCTGCGCCCCAAGCTGCTCGACAAGCTGCGCGACGCCAACGTCTCGGTCGATCCGATGGTGTTCGCGACGGGGAAGGGATGAGGCCCCGACCACGGGCGCTTCTCGCCGGTCTCGGGGTCGCACTGATCTGGTGCGTGGCCACCGCCGGCCCGTCGTTCGCCGCCGACAACGACGCCAAGATCACCCACCTGGAGGTCTCGGGCGACCAGCTGCGCGTCCTGGTCTCGGTCCCCGCGGGGACGAAGGTCGACCTCGACGCCGTGACCGCGACCGTCGGTGGCACCACGACGGACGCCGTCGCCGAGCCGGCCGAGGACTCCGACGCGGTCCGCCGGACCGCGATCCTCGCCATCGACACCAGCGACTCGATGCACGGCGAGCGCTTCGACGCCGCCCGGGCGGCCGCACTCCAGTTCCTCGACCTGGTCCCCGACGACGTCTACGTCGGCGTGGTCGCCTTCAGCGGTGATGTCTCCGAGCCGCTGGCCCCGAGCCTCGACCGGGACGCCGCCCGAGCTGTGATCGCCGGGCTCGAGCTCAGCAACGGAACCCACCTCTACGACGGGGTCACGGCAGCGCTCGTGCAGGCCGGCGACGACGGCCAGCGCTCGCTGCTCGTGCTGTCCGACGGGGCCGACACCACCAAGTCCGACATTGCGGCGGTGACCGACAAGATCGAGAAGAGCGACGTGCTGCTCGACGTCGTCTCGCTCGACGGCGACAAGAGCGCGGCCGCCGCTCTGCGCTCGCTGGCCAGCGCCGGCTCCGGTCAGGTGGTCAGCGCCGACGCCGAGGCACTGAGCGCCGCCTTCTCCGCGGAGGCCGACACCCTGGCCCGGCAGGTCCTGGTGCGGGTCGACGTACCCACTGACGACACCAAGACCGAGGCCACTGTCGCGCTCAGCATCCCCACCGACAAGAGCACGCTGACCGCGACCGCCTACGGCACGGTCCGCGGCGACACGGAGCAGGACGTCGCCTCCCCGTTGGCAGCCGGCGCAGCGCTGTCCACCGGACTGCCTTCCTGGGCGATGTACGCCGGGGTCGCAGCGCTCGGGATCGGCCTGCTGCTGCTCCTGGTGATGCTCGTTCCCGCCGGTGCGGCTCCCCCGGGCGTCGTCGAGCGGGTCGAGCACTACACGAGCCCCCGCTCGCACCGGTCCGCCGCCAGTCAGGGATCGACGGAGGTCGCTGGCCCCGGTCCGCGAGGCGGCCGCAGCGATGCTCTCCCGCAACAGCTCGCTCGAGGCCCGGATCGGGCTCCGACTCGAGGGCGCAGGGACCGACCTGCACCCACCGGAGTGGCTGCTGATCCACGCGGCGATCGTCGTCGGCGCCACCCTCCTGGGCCTGCTGATCACCGGCGGCAACCTCGTGATCGGCCTGATCTTCCTCGGGCTCGGTGTGTTCGGGCCGTGGCTCTACCTCGGCCGGCGCCGCACGCGCCGGCGCAAGGCCTTCAACGCGACGCCTCCCCGACGCGCTCCAGCTGATGTCGGGCTCGCTGGCGGCCGGCCTGTCGCTGGCCCAGTCGGTCGACACCATCGTCAAGGAGGGCCTCGACCCGATCTCCAGCGAGTTCAAGCGGGTGCTGGTCGAGACCCGCCTCGGCGTCGACCTCGAGGACGCGCTGGACGGCGTCGCGGAGCGGCTCGAGAGCAAGGACCTGGCCTGGGTCGTGATGGCGATCAGGATCCAGCGCCCGATCGGCGGCAACCTCGCCGAGCTGCTCGACACGGTCGCGTCGACGATGCGGGAGCGGGAGTACATGCGCCGCCAGGTCGCGGCCCTGGCCGCCGAGGGCAAGCTCTCGGCCTGGGTGATCGGCTGCCTGCCGCCGGTGTTCCTGCTCTACCTGCTGCTGACCAACCGCGACTACGTGATGCCGTTGTTCACGACCCCGATGGGCTTGGTGATGCTGGCCGGCGCGACCGTGCTGCTCAGCGTCGGGGTCGTTCTGGATGAGCAAGATGGTGAAGGTGGAGGTCTGACATGGTCATGCTCTTCGTGCTCGGCCTCGGCCTGGTGGTCGTGGCCCTGACCCTGCTGGCCGCGGCCCTGCGCACCGGAGTGCAGCCCGGTGGAGTGGCCCGTTCGATCGCCGTGCTCGAGTCGATGACCTCGCCCGCGCCGGTCGAGCTCATCCGAGAGGTCAACCCGCCGTTCGCCGACCGGATCCTCGAGCCGATGCGTCTGCGCGCCCTGCGGATCGGGCGTCGGCTCTCCGGCCGAGACTCCGGTGACCGGATCCGGCGCAAGCTCGACCTGGCCGGCAACCCCGCAGGCTGGACCGTCGACAAGGTCGTCTCCGCCAAGGTGCTGTGCGGCGCGCTCGGGCTCCTGTTCGGCTTCGTGGCCTCGATGCTCTTCGGAGTGTCGTCCGGGACCCAGATCGCGCTGGTCGCGGGCGCGGCGGCGCTCGGGTTCTACGCCCCGAACATCTACCTCTACCAGCTCACCCACGACCGGACCGAGAAGATCCAGCGCGAGCTGCCGGACGCGATCGACCTGCTCACGATCTGTGTCGAGTCCGGTCTCGGCTTCGACGCTGCGATCCAGCAGGTGGCCCGCAACACCGAAGGTCCGGTGGCCGACGAGTTCAACCGGATGCTGCACGAGATGCAGATCGGCCAGGGCCGCGGCGCCGCGCTGCGGGCGATGAGCGAGCGCAGCAACGTGGCCGACCTGCGCACGTTCGTGAGCGCGTTGGCCCAGGCCGACGCGTTCGGCATCCCGGTCGGTCAGGTGCTGCGCACCCAGTCGTCCGAGATGCGGGTCAAGCGCCGGCAGCGCGCCGAGACGAAGGCCCAGCAGGTCCCGGTGAAGATCACCGTCCCGCTGATCTTCTGCATCCTGCCCTGCCTCTTCATGGCGGTCATGGGCCCGGCGGCGATCTCGATCATGGGCAAGTTCTGATGTCTCCCGCCTACCGCCAGCGTCTGACGGTCGCCGGGGTCGCACGTGCCTTCGGCTTCCTGGCTCTCCTCGTGCCGGCCGCCTGGGCCCAGGACGAGGTCGGCCTGCTGGCGGTGGGCGCGGTCGGCGTCGTCTGGCTGGTGGCCTTCGCCGCCGAGTCCAGCCCGCACCGGCTGGTGCGCACCACCGAGGTGCTCAGCGCCGGCCTGGTGGCGGCCATCTGCGGGATCGCGGTCGCCGGCTCTCCTGGCTCACCCGGCTCGACAGCCGCGATGGGGGCGCTCGCGATCTCGCCCCTGACTGCGGGCGTCCTGCGCGGCACGCGCATCGCGCTGCTGTGCCTGCTCGCCTCGAGTCTGGTCCTGACTGTCCTCGCTCTCCTGGCCGGCCCCGAGGTCGCGGCTCCCAGCACGGAGGCCGCGGTCTCCACGCTGACCTGGACCCTGACCGGTCTCGGCCTCGGCTTCATCGGGTCGTTCCTCCACGGCACGCTGCTGCGCTCTGACCCGCTCGCCACCCAGCGGCGCGTGCAGTCCCTGATCCGCCTGCTCATCGACGAGTCCGACCACCTGGTCGGCGGGCTCGGTCCGGAGACCTTGGGAGGCCAGGTCCTCGAGCGCGTCCGCGAGGTGGTCCCGGCCGGCGCTCTGCTGCTCCAGGCTCCGCACGACGGAGTGCTCGCCCCGGTCGCGCTCGACGCCGGCGCCCTCGCCCCGCCCGACGAGCTCGCGACCGTCTCGCTCGCCGACCGCGCCTATGCCGAGGCGCGACCGATCCGGTCCCGGGAAGGGTTCGCGCTGCCGCTGACCAGCGAGGGCAGGGTCGTCGCGGTCGTCTCGGGCTGGTTCCTGCCCGGAGTGGACGGTCTGACCTCCGCCCAGCCCGAGCAGCTCGACCGACTGGCCGTCCGTCTCGAGGGCAGCAGGCCATCGAGCTCGAGACGGCGCTGCTCTTCGCGACCTTCCGGACGATGGCCACGGTGGCGGAGCGCCGACGCCTCGCCCGCGAGCTGCACGACGGTGTCGCCCAGGACCTGGCGTCGCTCGGCTACCTGATCGACACGATCGCTGCCGGCGCCTCCGACCGACGCGGAGCAGGTCGGGCGGCTGCGGATCCGCCTCAACCGGGTCCTCGAGGAGGTGCGCCGCTCGCTGGTGACGCTGCGCGCCGACACCGGTCACAGCCTCGGGGTCAGTCTGGAGGACCTGGTGCACAGCCTCGGCCCGACGACCGACATCGAGCTGCACCTCGCGCTCGACGAGGGACCGGCGCGGCTGCGCCCGGAGGTCGAGGCGGAGCTCTACCGGATCACCCAGGAGGCGATCATCAACGCCCTGCGTCACTCCGGCGCGACCGCAGTGCACGTCCGCTGCCGGGTCGACGCACCGTCGGCGCGGATCACCGTGACCGACGACGGGCGTGGCCTGTCGCAGGCCCGACCGGACTCGCACGGCCTCCAGATCATGCAGGAGCGGGCCCGACTCATCGGCGCGGACCTGCAGCTGAGCGCTCGCCCGGGTGGCGGCGTGGTCGTCCAGGTCCGGCTCCCCGCAGAGGTGGCGGCGACCATCGGCTCGACGACAAGGAAGAAGGTGACGGTATGAGCGATCAACCGACCAGCGTGCTGCTGGTGGACGACCACGACCTGGTCCGAGAGGGACTCAAGGGGATCTTCGGGCTCCAGCCGGACATGGAGGTGGTCGGCACGGCCGCCTCGGTCGGCGAGGCGCTCGAGGCCTACGCCGACTGCCGTCCCGACGTCGTCATCACCGATCTGCAGCTCCCCGACGGCACCGGGTTCGACATCGTGCGCGCGGTCCGCCGCGAGTGCGACCGGACCGGACTGGTGGTCCTCACCATGCACTACGGCGACCAGCAGCTCTTCGCTGCGATGGAGGCCGGTGCCTCGGCGATGGTCGGCAAGGACGTCCCGTCCGCCGACGTGGTAGGCGCCGCCCGCCAGGCCAAGATCTCGCCGAGGTCCTTCGCCGCAGCCGGGCTCGTGCAGGCGCTGACCCGCCGCACCGTGCGCGAGTCGGCCCGGCTCACCGACCGCGAGACCGAGATCCTGCACCTGCTGGCCGACGGCCTGGGGATCGGCGAGATCGCGGCCCAGCTGTACGTGAGCCGCTCGACCGCCAAGACCCACGTCGCGCGGATCTACCAGAAGCTGGGCGCCGGCAACCGGGCGCAGGCCGTGGTGATCGCGATGCGCACCGGCCTGCTCTCGACGGTCGGGACGACTGCGGTCTAGGGCTGACAGTCCGGTTCGACGCTCGTCGTCGTCGACACCTTGCCGGCGACGGTGTCGCAGCTGACCCCGAAGAGGGTGTCGGTCACCGTGCCGCCGAAGAGGAAGACGGCCGCAACGACCACTGCGGCGATTCCGCCGACCAGCAGTCCGTACTCCACGGCAGAGGCGCCGCGTTCGTCGCGCTGGGCCATGGCTGGCCTCCCTTCAATCGTGCCGAAATGCGTTTCGGCCGTGGTCCACGTGCGGGGTGCGGACCACGGCCGAAGGCGTGTGTGAAGCTGATCAGCCTGAGCGTCACGGCGTGGCTGCTGCGCAGGTGCCGGTGGTGCGCCGTCGTCGTTCTGGATCGCCGAGCAGCTGTCGGTGAAGACGCCCTTGATCATTCCGCCGAAGAGGAACACGACGGCGACGATGAGGGCGGCGATGCCGGCGACGAGCAGGCCGTACTCGACGGCAGACGCGCCGCGCTCGTCGCGCTCGGAACGGTTGGAGTGGAGCAGGTTGCGCAGGTGCTCGAGCATGATGGTGGGTCCCTTCCTGGATCACCCCGGAGATCCCGGGAGGGGCGGCGCCCCTGTGTCCCTGAATAGTGGTCCTCGGAGGGCCTTCGGCACGATCGGGAGAAGGTCTCGACCGGGGTAGTCATTTCGGGCTACTCCGCCTCCGCCGTACGGTCAGCCGGTCAGTCGTCGAGCAGCTGGCGGGCGATCGCGATCCGGACCAGCCCGATCGGGTGCGAGCCGAACCACCACTGCGACCACGCCGGCGGTGTCGGGTCGGCCAGCGAGCGCAGCATCAGCTGGCGCTGCGACCGCCTCGAAGGCGTCGGCGTCGCGGGTGGTCTCGAGCGCGTCGACGTCGGCTCGGGTCTCGATCTGCCGGCTCACGCCGTTCTCGATCGGGGCGGAGATCACGGTGCCGAGCGCGAGCAGCGCCAGCACGAGGGGTACGACGGCCGGGTCGCGCATCCGCACCGAGCGCCGCTCCCCCACGGCGCCGACGATCAGTGCCAGCAGGCCGACCCCGAAGACCGCGCCGGCGGCACCGAGCAGCGAACCGGTCAGCACGTCGTCGTGGTGGGCGTGGGCGAGCTCGTGGGCGACCACCGACAGCGTCTCGTCCTCCGGCACGTCGTTGACCAGGTTGTCGTAGAGCACCACTCGCCGGGTGCTGCCGAAGCCGGACACGTAGGCGTTGAGCGTCGTCGTACGGCGCGACGCGTCGGCGACCAGGACGTCGTCGACCGGGACGTGCTCCTGGTCGGCGAGCGCGAGGATCTCGGTGCGCAGCTGGCCGTCGGGCAGCGGCGTGAAGTCGTTGAAGAGCGGCTCGACGACCACCGGGTAGATGAACGACCCGGCCAGCACCAGCACGCCGAGCAGCCCACCGGCGACGGCGGGCCAGGCCCGCTGCCACCGGCGCGCGCAGCCCACCAGGACGACCATCAGCACGGAGGTCGCGAAGATCGTGACCCCCTGGTTCTTCAGCAGGTCGACGGCGAACCCGGACCAGGCCTGGGTGCTCAGCCCGTAGTCGAGGACGTGGCGGCGCAGCAGCACCGCGAACGGCAGCGTGATGATCCGGCCGATCAGCTCGACGGCGGCCACCGCCAGCACGACCCGGACCCACCACCAGCCCGGCAGCCGGTCGACCAGCCGGCGGCCCCAGGAGGTGAACCCGAGCGCGCAGACCACCACCAGCGAGACCGCGAGCGAGCTCCAGCTCCAGATCCGCGCCCAGTGCGCGTAGTCCTCGGCCCGGGCGATCTGCGCCGAGGTGAGGACCTGGTCGGCCGGGACCGGCGCAGGGGACGCCGCCGGGGACCGGGTGCCACGGGACGAGCAGCGCCGCGAGCACGACGAAGGCGAGGCCTCCGAGAGCGGTCACGACGAGCGCGACACGGCGCTCTGGGGTCTTCACTCCGCCAAGTCTGACAGGAGGGTCCGCCACTCCCGGGTCAGGTCGGCCTCCGACATCCCGAACGACGACCTCAGCGCGGCGTCGACCGACCGGCCGCTGTCGACCGCGCGGTAGAGATCGACCAGCGCCGGCTCGCCACCGCGCCGGGCCAGGAGACGGCAGGCCAGCCACGCGCTCTCGTAGGTCGCACCCAGGTCGGGCGTGCGGGTCCCGAAGTCGCTCGCTCCCGGCAGTCGGCGGGGCGCGCCGTCGCGGCGTACCTCCGCGGTGATCTGGGCGGCCTCGCGGGAGAGCGGCAGGTCGACGTCGCGCAGCGCGACGTAGTCGGCGAAGCCCTCGAGCAGCCACAGCGGCATCTGGCTGGACCAGGCATCGGTGGCGACGTGGGTCGTCTCGTGGCTCATCACGGCCTGGGCGCCGGTCGCCCGGAGGCTGCCGAACACGTCCGGGTTGACGAAGACGTGCACCGGCGCTTCCGGAGCGCTGGAGCCGTCGGCGGAGGTGGTGACCGCGGCGATCTGGTCGTAGGTGCCGGGGTCGGCGTCGAGGGTCCGGTCGAGGTCGTCCTCCGACGCCGGGACCTCGACCACCAGGCCGCGCTGCCAGCCGGGGAGCACACGGCGTACGGCGGGCACGGCTGCGCTCGCTCGAGCGGCATAGCGATCGGCGTCGGCAGCACTGCCGGCGACCATGACCAGCGTGTCGTCGGTGCGCCGGACCTGGAGCGGACCGACCGAGCCACAGCGGCGAGATGTCGCCACCACCCCCGAAGCCGGTCAGCGCGACCCTGCCGTCCTGGTCGCGCAGGTGCACCTGGACCTCCGCTCGGGACTCGGTCGTGTCGAACCCGCGGAAGCGCCAGGTCGCGTCGACGGAGGCGTCCCAGGCTCCGTCCTCGTCGGGGGCGCCGTCGTCGTCGACGTAGCGCAGCGCGAAGTCGGTGACGTCGAGCGCCCGCGCGTTGCGGACGGCGGCGGCCAGCAGGGCGGCAGCCTGCGGGTCGTCATCGGGTGCCAACGACCGCGCCGCGCCGACGTCACCGTCCTGGACGGCCTCCTCGAAGGTGTCCAGCGTCTCGGTGGCGAGACCCGGCTGCACGCTCGCCTGGGTCGGCTCCGCGGCGGGCGCGACGTCGGGCTCGTCATCCTCGGTGAGCGACCAGGCGACCAGCCCGACCGCGACCAGCAGGCACAGCGAAAGACCGGCCACCCACCAGAGTGGGCGGCCGGTCTGTCGACTCGGTGCGGGTGTGGCCAACTATCAGCCGGGGCGGACGGCGCCGACGTACGGCATCATGTGCAGCGGAGACACCTGGACGCCGGCGCCCGGGTTCAGGGCGTTCACGATCATGCCGTTGCCGATGTACATGCCGACGTGGCTGATCGGGCTGTAGTAGAAGACCAGGTCGCCCGGCTGCAGGTCGCTCTCGGCGATGTGCGGTCCGGAGGAGTACTGGGCGCTGGAGGAGTGCGGGAGCGACACGCCCGCCTGGGCCCAGGCCATCATCGTCAGACCCGAGCAGTCGAAGGCGCTCGGGCCGGCCGCGCCGTAGACGTAGGCCTTGCCGACCTGCGCCATGGCGTAGGCGACAGCAGCGCCCGCTCGACCGGAGGCCGGGACGTCGGAGACGGTGGTGGTGGTCGGAACCCGCGAGGTGCCGCGCGAGACGATCGCCTCGCGCTCCTCAGCCTTCAGGTCGCCGAGCAGGTCCTGCGCCTCGGAGAGCTTCTTGTCGGCGAGGGCCTTCTCGGACGCCAGCTGCTTCTCGGTCGCGGCCACGTCGGCGGCGCGCTTCTCGGTGGCGTCCTGGCGCAGGTTGAGCGCGGTCAGCTCCGTGGAGTAGTTGTCGAAGAGCTGCGACTGCATGTCGTTGAAGGCCGACATGGTCGAGAGCTGGGAGAGGAACGCCTGCGGGTCGTCCGACACGACGACCTGACCGACGGCGGAGAGGCTCTCGCCCTCGTACTGGCGCACGATGGAGTCCTGCACCTGGTCGCGCACCGTCTCGAGGGTGTCGTCCTGGCGGTCCTGGTCGGCCTGGAGGGAGCCCAGGTCGCTCCGGAGCTGCGTGAGCTCGAGCTTGGCGTCGTTGTAGCGCTCCGAGGCCTGCTCGGCCTCGTGGTAGAGACGATCGACGCGTGCTTGGACGTCGTCGATGTCGGGCTCCGCCTGCGCCGGCGAGGTGGGCATGAAGCCCACTGCGGCGATCATCGCGAAGCCGAAAAGGATGGTGATGAACTTCTTCCGGCCGTTCTGCACGAGCGGGCGGTCTCCCTTGCACGTCGTACGCCTACCAGGTGAGCTGACGGGTTCGGGCACGACATTTGCCCTACTTCGGCTCCGCGGAGGCACGAGTGCCTCCACCTCACCGACGATTCACCCCAGGTGGTGTCGCAACCTGCACGACACCGGTGGTTCCCCGGCTCCCGGACCGCGTGAACGATCCAGGACTAAGCGCGGTGACCGCGCGGATCCGAGTGATCCACTGCCACGGCCGCCTGAGCGACACAGGTTAGTTGGATGTGGCACCACGACCAAACTTTGGCCGAGTGTCGCGGGAGAATCTCAGCGGATGAAGCAAGGTTTTTACCGTTTCAGGTCACACACGTCACACCAGTCACAGGCGCAACACCGCATCCCGATCAGGCCGACTCGACATGGGGCGAGTCGAGAGGTTGGACCAGCCGCAACGGAGGCACCAGGCCACCGGCGGCCAGGACGTCGAGCGCGCGTTGCTCGTCGTCGTCGAAGGTCAGCTCGGGCGGTGGGCCCAACAGCACGGTCACGACGCAGTCGTGGCAGTGCAGCCCGCGCACCTCGCAGGTGTCGCAGTCGATTCGTGTCGTCATGTCACGACCGTCGCAGGGACCACCGACAGTCGGCCCGAGCGGCGGCTATCGCGCCAGGAGATCCAGAAGCGAGTCCGGCGGTACGACGCGGGCGCCGTCACGGCTCACGTCGCGGGCGATCGCCTGGTCCGCGGTCACGACCACCACCACCCGCCCGTCCGGCTCGGCCGCGACCAGGTCGCGGATCACGTCGTCGGCGATCACCCCGCGCGGGCTGTAGAGCACCTTCACCCCGCGCGGCGCCGCCACCGGCGGACGGTGGTCGACCTCGGCCGCGTCGAAGACGACGGTCGTCTCGGCACCGGTGCGGGCGACGAGCGGGGCGAGGGCGGTGACCAGTCGGATCCGCTGCGCCTCGAGCGAGGAGCTCGGCCACGCGGTCTTGCTGACGTTGTAGCCGTCGATCATCAGTCGGGAGCGCGGCATCGCCAGGTACTGCTCCAGGCCCGCCTGCGCCGGGACCCGCTGGCCGGAGCTCGGCCACGTCTGCCTCGACCCGGTCCCCGGGCGAGCCGGACACGACCGGCAGGGCGAGCTCGCGGCGCAGTCCGGAGGCCGCGTCGATCACGGTGTCGAGCAGCAGCCTCGCCCGCACGGTCGCCTCGTCGCGCTCGGTACGCGGCGCGCGCGCTTGCCCTGGGCGGCCTCCGCCTCCCAGCGCTCCACCTGGGCGCGCAGCTGTCGGGCCTCCTTCTGCGCCGCCGAGAGGCGGGTCTCCGCGGCCTCGCGCTCCGCTGCCAGCGCGGCCGTCTGCGGCTCTCGGCGACGGCACCGCGCCTCGCGCTCGGAGGTCCGGGTCTCGCCGAGCTTGCGGCGCAGGGTGACGTTCTCGGCCTTGAGCTCCTCGACCTGCGCCCGGGTCGTACGCCCGCAGGTCGCGGGCGGCCTGCTCGGCCTCGGCCAGCCGGGTCCGCAGGCGATCGGTCTCGCGGTCGCCCGTCGCGGCCGCAGTCGACTGTCGTCTCCTCGAGCCGCCGTACGGCGTCGTCGAGCACGTCCTCCCAACCCTCCGGTCGGGTGAGCCAGGCACGCGCCGCGAGCCCCGCGGCGTCGGCGGCGCCGGCGCGGGCCTGGCGGCGACCTGGACCCCGACCCGTTCGCGCAGCTCGTCGTCGCGCGAGCGCCTCGGTGATCGCGGCGCCACCGAGGCGGGCCCGACGGGCCGGGGCGAAGTCGGCGACCCGTCGTACGGCGGCGGGCAGGCGGGGCACATCGGGCAGCACGTCGGCGGTCATCGCGACGACGCGGGTGCGGACCGGCTCCGGGAGGTCGGGGATCGCGCGGTCGCTCATGGCTCTGCGGTCTCGTGCCGGTCCACCAGCTCGATCGCGTCGGCGCGGCCGCACCAGCGGCAGGTGACCGACTCGACGGACTCGGAGCGCAGCTCGGTCTCCTCGACCCGGTGGTCGCCGGCGAGGTCGAAGTGCCAGAACTCGGTGGTCCGGGCGGTGCGGGACACGTCGAAGCGGGTGAGGTTGCCGCAGCCGGAGCAGCGCCAGCGGTGCGACGCGTCGGGGACGCTGGTGCTCATCGGTCTGCTCCTCTCCCGGCTCACCCGGTGCGGGCCACCCTACGGCCGTCCCGCGCGGCGTCCCGGTGAATGTCGGTGGCCGGATCTAGCGTCGACGACATGAGCACCGGTCGTCCAGGGTGCGACCGCCCGGTGGGAGTCGCAACGCAGTTTCGACGAGCTGGGCCGCCCGCTGCGCGACGTCACCTTCTGCGTCGTCGACCTCGAGACCACCGGCGGCTCGGCCGCAGGCGGCTCGATGATCACCGAGATCGGGGCGGTCAAGGTCCGCGGCGGCGAGGTGCTCGGCGAGTTCCAGACCCTGGTCAACCCGCGCACCGAGATCCCGCCGTTCATCGCCGTGCTGACCGGCATCAGCAACACGATGGTCGCCGACGCGCCGTCGATCGAGTCCGCGCTGCCGGCGTTCCTCGAGTTCGCCGCCGGGTGCGTGCTGGTCGCCCACAACGCGCCGTTCGACGTCGGCTTCCTCAAGCACTTCGCCGAGCAGCAGGGCCGGCCCTGGCCGCGCTTCGAGGTGCTCGACACCGCCAAGCTGGCCCGCCGGGTGATCACCCGCGACGACGCGCCCAACTGCAAGCTGTCCTCGCTGGCCAAGGCGTTCCGCTCCACGACCACGCCCAACCACCGCGCGCTGTCCGACGCGCGCGCGACCGTCGACGTGCTGCACGGCCTGATGGAGCGGCTCGGCAACCTCGGCGTGCACACCCTCGAGGAGCTCCCGACGTTCTCCTCGCGGGTCTCCACCGCCCAGCGCAAGAAGCGCCACCTCGCCGAGGGCCTGCCGCACGCCCCCGGCGTCTACCTGTTCCGCGACGACAGCGCCCGGGTCCTCTACGTCGGCACCTCCCGCGACCTGCGCACCCGGGTCCGCTCCTACTTCACCGCCTCCGAGACCCGCTCCCGGATGGGCGAGATGGTCGGCATCGCCAGCTCGGTCGACGGCATCGACTGCGCGACGCCGCTCGAGGCCGAGGTCCGCGAGCTGCGGCTGATCGCCGAGCACAAGCCGCGCTACAACCGGCGCTCCCGCTACCCGCACAAGGTCCACTTCCTCAAGCTCACCCGCGAGCCGTGGCCGCGGCTGTCGCTGGTGCGCCAGGTGCTCGACGACGATGCCGACTACCTCGGCCCGTTCGGCTCCCGCAAGACCGCCGAGAAGTGCCTGACCGCCCTGCACGAGACCTTCCCGGTCCGCCAGTGCTCCGACCGGCTCGCCCTCGCGCCCTCGCGAGCGCCTGCGTGCTCGCCGAGATGGGCCGGTGCCTCTCGCCGTGCGACGGCAGCGTCGACGCCACGACGTACGCCGCCGTGGTGCGCCAGCTGCGCGACTCGCTGCTGAGCCGGCCCGACGAGGTGGTCGAGGCGATCAACGCCCGGATGGCCGCGCTGGCCGACGACGAGCGCTTCGAGGAGGCCGGCGTCCACCGCGACCGGCTGGCGGCGTTCGTGCGCGCAGCGGCGCGCACCCAGCGGCTCTCGGCGCTGACCCGCTGCCCCGAGCTCGTCGCGGCCCGCCGCGAGGACGACGGCCGCTGGGCGGTCCACGTCGTCCGCTTCGGCCGGCTGGCCGCGGCCGGGGTGATCCCCGAGGGCGCCGACGCCCACACCTACGTCGAGACGCTGCGGCTCTCGGCCGAGACGGTCTCCCCGCGCCGGGCCCGACGCCGGCCGCGACCGCCGAGGAGACCGAGAAGGTGCTGCGCTGGCTGGAGTCCCCGGCATCCGACTGGTCGACGTCGACGGCGAGTGGACCTGCCCGGTCTCCGGCGCCGGCCGGCACCTCGCCGTGCACGACGCGGTCCAGCAGTCCCGCGCTCAGCCTGGTGCCGTTCGACGACCGGCGCGAGCTCGCGACCGGTCGCACCGGCCTGCCCGGTAGGGTCCGGCCCCGTGATCACCGCCATCGTCTTCGTCAAGGCCGACGTCGCCCGGATCCCCGAGGTCGCCGAGGCGATCGCCGCCCTCGACGGCGTCAGCGAGGTCTACTCGGTCACCGGCCAGATCGACCTGATCGCGCTGGTCCGGGTGCGCGACCACGACGACGTCGCCGCACGTCGTCGCCGACCAGCTCAACAAGGTCCCCGGCGTGACCGCCACCGAGACCCACATCGCCTTCCGCGCCTACTCCCGCCACGACCTGGAGGCGGCCTTCTCCCTCGGCCTCGACTAGTTCGACAACGCTCGGCGGGGTCGGCCAAACGGTCAGACCCCCTGGCCCGGCGGGTCATCTTCGGCATCGAACGCCACTAGGGATCGGGCTGTCCTCCTACGCTCGGGCGACCGTCGTCGACCGGTAAAAGCCTGGAGGTACGTCCGTGCCCGCTCGTGGAGTGCACGCCCGAATCGTCGCGGGCATCTCAGCCGTCCTGCTCGTGATCGGCCTGCTCGGCCTGGCATCGCCGGCCAACGCCGCGACCACTCCTGACCCGCCGACCGGCCTGGCCCCGACCGGCAGCGAGTCCGTGTCCGGCATCCCGGTGCTGCACCTGGGACCGGGCGGCCCGAGCGCGTACGACGTACGACGTGCAGGTGGCGGCCACCGCGGCCTTCTCGACCGCTGCTCTGGTCGACAGCGGGCACCGTCAACCACCAGGCGACGCCGACCAGCCAGGTGCCCGGCGGCGAGGTCTGGTGGCGGGTGCGATCGCCGGGCTGCCGGCGTCACCGGCGACTGGAGCACGGCCACCTTCACCCGGGCCGGCGTCGCGCGCGCCGGCGGTGACCGGTCCTGCCGACGGCGTCGAGCTCGACGCAGCCGGAGCAGCCGCCGGTGCTGCGCCTGGGAGCCCGTCGCCGGCGTCACCGACCTACACGGTCGAGATCAGCCCGACGTCAACTTCGCCGACCCGCGCGGATCACGACCTCGACCACCAAGGGCACCTCGCTGGTGCTCTCGACGCTGCAGCTGCCGGCCACCTACTACTGGCGGGTGCGTGGCCTGATCTCCACCGGCTTCACCACCGAGTCGGTCCGCACCGCGCTCCTACCGGATCCTCGGGCTCGACAAGCCTGGCCTGGTGTCGCCCGCCGACGACATCGACCAGAACGTCCAGGACGTGGCCCTCGACTGGACCCCCGTCCCCGGCGCCGTGTCCTACGACGTCCAGATCAGCACCGACGTGAACTTCCTGACGCTGGCCGGCTCGCGCAACGGCGTCCTCGGCACCCGCTGGTCGCCGCCGACCACGCTCGACAACGACCAGTACTACTGGCGGGTGCGCCCTCTGGACGCGGCGGGCAACAAGCTCGACTGGACCGCGGTCTCCATCTGGAAGTTCCGCCGGAACTGGCCCGAGCAGCCGGCCCTGGAGTACCCCGGCGACGGGGCGACGGTGGGCAACCCCTTCTACTTCCAGTGGACGCCGGTCACCCTGGCCAGCGAGTACGACGTCCAGGTCGCCTCCAGCCCCGGCATGACGAACGCGTCCTCGTGCACGACCACGCACACCACCTTGGCCCCCCTGGGCACGGCCTGCGCGCCGTCTGCGGCGGGCACCTACTACTGGCGCGTCGTCGCTCGTGATGCGCCGGGAGCGTGATCACCGATGCGATCAACGCCCAGGTGCGTCGCTTCGTCTACCTGCCCGGCCAGCCCGTCCTGCTGGCCCCGGCGCCGGGCGGTGCGGTCGACGTGCCGACCCTCAGGTGGGGCTCCGTCGCCCTTGCCTCCAGCTACAAGGTGAGCGTCGTCAGCCTGGCCACCGGTGGCACCGTGGCCTCCACCACGACCTCTGCGACCACCTTCACCCCGCGGACCCTCCTCGACCCGGGCAGCTACCGCTGGCAGGTGCAGACGGTCGACGGCAAGGGCAAGGTCGGCGCCTCGCTGCTCCCCGACGACCAGCGCAGGTTCACGGTCGTCGACGCGGCCACTCCACCGCGACGGCAGCCGTCCCCAGGCCGACGGCGGCCCTACGACCGCTTCCCGACGCTGCGCTGGAGCCCGGTCGTCGGCGCGGACTCGTACACCGTGTGGATCCGGCGCACCGACACCGTCGGGTGGACCGAGCTGCCGGAAGACTTCGTCTACCCGGCGGGCGACGACCGCGGGACGACGTACCTCGTGCCCGGCTCCTACGAGTGGTACGTCGAGGCCTACGACGCCTCGCTGCGCATCGCGGCGCGGGCCGGCACCGGCACGTTCTCGATCCGGGAGCTGCCGACTCCGACGGACTACCGCGCAGCCATCACGGGCAACGCCCTGACCGGCAACGCCGGCACCACCACCGACTACTGCGCGGCGACGCTTCCCGCCGAGTGCCAGAACCTGCGTCAGACCCCCGTGCTCTCGTGGGCGTCCCAGTCCCAGGTCGGGCTCTACAAGCTCTACATCGCGCGCGACAGCGAGATGACCAACCTGGTCCCCGGCTACTCCCCGGTCCTGGTCTACGACACGATGTGGGCCAACCCGAAGGCCCTGCCGGACAGCCAGGCGGGGTCCGCGTACTACTGGCAGGTGGTGCCCTGTGTGACGCCCACCCTCTGCGCTCCGCTGCAGCACTCCGACCATGCCTTCAACAAGCTCAGCAACCAGGTCGAGCTGCTCTCCCCCGCCAACGGCGCCACGGTCAGTGACGACGTCACCCTCAACTGGCGCGACTTCCTGGCCACCGAGCAGGCGGCGGGCACCGGGGACAGCTCGCTGACCACCCGGGCGCGCACCGAGGCGCAGAGCTACGTCGTCCAGGTCGACACCGACCCCAACTTCCAGCCTCCGCTCCTGGAGGAGGCGACGGTCGACCAGACGACCTACACCGCGCCGGCCACGACCTATCCCGAAGGTCCGATCTACTGGCGGGTCCAGGCGGTCGACGGGTCCGACAACAAGCTCGCCTGGAGCACGAACGGCTCCTTGCTGAAGGTCTCGCCGACTCCTCAGGCGACGACGCCTGGAGACGGTGCGACGGTGCCCGGCGACGTCCCCCTGCGTTGGCAGCCGCTCAACTTCGCGAAGAGCTACGACGTCGAGATCTACAAGAACGACGACCGCATCGGCAACAGCGGCAACCTCGTCCTGTCGGCGAGCTCGCAGCAGGTCGTCTACGCCCCGACCTCCCCGCTCGCGGCTGCGGCGACGCCGTACACCTGGCGGATCCGGCGGGTCGACGCCAGCGGACGCAAGGGCGGCTGGAGCACCCTGCGGCCGTTCACCGTGACCGGCCCGGCTCCGGTGCTGACCAGCCCGACGGAGGGCGCGAAGCCCCGCCGTCCGACGCGCTCTTCACCTGGGACGCCGAGCCGACGGCCTCGACCTACCGCTTCGAGCGGCGCCGGATCGGCGCCTCCGACATCACCGAGACCGTCACGACCGCCGCGACCGCATGGGCCCCCACGAAGGCGATCGCGGGCGGCAGCTGGGAGTGGCGGGTCACCTCCCTCGACGCCAACACCAAGGCGATCGGCTCCTCGGCCTGGCGGACGGTCACTGTCCGCGACACACCGACCGCCACGACCCCCGTCGGGATCGCCGGCAGCGGCGGCGTGGGCACCGCGCTCACGGTGGAGCCGCCGGTCTGGGACATGCCGGACGTCGTCACCACCTACCAGTGGCTGAGGGACGGCCGGACCATCACCGGCGCCACCGACACGGTCTACGAGCTCACGCCCGCCGACTACCCCCACCAGGTCAGCGTGCGCGCGACCGGCACCCGCAGCGGCTACCTCGCCGGCACGTCCACCAGCGCGCCGATCGCCACCGCAGCCGGCGTACCGCTCGTCGCGACCGCACCGCCGACCCTGAGCGGCACCGTGCTCGCCGGGCAGAGCCTCACCACCACCACCGGCACCTGGCCGGGTGCTCCGCGCTACACCTACCAGTGGCTGCGCGACGGTGAGGCGATCAGCGGCGCCACGGGTGCGTCGTACCGTCTCGTGGCCGGCGACGCGGGACACCTCGTCTCTGCCCGGGTGACGGCCGTCACCAGCGGGTACGCACCTGGGACCGCGACCAGCAGCACGCGAGCGGTCCCCCGGATCGGCTCGACGGTCACCGCGACCACCACGACACCGCTGGTGGCTCCAGGCAAGCGGGCGGTGGTGGCAGTGACGATCACGGCCCCACTCGCGGTCGCCACCGGCACGGTGCAGGTCACCGAGGGCAAGAAGACCCTGGTCACCAAGCAGCTGGCGACAGCTGCCAACGGCCGGCTGACGATCAAGCTGCCCAAGCTGCCCAAGGGCAAGCACGCGCTGAAGGTCCGCTACCTGGGTTCGACCGGGGTCGCGCCGTCCAGCTCGGGCAAGGTGAAGATCAAGGTCGGCTGAAGCCGGAGCCCGGACCGTCAGCCGGCCGAGGCGGCCACCCAGCGCTCGAGCGTCGCCTTCGCCGCACCCGAGTCGACGGCCTCGGTGGCCTTGACGAGCCCGGCCTCCAGGGCCGCCTGCGGCTCCTCGCCCGGCGTGTCGTGCACGGCGAGCGCGGCAGCCGCGTTGAGCAGTACGGCGTCGCGCACCGCCCCGGTCTCGCCGTCGAGCAGACGGCGTACGACGTCGGCGTTGTGCGCCGCGTCGCCGCCGCGCAGGGCCTCGGTGGTGCTGCGCGCCAGGCCGAGCTCGGCCGGGCTCGACGGAGGTCTCGGTGACCTGGCCCTCGTGCACGCGCCAGACCCGCGAGGTGGTCGTCGTGGTCAGCTCGTCGAACCCGTCGTCGCCCCGGAAGACCCAGGCGTCCACGCCGCGGCCGGCGAAGACGCCCGCCATCACCGGTGCCTGCCGCGGGTCGGCGCAGCCGATCGCCTGCGCGCCCGCACGGGCCGGGTTGGTGAGCGGGCCGAGCAGGTTGAACGTCGTCCCGATGCCGAGCTCGCGCCGGGCCACGGCGGCGTGCCGCATCGCCGGGTGGAAGGTGGCGGCGAAGCAGAAGGTGATGCCGGCCTCCTCGGCCACCTCGGCGACCCGCGCGGGCGTCAGGTCGAGCCGGATCCCGAGCTGCTCGAGCACGTCGGCCGAGCCGGACTTCGACGAGGCCGACCGGTTGCCGTGCTTGACGACCCGGGCACCGGCACCGGCGGCGACGATCGCGGCCATCGTGGAGATGTTGACCGACATCGACCGGTCCCCGCCGGTGCCGACGACGTCGAGCAGGCGGCCGGGGATCGAGAGCGGCGTCGCGACGGCGTACATCGCCTCGACCAGGCCGAGGACCTCGTCGGTCGTCTCGCCCTTGGCGCGCAGCGCGACGGCGAAGCCGGCGATCTGGGCCGGGGTGGCCTCGCCGGACAGCAGCTCCCCCATCGCCCAGGCCGTCTGCGCGGCGTCGAGGTCGGTGCCCGCGACGAGCGCGCCCAGGACCTCGGGCCAGCTCGTCCGGTGAGCGGTCACCGTGCGGTCACGGGCTGCGGGCACGTGCGAGCGGAGCAGCGAGATGACCGTCTCGGCCAGCTGGATCGGGTCCAGCGGGTGGGGTACGGCGGCCTCGGCGCGCGACCAGGTCGCCAGCCAGGCGTCCTGCGGTCGACCGGTCAGCACCACCACCGGCGGGCACTGGAAGATCTCGTCCTTGAGCTGCTTGGCGATGCCCATGCCGCCGGCCGGGACCGCCTCGCCGTCGAGGATCGCCAGGGCGATGCCGCCGGCGTCCATGTTCTGGATGACGACCGGCTCGGTGGCGACCTCGACGTACTCGAGCTCGGGCAGGTCGGGGTGCGGACGGCGGCCCAGCGCCAGGATGACCTGCTGGCGGGTGTTGACGTCGTCGCTGTAGACGAGCACCCGCAGGCGCGTCGTCGGGGAGGTCGAGTCGCTCACGGTCGGGATGCTACCGCTCGGACGTCGAGGGCGCGGGCGGTTGCGGCGCGTTCGCGGGCCTCGATCAGGTCCAGGCGCCGGTCCTCGCGCTTGGCCTCCTTCATCGACTCGCGCACCCACTGCGTGAAGAGGATCCCGAAGAGCACCAGCGCGATCAGGTCGCCCGAGCCCCAGAGGATGCCGCCGGCCAGGTGCTGGTCGTCGATCGGCGCCGGCAGCCACGAGCCCATCGGACCGGCGTGCAGGTCGACGTAGTGCGACCCGCCGATGATGTCCTCCTCGCACATGATCGTGACGCCGAGGAACGCGTGGAACGGCAGCGTGAGCACCACCAGCAGCATCCGGAACGGGTAGCCGACCCTGCCCGGCACCGGGTCGACCCCGACGATCGGCCAGAAGAAGAGGCAGCCGACCACGACGAGGTGGATGTGCATCAGCTCGTGGAGGTACGTCGAGTCGAGCGTGGCGGGGTACCAGCCGGAGAAGTAGAGCGCCCACGGCGAGATGACGTAGAGCAGGAACGTCAGCGGCGGGAAGGACAGCACCTTGGCGACCCGCGAGTGCAGGACGACGAGCAGCCAGCGGCGCGGCGCCGGTGGCAGGGTGCGCAGCGCCAGCGTGACCGGCGCGCCGAGCGCGAGCGCCAGCGGCACCAGCATCGACAGCACCATGTGCTGGACCATGTGCACGCTGATCAGGGTGTCGTCGTACGTCGCGAGTCCGGACGAGGTCGCGAAGTAGAAGAGCCCCATCCCGACGCCGACGAACGAGACCGTCCGGCCGACCGGCCAGTGGTCGCCGCGGCGGCGCAGGGTGACCGCGCCCCACAGGTAGAGACCGGCCACCCAGACCGTCAGGACGAGGGCCACCGGCTGCAGTGACCAGCCCGTGAAGACGGTGCCGAGGGTGAACCGGGGCAGGGCAGAACCGGCGTCCAGGAGGGGGCCGGCGGAGAAGTCGAGCACGTTGTGAACTTTATGACGCCGAAACTGAGGGGGTCGGGGTGCCCTTGTCACCGGGTCACGACATAATGGCGACGTGGCGACAGCAACCGCGATCCCGGCCTCCCGTCTGCACGGGCACCACGACCGGCCGAGCATGGTCAGCGTGGGGACGATCATCTGGCTCTCCAGCGAGCTGATGTTCTTCGCGGCGCTGTTCGCGTCGTACTTCACGATCCGCGCGGTCAGCCCCGAGCTGTGGGCCCAGAACACCGCGATGCTGAACGTCCCGTTCGCCGCGGTCAACACCACGATCCTGGTGCTGTCGTCGCTGACCTGCCAGCTCGGCGTCTTCGCCGCCGAGCGCGGCCAGGTCGGCCGCACCGGCTCGGTCTTCAAGATCAACGGCTGGGGCCTGCGCGAGTGGTTCATGCTCACCTACGTCATGGGCGCGATCTTCATCGCCGGCCAGGTCACCGAGTACGCCTCGCTCGTCCAGGAGGGCGTCACGATCCAGGACTCGGCCTACGGCTCGATGTTCTACCTGACCACCGGCTTCCACGGCATCCACGTGACCGGCGGCCTGATCGCGTTCCTGCTGGTGCTGGGCCGCACCTTCGTGGCGCGCAAGTTCACCCACGAGCAGGCGGTCAGCGCGATCGTCGTCTCCTACTACTGGCACTTCGTCGACGTCGTGTGGATCGGGCTGTTCGCCACGATCTACCTCATCAAGTAGCCGACCGCAGACCGACCAACGCAAGGACTGAATGTGCGTCTCCTGAATCGCTCCGCCGGTCGCCTCTCCCGGCACCGCCGCCGTCCGGTCGCGGGCCTCCTCCTCATGCTGCTCGGGCTGGTGCTGACCGGCGGGCTCTACGCCGCCGTCGCCGGGTCGGCCCCGGCCGGCCAGGCCAAGTCCGACGAGGAGCTCGTCGCGGAGGGCCGCAGCTGTTCCTCGTCGGCTGCGCCTTCTGCCACGGCCAGAACGGCGAGGGCGTCCGCACCGACGACGGCAACCAGCTCGGCCCGTCGCTGGTCGGCGTCGGTGCCGCCGCCGTCGACTTCCAGGTCGGCACCGGCCGGATGCCGATGGTCCAGCCGGGCGCCCAGAACCCGACCAAGCCCGAGGCCTACAACGACGACGAGATCGACGCGCTCGCGGCGTACGTCGCCACCCTCGGCCCCGGCCCGGCGATCCCCGAGGAGAGCGACTACAGCGTCGCCGGCCTCTCCGAGGAGGAGCGCGAGGAGGCGGTCGCCCGCGGTGGCCAGATCTTCCTGACCAACTGCACGGCCTGCCACAACTTCGCCGGCAAGGGCGGCGCGATGCCGCGCGGCGGCTACGCCCCCAACCTGAGCAACACCAGCGCCCGCCACATCTACGAGGCGATGCTCACCGGCCCCGGCCAGATGGACAACTTCTCCAACGGCAACCTCTCGCCGGAGGAGAAGCGCGACGTCATCGCCTACCTCTACTCGCTGCGCGAGCAGCCCGCGTACGGCGGCTTCGACCTCGGCGGCCTCGGCCCCGTGAGCGAGGGCCTGTTCGCCTGGCTGGTCGGCATCGGCGTGCTGGTCGGCTTCGCCATCTGGATCGCCGCCCACACGACCCGTACGAACAAGAAGAAGGTGGAGGCGTGAGCGAGAGCCACGACACGCACCAGCACGTCGAGCCGGTGGACGACAACCTCCCGGTCCGCGACGAGCCGATCGCCAACCCCGGCCTGCCCGAGCACCACTGGCGTCCGACCGACGTCGACCCGAAGGCCGAGAAGCGCGCCGAGCGCCAGGTCGCGACCCTCTTCGGCCTCTCCGCGGTCTGCGCGGTCCTGTTCGTCGTCTCCTACTTCACCTTCCAGATCGGCGAGGACCCCGACACCTTCGGCAACCTCGGCGCCTCCAACGTCGCGCTCGGCCTGTCCCTGGCCGGCGCCCTGCTGCTCATCGGCATCGGCATCATCCAGTGGGCCCGCAAGCTGATGGGCGACCACGAGATCGTCGAGATGCGCCACCCGGCCGCGCTCCTCCGACGAGGACCGCGCGGCGACGCTCGAGGCGCTCAACGCCGGCCTCGAGGAGTCCGGCATCGGCCGCCGCCCGCTGGTCCGCAACTCGCTGCTCGGCGCGGTCGGCCTGCTCGGCCGCCCGCCGTCGTGATGCTGCGTGACCTCGGCCCGACCAACGCCCAGGTGACCGCGGCGCAGGACTACCCCGGCGCCGGCCTCGAGCACACCGTCTGGGACAAGGGCATGCGCGTCGTCCGCGACGTCGTCGGCACCCCGATCCAGCCGGAGGACCTCGAGATCGGCGACCTGTTCAACGCCGAGCCCGAGATGGTCTTCGCCGGCGACGAGGACGGCGAGCCGCCTCGAGGGCGTCGTCCTCCAGATCGCCAAGTCCAAGGGCGCGGTCGTGCTGATCCGGATGGACCCCGACGACAACATCCCGGGCAAGGGCCGGGAGAACTGGGCCGTCGACGGCATCCTCTGCTACTCCAAGATCTGCACCCACGTCGGCTGCCCGATCTCCCTGAACGAGCGCAAGACCCACCACCTGCTCTGCCCGTGCCACCAGTCGACGTTCGACCTCGCCGACGCCGGCCGGGTGATCTTCGGCCCGGCGGCGCGCCCGCTGCCGCAGCTGCCGCTCGCGGTGGACGACGAGGGCTACCTCGTGGCGCAGAGCGACTTCACCGAACCCGTCGGACCCAGCTTCTGGGAGCGTGACTGAGCATCGACACCAGCAAGGTCGCCGACAGCAACGCCACGACCGCCGCCACGGCGTCGAAGCCGAGCCGGGCCGGCGCGGTCGCCAACTGGGCCGACGACCGCCTCGGCCTCGCCGCCATGGCCAAGAAGAACCTGCGCAAGGTCTTCCCGGACCACTGGTCCTTCATGCTCGGCGAGATCGCGCTGTGGAGCTTCGTCGTCCTGCTGCTCACCGGCGTCTTCCTGACGCTCTGGTTCACGCCGAGCATGGGCGAGGTCCAGTACAAGGGCTCCTACGACCAGCTGCGCGGCGTCGAGATGTCCGAGGCCTTCGCCTCGAGCCTGAAGCTCTCCTTCGACGTCCGCGGCGGACTGCTGATGCGGCAGATGCACCACTGGGCGGCGATGCTCTTCGTCGCCTCGATGATGATCCACCTGCTGCGCGTGTTCTTCACCGGCGCGCACCGCAAGCCGCGCGAGCTCAACTGGGTGATCGGCTGCCTGCTGCTGATCCTCGGCACGCTCGAGGGCTTCACCGGCTACTCGCTGCCCGACGACCTGCTCTCCGGCACCGGCATCCGCGCCGCGGACGGCTTCATGAAGGCCAGCCCGGTCATCGGCACCTACATGTCGTTCTTCCTCTTCGGCGGCGAGTTCCCGGGTGACTCGATCATCCCGCGGCTCTTCACGATCCACGTGCTGCTGATCCCCGGCCTGCTGCTGGCGCTGATCGCCGCGCACATGCTGCTGCTCGTCTACCACAAGCACACCCAGTGGCCCGGTCCCGGCCGCACCGAGCAGAACGTCGTCGGCTTCCCGATGCTCCCGGTGTACGCCGCCAAGGCCGGCGGGTTCTTCTTCATCGTCTTCGGCGTCACCGCCCTGATGGGCGGGCTGCTCTCGATCAACCCGGTGTGGAAGTACGGGCCCTACGACCCGTCCAAGGTGACCGCGGGCTCCCAGCCCGACTGGTACATGGGCTGGCCGGACGGCGCGCTGCGGATCATGCCCGGCTGGGAGACCCACGCTGCTGGGGCACACGATCTCCTGGAACATCATCATGCCGATCCTGGTGCTGCCGGTGGTCACGTTCCTGCTCGTGATGCTGCTGCCGTTCATCGAGGCCTGGATCACCGGCGACAAGCGCGACCACCACCTGCTGCAGCGCCCGCGCAACGCGCCCGACCCGGACCGCGACCATGGTCGCCCTGATGACCTTGTACGGCCTGTTCTGGGTCGCCGGCGGCAACGACATCATCGCGATCAAGCTGCACCTGTCGATCAACCAGATCACCTACTTCATGCGGGTAGCGGTGTTCATCGGACCGATCATCGCGTTCATCATCACCCGGCGCTGGTGCATCTCGCTGCAGCGCAAGGACAACGAGACGCTGCTGCACGGCTACGAGACCGGCATCATCATGCGGTCGCCCGAGGGCGGCTACTCCGAGCGGCACCTGCCGCTCCCGGAGTCGGCGGCCTACACGCTCACCGCGCGCGACCGCGACCCGGAGCCGAACGGCCACCAGGAGGGCACCGACGCCAACGGCGTCCCCGCGCCCCCGCCCGGCAAGCTCTCCGGTCTCCGCACCCGGATCCGCACCCTGATGTGGTCCGACAACATGCAGAAGCCGACCCCCGAGGAGCTCGTGGAGGGGCACCACCACGCCGAGCACGAGCACGAGCTGCAGGGGCCCTCGACGGCCACGCCGCCGACGGTCACCAGTTCGACGGTCACCACATGGTCGACGACGAGCCCCTCCGCGGCGACCACTGATCGAGGACGCGCCAGCAGGACGTCGTCGATCGGTGGTCGAGCAAGCGACGCGAGCTGAGCTCGCGAACTCGCGACGGAGCGTGTCGAGACCCAGTAAGCCAAGAAGCAGCCCCGACCAGGGTCATCAGGCCCAGGTCGGGGCTGCTTGCATGTCGAGACCCAGTAAGCCAAGAAGCAGCCCCGACCAGGTCATCGCGACCAGGTCGGGGCTGCTCGCTTTGTCAGAGAGCCGTCACTGACTCGAGAGAAGAGCCCGTCTCGATGAGACCGCCAGCGTCGTGCAATCGAACCGCTGCGCGGATCACGACAACGCGGAGGCCTGCTCGTACTTGGGGTAGGTCTCGTTCCAGTCGCCGTAGCCGTTGTCGAGGGTCATCGGGCGGTCGGTGCCGGTGTACTCGACGACGTCGCCGCGCCGGGACATGGCGTAGAGCCAGGCGGCGTTCTCGGTGCTCATGCCGGTGCAGCCGTGGGAGACGTTGGCGTAGCCCTGGGAGCCGACCGACCACGGGGCGGCGTGCAGGAACTCGCCGCTGTAGGTGAGCCGCATCGCCCACTGCACGTTGTCGATGTCGTAGGCCTCGGAGCCGCCGATGCCGACCGTCTCGGAGTTCATCCGCTTGGACGCGAACTTCTCGATGATCACCTTCGTGCCCGAGCGGGTCGTGAAGCCCGGCTTGCCAGTGGTGATCGGGATGGTCCGGAGCAGCTTGCCGTTGCTGAAGACCCGCATCTGGTGGGTCTGGGCGTTGACCTTGTAGATGTGCGCGCTGACCGACCGTGAAGTCGACCTGGCGGTTCTCCTGGCCGTAGATGCCGTTGCCGGCGTCGACGCCGTTGATGTCGGCGTCGACGTGGACCTTGGTGCCGGGCTTCCAGTACGTCTTCGGGCGCCAGTGCACCTCGTTGTCGCTGAGCCAGTGCCAGGACGCCGGCCTGGCTGGGCGTCGAGGTGACGGTCAGGTGCTTCTCGATCGAGGCGCGGTCGGTGACCGGCACGTCGAAGGTGACGATCACCGGCATCCCGACGCCGACCGTCTCGTCGGCGAGCGGCGCGACCGACGGGATAGGTCTGCTGGTCGAGGGTGAGGTCCTGCGTGCTGAACCTGGTCGTACGGCGCAGCCGTGTCGCCCTAGGTGTCGTGGGCCACGGTCGTCACGACGTACGCCGTGCCGGGCTCGAGGCGATCGGTCGCACGCCAGGAGCAGCCGTTGCTCGGCGAGCTCGCCGGCGACCGCGCCCTCCGGCGAGGTGACGTCGACGGAGTCGAGCTCCGCGTTGCTCACGGTGACCGCGATCTCGCGGTCGACGGGGACGTCCTTGCTCGCCGCGGTGGACGTTGACCGTCGACCGTGGCCGGCGTCGCCGGCGGCGTCGAGGCGGAGGCTGAGGCTGAACTCGACTGGGTCGGCTCGTCGTCAGCGCCGGGGACGGCCGATCCGGGATCGCACGCGGTCAGCGCCAGGGCGCTCAGCAGCAGCGCGGCTGGAGGCGGCCACGGCGCGGCGGGCCGGGGCCTGGAACGTGCGAAGACCTCGGTCGGACATGCTGGAACTCCCCATGGATCATCTGCGAGCGGCTGGTGCATCCAGTCGTAGCCGCCGGATCCACACGTTCCGATTCGCCGCGTTCCCCCGCGCGTCGATCAGTGCGCGTGCTCGCCGCGGTAGTACTCGAAGATCCAGCCGCACAGTGCGAGCGCACCGAGCACCGACGCCGATGATGAACAGCCACCACGCACCGACAGCGATGGCGTAGACGCAGACGCCGAGCGTCATCGCGCACCACAGCGGCCACCAGGAGTACGGCGGGAAGAAGCCGAGCTCGCCCGCGCCGTCGGCGATCTCGCCGTCCTTGCGGTCCTCGGGACGCGGTTCCATCTTCGCGGCGTGGAAGCCGAGGTAGAGGGTCACCATGCCCGCGAGCAGCGTGGTCATCATCAGCGCGGACGTGCCGGTCCAGTCGCCGGTGATGAACCAGTACGCCGGGCTGACCAGCACGAAGAAGATCGTGCAGATCCCGAAGATCCAGGCCTCGGACTTCATCAGGCGTCGCCCTCCGGGTCGTCGGTGCGGTCGCGGAGCATCTCCTCGCGACCGTCCATGTCGGGTGCGTCAGCGGCCACCGACCCGCGCCAGGTCGTTCTCCTCGAGCTCGATCGCGGCCACCTCGGGGTGGTGCAGGTCGAACGCGGGCGACTCCGAGCGGATCCGCGGGATCGTGACGAAGTTGTGGCGCGGCGGCGGGCAGGACGTCGCCCACTCCAGCGAGCGGCCCCAGCCCCACGGGTCGTCGACCTCGACGAGCGGACGCCCGGCGCGAGACGTAGACGTTGTAGAGGAACGGCAGCGTCGAGGCGCCGAGCACGAAGGCACCGATCGTCGACACCTGGTTGAGCGTGGTGAAGCCGTCGCTCGGGCAGGTAGTCGGCGTAGCGACGCGGCATGCCCTCGACGCCCAGCCAGTGCTGGACCAGGAACGTCGTGTGGAAGCCGACGAACAGCAGCCAGAAGTGCAGCTTGCCGAGGCGCTCGTCGAGCATCCGGCCGGTCATCTTCGGCCACCAGAAGTAGAAGCCGGCGAACATCGCGAACACCACGGTGCCGAAGACGACGTAGTGGAAGTGCGCCACCACGAAGTAGGAGTCGGACACGTGGAAGTCCAGCGGCGGGCTGGCCAGGATGATGCCGGTCAGGCCACCGAACAGGAACGTCGTCGAGGAAGCCGAGCGACCACAGCATGGGCGTGTCGAACGAGATGGACCCGCCCCACATCGTGCCGATCCAGTTGAAGAACTTCACCCCTGTCGGTACGGCGATCAGGAAGGTCATGCCGGAGAAGAACGGCAGGTCGACGGCGCCGGTGACGAACATGTGGTGGGCCCACACGGCGACCGACAGGATCGCGATGCCGAGGGTCGCGCCGACCAGGCCGACGTAGCCGAAGATCGGCTTGCGGCTGAAGACCGGCAGGATCTCGGTCACGATGCCGAAGAACGGCAGCGCGATGATGTAGACCTCGGGGTGCCCGAAGAACCAGAACAGGTGCTGCCACAGGATCGCGCCGCCGTGGGCGGTGTCGAAGACGTGGGCGCCGAGCTGGCGGTCGGCCTCGAGCGAGAGCAGCGCGCCGGCCAGGACCGGGAACGCGATCAGCACGAGCAGGCTGGTGACCAGCGTGTTCCAGACGAAGATCGGCATCCGGAACATCGTCATGCCGGGCGCGCGCATGCAGATGATCGTGGTGATGAAGTTGACCGCGCCGAGGATGGTGCCGAGACCGGCCATCCACAGACCCATGATCCAGAGGTCGCCACCGACGCCGGGCGATCGCACCGCGTCGGAGAGCGGCGTGTAGGCGAACCAGCCGAAGTCGGCGGCACCGGCCGGCGTCAGGAAGCCCGACGCGGCGATGAGCCCGCCGAACAGGAACAGCCAGTAGCTGAACATGTTGAGCCGCGGGAACGCGACGTCCGGCGAGCCGATCTGCAGCGGCATGATCACGTTGCCGAACCCGAAGAACAGCGGCGTCGCGAACAGCAGCAGCATGATCGTGCCGTGCATCGTGAAGAGCTGGTTGTAGAGCTCGTCGTTGACGATCTGCATGCCCGGGTAGGCGAGCTCGGAGCGGATCACCATGGCCATCAGGCCGGCGACCAGGAACCAGGCGAACGACGTACCGAGGTAGAGCTTGCCGATCAGCTTGTGGTCGGTGGTCGTCAGGATCCGGGCGACCTGCTCCCCGAGCGGCGGCCGGGCCGGCACTCCGGTCGTAGGTGCAGTCGTGGCGGTCACTCCGACCCCTCCCCGGGCAGTTCACCGGTCGTCAGTCCGACCTGGGTGCTGGCGTACTGGCCGCCGAGCAGCGGCAGCTGGGACTCCGCGCCGACGTCGACGAGGCTCTGCAGGTAGGCGTCGTAGTCTTCCCTGCTGACGACCTCGACGTTGAACAGCATCCGCGAGTGGTAGACACCGCAGAGCTCGTAGCACTTGCCGCTTGTAGGTGCCGAGGCGGGTCGGGGTGATCTCGTAGTGGTTGACCCGGCCCGGGATGACGTCCATCTTCATCAGGAAGCGCCGGGACGCCGAAGTCGTGGATGACGTCGGGCGAGTGCAGGTTGAAGCGGGTCGTCTCGTCGACCGGCAGCACCAGCAGCGGGATGTGCGAGCCGGTGCCGGAGTCGTGGACGTAGGAGCCGTACGGGAAGTTGTCGTCCGCCGGGTCGTCGTTGGCCGACGCGTCCATCTCGCCGATGCCGTAGTTGAAGGTCCACGACCACTGCTGGCCGACGACCTCGATGGTGTTGTCGACCGGGACGGTCGTCGTCGAGGACGTAGTTCTGGACCTTCACCGTGTGGGCGAAGAACACGATCACCATGATGACCGGGGCGATCGTGTAGAAGATCTCGAGCGGCAGGTTGTAGCGCGTCTGCACCGGGATCTCGTCGTCGCTGCGGCGACGGAAGTGGATGATCGCGTAGAAGATCAGCGCCCACACGATCACACCCGTGACCAGTGCCGCGATCCACGCGCCCTGCCAGAGGCCGAGGATGTGCTCGCCCTGCTCGGAGGCGGGGTCCGGCATGCGCGAACCGCTCCCACTGGTCGTCGGTCCCGGACGAACAGCCGCCGAGCAGCAGGGCACCGATGCCCAAGGCGGCCAGGGTGGTCACCCGACGAATTGTCGAGGTCTTCCCGGCCACACTCTTGGGGAGTTGCAGACTCAACGCCTGAGCCTCTCTCTCAACGATCACGGACACCTCGAACACTATCCGAATCGCCCCTCGGAGTGACCGCAGGGGGGCCGGTAGGTTCGGCGTGTGACAAATGCCGCGGGCGGTCCGGAGCCACGCGCGCTCCGTCTACCTCGACACCGCCTCCTCCGAGCCGCTGCACCCGGCCGCCCGCGAGACCCTGCTGGCCGCGCTCGAGAGGGGGTACGCCGACCCGCGCCGGCTGCATGGTCCGGCCCGCGACGCACGCCTGCTGCTCGACAACGCGCGTGCGGTCGTCGCCGAGTGCCTGGGCGTGCGTGCCGACGAGGTCAGCTTCACCTCCTCGGGCACCGACGCCGTCCACCGCGGTCTTCTCGGGCTGCGTCGCGCCGGCGCACGAGGATCGCCCACTCCGCGGTCGAGCACTCCGCCGTGCTGCACGCAGCACGCTGGACCGGCACCGAGCCGGTCGTGCTTCCCGTCGACCGGCTCGGGCGGGTCACGACCTCGGTCCCGGACGGCGCCGGCGTCGTGGCCGTCCAGGCGGCCAACCACGAGGTCGGCACGATCCAGCCGGTCGGCGAGCTCGAGCTGGCCGGCGTACCCCTCTTCGTCGACGCGTGCGCGTCGATGGGCCGCGTCGCCCTGCCCACCGGCTGGTCCGCACTGGCCGGGTCGGCGCACAAGTGGGGCGGTCCGGCCGGTGTCGGCGTCCTCGTGGTCCGCAAGGGCACGCACTGGCTCAATCCCTTCCCGGGCGACGACCGGGTCGACGAGCGCACCACCGGGTTCGAGAACGTCCCGGCCGCCCTGGCCGCCGCCGCCGCCCTGCGCGCGGTCGTCGAGGAGCGCGACCAGGTGGGCGCCCGTCAGCGGGCACTCATCGACCGGATCCGCGCAGCCGCGGCCGACGATCCCCGACGTCGAGGTGGTCGGCGATCCCGTCGACCGACTCCCCCACCTGGTGACCTTCTCCTGCCTGTACGTCGACGGCGAGGCGCTGGTGACCGAGCTCGACCGCAAGGGGTACGGCGTGGCGAGCGGCTCGGCCTGCACCGCCTCGACCCTGGCCCCCAGCCACGTCCTGGAGGCGATGGGCGTCCTGACCCACGGCAACGTCCGGGTCTCGCTGTCCCGCGACACCACCGCGGCGGACGTCGACGGCTTCCTCGCCGTGCTCCCCGGCGTCGTCCGGGACCTGCGAGCCCAGGTGGGACTCTAGGTGGACGTCGACCTCGAGCTCGACTGCCGCGGGATGCTCTGCCCGCGCCCGATCATCGAGCTCGGCCGACAGATCGGCGACGTGCCGGTCGGCGGCCTGGTCGCGGTCGTGGCCACCGACGTGGCCGCACGGACCGACGTACCCGGCGTGGTGCCGGATGCGCGGTCAGGAGTACGTCGGCGAGCACCCGGCCGCCGACGGCGTCCCGACCTACGTCGTACGACGGGTCAGCCCCTGAGGATCAGTCCAGCGCCTTGAGGTGCGGCTCGATGTCGGCCGCGGCCTCGGCGCCGTAGGACTCCTCGACCCGGGCCACGAACTGCGCCGCGGTGAAGGAGTACTCCTGGGTGCCGACCGTCTCGACGACGTACGCCGCGAGGACGCAGCCGACCTGGGCGGCCCGGACCAGGCCGACGTGCCAGGCCATCGCGGCCAGGAAGCCGGCCCGGAAGGCGTCGCCGACGCCGGTGGGCTCGATCGCCACGACGTTGCTGGCGGCCGGGAGCTCGATCGGCGCCTCGCCCGCGCGCAGGATCCGGACTCCGTCCTTGCCGAGCGTGGTGACCTGGATGCCGACCCGCGCGAGGACCTCGTCCGCCGACCAGCCGGTCTTCTGCTCGATCATGTGCGACTCGTACTCGTTGGAGAAGAGGATCGCGGCGCCGTCGATCAGCTTGCGGATCAGGTCACCCTCGCTGAAGGCGAGCTGCTGGCTCGGGTCGGCGATGAAGGGGTAGCCGCGCTGGCGGCACTCGTCGGTGTGGCGCAGCATCCCGTCGGGGTCGTCGGCGCCGATGAGGACGTACTCGGGCGCACCGACGCGGTCGACGATCGGCGACAGCTCGATCAGCCGGGACTCGCTCATCGCGCCGGGGTAGAACGAGGCGAACTGCGCCATCGTCGTGTCCGTGGTGCAGACGAACCGGGCGGTGTGGCGGGTCTCGGAGATCCGCACGTGCTGGGTGTCGACGCCGTGCCGCTCCAGCCAGGAGCGGTAGTCGGCGAAGTCCTCGCCGGCCGCGCCGACCAGCACCGGACGCAGGCCGAGCCGGCCGAGCCCGAAGCACATGTTGGGGGCGACGCCGCCGCGGCGGATCTCCAGGTCGTCGACCAGGAACGACACCGAGAGCTTGTCCAGCTGCTCGACCACGAGCGAGTCGGAGAACTTGCCCTGGAAGGTCATCAGATGGTCGGTGGCGATCGAGCCCGCGATCAGAAGCGACATGGCACGGGAGACTACCGACGGGTACACGTTGGAGTACTAATCGGTAGCGCCTACGGTCGAAGCCATGACCACTCCGAGACTCGCGTACGACGACGCCTCGACCCCCGCCGACATGGAGGCCGACTGCCTGGCCGTGCAGGCGTCCCTGACCGGACCGCTCGCCGCCGCGGCGAGCCGGCTCTCCCGCGAGCAGCCCAAGCGCGAGGTCGAGATCTCCGCGGCCGCCGCTCGGCTGGCAGGGGCTCTCAACCTCCAGCTCGACGGCGACTGACCAGTCCCCCAGACGCACGAAGACCCCCGCCCGGCGATGCCGGGCGGGGGTCTCGTCTCAGATCAGTGGAAGCTGTCGCCGCAGGCGCAGGAGCCGGTGGCGTTCGGGTTGTCGATCGTGAAGCCCTGCTTCTCGATCGAGTCGACGAAGTCGATCATCGCGCCGTTGAGGTAGGGGACGCTCATCCGGTCGACGACGACGGACACACCGTCGAAGTCGGTGACGACGTCACCGTCGAGGGTGCGCTCGTCGAAGAAGAGCTGGTAGCGGAGTCCGGAGCACCCGCCCGGCTGCACGGAGATGCGCAGCGACAGATCGTCGCGTCCCTCCTGCTCGAGGAGGCTCTTCACCTTGCCGGACGCGATGTCACTCAGGTTGATCTGGTCGGTGCGGCGCTCGGTGGTGGTTTCGACCTGCTCGGTCATGTGCGTTCTCCCATGGTCGGAGGAAGTCTGTTACTGGACCCAATGGTCGCACACCGACGGTTATTCCCACGACCACGTGCGCGCCACCCGCTCGGCCAGGTCGGCGAGAGCGCCGGCCGGATCGGCGAACGCGCGCTCCTCACCCACCAGGTCGACCAGGGAGTACGCCGACTCGACGCCCAGCGCCCGCATCTCCCGCGAGCCGACGAGGACCTGCCCGGCCAGGGCGACACAGGGTCGCAGCGCAGCGGCCGCGATCTCCGCGACGCCGTACGGCACCTTGCCGGAACGGCTGGAGAAGTCGAAGGCACCCTCGCCGGTCAGCACCAGGTCGGCCTGCCTGGCCCGGTCGGCGAGCCGTACGGCGTCCGCCACCACGCCGATCCCGGGCTCGCGGACCGCGCCGAGCAGCAGCAACGCGAAGCCCAGGCCGCCCGCGGCCCCGGCGCCCTTCTCCAGCGCCACCCGGCGGTTCGTCGCGGCGGCGAAGCCCTCCAGCCAGCCGTCGACCACCGGGAGCCGGTCCTCGGCGATCCCCTTCTGTGGTCCGAACACCTTGGTCGCACCGAACAGCCCGGTCAGCGGGTTGTCGACGTCACTCGCCGCGATCAGCTCGAGGTCGAACGCCGGCAGGCCGACCTCGGTGATGTCGACGAGCCCGGCCGCGCCACCGTCCAGCGGTCGATCGGCGGTCGCCCCGAGCGCGGCCAGCAGACCGGCGCCGCCATCGTTGGTGCCGCTCCCACCGAGCCCGACCACGATCTTCGTCGCCCCGGCGTCACGCGCCGCGAGGAGCAGCTCCCCGACGCCGTACGTCGTGGCGGTCTCGGCGCCCTCTCCCCCGGTCAGGTGGAGACCGCACGCCTGGGCGGCCTCGACGTACGCCGTGCTGCCGACGAGCAGCACCGTCGCCGGCGTCGGCTCGCCGAGCGGACCGCGGACCGTGACGGCCAGCAGGTCACCACCGAGCGCCGCGTGCAGCACGTCGACGAATCCCGGTCCCCCGTCGGCCATCGGGGCCAGGTCGAGATCGTCGCCCGGGGCCCGACGTCGCCAGCCGGCGGCGATCGCCTCTGCGGCCTCGACCGCGGTGAGCGTGCCGGCGAACTTGTCGGGTGCCACCAGAACTCGCATGCGGGCATTGTGGCGTGCCCCCTACGGTGACGGCGTGGGAGACCTGAGGATCCGACCGATGACGGCCGACGACGTCCCTGCCGCCGAGCGGGTGAGCGACGACGGTTTCTACGAGCTCGACGCGCGGATGCGGAAGGTCTCCGACCCGGAGCCGTCGCGGCGCTCGGACGGACACCGGGCCGTCTGGATCGAACGCACCCGGCACCTCGTGGCCACCGACCCCGGCGGTTGCTGGGTCGCCGAGGACGACGGCGTCCTTGTCGGGATGGCCACGTCCTACCGACGCGAGACGATGTGGTGCCTGGCGACGTACGCCGTGGTGCCGGAGCGGCAGGGACAGGGCATCGGGAAGCCGCTGCTGGCGGCGGCGCTGCAGCACGGTCGGGCGTGCACGCGCGCGATGCTCTCGGCGTCGTCCGACACCAGAGCCGCACGGGTCTACCACCAGGTCGGGTTCGAGCTGCACCCGCAGATGCACCTGACCGGGACGGTCGACCGCAGCGCGATCCCGGTCATCGAGAAGATCCGCGACGGCAGCGCAGGAGACATCGACCTGATGGACTCCCTCGACCGGGCTACCCGCGGCGCCGCCCACGGCCCCGATCATGAGGTGATGCTGCGTACCTGGCGGCTGCTGGTCTCCGACACGACGACCGGGTCGGGCTACGCCTACCTCAACGAGCGCGGGCAGCTGGCGCTGCTGGCCGCCTCGAACCGGCGTACGGCGACCCGGCTGCTGTGGGCCGTGCTCGCCGACGGCCCACCGGACGTCGTCGTCGACCACCTCACCGGTGCGAACCAGTGGGCGCTCGACGTCGGGTTCGCCGCGCGGCTGGAGCTGCACCAGGGTGGATATCTCGGGCTGCGCGGGATGAAACCGCCGGCGCCGTACGTTCACAACGGTGCCCTGCTGTGACTGCTGGGACGCCCGCTCAGCCCGTGAAATAGGATGGCCACCATGACCACCGTCGACCTTCCGCTGCTGCCCCTCGGGCGCGGCACCGATCTCAACAGCGAGCGGGGCGTCGAGTGCCCGGGTGACCTGCCCTCGGCCTCCGACCCCGACCTGGTGGCCCGGGCGGTCGCGGCGAAGGCGGCGCTGGGCGACAAGGTCTTCGTGCTCGGCCACCACTACCAGCGCGACGAGGTCATCCAGTTCGCCGACGTCACCGGCGACTCCTTCAAGCTCGCCCGCGACGCGGCGGGCCGGCCGGACGCCGAGTTCATCGTCTTCTGCGGCGTGCACTTCATGGCCGAGTCCGCCGACATCCTCACCGGGCCCGACCAGCAGGTGATCCTGCCCGACCTCGCGGCCGGCTGCTCGATGGCCGACATGGCGCGACTGACCCAGGTCGAGATGGCGTGGGCGGCGATGACCGAGGCCGGGATCGCCGACTCCGTCGTCCCGGTGACCTACATGAACTCCTCCGCCGACATCAAGGCCTTCTGCGGCCGCAACGGCGGTGTCGTCTGCACGTCGAGCAACGCCGAGGTCGCCCTCGAGTGGGCCTACGCGCAGAAGCCGGACGCGAAGGTCCTCTTCCTCCCCGACCAGCACCTCGGTCGCAACACCGCCGTCCTGGAGCTGGGTCTGACCCTCGACGACTGTGTCGTCTGGGACCCGCACCGCCCCGGTGGCGGCCTGACGGCCGAGCAGCTGAGCGACGCGAAGATGATCCTCTGGAAGGGTCACTGCTCGGTGCACGGCCGCTTCTCCCCCGAGGTCGTCGACAGCCTGCGCGCGACAGTCCCCGACGTCCAGATCCTGGTCCACCCCGAGTGCCAGCACGAAGTGGTCCTCAAGGCCGACCTGGTCGGGTCGACCGAGTTCATCATCAAGACCATCGAGGCCGCACCGGCCGGCTCCGCCTGGGCGATCGGCACCGAGCTCAACCTGGTGAAGCGGCTGGCGGCGGCTCACCCCGACAAGCGGATCATGTTCCTCGACAAGACGGTCTGCTACTGCTCGACGATGAACCGGATCGACCTGCCCCACTTCGTCTGGGCGATGGAGTCGCTGGTCGCCGGCACGGTCGTCAACCGGATCGAGGTCGAGCCCGAGACCGAGAAGTGGGCCCTCGTCGCACTCGAGCGGATGCTCGCCCTGCCGGGCAAGTCCCACAAGGACTGACCCGACCCTCAGGTCGGCGGCTACCTGCCCGTCATAGGCCGGGTGCACCCCAGAGGGCCAGCCAGCGGCTGAGGTCCTTCTCGACCGGGAGCTCACCGGCGAGGGTGTCGCGCAGCTGGATCTCGGCGAGGTTGTCGCGCTTGCGCTCGCCGTCAGGCATCGGCGCGAACGCGTAGAAGGTCCCCTGCTTGTAGAGGTAGACCAGACCGATCCGGCGCCCGGCGCCGTCGACGAACGGGATCAGCGAGCAGAGCAGTCCAGGGCCGAAGTCCTGCTCCTCCAGCGCGAGGTTCACCGCGTGCAGGTCGGTGCACAGCCCGGCCGTGTCGCTGGGGTCGCGGTGCACGACCAGCCAGGTGAAGCCGTACTCGTCGCGCGACAGCTCGACGTCCGGCCGGTCGGGGTCGGCGTTCAGGAGCGTGACGACGTCGTCCTCGGCCTGCTGGAAGGCCGGTCCCCCGGCGGCGCGGTAGCAGACCGATCCGGTGCCGGTGGGCGTCATTCCGAGGCTGGCCTCCAGCGTCGTCGCCGCGCTGGGTACGGCGAACAGCGCGTCGAGGTTGGCCTGCTTGGGCTTGGTCCGGCCCGTGATGACACCCCAGAAGCCCATGCTCGCGGCGGCCTAGGCCGTGCGGCCGAGCTCGGCCCGGATCTCGGCGAGCTGCTCGAGCCGCTGCTCGAGGGTCGGGTGGGTCGAGGTGAGGGTGCGCAGCGAGACTCCTCGCGCGGCCGGCGCGATGAAGAAGGCGTTCATCGGCTGCTGGGCGCGCAGGTCACGCTCGGGGATGGTGTTGATCTCGCCGGTGATCTTCTGCAGTGCCGAAGCCAGGGCCTCGGGCTTCATGGTGAGGTAGGCGCCCGCCCGGTCCGCCGACAGCTCGCGGTAGCGCGAGAGCAGCTTGATCAGCACGAAGCTGACCGCGTAGGTGACCAGGCTGACCACCAGGACCACGAGCCAGACCGGCATGCCGCCGCTGTTGTTGTCGCGGCGACCCCCACCGAAGAACATCCCGTACTGCGCACCGCGGGTGAGCATGCCGGCGACGATGCCGGCGCTGGAGGCCACGGTCATCACCAGCACGTCGCGGTGGGCGACGTGCGAGAGCTCGTGGGCGAGCACGCCCTCGAGCTCCTCACCGGTGAGCCGGCTCAGGATGCCCGTGGTGACCACCACGACCGAGCGCTGCGGCGAGCGGCCGGTGGCGAAGGCGTTGGGGAGGTCGGTGTCGGCGACCCCGACCCGCGGCTTGGGCATGTCGGCCAGCGTGCAGAGCCGGTCGATCATGTCGTGCAGCTCAGGCGCCTGCTCCGGCGTGACCTCGCGCGCACGCATCGCCTTCATGGCGACGGTGTCGGAGTTGTACCACTGGAACCAGGCGATCCCGAGGCCCGCGAACCCGATCAGCAGGCCGATGCCGGGACCCATCGCGCCCCAGAAGAGCGTCATCACGATGACCACCAGCCCCACGAAGAGCCCCCCGAGGAGGAACATCACGAGGGTCATGCGGGCGGTCAGCCCGGCGTCGCCGACGAATCGAGTGCGTGCCATGTGTCGATTCTCCCTGGTGGCCCAAGGACGCCCGAGGATCAGGCCGGGTTGCCCTCGGAGGCGTCCTTCTGCGGCTCGGCCTCGAGGACGTCGCTGTCGTCAGCGGCCTCGATCGCCTGTGGCGCGCCGCCTGCCTTGAGTGCCGCGAGCTCGGCCTCGACGTCGGCCTGCGAGCTGAGGGCGTCGAGCTCGCGGGAGATGTCGTCGCCACCGCCGACGGCGCTGACGTCCTCCAGCGCTCCCGAGGCGATCAGCTCGTCGATGGCACCGGCCCGAGCCTGCATCTGGGCGGTCTTGTCCTCGGCGCGCTGGATCGCCTGCCCCGACGTCGCCGAGCTCGCTGCCGATCCCGGACATCGCCTCGCTGATCTTGGTCTGCGCCTCCGCGGCGGTGTACGTCGCCTTGATCGTCTCCTTGCGGGTGCGGAAGGCCTCGACCTGCGCCTGCAGCCGCTTCTGGGCGAGGGTGAGCTTCTCCTCCTCGCCCTGGAGCTGGGCGAGCTGGACCTTGAGGTCGTTGATCTGGGTGGTGAGCCCGGACTTGCGGGTCAGGGCCTCGCGAGCGAGGTCCTCCCGATCCATCGTGATCGCCTTCTGAGCCTGCTCCGAGAGCTTCGTCGACTGCTGCTCGAGCTGGGCGAGCTGGAGCTCGACCCGCTTGCGGCTGGTCGCGACGTCAGCGACGCCACGACGTACCTTCACCAGGAGTTCCTGCTGACGCTGGTAGCTGTAGTCGAGCGTCTCGCGGGGGTCCTCGGCGCGGTCGAGGACCTTGTTCGCCTTCGATCGGAAGATCAGGCTGAATCGCTGCATGATGCCCATGGGCACCAACCCTAGGCGCAATATCAAGTCGGGGCGATGACGCCGGTAGTCTGACCCTGTCGTCATCCCTCGCACCAAAGGCCCAGCGTTGTTCCGTCGTAGCAAGTCCGAGTCCGTCACCGAGACCTCCGTCGAGAAGCCCGGCGGCAAGGGCCGCCCTACTCCGACCCGTCGCGAGGCCGAAGCCGCCGCCAAGGCGCGCGCCAAGGTGCCGCGCACCCGCAAGGAGCAGGCGGCCGCACAGCGGGCCGGACGCTCCGACTCGAGCAAGTCGATGCGGCAGGCGATGAAGGACGGCGACGAGCGCGCCTACCCGGCCCGCGACCGCGGCCCGATGCGCCGCTTCGCGCGTGATTTCGTCGACAGCAGGTTCTCGCTGATCGAGCTGGTGATCCCGCTGCTGCTGATCACGATGATCCTCGGCTACTCCGGCAACGACACCCTGCGCCGGTGGGGCAACACGCTGCTGATGCTGACGGTGCTGCTGGTCGTCCTCGACATGTTCGTCCTGAGGTTCCGACTTCGCCGCGAGCTGGCGCGTCGGTTCCCCGACCAGTCCACCAAGGGGCTGACCTACTACGTCATCACCCGGGCGCTGCAGATGAAGTTCATGCGGCTGCCGAAGTCGAGGGTGAAGATCGGCCAGACGCTGCCCGAGGACTACCGCTAGTCAGAAGTCCCGTCTGCTGGGCGACTGGGTCTTCGCCGGGTCGGTCTCGGCAAGGTCTCCCACCACGTCGTCGATCGCCTTCAGCGTGGCCTCCTCGAGGCGTACGCCGGAGGCCTTGGCGTTGTCGGTGACCTGCTCGGGCCGGCTGGCCCCGATGATCGCGGCCGAGACGTTGTCGTTCTGGAGCACCCACGCCACCGCCAGCTGCGCCATGGTCAGCCCAGCCTCCTCCGCGATCGGCTTGAGCCGCTGCACGCCTTCCAGGACGTCGTCCTGCAACCAGCGGCTGATCATGCTGGCGCCGCCCTTCTCGTCGGTCGCGCGGCTCCCCTCCGGCGGCGCCTGACCCGGCAGGTACTTGCCGGTCAGAACGCCCTGCGCGATCGGCGACCAGACGATCTGCCCGATCCCGAGCTCCTGCGCTGGTCGGCACGACCTCGGACTCGATGACGCGCCAGAGCATGGAGTACTGCGGCTGGTTGGAGATCAGTGAGATCTTCAGCTCGCGGGCCAGCTCGTGCGCTGCCCGGATCTCCTCCGCGCGCCACTCACTCACCCCGATGTAGAGCGCCTTGCCCTGCCGTACGACGTCGGCGAACGCCTCCATCGTCTCCTCGAGCGGCGTCTCGTGGTCGTAGCGGTGCGCCTGGTAGAGGTCGACGTACTCGGTCTGGAGTCGCGTCAGCGAGCCGTTGATCGACTCCATGATGTGCTTGCGCGACAGCCCGTGGTCGTTGTGCTTGCCCGGTCCGGTCGGCCAGTAGACCTTCGTGAAGATCTCCAGCCCCTCCCGCCGCTCGCCCTTCAGCGCGGTGCCGAGCACCGTCTCCGCCGCGGTGTTCGCGTACACGTCCGCCGTGTCGAAGGTCGTGATCCCTTCGTCCAGCGCCTGCCGCACGCACGCCGTCGCCGCGTCCTCCTCGACCTGGGACCCATGGGTCAACCAGTTGCCGTACGCGATCTCCGAGATCTTCAGTCCGCTGCTGCCGAGGTTGCGAGTCTGCATACCGACGAGCCTAGCCAGGAGGGCTCAACCGTGGTCGCAGGGCAGTCGCGAAGAATCTTCGGGAAGTGTCCACATCCCGGTCAAACAGGGGGTTCTGAGCCCCTGACTGTCGGTGCCCAGTGCTTGGCTGGATACATGGCAGGCACCGATCTCTTCGACACCGCGGACACCTCGTCCGAGGTCCTCGCTGCTCTGCACCAGCACACCGACACCGTTGCCCACGCCGAGGTCGAGCAGTTCGCGCTCGCCGTCGAGTGGGCCTGCATGCACCCACCCGAGTCCGTCGTCAAGGCCGCGACCACCGACGGATCCGAGGGCGAGCTCATGCTCGCCGGCGACGGCGCACCTCTGGTCGCCGAGTTCTGCATCGCCGAGCTCGCCCTCGCACTCGGCAAGTCCACCGTCGCAGGCCGCCGCTTCCTCGGCGACGCCCTCGAGACCCGCTACCGCCTCCCCCGGCTCTGGGCCAGGGTCAGCGCCGGCGAGGTCCCCGTCTGGCGCGCCCGCCGGATCGCTCAAGGCACCCTCGCACTCCCCGCGGACGGCGCCGCCCACGTCGACCGACACCTCGCCCATGTGGCCGACAAGTGCTCCTTCGCCCAGCTCGACCGCACCATCGAGAAGGCCCGCGAGCTCTACGACCCCGACGAGAGCGAGAAGCGCAGGCTCGACGCCGCCGAGCACCGATGCTTCGACATCGCCCTCGGCGACGTCGCCTTCGACGGCCTGGTCAGCGTCGAAGGCAGACTCGACGTCGCCGATGCCCTCGCACTCGAGGCCGCCATCGCGACCAAGGCCCACGAGCTGCTCACCCAGCACCCCCACGCCAACCTCGACGTACGCCGTTCCATGGCCGCCGGGCAGCTCGGCACACCAGGCGACGGCACCACCCGCGAGCTCGTGATCTACACCCACCACCGTCCGCACAGCCCGCTCGTCGACGTCGACAACACCAGTTCCTTCGTCACCGTCGACCAGCTCACCGACTGGTGCACCGTGTCCGGCACCCGAGTCACCGTCAGACCCGTGATCGACCTCGCCGAACAGCTCCACAGCGACAGCTACGAGCCCACCGAGCGACAGCGCGAGCAGGCCATCCTGACCAACCCGACCTGCGTGTTCCCCCACTGCGGACGCGACGCCAGAGCCTGCGACCTCGACCACATCATCGCCTACGCCGACGGCGGCGAGACCGTCACCGAGAACTTGGCTCCTCTCTGTCGAAGCCACCACCGGCTCAAGACCCACAGCGCCTGGACCTACACCCGCACCGGACCCCGCGCCTTCACCTGGACCAGCCCCCACGGCTACACCTTCCACCGAAGAGGCTGACGCCCCGCACCCCGCCCACGGGCGGGGTCATCGTCATGTCTCGGGTCAGTCTCCGGTGCCGACCAGCACCGGTCTCGCCTCGACCACCTGGAGCCCCTCGGCCTGCCCCGGGATCGTCACCGTGCCCGCGACGTCGCGCCACGGACCACCGTCGACCCGGAACTCCGCCGCATACGTCGTGTCCAGGCTCGGCGCGACCCGGCCCGTCTGCAGGTAGCGGTGCGTGATCTCCAGGTCCGGGTACGCCGCGCCGGGGCTCTCGGTCTGCCGCGTCTCGCCGTCCCCGAACCGCCACCCGAACGACGCCGGCCAGATCTGCAGGTCCACCCGCCGCCCCAGCAGGTTCACCGTCCGGGTGAACCCGTCGCGCTCGGTGTAGAAGTTCGTCTCGAAGTTCACCAGTGTCCGCCCACCCGGCGGCTGCACCACCATCTCCGCCGCCGGCAGCGGCAGCCGCCGGAACGCCGCCATCACCAGGCCCGGCGTCACTGTCGGCACGGTCGGCGCGGGCACGTCGGCCGGAAGCTCCGGCAGTACGAGCCGGGCTGTCCGATCGTCAGTGCCGTCCGTACGCACAAGGCGTCGCAGATCGGAGTCCCGGCATTGGACGACTGCGGTCGACGCTGACTCGTCCGAGTGTCGCGCCGTCGAGTGTCGCACCGTGATGTTCCCGACTTGATCCGGACGCGCAGCCGTCCCACTCGATCTGCCTCGCTGCGCACCGCCAGCCTCGGCACGCGCGGTCGCACAAGCTGATCCGAGGATCAACGCCAGGACGGCGCAGAGCAAGAGGCAACTCAGCCTGAGCCTCACGAGCATCGAACCCGATGAACGAGACTCGCCATCGGATCTCGACGCTGAGCCAAGCTCTGAAGACCATGATCGAACGGTCCAGCTCGAATGCCACGGGCTCCTCGCACCGGCGCCCTCGACCGTCTTCCCGCTGGCGATCGTGACAGCGTGCATTCACCGTTCGCGGTGCGATCCGTGCCCGTCTGCCCGCTTCGCTCGACCGACCGCTCAGCCGTCCGTCATCGAATGGCTCTCCGGCGAGTAGACACTCGCTCGATCGGATCGATCCGAGCGTCGCAAGATCGCAATCGCCGGTAGCGAGAGCATCGGACGTCGACTGATGTCACCCGACTCGATCGCCATTCTGCGCCTGCGACCCACGGCTCGGACAAGTGTCCTCGAGCGACTCGTCAGGGGCTCAGACGGTCGGCGACGTACCGGGCGAGGTCGGCGCCGACACCGACGGCGTAGGCCCGAACTTGGGCTCGGGATCATCGCCGGAGCACGCGCCGAGCGCGAGCACCGACGTACACAGAAGAGCGGTGACGACCGTCCGAGACCGGTTCACGGGACGATCATTCCCCGGTCCGCGCGAGAACGAAACCGGCGACCGAGCCGCCTGTGGATCAGGCGGCGGAGGCCTCTTCGAGGGCGTCGGTGAGCAGGGTGACCAGGGCCTCGAGCTGGACGTCGACCGAGGACGCGACCGTCTTCGCCGGCACCGTCGAGAGCGCGGGCGGCGAGGCCGGCCTTGCTGTCGATGAGCTCGGCGATCCGGGAGTCGATGGTCTGCGCGGCGATGATCCGCCAGGCCGTGACGGGCTCGGCCTGGCCGATCCGGTGGACGCGGTCGATCGCCTGGGTCTGCTCGGCGTCGGTCCAGGAGAGCTCGGCGAGGACCAGGTTGGAGGCGACCTGCAGGTTGAGGCCGACACCGGCCGCGGTGAGCGAGCAGACGGCGATCGAGACCTCGGGATCGTTGACGAAGTCGTCGATGGCCTTCTGGCGCGCCTTGGGGGTCTGGTCGCCCCGGACCGAGGCGTAGCGGATCCCCCGGCGGGCGAAGGTGTCCTCGGCGGTGTCCATGACGTCGATGTGCTTGGCGAAGAAGACGACCTTGCCGACGTTGCGCGCCAGCTGGGCGGCGTAGTCGGCCGCGAGTCCCGCCTTGGCCTTGCCGATGTGCCGCATCATCGTGAAGACGTTCTCGCCGCTCGAGGAGTCGGTGTCCTCGCGCTCCCAGGTCGCGACCTGGCGGACGAGTCCGTGATCGATGCCCTCGACGGTGCGGCCCGACGTACGGGTCGCGATCGCCGTCTCGTAGCGCTGGACCAAGCGGCGGGCGAGCTCGCGCTCGGCGTCGCGGATGGAGCGTCCGACCTCGTCGTCGAGCTCGACCGGGAGGTCGGCGATCCGGCGGGCCGGGATGTCGGCCGCGACGTCGATCTTGCGACGCCGGACGATGCCGAGGTCGACGACGCAACGGCGGGCCGCCGGGTAGAAGCCCGGGTCGGCCGGGTTCATCCCGGTCTCCTCGAGGGCGACCATCAGGTCACCGAGAGGCTTCTTGTCGTCGATCCAGCCGAGGAACTGCCAGATCGCGCGGAAGTCCTCGATGTCGTTGATCAGCGGAGTGCCGGTCAGCGCCATCATCAGCGGCCGGACGATGCGGGCGCGGATCTTGTCGGCGATGCCGAGGACGTTCTGGGAGCGCTGCGACGACTTGTTCTTGATGAAGTGCGCCTCGTCGACGACCATCCCGCGGAAGCCGTGCTCCCCGATCCAGCCGACGTGACGGTCGAGCACCTCGTAGTTGACGACGACGATGTCGGCGAAGCCGTCGATCGACTCGCCGTCACCGTGGATGATCGTCGAGGTGCGGTTGGGGGTCCAGAGACCGACCTCGCGCGCCCAGTTGGTCTTGACGACGTTGGGTACGACGACCAGCAGCGGGTAGGCACCGGCCGCCTGCGCCGCGAGCAGCGCCTGGGCGGTCTTGCCGAGGCCGGGCTCGTCGGCGAGCAGGAAGGTCCGGTGACCCTGGCGGGCCGACTCGACCAGCTGAGCCTGGTGGTGCATCAGCTCGAGGCCGGCCGGTGCGCGCAGCGACGCCGGCTCGGGGAGCGCCATGCAGGAGGTGGCACCGGCGGACGCGTACTCGAAGGACCGGAAGAGCGGGCCGAGCAGCTCCCAGCTGGCGAGCCGGTGGGTGCGCGCCTTCGGCTGCTGGGCGCCCGAGAAGTCAGGGACGAGGAAGGGGTTGGCCAGCTGACGCGAGATGACCGACTGGGGTACGACGCGACGCTCGTGGCCCGGGTTGGACTCGGCCGGTGCGGCTCGGCTCCTCGGGCTCGTCCTCGACCTCGGCGCCTCCCGCGATGAGCATCTCGCGCTTGAGGATCTTGGCTGCCTCGGAGAAGGTCGAGTCCTCGGCGAGCAGCGCGAAGAGCGAGGTGTCGCGCGCCGCCGACTTCGCGAGGATCGTGGCGATGCCGTCGAGCCGCTTGAGCTGCTCGGCACGCTGGGACTCGGTCAGGGTGGTGTCGGTCTTCAGCCGGGCCCGTTCCTCGCGGACGAGGAGGGCGACGACCTGGAACTTGGTGCGCACCTGCGGCATCGCGGAGCGACGCTCGACGGCGTTCTCGACCTCGCGCACGGCGCGAGCAAGCACCGGGATGATGCCCTCGTTGTCGAGAGCGCGGGTACGGCGCTGGTTGGAGCGCGCAGGCGAACGGCGGTTGGCCGTCTGACGCTGGCCCGATCGAGCCAAGGACTCCTCCTCAGGAGCGGGGGCATACCTACGTCGGACCGAACTGCCCGGATGGGCCGGTCGGGGACGCGAACAGGTCTCGTGGATCTGCGAGAGATCGGTGGCTCCGGGGAGTGACCGCCGGGGCTGGGCGCGGGACCGCCGACCGTCTGGGGACGGCCGGTCTCCGACATCGTAGCCTGCCAGGACGTCAGACCGTGAAGTCGACTCCCTGGGCGAGCGGAAGTTCTCCGGAGAAGTTGATGGTGTTGGTCGCGCGGCGCATGTAGGCGCGCCACGCGTCCGAGCCGGACTCGCGACCGCCACCGGTCTCCTTCTCGCCGCCGAAGGCGCCGCCGATCTCCGCTCCCGAGGTCCCGATGTTGACGTTGACGATGCCGCAGTCGGAGCCCTCGGCCGACAGGAACCGCTCGGCCTCGGCCAGGTCGGAGGTGAAGACACTGGACGACAGACCCTGGGGTACGGCGTTGTTGAGCTCGATCGCGGCGTCGAAGTCGTCGTACGGCAGCACGTAGAGCAGTGGCGCGAAGGTCTCGCGCGCGACGACGTCGGTCTGCTCGTCCATCCGCACGATCGCGGGCCGCGCGTAGTAGGCGTCGGGCGCCAGGTCCGCGTGGGCGCGACCGCCACCGACCATCAGCTTGCCGCCGTCGCCGGTGGCCGCGGCGATCGCCGCCTCCATCGCGTCGTACGCCGGCCGGCTGACCATCGGGCCGACGAGGGTGCCCTCGGCCATCGGGTTGCCGATCGGGAGCCGGCCGTACGCCGAGGTGAGCCGGTCGGTCAGCTCGTCGACGACGCTCGTGTGGGCGATGACGCGACGCATCGTGGTGCATCGCTGGCCCGCCGTACCGGCCGCGGAGAAGACGATGCCGCGCACGGCCAGGTCGAGGTCGGCGCTGCCGGAGACGACTGCCGCGTTGTTGCCGCCGAGCTCGAGCAAGCGACCGGCCGAAGCGCTCGGCGACCAGCGGGCCGACCAGCCGACCCATCCGGGTCGAGCCGGTGGCGCTGAGCAGCGCGATGCCGGGGTGGTCGACGAGCGCCTGACCGACCTCGGGGCCGCCGAGCAGCACCTGCGAGAGGGCCTCGGGCGCACCGTGCTCGGCGATCGCCTGGGCGAGCACCGCGTGGCAGGCCAGCGAGGTGAGCGGGGTGAGCTCGGACGGCTTCCAGATGACCGGGTCGCCGCAGACCAGCGCGACGGCGGTGTTCCACGACCAGACGGCGGCCGGGAAGTTGAAGGCGGAGATCACGCCGACCACACCGATCGGGTGCCAGGTCTCCATCAACCGGTGGCCCGGGCGCTCGGAGGGCATGGTCCGGCCGTAGAGCTGGCGCGAGAGACCGACCGCGAAGTCGCAGATGTCGATCATCTCCTGGATCTCACCGCGTGCCTCGGAGGTGATCTTGCCGGCCTCGATGCTGACCAGGATCGCGAGGTCGTCCTTGTGCTCGGCGAGCAGCTCGCCGAACCGCTTGACCAGCGCACCCCGCGCGGGTGCAGGCACCCGACGCCAGACCCGGAACGCCTCGTCGGCGCGGGCGACCGCCTCGTCGACGTACGCCGCGTCGCGCCAGGTCAGCGTCGCGACCTGCTGGCCGTTGATCGGCGAGCGGGTGGTCACGTCGCCGCCCCCACCCAGGAGCAGCGCGTCGACGTCGACCCCGCAGCGGCGGGCCGTGTCGAGGGCGAGGGCGGAGAGCTCGGACTGGGACGGGATCGTGGTCATGGCACGTTCCTACACGATCGCCCCGGCGGTCGAGCACTTGGTGGTGTGGATGGCGGCGGGATAGTCCCTGACGTTTTCGGGGTCCCACGGCCGGTCGCACCCCGGGAAGGTCAGGGACTATCCCGGCAGCGCCTCACACGATGTTGAGCTCCGGCCGGACGCCGCGGTCAGCGAAGCGGTCGACCGAGAGGCCACTGACGTCGACCGGAGGGGTCCGGCCGAGCACCAGGTCGCGCATCACCTCGCCGATCGCGGGACCCATCAGGAAGCCGTGCCCGGAGAACCCGGTGGCGTAGAGGAACCGCGAGACCTCCGCGGCCTCCCCCACCAGCGCGTTGTGGTCCGGCGTCATCTCGTAGAGCCCGGCCCAGCCGGACGCGATCCCGACCTCGGCGAGCGCCGGCACCCGCCGCGAGATCGCGTCGCCGAGCCGCGGCAGCCAGTCGTCCGACCGTCCGAGCCCGAATCCGGGCGTCTCGTCGGGATCGGACATGCCGAGCAGCAGGCCGGGTCCCTCGCTGTGGAAGTAGAGCGTCGTGCCGAAGTCGATCGTGAACGGCGTCCGCGGGTCGAGGCCCGGCATCGGCGCGGTGGTGAGGATCTGCCGGCGCAGCGGCTGCACCGGCAGCGGTACGCCGACCATCTCGCCGAGCGCCGCCGACCAGGCTCCGGCCGCACAGACCACGGTGTCGGTCTCGATCCGGCCGGCCGTCGTCAGCACTGCGCGGATCTGCCCGTCGGCGACCTCGACGTCGCTCACCGCACAGCCGGTGAGGAGCCGCGCACCGGCCCGGCGGGCGGCTCCGGCGTACCCCAGGACGACCGACTCGGGCGTGCAGTGGCCGTCCTCGGGCGACCAGGCGGCGGCGAGGATGCCGTCGAGGTCGATCATCGGCGAGAGCGCCTTCGCCTCGGCGGGCGAGATCATCCGGCTGGGGACGCCGAGCGTCGTTCTGGAGTCGCGACGTTGGCCTCGAAGGCCGCGACGTGCGCCGGGTCGTCGAGCAGGAAGAGGTAGCCGACCCGGTGCAGGTCGATGTCCTGGCCGAGGTCGTCGCCGAACCGCTCGTAGGCGTCGCAGGCTGCGCGCCCGAGCTCGATGTTGACCGGGTCGGAGAACTGCGCGCGCACCCCGCCCGCGGCCTTGCAGGTCGAGCCCGAGCCGAGTGCGTCCCGCTCGACCAGCACCACGTCGGGGACCCCCGCGGCGGCGAGGTGGTACGCCGTGCTGAGGCCCATCACGCCCCCGCCGACGATGACGACGGACGCCCGCGTCGGCAGCCCGGACAGCTCAGCCATCGGCGCTCCTCCGAGTCAGCGCGCGGGCCGCGTCGACGACCTCGTCCTCGGTCAGCAGCACCGCCCGCGCAGCCGGACCGAGCGGGACGTAGGAGTCGGCGCTGGTGACGCGCGCGAGCCGGCCGGCGTACCCCCGGTCGACGAGCGCCGCGATCACGCCTTCGGCGACCCCGCCGCTGCGCCGGGTCTCGTCGACGACCAGCACCCGGTCGAACCCGCCGGCGTACGCCGTCAGCTGGTCGACCGGCAGCGGCGCCAGCCAGCGCAGGTCGAGGACGGTCGCGCGGACGCCGTCCTGCTCGAGCGTGCGTGCGGCCCGCAGCGACATGGGTACGCCGTTGCCGAAGGTGACCATCAGCAGGTCCGCCCCGTCACCGTGGGCCGCGCGGCCCGAAGGCACGGCCCGGGCTGGCTCCGGACGTCGTCCAGCCACCGTCGCCCGGCTCGTGCAGGTCGCGCGAGTGGTAGAGCGCGATCGGCTCGACGAACACGCAGACCCGACCCTCGCCGCTCGGCGAGGTCGGCGCACTCGCGCAGCAGCGGCCCGGCGTCGTCGGGGTGGCTCGGCACGCAGAGCACCAGGCCGGGGATGTCGCGCAGCACGGCCAGCGAGTTGTCGTTGTGGAAGTGGCCGCCGAAGCCCTTCTGGTAGGCGAGCCCCGGGATCCGGACCACCATCGCGTTGCGGTACTGACCGGCGGAGAAGAAGGCGAGCGACGCCGCCTCGCCGCGCAGCTGGTCCTCGGCGTTGTGCAGGTAGGCGAGGTACTGGATCTCCGGGATCGGCAGCGCGCCGGCCAGCCCGGCGCCGAGCGCGGTGCCGAGGATCGTCTGCTCGTCGAGCAGGGTGTCGAAGACCCGTCGGCCGCCGTACCGCCTGCGCAGGCCGCGGGTGACGCCGTACACGCCGCCCTTGACGGCCACGTCCTCGCCGAAGACCAGCGCGTGCGGCCGGTCCTCGAGCAGGTCGGCGAGTGCGGCGTTGATCGCCTGCGCGAGGGTGAGCCCGGCGTCCGGGGGCGGCGCCGGCGGCCGCGACGGGACCGACCGTCGGCTCGGGTCGAGGATCGGGCGCACCACCTCGGCGCGTGCGGTCAGCCGTGCGCTCGCCGATCACCGACTGCGCCTCGGTCATCACCAGCGACGCGGGTCCGCTCGTAGCGCTCGACCACCTCGTCGGGGGTCAGAGTGCCCGTGCTCGACGAGGTACGACGCCGTCGCCAGCAGCGGGTCGCGGGCGTGGTCGGCGACGATCTCGGCCGCGGACCGGTAGCCGAGCTCGACGTCGGAGCCGGCGTGGCCGAGGTAGCGGACCGTGCTGAGGTGGAGCACGACCGGCCGGCGTCGGTCGCGGACCAGGTCGACCGCGGTCGCCGACGTCGGCCAGCAGCCGGTCGGGTCGTCGGCGACGGCGCCGCGACGTACGCGAAGCCCGGCAGGTGCCGCAGCCGCGCCTCCATCCACCCGGCCGGCGTGCGGGTGCTGATGCCGATGCCGTTGTCCTCGACGACGACCAGCAGAGGTACGTCGAGCCCGCGGTGGGTCGAGGTAGCCGGCGGCGTTGAGCGCACCCTGGGCGGTCGAGTGGTTGACCGACGCGTCGCCGAGCGAGCAGACCACGATCGCGTCGTCGGGCCACCGCCGCTCGGGCAGCACGTCGGCCAGCGAGCCCGAGCGTGAAGGCCAGCCCGACCGCGCGCGGCAGGTGGGAGGCGATGGTCGAGGTCTGCGGGACGATGTGGAGCGCCGGGTGGCCGAAGACCTTGTGCCGCCCGCCGGAGATCGGGTCGGCCGCCGCGGCGCTCAGGCCGAGCAGCACGTCGCGGACCGGCGTCGTGCCGCCGTGACGCGCGGCCCGCGCGGCGTAGAGGCCGCCCGAGCGGTAGTGCAGCAGCGCCGGGTCGTCGACCCGGGCGAGCAGTCCGACCGCGGCGTTGGCCTCGTGGCCGGCCGAGCCGATCGTGTAGAAGCCCTCGCCCTGCGACTGCAGCCAGCGTGCCGCGAGGTCGAGGTGCCGGCTCTGGGCCTGGGCGTCGAAGAGCGCGAGCACCGTCGTCCGGATCGACGACTCCTCCGCCGCCGGTGCCGGGTCGCAGCGTCGCGGGCGGTCTCGAGGAAGTGGGTGTCGATCGCCTCGGCCACGAGTAGCTCAGTCCGCGACTGGGGCGAGACGGTCAGACGCTTGGCCATCTGTCGCTGCACGAACTTGATCGCCGGCCTCGGCGCGATCTTGATCGCGATGCTCATCAGCCGTGCGTCCGGTCCGACGTAGATGTGCAGCCTGTCCTTCTCGATGCCGTCGACCATGATCCGCGCGGCCTTGTCGGGCGAGGTCATCGGCACGCTGCTCTCGTCGGCGTCGGGCATGCCGACCCCGGAGTTCTCGGTGATCGCCGTCGCGACCGCGCCGGGCATGATCACCGAGATCGTGACGTCGGTGTCGAGCAGCTCCGCGTACAGCCCCTCGGTGAAGAGCCGGACGGCGGCCTTGCTGGCGCCGTACATCGTCTGGCCGGGGAACGGGAAGAAGCCGCCCATGCTCGACACGTTGGCGATGTGCGCCTCCGGCCGCTCGAGCAGCAGTGGCAGGAACGCCTTCACCAGGTGGACGGTGCCCATCAGGTTGACGTCGAGCACCCGCTCGATGGCGCCGTAGTCGAGGTCGGCGATCGGGAGGAACGGCTGGATGATGCCGGCGTTGTTGACCAGGCCGTCGACCGTGCCGTGGGCCCCGACGACAGCTGCCGGCAGCGCCTCGACGGCGGCCCGGTCGGTGATGTCGACGACGTGGAGCGACAGGCGATCGCCGGCGCCTGCCAGCGAGGCGGTCTCGTCCAGACCGGTCCTGCTCAGATCGACTGCTGCGACGCGGGCGCCGCGCTGCAGGAGCAGCAGCACGAGCTCACGGCCCATCCCGCTGCCGCCACCGGTCACGACCCAGACCTTGCCCCTGACCAACATGTGCGCAGCCTAGAGCCCCGCTTCGTCGCGCGGCAGCGGCTGTCCGCCGGGCAGTCCGAGATCGATCCGGTCGGTGATCGTGGCGATGCCATCGGTGTCGATCTGGATCGACGCGTAGCCGGTCTGCAGGCCCGACTTCTCGTTGACGTACTGGAGCTGGAGGCTGACGGCCTTGAGCGGGACCGAGATCGGCGTGGAGAAGCGGTTGAACGTCGGGTTCTCCTCCACCCCGCCGGAGGTGCCGAGCTGGTTGACGACCGTCCAGGTGACGAGGTCACCGTCGGTGTTCCATACGACCCACGGTCCGGCCTGGTCGTGGAGGTGGCCGTAGTTGATCGTCCCGGGAGGCACGTCGGGGATGCCGTCGTCCCACGGCACGGTCTCGCGGCCGATCGTGCTGGCGAGCTCGCCGGTGCTGTCGATGCCGAGGTAGCCGTCGACCGACCGCGGCTGGTGGAAGAGCACGAACAACGGGTCCGTCGGATCGACCTTCGCACGGAGCTGCTTGCCGATGTCGTCCTCGGTGACGCCGGTGTCATTGATGACGAGGCCGCCGAAGAGCGCCTTGAACGCCGGGTCGTTCGCGACCGCCACCCGCAGCCCCCCGACGTCGACGGTCTCGAGGTCCGGCACGATCACGTCGTTGTCGAGCAGCTGGTCGACAGTCGTGTCGGTGTCATGGTCGCCCTTGACCGCCACGGTCGGGATCCCGGGGCTGGCGCCCGCCTCGTCCTCGATGAAGCCGCTCTCGGCAACGGTCCCGTTGGAGCTGATGTCGCCGGAGATGGTGCGCATCGCGAACGCGTCCGCGCCGAGCTGGTCCTCGAGCAGCGGGTAGAGAGCCGTGCGGACCGCGGTGCCCACCTCGCTCCCTTGGGGATCCGCCTCCGCGATCACGATCCGCTCCCCGTCGCGCGGCGCCAGCGCCGCCGCGTGCGCGGGCAGCTGCAGTCGCAGCGACCGGTCGGCCGCGGTCTCGTAGGTCGTCGTGGCCGCGCGGATCCGATCGGTGTTCTTGACGATGAACGGCTGCACCTGCCGGGCGACCTCGAGCGCCTGCGGGCTGCTGAAGCTGAGCTCTTCGTTGCCGGGCATCGGGTAGGCGACCCCGATCTCGTCGTTGCCCTCCCACTGCCGGAAGAGATGGAGCGCGACGAGCGTCGACAGTCCCAGTGCGACGACCGGCACCAGGACGACGGCCGCGATCCGGCGGCGTCGGCTCCGCAGTCCTGGGATAGACGGAGCGCGACCCCGGAAGACCAGGGCCAGCACGATCCCACCGACCACGCCGGCCCACAGCTCGACCCACCAGAAGCCGTGCCACAGCTGGGAGCTCAGCTCGTCGCCGTACACCCGGGCCGCGACGCCGGAGTCGGTGACGAACTGGGCGTTCGCGCGCACGAACTGCGGACTGACGTACGACGCGAGCGTCCCACCCGCCTCCGGTGGTCCGGTCGCGCGCATGTTGGCGCCGAACCCGTCGATGCCGGTGCGGTCCAGGTAGATCCTGCCGAGGATGCCGGTGTCCAGCGTCGAGACGCCGTTGTGGGAGAGCGAGACCTCGACCGGCAGCGTGCCCAGCCGGTCGTCGAACCGCACCCCCGCCACGGCGTGCTGGGCCGCCACCGGAACCGCGATCAGCGCGACCACGAACCCATAGGCCAGGAAGGAGACGAGCATGCGAGCCAGACGTCGTGCTGATCGGCTCATCCGTCGAGCCTACGGGCTCCTCAAGGGGCCGTGATCAGCACGCACTGGGCGGACAGGACGCTGCACCGCGCCATCCGCCCGGCGCCCTGCTCCTCGCCTTGGGCCTCCAACGGAGCGATGAAGGTGTCGTCGTTCTCCCACGCCCACTCGCGGGTGCGGAAGCCGTAGCCGTCGGGAGCGTTCAGCGTCGCCTGCGTCCTGCTGTTGACGGACTGCGCGTTGAGCGTCGGGACCGACGTGACCTCGCCCTGCGTGGTGCCGGGGTCGGTCCAGATCAGCCAGGCGGCGCCCGGGCTGACGGCCAGGTCGTCATGGGCCGGGACCGCGATGCTGGGGTCGATCTCGCCGGCCTCGGAGATCTCCGCCAGGTAGGCATCCCCGTCGACGCCATCGGTCACCAGCAGCCCGGCCGGCGTGCTGGCCAGGATCTCCCAGCCGGGTGCCGTCTGGGTCAGGTCGACGAGGCGGTTGTCGATGAGCGGACGCCACAGGACAGCGGTCTTGGTCCCCTGGGCGATGACCCACCCGTCGTCGGTGACGGCGCGGACCGTGACAGCGCTGCCGTCCTGCTGGTCGCCGAGGTCGACCGGGACACTGCCGAACCCCTCGCCTGCGGGCCGGGTCTCGAATCCGGACAGCACGTCCTTGCCGTCCTCGACGCGGGTCTCCCCGACGTACCTGCCGTTCGCGGAGATCACCGGCGCGTCCTCCTGCCCCTCGATCTCGATCGCCTCCGGGCCGGTCCCCCGCCACCAGGTGTCGTCGGTGCGCTGCCCGACCCAGCCCTCGGCGCCCGAGCGCACCAGCCACCAGTCGCCGGGCACCTGCTGGCCGTCGACGTACAGCTTCTGGTCCAGCACGTAGGGCACGGTCGGCGCCTTCTTGCTGATGGGTGTGGCGTTCGTCGGTGTCGGCGCGGGCGTCGGGGTGGGCGTGGGGGTCGGCGATGGTGCCGGTGAGACGTCCCGGCCTCCGCCACCCATCGACATCGCCACGATGACGCCGGCGAGGACGAGCACGACGACGGCCGCGACCAGCAGCGAGGGCCAGCGGCGTACGGAGCGGGGCGGCTCCTGCGGGAGCGCCGGTAGCGCCGGTACGTGTAGCCCGTCGACCACCTGCCGCAGCTCGCGGGTCAAGATCTCCTCGAGGTCGACGTTCATGCCAGACCCTCCTTCCCGTCGAGCGCGGTCCGCAACGCCTTGAGCGCACGATGAGCGGTGGACTTCACGTTGCCGCGCGAGCAGCCGAGCACGTCGGCGATCTGGGCCTCGCTGAGATCCTCGTAGTAGCGGAGCACGACGACCGCGCGCTGCCGCGGCGGGAGCGAGCACACGTGCGGCCAGAGCACCATCCGATCCTCCGGGCCGCCCGACGGCGCGCGTGCCGATTCGGGTGGCTCGTCAGTGAGCAACTCGAGCCGGCGCCCTTTCGGCCGCCGGTCCGAGAGGTAGGTGTTGGTGAGCATCCGACGCAGGTACGCCGTCGGCGAGTCCGAGCCCTGCACGCGCGACCAGGACCGGTACGCCTTGAGCAGGGTCTGCTGGGCGATGTCCTCCGCGTCGGCATGGTTGCCGGTCAGGAGATAGGCGTAGCGGTACAACGACGGCCACGCGGCACCGGCGTACTCCTCGAACGTCGGTGCCTCGGCACTTCCCGTCACGCTGTTGATCATCGGCCACGACCCCCTTTCGCTGATCTGACGCCGGGAGTCGACCAGTTGGTTGCGTCTAGGCCGGGGCCGCGAGCAGGCGACCGGTGTAGACACCCCTCAGGGTGCGCACCAGCACGGTCGCCCAGGCCGCGACCAGGAACACGAACAGCCCACCGGCGGCGACCTGGAGCACGACCAGCCCGGTCACGCTCGCGAGACCCGAGGTGCCGGTGACCACGGTGCCGACGGGGAAGGTGAAGGACCACCAGGTCAGGCCGAACCGCAGCCCGGTGGCCGAGCGGACGGTGCGCAGGGTGAGCAGGGCTGCGAGCGCGAGCCACAGCATCGCGAAGCCCCACACCGGCACGCCGTACACGAGGGTGAACGCCTGGAAGGCACCGCCGTACGGGTCGGCGAGCACGTCCGGAGCGACCTGGCCGAGGTGGTGTGCGGCGGTGATCGACTGGCCGAGCGGGCCGAGCACGATCCAGAGCGTCGGTACGGCGCCGGCCGCGCCGACACCGTGGCGCAGCAGCCGACCCCAGATGAAGGTGATCAGCACGAAGCCGGCCACCAGGGTGAGCCCGAAGAACATGTAGCAGGCCAGCAACATCGTCTCGCGGGCCTGACCGGCCGGCAGGTGCGGCACCAGGAGTGCACCGGTCGCGGCGCTGACCATCGGCGGTACGACGGGCATCAGCCAGCCGCCGAACGCCGAGTCCTCGCGGACGTCGTGGCTGGTGAAGGCCCGGTAGGGCACCAGGACGGCCGTCAGCAGGCCGAGCGCGGTCCCGGCCGTCCAGAGCACGGCGTCGAGGGCGAGCGCCGGTCCGGTCCCGATCAGGCGGTAGCCGGCGAGCACCGCTCCGGCGCCGACCGTCATCAGCGCCATCGCAGGAGCGCCGTAGAAGTGCGACATCACGGGGTCGTCGAGGTGACCTCGCGCGACCTGCGGGTGCCTCCTCCAGTGGGTGGCCGTGGCCGCGGTGACCGCGACCAGGAGGATCAGCGACAGCGCCCACACACCGGCCGCGACCGGACCGGCGTACGGGACCGGGAAGGGCAGTCCGGCGAGGGCGACGGCCACGATGCCGGTGCCCATCACGGAGGCGTACCAGTTCGGCCCGATGAACCCGAGCGCGGGCGCACCCTCGAGGTCGGCCAGCAACCCGTGGCGGTGCTCGACGTGAGTGACGGCCTCTCGGTCGACGGTGATCGCGGTCATGTCTCCAGCCTCGGGTGCGGCCGGTGCAGCGGGTAGGGATCTCTGTCCTGTGCCGCCACAGGTGATGCCTGTGGCGACCGGTACGGTGGTCAGGTGGACCTGTTGCCCGATCTGCCGTCGCTGCGGCTGCTCACCGATGTCGCCCGGCTCGGCAGCATCGGCGCTGCCGGCCGCGCCGCGGGCGTCTCCCAGCAGTCCGCCTCCGAGCGGCTGCGTGCGATCGAGACCCAGACCGGGCTGGTGCTGCTCCAGCGAGCGACGACCGGCTCGACGCTCACCCCGGCCGGTCGGCTGCTGGTCGAGTGGAGCCGCCCCCTGCTCGAGCAGGCGGACGACCTCGAGGCCTCGCTGCGGACGCTGCGCGAGGACCGCTCGCGCGAGCTCCACGTCTACGCCAGCATGACCACCGCGGAGTACCTGCTCCCCCGGTGGCTGGTCCGGCTCCGACGCGAGCGGGACACCGCGGCGAGCCTGCACGCGACCAACACCGAGAACGTCCTCGACGCCGTACGACGCGGTCAGGCCGATCTGGGGTTCATCGAGGGCCCGGCGGACCTGGCCGGTCTCGCCTCCCGGGCGGTCGGCCACGACCTGCTCGTGCTGGTCGCCGAGCCTGACGACCCGTGGTCACGTCGTCGCAAGCCCCTGTCAGCGAAGGAGATCGCCGGCCGCAGCCTGACCAGCCGCGAACCCGGCTCCGGCACCCGTCAGGTCGTGGAGGACGCCTTCCGCGCCTCAGACCTGGCTCTCCCGACCTCGGAGGTCGAGCTCACGACGACCGCCGCGGTCCTGGCCGCCGTACGAGCGGGCAGTCCGCCTGCCTTCGTCAGCGACCGGGCCGCCCGCAGCGAGATCGACGCAGAGCGGCTGGTGGAGATCGCCACCGCCGGCCTCGACCTGAGCCGGCAGTTCACCGCGGTATGGGTCGGCAGCAGCCGGCCGCCCGCCGGCCCGGTCCGCGACCTTCTCGGCATCGCCACGCGCGCGGCCACGTGACCTAGGTCGGCGAGCCGCCGAAGAGTCGCTCGGCCGCGCGGGAGTCGGCGTACTCCTCGAACCGGGCGATCCTGCCGTCGCGCAGCGTGACGACCTGACAGCTGGGGATCCGGACCGGCTCGCCGTCGGCATTGGTGCCGACGGTCGTGGCCTGCAAGACCCAGCCGCCGTCGAAGACCCGGAGCCGCACGTCCTCGACCCGGAGGTCGGCACCCGCCTGGACCCGACGCGTGCGAGACGGCGTCCGCTCGATCTCCGCCTCCCACTCCCCGACGTTGTGCCAGGTGGAGACGCCGTCGGCGTACACGTCGTCGTCGGCGCGATGGCCGGCCAGGAAGGCGGGCAGCCACCGCCGTGCCACCGCCAGGGCCTGCTCGATGCCGGCCGACGACGGGGTCTCGATCACGGGTTCGCTCACGGGCTCATCCTTCACCACGCCCGGACATGCCAGAGGCCCTCACGGTCGAGCTGTGAGGGCCTCGTGGTCTGGTCCCGAGGACCAGGGGCAGCTCAGACGCCGCGGCCCCCGCGGACCCGGGCGAGGATGAAGAGCACCAGCGCAACGATGGCGAGAATGATGAGAATGGTCCAAAGAATGCCCATGGCGGATGTCCGTCCTGTTGATGGTCATGAACGCCCCTGGGGCGCACCGACTAGATGCCCGCTAGGCCCACGTTCGAAACCCAAGACCGCCTCCTAGATCGCCGCGATCGGGTCGACGAGCCCGACCAGCACCGGCGCCTCACCCGAAGGGGTGGCCCGGATGGCGCGGGTCGCGAGCTCGTCGGCCGCCCCGATCACCGCGATCACCACGAGGTCGGAGGGCCGGACCACCCGCGGATCCTCGGCCGCGGCCGCTACCCCGTCCCGGATCAGTCCCGGCCTGGTCCGCGGCATCGTCGGCGGCGCGCTTTACGGCGGTGCCATCCTGGTCGTGCGGTCCATCACCGGATGGAGCGACGAGGCCGACCTGGGAGCAACCCCGGGCTTCCTCATCGTCATCACCACGATCGTCGGCATGGCGGTCGGCGCCGCCGGCGGCGCCGTGCGGGCCCGCCGCGGCTGATCTCGGGAACGGAGCACACACGTGAGCAACCTGGCGGATGCCATCTTCGAGCACGCGCAGGAGGACCCGACCCGGGTCGCCGTACGCGCGGGCGACCAGGTCGTGACGTACGGCGAGCTGCGCGACCTGGTCGCGACGTACGCCGGCCGGGTGGCCGCGGCCGGCATCGGGCCGGGCGATCGCGTCGTGCTGATCGCTCCGACGGTCCCGGAGTTCGTGGCCGCCTACTACGGCCTGCACGCGGCAGGTGCCGTGCTGATCACGATGAACGTGATGGCCACGGCGCCCGAGATCGACTACGTCCTCGCCGACGCGGACGCGTCTCTTGTCGTGGCCTGGCACGGAGCCGACGGTCCGGCGAAGGCGGCGGCCGGTGAGCGTGGGCTGCCGTTCTGGACCCTGGAGCCGCTCGCGGACTGGTCCGCCGACAGCGCGCTCGCGGCCCCGGTCGAGCGGGCCGGCGACGAGACCGCGATCATCATCTACACCTCGGGCACCACCGGGCGCCCCAAGGGTGCCGAGCTCGGGGTCGGCGGGATCTTCGCGCTCGTCGAGGCGGCACGACTCCAGCTCAAGTTCGACCCGGCGACCGACCGTACCGGCACGGCCCTTCCGCTCTTCCACGTCTACGGGCAGCTGATCGTCATGCACATCTCGATCTCCCTGGGCGCCCCGGTCTCGCTGCTGCACCCCTTCGACCCGGGCAAGATGGTCGCGATGATCCGCGACCACGAGCTGACCGTGGTGTCCGGCGTGCCGGCGATGTGGATCGCGATGCTGCACGCCGCGGGCGACACGACGCCCGGGGACTTCGCCCACCTCCGGCTGGCGTCCTCCGGCGGGGCTTCGCTCCCGGCGGAGGTGATCCGCGCCTTCCAGGAGCGCTTCGGCACCCGGATCCGCGAGGGCTACGGCCTCAGTGAGACCTCGGGCTGGGCGACGTCCACGCCGCCGGACGAGGAGCCGAAGATCGGGACCGTCGGCCGTGCGGTGCACGGCATGAGCCTGGAGGTGCGCGACCCCGAAGGTCGACCGGTGCCGGTCGGCGAGGTGGGCGAGGTCTGGATCAAGGGCCCGATCGTGATGAAGGGCTACTGGAACCGGCCCGAGGCGACCGCCGAGGCGATCCGCGACGGCTGGCTCCGCACCGGCGACCTCGGCACCCTCGACGAGGACGGCGACCTGCGGATCGTCGACCGGCTCAAGGAGATGATCATCCGCGGTGGCTACAACGTCTACCCGCGCGAGGTCGAGGAGGTCCTCTACCAGCACCCCGACATCGTGGAGGCCGCCGTCATCGGCGTCGACGACCCGACGTACGGCGAGGAGGTCGCCGCCGTGATCGTGCTCCGCGACGGCTCCACCCTCGACGCCGAGTCTCTTCGGACCTGGGCCAAGGAGCGGCTCAGCGCCTACAAGGTCCCCCACCTGGTGCAGGTGCTCCCCGCCCTGCCCAAGGGCCCCTCGGGCAAGATCCTCAAGCGAGCCATCGACCGCGACCGGCTCAGGACACCGTCCCCCACCACGTGAGACCTACCGGGTCCCGCGACGGTTCCTAGCGCTTGCGGGCGGCCTTGGCGATGGTGTCCTCGACGATCGAGTTGATCCGGGCACCGTTGGGCCAACCGGCGTAGTGGCACAGGAAGATCACGATCTCGCGCAGCTGCTCGTCATCGAGCTCGCCGTTCTTGTACGCCGCGGGGATCTGGATGGTCAGCACGTCGTGGCCACCGGTGCCGGCCAGCAGCCCGATCAGCAACAGCCGGCGATCGCGGTCGGAGAGGCCGGGCCGGTTCCAGATCTCGGCGAAGAGGTGGTCGGCGGTGATGCCGAAGAAGTCGCCGGCGCCATCGGTCATGTCGAAGCCGTAGACCTCCTCCATCTTCTCGAGGCCACGGCGGCGCTGCTCGGGGAGGTCGTCGAACTTGCCCATGTCACTTCTCCTTGGTGCTGCGGTCGTCCGGAAGCCCGAGCCCGGAGCCGAGTCGGTCCAGGGCCAGACGGGCGAGGGGTACGTCGACGCCCTCCTGCTCAGCGAGGTCGATCGCGAACGACAGGTCCTTCTCGCCGAGCGCGGTCACGTGCTCGAACACGCCCATCCAGAAGTCGTCGGGGGCGATCGGAGCTGTCGTGGATCGGTGCATGATCGCGCCCGGGCCGCCGGTGATCGCGTCGGTGTGCCGCACCACCTTGCCGAGCTCGACCAGGTCGAGCCCGGCCGCCTCGGCCAGCCGCTGCGCCTCGGTCGCGGCGGTGAACGCCACGAAGTGCATCATGTTGCGCGCCAGCTTGAACCGGGTGCCGGAACCGATCGGCCCGGCGTGGGTGACCAGCGAGCCCATCGCGTCCAGGGCGGGTCGCGCGGCGGCGAAGGCCTCGTCGGATCCACCGACCATGATCGCGAGCGAGCCATCAGCAGCGCCCATGGCACCGCCGCTGACCGGGGCGTCGAGCATCTTGACCCCGTGCCGTGCGGCTGTGTCCGCGAGCTGGCCTGGAGTGTCCGGGCCGACGGTCGAGTGGATGACCACTGTCCGACCGTCGCCGCTGACGCCCAGGATCTCCCCCAGCACGTCGCGCACCTGGTCATCGTCGCGGACCATCACGCAGACCACATCGACCCGACCGGCCAGGTCCGCGACGCTCGTCGCTACTCCTGCACCGGCCGTCTCGAGCTCGGCCACCGGGTCCGGTGCGACGTCGTACACCCAGAGGTCGATGTCATCCGACGCCGCGAGCCGCAGCGCCATCGGCTTGCCGATGTTGCCGAGCCCGACGAAACCGACCTTGGTGACCGTGGAGCTCATGCCCGGAACGTCTGTCCGCCGTCGACCGCGATGATCTGACCGGTGACCCAGGACGACTCCTCGGAGAGCAGGAAGAGGCAGGCGCCGACCATGTCCTCGGGCTGGCCCATCCGCTTGAGGGCAAGGCCCTTGACCAGGTCCTTGGCGGCGTCGCCGGCCTGGGTGCGGGTCGCCGCGGTGTCGGTCGGGCCGGGCGCGATCGCGTTGACCCGGATCTTCAGGCCGCCGAGCTCGTGGGCGAGCTGGTGGGTCAGCCCGTTGACGCCGACCTTGGCCAGGCCGTAGAAGCCGGAGTAGAGGTAGGCCGCGGTGCTCGACTGGTTGACGATCGAGCCGCCGCCCCGCTTCTGCATCGCCGGGTAGACCGCGCGGGTCATCACCAGAGCGCCGTCCATGTTCACCGACATGAACTTCTTGTAGTAGTCCCAGTCGACACTGATCAGCAGGTCGAAGGCCATCTCGCCGTAGATCGCTGCGTTGTTGACCAACCCGTCGATCCCGCCGTACGCCGCCACGACCGTCTCGACCATCGCGGCCGCCGACTCGTGCGACGAGACGTCGGTGCGGACGAAGAGCGCCGTACCACCGGCCGCCTCGATCTCCTTGGCCACCCGCTCGCCGGACTCGACGTTCAGGTCGGCCACCACCACCGAGGCACCCGCGGCACCCAGGGCCTTGGCGTAGGCCTCGCCGATGCCCTGGGCCGCGCCCGTGACGACGACGACCTTGTTCTCGAAACGCTTGCTCACTTCATGTCTCCTCTTGGCTTACTGGGTTTCGAGACGGTCGCTGCGCGACCTCCTCAACCAACGGTTGTGGTTGCGACGGTCGCTGCGCGACCTCCTCGACCAACTGTCAGGCAGGCTCGGCCACAGTCTTCGTCTCGAGGTACTCCTCGAAGCCGGCAACGCCCATCTCGCGGCCGATGCCGGACTGCTTGTAGCCACCGAACGGCGCATCCGGGCTGAACCACACCCCGCCGTTGACGGCGATCGTGCCGGTGCGGATCCGCGCGGCGACGGACTTGGCCCGCTCCAGCGAGCCGGACTCGACCGAGCCGGACAGGCCGTACGGCGAGTCGTTGGCGATCCGGACCGCGTCGTCGTCGCCGTCGTGCGGGATGACCACGAGCACCGGGCCGAAGATCTCCTCCTGCGCGAGACGCGACGAGTTGTCCAGCCCCGCCACGACGGTCGGCTCGATCCAGTAGCCGTCCTGGTCGATCACGTGACCGCCGGTGGCGAACGTGCCGCCCTCCTCCTCGGCCAGCCGCAGGTAGGCCTCGACCCGGTCGCGCTGCAGCTGGGAGATGACCGGCCCGCAGATCGCGCCGGGGTCGGCCGGGTCCTTGGCGCCGATCGACTCCATGGTCGCGGCGGCGACCTGGACGGCCTCGTCGTACTTGTCCCGCGGGACGATGAGCCGCGTCGTGATCGCGCAACCCTGACCCGCGTGGATGATCGCGGTGAACGCGGTGGCGCCTGCGGCCGCGCTGATGTCGGCGTCGTCGAGCACGATCGCGGCCGACTTGCCGCCCAGCTCGAGGAAGACCCGCTTCAGCGTCGGTGCGGCTGCGGCCATGATCGCCTTGCCGACCGACGTCGACCCGGTGAACGACACCATGTCGACCCGCGGGTCGGTAGTGAGCAGCGCGGCGACCTCGTTGGAGCGCGGGGTCACGACGTTGAACACCCCGGCCGGGATGTCGGTGTGCTCGGCGACCAGACGGCCCAGCTCGGCGGCCACCCACGGGGTGTCCGGCGCGGGCTTGAGGACCACGGTGCAGCCGGCCGCGAGGGCCGGGCCGATCTTGGCCAGGTTGATCTGGGTCGGCACGTTCCACGGCGAGATCGCGGCGACGACGCCGATCGCCTCGCGGCGCACGGTCCGACGGCTCTTGATGCCCATCGGCGCAGCGACACCGAGGTCGGTCTCGAACTCGTAGCCCTCGAGCAGGTCGGTCACCCACTTCAGACCCTCGACCGGTACGTCGAAGCCGGCCGCGCCCATCATGAAGCCGGGCATGCCGACCTCGACCGTCGTCAGCGCCGTGAACGGCTCCGCGTCGTCGACGAGCGCCTGGTGCAGCTGGCGCAGGCAGCGCACCCGCAGCTCGGTGTTCGTCGACCAGTCGGTCTCGTCGAAGGCCCGACGGGCGGCTGCGATCGCCTCCTCGACGTCCGCTGCCGTCCCGTCGGGCGCGTGCCCGATCTCCTGGCCGTTGGCCGGGTTGAGGATCGAGTAGGCCGTGCCGTCGCTGGCGCCGACGAGCTTGCCGTCGATCAGCTGCTGCGCGGCGGGAGGAAGGTTGCTCATGCGTCCGGCGCCTTCTGCTCGATGTAGTCGCCGCGCTCGACCGGCGGCGGCCAGACGCTCGACGGGATGTCTTGGTAGCGGTAGTGGCCGGGCACGTCGAGGCCGCTCACCGACATCCGCTTGAGCAGCGTGTCGGGCGCCTTGTCGGCCTTGATGATCTCCACGAACGTGTGGGCGGTCGAGGGCATGTCGAACCAGTCGCGCTGCCAGGCGAACTTGATCAGCCCGTCGTCGGCACCGCCGACCTGGCGCTCGACCCCGAACCACGAGCCACCGATGCCGAGGATCTCGTACTCCTCGCCGGTCGCGTCGTTGGTGATCCCCGACCGCTGCTTCCAGAAGCCGAGCACCATCGACTTGGCCTCGTCGATCATCGTGACCTGGTAGTCGTAGTGCCAGCCGTCCAGGCCGTCCATCTCGATGCCGATGGCGTAGTCGCGGATCTGGTCGCGACCGACGGCCATGAAGTGCTCGTCGACGGAGTACATCCAGCCGTACGTCGCGTCCTCGGCGTACCACTCGGCCATCGGGCGCCAGTCGCCGGTGGCCTCGACCTGACGGTTGATGTCGAGCCAGGTGGCCCAGAACTCCTCGATCTCAGCGCGGGTGAGACTCACTGTTCCTCCTCGATGGCCAACGCCATTGCTGGGCAGTACTTGACGGCCGACACGACCTGCGGACGCAGGGACTCGTCGGGATGTTCCTGGATGACGACCACCTGGTCGGTGTCGTCGTCGAAGCCGAAGACGTCCGGCGCCTCGCCGGTGCACACCTGGTGGCCCTGGCACAGCCCCAGGTCGGCGACAACTCTCATGACTCGGTGGTGGAGGTGCGAGCGGAGCGAGCCTCGAAACCCCGCCGCCGGTACTTCACGCGGCAGGGCTGCTGGAGCTGGATCACCATCTTGGACGTGTCGTCCCGGTAGGACTCGGCCGGCTGCACCATCTCGAACTCGTAGTCGCGCAGGATCACCGAGAAGATCGCCTTCATCTGCATCATCGCGAACGCGTTGCCGACGCAGCGGTGCTTGCCGGCGCCGAACGGGATCCAGGTCCAGCGGTTCTGCAGGTCCTCCTGGCGCTCGTCGAGGTAGCGCGACGGGTCGAAGCTCTCCGGCTCGGGGAAGTCCTCGGCGATCCGGTTGGAGACCCGCGGGCTGGCCGCGACCATGGTGCCGACCGGGATGGTGTGCCCGGCGAGCTCGATCTCCTCCTGCACGACGCGCAGCAGGATGATCAGTGGCGGGTGCAGCCGGAGGGTCTCCTTGAGCGCCGCCTCGAGCCGCGGGATCGAGCGCAGTGCCTGGAAGGACACCTCGGACCCATCGGCGTAGAGGTCGTCGAGCTCGGCCACGACGTCCTTCATCACCCCGGGGTTGCGCATCATCTCGATGAGCGCCCAGGACGCCGTACCGGACGAGGTGTGGTGGCCCGCGAACATCATCGAGATGAAGATGCCGGTGATGTAGTCGGCGGTCATGTCGATCGAGATCAGCACATCGAGCAGGTCGCGGTCCTCACGTGGGACCTTGCCCCGGGCGACCCGCTTGTCGATGATCCCCTGCACCAGCTCGACCAGCTTCTCCCGCGCGGCGTCGCGCAGCCGGAAGGACTCGATGTCCATGTAGGGATCGACGTACGCGAGCGCGTCGGTGCCGCGCTCGAGCTCGTGGTAGTAGTGCGCGAACGACGAGTCCAGCTCCTCGCGGAACGGCTTGCCGATCAGGCAGGCCGAGGTGGTGTAGATCGTCAGCTCGGCGAACCAGTCGAGGAGGTCGATCTCGCCCTCGTCGCCCCAGTCGGCGACCATCCGGTTGATCTCGGCCTCGATCGTGGTGGCGTGGCCGCGCATCATGTCGCCACGCAGCGCCTGGTTCTTCAGCATCTGCTGGCGTTCCTCGGGCGAGGCGTCGAAGACGACGCCCTTGCCGAAGATCGGGGTCATGAAGGGGTACGCCGCGGCCTGGTCGAGCGTCGAGTCCGGCGCCCGGAAGAACTGCTCGTTGGCCTCCGCACCCGAGACCAGCACGACGTCCTTGTCGGCGAGCTTGAAGCGGCCGATGTCGCCGCACTCGGCGCGCACCCGCTCGAAGCAGACCGATCGGGTCGACCCGCATCTCGGCGAGGTGGCCGTAGCCGTCGTCCTCGACGACGTACGAGACCTCTCGGATGTTGCTCATCGGTCCTCCAGTGGTGCCTCGGGGGTGACTTCGATCAGGTTGAGGTGCACGCCGCGCGGAGCGCGAGACGATCGTGGCGATCGCCTCGCCGATCGCCTGCGGCTTGAGGAAGTGCGAGTGCCGCGCGAACCCGAAGTGCACCCAGTGGTTGAGCACGTCGGCGCCGAGCTCGGGGTCCCAGTCGCCGCCCATCTCGCTCCAGGTCCCACCCGGGCGGACGAGCGAGGCACGGATCCCGGTGCCCTCGAGCTCCATCTGCATGGCGTGCGCCATGCCCTCCAGCCCCCACTTGCCGGCGGCGTACGACGACATGAACGGTCGGGCCCGGACGGCGACGTCGCTCGAGACGAAGACGATGTCACCGCGGCGGCGCTCCACCATGCCGGGCACGATCGCGTGCACCAGCCGGTGCGCCCCGACCACGTTGAGGTCGAGCTCGCGCGGCGAACCGCTCGCGTGTCGACCTCGTGCACGACGCCCGGGCCGACGGCGCCGGCGTTGTTGACGAGGACCTCGATGTCGCCGAGGTCGGCACTCACCGCCTTGACGAAGTCCTCGACCGAGTCGGGCTCCGTGATGTCGAGAGGGTGCACGATGGCCTCGCCACCGGCGGCCCGGATCGTCTCCGCGACCTCCTCGCACTTGTCGATACGACGAGCTCCGAGCGCGACCGGGTAGCCCGCGGCGGCCAGGACCAGCGCGGTGGCGGCACCGATCCCCGACGAGGCGCCGGTGACCACGGCGGGCCGGCGGTCGGGGTGGACAGGCTTGGGCATCTAGCTGACCCCCGCTCGCAGAGTCATGCGGACCGGGACCGAGGCGAAGCCGCGGACGTTCAGCGAGTGCACCCGGACGCAGTCGTCGTGGGCGACCTCGACGTGACCGACCCGGCGGACCACCTCGCGGAGCGCGATCTGCGCCTCGAGCCGGGCCAGGTTGGCGCCCAGGCAGAAGTGCCGGCCGCCGCCGAAGCTGAGCAGCTGGGCGACCTCCTCCTTGTCGCGGAAGATGTCGTAGCGGTCGGGGTCGGAGAAGACCCGGTCGTCGCGGTTGGCCGAGCCGATCACCAGCAGCAGCTTGGAGCCCGCGGGAGCGACCGTGCCCTCGATCTCGACGTCCGCGAGCAGGTGCCGCGCGACCATCTGGCTCGAGGTGTCGTAGCGCAGCGTCTCCTCGATCCACGGCACCACGAGGTCGTCCCCCTGGGCCGGATCGGCGAAGACCCGGTCGTACTGCTCGGGATGGCTGGTCAGGTGGAAGAGCGCGTGGCCGAGCAGCTTGGTCGTGGTCTCGTTGCCGGCGACCACCATCAGGAAGAGGAAGGCGATGATCTCCTCGTCGGTGAGCTTGTCGCCGTCGATCTCCGCCGCCAGGAGCGCGCTGGTGAGGTCCTCGGTCGGGCGCTTGCGTCGCTGCTCGACCATCTCGGCGTAGTAGACGACCAGGCTGAGCGCCGCCTCCATGCCCGCTTGGGGCACGTCGTGGACGCCGGGCTCACGGTGCACGACCAGGTCGGCGAGCCGGCGTACCTCGAACCGGTCGGACTCGGGCACGCCCATCATCTCGGAGATGACGTCCATCGGCAGCCGGCCGGCGAAGTCGGCGATCCAGTCGAAGCCCTGACCGTCCTGGGCCATCTCCAAGCACTGGTCGAGGTAGTGGTCGGTCAACCGCTGGATCTGCGGCGCGAGCTCGGTGACCCGGCGCGGGGTGAAGCCCTTGGAGACCAGCGAGCGCAGCCGCTGCTGGCGCGGCGGGTCCATGCCCAGGAACGACGTCACCCGGTGTGCGTTGGGACCCCAGGCGCTCTTCTCGATCGAGACACCCATCGCGTTGGAGTAGACGCCCTCGGTGCGGATCGCGTGCTGGACGTCGGCGTACCGGGTCAGCGCCCAGAGGTCGTGCTCGGCGTTGTGGTGCAGCGGCTCCTCGTCCCGACAGCGCCGGTAGACCGGGTAGGGGTCCTCCTGGAACGCGTAGTCGTACGGGTCGAAGACGATCGGCCCCGCATCGTGGGTGAGCGTCATCCGTCATTTCCCTTCATGATCGCGGCAACGACAGCGTCGAGCCGCTCCCCCATCTCGGTGTAGGTCATCAGGCCCATCCCGCCCTGCAGCAGGGCACCGGAGAACGCGAGCGTCACGGCCTCCACGACCGCCGGATCAGCCTCGGCGCCGAGAGCCGCGCGGAACCGGTTGACGAACTCGCCACCGATCCGCAGCCGCAGCCGCTCGACGTCCGGGTCGGTGCCGAGCAGCGCCGGGGTGACGGCGGCCGCCAGCTCGGGGGCACCCGCCAACCGCACCGTGAGGTGGTGGATGACCGACTGCAGTCGCTCGGTCGAGGTGGCGCCGGCAGGCTCGCGGTCGGCGTCCTCCGCGAGGAACCGCCAGAAGAGCTCGGCGAAGAGGTGGTTCTTCGAAGCCAGATAGGTGTACGCCGTCGCCGGCGACACCCCCGCCCTGGTGGCGACGGTGCGTACGGTCAGCGCGTCGTGGCCGACCGCGCGGAGCTCCTCGAGCCCCGCGGCCAGGAGCCGCTCGACCGTCTCCGCCTGGCGCGCGTTGAGACCCTGGCGCGGTAGGGAAGACACCTGGCTGGACATGTGTCTAGCATGTCCGAGGAAGATCGATCTGGCAAGCCATCATCGCCGATTCCGTATGTGACTCGTCACTCCGGGGATGCCGCGGCGGCACCGGCGTGGGATGGTGCCCGGTGGACGCACCCGTATGTCCCTCCACGACCAAGGAGCACCCGTGCGCATAGGCATCCCCCGCGAGTCGAAGGCCGGCGAGACGCTGGTCGCAGCCACGAGCGCCACTGCTGGTCAGCTCCAGAAGCTCGGGTACGACGTGGTCGTCGAGTCGGGTGCCGGCACTGCGGCCGATCAGCCCGATGCCGCGTTCACCGCGGCCGAGGTGCCGGTCGGCACCGCTGATGACGTGTGGTCGAGCGACATCGTGATCAAGGTCAACGCGCCCAGCGCGGACGAGATCGGTCGGCTCCACGAGGGCGCGACAGTCATCTCGATGATGGCGCCCGCGCGCAGTCCGGAGCTGGTCGAGGCACTGGTGGCCGCACGCGTCACCGCGCTCGCGATGGATGCAGTGCCGCGGATCTCCCGGGCCCAGTCGATGGACGTGCTCAGCTCGATGGCCAACGTCGCCGGCTACCGCGCCGTGATCGAGGGCGCGTACACCTTCGGGCGACAGTTCACCGGTCAGGTCACCGCAGCCGGCAAGGTGCCTCCGGCGCGGGTCTTCGTCGTCGGAGCCGGGGTCGCCGGACTGGCCGCGCTCGGCGCGGCCGGCGCCATGGGCGCGATCGTCCGGGCCTTCGACGTACGCCCCGAGGTGGCCGAGCAGGTCGAGTCGATGGGCGCCCAGTTCGTCACCATCAACGACCCGGCCATGGAGGCAGCTGCTTCTTCCGACGGCTACGCCAAGGAGATGACGCCCGAGCAGGTCGCCGCGACCGCAGCCATGTACGACGAGGAGGCACGCGCGGCCGACATCGCCATCACCACCGCGCTGATCCCGGGACGCCCGGCGCCGAAGCTGATCACCGCCGAGACGATCGCGAGCGATGCGGACCGGGTCGGTGATCGTGGACATGGCTGCCGCCAACGGCGGCAACACCGAGCTGACCCGGACCGACGAGGTCGTCGTCACCGACAACGGGGTCACGATCATCGGCTACACCGACCTGCCCGGCCGGCTCCCTGCCCAGACCTCCCAGCTGTACGGCACCAACATCGTCAACCTGCTCAAGCTGATGACCCCCGACAAGGACGGGATGCTGGCGCTGGACCTCGACGACGTCGTCGTCCGCGGGATCACCGTGGCCGACCAGGGCGCGTCCCTGTGGCCGCCGCCGCCCGTCCAGGTCTCCGCGGCCCCGAAGGCGCCCGTAGCCGCACCTGAGCCGGCCACACCGAAGCCACCGCCAGACCCACGGCGCAAGGTGTTCTTCGGGGGCCTGGCCGCGGTGCTCTTCCTGCTGGCCGCGACCTACTCCCCCGCCGCGTTCCTGGGCCACTTCACGGTCTTCACCCTGGCGGTGTTCGTGGGCTACTACGTGATCTCCAACGTGGCGCACGCCCTGCACACGCCGCTGATGAGTGAGACCAACGCGATCTCCGGGATCATCCTGGTCGGCGGCATCCTGCAGGTCGGCTCGACCAACCCGGCCATCGCGATCATGGCCACGCTCGCCGTGCTGGTCGCGTCCATCAACATCTTCGGCGGGTTCCTGGTGACGCTGCGGATGCTCGAGATGTTCCGGAAGGACTGAGAGGATGTCCGAGTTCCTGACCTGGGAACACCTCGACGGCCTGATCCAGGGCGTCTACATCCTCAGCGGCATCCTCTTCATCGGAGCGCTGGCCGGCCTGTCCAAGCACGAGACCGCGAAGACCGGCAACATCGCCGGCATGACCGGCATGGGTCTGGCGCTGGTGGCCACCCTGCTGAAGGCGGCACAGAACGCCGAGCTCGACTACGACGACACCCTCAACGGCGTCGGCGTCACCCTGCTGATCGTGGTGCTCGCGATGGCGGTGGGTGGCTCGATCGGCGCCTGGCGGGCCCGCACCGTCGAGATGACCGGCATGCCGGAGCTGGTCGCGATCCTGCACAGCTTCGTCGGGCTCGCCGCGGTGCTGGTCGGCATCAACTCGTTCCTGGACCCCAACGCCCCCCAGGTCGGTCCCGAGGCGACCATCCACGACGTCGAGGTCTTCCTCGGCGTCTTCATCGGCGCGGTGACCTTCACCGGATCGATCGTGGCCAACCTCAAGCTCAGCGGCAAGATGAAGTCCGACACCGCTGGCGCTGCCCGACCGACACCTGCTCAACCTGCTGATCCTGCTGGCCTCGCTGGGGCTGCTGTTCTGGTTCATGTCGTACGACGGCTGGACCGACGACCCGATCGCTCTCGTCCCGCTGCTGCTGATGACCGCGCTCGCCCTGCTGCTCGGGCTTCCACCTGGTCGCCGCCATCGGTGGTGGCGACATGCCGGTGGTGGTCTCGATGCTGAACAGCTACTCCGGCTGGGCAGCGGCCGCCGCGGGCTTCCTGCTCGACAACGACCTGCTGATCATCACCGGCGCCCTGGTCGGGTCCTCCGGTGCGATCCTCAGCTACATCATGTGCAAGGCGATGAACCGCTCCTTCATCTCGGTCATCGCCGGCGGCTTCGGCTCCGACGGTGCCGTCCCGGCGAGGCGCAGCGACTACGGCGAGCACCGCGAGGTCCAGGCCGAGGCGGCCGCCGACCTCCTCGCCAACGCCTCGTCCGTGGTGATCACGCCCGGCTACGGCATGGCGGTCGCGCAGGCGCAGTACCCCGTCGCCGAGCTCACCGCCAAGCTCCGCGCCCGCGGGATCAACGTCCGGTTCGGCATCCACCCGGTCGCCGGCCGACTCCCCGGACACATGAACGTGCTCCTGGCCGAGGCCAAGGTCCCCTACGACATCGTCCTGGAGATGGACGAGATCAACGAGGACTTCGCCGACACCGACGTCGTCCTGGTGATCGGGGCCAACGACACCGTCAACCCCGCCGCCCTCGACGAGCCCGGCAGCCCGATCGCCGGCATGCCGGTCCTCGAGGTCTGGAAGGCCCACGACGTGATCGTCTTCAAGCGCTCCATGGCCACCGGCTACGCCGGCGTGCAGAACCCGCTGTTCTTCAAGGAGAACTCACAGATGCTGTTCGGTGACGCCAAGGACAAGGTCGAGGAGATCATCCGGAGCCTGCCCAGCTGACCTCTCGCCAGGTCCCGTCACTCAGGAACAGGCCTCGACGTCCGCGCGGCTCGGCGTTCGACGACGTAGGTGAGCCTGCGCAGGCTCTCGACGTTGCGCCACCTCAGCGGCACGTCACGCAGCATCTTCGGCACGAGACGAGCCGGACCGGCCACCGCGTCCTCCTCCAGGACGACGCGGGTCTGGGCGCCCACCGCCTCGAGCCGAATGGTCACCTCCGCCGTACCGCTCGGCCTTGCTCGCGCGTGCAGGACGAGCGATGCACCCGGTGACATCGCGATGACCTCGGTGTTGTCATCGACGAGCAGCGGCCAGCTGCCGACCGAGTGATGGAGCCGGGACCCGGGCTCGGGCCAGTGCTCGTCGACCTCGCGCATCCGCGACGCACCCACGACCCACAGCGGGTACAGCCACCCGTCCGACAGCACGTCCCACACGTCCTGGGGCGTGGCATTCATGACCTGCTCGTTGATCGCCATGCCCGCGGCGGTACCCGTTCCGCGACCGATGTACGCCCGCCCTGGTCGTGGTTCTAGGAACGAAGGCCGCGGGCGAGTGTGGCCCAGGTCTCGATGTTGGCGATGCCGTCTGCGTACTGACCAGTGACCGTCTGCCAGTCCTTGAGCGCCTGGCCGGTGGACGCGGTGAAGAGTCCCGTGACCGGGAGGTCGGCGTCTCGCATGGCAGCGTTGAGGGTGCGCTGCAGGTCGCGCACGGCCGGCCCCGTCGAGCCGATCTTCAGCACGCGGTGCTCACCGCCGACCAGCAGGGTCATCCAGGCCGTCCGACCCCACATCGACCAGACCCGGAGGCCGTGCGACTTCTGCCAGCCGTTCATCGCGGCCACGGTCGCCGATCCCAGCTTGCCGTTGACCGGACCGTCGTACGCCCCCTGCTCGGTGAGCAGGCACTGGAAGGCCTTGACCAGCGAGGGGTCCGACCGTTCGTTGACCCGTGGGTAGTCGAGGAAGTCGACTGCCACCCCGCCACAGTGGGTCTCCGGTGCCGCTGTCGGTGTGCCGAGCGAGAGGTAGTTGCTGTCGATGTTGATGGTGTAGCCGCCCCAACGCTCGTTGTGGCCACCCGCGTACTGCTTCACCCGGCCACCGGGGGCCCAACCGTCCACGGCGACGTACGACGATGCGGTGTTGGCGTCACCGTCCCACTGCGCCAGCCAGATCTGGTCGGGGAACTGGTAGATCTTCGTGCCCGCCTGACGCGCCTGGTCGAGCATCCAGATGCCCGACCCCGCGCTCGAGTAGACCCCGGCGAGGTAGTCGAGGTGATGAAGGTCTTCTCGTCCACCCACTGAGGAACGCCAGCGAGGCAGTGCGACATCCGGAGATGCCTGCGTTGAAGCCCTCGAGGTCGTACCACAACGTGCTACGCGGCGCGATCCCCAGTGCCTCGGCCGCCAGGACAGCCTTCGCGGCTTCTGTCTTGCCCTGCCGCCTCGCGTTCCTGAACAGACCGTCGCTGCCCGGACTGCCGTCGATGAGCCGGGCGCTCGCTGCTACCCGGGCGGTGGTCAGGGTGCCGCTCAGGTCGATCCCGGCAGCGGCGATCCGGCCACGCCCGCCCTGACGTCCGAAGATCGTCGTGCACGGCGCCTGCGGCCCGACGGTGATCGGCAGGATCTTCCAGCCCTTGAGGCTCTGGGTCGAGACCCACGTCCTGGTCAGGTTGGCCTGGGTCTTGCAAGCCCGGGTGTCACCGGAGGTGTAGACACCGATCGCCGCGTACGGCGAGTGCTGCATCCAGGCGTTCATGGCTGCCTGGGACGGTGTGTCGCACTGGTCGAATCCGTAACCACGGAAGTTGCCCGGCGTCACGACGGTCGTCGCCGCTGCCCGCTCAGCACCCTTCGAAGCTCCTGCCGAGCCGGGGGCCGCCGACACGGAGGCCGCCGGCGTCAGGACGAACGCGCTGGCAACCAGGGTCAGGCTGGCTGCCCAGGTCACGGGACGGAATCGCATCGGGCTGTCTCCCCAGAGGTGGTCGCCAGCCCCTGTGGTCGGGGCTGCAGCGGGTGCGGCGAACACACAGTAATCACAGCAGTCACACCCGTAACAGGGTTTCTGTGGAACTACGAACTTGTAATTCGCGCGGCCCATCTCGGCGCTCTCCAGCGATGTGTTCGCCGCTGAGTCACCGAGGCGCACACCTTGCTTTGATACCCCATGGGGGTATGTTGGGTCTATGGACGGCAACGCGCACGACCACCCGGCCTCGACCACGCACACCACGATGGACCCCGGGTGCGGGATGGAGGCGGGTCACCGCGCCGCGCAGATCCCGGACGGCGCCGACATCGCGGAGTACACCTGCCCGATGCACCCGGAGGTCCGCCAGGCCGGGCCGGGGTCCTGCCCCATCTGCGGGATGGCGCTCGAGCCGGTCCTCGTGACCGCCGATGCCGGGCCGAACGCGGAGCTCGTCGACATGACCCGGCGATTCTGGTTCGGCCTCGCCCTGGCACTCCCGGTGTTCCTGCTGGAGATGGGCTCCCACCTCTTCGACGGCATCCACGACGTGATCTCGCCCGCCGCGTCCAACTGGGTCCAGCTGGTGCTCGCGACACCGGTGGTGCTGTGGGCAGGGTGGCCGTTCTTCGTGCGGGGCTGGGCCTCGGTACGGACCAGGAACCTGAACATGTTCACCCTGATCGCCATGGGCACCGGGGTCGCGTGGCTCTACAGCGTCATCGCCACCGTCGCACCCGGAATCTTCCCGGCCCAGTTCCGCGACGGGATGGGCGACGGGGCCGTCGACGTCTACTTCGAGGCGGCAGCCGTCATCACGGTGCTGGTGCTGCTCGGGCAGGTGCTCGAGCTTCGCGCTCGTGAGCAGACGTCCGGCGCGCTCCGCGCCCTGCTCGACCTGACCCCGAAGACCGCCCGTCGCATCACGGCCGACGGCACCGACGAGGAGGTCTCCCTCGAGGAGGTGCAGGTCGGGGACCGGCTGCGGATCCGCCCGGGCGAGAAGGTGCCGGTCGACGGCTCCGTCGAGGACGGCCGCTCATCGCTGGACGAGTCGCTGGTGACCGGGGAGTCGATGCCGGTCACCAAGACGACCGGCGATGCGGTGATCGGCGGCACGATCAACCAGACCGGGGCCTTGGTGATGCGCGCCGAGAGCATCGGCCGGGACACGATGCTGGCCCGGATCGTCGCGATGGTCGCGGAGGCGCAGCGCTCTCGCGCGCCCATCCAGGGGACAGCCGACCGGGTCGCCGGCGTCTTCGTCCCGGTCGTCATCGGGGTGGCCGCCGTCGCGTTCGTCGTCTGGGCACTGGTCGGCCCCGAGCCGAGGCTCGCGCACGCCCTGATCGTCGCGGTCGCCGTACTGATCATCGCCTGCCCCTGTGCGCTCGGGCTCGCCACTCCCGTCTCGATCATGGTCGGCGTCGGGCGCGGCGCCGGCATGGGCGTCCTGATCAAGAACGCCGAAGCGCTGGAGCGCATGGAGAAGGTCGACACCCTCGTCGTCGACAAGACCGGCACCCTCACCGAGGGACGACCCTCGGTGTCCCAGATCGTGCCGGCAGCCGGCGCGGGGTCGACCTTCGAACCGGACGACCTGCTGCGCCTGGCCGCCGGTGTCGAGCGTGCCTCCGAGCACCCCCTCGCCCAGGCCATCGTGGCCGCTGCTCAGGACCGGAAGCTCGAGGTCCCGGAGGTCACGGACTTCGACTCCCCGGTCGGGCGCGGCGTCGTCGGGGTCGTCGAGGGTCATGCAGTGACGCTCGGCAGCGTCGACTTCCTGACCAGTCAGCACCTGGATCCGACCAGCCTGGTCGGTGCGGCCGACCGACTGCGCGCCGACGGAGCCACGGTGATCTTCCTCGGCATCGACGGCGCGATCGCCGGCATCTTCGCCATCGCCGACCCGGTGAAGCCGACCACGCCGGACGCGGTCAAGGCCCTGCGCGAGGAGGGCATCGAGGTCGTCATGCTCACCGGCGACAACCGGGTCACTGCCGAGGCCGTCGCTCACCACCTCGGGATCGACAAGGTCGAGGCTGAGGTCCTGCCCGACCACAAGGCCGACGTCGTCCGCCGACTGCGTGCTGAGGGCCGCGTCGTGGCCATGGCAGGTGACGGCGTCAACGACGCTCCCGCACTCGCAGCCGCAGATGTCGGGCTCGCGATGGGCACCGGTACCGACGTGGCGATCGAGTCCGCCGGAGTCACACTCCTCAACGGCGATCTGACCGGGATCATGAAGGCCAGGCATCTGTCGGTGAAGACGATGTCGAACATCCGACAGAACCTGGTCTTCGCGTTCATCTACAACGCCGCCGGGATCCCCCTCGCCGCCGGGGTCCTCTATCCGGTCTTCGGACTCCTGCTCTCACCGATCGTCGCCGCCGCCGCGATGGCCCTGTCCTCGGTCAGCGTCATCACCAACGCCCTACGACTGCGCACCCAGCACCTCGACTGACTCGGCCCGGCGGGGCTTCGCGGGGTCGGGGAGGACGAAGGTCAGCACGAACGCCACGGCGACCGACACCACCACCTCCGGGGTCACCGAGACTCCATCGGCGCCGAGCAGCAGCACGGCCAGCAGGGTCGAGGTCAGCGGCAACCGGAGCATCGCCGTGCACATCGCGCCGATCCCCATGGCGATCGCGGGCGCCAGGCTCATGCCGGGGAGCTCGCTCATCGCGATGCCAAGGGCGGCCCCGATGAACATGGACGGGAAGACCGGGCCGCCGCGGAAGGCGCTCAAGGACAACCCGTAGACGAGCGCCTTGGAGGCGATCAGGAGGATCAGCACCCCGACCGAGTACTCGGTCGCGTGGTCGACCAGAGCGGGGAGCGCGTCCTGGCCGGAGAACAGGACCTGGGTGAAGCTGTGGCCGGAGATCAGGTCGTAGGCCATCGCGGTCAGTCCGATGAGGAGACCGAGGGCTGACGTGACCAGCACCCTGTTGAGGTGCACGATCGGCCGGAGCGAGAGACCGATCCGTCGGATCACCCAGCCCACCAGGGCCGCGGCCGCACCCACGACGACCGCCCAGCACATGAGGCCGACCGTCGGGGTGACCAGCGGCGGGACGTTGGTGAGAGCGAGAGAGAAGTCGCCGAGACCGGTCCAGTCGCCGAGCCCGACGAACACCAGCGCGCCGATGCCGGAGGCCAGCAGGCCCGGGAGGGCAACGAGACTCAGGGTCACCCCGCCGACACCCGCCGCCTCCATGATCAGGAACGCACCGAGCAGCGGCGAGCCGAGGAGGGTGCTGACAGCGGCGAAGCTGCCGGCCGCCGCCATGATCGTCAGCGCCATCGGCGGTGCATCCTTCCTCACCAGGTGCACCACGAGCGCGCCCAGTCCACCTCCGATCGCGATGAGGGGCGCCTCCGGCCCGAGGACCGCGCCCAGGCTGAGTGTGGTGAGGGCGGCGAGCACGACGCCGACCAGCTCCCTGCCGGTGACCGGGCCGCCCCCGGTCTGGAACCCGAAGGCGGGCGAGTGGCCACCGTTGCCCGGCAGGTAGCGGATGACCAGGCCGGTGAGCAGACCACAGAGCACCAGCCACGGCACCGGCCACCAGGCCGGCACCGAGCCACTGATCAGCTGGCCCGGCAGGTCGTCGAAGATCCACTGCTGGATCCGACTGACCAGGGCGAGGAAGCCGTAGGCGACTGCGGAGATCGGGACCCCCAGGATCGCCGCGAGGATCAGCGCCGACAGGTAGGCCTTCGAGCGAATGATGGCGACCGGGTCCATGGCCGGCGCCGCGGCCCCTGCTGGCGGCTGCGGTGGGGAACCAGCCGAGCCGTGCGTATCCGTCATCAGTGCGCCTGTCGTCGACGATGTGTGAGGCGAGTCTTTCAGAACCAGCGCCCCTCCTCGCCCGCAACGCGCATCGGTCGTCGGTGGTCGCGTCGGTCTTGGTGACCTCGACCTCGTAGGTCGCGCCGTCAGGCCCGTGGTTGGCGGGGGCCGAGCTTCAGGTGTCGGTCGCCGATGCGGCCTTCAGCCCGGGAGTCATCGGCCCAGGAGGTCTTGAGGTCGAGCGGGGCTCCGACCAGGGCAACCCCCACCCGGACCCATCTGGGATCGCCGAGACATGAGTTGGGGATGGACGCGTCGACCCGGTCGGCTGAACGCTTGATCGTCCAAGTAGCCCCGGGGCAGCTCACGTCGGTGCCGGAGGATCGCACGAGGCTCACGCGTGCGCCGATCGGGTGGGCGGAGTAGTCCAGGTCGAGTTCGTAGTGTCTGCCGTCAGAGGTCCGGATCTCGGAGATGAGAAAGCGGTAGCCCGAGCGACTCAGGTGCCGCACACGCGTGTGCACGACCATCCGGGAGGCGCCATGGTCCACGAGAGTCTTGGTGATATCTGTGGCGCGGTCATCTGGGGCCGGAGTAGGTGTCTGAGTCTTCTGGTCGACGAGGACGACGTCACGTCGGGCATCGCGGTGAACGATCCGGTGGCTCTCGTGATGGTGGCGCTGAGCGCTCGACGTCGTCAGTGCGGGGGTCTCGGCGGTAGCGGATGCTTCGGGCATCGGAGTGAACGTCGCGGTAGCGGCGAGCGCGGTGGCGCCCGCCATGGCGGCGATCAGGGCGCGGGTGCGGGTCCGGCTGTGTGAGGTGGTCATGAGTGCCACTTTGAACGTCCAGGGTCGGGAACGGATGCGCACGCATACTCAGTTGCTTGACCGGCCGATCCCCGTGCGACTACCAGCTCACGCTCGTTGTGCGAGTACCCAGCCGAAAGCGGCATCCATGCGGATGCCCACCTCTGGGTTCTCCTCAGCGTCGAGCACCTCCATGCACGAGGCACGCAACGCCGCCTCGTCGCCCGACTCGGTCAACGGGTACATCATTCCCGTCGACGCCAATGCGCGATACGCGACGTCGGCGTCGGGGAACTCGCTCACCGATGTGACGGAGCCCGAGTCGAGCACCTCAAAGCCGGCGTCGGCCAGCAGCCTCGACGCCGTACCGGGTTCAGACATACGCAGCGGGGTATGGGTATCGCCCTCGCTGACATGAGGTGCGAGCGCCGCCCCCAGGGCGGCCATGGCCCAGCCGAAGTCCAAGGGATCGGTCCAGAAACCGAGCGCCAGCAGGCCACCTGGGCGCAGAACACGATGTGCTTCGGTCAGACCGCCATCATCGACGTAGACGAAGGAGTTCACCCCGGTCACCACGTCGAAGGTGGAGTCCGCCAGTGGCATGTCGGTCAGGGACGCGTGGTGAAGTACGGCCGACGGGACTCGGCGCTGGGCAATCGCCAACAAGCCCGTCGCCGCATCGACTCCGACGACATTCGCACCCCGCTGCGAGTAGTGCCGCAACGCGAGACCTGCTCCGCACCCGACGTCGAGGACATCCTTTGCGGGGCCTATGTCGAGAGTCACCGCCAACTGCTCGTACAAGGGGAGGAAGAGCGGCTCCATGAAATAGGCCCAATCCCGTGCCCGAGCGCTCCATGCGGTGCCAGCTTCTTGCCAACCCATGAGACTCCCCTGTCATGAAATCCTCACCGTAGCCCTGTCTGCCTCGGTGCGCGATGAGAGTGCGCGTCCTACTGGTGGTCCACGCGTCAACGCGGACCACACCCCCCAGCGATCAGCTGACGGGGATCGCTGACCAGCCGCGGACCGTCGAGGTGTGCGCGCGTACGGCGCGGTCGTGGTCGATCTCCCAGACCGGGTGACTGCCCAGGAGCCGGGTCAGCGCGGTCCGGCTCTCCAGCCGGGCGAGCGCTGCCCCGAGGCAGAAGTGGACGCCGTACCCGAACGACACGTGGTGGTCGATGTCGCGCCGTACGTCGAAGAGGTGGGCGTTCGGGTACTTCCGCTCGTCCCGACCGGCCGACGAGGTGAGCAGCAGAACCTTCGAGTCCGCAGGGATCGTGGTGCCGTGGAGTTCAACGTCGCGCATGGACCAGCGGGCCTGGACCGGCGACGGGCCCTCGTAGCGCAACAGCTCTTCCACGGCGTTGGGGACGAGCGAGTGGTCGGCGGCCAGCGCCGAGCGCTGGTCAGGGTGCTCGTCGAGCAGCATCGCCGCCCAGCCGAGGAGGCGTCCGACCGTCTCGGTGCCGGCCGTGATCAGGAGCTGGGCGAAGTCGGCGGCCTGGCGATTGGTCAGGTCGGCCTGGACGAGCCCGGAGAGCAGGTCCTCGCCGGGGGTGCGAGTCCGGGTCTCGAGGAGCTTCACGATGTAGGCGTCGATCTCGAGACGGGCACCGAAGGAGATGTCGTTGACGATCCCGACGTCAGGCTCGATGTGGAACGAGATGTCGATCTGCTCGCGCACCCACTCCCGGTCCGCAGCGGGCACACCCAGCAGCTCGGCGATCACCATCGACGGCAGCTGCGCCGCGAAGTCCTGGACGAAGTCGAACTCCTCCCCCGGTGTCCACGGCGCCAGCAGGTCGTCACAGATCTCGCCGATGCGCTGCTCCAGGGCCGACATCCGCCGGACCGTGAACACCCGGGACACCATCGACCGCAGACGGGTGTGGTCGGGCGGGTCCGCGAAGATCATCATCCCGTTGTCGAACCGCCGGGCGGACATGATCTCCAGGACCGTGCCGTGGGCCGAGCTGTACGTCGAGGTGTCCTTCAGCGCGGCGGCCACGTCGTCGTAGCGCGACAGCGCCCAGAAGTCGTGACGGTCGTTGTAGTAGACCGGGGCCTCGTCGCGCAGCCGCCTCCAGACGTCGTACGGCGCGGCGTCGATCGCCTCGTCCATGGGGTCCCAGTACGGCGAATCTGCGGACGTCATCGAACCCGTACGTCGTTCGGCCTGGGTTCTGCGGGCAGCCACGGCGGCAGCGTACGCAACCAGCACGTGACCTGCGCCCCTAAGGTGACGTCGTTCTCCGCAACGTCAACGAGTCCTGTCCGGAGGTGGGCCCATGTCGAGTCGAAACGAACGCTCCGTGAAGACGGCCATCATCGGCGCCGGCTTCGGCGGGCTGTGTGTCGCCCTCAAGCTCGCGCGGGACGGGCAGCAGGACTTCCTGGTGCTCGACGAGGCGGACGGCATCGGGGGCACGTGGCACGCGAACACCTACCCGGGCGCCGCCTGCGACGCGCCGTCGCACGTCTACAGCTACTCCTTCGCGCCGGGAGCCTGGTCACGCCGGTTTGCTCCCGGACCCGAGATCGCCCAGTACCTGCGCAGGTGCGCCGACGACGGCGGCATCGCCGACCGGATCGAGTTGGGTGTGAAGGTCGAGAGTGCGGTCTGGGAGGGGTCGAGGTGGCGGCTGACCCTGGCCGGCGGCGGCGCCGTCCTGGCGAGTGTCCTGGTCGTCGCGACCGGACAGCTGCGCGTGCCCAAGGTGCCCCACCTCCCCGGCTTGGAGACCTTCGCGGGCCCCGCCTTCCACACCGCTCGCTGGCAGCACGACACCTCGCTGGAGGGCCGGCGCATAGCGGTCGTCGGCACCGGCGCCAGCGCCGTCCAAGTGCTGCCCGAGATCGTCGACGGGGCCACCCACGTGACGGTGTTCCAACGCTCCGCGCACTACGTCCTGCCCAAGCCGGACGGCGTGTACGGGAAGCGTCTGCGACGCCTCTACGAGCGCTTTCCGCTGCTGCCGCGTACGGCACGCGGAGCAATCTCAGCGTCGTTCGAGGCGCTCGGCCTCGGCTTCTGGCGATGGCCGGCCCTGCTGAGCCCGCTCGCGAGCTATCACCGACGCGCCCTCGCCGGCGCGGTCCGGGACCCGCAGGTGCGCGATGCGCTCACCCCACGGGACCAGCCCGGCTGCAAGCGGCTGCTCATCTCCAGTGACTTCCACCAGTGCTTCGAGCGCCCGGACGTCGAGCTGACCAGCGCGCCGATCGTCCGGGTCACCGCAGACGGCGTGGTCACCAGCACGACGGACGGCGAGCGGGAGCACGGCGCCGACGTCATCATCTTCGCGACCGGCTTCGAGACCGACACCTTCGCGCAAGGCCTCGACGTCGTCGGACGGAGCGGCCGCACCCTCCAGCAGACCTGGGACGCGGACGGTGTGAGCGCGCACCTGGGGATCTCAGTGGCCGACTTCCCGAACCTGTTCCTGATCTACGGCCCGAACACCAACCTCGGGTCGGGCTCCATCATCTACATGCTCGAAGCCCAGGCTGATCACGTCGTCAGCGCGCTTGCCGTACTGGACCGGGAGCCTGGCACAGCGCTCGAGGTCCGCCCCGAGGCTCAGCAGGCGTTCTCCGACATGATCCGCACCCGCCAGGGGCGTGGGGTGTGGGCCACCGGGTGCACCAGCTGGTACCTGGACCAGCACGGCAACAACACCCACAACTGGCCGACCAGCCCCTACCGCTACCGCCGCCAGGCAGCCCGCGTCGACCTCACGGACTACGAGCTCATCCGCACGCGATCTCGATGAGCCGACTCGACGATGACAGTCACGATCTTCAAGCGCGGCGCCGGTCATCGAGCGCCTGCCGGACCCCGCCGCACGGCGCCGAGCACGAGCAGGAGCACCGCGACACCGGTGCCGCCGATCGCCAGCCCGGCGATGAGCAGCAGCCACAAGGCGTCGCCGAGGATCGGCACCGTCGCGCCCACGTCTGCACGCACGTCGACGCCGGCCGTCGCGTCCTGGTTCATCACCACGACCGACCAGTCGCCGTCGGTGGGCTCCCAGGTCAGCGTCTGGGTGCCGGGACCGCTGACCTGCTCGGTCCAGATGTCGGTCTGGCCAGGGGCCGCGCCCGGGGCGCCGCCGGCGTGCTGGCGGTACTCCGTGTCGTCGAGGTCGATGACCTCCGTGCGGTCGACACCCGCGAGGTAGTCCTCGACGTCATCGGTGGGTGCGACGCCGACGAAGACGTCCGAGCCCGCCGACGACGTGGCGCGCAGCCGGGCGGTCCCGAGCAGCCAGTCGCCGCTCAGCCCGTCGAGGCCGATCTCCTCGACCGTCACCGCGTGCCCGGAGGAGGTGACGCGGGTCGTGTCGCTCGTGAGGTAGCCGCCCTCGCGGTGCCGCTCGTCGACGACGTGCACACCGGCGGCGGCCGACGCGAGGACGGCGCCGGCCAGGACGGCCGCGGACGCCAGCGAGACCCCGGCGACCCGGCCGGCACTCCACCTCGAGGGCTGGCGAGGATCGGGCGCGGTGGGGGGCGCGATGACGGGACGGGTGTCGGTGGTGCTCATCTGGAGTCTCCTGTGAAGTGGTGGGTCTGTGTGCCTCCAGCACATCGCGGCGGGCGTGGCGGCGACATCGGGCTCGGCGCACGGTGTCGGCGGCCAGCCCCACGCTGGGCGAGGGCTAGCCCCCGGCCCCCGGACGGCAGAACGGCCGGGCGGTGTCGAGGACACCGCCCGGCCGCCTGGAGCTCGTGGTCAGTCGGTCACCACCGCCGCGAGCACGTCGACCTTGGCCGCCGAGCGGGCCGGCCCGAGGGCGGCGAGCACGCCGGCTACCGCGGCCAGCGCCACGTACACCGCGATCTGGGGTCCCGGGACCGAGATCCCCGTGATGCCCTGGTCCTCCATGGCCCTCGACAGCGCGAGCCCGATGCCGATGCCCAGGCCGGCGCCGGTGACGGCCCCGATCAGCGAGATCACCACCGCCTCCCAGCGCACCATCGCCCGCACCTGACCGCGGGTCATCCCGACGGCCCGCAGCAGACCGAGCTCCCTGGTGCGCTCGAAGACCGACAGCGCCAGGGTGTTGACGATGCCGAGCAGCGCGATGATGACCGCGAGCAGCAGCATCACCGTGACGAACGTGAGCAGGCCGTCGATGAAGCCGCTGGCCTCCGCCTCGAACTCGTCCTGGTCCAGCACCTTGGCGTCCGGGTGGTCCGCCAGGGCCGTGGCGATGTCGGCCTGGACGGTCTCCAGGTCGGCGTCCGCGTCGGCCACGACCAGCGCGGACGTCACCAGCTGAGGACCGGCGAACAGGTTCTGCGCCCGGAGGCTGATCACGAAGTTGTCCGCGATCCAGCCCTTCGAGTCGTAGACCCCGACCACCCGAAGCGTGTGCTTCCCGGTGGCAGCGAACTGCGCCGCGACGTCGTCGCCGACATGCCAGCCGTTGCTGTCCGCCGTGGCCTTGGAGACCACGACCCCGTCGGCGCCCAGGTCCGAGAGCGAGCCCTCGGAGAGGTCCAGGCTCATCAGGTCCCCCGCGGTCGCGGGGTCGATCGCGGAGTAGCTCGAGTCGGCGCCGGCGAACCGAGCCTCTCCCCAGCCGCTTGCCGAGACCTCCGCCACTCCGGGGACCTTCGCGACCGCGTCCACGACCGACGGGCTGTAGCCCGGGCCCTGGGCGCTCGCCGCCGTGACGAAGAGGTCGGCGCTGGTCTTGTCGCTGACCACCTCGCCGAAGGAGTCCTTCAGCGATGAGGCGAAGACGCTCATGCTGACCACGAGGGTCAGCCCGATCATGAGCGCGGCGGCCGTCGAGGCGGTGCGGCGGGTGTTGCGCACCGCGTTCTGCTCCGCCAGCTCGCCGGGCAGGCCGCGCAGCCGCATCGGGGCCGCGATCAGGGCGGCCAGCGGACGGACCGCGAACGGCAGCGACACGAGCACACCGCCCATCGCAGCCACCAGACCGAGCCCGAACGCGGCCATCGGCGCATCGCCGTACAGCGCCGCGAGCACGCCGGTGGTTCCGGCCGCGAGCAGCACGCCGCCGACGGCGGCTCGCTTGCCGGTGAGCCTCTCCCCACCCGGTGTCGCCTCGCGCAGCGCCTCGATCGGCAACACCTTGGTCGCGCGCCGAGCTGGCACCAGTGCCGAGACGACGGTCACCAGGATCCCGACCAGCATGCCCACCACGACGGTGCGCGGCTCGAGCTGCAGGGAGGTGCTGGGCAGGCGGAAGCCGACCGCGGTCATCAGGACGTTGAGCCCCTTGGCCACACCGAGTCCGAGCGCGACGCCGAGGGCCGACGCGGCGGTGCCGATCACGGTGGCCTCCAGGATCAGGCCTCGGAGCACCTGCCGCCGGGTTGCCCCGACGGCTCGGAGCAGCGCGATCTCACGCGTCCGCTGGGTCACGATCATGGTGAAGGTGTTCCAGATGATGAAGGCGCCGACGAAGAGCGCGATGGCGGCGAAGATCGTGAACAGGATCCCCACCATCTTCAGCTCCTCCTTGATGGCGGTGGCGTTCTCTTCGGAGACTGCCTTGCCGGTGACGGCCTCGGTCCCCGCGGGCACGACCGCGCTCAGCCGGTCCGCGAGGACGGACTGGGACACCCCGTCGTCGGCGGCCACGCCGATCGAGTCGAAGACGCCGTCCTCGCCGAGGACCTCCTGCGCGGTGCCGGCGTCGAAGTACGCCGACGTGCTGCCGCCCAGGCTCTTCTCGTCGCCGAAGCCCACGGTGCCGACGACGGTGAACTCCCGGGTCGGACCCTGGAAGAGGACCTTGATGGTCGAGCCGAGCGCGATGTCGTTCTCCTCGGCGCTGGCCGCGTCGATGACGACGTCCGTGGGCCCGTCCGGGGCCGTGCCGGACCGGAGCCGGACCTCACCGCGGAGGCTCTCGTCCTGGGCCATCGTGTAGCCCATGGTGGGAGCGCCGCCAGCGGTGAGGATCGCCTTGCCGTCGTTGTCGGTGAGCAGCGCGTAGCCGGTCACGAACCCCTCGGCGGTCCGCACACCGTCGACGCCGACGACGTCGTCGAGCACGGACTCGGCGACGGGGGACCGATTGGTCCCGACGCCGGAGGACTGGGTGTAGGAGGACTCGGTGCGGACGACCGCATCGGTACCGGAGGAGACCTTGCCGAAGAGCTGCTCGAAGGCGTGGTTCATGGTGTCGGTCAGGATCAGGGTCCCGGCCAGGAACGCGATGCCGAGCGCGATCGAGGCGGTGGTGAGCACGAGGCGCAGCTTGTGCGCGATCATGCCCCGGAAGGTTGACGTCAACATGGCGGTCAGGCTCCTAGCTTCTTCATGTAGTCGAGGACGCCGTCGGAGGTTGGCGCGCGAAGCTCGTCGACGATGTGGCCGTCGGCCAGGAAGATGACCCGGTCGGCGTACGCCGCCGCGTTCGCGTCGTGGGTGACCATCACGACGGTCTGTCCCAGGTCGTCCACGGCGGTCCGCAGGAAGGACAGCAGCTCGGCACCCGACTTGGAGTCGAGTGCCCCCGTCGGCTCGTCGGCGAACACGATCTGCGGGCGCGAGGCCAGCGCCCGGGCGGCGGCGACGCGCTGCTGCTGACCGCCCGACAGCTGCGACGGCCGGTGGCCGACTCGCTGGGTCAGGCCGACGGTCTCGATGATCGAGGCGACCCACGCCGCATCAGGCTTGCGGCCCGCGATGCGCATCGGCAGGACGATGTTCTCCGCTGCCGTCATGGTCGGCAGCAGGTTGAAAGACTGGAAGATGAAGCCGATTCGGTCCCGCCGCAGCAGCGTCAGCGTCTGGTCCTTGAGCGAGGTGATCTCGGTGTCACCGAGGAAGACCTCGCCGGAGGTGGGACGGTCGAGCCCCGCAAGCAGGTGCAGGAGGGTCGATTTGCCGGAGCCCGACGGACCCATGATCGCGGTGAACTCGCCAGGGGCGACGGCGACGGTGACATCGTCGAGCGCGGCGACGGTCGCGTCGCCGGCACCGTAGCGCTTGCTCACGCTCTCGACGCGCGCCGCGGCCACGGTCGACGTCGGGGTCCGAGTGGTGCTGGTCATGACTGGCATGGGGTTCTCCTGAGGTCGTCTCCGCCCACGTCGGGCGGTGTTCTCCCAGCAGACGGCAATCGCACCGGTGCGCCCCAGAGGGCTGGGCGCACAGTCCGCGGTGCTGACCGGCCGGTCGGACGCGGGTGCCCGTGCGGCCAGCACCACCGAAGCCGTGTGGGTGACCGCCTCCCACCGGACGCGAGATGGGCGCAGACTGCCTGCATGACCACCTGGCCGCTGTCTCCGCGCGACGTGGGGCGGAACTGGCGCGCGGAGACGCTCGTCGTGGGCGGGCTGCTGCTCTTCGTGTTGGCCGTCTACGCCGCGGTGGTCGTCGGCGGTGGCTGGCTCCTCGGCCAGGCGTCGCTCCCGGGGCTGCCACTCGCCGTCATCGCGACCACGGCGGTGGCGCTGGCGTTCGACCGGGTGCACAGGCAGCTCCGCTCCTCCGCCGACCGGGTCCTGCACAGCACGCGCGTCGACCCCTTCGAGGTGCTGAGCAGGTTCTCCGGCGCCGTCACGGGACAGTACGCCGTGGAGGACGTGCCGGAACGGATGGCGCAGGTGCTGGCCGACGGGACGGGTGCGACCTGGGCCGAGGTCTGGATCGCGGCGGGCGACCGGATGGTGCTGGCGGCCCGGTGGCCCGCGGACACCGGCACGCGCGACCAGCCTCCCGGTGGTGATCGCCGCGTGGAGGGGCACCCGGGTCGGCGCTGGCGCGAGGTCCGGCACGCGTCGAGCGTGCTCGGGGTGCTCGTGCTGCAGGAGCGCCCGGGCGTGCGGCTCACCGCGGTGGAGGATCGCCTGTTCTCGGGGCTCGCCGCCCAGGCCGGGCTGGCCCTGAGATCGGCGGTGCTCCTGTCGGAGCTGGAACAGCGGGCCGACGAGCTGGCCGCGCGGGTGCTCGAGCTGCAGGGGTCCCGGCAGCGTCTGGTGGACGCCCAGGACGACGAGCGTCGCCGGATCGAGCGCGACATCCACGACGGTGCGCAGCAGCACCTCGTCGCTCTCGCCGTCAACCTGCGGCTGGCGCAGACTCTGTCGGCCACCGCCCCGGACCGCGCGCGGGCGGTGCTCGCCCAGCAGGAGGAGGCGGCCCGCGAGGGGGTGGACACGCTGGTCCGGCTCACCCACGGCATCTACCCGGCCACCCTCAGCGACCACGGCGTGGTAGCGGCGCTGCAAGCGGCGGCCGCGACCAGCCCCGTGCCGGTGGTGGTCGAGGGGACGGGTGTCGGCCGGCTCTCACCTCGCGTGGAGGCCGCGGCGTACTTCTGCTCCACGGAGGCGCTCCAGAACGCCGCGAAGCATGCGCAGGCGACGCGTGTCCGGGTCGAGCTCCACCTCGGGAGCGACGGGTCGCTGACCGTCTGCGTCGAGGACGACGGCCGGGGCTTCGACCTCGCCACGGTGGCCGGCGGCCGCGGCTTCGCGAACATGCGCGAACGGTTGGTCGCCCTCGACGGCTCCCTGGACGTCTCGTCCACCACGAGCGGGACCCGCGTACGGGCCCGGATCCCCGTCCCGGCAGGGGCCTGAGGTGCGGCACGCCCACCTGGCGTGGGTCCTCGCGGTCCTGACCACGATCTTCGCCGTCGCAGACGTCGCGCTGACCGCCACCTACCGCACGGTCCTCTCCGAGGAGTCGGTCGCCGAACACGGCTTCCCGTTCCTCACCGGGGCCGTGGTCCTCAGCGGGTGGCTGGGCGCCGTCATCGTCTCCCGGTACGAGCGCCATCCGATCGGTTGGCTGCTGTCACTCATCGGGCTGACGGGTGCGGTGTCGGTGTTCTGCGAGGCGTACCACATCTGGGTGTTCCAGGAAGGCGGTCCCGGGCCGACCGCCCTGGCCGGCGTGGTCGGGTGGCTGTCGGTCCTGACGAGCGGCCAGCTGAGCATTGCCGGCATCTCGCTGATCCTGCTGCTCGCGCCCGACGGGCGGCTGCTCTCACGGCGTTGGCTCGTCGTGCCGTGGCTCCTGATCACCGGAGAGCTCCTGTACGCGATCGGGATGAGCGCAGGTGACATCCGCACCTTCGAGATCGACGATCCCGACCTTGCCCCGGTGCCGAGCGTCATGACCGACATCGGGTTCCTGCTGATCCTGGTGGCCCTGGTCGCCAGCGCCGTGTCGATGGTGGTCCGGCTGCGCCGCAGCGACGGCACGCGACGGCAGCAGCTGCGCCTGGTCGCGGTCGGCCCGGTCCTGGTCCTAGCCGGTCTGGTCGTGCTGATCGTCGGCCAGACGGTGAACGACGGTCGGCAGACCTACGCCACCGCTGTGCCGCTCTTCGCCGCGTTCTTCCTTCTGCCCGTGCTGCACACCGTGGCCGTGCTGCGCTACCGGCTGCACGACGTGGACGTCATCATCAACGCGGCAGTGCTGGTCGCGGCCGGCACCGCTTTCGCCGCGATCGGATACGTGGCTGTCGTGGTGCTGATCGGTGACGAGGTCGACAGCCGGGCCGGTGGCTGGTGGCTGTCCCTCGCCGGCACGGCCGCCGTCGCGGTCGCTTTCCAGCCGCTGCGGCGGTGGGTCGTGCACTTCGCGAACCGGCTCGCCTACGGACCCCGGGCCCGGCCGTACATCGCGCTCTCGGACTTCAGCAGCCGGATCGTCCAGTCGCCGCTGCCGCATACCCTCCTGCCGGCCGTCGCCGACGCCGCGGGCCGGGCGGTGTCGGCCCAAGGCGCGATCGTGACCCTCGACGTGCCCGGCGCCGGCGTGGTGAGTGCGACCTGGGGGCAGACCGGTCCTGGCTCAGGCTCGCCGTACGACGTGCCCGTCCGGAGCGGCGGACAGCTCCTCGGTGGCATCACCGTGCTCGTGCCCGAGGGCCGCAGCCTGCGGCCGGCCGACACGCGCCTGCTCCAAGCCCTGGCCGACCAGGCTGCGATGGCCTTCCGCAACACCGCACTGGCCACGCAGCTCACGCAGCGGGTGGAGAAGCTGGACCACGCCACCCAGCAGCTGTCCGAGTCGCGTGCCCGGCTCGTCGACGCCAGCGACGACGCGCGGCGCACCCTGGAGGCGGCGATCTCCCGCGAGGTCCTGCCGCGGCTGTCGTCCTTGCCGGGGCGGATCGCGGCAGCACGAGAGGCCGCCGACCTCGGTGACGATGCCCTCGCACCGCTGCTGGCCGACACGAACGGCGCCCTCGAGTCGCTCCGTGAGCTGACCCGAGGCGTCTTCCCGACCCAATTGGCCAGGGTCGGCCTGGCCTCGGCCCTGAGGTCGCGGCTGGGGCAGGCGGGGCTGGCCTCGATCTTGGAGGTGGAGGACTCGGCCGCGGACCGCAGGTTCGCGCCGCGAGTCGAGATGGCCGTCTACTTCTGCTGCGCGGAGGCCGTCCCCGCGCTGTCCGACGGCTCGGTGGTGCGGATCAGCGCGGACGAGCACGGCCTACGTCTGTGCCTGAGCGGCGTAGCGGTCGAGCGGGTGGACCTGCAGGCCGTCGAGGACCGGGTCGCGGCAGCCGACGGCTCCCTGTCGAGCACCGATGACGAGCTGACCGTGCGGATCCCGTCGGCTCAGGCAGGGTCGCTCGACGGGGAGCCGGCGCTGGCCCAGGCGTCCACCAAGCGGTCGGGGCCGAAGGCCGCCTTGGGCACGTAGTCGACGGCACCGCTACCGGAGATGTCGAACTCGTCGGCGTCGTACGTCGAGAGGAGTACGACCGCCGGTCCGCCGGGGCGGCCGGTCAGCCGACGGGACGCCTCGATGCCGTCGATGCCGGGCAGGTTGACGTCCATGAGCACGAGGTCGGGCCGGAGCGCGGCAGCCGCCTCGAGCGACTGCTCACCGGACGCGGCCTGGCCGACGACCACGAACCCGTCCGTCGCCTCGACCACCGCGGTCATGGCGCGCCGGTAGGGCTCCTGGTCGTCGACGACCAGGACCCGGACGTCGGCGTCGGGGTCGGGGGAATCAGTCATGGGGTCACCACACGCCGGATTCTTCCCGATCCGCGGAGCAGTCGGGAGGGGGCTGCCCGCTCTCGGCCCGTGCGGCTAGCACTCAGGCCGGACGCCCTCCGCGGGTCGCGTCGAGGAACGCCAGCACCGCCATCACCCGTCGGTTGACGTCGGACTCGTTGACGACATCGAGCTTCTGGAACACCGACCCGATGTGCTTCTCGACCGAGCGCTCGCTCATGAACAGGGACGCCGCGATGGCCGCGTTGCTGAGCCCCGTGGCCATCGCCTGGAGCACCTCCGTCTCCCGTTCGCTGAGCCTCCGCAGCGGCGAGCTGGCCTCCTTGGAGGTGCGGGCCATCAGCCCCTCCACGACCTTGGGGTCGAGCGCGGAACCGCCCCGGGCCACCTCGTGCAACGCCCGGATGAGGTCGTCGACCTGGCTGACCCGCTCCTTGAGGAGGTAGCCGAGGCCTGCGACTCCGTCGACGAGCAGGTCGTAGGCGTAGTCCTCCTCGACGTACTGGGAGAGCACGACCACCCCCACGTCCGGGAAGTCCGAGCGGATCCGCTTGGCCGCATCGATGCCCTCCGTGGTGAACGACGGCGGCATCCGGATGTCGGTCAGCACCGCGTCGGGTCGGTGGGCCTCGACCGCGGCGTAGAGGGCGACCGGATCACCGACGGTCTCGACCAGCTCGATGTCGGGTGTCGCCGTCAGCAGACCGGCGACGCCTTCGCGCACCAAGTAGTTGTCGTCAGCGAAGACGACGCGAAGGGTCATGCGGCCACTGTAGGGGGATTTCCACCCCCGAGCCTGGGGAGGCGAGGTCTCCTGGGTCGGGGACTTCCACCTTCGTGGCGCCGAGATCAGTCACCTGCCGAGCAGGGCCTCGTCGAAGAAGCTGACGACAGCCGCCCGAACCCGCTAGGCCTTCTTCGCCGAAGTCCTCGTGGCAGTCGACCGTGAGGTCGTCTTCTTCGCGGTCGTGGACCTGGCGGTCGTGGACTTTGCGGCTGTGGACTTGGCCGGGGCTGCTCGCTTCGCCGGAGTCTTCCGGGCAGGCGCCTGCTTCTTCACCGGCGACGTCTTCTTGGCAGGTGACTTCCGGGCGGGAGTCCGCTTCGCAGGTGCCGACTTCGTGACCGATGCAACGGGTTCGGTTGCCGCGGAAGTCACCTGGGCGGCGGCCACCGCTGCCTGCGCCTTCTCCAGCTTCGCCTGACGCTTGTCGCGGGTGCCGTAGTTCTCCGCGAGCTCCGACTGGGCGTCGTCGAGGTCCTCCGCGGTGGCCTTGGCGAGCTTCTTGGTGCGCTTCGCCTCTTTCGCGAGCCGGTCGGCGCGTTTGCGGGCGAGCTTCAGTGCGGCTGCAACCCGCTTGCGTTCACGCTCCGCGTCCTCAAATGCTGCCGAGGCACTGTCGAACCGCGTCTGAGCGAGGACGGCCACCGCCGTCGCCTGGTCGAGCTTCTCCTGCTGCCTGCTGGCTCGCTGCTTAAGCAGCTCAATGTCATCGCTGTCATCGGACAAGATGCGGCCCTCCCTCGGTTGCACACGTTCCTTTCAAGTACCCACGCGCCGCCACATGCACCCCTGGTGCGAGAGACGACTTCGGCAGGACGCGGGCGCATGCTTCGCCGACCAGTTGAGCCATTCCGGCTCGGTTTCGATCGACCGACCCGACCGGAGAACCCCTTCTGCGGCTCCAGCACCTTCGGTCCCCACTCCCCCGAGCATCATCTCGCCCTGAATGCAGCGTCCACACACATTCCTGGGTGGTCGGCTCGGTCATAGTCGAGGGCTGCTACAGCCGACCGCAGAAGACAAGACACGAGCGGCCGCGTCCGACATGCTCAGGCGCCTCGCTGCGGCGGGTTCGATCGATGCAACCCTCGTGGCTCGGGGCACCAGCACTCGGGCCTAACGACCGCGGACTGCGGCTCGCGACTCCCAAGCGCCTCAAACGTGGGCGCCGCACCGGCGCACGGCGAGTACCGCGAGCGAACGCGTGGTCCGGATCAGCTCGTCGATGTCGACCTGTTCGCGCGGGCCATGTGCGAGGCGGACGTCACCGGGGCCGTAGTGCAGCGTCGGAATTCCACCGGTGCCGGCGTAGAGGCGAAGATCGCTTCCGTACGGCGCACCGGTCAGGGCGACGTCGCGGCGCTCGGCAGCTCCGATCGCGCCGACGACCTCCTGAACAAGGGGATGCCCGGCGTCGATGCGCCCGCTGATGGCTGATCATCTCGTCTCAGGCCGACCGGTACGGGTTGGGTCGTGGCTAGGGCTTTGTGTTGCCGCGCGCCAAGGCTCGCCCTTCTCGAGTACGAATCGACGCCAGGTGTAGTGCCAGGGGATGACGGCCGCGATGACGACCACGAATGAGCAGTTGACGAGAACGGTGGTGGTCGCAGGCTCCAGGTCGCCGGCGACGGCCGTGGGGAGTGCGACCACGGAGAGCCACAGGACCTTCCAGGCCGTTTCCAGCAACAGCAGCGGGAGCAGCTTGGTCGGGTAGCGCACGCCGAGGAGCGCGAACAGCGACATCGCGACGAGGACGCACACGGTGACGCCTTCGTAGAGCGGGAGTGTGTGTGCTTGTGGAAGTAGCGGCCACTTCACCGCGACGAGTCCGAGGCCCATGAAGAGGTAGCCGACGCGCATCAGGTTCAGGCGACGTACGGACAGGCTGGCGGTGGTCACGGGCGTTGCGGGCGGGCGGCTGGCGGGCGGGTCCGCGGGGCCGGTGGTTGGGCCGCTGACTGTGCTGGTCATGGAGATCTCCTGGGGTGGTGAGGGGTCACGGGCTTACGGGTATTCATTCGTCGGAAAGGAGCGCGTAGCTGACGGTGTCGAGCCAGGCGCCGGAGGGGTGAGGGACTCGGTGGCTGTTGTCGTGCCGGTCGTCGTGTCATGCCGATGCTCCGGTGCCAGTGCGTAGGTGGCTGGGTTGCCGGAGTTGTCTGCCAGAGGGGCGACGGGGTTGGCGGCGGATGGCCCATTCGGCGATGGCGAGGTTGAGGACCCAGGCGGCGCCCTTCGCGAAGTCGTCTCGGACACTCCCGGTGCCGAACAGTGCGCCGCCGAGGGGTTCGGTGAACGCCTGGGTGCCGGCTGCGAGGCCGATGGCGTAGGCGCGAACCATCCAGGCCCGGTGGGCAGGAATGTTGCGGGCGCGGGCAGCACGAACCCCGAGAACGATGGCGCCCACCATGGCGGATGCGAATACCAGCCGGAACGCGTAGAGCACGTCCCCCGTGCCCGGTTTCGGTGAGTACGTCAGCGTCAGCCAGAGCGCGGACCCGGCGACCATGAGTCCGGCGACGGCGAGGACTCGTCCGGCGCGTCGGTGCCAGGGCAGGTGCTTGCGTCGGAACCGGGGCACGAACTGGAGGATGCTGCCCAGTGCGAAGACGGCGGCGCCGAGGATGTGGACGACGAGGGCGACCGGGAGCCCGGTGAACCTGGCGTCGGCGGGGATGACGGCGGGTCCGCCAGCCAGTTGGATGAGGCGCAGGGTGCCCGCGGTGAGCGGGATGATGCTCAACGCGACGAGCGCGACCGGTACCGGCCAGCTCGCCTGGGGTCGGGCTCGAACCGCGGACTCGATGCTGCGTGCGAGGTCAGGTGCTGGAACGTGGTTCACCGTTCGTCACCGGCGACCGCCTCGGCGTTGGCTGTCGGGCCCGGCTCGACGCGGGCGACGGAGATGAGAGGCATCCCGAAGTCGCGGAGGCGCGCGAGCATGCCGTGCAGGGCGGCCTGGTCCGCGACGGGACCGCGCAGGACCGTGACGACGCCCTGCCCGGCACTGGCGTGGCTGTCCGAACCCGGGTTGGGGACGCTGGTGAGCGTCATGCCGTCGAACCACGCCAGCCACCGTTCGTGGAGACGCCCTTCGAGGCGGATCTCGTACAGACCGGGCTCGTGCTGGCCAACGGGTGGGGTGTTCACGGGAGTGCTCCTCTTGCTGGTCCTGACGGTTCCAGCGAGAGCTGAAGTCGTCCTGATGGCAGCAAGCTAGGAGCCGAAGCGGTGAGTGGTCGTCACATCATGTGGTGACCAGGGTGGTGAACTTGCTCGCCCGCGCGAGTCCAAGGTGTCGAGGCCCTCGGTCCCCGTTTCGGCAACATCGGTTGTGGTCTCCGACGCATGCGAGGACTGTCGGTGACAACACACGACGTGGTGGTCGCCCCGAGTCTCGGCCTATGCCGCATGGCACTCACCTGGCGCGTGAACGCTCCTGTCGGCGATTGCCGGTCAGGTGTCATCTCGCGAGTGCCGTAGGCGTCGTCCTGCGGCAGAGGGGAGCTCGTCATGAGCTCGAGAAGCAGTACGGCGACCGCCGTCGGAATCTTGTTCTTCGTACAGATGGCGACCGCCATTGCCGGCACCAGTCTCATCTCGGCCTACACCGAGAGCGACGCCAGCCGGACAGCACTCACAGCAGGTGTCCTGTTCATGATGTGCGCCGGCCTTGCCGTCGTCGGTATCGGCCTGCTCATGTACCCGGTCCTGAAGCCGATCGATGCGCGACTGGCCATCTGGTACCCCGTGCTGCGGGTCGTCGAGTTCACCGTCTCGGCGGCCTGCGGTATCTACCTCCTGACCCAGTTGGAGGTCGTTCCCAACCACCTGCTGTGGGTGTACGTCCCAACGGCTGCTGGTGGCCTCATCCTCACGTACTTGCTGTTCGTGTCACGGCTCGTTCCGCGACCCATCGCGCTGCTCGGACTCGTGGGTTACGGCTGCCTCGCTGTCGGTGTGCCCCTGGACCTTCTCGGCGTCCTCGACATGGACGCCGGGGCGGGACAGGCCCTCCTCGTGCCCGGTGGCCTCTTCGAAGCGCTGGTGCTACCCATCTGGTTGCTCACGAAGGGCTTCCAGACTCCCCGGGCGCACACGGTCAGCCGCCGCGACCCTCGCAGCGACGCATTGACAGCGGGCCACCCAGCCACCCAGTCACCCGGTCGTGTTGACGAGGGTCAGCGGCCCCCGGAGCGCGTCAGGAGGCCGAGCTGGTGTGCTCTGCTGATGGCGGCGCGCCGGTTGTTCACGTCGAGCTTGGTGTAGATGTGCTTGGTGTGAGTGCGAACGGTGTTCAGGGAGACCGTGAGCTGCCGTGCGATGGCCGGACCGTCGAGGTCTGACCCGAGGAGTCTCAGCACGTCGAGCTCCCTGTCGCTCAATGGGTCCACCAGTTCTTGTGGCTGTGCGGGCGCGGTCCCCGGACCGGGTTGGCGAGGTGCGGCTGCTGCGGTCGCGCCTGAGGTCACCGCAGCGAGCAGGACCGACGCGTACCCGGACGGCGGCTGGCCTGCCGCGACCTCGCGCAGCAGGCTTGTCACCGCGGCTGCGGAGTCAACGAACACGCGGACCCATCCGTCAGGTTCGGCGAGCCCGACTGCGTGCCCGAGCGCCTCGAGCGCCTCGGCGCGGGCGTTGTTCGCGTCGTACGCGATGGCTCGGAGCACCTCGAGCTCGACAACCGTGCCGACACGCGCGCCGTCGGTAGCGGCGGCGAACAGACGGTCGAGAAGCCCGAGAGCGGTCTGGAGGGACTGGGTGGACCCCGTGGCAGCGTGCTCGGCCAGGAGGACTCTCGCGAGAGTGGTGTGCTCGTACTCGCGGAAGTAGGACAGCTCGTCGCCCGCCGCAACTTCGTACTGGCGCGCCCAGGCTTGCGCCTGGGCCAGGTCTCCTTGCGCTGCGAGCACCCGGGCACGCGTTGCGGGGACGGGCTGCACGTTCGGGGAGTAGTCACCGACGTAGACGCGCTCTGCGTCGTCAAGGAGGGCCAACGCGGCCGGCAGGTCTCCGGCGGCCGCTCGCAGTCGGGCCATCCCGACCCGCCACCGGTAGGCGTTCTGTGGGAGAGACGCCGGCTCCCCGAGCTCGTCTGCCCGGCGCAGGTACTCGGCCGAGGCAGACAGGTCGTTGCGGTACCAGGCGACGCGACTCAAGCCGACGAGCATGTCGGCTGTGCCTCGCATGACCGTCGCCCCCGCTGGCGTGTTGGCTTCGGCGAGCTCGAGAGCGTGGGACAGAGTCCGGTCGGCGTCGCGCAGATGGCCCAGGCGCAGCTCCATGTCGGCCATCGCGATCGAGCAGCCCAGCACGTCCGCGATGTGCTCGGCACGGGTCAGCGCGTCGATAGACCGCGCGTAGCTGGCGTGGGCGGAGGTGAGGTCGCCGGTCGACCAGGACGCCAGCCCCGAGAGCGCCGCTGTCGCTCCGACGACGAGGTCGTCCCCGTCGACTGCGATGTCGATGGCGTGCTGGGCGCGGGCGATGGCACCGGGCGGGTCGCCGCCGATGAGCGCGAGCGCTGCGCGGTACATCTCGACGGCCGCCGGCACTCGCGCGAGCTCGTCGCGGTCGACGACCACGAGGTCCGCCGCTCGGCCTCGCCAGCAGGTCCTCGACGTGGTCCAGGCGAACGTCCACGCCGTCGAACTCGTTGCTGGCCATCAGGCCGCCGATGAGGGCAATCGCCAGGACCGGGCGGTTGCGCAGCGACGTCATCGGGCAGCTGGTGTGCCCACCGGCGGACGAGGTCCTCGCGCCGCTCGCGGCCGAGGTCCCGGAAGGAGCCTTCGATGAGGTCAGCGGCACGGTCCAGGTCGTCGGCCTCTAGGGCGTGCCGGACCGCGGCCTCGACCTGGCCGGCTTCGGCGTACCAGTCGGCTGCTCGGCGGTGCAGCTCGGGCACGTCTCCGGGTCGTTCCTCGAGCAGGTGGGACTGGAGGACGTCGCCGAACAGGTGGTGGTAGCGGTACCAGGTGCGGTGGTCGTCGAGCGGGACGAGGAAGAGGTTCGCGCGGTCCAACGTCTCGAGCATCGCCTTGCCGCTGCGCCCACCTGCCGGTGGAGGCGGGCTGAGCGCGTCGCAGAGCGGTCCGGTGAGTCGCGACAGGACCGAGGTGTCGAGCAGGAAGCGGCGAACGTCGTCGGGCTGGCGGCTCAGGACCTCGTCGGCGAGGTAGTCGACGACGAACCGGTCGTCGCCGGCGAACCCGGCGATGAACGCGGACGGGTCGTCGCGGTCGCGCAGCGAGATGGCGGCGAGCTGGAGCGCCGCGACCCAGCCCTCGGTGCGGGTCTCCAACGACGCGATGTCGGTCGCCGTGAGGCCGAAGCCGTGGAGGTCGTTGAGGTAGGAGGTCACCTCGTCGCCGGTGAAGCGGAGGTCGGCGGCGCGGACCTCGAGCAGCTCTCCGCGTGCCCGCAGCCGCGACAGGGGCAGTGCGGGGTCCGCGCGGGTGCTGATGACCAGCCGAAGCTGTGGCGGCATGTGGTCCACGAGGAACGTCATCCCAGCCGCGACCTCGACACCATCAGCGAGGTGGTAGTCGTCGAGCACCAGCGTGACATCGCCAGACTGGACGCTGAGCTCGTTCACCACCCCGGCGAGCACGGACTCGACCGACGCCTGCCCGGACTGCAGGAGAGTGAGTGCGGCATCACCGGAGCCCGGGACGGCCCGGTCGAGGGCCAGCAGGACGTAGGTCCAGAACGACGTCGCCTGACGGTCCCGGTCGTCGAGCGACACCCATGCGACGGGGTGATCGCCCGCTGAGGTGTCGGGTCTGGTGCTCATCCAGGCCGCGAGGAGCGATGTCTTCCCGAACCCGGCGGGCGCAGAGACCAGCGTGACCGGCGAGCCGGCCGCGCGCTCGAGCATGCCGGCAAGCCGAGGCCGCGCGACGACGTCGCGTCGCGGACTCGGCTGGAGCAGCTTCGTCTCCACCAGTGGGTCGGCCATGCGGCTCCCCTTCCTGGGCGTCGGACCCGACGCCCCCCGAGCGTAGGGCAGAAGACGGCCTTCGTCGCGGGGTCGACCGCCGCTTCGACGCCGACCGCGTCAGTGCGCGGACTCGGTGGTGCTGGCGTGGGTGTGCATCCGTTCGCCGGGGCGGCCGAAGATGCTGAGGACCTCGGCGGGGCCCTCGCCGGTGCTACCGAACCAGTGCGGCACCCGGGTGTCGAACTCGGCGGCCTCGCCGAGGCCCAGGACGATGTCCTGGTCGCCCATCACGAGCCGCATCTGCCCGGACAGCACGTAGAGCCACTCGAACCCGTCGTGGGTGCGCGGCTTCGGGTCCGACTGGGATGTCGGGATGACGATCTTCCACGCCTGGATGCCACCCGGGTGGGTCAGCGGAAGCACGGTGCGTCCGTTGACTCGGCGTGGCTTCGAGCCGGATGCGAGGGTCGCCGACCTGTGGGGCACCGACCAGGTCGTCGATGGGCACCCGGTAGGTCTGCGCGAGCGGCAGCAGCAGCTCCAGGCTCGGGCGCCGCTGCCCGTTCTCCAGCCGCGACAACGTGCTCTTCGAGATCCCCGTCAGGTGAGCGACCTCCGTCAGGGTCACACCTCGCTGCTCACGCACCCGCCGCAGTCGCGGACCGACCAGGTCCAGTGTCGCCGCTATCGGCGACAGGGCACCTGAAGCGTCCGTGCGGAACCGGGCCGACAGGGGTACTTCGAGTCGTTGCCATGCGAGCCATTGCACCGCGCCGTTCCCGGAATCGGCAACAGCCGTTGTCGTCGAGCGTGACGGGGTCACTCTCGTGACATGAACACATACGACGTGGTGGTGGTCGGCGGAGGCGCTGCCGGCCTCTCCGCAGCCCTGGTCCTCACCCGCGCCCGCCGCCGCGTCGCAGTCGTCGACGCAGGCCAGCCGCGCAACGCACCCGCTGCCCACATGCAGGGCTTCCTCGGCTCCGACGGCCTGCCGCCGTCCGAGCTCCTCGCCGCGGCCCGCGCCGAGGTCGCCGGCTACGGCGGCGAGCTCGTCTCCGGAACGGTCGCGACCATCACCGCGTGCCAGAGCGTGCAGCGCTCACACCCGCCGCGGGTTCGTGGTCGCGCTCGCGGACGGCTCCACGCTCACCACACGTCGCGTCCTGGTCACGACCGGGCTACACGACGACATCCCAGACATCCCCGGAGTGCGGGAGCGATGGGGACGCGACCTGCTGCACTGCCCGTACTGCCACGGCTACGAGGTCCGGGACCAGCCCCTCGGCGTCCTCGCAGACGGCAACGGTGACACCCAGCGCTCGAGCAGGCCCTGGCCACGCGCACCTGGTGCGGCAGTGGTCCGACGACGTCGTGTTCTTCGCCAACGGCCACACCGTGAGCATCGCCGCCACGCGAACAGCTCATCGCTCGCGCCATCGGCATCGTCGCGGAGAAGGTCACCCGCCTCGTCGTCGAGAACGACCGGCTCACCGGTGTCGAGTTCCCCGACGGTCGGGTCGTGCCGCGGTCTGCGGTGTTCGTTCGCCCGCAGTTCGTGCCGAACGACACGCTCCTCTCCGACCTCGGCTGCGCGACCGACGCACGAACGGCTGGGTCGCGGTCGACGCGACCGGGCGCACCAGCGTCGCTGGCGTCTGGGCCGCCGGCAACGCCGTGAACCCGCGCGCCCAGGTCATCACCGCCGCCGGCGAAGGCTCCGCCGCGGCCATCGCCATCAACAACGACCTCGTCGACGAGGACCTGCCCATCGCGGTCACCAACTTCCGCCTCGGCCTCCCCGTCGGCTGAGCCCCTCGGCCGAGCTCATCCCTGGCTCAGTCCCACAGACACGCGGCCCCCGGCCGCACCGGTCCGGACCAGCACCTCGCTGACCCGACGTACCACCCTCGACTCCGAAGGAGCTTCACCATGCCCAACCCCACCCCCAACGCCGGCGTCAGCCCGTCCGCCGAGCCGGTCCGACTGGTCGGACCGCCCTCGAAGCACCAGCTCGCGCTCATGATCTGGATCGCGGTGTTCCCGACGCTGACGGTGCTGAACCTGACCATCGGCCCGTCCCTCAAGGACACCAACCCGGTTCTGCGGACCTTCGTCCTCGCCACCATCGCGGTCCCCATCGTCATCTACGGGCTCATGCCTCGCCTGCACAAAGCCCGCGGCCGCATCCTCGCCCGCCGCACCACGGCCTGACCGGTCCCGTCGGACGGCGCCCGTCCTCCCCCATGCGGCCCCCGTCCGACGCCGGTGCGGTCCACGACCGCAACGCCCAAGCGCCCCCGCCTCCTTCATGGAGCCGGGGGCGTCTCAACGCGCCAGGAACTGCTCGCTCCCGACAGCCGAACCCGCTCGGAATCACCACCCAGCTCACCACGTGTGGTGACGACCGCTCACCACATCGGTTCCTACGTTCACAACCAACAGGCACTCACACAGCAGCAGCCGCGCAGCCCGACAGACATCTCAGACCGGGCAAGACCACCGCTGGCCACCACACCTGAAAGGCACGACCATGAACCGACTCACCCGCGCCGTGGCAATGGCCAGCGCGAGGCACCCGTGGCGCACGATCGCGACCTGGGTGTTCGCCCTGGTCGCCGTCTTCTTCCTCGCCGCCGTCGGCGGCGGCACGTTCGTCGACGACTTCTCCGCACCCGGCAGCCAGAGCTCCCGAGCGATGGACCTCGTCAACAGCAACTTCCCCGAGGCCGCGAAGGGCAACGCCCTGGTCGTGTTCGAAGCCCAGGACGGCGCCACCCTCGAAGACGACCAGGCGGCCGTCGCCACCGTCCTGGAGAAGGTGGGCGGGCTCGACCACGTCGCGTCACTCACCGACCCGTTCGAGGCCGGCACCATCTCCGAGGACGGCCGCATCGGCTACTCGGTCATGACCCTCGACGTGCCGGAGCGCGAGATGGGCAAGCCGGCCTTCGCCACCTTGTCCGACGGTGTCACCGGCATCGGCGCGGACCCGAGCACCAGCAGCGTCCGGGTCGAGCTCGGCGGCGACGCAGTGTTCCTCAACGCCGGCGGTGGCAGCTCCGGCCACGTCGGCATCGGCCTGCTCGTCGCGCTCCTCGTCCTCCTCGTCGTGTTCGGCACCTTCGTTGCCGCGGTCCTACCCATCGGCCTCGCCCTCGTCGCGGTCGGCGCCGCCATCGGTGGCATCACCCTCATGGCCGGGTTCATGAACGTGTCCGTGTCCGCCATCCCCGTCGCCGGCCTCGTCGGACTCGGCGTGGGCATCGACTACGCACTGTTCGTCGTCGCCCGGTACCGCGAGAACCGCTCCGCCGGTCGGGACAACCCGACAGCGCTCGCTGCCGCGATGGGGACCTCCGGTGCCGCTGTCGTGTTCGCCGGCGGGACCGTCGTCATCGCCACCTCAGCACTCGCTATCACCGGCGTCGGCGTCCTGACCTCCATCGGACTCGCAACCGCGATGATGGTCCTCTCCTCAGTCATCGCAGCCGTCACCCTCCTCCCGGCGCTGCTCAGCCTGCTCGGCGACCGCATCGACAAGGGCCGCATCGGGCGCAGGCACCGCCCGGTCAAGGCAGCCGAGGACACCGCCTGGTGGAGGTTCGGTCACCGCGTCTCCGCCCGCCCGTGGCCCTACCTGCTCGGCTCCGTCGCGGTCCTGCTGACCATCGCTGCCCCCGCGCTGTGGATGCAGACCGGGTTCCCAGCCGCCGGCGACGCCCCGAAGGAGACCACCCACCGTCAGGCCTACGACCTGCTCACCGAAGGGTTCGGTGTCGGCATCAACGCACCCCTCCTGGTCGTCGTCGACCTCAGCGCCACGGGCACCGACGCCGCCGGCGTCCAGGCGGTGGCCGATGACATCGCGGCCGTCCCGGGCATCGTCTCGGTCAGCGGCCCGCAGACCTCCGAGGACGGCGACACGGTCGTGTTCACCGCCACCCCGACCACCGGTCCGGCCGATCTGGACACCTCGGCGACCATCGACCGGGTCCGCGACGTCATCCCCGGCAACGTCTACATCTCGGGCATCACCGCGGTCACCGACGACCTCAACGCCCAGCTCTCAGCCAAGCTGCCGCTGTTCATCGGCGCCGTCATCGCAGTCTCGTTCCTGCTGCTGATGATGGTCTTCCGCTCCATCCTCGTCCCGCTGAAGGCGGCGGTGATGAACCTGCTGTCCATCGGCGCCGCATACGGCGTCATGGTCGCGGTGTTCCAGTGGGGCTGGGGCGCTGAGCTTCTCGGCCTTGACGGACCGACGCCCCTCACATCCATCATCGTCATCATCATGTTCCCGATCCTCTTCGGGCTCTCGATGGACTACGAGGTGTTCCTGCTCTCGCGCATCCGGGAGGAGTACGACCGCACTGGGGACAACACCGAGTCCGTTGCCCGCGGTCTCGCCGGCACCGGCCGCGTGGTCACCTCGGCGGCCCTCATCATGGTCGCGG
>CAVOFS010000005.1:0-309456 GCA_963695055.1 uncultured Actinomycetota bacterium | reverse complement strand
GCGCGCCGGCGCGGTAGTACTCCTCCTCGAAGACGACCCACTCGACCAGCGAGGCCTCGCGCCGGAGTACGCCGTCGGCCAGGACACGACTGACCAGCGTGCGTCGGACAGCCGCTTCTCCCACTCCTGGTGGGCGACGAAGCCGTCGGCGGTGTCCATCGACGCCAGCGGCTCCGCCGGCACGTTCGCCTCGAGCCAGGCCCGGGCCTCGGCCTGGAAGGCCAGCTCGGACTCGGACAGGTTCAGGTCCATGACGTCTCCATTCGGGGTGCGCGCCGGTTCGAGCCAGGCGCAGAGCGCCTTCCTCAGCCACCGCGAAGCTCCGTCTTGAGCACCTTGCCGGACAGGTTGCGCGGGAGGGCGTCGACGAACGCCACGTCGCGCGGCACCTTGAAGTTGGCGAGCCGCTCCCTGGCGAAGGCGATCACCTCGTCGGGCAGGACCGAGCCGCACGACGTAGGCCTTGCCGACCTCGCCCATCCGCTCGTCGGGGACGCCGACGACCGCGACGTCGGCGACGCCGTCCATCCGCGCGAGGGCCTGCTCGACCTCGGCGGGATAGACGTTGAAGCCGCCGGAGATGTACATGTCCTTGAGCCGGTCGGTGATCGCGAGGTTGCCGTCGTCGTCGAGCACGCCGACGTCGCCGGTGTGCAGCCAGCCGTCGGCGTCGATCGCGTCGGCGGTCGCCTCGGGGTCGTCGAGGTAGCCGAGCATCACGTAGTCGCCGCGCACCAGCAGCTCGCCGTCGCGTCGCGGCGATGCGGGTCTCCATGCCGGGGACGGCGCGGCCGCAGGTGGTGGCGACGGTCTCGGCGGAGTCGCCCTCCCGGCACATCGTGACCACGACCGCCTCGGTCATGCCGAAGGCGGTGACGACCTGGTCGATGCCCAGGCTCGTCCCGCATCCGCTCGATCAGCACCACGGGCACGACGGCGGCGCCGGTGACCGCGAGCCGCAGCGACGACAGGTCGCGCTGGTCGCGGCCGGGGGCGTTGAGGAGTGACGTGAAGATGGTCGGCGCGCCGGGCAGGACGGTGATCCGCTCGGTCTCGATCAGTCGCATCGTCTCGTCGAGGTCGAAGGTCGCGACCGGGTAGAGCGTGGACCCGGTCAGCAGCCCGACGACGATGCCGACCTTGTAGCCGAAGGAGTGGAAGAACGGGTTGACCACGAGGTAGCGATCCTGGCCGGTGACCCCGCCGAGCTCGCCCCAGGCCCGGGCGACGCCGACCGTCTGCCGGTGCGCGCTCATCGCGCCCTTGCCGCGACCGGTGGTGCCGGAGGTGAAGAGGATGTCGGCGACGTCGTCCTCGGGCACCGACTCCGCGATCAGGTCGATCTCGGCGGCGGTGACCGCGCCCATGTCGAGGTCGGCAAGGTCCGTCAGGTCGATCACGGCGAGCACCGCGGCGAGGTCGCTGGCGGCGCTCAGGTCGGCGACCTGGGTGCGGCCGAGGAAGCCGTCGTCGACCACGACGATCGCGGCGCCGGTGCGGTCGACGACCTCGGCCACCTCGTGGCCGATGTAGCGCGAGTTGAGCGGGACGAGCACACCGCCGGCGTACGACACCGCGAGCCCGGCGACCACCCAGCCGATGCTGTTGGGCGCCCAGACGCACACCCGGTCGCCCGGCTCCAGCCCGAGGGCGACGTAGCCGCGAGCGGCCCGTCGGACCCGGCGCAGCAGCTCGAGGAAGGAGACCGACCTCGTCACCCTGGACGTACGCCGGATGCTCACCGAACTGGTCCGCCGCGTCACCGAGCGCGGCCGGAATCGTGCGTGCCACCGAACCTCCTGAGCCAACCAAGCAATTGCTTGGTAATGTATCACTCGTGGACCTGACCTACTCCGAGGAGGACCAGGCCTTCCGCGCCGAGGTGCGGGGCTGGCTCGAGGAGCACCTGACCGGCGACCTGGGCCGACCTGCGCGGTCTCGGTGGCGCCGGGCGGGACCACGAGGCGCACGACGAGCGAGTCGCCTGGAACCGGCTGCTGGCCGAGCACGGCTGGACCTGCGTCGGCTGGCCGAAGGAGTACGGCGGCCGCGGGCTCAGCCTGATCCAGCAGGTGATCTTCCACGAGGAGTACGCCAAGGCCGATGCGCCGGTGCGGGTCAACCACCTCGGCGAGGAGCTGCTCGGCCCGACCCTGATGGCCTTCGGCACCGAGGAGCAGAAGCGGCGCTTCCTGCCGAAGATCGTCGCCGTCGAGGAGCTCTGGGCGCAGGGCTACTCCGAGCCGGACGCCGGCTCCGACCTGGCCAACGTGCAGACCCGGGCGCCGACTGGTCGGGGACGAGTGGGTCATCGACGGCCAGAAGATGTGGACGTCGAACGCCCACCTCAGCCAGTGGGCCTTCGTCGCTCTGCCGCAGCGAGCCCGGGTCCGAACGCCACCACGGACTCTCCTTCCTCCTGGTGCCGCTCGACCAGGAGGGCGTCGAGGTCCGCCCGATCGAGCAGCTGACCGGCGGCGTCGGAGTTCAACGAGGTCTTCTTCACCGACGCGCGCACCCCGGCCGGACATGGTGGTCGGTGAGCCCGGAGCGGGCTGGCGGGTGGCGATGGCGCTGCTCGGGTTCGAGCGGGGAGTGTCGGTCCTCGCCCAGGTGGTCGGCTTCGCCCGCGAGCTCGACGGGGTCGTCGAGCTGGCCAGGACGACCGGCACGATCGCTGACCCCGTGCTCCACGATCGGCTGGCCCGGCTGAAGGTCGAGCTCGAGGTGATGCGCCTGCAAGCACTGCGCGGCCTCTCCACCGAGGATGACGCAGCAGCCTCGATCTTCAAGCTGGTCTGGGCGAACTGGCACAAGCGACTCGGCGAGACCGCCATGGACGTTGCCGGACCGGCCGGCCTGACCACCGCCTCCAGTGCGGGCTACGAGCTCGACCGCTGGCAACGGCTCTTCCTCTTCTCGCGCGCCGACACGATCTACGGCGGCAGTGACGAGATCCAGCGCAACATCCTGGCCGAGCGTGCGCTCGGACTGCCCCGCGAACCCAAGGGAGCGACCCGATGACGGCTACGAGACCTGAGCAGCCCACCCCCGACTACGTCCCCGGCCACAACCTGCTGGCGGGCAAGGTCGTCGTCGTCACGGCAGCGGCAGGGGCAGGCATCGGGGCCTCCGTCGTACGACGTGCGCTCGAGGAGGGCGCCAAGGCCGTGGTCTTCAGCGACACCCATGCACGACGGCTCGCCGAGGCCGAGGAGGCCCTGGCGGCGGAGTTCGGCGCCGACCGGGTGCGCCAGCTGGTCTGCGACGTCACCGACGAGACCCAGGTGACCGCGCTGCTCGACGTGGCCGACGAGCTCGGCGGCGTCGACATCATGATCAACAACGCGGGCCTGGGCGGCACCGCGAGCATCCTGGAGATGACCGACGAGCAGTGGCTCAAGGTCCTCGACATCACCCTCACCGGCACCTTCCGCTGCGTGCGGGCGGCCGGGCAGCGGATGGTCGCCGCGGGCAAGAAGGGCGTCATCGTCAACAACGCCTCGGTGATCGGCTGGCGCGCCCAGGAGGGACAGGCCCACTACGCAGCGGCCAAGGCCGGCGTGATGGCGCTGACCCGCTGCTCGGCGCTCGACCTGGCGCCGCACGGGATCCGGGTCAACGCGGTCTCGCCGAGCCTGGCCATGCACCCCTTCCTCGCGAAGGTCACCTCCGACGACCTGCTGCACGAGCTCAAGCAGCGCGAGGCCTTCGGTCGGGCGGCCGAGCCGTGGGAGGTGGCGAACGTGATGGTGTTCCTCGCGAGCGACTACGCGTCGTACCTCACCGGTGAGGTGGTCTCGGTGAGCAGCCAACATGCCTAGGAGGGACGACCTGCTCGCGATCGCGGCCGGTCTGTTCGCCGAGAAGGGCTTCAAGAACACGACCGTCCGTGACATCGCCGACGCTGCGGGCATCCTCTCGGGCAGCCTCTACCACCACTTCGACTCCAAGGAGTCGATGGTCGACGAGATCCTGCGGTCCTTCCAGGAGGAGCTGTTCGGCCAGTACGACGACATCCTCGCCGGCGACCAGGACCCGCTGGCGAAGCTGGAGCAGGCCGTCCTGGTCTCGTTCGAGGCGATCGACAAGCACCGCGACGAGGTCGCGATCTTCCAGAACGAGGCGGCCTACCTCCTCACCTTCGACCGGTTCGGCTACCTGGCCGAGCGCAACCGGCAGTCCCGCGAGGTCTGGCTGACGCTCCTGCAGAACGGCATCGACGCCGGGGTCCTCCGCGACGACCTCGACCTCGAGCTCACCTACCGCTTCATCCGCGACACCGTCTGGGTCGCCGTCTCCTGGTATCGCCCCGGTGGGCGCCGTACGCACACCGAGATCGCCCGGCAGTACCTGTCCATCCTCCTGGAAGGGATCCACCATGAGTGAAGCGTTCATCGTCGATGCTGTCCGCACTCCCGTCGGCAAGCGCGGCGGAGCGCTGGCCGCAGTGCACTCGGCGGACCTCGCCGCCCACACCCTGGCTGCGCTGATGCGCCGTACCGGTGTCGACCCGGGTGCTGTCGACGACGTGATCCTCGGGTGCTGCGACACGATCGGGTCCCAGGCCGGCGACGTGGCGCGTACGGCGTGGCTGGTGGCCGGTCTGCCCGACCACGTGCCGGGCGTGACGATCGATCGCCAGTGCGGCTCGTCCCAGCAGGCAGTGCACTTCGCCGCGCAGGGCGTCCTGTCCGGCACCCAGGACCTGGTGGTCGCCGGGGGAGTGCAGAACATGAGCGCGATCCCGATCTCGGCGGCGATGCTCGTCGGTCAGCAGTACGGCTTCTCCACTCCGTTCGCCGAGTCGCCCGGATGGCAGGCTCGGTACGGCGGCCAGGAGGTCAGCCAGTTCCGCTCCGCCGAGATGATCGCGGAGAAGTGGGACATCTCGCGCGAGGAGATGGAGGCGTTCGCGCTGGCCTCCCACGACCGGGCGCGCGCCGCGATCGCCGAGGGCCGGTTCACGAACGAGATCGAGCCGGTCGCTCTCCCCGACGGGTCGAGCTTCGACACCGACCAGTGCCCCCGCGAGACCTCGATGGAGAAGATGGCAGGTCTCCAGCCGCTGGCGCCGGGCGGGCGGATCACAGCGGCCGTGGCGTCGCAGATCTGCGACGCGTCCTCGGCGATGCTGATCGCCTCCGAGCAGGCGGTCGCTGACCACAGCCTCACCCCGCGGGCGCGGATCCACCACCTCTCCGTGCGCGGCGACGACCCGGTCTGGATGCTGACCGGGCCGATCCGTGCGACCAGACACGCCCTCGAGAAGACCGGCCTCTCGATCGACGACATCGACCTCTTCGAGTGCAACGAGGCGTTCGCCTCCGTCGTCCTCGCGTGGATGAAGGAGACCGGGGCCCCGCACGACCGCGTCAACGTCAACGGCGGCGGCATCGCCCTCGGTCACCCGATCGGCGCCACCGGCACCCGGCTGATGACCACCCTGCTCAACGAGCTGGAGCGGACCGGCGGCCGCTACGCCCTGCAGACCATGTGCGAGGGCGGCGGGCAGGCCAACGTGACGATCATCGAGCGGCTCTAGTTCAGGATCCGCATCGTCGACGGCACGCCGCCGCCGCGGTGCACGTCCTCGACGAGCTCCTGGAGCGCGGTGAGGGCGACGTTCTGCGACATCGGGCCGTAGGACACCCGGGCGACGCCGAGCTCCTCGAGCCGGGCCAGCGACGGAACGCCGGGGATGCCGATCACGGTGAGACGCTGCGGGCCGAAGGCCTCGACCAGCGTCGACACCTGCGGGTCGTCGAGCCGGCCCGGCACGAAGACGACCGGGGCGCCGGCGTCGAGGAACGCCTTGCCGCGCTCGACGGCCCCGGCCAGCACCTCGGCCTGGTCGCGGTCGCCGCCCTTCACGAACGCATCGGTACGGGCGTTGAGGACGAAGTCGACGCCCTCCTGCTCGGCCGCCTTCATGATCTTCTCGACGTTGGCCGCCGCTTCCGCGAGCGGGCGCATCTGGTCCTCGATGTTGGCGCCGACGACGCCGATGCCGATCGCCCGTCGGACGGTCTCGGCCGGGTCGCCGTACCCGCCCTCGAGGTCAGCGCTCACCGGGAGATCGGTGGCGGCCACGATCCGGCCGACCGCCTCGAGCATCAGGTCGAGGGGGATGTTCTCGCCGTCCTCGTAGCCGTAGGAGGCGGCGATCGAGTGGCTCGCGGTCGCCAGCGCGGTGGTGCCGTCCACGGCGGCGACCACCCTGGCGCTGATCACGTCCCAGACGTTGACGACGGTCAGCAGCTCCGGTGCCTGGTGGAGGCGGAGCAGGGTCGTCGCACGGTCTCGGGTCTCGGTGTCAGCCATGTCGCCCACCTTAGGGCGGGGCTGGTCAGAGGCCGGGCGGTCAGCGGAAGGTGAGCCAGAGCCCCACGGCGGTCGGGATGAAGCCGAGCAGCAGCCAGGGCGACAGCGGCTTGAGCTGGTGGATGGAGCGGAACACCACGACGGCGATCACCCCGAACGCACCGGCCAGGATGTTCAGCCCCACCTGGGCGCCGGAGCGGTCGCTGTCGACGTACATCGCGGCGATGACCAGGCCGGCGGCGAGGTGCGCGATGGTGACCGCCGCGAGGATCGAGAGCACCCACTTCTGAACCGGCTCCAGGTGCATCGACCCGGTCGCCGCGGACTTGACCTCGCGGCGCGGGTTGTCGGGGTCCATCAGGTGCCGGGGGCGCTTCTTCGGCTTTGCCTGCTGCTCGCTCACGTGTCTCCTCGGGCGGTGGACTCCATTGTCGCCCGCGTCCCTTGGGTCTCGTCCGGCGGGGGGAGCCAGGTGCGAACGAGAAACTCGGATGCGTCCGCGGGCGGAGCGGTCCATCCTCGAGCTATGGAGCTCAGCGAGATCGCGTGGCAGGACGCCGAGGGCGTAGCGCGCTTCGCCGCAGTCCTCGAGGCGGTGCGGACCTTCGAGCAGCCGTGGAGCCACCCGACGACGCCGGCCAAGATCACTGACGACATCCGCTTCGGCTGGGACGGTGAGCCCACCGACTACCTGCTCGCCACCGTGGACGGGATCGACGTCGCGACTGCTGACTACCAGACGACGACGTACGACAACCTGCACGTCGCCTGGTTCGGCATCGACGTGCACCCGGATCACCGGCGCCGTGGCCACGGGTCGGCGCTGATGGAGCACCTGCTGGAGCGGGCCCGGCGGGACGGCAAGACGAGCGTCGGTATCGACAGCTGGGACCTGCCCGGACCACCGGAGTTCGCGGCCCGCCACGGCTTCGAGCGCAAGCAGGTGTCGGTCAACCGGCGCCAGCACCTGGCCGAGGTGGACCACGCCGAGCTGAACCGGCTGTACGACGACGCGCTCGCGGCCGCAGCCGACTACGAGCTGGTGCGCCGGGTCGGATCGACGCCTCCCGAGGAGCTGGAAGCCCTGCGCCGAGATGACGGGCGCGATCAACGACGCCCCGTTGGACGACCTCGAGATCGAGGACGAGGTGTACCCGCCCGAACGGATCGTGGCCTACGAGTCGGCCCAGGCGAACCGTGGCGTCCTGCACCGCGTCTACGCGCGTCACCGGGAGACCGGGGCGCTCGCCGGACACACGGTGGTCGCCGTCGAGTCGGCGCGGCCGTCGATCGGGCACCAGCACGACACCTCGGTCGTGCGTGCCCACCGTGGGCACCGACTCGGGGTGCTGCTCAAGGCCGACATGGTGCGCTGGCTCGCCGAGGCCCAACCCCAGCTCGAGACGATCGACACCTGGAACGCGGAGTCGAACGACCACATGATCGGTGTCAACAAGGTGCTCGGCTACGAGATCCTTGCTCGAGCGTTCGCCTATCAGCGCTCGATCTGAGCTACACGACGTACGACGCCCCGCGGCGCAGCTCGTCGGCGGCGCGGATGACGATCCGGTCGATCAGCTCCTCGCAGGTGGGCAGGTCGTCGATCACGCCGACCACCTGGCCGCTGGCGAGCACGCCCGCGTGGGTGTCACCCTCGACCAGGCCGGCGCGCAGCATCGTCGGGGTGTTGGCGGCGAGCGTCATCTGGGCGAGGGTCCGGCCCTGCGCCTTCTTCATCGACCGGCCGTCCTTGGCCAGGTCTCGCCAGGACATCCCGCTGGTCCTCTTGAACTCCAACGTCCGCCTGAACGTCGGCCCCATCCGCTTGATCGTGCTCGACTCCTCGAGCTCGTCGACCAGGTCGGTGCGCAGCATCCGGTGCGGCATGCCGTCGACCTTCGCCGTCACCACGGTGTCGGTGAGGCCGCGCTCGAGATAGAGCTGCTTGACCGCGTCAGGGACGGCGCTGTCCTGGGTCAGCAGGAAGCGGGTGCCCATGCCGACCCCAGCGGCGCCGTACGACAGGGCTGCGGCGAGGCCGCGTCCGTCGAAGAAGCCGCCGGCGGCGACGACGGGGATGTCACTCTGTGCATTTCTGAGGGCGTCCAGGACCGTGGGGAGCAGGAGCGTGGTCGGGACCGGACCGGTGTGCCCTCCGCCCTCGCCACCCTGCACCATCACGGCGTCGGCGCCCCACGCCGCCACCTTGACCGCGTGCTTCGCGGCCCCGATCGAGGGCATCACGACGATGTCGTGCTCCTTGAGCGTGGCGATCAGCTCGGGCTTGGGTGCCAGCGCGAACGACGCGACCTTGACGCCGTACTCGATGAGCAGCCGGCAGCGTGCGGGAGCGTCGGCTGCGTCAGCGCGCAGGTTGACGCCGAACGGCTCGTCGGTGCGGCTCTTGACCTCGACGATCGCCTTCTCGAGCTCGTCGAAGGTCATCGTGGCGCTGGCCAGGATGCCCAGGCCCCCGGCGTTCGCGGTGCCGACCACGAGGCGCGGGCCGGAGACCCAGCCCATGCCGGTCTGCACGACCGGGTGGCGTACGCCGGTGAGCTCGGTGAACGGGGTCTTCAGCAGCTGCTCGATCATGCGCTCTGCTCCGGGTCGGGGACCTCCTTGAAGCGCAGACCCTTCGGGTCGAGCACCTCGCGGATGATGATCAGCTCCTCCAGGGTCGGCAGGCGGCTCTCGGGCACATCGGCATCGATCTCGAGCGCGAAGCCGGTGGCGGCGCGGACGTCATCGACGCTGACGCCGGGGTGCACGGACAGCAGCCGCAGCGTGTCGCCCGGTGCCCGTCACGTCGAAGACGCCCAGGTTGCTGACGACGCGGTGGATGTCGTTGAAGCGCGCGGCCGCGGGTCCGGCCTCCTTCGCGAGCTGGGGACCGACGCCGGAGACGATGTCGACCCTCTCGACGAAGACGCGTGCCGAGTGCTTGGGCACCCAGTACGACGTGCGGTTGTTGACCGTGTTGCCAGGAGCGCCGCGCGAGCCGAGCAGCTGGCGCTTGGGCTGGGCGAAGTCGCCGATGGCGGAGATGTTCTGGTTGCCGTGCCGGTCGACCTGGGTGGCGCCCATCATCACGTGCCGCTTGCCGTAGGCGACCACGTCGAAGACCGCCCGGAAGGGGATCCAGCCCTCGACCACGTCGCCCTTGGCGAACAGCGGCGGTACGCCGGCGAGGAAGAGCGACTCACCGTCGGAGATCACCAGGTCGGGGTTGCTGGTGAGCTTGGCCAGCCGGACGCCGAGCATCGGCAGCAGCCCCATCGGGCTGGCGAAGATCTCGCCGTCGTCCTTGAACGCGTCGGCGATGGCGGCGGCGCAGACGTCCGCGCGAGTCACGTCGCTCATGCTTCCTCCCCGAACTCGCGCACGGCCGCTTGGTAGGACGCCTCGTCACCGTCGAGGAAGCGGGCGGTGAACGCCGCCCAGTCCTCGTCGCTGCCGGACGCGGCGGCGGCGTACGCGCGCTGGAACTTCTCGTCACGCTCGTAGTCGGGGCTGCAGGTGGTGAAGTGCGCGCCGTTCGGCGTCTCGACCACGCCGCTCACCATCATCCGGCTGAGCAGGAGCCGCTGGACCGGGGTGTCGACGGTCAGCCCGGCGGTGTCGACGATCTGCTCGACCGAGAGGTAGGCACGATCGGCCGCCATGCAGAAGAGATCGTCGAAGTACGGGTCGGGACCCAGGTACGTCGCGTTCCCGTGCTGGTCGGCGCGGTTGAGGTGGACCAGCGCCACATCGAGGTGCAGAGCGGGGACGGCGACCAGCTCCTCCGCATCGGCGTACGGACTGGTGACCGTCTTGATGCCCGGGTTGTTGACCAGGACGTCGGAGCCGAGGCCGGCCCGCATCGGCAGGAACGGCAGCCGTTGGGCGGCGGCACGGAGCCCGGTCTGGAACATCCCCTCGTCGAGCTCGACGACCTCCGGGATGGATCCCTCCTGGCGGGCCCGCTGGAAGTTCGGCTCGAGCGGCACGGTGTCGAGGGAGACGAAGGCGTAGACGAGCTTGCGGACCTTGCCTGCCCGGACCAGCAGGCCGACGTCGGCGCCGCCCCAGCTGACCACTGTGAGGTCCTCGAGGTCGGATCGCAGGATCGCCCGCACCAGCGCCATCGGCTTGCGCCGGGGACCCCAGCCGCCGATCCCGATGGTCATGCCGTCCTTCAGCTCGCCGACGATCTCGTCGATCGTCATCCGCTTGTCGCGGGGGCCCTTGGTCACTTCCCCTCCTTCTTCGGTGCAGCCTTCTCTGTGCCCGCGAAGGTGTCGCGGAGCTCGTCGCTGACACCGGCGAGGTTGAGCTCCATGGTGAAGCCCTGCTCGAACCGGTAGCTCTTGTTCACGTCGATCGGGTCGATGCCGTTGAGGCACTCCTTGGCCGCTCGGATCACCCGGGTGTCGTGGGCGGCGATCTCGCCGGCGACCGTGAGCGCGGCGTCGTCGAGCCGGTCGCGGGGGACCACCTCGAGCACGCTGCCGAACTGCACCAGGTCGGCGGCCTTGATGGTGCGGGCGGTGAAGTAGAGGGTCCGCATCATGTGCTGCGGCACCAGTCGGGCCATGTGGGTGGCTGCGCCGAGCGCGCCCTGCTTGACCTCGGGAACACCGAAGTAGGCGTCGTCGCTGGCCACGATGCAGTCGGCGTTGCCGACCAGGCCGACGCCGCCGCCGAGGCAGAAGCCGTTGACGGCAGCGACCACCGGGACCGCGCACTCGTAGACCGCCTTGAACGCCGCGAAGCAGCCCTTGTTGGCGCCGATCAGGGCGTCGAACCCGGTGGTGTGCTGCATCTCCTTGATGTCGACGCCCGCGTTGAACCCGCGGCCCTCGGCCCGGAGCACCACGACCTTGGTGCTCAGGTCGGCGCTCGCCTCGTCCATCGCGGCGGCGACGTCGTACCAGCCCTGGACGGTCAGGGCGTTGACCGGCGGATGGCTCATGGTGACGACCCGGATGCCGTCGTCACGCAGCTCGGAGGAGATCGTCATGGGTGCCAACCTAACATTTGCTTGGTAGCCTCTGCAGCATGTCCCTGGCCCTCGATCTCACCGGTCGCGTCGCGCTCGTCACGGGTGGCACACGCGGGATCGGGCTCGGGATCACCCGGGCACTGCTCGCCGCCGGAGCGACAGTCGTGACCTGCTCACGGTCCGACGTCGAGCCGGTGCCCGGCACCACGCACCGGGTCTGCGACGTCCGCGACCCCGAAGCCGTGCGGGACCTGGTCGGATCGCTCGAGCGCCTGGACATCCTGGTCAACAACGCCGGGGGAGCGCCCGCGGCCGACGCGGCGACCGCGTCCCCGCGCTTCCACGACAAGATCGTGGGCCTCAACCTGCTGGCGCCACTGATCTGCGCCCAGGCGGCCAACGCGGTGATGCAGCAGCAGGACTCCGGCGGCACCATCGTCAACATCTCCTCGGTCTCGGCCGCCCGCCCCGCACCCACCGTCGCGGCGTACGGCGCGGCGAAGGCCGGCCTCGACTCGCTGACGACGTCCCTGGCCATGGAGTGGGCGCCCCGGGTGCGCGTCAACTCGATCGACGTCGGCCTGTGCCGGACCGAGCAGACCGACGACCACTACGGCGACGACGCCTCGGTGGCGGCCATCGAGGCCACCATCCCGCTCGGCCGGATGGCACGGCCCGAGGAGGTCGGCAACGTCGTCGCGTTCCTGGCGAGTGACCTGGCGTCGTACGTCTCGGGCGCGATCGTCGCCTGTCATGGCGGGGGAGAGACGCCCGCCTTCCTGTTGGTCCAGAAGCGGCCAGAAAAGAGTGAACTGGGATGAGCAACCTCCTCGAAGGTCGCGTCGCGATCGTCACCGGCGCCGGGCGCGGGATCGGCCGGGCGCACGCGCTCGAGCTCGCTGCCCACGGTGCAGCGGTCGTGGTCAACGACTTCGGTGTCTCCCTGTCCGGCGAAGGGACGGGCGAGACGCCCGCCGAGTCGGTGGTGGCTGAGATCGAGGCCGCCGGTGGCCGGGCCGTCGTCAACGGCGCCGACGTCGCGGACTTCGCCCAGGCGGAGGCGATGGTGCGGCAGGCGATCACGACGTACGGCGGCCTGGACATCCTGGTCAACAACGCGGGCTTCGTGCGCGACCGGATGCTCGTCAACACGTCCGAGGAGGAGTGGGACGCCGTGATCCGCGTCCACCTCAAGGGGCACTTCGCCCCACTGCGGCACGCCGGCGCCTACTGGCGCGCCGAGGCCAAGGAGGGCCGCCAGCGCGCGGCCCGGGTCATCAACACCTCGTCCGGCGCCGGCCTCCAGGGCTCGGTGGGGCAGGCGACGTACTCCGCCGCCAAGGCCGGGATCGCCGGCCTCACCCTGGTCGCCGCACAGGAGATGGGCCGGTACGGCGTCACCGTCAACGCGATCGCTCCCGTCGCCAGGACGCGGATGACCGAGGGTGCGTTCGACACCTCGGCGATGGCGCTGCCCGAGGACAACTCGCCGATCGTGGCCTGGCTCGCCTCCGTCGACGCCGGCGACGTCACCGGTCGGGTGATCGAGATCGACGGTGGCAGGATCACCGTCGAGACCGGCTGGGCACACGGCCCGGCGCGCGACCTCGGCACCCGCTGGTCCGCGCCCGAGGTCGGCCCGGCCCTGCGAGAGCTGTTGGCTGCCGGGCCCGACCCCGAGCCGGTCTACGGCGCCTGAGGGTCAGCCGAGGGGCGTGGTGCCGCAGCGGCTGAACCACGGCAGCACACCGAGCTTCGCGGAGACGGGCAGCTTGCGACCGCCCTCCAGGTGCGGGCCGTCGCCGTGCAGGCGCCAGCAACCCTGCGGCAGGTAGACCCTGCGGGCCTCGGCTCCCTTCCTGAAGACCGGGGCCACCAGGACGTCGGGGCCGAGCAGCCACTCCTGGTCCTGGTGCCAGCCGGCGCGGTCCTCCGGGTCCTGCCACCACAGCGGCCGGGTCGGCGGTGCGCCGGTGCGGTCCGCCTCCTTCCACAGCCGCTCGATCAGCGGCCGCGCGCGCAGGTGGAGCCGGGACATCTTCCGGTAGATGTGGACCGTCTGCGCGTCGTACGACCAGGGCGTGTGGGTTCCGGTGTGACCACTGCCGTGCAGCCGGAAGACCGGGCTGAGGGCGGCCCATTCGGCCCAGCGCAGGAAGAGCTCCTTGGTCGTCGGGGGCGACGTGTAGTCGAGGTAGCCGCCGATGTCGGTGGCATAGCCGTAGGCGCCGCCCACGGCCCTGCTGAGCATGTCGGTCGTGAGTGAGGCGATCCCGGAGGTACGGCTCCAGTCGGTGGTCTCGTCGCCCGGGAAGTTCGCGCTCTCGTACGCCGTCGTGCCGGGCAGTCCGGTGTAGCCGGCCCGGGTGAAGAACCACGGCTTCCGGTCGGGGTGATCCTGGTGATAGGCGGTCACTTCCTCCCGGGTCGCCTTCGCGTAGAGCGTCAGGTAGTCGTTGTGCCGGGTCACGCCGGTGCTGCCATCGGCGAAGTGCATGTCGAAGAGCACCTGCTCGCCGTAGTCCTGCATGAAGCCGTCGAAGCCGAGATCGAGCGTCTCGCGGACGCGGGCCTTCCAGAACTCGACGGCAGCCGGATTGGTGAAGTCGATCAGGGCGAAGCGACGCCCGGCGGTGCCGACGACGTAGTAGGGCTCTCCCGCAGCGTCAGTCACGGCGTAGCCGGCCTGGACCGGCTCGGAGTCCGGTGCCAGCCAGGGCCGGAGGTAGGACAGGGCATGGATGCCGCGCGCGCGGAGCTTGCGGATCATCGTCGCCTGCTCGGCAGGATGCACCCAGGTGTGCAGCGACATGCCGTGGTTGGTGCTGCTGGCCGGGAAGCCCGAACCTTCGATCCGGTAGGCGGTCAGTGGCAGGTCGTGCTTGTCGATCTGCTTGATGTCGTCGCGCAGCTCGGCCTCGTAGTGGGCGTAGGTCTCGCCGTCGTTCAGCACGAGCCGGTCCATCATCGGGCCGAGCGCCCAGCGCGGGGGCGCGATGTGGCGACCGGTCAGTGCGGTGAGGGTCTGCACCGACGCCTGCGGGGCGCCCGGAGCGACGATGTAGTCGAGGTGCGTCGCCGACGCCGTGACGTTCCACGCGTCCTGGCGGTCGACGGCGAGCTTGAACCGGGCGAGCTCGGGCTGGGGGAGCAGGAAGCCGTAGTGCGTCGTCCAGAACATCGCCTGCGGGTAGTACGCCGCGGTCGGGCCGTTGGGGTACATCGTCTGTCCCGCGCTGGACAGGTCGAGGTTCTCCTGGTTGACGAAGCTGGACAGCACCCGACCGCGCTGGTCGAGGCGGTCGTGGCGCCCGCCGAACCCGAAGAAGCCGTCACGACGCCCCGGCTCGGCCGGGGTCTCGAAGGAGTCGCCCAGCATGGCCACGCCGTCGGAGGGCACGGCGTGCACCTGCACCTGCGCCGCGTCGTCGCCGTGGGCGCCCACCTGGACGACGAGCTTGCGGCCGCTCGGATCGTTGGTCGACAGCGTCAGGACCACGTCGTCGCCGTCGTAGGCGACATTCTCGACGTCCTGCGCGGCGTACCAGGTCCCGTTGCGCGTGCCCGGCGCCAGGTTGCCGATCCATTCGCCGGAGAGCTGCTGGACCACGGTCTCGGTCCCGACCAGGAAGGAGAGCGGGGAGTACAGCGTCGTCGTGTCCTGGTTGTCGCCACCCGTGGGCAGCGGGTCGACGGTCGTGGGCTCGGCGATGGTGTCCGTGTCGGGGTGCGCCACCTCGCGCAGCACGGTGTTGCCCTCGGCGTCGGTGACGGTCAGCCGGAACGGGCTCCGCTCCATCACGACGCGGGCGCCACCGGCGTCGACCACCACCGGGCCGTCCGGCTGGGCGGCGATCGCGCCCGTTGGGGCAGGCGCCGCGACGGAGGTCAGGGGAGCGAGGCAGACGGCGAGGGTGGAGGCGGCGAGGGCCGTGATGATGCGGGGCACGGCGGAACACTACGATCTGCGGACCGCTTTCGTCCGCTGAATACATCTCGATTCGGACACGCCCGAACCGGAAGCCGCGCCCGACCTGGATGCGCTCGATCTAGATGCGCTCGATGACCGTCCCGGTCGCCATCGCGCCGCCCGCACACATGGAGATCAGGGCGGTGGTCTGGTCGCGGCGCTCGAGCTCGTGGAGCGCCGTGGTGATCAGCCGGGTGCCGGTGGATCCGACCGGGTGACCGAGCGCGATCGCCCCGCCGTTGACGTTGACCAGATCCAGGTCGACGCGGTGCTGGCCGGCCCAGGACAGGACGACCGAGGCGAACGCCTCGTTGACCTCGAAGAGGTCGAAGTCGGAGATCGACATCCCGGTGCGATCGAGGATCTTCTGGGTCGCGTCGATCGGGCCGTCGAGGTGGTAGTACGGATCGGAGCCGACCAGGCAGTGGGAGACGATCCTGGCCCGCGGCTTCAGGCCCAGGGCGGCCGCCCGGTCGGAGTCCATGATCAGCACGGCGGAGGCTCCGTCGCTGATCTGCGAGGAGGTGCCGGCGGTGTGCAGGCCGTCGGGCAGCACCGTCTTGAGGCCGGCGAGACCTTCGAGGGTGGTGTCGCGCAGGCCCTGGTCGGTGTCGACGACGCGGGTCTCACCGGTCGGGTTGCCCTCGGCGTCGAGCACCGGAGCCGTGATCGCCGTGATCTCCCGCTTGAAGCGGCCCTCGTCGACGGCGATGCGGGCCTTCTGCTGGGACGCGAGCCCGAACGACTCGAGGTCGGCACGGGTGAGGCCGCGGTTCTTGGCGATCCGGTCGGCCGCCTCGAACTGGTTGGGCATGTCGATCGACCAGTCGGCCGGGCGCGGGTCGCCGGTGCCGGCAGGCACGTTGGCGCCGAGCGGGATCCTGCTCATCGCCTCGACCCCCGCCGCGATCCCGATGTCGATGGTGCCGGCGGTGATCATGTCGTTGACCAGGTGGGCCGCCTGCTGCCCGGATCCGCACTGCGCGTCGACCATGGTCCCCGCGGTGTGCTGGGCGAGACCGGCGTGCAGCCACGCGCGCCGCACCATGCCGTTGGACTGCTCCCCGGCCTGGGTCACGCACCCCGCCACGACCTGGTCGACGAGGTCGGAGTCGACCCCGGAGCGGGAGAGGACCTCGCTCATCGCGTGCCCGATCAGGACGGCGGGGTGGACGCCGGCCAGCCAGCCCTTCCTCTTGCCGAGGGGGGTGCGGACGGCGTCGATGATCACGGGGGTGCCCATGGGACAAAACTAGAACACGTTCCTGTTCCGGACAACCCTGGGGGTGAGGAGGTTGCGCGGCAACCGTCTCGAATCCTTCCCGGACCTACCTTCGGTATGTAACCTGTGCCACTAGAACGTGTTACACATCCCAAGAGGAGCCCCCGTGACTGCAACCGTCCTGCCCGAAGGATTCGACTTCACCGATCCCGACGTCAACCAGGAGGCGATCCCCTACGCGGCCTTCCGCGAGGCTCGCCAGAACAACCCGATCACCTGGGTGAAGCAGGAGCCGACCTGGACGACCGGGTTCGCGCCGGAGGGGCAAGCGGGCTACTACGCGATCACGCGGCACGCGGACGTCTCGGCGATCTCGAAGGACAGCAAGAACTGGTCCACCGCCGAGAACGGCGCGATCATCCGGTTCCCCAACGAGATGGCCCGCGAGATGGTCGAGATGCAGCGGGTGATCCTGATCAACCAGGATCCGCCGGAGCACACCCAGACCCGCGGCATCATCTCCCGCGGTTTCACGCCTCGCTCGATCGCCGAGCTCGAGGACACCATGGTCCAGCGTGCCGAGAGGATCGTGAAGGACGGAGTCGCCCGCGGCACCGGCAACTTCGTCGAGGAGATCGCCGCCGAGCTCCCGCTGCAGGCGATCGCCGACCTGATCGGCGTACCGCAGGAGGACCGGCACAAGCTCTTCGAGTGGTCCAACTCGATGCTCGCGGGCGAGGACCCCGACTTCGCCGGCAACAACGACGTCGCGGCCGCCGAGATCCTCGGCTACGCGATGATGCTCGCCGCCGACCGGCAGGCCAACCCGCGCGACGACCTGATCACCAAGCTGATCACGGCCCACAAGGGCGAGCGCGGTCTGACCGACGACGAGTTCGGCTACTTCGTGATCCTGTTGGCGGTGGCCGGCAACGAGACCACCCGCAACGCGGTCACCCACGGCATGAACGCGTTCTTCGACAACCCCGAGCAGTGGGAGATCTGGAAGCGGGACCGCCCGGCGACCATGGTCGACGAGGTCGTCCGATGGGGTACGCCGGTCAGCGTCTTCCAGCGCACCGCCCTCAACGACGTCGAGGTCAGCGGCCACCTCTTCAAGAAGGGCGAGCGTGCGGCGCTCTTCTACGCGAGCGCCAACTTCGACGAGACCGTCTTCGAGGACCCGCACACGTTCAACATCCTGCGTGACCCCAACCCGCAGCTCGGGTTCGGCGGCCACGGCGCGCACTACTGCCTCGGCGCCAACCTGGCCCGCCAGGAGGTCCGGGTGATCTTCGAGGCGCTGGCCGACTACGCCCCGGACATCAGCAAGCTCTCGGAGCCGGTGCGGCTGCGGCACTCCTGGGTCAACGGGATCAAGGACCTGCAGGTCAAGTACGCATAACGCCCACGTCGTACGACGCTCAGGCGGCCCGCTCGGTGAGAACCAGCGGGCCGTCTGCCGTGATGGCGACGGTGTGCTCCATGTGCGCGCCGCGCGAGCCGTCCTTGCTGCGCAGGGTCCAGCCGTCGTCGTCGGTGTAGATCTCGTCGGTCGTGTGCAGGAACCAGGGCTCGATCGCGATGACCAGACCAGGGCGCAGCTTGAGGCCTCGGCCGGCGCGCCCGTCGTTCGGCACGTGCGGCTCACCGTGCATCGTGCGGCCGACGCCGTGCCCGCCGAACTGGAGGTTGACCCCCAGGCCGGCCTCGCGGGCCACGTCGCCGATCGCGGCCGAGATGTCGCCGAGACGGTTGCCCGGCTGCGCCGCGGCGATCCCGGCCTCCAGGGCGCGCCCGGTCGTCACGATCAGGTCGAGGTCCTCCTGGCGCGGCGTACCGACCACGACGCTGAGGGCGGAGTCGGAGACCCAGCCGTCGACACTCGCCGCGAAGTCGACGCTGACCAGGTCGCCGTCCTGGAGGGCGTAGTCGTGGGGGAGCCCGTGCAGGACCGCGTCGTTGACCGACGTGCAGAGGACCTTGCCGAACGGCGAGGCGCCGAAGGACGGGTGGTAGTCGATGTAGCAGGACTCCGCGCCACGCTCGCGGATCATCGTGTGAGCGAGCGCGTCGAGCTCCAGCAGGTTGACGCCGACGTCGGCGGCTGCGCCGAGGGCGGTGATGACGTCGGCGACGAAGCGGCCGGCCGGACGCATCTGCTCGATCTGGGCAGGGGTGCGGAGCTCGATCATGGGCCTGAGCGTACGGCGCTGACCGGCTCGTCCTTCAACCCAGGGCAGATCTGCCTCCGGCAGAATCGCTGGGATGGCGGCGTCCGGCCCCCGACGCTGGAGGCATGACCCAGACCCCCTCACTCCCTGACCTGTCGGCGGCCGACCGGTTGCTGCACCAGCGGATCATCGTCCTCGGCCAGGAGGTCGACGACCCGATCGCCAACAAGCTGTGTGCCGAGCTCCTGCTCCTCTCCGCCGAGGACCCGAAGCGCGACATCGCGCTCTACATCAACTCACCCGGTGGCTCGGTCAGCGCCGGGCTCGCGATCTACGACACGATGCGGCTGATCCCCAACGACGTGAGCACGCTCGCGATGGGGCTCGCGGCCAGCATGGGCCAGTTCCTGCTCTCGGCGGGCACCCCCGGCAAGCGCTTCGCGCTGCCGCACTCCCGGGTGCTGATGCACCAGGGCTCGGCCGGGATCGGCGGCACCGCCGTCGACGTCGAGATCCAGGCGGAGAACCTCGAGCACACCAAGAACGTGATGATCGACCTGATCGCCGAGCACACCGGCCAGCCGCGCGACGTCGTCGAGCGAGACTCGCTGCGCGACAGGTGGTTCACCGCCGAGCAGGCCCAGGAGTACGGCTTCGTCGACGAGGTGCTGACCGACGTCGGGGCCGTGACGCCGGCACGGCCCTCGAGCAGCTTCGGGATCCACTGATGAGCACGTACACGATCCCGAGCGTCATCGAGAAGACCCACCGCGGCGAGCGCGCGGTCGACATCTACAGCCGGCTGCTGACCGAGCGCATCGTCTACATCGGCACCGAGATCGACGACGGGGTCGCCAACGTCGTCATCGCACAGCTCCTGCACCTGGAGTCGGAGAACCCCGACTCCGCGATCGACCTCTACCTGAACTCGCCGGGCGGGTCGATGACCTCGATGCTGGCGATCTACGACGCCATGCAGTTCGTCCGACCCGAGGTGGGCACCAAGTGCGTCGGCCAGGCCGCCTCGACGGCGGCCGTCCTGCTCGCCGCCGGGGCGCCGGGGACGCGGATGGTGCTGCCCCGCGCTCGCGTCATCCTGCACCAGCCGACCGGCGGCGGCAGGGGGGCGCTGCCCGACCTCGCCGTCGCCGCCAAGGAGCTCGCCCGGACCCGCGCCGAGATGGAGGAGATCCTGTCCCACCACACCGGCCAGTCCGTGGCGCGACTCCGTGACGACACCGACCGCGACCTGAGCCTGTCCGCCCAGGAGGCGGTGGCCTACGGGCTGGCGGACGGGGTGCTGGACAGCCGCAAGGCTGCCAAGGAAGAACGTGGCACCGGACGGGGTTAGACCGGGCATGACTGAACTCGTCGACCGCACGATCGCGGCCCTGCGCACCAATCATGACGTCCTGGCGGCTCTCGTCCCCAGCCTGAACGAAGGGGAGCTGACCGGCCCGAGCGGTGCGTCGGAGTGGACGATCGCGCAGGCGCTCTCGCACCTCGGAAGTGGCGCGGAGATCACCGTCAAGCCGATCGCGACCGCTGCCGGTCACTCCGTGACGGACGAGGAGAACGAGTCGGTCTGGGCGCGCTGGGATGCGGCGAGCCCGCTCGACCAGGCAGCCGCCTTCCTGGAGCACGACAGTGCGTTCCTCGACGTCGTCGAGAGGCTGACGGCAGCGCAGCGCGCCGACCTCACCGTCGACCTGGGCTTCCTGCCCGAGCCGGTGCCGCTGACGGTGGCGCTCGGGATGCGCCTCAACGAGGTCGCCGCGCACGCGTGGGACGTCCGGGTCGGCCTCGACCCCGAGGCGGGGATGGACCCGACGACGGCCGCGCTGCTCATCGATCTGTACGCCGGCCCTCTCGGCTTCTTGCTGGGCTTCGCCGCGAAGCCCGACCAGGTGGCCGAGGAGGCACGGGTCGCCGTACCCGGTGGCGGGCTCGTGATCACCGACTCCGTCTCGGTCACCACCGACCTCGCCGACCCCACCGCGACCTTCGAGGGTCCGGCCGAGGCGGTCGCCCGGCTCCTGACCGGCCGGCTGAAGCCGGAGTTCACTCCTGACCGCGTGTCGGTCTCCGGCAACGTGTCGCTGGACGACCTGCGGAGGGTCTTCCCGGGCTACTAGGCCGCGAGGCAGACGGGGCCCGAGATCCCGCTCAGCTGCCGGCTGACTCGCGAGGTCAGATCGACCAGCCGTAGTCCCAACGCGCCGGCGACCGCACCGAGCACCTCGGAGCTCGGCTCCTTGCGCCCGCGCTCGATCTCGGAGAGGTACTGCGTCGAGACGCCGGCGTCGGTGGCCACATCGGCGAGCGTGCGGCCCGCCGTACGGCGCTCCTCGCGGAGCTCGCGTCCAACGGCCTCGCGCCACAGGGGCTCAGGCTCGGGTGCGGAAGTCCGGTCAGGTGCTGGAAATGCGATGAGCTCGCCCATGTCCGGAGACTAGGCCGTTCCCGCCCGCCGACACCGCTTGTTCGCGCCGGGCGAACGGATCGGCAGGGTGGTCATCCGAAACCTGCCGACACGCCGTTGCAGCAACGGCGTGTCGGCGGGTTTCCCCGGCCGCCCGGGGAAACCGGCGGCTCAGTTCGTCGGCTTCTCCGAACCCACGACCCACATCGAGAAGAACTGCGAGCCGCCGCCGTACGCGTGACCGAGCGCCTTGCGGACCCCGTCGACCTGGTGCTCGCCGGCCGCGCCGCGGACCTGCAGCGCCGCCTCGCCGAAGCGCAGCATGCCCGAGGCGCCGATCGGGTTGGACGACAGCACGCCTCCCGAGCAGTTGACGGGGAGTACGCCGGTCATGGCGGTGCCACCCGACTCCGTCAGCTTCCAGCCGGCGCCCTCCTCGGCGAACCCGAGGCTCTCCAGCCACATCGGCTCGAACCAGGAGAACGGCACGTAGATCTCGGCCATGTCGATCTCGTCGATCGGGCTGGTGATCCCGGCGGTCTTCCAGAGGTACGCCGCCGCGTCGCGGGACGCCTGCGGGTTGACCTGGTCGCGCTCGGCCGCAGACGTGGCCTCCGAACGCATCACGGTGCCGTGGATCCAGGCCGGGTTGGGCGAGGCCGCGGCGGTGTCCTCGTCGACGATCACCAGGGCGCAGGCGCCGTCGGAGGAGGGACAGGTCTCGTCGTAGCGGATCGGGTCCCAGAGCATCTGCGAGGCGAGCACCGACTCGACTGTGGTGTCCTTGTTGTGCAGGTGGGCGTACGGGTTCTTCAGCGCGTTCTGGCGGTCCTTGGCCGCGACGATCGCGCCGATGTGGTTCGGGGCACCGGAACGACGGATGTAGGAGCGCACGTGCGGCGCGAAGTAGCCGCCCGCGCCGGCGTGCACGGGCATGTTGAACGGGAGCGGCACCGAGAGCGCCCACATCGCGTTGGACTCCGACTGCTTCTCGTAGGCGACCGTCAGCACCCGCTTGTGCACGCCGGCCGAGACCAGTGAGGACGCGACGATCGCGGTGGAGCCACCCACCGAGCCGGCGGTGTGCACGCGCAGCAGCGGCTTGCCGACGGCGCCGAGCGCCTCGGCGAGGTAGAGCTCCGGCATCATCACGCCCTCGAAGAGGTCGGGTGCCTTGCCGACCACGATCGCGTCGATGTCGTCGAGCGTCATCCCCGCGTCGGCGAGCGCCCGGTCCATGGCCTCACGGCACAGGCCGGCCATCGAGAGGTCCTCGCGCTTGGCACGGTGGTGGGTCTGGCCGATGCCGACCACGGCTGCTGGCTGCTTGGCCATCAGGACATTCCTTCCATCACGCACACGAGGTTCTGCTGGAGGGCTGGGCCACTGGTCGCGTGGCCGAGCACCTTGTCGGCGCTGCCGGCCCAGACCTGCTTGGCGGCCTCGCCGAAGCGGATCAGGCCGCCGGTGAACATCGGGTTGCCGGCGAGGGCGCCGCCCGAGGGGTTGATCGTGACGTCGTCGGCGAGCCCGAGCTCGGTGCGCAGCACCAGCTCCTGGTGGCTGAACGGGGCGTGCAGCTCGGCGATCTGGACACCGCCCAGGTCGAGGCCCGACGCGGCCGCGGCGGCGGAGGGGGCCCTGGTCAGATCACGGTTGCCCATGCTGATCGGGTCGATGTTGTGCGCGAACCCCGAGATCCAGGCCGGCTTCTCGCGGACCGAGCGAGCCCGGTCTCCCGCCGCCAGGACGATGGCGGCCGCACCGTCGGTCACCGGCGCGCAGTCGTGCTTGCGCAGCGGGTCGGCGTACATCGGGCGGGCGAGCAGCTCGTCGACCGAGGACCCACCCTTGCGGATCGCGTACTCGTTCTTCTCCGCGTCCGTGAGCGAGCGGTTGACCACCTCGGCCATCGCCCGCTCGTCCCAGACGCCGGCATCGATGCCGGCGCGTGCCTGCAGGCCGGCGAGCGACACGGTGTCCGGCCACAGCGGGGTCATCGTGTACGGGTCGAGCTGGAGAGCGAGCGTACGGCGCAGCACGCCGGCCGAGCTCTTGCCGAAGCCGTAGACGAGCGCGGTGTCGACCTCTCCGGTCTGGATCTTCAGCCAGGCCTCGTAGAGCGCCCAGGCGGCGTCCATCTCGACGTGGGACTCGTTCACCGGCGGGATCACGCCGATCGCGTCCACGGCCGACACGAACGAGAACGACCGGCCGGCCAGGTAGTCCGAGGATCCCGAGCACCAGAAGCCGATGTCGTGCCGGGTCCAGCCGAGCTGCTCGTAGCACTCGGCGAAGAGCGGGACCAGCATCTCCACACAGGTGGGAGACCCGTCGAACTCCTCCATCTGTCGTTGGGCGAAGCCCACGACGGCGACGTCACGCATGTGTTCCGGCCCTTCTCAGAGGTGCTGCTTGTAGGTGTCGAAGTCCGCATCCGGCTCGCCGGTCGGACTGAAGTGGTCGATGTTCTCGATCGTGGTGCCCCACTCGTCGCGGGGCTTCCAGACCGCCTTCACGCGCATTCCCATCCGGACCTCCTCGGCAGGGACGTCGAGGATCAGGTGCAGGAAGGCGATGTCGGCGCCGTCGAGCAGCACGTACGCCGAGACGTACGGCGGGGTGATCTTCTGACCGAGGAACGGCACGTTGACGATGCAGAAGGTCGTGAGCGTGCCGGTGTCGGGCAGCTCGACCAGCTCGTCGGGCGCGAGACCGTCGACCGGGCAGGCGCTGCGCGGAGGCACGTAGACCTTGCGGCACTTCGGGCAGCGCTGGCCGACGATCTTGCCCTCGAGCAGTCCGCGGTAGAACGCAGACTCCTCGGGCGAGGCGGCGTAGAGGTAGTCGAGCGAGACCGGTGTGATCACCTTGGTGACCGCCTTGTCGGTTTCGAGGCTCGTCGCTGGCGCCCCTCGCACCTCAGCCACCGTGTCGGCGACGGGCTCAAAGCACACGATGTCGGTGATCGCGCCGGTGCGCTCGTCTGCCCAGCGGATCTGCACGCGCGTCCCGGTGCTGATCTCGTCCGGGGAGGCGACGTCGACGGCGTGGAAGAACGGCCGGGTCGCGCCGTCCAGGGTCACCAGGGCGAAGGCGAACGGCCGGTCGAAGGGCTGTCCCTTGACCGGCTCCGGGACCCAGGTCCACGAGGTCACGGTGCCCACCGGCGCGACCTCGACGAAGTCGGTGGTGGCGTCGTGCGTCACCGGGTCGAACTCCAGCGGGGGTACGACGACCTCACCCGCCGAGGTGCGTCCGGCGACGACCACGCCGTCGCGCAGGCCGGTGAGGAAGCGGCCGATGACGGGTCCGGTGGAGCGTGTGTAGTCGAACGCTACGGTGACCGGTGCTGACAGAGTTCGGGTCATGGTCCGAAACTAGAACACGTTCTAAGATCGGGCAAGCACCCGCCCCGACGCCGCGCCCACAAGCCCGCCACGACAGGAGACGACATGAAGCTCGGACTGCAGCTCGGCTACTGGGGCGCTCAGCCCCCTCAGGGCGTCGGGGAGCTCGTCGCCGCCGCCGAGGAATCCGGGTTCGACGCGATCTTCACCGCCGAGGCGTGGGGGAGCGACGCGTTCACCCCGCTGGCCTGGTGGGGGCGCGAGACCTCGCGGATCAAGCTCGGCACCTCGATCATCCAGATGTCCGGTCGCGCGCCGACATCGATCGCGATGCACCTGCTGACCCTCGACCACCTGTCGAACGGTCGGGTCATCCTGGGCATGGGCGTCAGTGGTCCGCAGGTCGTCGAGGGCTGGTACGGCCAACCGTTCGGCAAGCCGCTGGCCCGCACCCGTGAGGTCGTCGACATCATCCGCCAGGTCCTCGCTCGCGAGGACAAGGTCACCAACGACGGCCCGCACTACCCGCTGCCGTTCGCCGGTGAGGGCTCGGTCGGGCTCGGCAAGCCGCTCAAGCCGATCGTCCACCCGTTGCGTGCCGACGTCCCGATCTGGCTCGGTGCCGAGGGTCCGAAGAACGTCGCGCTGACCGCCGAGATCGCCGACGGCTGGATCCCGATCTTCTACACGCCGAAGTCGGCCGCGATGTACCGGCCGTGGCTGGACGAGGGCTTCGCCCGCCCGGGCGCCCGGCGTACCCGCGCCGACTTCGAGATCGCCGCGACCTGCCACCTCCAGGTGGTCGAGAACGCCGAGGAGAAGCAGCTCGTCCTCGATGCGATCAAGCCGTCGATCTCGCTCTACATGGGCGGCATGGGAGCCAAGGACGCCAACTTCCACAACGCCGTCTTCGTGCGGATGGGCTACGAGGACCTGGCGGCCGAGGTCCAGCGGCTCTACCTCAGCGGCGAGAAGGACAAGGCCACCGCGCTCATCCCCGACGAGCTGGTCGACGACATGCACATCGTGGGCACCGCCGGCGAGGTCAAGGAGCGGGTCGCGCAGTGGGAGGAGACCGGCGTGACGACGCTGCTGCTGAGCTGCCGGTCGGCCGACGAGGTGCGTTCGATCGCCGAACTACTGGCCTAGAACTGGAACAGGTTCTACTCTCGCCCTCATGACCGATGACATGAGGACCGGCACCCACAACGGCCACCTGATGGCGGCCGCGCTCAAGCGGCACCGCGACAAGCCGGTGATGTTCCTGGGGGAGACCACGCTCACGGGCGGCGAGACCGCCAAGCGGATCTCCCAGTACATCCAGGCCTTCGAGGCGCTCGGGGCCGGGCGGGGCACCGCGGGTGCGCTGCTCGCGCTCAACCGTCCCGAGGTGCTCTTCATCATCGGCGCCGGCCAGACGCAGGGGTTCCGGCGTACGTCGCTGCACCCGCTGGGCTCGCTGGAGGACCACGCCTACGTGATCAACGACGCCGAGATCACCTCGATCACCATCGACCCGGTGCCGATGTTCGTGGAGCGGGTCCTCGGCCTGCTCGAGCGCTGCCCCAAGCTGGAGAAGGTGCTGACCATCGGGCCGGTGCCCGAGGAGCTCAGCCACATCGGCCAGGACCTCGCGGCCGCGGCGGCATCGTTCGATCCCCGGCCGCTGTCCGCCGTGACCCTCGAGCCCGACCACATCGTGTCGATCACCTACACCGGCGGCACGACCGGCAAGCCCAAGGGCGTCATCGGCACGTCGCGGGCGATGTCGGAGATGACGCGGATCCAGATGGCCGAGTGGGAGTGGCCCGAGTCGCCCAAGTTCCTGATGTGCACGCCGCTGTCGCACGCCGGCGCGGCGTTCTTCGTGCCGACAGTGCTCAAGGGCGGCTGCCTGTTCGTGCTCGCGAAGTTCGACCCGGCCGAGGTGCTCAGGACGATCGAGGAGCAGCGGATCACGGCCACGATGCTCGTGCCGTCGATGCTCTACGCGCTGATGGACCACCCCGACTCGAAGACCCGGGACCTGTCCTCCCTGGAGACCGTCTACTACGGCGCCTCGGCGATCAACCCGGTGCGGCTCCAGGAGGCGATCGATCGGTTCGGGCCGATCTTCGCGCAGTACTACGGCCAGTCCGAGGCCCCGATGGCGATCACCTACCTGGCCCGGGCGGACCACGACGAGAAGCGCCTCGCGTCCTGCGGTCGGCCCTCAGCCTTCCTGCGCGCGGCGCTCCTCGACGAGGACGGCAACCAGGTGCCGGTAGGTGAGCCGGGCGAGATCTGCGTCGCCGGGCCGCTGCTCGCCGCCGGCTACTGGAACCTGCCCGACGAGACCGCGGAGACCTTCCGCGACGGCTGGATGCACACCGGCGACATCGCGCGTGAGGACGAGGACGGGTTCTGGTTCATCGTCGACCGCACCAAGGACATGATCGTGACCGGCGGCTTCAACGTCTTCCCCCGCGAGGTCGAGGACGTCGTCGCCGAGCACCCGATGGTCGCCCAGGTCGGTGTGATCGGCACCCCGCACGAGAAGTTCGGCGAGGCGGTCACCGCCATCGTCGTACTCCGGTCCGACGCCGCGAGCGACGAGGCGTCGATCGCCACGATGACCGCCGAGATCCAGCAGATGGTCAAGGAGCGCAAGGGATCCGTGCAGTCACCCAAGCAGGTGATCGTTACCGGTGCGCTCCCGCTGACCGGGCTCGGCAAGCCCGACAAGAAGGCTCTCCGGGCCCAGTTCTGGACCGGGGACCGCGCCGTCGGCTGACTTCCGGCGGAAGTAGCGTCGGATGGCGGTGTCGGCCGCGAGCGACCCGGCGAGCAGCCCGATCGCGACGAAGCCGTCCATCCACCAGTGATTGCCCGTCGCCGAGACGACCAGCATCGTCAAGATGACGTGCAGCAGGAAGAACCAGCGCCAGCGACTGGTGCTCGCCGCGACGATGCCGAGGGAGACCACCGCGGCCCAGGCGACGTGGATCGACGGCATCGCCGCGAACTGGTCCGAGACCCCGGTCGTCGGGTCGACCGCGTAGACCGACATTCCGTACTGCCGACCCATGTCGACGTACCCGAGGTCCGGCAGGAACCGCGGGGGAGCGACCCGGATGAAGCGGATCACGAGGCACCAGGCGGTGATCAGGGCGAGCCCGTTGCGCCAGTGCGGGTACTTGTCCCGGTGTCGGACGAAGAGCCAGATCAGGAACGCGAACAGCGCCGGCACGTGGACGGTCGCGTAGTACCAGGTCGTCAGGTCCGCGATCCGGTCGTGGGCGAGGACGAACTCCTGGAGGGAGAGCTCGGACGGCAGGTGCAGCCAGTCCTGGAACGCGGCGATGTCATGTGCCCGGGCGATCGCGCCGTCCGACGATGCGATCGGCAGCATGCGGGCGAGCCGCCAGACGGAGTACAGGGTCGCGATCAGGGCGAACTCGGCCGCCGCGGGCGCGATGGGTCGGCCCACGCGGGTCGGCCACTGGCGTAGGACCAGCCACAGCAGGCCGCTGACGAGAGCAGCCGCTGCGGCTTGATCCCAGGTCGGCCACGGCACCGGAGGATTCTGTCAGGCGTCGTCGAACGCGTGACCAGAACGCCCCAGCGCACCATCGCGTTCCGGACGCCGTACCCCCCGAATACGGCCCGTGAGCCTGCATCGTGCGGACTCGTTTTCGAAAATGTTCCTATCGTGGAAAACGTTATCGATAACGATTGACACGTTGCGGTTCGCGGTGGCACGTTCCCTTAGGTGTGACGTACGTCGCACCCGGCGTACGCCGAACGGAAGGGTTCCCTATGAGGTCGAAGACTCGCAGCGCGGCACTCGCCGCGATCTGCGCCGGCGTGTTGACGTTCGCGGCCTGTGGCAGCGACGACTCGTCGGACGAGAGTGGTGGCTCCACGACGATCACCTGGTGGCACAACTCGAACAACGAGCCCGGCATGGGCTTCTACGAGCAGACGGCCAAGGACTACGAGGCCGACCACCCGGGCGTGAAGATCGAGATCAGTGCGATGGCCCACGAGGACATGGTCGACAAGCTCGACGCGGCGTTCCAGAGCGGGGACATCCCCGACATCTACATGGAGCGCGGCGGCGGTGAGCTGGCCGACCACGTCGACGCGGGCATGGTCCGCGACATCTCGGACGACGCGTCGGACGAGATCTCGAAGATCGGCGGGTCCGTAGGCGGCTGGCAGATCGACGGCAAGACCTACGCGCTGCCGTTCTCCCTCGGCGTGGTCGGAGTCTGGTACGACACCGAGCTCTTCGACCAGGCCGGCATCACCGCGCCGCCCACGACGATGGACGAGTGGTACGACGACATCGCCAAGCTCAAGGACGCAGGCATCACGCCGATCTCGGTCGGCGCCGGCGACAAGTGGCCGGCTGCGCACTACTGGTACTACACGGCGCTGCGCTCGTGCCCCGAGGACGTCCTCCAGGACGCCGTCACCAGCCTCGACTTCTCCGACCCGTGCTTCGTGGAGGCCGGTGACGTGGTCGACGACCTGCTGGCGACGGAGCCGTTCAACAAGGGCTTCCTGACCACCAAGGCGCAGGAGGGTGCGACGTCGGCGTCGGGTCTGCTCGCCACCGGGAAGGTCGCGATGGAGATGCAGGGACACTGGGAGCCCGGCGTGATGCAGGGCCTCACCGATGACGGCAAGGGCCTCGGAGACAGGACCGGTTGGTTCCCCTTCCCGGCGATCGAGGACGGCCAGGGCGATCCGGCCGACGCCCTCGGCGGCGGCGACGCCTGGGCGGTGTCCGAGGACGCACCCGACGAGGCGGTCGACTTCGTGAAGTACCTGCTCTCGGACGAGGTCCAGGATGGCTTCGCCTCGAACGACATGGGCCTGCCGACCAACCCGGCGGCGAACGACTCGGTCTCCGACCCGGCCCTCGCCGGGGTGCTGAAGGCCCGCGACGACGCGCCGTACGTCCAGCTGTACTTCGACACGGCCTTCGGTGCCTCCGTCGGGGGCGCGATGAACGACGAGATCGCGTTGCTCTTCGCAGGTGACGCCTCGCCGCAGGACGTCGTCGACGCCACGCAGCAGGCCGCCGACGCGGAGCAGTGAGCTGACCGTGACAGAGGGCGTCGACAGCTCCACGACGCTCGTACCTCCTGCAGTGGCCACCCGGCGCGCCCAGCGCCGGGTGGCCCCACGGCCCGTGGGATCCGGCTGGCGGCAGCGACTGGAGATCGCCCTCTTCGTCACGCCGGCGCTGGCGCTGATGGCGGTCTTCGTCGTCTGGCCGGTCGTGTCCGCGGTCCGGATGTCCTTCTTCCGCTGGAAGGGCTTCGGCCCGATGGACGACTTCATCGGGTGGGACAACTACCGCTACGTGCTGAGCGACGACGTCTTCAGCGGGGCCGTGACGCACAACTTCATCATCGTGTTCGCCTCGGTCCTGATCCAGCTGCCGCTGGGGCTCGCGGTCGCGCTGCTGCTCAACCGCCACATCCACGGCCGAGGGTTGCTCCGCACGATCGTGTTCGTGCCGTACGTCCTGGCCGAGGTGATCGCCGGGGTGGTCTGGTACCAACTGCTCCAGCCGGAGTCGGGCGTCATCGACGGGCTGATCAGCGCGGTCGGTCTCACGCCGCCCGAGCAGGGCTTCCTCGGCACACCGGATCTGGCGCTGCCGACCGTCTTCGTGGTGCTCACCTGGAAGTACCTCGGCCTGGCGATCCTGTTGTTCCTCGCCGGCCTGCAGAGCGTGCCGGAGGAGCTCTTCGAGGCCGCTCAGCTCGACGGCGCGAGCTGGTGGCAGACCCAGCGCCGGATCGCGATCCCCCTGCTCGGCCCCACCATCCGGACCTGGTGCTTCCTGTCGATGATCGGCTCGTTGCAGCTCTTCGACATGGTCTGGATCCTCACCGGCGGTGGCCCGGCCAACGCGACCACGACGATGGCGACCTACCTGGTCAACCAGGGCACCGGCCGCCACAACTACGGCATCGCCGGCGCGGCGTCCGTGATCCTGTTCGTGATCGGCTTCCTGATGGCGTTGATCTACCAGGTGTTCGTGCTGCGGCGCGACACGACCGTGGAGAGGTGAAGCGACCCATGACCCGACGTGCGAGGCCGTACGGCGCAGGAGGACCGCTGGTCTACCTGCTCGCCCTGGTTGCGGTCATCATCACGCTCGGACCCGTCGTGTACGGCGCCCTCGGCGGCTTCCGCAGCAACGAGCAGCTGGCGAGCGACCCCTCGGGGCTGCCGGACCCCTGGGTCTTCTCGAACTACTCGGCGGTGCTGACCAACGAGGCGTTCTGGCGCTACGCGCTGAACTCCACGATCATCGCCGGGGTCACCACCATCGTCGCTGTGCTCTTCGGCGTGATGGCGGCGTACCCGCTCGCCCGCTACCAGTTCAAGGGACGCGAGCCGCTCTTCATGGTGTTCGTGCTCGGGCTGCTGTTCCCCGCCGCCGTGGCCATCATCCCGCTCTTCATCCTGGTCTCGCGCAACCTCCACCTGGCTGACACCTGGTGGGGAGTGGCGCTGCCCCAGGCGGCGTTCGCGCTGCCGATCACGGTGGTGATCCTGCGCCCGTTCCTGATGGCCATCCCGCTCGAGCTCGAGGAGGCGGCCATGATCGACGGCGCCTCGCGGGTCGGGATCTTCTGGCGACTGGTGCTCCCGCTCTCGATGCCGGCCCTGGTCACCGTCGGTGTCCTCGCATTCGTCGCATCGTGGAACGCCTACCTGCTGCCTCTGCTCCTGCTGCAGGACGACATGCGTACGCTGCCGCTCGGCGTCGCGGACTACTCGAGCGAGCACTCGTCCGACACGGCCGGCGTGCTGGCGTTCACGACGCTGGCGATGATCCCGGCCCTCATCTTGTTCCTGGCGATGCAACGTCGCATCGTCAGCGGTCTCCAGGGGGCGGTGAAGGGATGACGGGCAACGTGGAGGAGGACGCCTCGGTGGAGTCGATCATCCCCAGATCGGGTGGGCGGGTCACCATGCACCAGGTCGCCGCCGAGGCGGGGGTCTCGGTGTCGACGGTCTCCAAGGTCATGAACGGCCGCTACGGCGTCTCGGCCCAGACCTTCGACCACGTCACCAAGGTGATCAATCGGCTCGGCTACGAGACCAGCCTGGTCGCGCGCAGCCTGCGGAACGCGCGCACCAACGTGATCGGCCTGCTGGTGGCCGACTTCGAGCCGTTCAGCACCGAGATCCTCAAGGGTGCGGCCGATGCGATCAGAGGGACCGGCTACGAGCTCGTGGCCTACTCCGCAGGCGGCCGCACCGACGAGCACGTCGGGTGGGAGCGCCGCTACCTGTCTCGCGTCATGGGCACGCTGGTCGACGGTGCCGTCCTGGTCACCCCGACCGTCACCGACGTGCAGTACGACGGCCCGGTCGTCGCCGTCGACCCGCACACCGGTCGGTCGAGCCTGCCGACGGTCGCGGCCGACAACCTGCAGGGCGCCCGGATGGGCGTGGACCACCTGCTCGAGCTCGGTCACCGTCGGATCGGCATGGTGACCGGCCGAGCCGACCTGGTGTCCGCGCAGCTGCGCGAGCGCGGCTACCGCGAGGCGCATGCGGCGGCCGGTCTACCGGTCGACGAGTCGCTGCTGGCGTTCGGGAGCATTCGACCCCGAGCAGGCCCGCGAGGCCGCTCGGATCCTGCTCCGACTGCCCGAGCCGCCGACGGCGATCTTCGCGGCCAACGACATCTCGGCCCTGTCGACGCTCGAGGTCGCGGCCGAGCTCGGCGTCGTCGTCCCCGACGAGCTGTCGGTGGTCGGCTTCGACAACATCCCCGAGTCGGCGCTCTCGCACCCGCCGCTGACGACCGTCCAGCAGCCGATGCGCCAGATGGGGCACGACGCGATCACGATGCTGGTCGCGCTGATCGCCAGGCACGTCGTCGACGAGACCCACGTGACCCTCGAGACGACGTTGGTACGACGGGGTACGACAACGACCCCAGGAGCCGCCTCGTGACCGCGCTGTGGCAGGACCCGTCCGCGCACGTCGACGACCGGGTCGCCGACCTCGTCTCGCGGATGACAGTGGCCGAGAAGGTAGCCCAGCTCTCCGGCGTCTGGTGGCTCGAGCCGGGCGCCGGTGGCATGGCCCCGATGCTGCGTGAGAGCGTCGGCCCCCTGCCGTCCTGGGAAGCGGTCATCGAGGACGGACTCGGCCAGCTCACCCGCACCTTCGGCACCGCTCCGCTCGAACCAGGGCAGGGCCTGCAGATCCTGGCGGACCGGCAGCGGGGCGTGATGGCCGCGAACCGGTTCGGCATCCCGGCCGTGGCGCACGAGGAGTGCCTCACCGGCCTCGCCGTGTGGCGGGCCACCATCTATCCCTCACCGCTGTGCTGGGCAGCCTCCTTCGACCCGGAGCTGGTCCAACGCATGGGCGCGCAGATCGCCGGCGCGATGCGCAGCCTTGGCATCCACCAGGGGCTCGCCCCGGTCCTGGACGTCGTCCGCGACCTGCGCTGGGGCCGGGTCGAGGAGACGCTCGGTGAGGACCCGTTCCTGGTGGGCCTGATCGGGAGCGCCTACGTCCGGGGGCTCGAGGGCGGCGGTGTCGTCTCCACGCTCAAGCACTTCCTCGGTTACTCCGCGTCGCGTGCGGCCCGCAACCTCGCGCCGGTCGCGATGGGACCGCGGGAGCTCGCCGACGTCATCCTGCCGCCGTTCGAGATGGCACTGCGGGCCGGCGCGCGGTCGGTGATGAACTCCTACACCGACATCGACGCGGTGCCGGCGGTCGCCGACCCGGAGTTGCTGACCACCTTGCTCCGCGACCGTCTCGGCTTCACGGGGACCGTGGCCTCCGACTACTTCTCGGTCGCCTTCCTGGAGACGTTGCACCGGGTCGCCGACGGGCTCGAGGACGCGGCGCGACTGGCACTCGAGGCCGGCATCGACGTCGAGCTGCCGTCGACGAACGCCTTCGGTGAGCCGCTGCTGGCAGCGCTCGCCGCCGGGCTGGTCGAGGAGAAGGTCGTCGACCGGGCGCTCGTCCGGGTGTTGCGGCAGAAGTGCGAGCTCGGCCTGCTGGACCCGGACTGGGCTCCGGTCGCGGTGTCCGAGGTGGACCTCGACCCCGCCGAGTCGCGAGGCCTCGCGCTCGAGCTCGCGCGACGCTCGGTCGTGCTGCTCGCCAACGACGGGAGCCTTCCGCTCGCAGCGGGTGCGGCGGTCGCGGTCGTCGGACCTCGCGCCGACACGTCGGAGGCGATGCTCGGCTGCTACTCGTTCCCGATGCACGTCCTCGTGCACCACCCCGGGGTCGAGGACGGCGTCGAGATCCGCACCGTGCGAGATGCGCTGGCCGACACCTACGACGTCACGTACTCCCTCGGCTGTCCGGTGCTGGGCGGCGGCGACGCGGACATCGAGGCGGCGGTCGCCGTCGCTGCGGCCGCCGAGGTCTGCGTGGTCGTGCTCGGCGACCAGGCAGGGCTCTTCGGCAAGGGCACCTCGGGCGAGGGCTGCGACGTCGCCGACCTGAACCTGCCCGGTCGTCAGGAGGAGCTGCTCGAGGCGCTGCTCGCGACCGGTACGCCCGTCGTCGCCGTGCTGCTGGTCGGTCGTCCGTACGACCTGACCCGGCAGGTGGACCGCTTGGCGGGGCTTGTGTGCGGCTTCTTCCCTGGTGAAGAGGGCGCGCAGGCGATCGCCGACGTCCTCAGCGGCCGGGTCAATCCGTCCGGGCGGCTCCCGGTGAGCTTCCCGGGTGCCGGCTCGACCCAGCCCTCGACGTACCTCGCGGCTCCCCTGGGGCGTCGCAACGACGTCAGCGTGGTCGATCCGACGCCGCTCTTCGCGTTCGGGCACGGCCTGTCGTACGCCGCCGCCACCTGGGGGCCGGTGTCCACCCTCGGGTGGTCAGTGGGGGACCGATGGCACCTGCGAGCTGGTGGTGCAGCTCGCGAACGAGGCCGACCGAGAGGTGTCGGAGGTGGTGCAGGTCTATCTTCACGACCGAACGGCCTCGGTGGTTCGCCCCGTGCAGCAGCTGGTCGGCGCGGTCCGGGTCGACCTGGCGCCCGGTCAGGGCGCGCGGGTCTGCTTCGCGCTGTCTGCCGACCTGACGTCCTTCACCGGACGCGACCACGTGCGCATCGTCGAGCCGGGGGACGTAGAGCTCTGGGTAGGGGCGTCGAGCACGGACATCCGGGAGGTGCTGCGGCTCGAGCTCGTCGGACCGGAACGAGTGGTCGGTGTCGAGCGGGCCCTCGAGCCGACAGTCACCATCGAGATCGGCTGATGCACTACGACCTGCCCCTGGACGAGGCGCGGCTCTACCGGCCGGCGCTGGCGGTGCCTGAGGACCTCCGCGAGTTCTGGGCGGGCACGCTCGCCCGGATCGGGTCGGCCCCGCCCACGCTGGCCCGCGTCGACTCGGGCCTGGTGACCGTGGAGACGTACGACGTCGAGCTCGCCGGCTTCGACGGACACCCGGTCCGAGCCTGGCTGCACCTGCCGGCCGAGCCCTTGCGGCCGAGTGCTCAGCGGCTCGGCGTACTGCGCGGAGTGGTGCAGTACATGGGCTACAACGGCGGCCGGGGGCTGCCGCATGAGCACGTCTTCTGGGCCAGCGCCGGGTATGCGCACCTGGTCGTGGACACCCGGGGCCAGGGGAGTGGCTGGACGACCGGCGCAACCGGCGACCCCGTCGGGTCCGGGCCGATGCAGCCGGGGTTCCTCACCCGCGGGATCGAGGACCCGGACACCTACTACTACCGGCGCGTGTACGCCGATGCCGTGGCCGCGCTCGAGGTGCTGCGTGGCCACGACCTGGTCGACCCATCTCGGGTGGCCGTGGTGGGAGGGAGCCAGGGCGGCGGGATCTCGACCTCCGTCGCCGCCCTGGCTCCCTCCTCCGTGGCAGCGTTGCTGAGCGACGTGCCGTTCCTGTGCGACTTCCGGCGCGCGGCGTCGATCGCCCAGACCGAGCCGTACCTGGAGCTGGTCCGCTACCTGGCCGCGCGCCGCGACCAGGTCGATCGGGCGTTCGCGACGCTGTCCTACTTCGACGTCGCCGTGCTCGCCCAGCTCGCCACAGCACCTGCCCTGTGGTCGGTGGCGCTGATGGACGTCACCTGCCCGCCGTCGACGGTGTTCGCGGCGTACAACGCCTATGGCGGTCCGAAGGAGCACGAGGTCTACGAGTACAACGACCACGAAGGCGGCGAAGCCTTCCACCGAAGCCGCCAGCTGAGCTGGCTGGACGCGAACCTCTGAGCCGTGGTCAGCGTCCCTGGAACTGCGGGGCGCGCTTCTCGGAGAAGGCGCGCGGGCCCTCCTTGGCGTCCTCCGAGGCGAAGACGGCCTTGCCGACGACGGCGTCGTCGGCCCAGCAGTCCTCCTCGTGCTTGCCCTCGGAGTCGCGGACCGTCTTGAGGATGGCCTGCACGGCGAGCGGACCGTTGGCGCAGATCAGGTCGGCGATCTCGTGCGCCTTGGCGAGCGCCTCGCCGTCCGGTACGACGTGGCCGATCAGCCCGATCTCCTTGGCCTCCGGCGCCTTGATGGCGCGGCCGGTCAGGAGCAGGTCCATGGCGACGGTGTAGGGGATCTGCCGGGGGAGGCGCACCGCGGAGCCGCCCATCGGGTAGAGGCTCCACCTGGCCTCGGCGACGCCGAACCTGGCGGACTCGCCGGCGATCCGGATGTCGGTCCCCTGCAGGATCTCGGTACCGCCCGCGATGGCCGGACCCTCGACCGCGGCGATCAGCGGCTTGGTGAGCCGGAACCCCTTCAGGAGGCCCTTGATGACAGTGGGGTCGAACCCCGAGTCGAAGCTCTCGCTCGGCGACCGCTTGGTCGCCGCCTTGAGGTCCATGCCCGCGCAGAAGTAGCCGCCGGCGCCGGTGAGGATGCAGGCCCGGATGGAGTCGTCACTGTTCACCCGGTCCCAGGCGTCCTCCATGATCGCCATCATCTCGCCGGAGAGAGCGTTGCGCGTCTCCGGACGGTTCATGGTGACGACGAGCTTGTGTCCCTCCTGCTCGACGAGACAGTGCGGGGCGGTCGTGGGATCGGGGGACGTTGAGGAGGACGCGGTCATGATCGGGAATGCTAGCCAAGAACAAGAACGTGTTCTAGTCTCGCGGGCGTGGCTCACAACATCGCTGACCTCTTCGAACACGCCGTCGACGTCGCGCCGGACAACCCCGCCCTCAAGGTCGGGGACCGCGTCGTCACCTACGCGGAGCTGGAGGCTGACGCCAACCGGCTCGCGCACTACCTGCAGTCCCAGGGGGTGGGGCCGGGCGACCACGTCGCGATCTACGCCAAGAACAGCATCGAGCACGTCGTCGCCGTGCTGGCGGTGACCAAGATCCGGGCCGTCAACATCAACGTGAACTACCGCTACGTCGAGGGCGAGCTCAACTACCTCTTCGACAACGCCGACGTGGTCGCGGTGATCCACGAGCGCTCCTACGCACCGCTGGTCGCGGCCTGCTGGCCCAAGCACGACCAGCTGCGGGTCGCCGTCGTCATCGACGACGCCCTCGACCCCGACGACCAGTCCGACTTCTCGTCGTACGGCGGCGTCCACTGGGATGACGCGATCGCCGGGCAGAGCAGCGAGCGCGACTTCGGCGAGCGCAGCCCCGACGACATCCACATCATCTACACCGGCGGCACCACCGGCTTCCCGAAGGGCGTGATGTGGCGCCAGGAGGACTGGTGGCGCGTGCTCGGGGGTGGCACCGACTTCTACACGGGCGAGATGCTCGAGGAGTTCACCCAGTCCAGCCAGGCGCGCGACCCGCGGATGGCGACCTTCCCCCTCAGCCCGCTGATGCACGGGGGTGCCCAGTCCGGCCTGCTGATGCATCTCTTCGCCGGCCACCTCACGATCGTCGAGCCGAAGTTCGACCCGGTCCGCACCTGGGAGATCATCGAGGCCGACAAGATCCAGCTGATCTTCATGACCGGCGACGCGATGGCCCGCCCGCTCATCGAGGCCTACGAGGCCAAGGCCGAGACCGGTACGCCGTACGACGCCTCGAACCTGGTCGCCATCTCGAGCAGTGCGGCGATCTTCAGCCCGCAGGTGAAGGCCCGGTGGATGGCGGCGTTCCCGAACTCGATCTTCACCGACTCCGTCGGGGCGACCGAGACCGGCTTCCAGGGCATGGGGATGGCCGACGCCAACAACATCTCCACCGACGGTCCGGTCGTCGGGCTGGCGGCGAGCGGCGTCGTCCTCGACGAGAACAACGAGTTCCTCGATCCCGACACCGACGTCGGCAAGATCGGTCGGCTCGGCCGCGGCGGATCGGTCCCGGTCGGCTACTACAAGGACCCGGTCAAGTCGGCGTCGACGTTCCTGGTCATCGACGGCGAGCGCTACTCGGTCCCCGGCGACTTCGCCCGGATCGAGGAGGGCCGTCGCGTCACGCTCCTCGGACGTGGCTCCAACTGCGTCAACACCGGCGGGGAGAAGGTCTACCCCGAAGAGGTCGAGATGGCCATCAAGGGCCACCCCGCGGTCTACGACGTCCTGGTCGTCGGGGTCCCCGACGAGAAGTACGGCCAGGCGGTCGCGGCCGTCGTGGAGCTGCGCGAGGGTGAGTCGGTCGAGCTCGAGGAGCTGCGCGACTACCTCCGTGCCCACCTCTCCGGCTACAAGCTGCCCCGTACCCTGACGGTGGTCGACCAGGTGCCGCGCAACGCCGCCGGCAAGGCGCAGTACCCCGCCGCCAAGGAGCTGGCCCTGTCCGGCTCCGCAGGGAGGTAGAGACATGCGCACCGCCCTCTGCGACGAGTTCGGGATCGACTACCCGATCTTCGCGTTCACCCCGTCCGAGCACGTCGCCGCCGCGGTCTCGCGGGCCGGCGGGCTCGGTGTCCTCGGCTGCGTCCGGTTCAACGACACCGAGGAGCTCGAGCGGGTCCTGACCTGGCTCGACGACAACACCGACGGCAAGCCGTACGGCGTCGACATCGTGATGCCGATGAAGATCCCGACCGAGGGCACCTCGCTCGACCTCGGCGCGATGATCCCGGAGGAGCACAAGAAGTTCGTCGACGAGACGCTGCTCAAGCTCGGCGTACCCCCGCTCCCGGAGGGTGAGGGCCGCGAGGGCGTGCTCGGCTGGCTGCACTCCGTGGCGCGCTCGCACCTCGACGTCGCACTGAAGCACCGACCGGTGCTCATCGCCAACGCGCTCGGCTCCCCGCCGGTCGACATCATCGAGAAGTGCCACGAGGCCGGGATCAAGGTGGCTGCGCTCGCGGGTGCCGCGAAGCACGCGCTGTCCCACGTCGCCAACGGCGTCGACATCATCGTGGCCCAGGGCTACGAGGCCGGCGGGCACACGGGCGAGGTCGCGAGCATGGTGCTCCAGCCCGACATCGTCGACGCCGTCGGGCCGGACGTCCCGGTGCTGGGTGCCGGTGGCATCGGGTCCGGTCGGCAGATCGCGGCGTCCCTGGCGCTCGGGTCGCAGGGCGCCTGGATGGGCTCGATCTGGCTCGGCACCGAGGAGTACCAGCTGATGGGCGCCGCCAACTCCGAGGCCTGGACGACCGCGTTCACCCGTGCGACGTCGTCCGACACCGTCCGGACCCGCGTCTACACGGGCAAGCCTGCTCGGCTGCTCAAGACGAAGTGGACCGAGGCCTGGGCGGAGGAGGGCGCACCCACGCCGCTGCCGATGCCGCTGCAGAACCTCCTGGTCGCCGAGGCGCACAACCGGATCAGCGCCTCCAACAACCCCGACGTGATCTCGATGCCGATCGGGCAGATCGTCGGTCGGATGAACGAGGTCCGCCCGGTCGCCGACGTGATGGCCGACCTGGTGGCGGAGTTCGAGGCGACAGTGGACCGGTTGAACACCATCCGGAAGTAGCCCGGACGACCGCCCTCCAGAGGTCGGGCGTTAGTCGCGGGGACGTAGCGTCGGGGGAATGAGCACCCGAGCAACCGTCGCACTGCTGGGCACCGGCACGATGGGCGCGGGCATGGCCCGCAACATCGCCGGTGCCGGCCATCCGCTCCGCGTCTGGAACCGGACGTCTGAACGAGCGGCACCGCTCGCGGACGTCGCGACCGTCGCCGGGTCCGTGGCCGAGGCGGTCCAGGACGCGACCGTCGTCGTGACCATGTTGTACGACGGCCCGTCGGTCGAGCAGACGATGGCCGAGGCGGCCGGTTCCTTCGCGCCCGGTGCTGTGTGGGTCCAGGCCTCGACGGTCGGCGTCGCGGCGACTGATCGGCTCGCCGCCCTGGCCGAGGACCTCGGCGTCGTCTTCGTCGACGCGCCCGTGCTGGGCACCAGGAAGCCGGCCGAGGACGGTGCGCTGGTGGTGCTGGCTTCGGGTCCGGATGCCGCTCGCGACACGGTCGCCCCGGTCTTCGACGCCATCGGGAGCCGGACGATGTGGGTCGGGGAGGCGGGCGCCGGCAGCCGGCTCAAGCTGGTCGCCAACGGTTGGGTGCTGACCGTCCTCGAGGGCATCGCCGACTCCCTCGCCCTCGCCCGCGACCTGGGACTGGATCCGCGGTTGTTCCTCGACGCGGTCGCGGGTGGCGCGATGGACGCGCCGTACGTGCAGCTGAAGGGTGCAGCGATGCTCGAGGACCGGATGGAACCGGCCTTCGCCCTCGCGGGTGCGCTCAAGGACGCCGACCTGATCCTCGAGGCGGCGGCCGAGGTCGGTACGGACCTGGCGCTGCTGCCCGGCGCCCGCGAGCACCTGAGCCGTGCTGTCGACGCCGGCCACGGCGACCTGGACATGGCCGCCACCTGGAAGTCGCATTGACCACCGACGCGACCGACCACTTCGTGCGCGTCCGCGGCGCCAGCGAGCACAACCTCCGCAACGTCGACGTCGACATCCCGCGCGACGCCATGGTCGCGTTCACCGGGGTCTCCGGGTCGGGCAAGTCGTCGCTGGCCTTCGGCACGCTGTACGCCGAGGCGCAGCGCCGCTACTTCGAGTCGGTGGCGCCGTACGCCCGCCGGCTGCTGCAGCAGGTCGGCGCGCCGCACGTCCAGGAGATCACCGGGCTGCCGCCGGCGGTGGCGCTGCAGCAGCGCCGCGGAGCGGCCACGTCCCGCTCGTCGGTCGGCACCATCACCACGCTGTCCAACCTGCTGCGGATGCTCTACTCGCGGGCGGGCGACTACCCCGCCGGGGCCGACCACCTCGCGGCCGAGGCCTTCTCGCCCAACACCGTGGCCGGCGCCTGCCCGCGCTGCCACGGTCTCGGCGTCGTGCACGACGTCACCGAGGAGCTGCTCGTCCCGGACCCGTCGCTGAGCATCCGCGACGGCGCGATCGCCGCCTGGCCCGGCGCCTGGCAGGGCGCCAACCTGCGCAGCATCGTCACCGGTCTCGGCATCGACATCGACAGGCCGTGGCGCAGGCTGAGGAAGAAGGACCGCGACTGGCTGCTCTTCACCGACGAGCAGCCGTCGGTCCTCATCAAGCCCGAGCGCGACCGCGATCGACTACGGCTACTACGGGAAGTTCTGGAGCGCGCGCAAGCACGTCATGCACGTCCTGGCCGACTCCAAGAGCGAGCGGATGCGCGAGCGGGCCCTGCGGTTCGTCGAGGACGCGCCCTGCCCCGACTGCCACGGCAGCGGGCTGCGGCCGGAGGCCCTCGCGGTGACCTTCGCCGGGCGCTCGATCGCCGAGGTCAACGACCTGCCGTTCGCCGAGGTCGTCGCGCTGCTGCGGCCCGTCGCCGACCTCCCCGAGGAGACCAACGAGGTCGCGGTGCGGATCTGCGCCGACCTGGTCGCCCGGGTGGAGGTGCTCCTCGACCTGGGCCTGGGCTACCTCAGCCTCGGGCGCAGCTCGACGACGCTGTCGCCCGGCGAGGCGCAGCGCCTGCGGATCGCCACCCAGCTGCGCTCCGGGCTGTTCGGGGTCGTCTACGTCCTGGACGAGCCCTCCGCGGGCCTGCACCCGGCCGACGCGGAGCCGCTGCTCGACGTGCTGGACCGCCTCAAGGCGTCGGGCAACTCGCTGTTCGTCGTCGAGCACGACCTCGACGTCGTACGGCGTGCCGACTGGGTCGTCGACATCGGCCCGGGCGCCGGCGAGGCCGGCGGCCGGGTGCTCTACAGCGGCCCGGTCGCGGGCCTCGAGGACGTCGCCGAGTCGGCCACCAGCGCCTACCTGTTCGGTCGCGCCGAGCGGCTGGAGCACGACGTGCGGGCCCCGCAGGGCTGGGTGCAGCTGGCCGGGGTCTCCCGCCACAACCTGCGCGACGTGTCCGTCGACATCCCGCTCTGCGTGCTGACCGCCGTCACCGGGGTGTCCGGCTCCGGCAAGTCGACCCTGGTCAGCCAGGTGCTCGCCGAGGACCCGACGGCCCTCGAGTCGTTCGACCGGCTGGTGCTCGTCGACCAGCGCCCGATCGGCCGGACGCCGCGGTCGAACCTCGCGACCTACACCGGGATGTTCGACGCGGTGCGCAAGCTGTACGCCGCGACGGACGAGGCGCAGGCCCGCGGGTACGGCGCCGGCCGCTTCTCCTTCAACGTCCCCGAGGGCCGCTGCGAGACCTGCCAGGGCGAGGGCTTCGTCGCCGTCGAGCTGCTCTTCCTGCCCGGCACCTACGCGCCGTGCCCGACCTGCCACGGCGCGCGGTACAACGCCGAGACGCTCGAGATCACCTACCGCGACAAGAACGTCGCGGAGGTCCTCGCCCTGTCCGTCGACGAGGCCGCGACGTTCCTCGCCGACGTGCCGGCCGCCGCCCGGAGCCTCGAGACGCTGCGCGACGTGGGGCTCGGCTACCTGCGGCTGGGCCAGCCGGCGACCGAGCTCAGCGGCGGCGAGGCGCAGCGCATCAAGCTCGCCACCGAGCTCCAGCGAGCGCGCCGCGGCCACGCGCTCTACCTGCTCGACGAGCCCACCTCGGGGCTGCACCCCGCCGACACCGCGCTCCTGCTGCGCCAGCTGCACCGGCTCGTCGACGCCGGCAACACCGTGGTCCTGGTCGAGCACGACCTCGACGCGATCGCCACCGCCGACTGGGTCATCGACCTCGGCCCGGGCGGCGGCGACGCGGGCGGCCGGGTGGTCGCGACCGGCACGCCGGCCGACGTCGCGAAGGCCGAGGGGAGCGCGACCGCGCCGTACCTCGCGCGGCGGCTCGCGCTCAGCGCAGGTCGGGGTGCGCCCGTCCGGCGATCAACGGCAGGTCGAGGTAGGTCTTGATGCCCGGCCCCGCGGCCACGACGTACGGGATCGAGTTCACGCAGTGCACGGCGGTGGCGACGATGCCGGGGTTGCGCACCAGGCCCTCCGCGACGGTGTCCGGCTGCCAGCCCTTGATGGTGACGAACGTGTTGGGGTCGCCCTGGACCTCGACCTCGAAGCGCTCGCCCTCGGGGCCGAAGTCCCAGGCCGGCTCGAGGTGCTCCTCACCCATCAGCCAGTTGACCGCGATGCGCACGACGCAGGCGTCGCCGACGTACGCCTCCCACACGAACCGCTGACCTGCGACGAGGCCGGGCTCGATCACACCGATCGGCGTCTCGATCGGAGCAGTCGCGACGGCGACCTCCTGCGAGGTGCGGATCTCCGCATCGCTCGCGAAGCCGAGCACGTCGAGGCACATCCGGACCGACTGGATGAAGCCGCCGGACAGCAGTCCCAGCATCGGGCCGCCCATCGCCTCGTCGGGCCGGCCGCCGAACATCATGATGTGGCGGACGACGTCGGGCGCGTTGTAGGTGCGGATGTCGGAGAACTCCTCCCCGCGCACGAAGGTCACCGCGGAGGACAGCGCGGAGAACATCAGCGGGTGCAGCTCGGTGATGCCGCCCGGGTTGATGCCGGTGCCGTGCAGCGTGGTCCCGCCCTCGGCGCAGGCGGCGGCGAGGGGCGCGCCGTCCTTCTCGGTCGGGTAGAACCAGCCGACCGGCGTGACGACGTTCTTGCCGGACCGCAGGATCGCAGCGACCTCGTCGCGGTTCGGGATCAGCGGCGAGTAGAGGACCGCGTCGGCCTCCATCGCGAGGATCTCCTCGATGCTGCTGGTCGCGAGCACGCCGATCGGGTCGCCGCCGATGATCTCCCCGACGTCCCGGCCGTGCTTGGCGTCGGAGTGCACCCAGCACCCGACCAGCTCGAGGTCGGGGTGGAGCTGGATGGTCTCGATCGCTGCTCGGCCGACACTGCCGGTGGCCCACTGGATGACACGCACACGACACTGTCTCAACTAGAACGTGTTCTTGTCGATGCCGAAGGGTCCTCAGAGCGAGGTCATCACGCCGACCGACTCCGGGTGGAACGACGGGAAGACCGACGCCGTGGAAGCGCCGAAGCGGCTCTGGGCGATCTCGGCGAGCACGCTGCGGTAGTCGGTGGTCACCAGCAGGTCGGAGTCGTTGTCGGAGCCGAGGCCCGGCCAGGTGCCGTAGTAGCGGCCGCCCTTGACCCCGGCGCCGGCCACGAACATCACGTTGCCGTACCCGTGGTCCAGACCCTGGCTGGCATTCTCGACCACCCGACGGCCGAACTCGCTGAGCGTGACCAGCGTGACCTTGCCGGCCTGTTCGCCCAGGTCGGCGAAGAACGCCGCGATCGAACGACCGAGGTCCGCGGCGTTGTTGGTCATCCAGCCGCGCTCGACGCTCCCGACGCCGGAGTGCATGTCCCAGTTGCCCTGGTCGACGGTGATCACCTCCACCCCGACGTCACCGCGGATCACCCGGGCCGCCTCGGCGAGGGCCCTCCCGAGGTCGGTCTTGGGATAGGCGGTGCTGTTGTCGGCAGCCTCCTGGACACCGCCGAACTGGTCGAGCACCCCGAAGAGGGACGACATCGCGGTGCCGAGCGGACTGCGGTCCTTGTCCCACAGCGTGTGCAGCGAGGCCCGTCGGCCAGCGGACTGGTCACCGTCGTCGCCGGGGATCTTCACCGACCCGACGTCGGAGGCGGTCATGGTCGGCTCGGGACCGTAGAGCGAGGTGGGGAGGACGCCGTTCCCGAGGCCGAAGCCCTGCAGCGGCGACCTCGTCGAGTCCGTGCCGATCAACCGGTTCAGCCAGCCGGAGCGGGCAGCGGAGCCGGGGTCGGCATCCTCGACCTCCTCCATCGCCGCGAAGTGCGAGCGGTTGGGCGCCGGCAGGCCGGTCGCCTGGACGGCGGCCAGCCGGCCCGACTCCCAGAGCGGCAGCAGCGGCGCCAGCTCGGGGTGCAGCCCGAACATGGCGTCCTTCGCCAGCAGCCGGTCGGCTGGTACGCCGATCCGCGGCCGGCCGGCGTAGTAGGCGGGGTCCGCGTGGGGGACCACCAGGGAGAGCCCGTCGGCGGCACCGCGCAGGGAGACGACGACGAGCACCGCCGGTGCGGGCCCCAGAGCGGCGGCCGAGGTGGTGATCGCGGCCGAGCCCAGGATCGTGGTCGCGCCGGCGAGCGCCACAGCGCCGGAGAAGAGCCCTCGGCGGCTGACGGTCGCGAACTCGGCGCAGCAGGGAGCTTCGGTCGGGGAAGTCATCAGGTGATCACCGGGTCAGGAAGGCGGGGGAGTCGAGGACGGTGGTCAGCAACCGGGGCAGGTTCCAGCTGGCCACCGCATGGTCGGGGGTGATCTTGTCGTGGGGCTGCACCCCGACTGCCTCGCAGCAGGCCTTGAGCAGCCCGCTTGTCGAGCGGCGGTGGAGCATCTCTTGCGACAGGTGGTCGACGAGCTTGTCGAAGCGGATCGGGTACGACGGGATCCAGTCGTCGGCCGTGCGGTAGCCGGCGCCGGTCTTCGGCCACCAGCCTCCGCTCATCGAGTAGTGGAGGCTCATCGAGGCCATCAGCCGGGAGGGCGACGCCCAGGCTCTGTTGTCGATCGGCTGGCCGTCGGGACGCGGCCAGTCGAACGGCTTGGTGCCCAGTGAGGACACCTGCCAGACCAGTGCGTTGGCGGCGTAGCTCTCGCCTGCGGCCGTGGGCGGTGGCTTGCTCACCGTGACGTCGAGCGCCCGGTAGGTCGCCACCAGGTCCTCGCCGGGGTCGCGCACCTTGGCGCCGACCGAGTTGGCGAACGCGGACGAGCGGACCAGGGCGCGGAGCACCGGACGGATGTCGGTGTCGTGGTCGAGGTAGATCTGCGCCAGCCGGTCCACCAGCGCGGCGGGCGGGTCGTCGCTGACGAACTTGACCGCCAGCTTGCGCGCGATCCGCTTCGCCGTCGCCGGGTGGTGGGCGAGGTAGCTCAGGTAGTCCTTGGTGACGGCGCGACCGTCAGGGGCGGCGTTGGCTCGCGAGAAGCCGATCACCTTGACCCGGCCGAGGGAGTGCGACTCGACGTTGTAGGCCTTGGCGAAGGTCGTCCACATCTCGACGCTCCACCCGGTGAGGATCCGCGCGGACGCCTTCACGTCGTCCTCGGTGTAGCTGCCACGCCCGACCGTGTGCAGCTCGAGCAGCTCACGACCGAGGTTCTCGTTCGGGTGCTCCTTGGTCGAGCTGACGTTGTTGAGGTAGATCAGCATCGCGGGGTGGGTGACCGTGCCCTGCAGGAGATCCTCGAACCTGCCGAGCGCGCCGGCCCGGATGACATCGCCGTACCTCTTGCGCCAGGTGTACTGGATGTCGCCGTTGACCGGGACGTTGAAGTGGTTCTCCCAGAACTCGGTCATCACCTCGAGGAGCTGGCGACGCGAGCGCATCCGGCGCATCAGCACCCAGCGCTGGTAGTCGAGCATCACCTGCCAGCCGGGTTCGACCTCCGAGCGCGTCCGCTCCCAGAGCTCGGACGGCGAGCGACTCAGGCCGGACCACCAGTCGAGGAGCGCATCGCCGTGCGGGTCCTTGATCGGATCCGGGATCGAGCTGGGCCTCGAACCACGCACGGTCGCCACCGGCACGACGTACCTCGTGGGCGAGGGCCGGCGTGACGCCGTACGAGAATCGGCCGACCAGGTGTCGCTGCCGCGTGGACAGCAATGCCGCCCCGCGGTAGTGCGCGGGCGAGTACGACCGTGCCGCCGCGTCAGCGGGGCGCGCCAGCCCGGCGACGAGCGCGGCCCCGGCCGCACCGCCGGCGAGCGCGCGACGGGTGGCGGGCAGATCCGAGATCGACACGGTGGGCTCCCGAGATCTGTCGAGGCACTGAGGACAGCAACAGCGTAGGGGGAGTCCGGCCGTTTCGAGCCGCGTCCCAGAAATCCCCAAAGCTGGTCCGCGCTTGTAGACTCCGGCGAAACGACCCCGCACCAGTGAGGACTCGACGCCCAGCCCATGGACGGCTCTCAAAGTCCCCAGCTCTCCCCAGCCCGGCCTGACAGGGGAGAGCAACTCATGACCGCGTGGCTGCTGCTGGCCGCAGCGCTGTTGCTGATCCTCGCCTGCGGTGTCTTCGTCGCGGCGGAGTTCTCCTTCGTGACGGTCGACCGCACCAAGGTCGACCAGGCGGCCGCCGACGGCGACGCGGGCGCCAAGGGCGTTCAGCGGGCGCTGCGCACTCTCTCCACGCAGCTCTCCGGGGCCCAGGTCGGCATCACGATCACCAACCTGGCGATCGGGTACCTGGCTGAGCCGGCGATCTCGGACCTGATCGACGGCCCGCTCGAGAGCGCCGGCGTCCCCGCGGGTGCGATCACGCCGGTCGCCGTGGGCATCGGCCTGACCGTGGGCACCATCCTCACGATGATCTTCGGCGAGCTGGTCCCCAAGAACCTCGCGCTCGCCAAGCCGATGGAGGTCGCTCGCGCGACCCAGCGGTTCCAGCGCGGATTCACCGCCGTGATGCGCGGCCCGATCCAGCGTGCTCAACGGCTCGGCCAACGCGTTCGTCCGTCGACTCGGGATCGAGCCGCAGGAGGAGCTGCGATCGGCGCGCAGCTCCACCGAGCTCGCCTCCCTGGTCCAACGCTCCGCCACGCTCGGCACCCTCGACCTCGAGACCGCCGAGCTGATGGAGCGCTCCGTGGAGTTCGGGTCCCGCACCGCGGGCGAGATCATGACCCCGCGGGTCCGTACGACCAGCCTCGACGTCAACGACCGCGGCACCTCGGTGATCGAGATGGCCCGCCAGACCGGCCACTCCCGCTTCCCGGTGCGTCGACTCTGCCGAGAACGTCGTCGGCACCGTCCACGTCAAGCACGTGGTCGCGCTGCCGGTGCACGAGCGGGCGACGACCAAGGTCAAGCACCTGATGGTCAAGCCGATCGTCGTCCCGGACTCGCTGCGGCTCGACCCGCTGCTCGCGCTGCTGCGCAAGGACGGCTTCCAGATGGCGGTCGTGATGGACGAGTACGGCGGCTTCGCGGGCATCGTGACCCTCGAGGACGTCGTCGAGGAGATCGTCGGCGACATCTCCGACGAGCACGACCTGCTCAGCGCCAACGCCCGCCTCGACCGGGACGGCACCTGGTCGCTCTCCGGGCTGCTGCGTCCCGACGAGGTCGAGGACCTGACCGGCATCGAGCTGCCCGATCACGAGGACTACGACACGATCGCCGGGCTCGTCCTCCAGGTGCTCGGCCGGGTGCCCGACGTCGGCGACCTGGCCGAGGTCAACGTGCCGGATCGCAGCGACCCCGACGAGCCGCGTGACCGGCTGGTCATCCTCACCGTCGACCGGATGGACGGGCTGCGCATCGACCGGCTCACCCTGCGCCTGCTCGACGGTGCCAGCCGCCTGCGGAGGTGGAGCGGTGAACAGCGTGACCGCCGTCGTCCTCGCGATCTTCCTGCTGCTCGGCAACGCGTTCTTCGTCGGCGCCGAGTTCGCCCTGGTGTCCGCCCGGCGGACCCAGATCGAGCCGCGTGCCGAGGCCGGCTCCCGGATGGCCCAGCACCACGCTCAAGGCGATGGAGAACATCTCGCTCGTCATCGGGGTCAACCAGCTCGGCATCACCGTGTGCTCGCTGGTCCTCGGTGCCGTCGGCGAGCCCGCCGTCGCCCACCTGGTCGAGCCGGTGCTGCACGGCGCGCACGTGCCGGAGACCTTCCTCCACCCGATCTCGTTCGTGATCGCGCTGACCGTCGTCGTCTACCTGCACGTCGTGCTGGGCGAGATGATCCCGAAGAACATCGCCCTCGCCGGACCCGACCGGGCCGCGCTGGTCCTCGGCCCGCCGATCTGGGGCATCGTCACCGTGCTGCGCCCGATCGTCGTCGTGATCAACGCCGTCGCCTCGCTCGTCCTCCGGATGCTCGGCGCACGGCTCACCGACGAGGTCAGCTCGACGTTCACCCGCGAGGAGGTCGCCGCCCTCGTCGAGGAGTCCCGCGGCGAGGGGCTGCTCGAGGACGACGAGTACGGCCGCCTGGCGGGCGCGCTCGGCTTCACCGAGAAGACCGTCACCACAGTCCTGATGCCGACGGAGTCCCTGACGACGGTGCGTCGCGGGGCCAGCGCTGTCGACGTCGAGGACCTCTGCGCGGCCACCGGGTACAGCCGGTTCCCGGTCGAGTCCGACGACGGCGAGCTGCTCGGCTACCTGCACATCAAGGACGTCCTGGAGACCGACGAGGCGCGCCGGATCCGCCCGATCGAGGACAAGCTGATCCGTCCCTTCGCCCCCGTCCGAGCCGGCGACCCGCTGCACGACGCACTGGAGTCGCTGCAGCGCCGGGGCGCTCACCTGGGCCGGGTGGTCGACCATGACGGCACCGTCGTCGGACTGGTCACCCTCGAGGACGTCATCGAGGAGCTGGTCGGCGAGATCCGTGACGGGGCCCACCAGGAGGAGTCGGTCTGAGCCGACGGCGTGACCGAGGGGTTCGAATCGTTCTCGGCCCGCTCGGCGGCTAGGGTGTGCTCGGCAACGCTCCGGGAGAAGTGCAGGGATCAGTGGCAGACGACTCGTCGCGCGATCGCGTGTGGACCCTGCCGAACCTGCTCAGCATGATCCGGCTGGCCGGCGTACCGGTCTTCCTGTGGCTGATCCTCGTGCCCGAGGCCGACGGCCTCGCGCTCGCTCTGCTGGCCGTCGCCGGGCGTCACCGACTTCCTCGACGGCTACCTGGCCCGCAAGCTCGGCCAGACCTCGAGGCTCGGCCAGATCCTCGATCCCGTCGCCGACCGGCTCTACATCCTCGCGGTCGTCGTCGGACTCGCCCTGCGCGACGTGATCCCGTGGTGGGTCGCCGTGTCGTTGCCGCTGCGCGACCTGCTGCTGTGGGGCCTGGTGCCGCTGCTGCGCACGCGCGGCTACAGCGCCCTGCCGGTCCACTTCCTCGGCAAGGCGGCGACGTTCAACCTCCTCTACGCGTTCCCGCTCCTCCTGCTCGGTGACGGTGAGGGAGCGCTGGCCACCCTGGCCGACGTCTTCGGCTGGGCGTTCGCGATCTGGGGCATCGGTCTCTACTGGTGGGCCGGCATCCTCTACGCCTGGCAGGTCCGCACGCTCCTGCGCACCACTGAACGACGGCGGGCGGTGCCGAATGCCTGACCTTGCCGCTCCTCCGGACCCGACGACGCCGCTGCTGACCCGGATCACCCAGGAGTCCCTCGACGAGGACTACCAGCACGTCGCGGAACGGCGGGCTGCCGACCCCGCGACCCGGTCGCGGCGTCCCCGGCACTGGATCGCGGCAGCGGTCGTCGCGACCTTCGGCATCCTGCTCGCGGTCGCCGCTGTCCAGACGTCGCAGCGATCCGGCGTCGATGACGCCAGCCGCGACTCCCTGGTCCGCCAGATCCTCGCGCAGCGCAAGCAGCTCGGGGTCGAGCAGACCCGCCTGGTGCGGTTGCGAGAGCTCAACATCCGGCCTCCAGGACGACCTCAACGACACCACCGCGGCCCAGCAGGCCGAGCTCAACCGGGTCGAGCGGCTGGCCGCGCAGACCGGCTTCGGTGCGGTGACCGGACCTGGAGTGGTGATCACCGTCGACGACGCCGCGAGCGGTGAGGCCGTCCGCGACGAGGACCTGCAGCTGCTCGTCAACGGACTGTGGGGCGCGGGCGCCGAGGCGATCTCGATCAACGGCAAGCGGCTCACCGCGCGCTCCGCGCTGCGCAACTCCGGTGCCGCGATCAACCTCAACGGCCCGCCGCCGATGTCACCGCCGTACGTCGTGTCGGCGATCGGCGACAACCAGACCCTGCAGGCGAACCTGCTCGAGACGACCACCGGGCTCCAGTTCCGCTCGGTGGCGGCCTCCCTCGGTTTCCCGGTGACCATGCAGAATGTCGACGAGGTCACGCTCCCCGCAGGGCCCGTCCGGCAGCTGCGGCTGCGTTACGCCGTCGCCGGCACGGCCGGCGACAACCAGACCCGGCACCAGGAGGAGACACCGTGATCGCCGCACTCGGGCTGCTGATCGGCATCGCGCTCGGGGTGGTGTTCCAGCCCGACGTACCGCTCGGCCTGGAGCCCTACCTGCCCATCGCGGTCGTCGCTGCGCTCGACGCGGTCTTCGGTGCCCTGCGGGCCTACCTGGACGGCATCTTCGACGACAAGGTCTTCGTCGTCTCGTTCCTGAGCAACGTCGTGATCGCCGCCGGGATCGTCTACCTGGGCGACAAGCTCGGGGTCGGTGGCCAGCTCTCGACCGGTGTCATCGTCGTCCTCGGCATCAGGATCTTCTCCAACGTGGCAGCCATCCGAAGGCACCTCTTCCATGCCTGACGTCCCGAACGGCGACCTCGACCAGGACGAGCCCGAGCAGCAGCGCCCCGAGCAGCCCGAGGTGCCGAACGTGACCGGACGCGAGCGGCTCCGCCGAGCGCTGCTCCGCCCCACCCGGGGGCAGCTGGTCGTGGCGGTGCTGCTGGCCCTGGTCGGCTACGCGGCCGTCACCCAGGTGCGCTTCACCAGTGTCGACGACACCTATGCGAGCTTCAGCGAGCAGGGCCTGATCGATGCCCTCAACGGGCTGGCCGGAACCACCCAGCGTGCCGAGACCGAGATCGCCCGGCTGCAGCGCACCCGCGACGACCTGCAGTCGGACACCGGGGCACGAGAGGCCGCGCTGGCCCAGGCGCAGGGGGATGCCGCGACGCTGGCGATCATGGCCGGCCAGGTTCCCGTGACGGGACCCGGGGTCCGGATCACCATCACCGAGGTGGACGGCCCGATCGATGTCGACAGCATGGTCGACATGATCCAGGAGCTCAGGACCGCCGGCGCCGAGGCGATCCAGTTCAACGGCGAGGTGCGCGTCATCGCGCAGACGGCGTTCGAGGACGCGATCGGCGGGATCTCCGTCGACGGCCAGCTGGTCACCTCGCCGTACGTCGTGGACGTGATCGGTGAGCCGAGCACCCTGGCGGGTGCCGTCGACTTCCCGAAGGGGCCTCGCGACCAGTTCGAGGACCAGGGTGCGACGGTTGACGTCGACCAGCTGGCCTCGCTCGACATCGAGTCCGTGGCCACCCCGCACAAGCAGGAGTACGCCGAACCCGGTTCGTCACAGTAATCTCACGGCTGGCGTATCCGCACGATCGACTGAGGAGACCACGTGTATCCCGACGACCTGAAGTACACCAGCGAGCACGAGTGGGTCCGTGAGCCCGGTGAGCACGAGGGCTCGGTGCGGATCGGCATCACCCACTACGCGCAGGACGCGCTCGGCGACATCGTCTACGTCTCGCTTCCCGAGATCGGCGACCACGTCGAAGCCGGGTCGACCTGCGGCGAGCTGGAGTCGACCAAGTCGGTCAGCGACATCTACGCGCCGGTCACCGGTGAGGTCGTGGCTCGCAACGAGACGCTCGACGCGACCCCCGAGCTCGTCAACACCGACCCGTACGGCGGCGGCTGGCTCTTCGAGGTCGTCCCGTCGAGTGCGCTCGAGGGTCTCCTCGACCCGGCGACGTACGAGGCGTCGCTCGAGGGCTGAGCCCGCCCCCGAGGAAACCGCGAATCCCCTTGATCGCGGCCGTCTGGCTGATAGGTTTTGAGGAACCGTCAACCTCAACCCTGCGTTGAGGGTTCGCCCCCGTTCGAAGGACAGGTCGATGCCGTTCTGCACCGCATGTGGCACGCAGAACCCTGACGAGGCGCGCTTCTGCTCGCAGTGCGGCACCCGTCTGGTCGCTCCGACCGACGACGCTGCGACCGGGGTCGTGCCTGTCGTGACCGAGGGTGTCGGTGAGTCGACCGCCACGATCTCGATCGGCGCTGACAAGGCTGAGACCTCCGACCGGCAGCTCAATCCGGTGGATGCGGCGGCGGTCGACGCGCTGCCCACGGGTCACGCCCTGCTGGTCGTCCAGCGCGGTCCGGGCTCCGGCAGCCGGTTCCTCCTCGACGCCGACGTCGTCAACGCCGGGCGGCACCCCGACAGCGAGATCTTCCTCGACGACGTCACCGTCTCGCGTCGGCACGCGGAGTTCCACCGCGCGGGCGACTCGTTCACCGTGAGCGACGTCGGCAGCCTCAACGGCACCTACGTCAACCGGGACCGGATCGACCGCGTCCAGCTCAGCGACGGCGACGAGGTCCAGATCGGCAAGTACCGGCTGGTCTTCTTCTCGGGACACACCGGCGGCTGATCGTGAGCACGTCGAGCGCCGCAGCGGCGTCCTCTCGGGCGCGGATGAACATCGGCGAGGTGCTGGACCGGCTGCGACCGGACTTTCCGGGCGTCACCATCCCCAAGATCCGCTTCCTCGAGGACAAGGGCCTGATCAAGCCCGAGCGCACCCCGTCCGGCTACCGGAAGTTCTCGCCCGACGACGTCGAGCGGCTGCGCTACGTGCTGCGGATGCAGCGCGACCACTACCTCCCGCTGAAGGTGATCGGCGAGCACCTGGACGCCATCGACCGCGGCCTCGAGCCGCCGCCGATCGAGCCCGTCGTCCCCACCGTGCCGAAGGTCGCCCTCGCCGCCGACGGCCTGCCGAGCGCTGAGTCCTTCAACCGCCGTGACCACCTGCGCCTGTCCCGGCGCGAGCTGGTGAAGATCGCGGGCGTGTCCGAGGACCTCCTCGACCAGCTCGAGCAGTACGGCCTGATCACCCCGCAGGCCGGCACCGGCCACTACGACACCGATGCCTTGGTGATCGCGCAGACCGCACGCGAGCTCGCCGACTTCGGCTTCGAGCCGCGCCACCTGCGCGCGTTCAAGACCGCTGCCGACCGCGAGGTCGGCCTGGTCGAGCAGGTGGTCGCTCCCCACCGCGGAGGTCGGGACGCCGCCGCCAAGGCTCGCGCCGAGGAGGCCGTCAGCGAGATCGCGGCTCTCTCCGTGCGGCTGCATGCCACGCTCGTGAAGGCCGGCCTGCGGTCGTTCTAGCGCGCCGTGGGGGCCGGAGTAGGGTGATGAACGTGCGCGAAGTCGATGTCATGGGAGTCAGGGTCGAGATGCCCTCGAACCAGCCGATCGTGCTCCTGCGCGAGGTGTCGGGGGAGCGTTATCTCCCGATCTGGATCGGGGCCGTCGAGGCCACCGCGATCGCATTCGCCCAGCAGGGCGTCGTACCACCCCGTCCGCTGACCCACGACCTGATGAAGGACGTGCTGGAGGCGACCGGCAACGAGCTCACCGAGGTGCAGATCACCGAGGTCAAGGACGGCGTGTTCTTCGCGAACCTGGTCTTCGGCTCCGGAGCGGAGGTCAGCGCCCGGCCGTCGGACTCGATCGCCCTCGCGCTGCGCACCGGCACCCGGATCATGTGCTCCGAGGAGGTCCTCGACGAGGCCGGCCTCGCGGTGCCCGCCGAGCAGGAGGACGAGGTCGAGAAGTTCCGCGAGTTCCTCGACCAGGTCACGCCCGAGGATTTCGACGCTCACTGACCGCACTGGCGCCGCTCGCGCAGGTCGTCAGCCGAAACCTGCCGGCGCGCCGTGACAGCAACGGCGTGTCGGCGGGTTTCCCCGGCCGACCGGGGAAACCCGCGGCGTAACCCTCAACCTCAACTAGAGGGTTAGTGTTGCGACACGCCGCCAACGTCTTTGACGGGCCCGGATCCCGCGCCTACTTTGAACTGTCTCTGTTGTAACTCCACCGTTGTACTGCCCGGGGCACCATGCTTGACTCGAGCAGCAAGGCGGTACTTCCCCTGGGAGTTACGGCCAACGGAGTAGCCACCGGAGGACCGCGTGAAGGACAACGAGAAGCAGCACCAGGACGTCGAGGCGGCCCTGGCTGCGCGGTCGGCGGAAGAGCAGGGTCTCCTGTTCGCCGACGACGTCTCCCCGCTGCCCAGCGACACCGGCTACCGCGGGCCCACGGCCTGCAACGCCGCTGGCATCACCTACCGCCAGCTCGACTACTGGGCCCGCACCGGACTGATCGAGCCCACCGTCCGCGGTGCCAAGGGCTCCGGCTCGCAGCGGCTCTACTCCTTCCAGGACATCCTCCTGCTCAAGGTCGTCAAGCGACTCCTCGACGCCGGCATCTCGCTCCAGCAGATCCGTACGGCGGTCCAGCACCTCCGCCTCCGTGGCACCGACGACCTGACCCGCGTGACGCTGATGAGCGACGGCGTCTCGGTCTACGAGTGCACGAGCAACGACGAGATCATCGACCTCCTCCAGGGCGGCCAGGGCGTCTTCGGCATCGCGATCGGCGGTGTCTGGCAGGAGATCGAGGGCACCCTCGCCGAGCTGCCGAGCGAGCGCACCGCCGAGGCGGACGCGGAGCCCGTGGCCGGAGACGAGCTCGCCGCGCGCCGGGCGGCCCGCCAGACCGGCTGAACCACCCGCTTCGGGGCAGGGCGCGGAGCGCCTGCCCCACCACCTCGGCCCGAATGTCGGCCCGCTGCCTCTCGGGGTGGCGGGCCGAAGTCATCTTCTGACCCCCTGCCCGGTAGATTGGTCGTCGCTGACACTCCCGCACGGGAGAGTCCCCGGTGCTCATCCAGGCCGGGGCGCCGAAGGGGCAATTCCTCCCCGGAACCTCTCAGGCCACAGGACCGTGCAGGCCAGGCACTCTGAAGCACCACTGGCGGTGCGACAGAGGGGGAGGCATCCGAGCGATCGTCGAGGAGCCCCCGTGAGCCACCGCCCCACCCTGACCGAGCTGGACGGCGCGCTGCCGTTCACCGAGCGACACATCGGGCTACGTCCCGCCGACATCGCGACGATGGTCGACCGGCTCGGCTTCGACTCGCTCGACGAGCTGATGTCGGCAGCAGTCCCCGGCGGCATCCGTTCCGCGGAGTCGCTCAACCTGCCGGCGCCGCTGAGCGAGGAGGCGGCTGCCCGTGAGCTGCGGGCCCTGGCCCACGCCAACCGCCCCGGCGAGGCGATGATCGGGCTCGGCTACCACGCGACGATCACTCCGCCCGTGATCCGGCGCAACGTCCTCGAGGACCCCGCCTGGTACACCGCGTACACGCCGTACCAGCCGGAGATCTCCCAGGGTCGGCTCGAGGCGCTGATCAACTTCCAGACCGTCGTCGGCGACCTCACCGGCCTGCCGACCGCCAACGCGTCGCTTCTCGACGAGAGCACGGCGGCCGCCGAGGCGATGACGCTCGTCCGCAGGGCGAACAAGAAGGCGTCCGGGCCGTTCGTCGTCGACGCCGACGCACTGCCACAGACCATCGACGTCATCCGCACCCGGGCCGAGGCCATGGGCATCGAGGTCGTGGTCGCGGACCTCACCGAGGGCCTTCCGGACGGCGAGCTGTGCGGCGCACTGGTCCAGTACCCGGGCGCGTCGGGCCGGATCCTCGACCCGCGTCGGGTGATCGAGCAGACTCACGAGCGTGGCGCACTCGCCGTGGTCGCCGCCGACCTGCTCGCGCTCACGGTCCTCGAGTCGCCCGGCGCGCTCGGCGCCGACGTCGTCGTCGGGTCCAGCCAGCGCTTCGGCGTGCCGCTGTTCTACGGCGGCCCGCACGCCGGCTACATGAGCGTCGGTGCCGGACTCGAGCGGCACCTTCCCGGCCGGCTGGTCGGCGTCTCCGTCGACGCCGAGGGGCGCCCGGCGTACCGCCTGGCCCTGCAGACCCGCGAGCAGCACATCCGCCGCGACAAGGCGACGTCCAACATCTGCACCGCCCAGGTGCTGCTCGCGGTCGTCGCCTCGATGTACGCCGTCTACCACGGCCCGATCGGGCTGCGGGCGATCGCGACCCGCACGCACCGCTACGCAGCGGTGCTCGCCAGCGGACTTCGGGACGCCGGCATCGAGGTCGTGCACGAGCAGTTCTTCGACACCCTCACCGTCCGGGTGCCGGGCCGTGCGGTCGAGATCGTCGACACCGCACGCACCTTCGGTCTCCAGCTCCGCCTCGTCGACGCCGACCTGGTCGGGATCAGCACCTCGGAGAGCACCACCCGGTCGACCATCAGCAGCGTGCTCAAGGCGTTCGGGGTCGCGGGCACCGACCTCGACGCTGTCGACGCGGCGACGGCCGACGCACTCCCGGGCGAGCTGCGAGCGGACGACCGACTACCTCACCCACGACGTGTTCAGCACTCACCACAGCGAGACCCAGATGCTGCGCTACCTGCGCAAGCTGTCGGCGCGCGACTACGCGCTCGACCGCGGCATGATCCCGCTCGGCTCCTGCACGATGAAGCTGAACGCCACCACCGAGATGGAGCCGGTCTCGCTCCCGGGCTTCGCCGACCTCCACCCGTTCGCCCCCGCCGCCGACAGTGCCGGCTACCGCCACCTGGTCGCGGACCTCGAGGGCTGGCTGGCCGAGGTCACCGGCTACGACCGCGTCTCGATCCAGCCGAACGCCGGGTCGCAGGGTGAGCTCGCCGGGCTGCTCGCGATCCGCGGCTACCACCTGGCCAACGGCGGCGCCGCCCGCGACATCTGCCTGATCCCGTCCTCGGCCCACGGCACCAACGCGGCGTCCGCCGTCATGGCCGGGATGCGCGTCGTCGTCGTGAAGTCGGGCGCCGACGGCACCGTCGACCTCGACGACCTCCGCGCGCAGTGCGAGAAGCACGCGGATGACCTGGCCGCGATCATGGTGACCTACCCGTCGACGCACGGCGCGTACGAGGACACCATCTCCGAGCTCTGCTCGGTCGTGCACGCCCACGGCGGTCAGGTGTACGTCGACGGCGCCAACCTGAACGCGCTGCTCGGCTACGCGAAGCCGGGGGAGTTCGGCGGCGACGTGTCGCACCTGAACCTCCACAAGACGTTCTGCATCCCGCACGGAGGCGGCGGCCCGGGCGTCGGCCCGGTCGCAGTACGCGAGCACCTGGCGCCGTACCTGCCCTCGCACGCGATGCACCCCGAGGAGGAGAAGCGCTCCGGCATCGGACCGATCAGCGCGGCGCCGTACGGCTCGGCCGGGATCCTGCCGATCTCGTGGGCCTACATCCGGCTGATGGGCGCCGAGGGACTCACCCGGGCCACCGCGGCCGCGGTGCTGTCGGCCAACTACATCGCCGCCCGGCTCGGGGAGCACTACCCGGTGCTCTACCGCGGCCACGGAGGCCTGGTCGCGCACGAGTGCATCCTCGACCTGCGCGGGCTCACCAAGGAGACCGGGGTCAGTGTCGACGACGTCGCCAAGCGACTGGTCGACTACGGCTTCCACGCACCGACGATGTCGTTCCCGGTGGCCGGCACCCTGATGGTCGAGCCGACCGAGTCCGAGGACCTTGCCGAGATCGACCGCTTCATCGAGGCGATGATCTCCATCCGCGACGAGATCGACCGGGTCGGCGCGGGGGAGTGGACCCCCGAGGAGTCGCCGCTGCGGGGCGCCCCGCACACGTCGCGGGCACTCGTCGGCGAGTGGAAGCGCGCCTACTCCCGCGAGCTGGCCGTCTTCCCGACCGGGGTGGATCCGGACAAGTACTGGCCGCCGGTGTCCCGCATCGACCAGGCGTACGGCGACCGCAACCTGGTGTGCGCGTGCCCGCCTCTGGAATCATTCGCGGAGTGACTGTCACCGACCACACCTCTCGCCGGCTGCTCGCCCGGCTCGCGCACGCCCAGTCCACGGGCAAGCTCCCCTCGGTGGTGGCCGGGTTGGTGCGCGACGGCGAGCCGGTGTGGTTCGGTTCGTACGGCGGGCCGGCGGTGCCCGATCATGACCCGTTGGACGTGCAGTACCGGATCGGGTCGATCACCAAGACCCTGACCGCCGTGCTGGTCCTCCAGCTCGTTCGCGACGGCCGGCTGGTGCTCGACGACCCGGCCTCGGTCGTCCTCGGCGAGGTCGGCTACGCCGACCGGACCATCCGCACCCTGCTCGCCCACGACTCGGGGATGCAGTCGGAGCCCAGCGGCTCGTGGTGGGAGCGGTCGGAGGGCCTGTCCTTCTCGGAGCTGGTGGCCACGAACGACGGATCCGGCGCGGTCTTCGCGATCCATCAGGAGTTCCACTACTCCAACCTCGGCTACGCGCTGCTCGGCGAGGTCGTCGCCCGGCTGCACGACAGCACCTGGTGGGCAGCGGTCGAGGCCCGCATCCTCGCGCCGCTCGGCCTGAGCCGTACGACGTACCTGCCTGAGGGTGCTGCCGCTCAGGGACACTCGGTGCACCCGTACGACGGCACGCTGGTCGACGAGCCCGCGACCGACACGGGCGCGATGGCGCCGGCCGGTCAGGTCTGGGCGACGATCCAGGACCTGGCGACGTACGCCGTCTTCCTCGACCAGGGCCACCCGGACGTCCTGTCGGCCGACGAGCTCGCCCGTGCGTTCGGGCCGCAGTCGGGCAACCCCAAGGACGGCGTCCGCTACGCCCACGGGCTCGGCTTCCAGCTGCTCCCGGGCGGGTCCGGGACGCTGGCCGGCCACACCGGTTCGATGCCCGGCTTCATCGCCACCGTCCTGGTCGACCGCGGCCGACGCACCGGCGGCGTGGTGCTCGCCAACGCGACGACCGGGTACTCACCGGCGCTGATCGTCACCGAGCTGCTCGACGAGCTCGATCGCTGCGAGCCGGCGCTGGCCCCGCCGTGGCGGCCGGCGCCGGGTGTCCCGTCCGAGATGGCCGGGGTCCCCGGCGTCTGGCACTGGGGCAACACCCCGTTCGTCTTCGCCGTCGAGGGCTCCCAGCTGGTCGTTCGTCGCAACGGCGTCGAGGCCCACCGGTTCGCCGTCGTCGACGGTCGGATCATCGGGCGGTCGGGCTACCACGCCGGCGAGGAGCTGCACGCCGTACGGCGCCCCGACGGGTCCGTCGCTCACCTCGACATCGCGACCTTCATCTACACGCGGACGCCGTACGACCCGGAGGCCCCGATCCCCGGTGGCGTCCCGACCACCTGATCGACCTTCCGGTTGCCTACTGGGCCTGCGAGACGCTGGACATGTTGAAGTCGGGCACCCTCAGCGCGGGCATCGACGTACGCGAGAAGTAGTCGTCGCCCCACTCGCGACTGAACGCCGGCACCGTCGCGGACGCGTGCGTGAAGCGGTTGAGCAGGTCGACCGGGCTCTCGTTGAAGCGGAAGTTGTTGACCGCGCCGGTGATCTCGCCGCCCTCGACGAGGTAGACGCCGTCGCGGGTGAGACCGGTGAGCAGCAGGGTCTGCGGGTCGACCTCGCGGATGTACCAGAGGCAGGTGAGCAGCAGGCCGCGCTCGGTGCCCGCAACCAGATCCTCGACCGAGCCGGTGCCGCCGTCGACCGACAGCGCCAGGTTGTCGATGCCGGGCGTCAGCGGCTGCTGGGTCATCCCGGCGGAGTGGCGGGTCTGGACCAGCGAGGTCAGCTCGCCGTCGCGGATCCAGTCCGTGCGCCCGAGGGGCAGACCGTTGTCGAAGACCGATGACATGTTGCCCGACCTCGACGCGACGACGAACGGCTCGCACTGCAGGCCGTCGTACGCCGGGTCGGAGAAGAGGTTGACGCCCGCCGAGGCGATCCGCTCGCCGATCCGGGTGCCGACCCCGCGGCGGCTGAAGACCGACTGACCTTCGTGCGCCGTACGAGCGCCGGCCGCCCAGTAGGCGTCGATCATCAGGTCGGCCATCGCGATCGGCGGCAGGATCGTGTCGTAGCGACCCGCCGGGAGGTCGACCGTGCGCTCGGCCCAGGCCAGACGCCGGACCAGCTCGTCGTCGAAGGCGAGCGGGTCGATGTCGGCGAAGTCGCGGGTCGCTGCGCCCACCCAGGCGCTGCGGTGCAGGTCGGCGCTCTTGCCGGTGCACCCGAAGTGGCCGGTCGGCTGCACGTGCCGCAGCCGCAGGCCGGTCGAGGAGCCGAGATACGTCGTGGTCAGCTCATGGTTGACGAAGCCGTAGAGGACCCGCCCGTCGGCACCTGCCCGGCCGAACGCCTCGCCCAGAGCGGGAGCGAGCGCGTCGTACACGTGGATGTCGGTGCGCACCGGTGGGTCCGCCCAGTCGGGTGAGGTGGTGTCGGCGGCGAGGTCGGCGGCGTCCTCGGCGGGTGCGGCCGCGCGGGCAGCCAGGTCGGCGGCCTCGACCAGGGCGCTCACGCCCTCCAAGGTGCTGATGTTGCCGGTCACCGAGCCGGTGGCGACACCGTCGCCGACCCGGGAGAAGGAGATGACCGTGGCGTCCGCGCCGGTCATCACGCCGTTGGTGGTCAAGGTGTTGTTGGCCCAGCGGAGGTTGGCGCTCGTGCTGGCGTTGAGGATCACGATGCAGTCGTCGGCAGTGGAGGCAGCGAGCGCGTGCTCGATGTAGTCCTGGGGAGATCTCATCAGTGGCCCGCCTCCTGGGTGGTGTTGAGGATCCGGACGTCGCGGAAGAGGGCGGACGGGCAACCGTGGCTGACGCTGGCCACCTGCCCGGGTTGGGCCTTGCCGCAGTTGAACGCACCGCCGAGCAGCCAGGTGTCGGGGCCCCCGACGGCCTCCATCGAGCTCCAGAAGTCCGTCGTGGTCGCCTGGTACGCCGCGTCACGGACCTGGCCGGACAGCTCTCCGTCGGTGATCGTGTAGAACCGCTGGCCGGTGAACTGGAAGTTGAAGCGCTGCATGTCGATCGACCAGGACTTGTCGCCGACGATGTAGAGCCCGCGTTCGACCCGGCTGATCAGGTCCTCGGTCGACGGGCCGTCGGGCGCCGGCTGCAGGGACACGTTGGCCATCCGCTGGATCGGGATGTGGCCGGGGGAGTCGGCGTACGCACAGCCGTTGGAGCGGCCATCGTTGAGCTCTGGGTGCATCAGGCCCATCTGCCGGTCGAGCTGGTAGCCGACGAAGAGCCCGTCCTTGACCAGGTCCCAGCTCTGGGTGGCGACGCCCTCGTCGTCGTACCCGATCGTCGCGAGTCCGTGCTCGACGGTGCGGTCGCCGGTCACGTTCATCACTGCGGAGCCGTACTGCATCGAGTTGAGCTTGTCGTACGTCGCGAACGAGGTGCCGGCGTAGTTGGCCTCGTAGCCGAGCGCGCGATCGAGCTCGGTCGCGTGACCGATCGACTCGTGGATGGTCAGCCACAGGTTGGACGGATGGATGACCAGGTCGTAGCTGCCGGCCTCGACACTCGGCGCCTTCAGCTTCTCGGCGAGCAGCTCGGGCACCTCGGAGAGCTCGTCGTCCCAGTCCCAGCTGGCGGCGCCGCCGGTGAGGTACTCCCAGCCGCGGGCGGCCGGCGGTGCGATGCTCGCCATCGAGTCGAAGGTGTCCGCCCCGACGCCCATCGCCTCGAAGCCCGGGTGCAGCCTGATCCGCTGCTGGGTGGTCCGGGTCCCGGCGAGGTCGGCGTAGTACTTGTTCTCCTGCACCTGCAGCAGATGGGCGGTTGCGTGGTCGACCGCGGCCCCACTGCGCAGCCGGTGGGTCCACTCGATGAGGAGCGCGGCCTTCTCGGCGGTGCTCACCTCGAACGGGTTGACGTCGTACGACGAGATCCACTCGACGTCGTCGTAGACCGGCTCGGCCGCGAGCTCGACCGGACTGCTGGTCATCGCAGCGGCAACCTGGGCGACGGCGACCGCAGCCTCGGCGACCCGGAGCGCCTCCTCGGGCGAGAGCACCACACCCGACGCGAAGCCCCACGCGCCGCGGTGGATCACCCGGACCGCGAAGCCGAGGTCGTCGGTGTCGTTGGCGCTCTGCAGGACGTCGTCGCGGACGCTGAGTCTCTGGTAGCGCACCCGTTCGAAGCGGAAGTCGGCGTGCGTGGACCCGAGCTCCCGCGCACGGTTCAGTGCGACGTCGCCGAGTCGTCGGTAGGGGAGGGAGGTGAACGTCGGATCGAGGGCGCGCGCGTTCATGGTCCGAACCTATCGGGTGCGGTCAGGGCCGCGCGCGCATCGCCCAGGCCGACGCGCGCACGCTGAAGGGCGCGGTCGGCAGGAGCTCCGCACACCGGGCCCGCAACGACGCTCGACCCTCGTCGTCGAGGCGCTCGATGTAGACGCCGAGCGGGCCGATGCCGAACGTGTAGGGCTCCCACCACTCCTCGAAGGTCGCGAACGGCACGTCCACGCTGAGCGAGGTCGCCTCGATCGACGTCAGCCCCGCCTCGTCGGCGAGCTGCTCGAGGTGGCCCCGGCGAGCGCCGGCGAGACCCGACTCGTCGACCGCTGAGGGGTCGAGCTCGCGCGCAGCCGCCCAGCAGAGGCTGAGCGGGGTGTCGCCACCGTCGTGGTCCCAGACGCATGCCGCCACGACTCCGCCGGGTCTGGTCACGCGCGCCATCTCGCGCAGCCCGGCGACCGGGTCGCTCATGAAGTGCACGACGAGCTGGGCGAGCGCGGCGTCGAACACGGCGTCGGCGAACGGCAGCTGCTCGGCCGACCCGGCACGCAGGTCGACCTCGGGAAGCCGGGCGCCGAGGGCTGCCACGAACGGTGGTGACGGGTCGATCGCGGAGACCGACGCGCCGCCGACCCGGTCGACGAGCACACTGGTGAGCGCACCGGGGCCGCAGCCGACGTCGACGACCCGCTGACCGGCTTCGATGCCGGCGAAGTCTGCGAAGACCGTGCCGAGCGGCTCGGAGAAGCGGCCCATGAAGCGGGCGTACGCGTCGGCCGGGACGATGAACGTCATCCCCGCAACCTAGACCCGTGCCCGGCACGGGAGTCAATCCATCCTCGATGGGTACCGGTCAGCCATGACTGACGATGCCAAGAAGCTGGTCGACCTGCTCGACGACATCCAGATCGGGATGCTCACCACGTTCGGACCCGAGGGGCCGCGGAGCATCCCGATGTCGCGCCAGGAGATCGAGCCGACAGCCGAGATGTGGTTCATCTCCGCGCGCGACACCGCGCACACGCGTGCGATCCAGCAGGAGCCGCGCGTCTCGCTCACCTTCTCCTCGCGGGACTCGTGGGTCGCGGTGTACGGGCAGGCGGTGGTCGTCGACGACCTGGACAAGCTGCGCGAGCTGTGGAACACGTTCGCCGAGGCCTGGCTGCCCGGTGGGCCGGAGGACCCGAACGCCACGCTGATCCGGGTCGACCTGGAGAGCGGGGAGTACTGGGACACCCCCGGTGGGAAGGTTGCCAGCCTGATCAGCTTCGCCAAGGTCAAGCTCACCGGCGACACGTTCGACTCCGACCACGGCACCGTCGACCTCTGACCCGGCGGAGGTCAGCGGCTGAGCGCCAGTGTCGACCCACCGCGCGACTTCGACACCAGGAGCTGGGTGGGGATCCGGTCGCGCATCTCCGCGACATGGCTGACCACACCGACCACGCGGCCGCCGTCACGCAGCGCGTCGAGGGTGTCCATCACGTCATCGAGGGTGTCGGCGTCGAGGGAGCCGAAGCCCTCATCGACGAACAGAGTGTCGACGTCGGCGCCGCCGGCCTCATGGGTGACCACGTCGGCCAGGCCGAGCGCGAGGGCGAGCGAGACCACGAAGGTCTCGCCGCCTGACAGCGTGGCCGGGTCGCGCGACTCGCCCGACCAGTCGTCGCGCACCAGGATGCTGAGTCCGCCCCGGGTCTCGCCGGCGCCGCGGCGACCGGTGTGCTCGAGGGAGTAGCGCTGGTCGCTCATCCCGGCGAGACGGACGTTGGCGGCGGCGACCACCTGCGAGAGCCGGAAGGCCAGGACGTACGCCGAGAGCCGCATCTGGAGACGGTTGTCGGTGGATCGACCGTCCACGAACGACGACAGCTCGGTCACGATCGCGAGGTCGCGTCGGACCGGTGCCCAGGCGGTGAGGGCCGCTGTCAGCTCGCTGTGGAGCCTGGTCAGCCGGGTGACCCGCTGGGAGAAGCGAACCGCGGCGGAGCGAGCGGCGCCGAGCTCGTCGAGCGCAGCGGCGTGGGCCGAGCGGAGCGCATCGAGGTCGGGTCGCCTGGTGTCGGCGAGCTCGGCTGCACCCGGACCGGCCAGCACCTCGCGAACGACGGCGAGGCGCTGCTCGTGGGCGCGCACCCAGGCGCTGAGCTCGGCGGACTCGGTGTCAGGGAGGGCCGCGGCGAGAGCGGCGGCGCCGTCCTCGAAGCCCGCGTCGCAAGCGGCGCGGTCGCGCGCTGCCGAGGTCTCGATGAGAGCAGTCTCGGCGACGGTGAGCGCGTCGAGAGCGAGACCGGCCGACCGGGCGCACTCGGCGCGGGAGAGGTGCTCGCGCTGGAGCTCGGCGAGGCTGGTGGCGCCGGTGCCGCTGAGCAGGGCGCCGATCTCGGCCTCGAGAGCGGCGAGCCGCTCGTGCCGGTGCCGGAGGTCGGTCCGGATCTCGGTGGACTCGGCGCGCAGCTGGGTGAGCCGCGCGTCCAGGTCTCGAGCCTCGGTCTCGGCAGCAGCCAGTGCCTGCCCTGCGGAGGTGGCGGCGTCGGCCTCCGCCCGGAGCAGGCCGAGCTGGGCCTCGGCCTCGGCCGTCGTCGCTGTCAGCTGGTCGAGGGGTTCGGCGCCGGCGGCCTCGGTGGCCAGCGCGAGACGGGTGCCGAGGTCGCGGACCAGCTCGTCGTGGAGGTGCTCGACGGACTTCGCATCGTCGAGGGCCTTCACCGCGGCCCGCTCGGCGACGGCGTCGGGGGCGCCGGGAGCAGGGCTGGCCTTGGTCGGGTGCTCGGCCGAGCCGCACACCGGGCAGCAGGCGCCGACCGCGAGCGCGCCGGCGATCTCGGCGGCCATCCCGTCGAGGCGAGCCTGACGCAGCACCAGCAGCTCCTCCCAGCGCGTCAGCGCACGAGCCTTGGCGGAGTCTCGGTCGGCGCGAGCCGTCGTGAGCCGGGCGGTGACCTCGGCGACGGTGGCGTGGGCGGCCATCCGGCGGCGCAGCACCTCGACCCGAACCGCCTGGGGCTCGACCTGACCGGACGCTGCGATCGCAGCGGCAACCTCCGTCCGGAGAGCCGCGATCCGGTCGGGAACGGCGTCGCGGGCCTGCGAGGTGGCGTCCGACCTGCGCCGTCAGTCGACCCGCTGCCGCCTCGGACATCGCGATCGAACCGATCAGGTCGGCCAGCTCGACCTCACGCGGCAGGGCTGCGCCGACGACCGCTGCGGCCTCGGTGGCCGACGTGACGGCCGCATCGAGGTCGGGACGCTCGACGAAGAGGAGGTCGAGCGCCACGGCGGCGCGGCCCCGGGCCTCGCGAGGCGGCCGACTCGGCCCGTCGATGGGTCGCGAGGGCGCCGTCTCAGCGAGCCGGTGCAGCGGCAGGACGGGCGCCGCTCGGCGGGCGGCATCGAGCCGAGCCCGGGCGTCGTCGACCTCCGCGGCGGCGGCCTGGAGATCTGCGGCCTCGGCGCGCGCGGCGTGGATCCGGTCGAGCCGTTCGACCAGGACGCGAGCCGTGTCGAGCTCGAGGCGAGCGGCTGCCTCGGCGCCGACGTCGCGTCGCGCAGCCGTCTCGGCGACGGTGCGAGCGGCAGCAGCATCCTCCCGAAGCCGATCGAGCCAGCCGGCCAGGTCGTCGGCCTCGGCCGGTGCGGTCAGGTCGTGGAGATCCCAGTCGGCAGGCAGCGGCGCGTCGACCGCCTCGCTGACCCGGCTGACCAGCCCGGCGACCCGCTGGTGGGCGGTCTCGGAGGCGCGTCGGAGCGACGTACGGCGGTCGCGCAGCCAGCGTTCGACGTCCTCGAACCGGCCGGTGCGGAAGAGCTGCTGGAGCAGCTGGTGGCGCTCCTCGGAGCGGGCGCGCAGGAAGGTCTGGAAGCGGCCCTGGGGGAGCATCGCGACCTGGGTGAACTGGGCGAGGTTCATGCCGACCAGGCGGGTGACCAGGTGGCCGGTCTCGTCGAGCCGGGTCGACAGTGTCACCCACTCGCCGTCGATCCGCTCGGCGATCGTCACCGAGGCCTGCTCGGTGGTCGTGCCGGAGCCGCGCAGCTTGGCCCGCTCCCACGCGGGCGAGCGGGCGATCCGGAAGCGCCGTCCGGACAGGGTCGCCTCGAGCGTGACGCGGGGTCGGGTGCCGGGTGCGGCCTGGTCGGCAGCGCAGCCGCTTGGCCGCGCCACGGTCGCCGGGCACGTCGCCGTACAGCGCGAAGCAGACCGCGTCGAGCACGCTGGTCTTGCCGGCGCCGGTCGGCCCGGACAGCAGGAACAGCCCGGCGTCGGAGAGGTGGTCGAAGTCGACGGTGACGGTGCCGGCGAACGGCCCGAACGCCGTCACCTCGAGGACGTGGAGCCTCATCCGGCTCCCTGCGTGAGGAGCATGTCGACGTCGGGGTCCTCGGCGCAGGCGTCGCACGCGTCGAGCAGCAGCGCCGACTCGGCGTCGGTGGCCGGGCACGCCGCGCATCTCCGCGACGAAGTCGAGCGCGATCGTCGTGGTCGGAGCGACCCTGCGTGCGCGCGAGCGGCACGGACGTGCGCTCGCCGTCGGCGCCGGCTCGAAGCCGAGCACCAGCGTGTGGGGGAAGCGGACGCGCAGCCGCTCCATCGCCTGCAGCGGGCGCAGGTCGTCGGTGAGGGTGGCCTGCACCCACGAGTCCTCGTGCTCCGGCGAGCCGCGGGTCGGCGAGCAGCTCGTCGAGGGTGCCGCGGAGCCGGGCCAGCGCGCGCGGGACCGGCGCCTCGACGAACTCAGCGCCCGCTGAGTCCGTCGGGTCCGAGGTCGACCAGCCAGGAGCCCTTGACCTGGCCGGCCTCGGAGAAGGAGTAGGCGAGCGGCGACCCGGAGTAGCGGACCGGGTCGGTGAGCGTGTGCCGGCCGTGCAGGTGGCCGAGCGCGGCGTAGTCGACGCCGTCGAAGACGCTGGTCGGCACCAGCGAGACCCCGCCGACGCTGATGTCGCGCTCGGAGTCGCTGGGCTGGGCGCCCGCGACGAACGCGTGGGCGAGCACGACCGACCGCGCGTCGCGGTCCGCCCAGGTCGGCGCGGACCCGGCGCATCGCCTCGGTCAGCGCGGCCTCGTGGGAGCGCCCGGCCAGCCCCCACGGCTCGCGGACCGCGTCGGGGTCGAGGTAGGGCAGGCCGTAGACCGCGACCGGGCCGTGGGCGTCCTCGAGCAGCACCGGCGTGCCGACGCTGCCGGCGTCGGTGCGGATGTAGACCCCGGCGGCGTCGATCAGCCGGGAGCTGAACCCGAGCCGCTGCGCGGAGTCGTGGTTGCCGCTGGTGAGCACGACCTTGCGCCCGGGAGGCCGCCAGCCGGGCCAGCGTCTCGTCGGCCAGCCGGACCGCGTCGACGTGCGGCAGCGCGCGGTCGTAGACGTCGCCCGCGACCACCACCAGGTCGACCTGCTCCGCCTCGACGACCTCGAGCAGGTGGTCGACGTACGCAGCCTGGTGGCCGAGCATGCCCTCCCGGTGGAAGGACCGCCCGAGGTGCCAGTCGGAGGTGTGGAGGATGCGCACACCGCCACGCTAGGAGCGGGCACCGACAGTGCTGGGCTGGCGCGCCGGGGGCCGGTGGATCAGCGGTGGTGACGGAAGCCCTGGCCGCCCACGGTCCAGTCGATGCGGAGGGTGTGGGGGGCGTCGCCGATCGAGTAGTCGATGAACGTGTGGACGACCCGAGAGCCGTGCTCGCCCGTCTTCACGGCCACCACGAGGCTGGTCCAGCTCTGCTTCGGAGTCTTGTCGCGGTAGTCGGCGTACGCATCCTCGGTCGCCTCGTCGCAGCCGCGGTCGACGACGGTGCCGGCCACCTGACGGGTGTAGCGGCCGGGCGCCTTCCAGCTCGCGTAGGGCTGGTCGAAGCCGGGTGGCTTGCCGGTCAGACCGGTGAACTGGCTGTACGCGCCCCGGCGAGCGTGCGGGTGAGAGGCGACCTGGGCGGGTGTGACGGTACGGACGTACGCGCGCACGTCCAGCGGGCGCTGCGCGAGGGCGTACCGGACGCCGGTGATGATGATCGGGTCCTCGGGCTCGCCGCCGTCGTCGCGAGCGGTGTCGCACAGCACGGAGTCGCCGAAGCTCGACCAGTAGGCGTGGTGGACCGGTGCGTCCGTGACGAACCCGCCCGAACCGCTGCTCGCGGAGAGCCGGCCGCCGCCCTCGCCGTGGATGTCCGGGTCCGGTGAGGAAGTGGGTGAGGAAGCGGTCAGGGTGAGAGCCGTGACCGCCGCGAGGGTCATGGTCAGGAGTCCTGAGATCACCGGGGCAGGCTACGGCGGCGCCTGCGGTTTGGTCCCAAACCGCAACGATTTGACCCCGATCCATGCGGTTTGGGACCAAACCGCAGGCCAGCGGCCGACTGCGATCAGGTGTAGCGCACGCACCGATCGGCCGGGTGAAGCCGTAGAGCACCAGGCCCGACCGCTCGCGGCCAGGCTCGCGGAGAGGCTGGTCGGCGCGCCGACGGCGACCAGCGACCCGATGCCGGCGGCGACCGCCTTCTGCACCAGCTCGAAGCCGGCCCGGCCGCTGACCACCAGGCACGCCTCGGCGGGCGGCGAGCCCGGCGAGCACCCGGGCGCCGGTGACCTTGTCGACGGCGTTGTGCCGCCCGACGTCCTCGCGGACGACGAGCAGCTCGCCGTCGGCGGTGGCCAGAGCGGCGGCGTGCACGCCGCCGGTGCGGGCGAAGACCGGCTGGCGTGCTCGCAGCAGGTCGGGCAGCGCGCGGACGACGTCGGGGGAGGGGAGCGCGCCGGTCCAGCGGGTCGCCGCGGGCTGGGCCAGCACGGCGTCGACCGAGTCCTTGCCGCAGACCCCGCACGCCGACGACCCGGCCGAGTGGCCGCCGTGCCGGTGGCCCGGGTCGCGGCGCGGCGGCCGGTCGAGGGTCACCGTGACGACGTTGAACTCCTGCTCCGGCGTCAGGTCGGCGTCGGTGCAGTAGGCGACTCCGGCGACGTCCGACGGCGCCGCGACGAGCCCCTCGTGCACCAGCCAGCCGGCGGCCAGCTCGAAGTCGTGGCCGGGCGTGCGCATCGTCACCCAGACCCGCCGCGCGTCGGCGCCCGGCCAGGCCAGCCGGATCTCGAGCGGCTCCTCGGTGGCCAGCCGGTCCTCGTGGTGCCGGTCGGCGTCCGCGGTCAGCTCGTGCACCCGGGTCCGGACCGTCGGTCCGGGGCGGCGGGCGCGGTCGGACGTCATGCGTGCGGGAAGGCCGTCGCGACCGCGAGCTTGCGGGCCAGGTCGTCGGCCTCGTCGACCAGCCGGCGCCGGACCGACAGGTCGAGGTCCTCGTCGGCGGCCAGCGCCCGGGCGCGCGCCAGCGTGTCCTCGCGTGAGCGAGGTCGCGCGGGAAGAAGTACTCGGTCGCGTCGGCCAGCACCCAGCCGCTGCGCACGTCGACGGTCGCCGGCAGGTCGGCGAAGTAGCGCTCGACGTACGGCGCCGTCACGTCCTCCTGGCCGCCGCGCCACAGGCCGTGCCCGGCGGCCTCGAGCTCGTAGTTGGGCACGTCGACCTCGCCGGTGAAGCGGTCCCACGCCCAGGCCTTGGCCTCGGCGTCGGGCAGCGAGGCGACCGCGCGGGTGTGCTCGACGCGCGAGCGGGCGGTCGGCTCGGCGGCGAGCGCCGCCCGGAGCTCGGCGCGGTCGGTGGCGCCGAGGGCGGCCAGCCGGACCAGCACCCGCCAGCGCAGGTCGAGGTCGAGGCTCGATCCCGGTCGGGGGCCTGGTCGAGCCAGCCGCGGAGCAGGGTCGAGGTCGGTGGCCGACCGGATGGCGGCCCGGAACGCCGCCAGCTGCTGCTCCGAGCCCGGCTCGCTGGCGGCCAGCTTGGCGAGCGCGGCGTCGTGCAGCCGGCCGAGCGCCGTCGGCGGGTGCCAGCGGCAGCACCCAGGCGAACAGCCAGGCCAGCGTGCGCCGTCCGGTGTCCTCGGTGTCCTCGACCGGCAGGCTGGCGACGGCGAGGTCGAGGACGTCGGCGGGGTCGACGGCGGCGTTGTGGAGGCCGCTGCGCACGTTGTTCCAGATGCCGGCGCGCAGCAGCGCGTCCTTGACCTCGGGCAGCAGGGTCGTCGAGCGCCTGGACCGTGGTCGCGTCGGGCAGCGCGAGGGCCCAGGTCTCCTCGTAGGGGTCGAGCACGACCGGCGGCGCCCGCCGGGACGTCGAACGGCGTCTCCGGCGCGTCGAGCGACGACCGTGCGGTCCTCCCACGCGCCGTCGGTCGCGACCGCGACGCCGGAAGGTGTGGGTGCGGTCGGCGGGGTGGTCGCCGGCGGCGTACGGCGGACCACGCCGGCGGCCCGGTCGAGCGCGATCCGGTCCGGGCCGGCGGTGCGCAGCCAGTTGGAGGTGAACGTCGACAGGTCGCCGGCGCCGGCGCGCTCCCAGCGCGCGAACAGGTCGTGCATGGTCGCGTTGCCGAAGCGGTGCCGCTCGAAGTGGTCGATCGACGCCGGCGAAGAAGACCTCGTCGCCGAGCGTGGCGTTGAGCTGCTTGAGGATGCTCGAGCCCTTGGCGTAGGAGATGCCGTCGAAGTCCTGCAGCGCGGCGGACGCGTCGACCGCGCCGTTGCCGGCGACCGGGTGGGTGCTCGGCCGCTGGTCGGCGATCAGCCCCCACTGGCGGCGGGCGTAGGCGTTGTCGACCCACGCGTCGGCGTACTCGGTGACGTCGGCGGTGACCCGGTTGCCCATGTACTCGGCGAACGACTCGTTGAGCCACAGGTCGTCCCACCACGCCGGGCGTGACGATGTTGCCGAACCACTGGTGCGCCATCTCGTGCGCGATCGTGGTGGCGCGCGCGATCCGCATGCCGCGGGTGACCCGGCTGGTGAAGATCAGCGGGTCGCGGAAGGTCACGCAGCCGGGGTTCTCCATCGCGCCGGCGTTGAACTCCGGCACGAACGCCTGGTGGTAGTCGCCGAACGGGTAGCGGATCCCGAACAGCCGGTGGAACTCGTCGAAGCACTGCCGGGTCAGCGTGAACAGCTCGTCGGCGTCCGTGTCGAGGTCCGCGGCGAGGCTGGCGCGGCGCTGAGAGCCCGAGCGGGATGCCGTCGTGCTCGTCGCGGATCACGTGGTACGGCCCGGCGACCAGGGTGACGAAGTACGTCGACAGCGGCTGGGTCTGCTCGAGCTCCCAGCACGACCCGGGCTCGACGGGTGCTCGCCGCGGGCGTTGCCGATCACGATCCAGTCGCGTCGGCGCGCGACGTGGAAGGTGTACGGCGCCTTGAGGTCGGGCTGGTCGAAGCAGGCGAAGATCGTCGGCGCGGCGTCCATGAAGGACATGCCGTAGACGTAGTGCCGGCCGTCGGCCGGGTCGACGCTGCGGTGCAGGCCCTCGCCGTCGTTGCGGAACGGCATCATCGCGTCGACGACGAGCTCGTTGGTGCCCGCGACGGTGTCGAGGGGCAGCCGGCCGCGGTCGAGCAGGTCGGCGTCGAGCGGCCGGCCGTTGAGCCGGATCGCGTTGACCGCGGGCGGGCTTGAGGTCGAGGAACGTCGGGCCGCCGCGGCTCTGGAACCGGATCGTGGTCACCGACCCGAAGGTCGCCTCGTCGGTGGCGAGGTCGAGGCGCACGTCGTACGACGTCGACGTCGAGGAGCTCGCGGCGGGCGACCGCCTCGGTGTGCTGGAGGCTCTGGAAGGGGCTGCTCACGCGGCCACCCTATGTCGCGATCTCGGGAGTCGCGGATCGGAGTTGCGGGTAATGCTGCGGGCCCGCGAAGTGCTGCGTATCATCCTGCTGGGCCTCGACCGACGCGCCCGCACATTCTTGTCGAAACAGGAGTGCCTCTCATGTCTCGCCCCGCCCGCGTGCACGTCCGCTCAGTCGCGTCCCTGACCGCTGTCCTCGCCCTCTCGCTGGCCGGCGCGGTCACCGCGGCCGTCACTGCCACGCGTCGCCCGCTCCGTCGGCAGCGCCGCCGGGCGACTGCGCCGTCCCGTTCCCGGTCGCCGAGCTCGCCGCGGGCGACCCGGTCACCGGCCTCACCGTCTCCCAGGGCACCACGCCCGAGCGGTTCACCGGCGAGGTGCTCGGCGTCCTCGACGACGGCATCGCCCCCGGCCTCGACATGGTCATCGTCCGACTGTCGACTCGCCGGAGATCAACCGGGCCGGGGCATCTGGGCAGGGCATGTCCGGCTCGCCGGTCTACGCGGCCGACGGCCGCCTGATCGGCGCCGTCGCCTACGGCCTCGCCTTCGGGCGGCTCGACCGTCGCCGGCGTCACGCCGTTCGAGGACATGGACGACTACCTCGGCACGCCGCCCGCCACGATCGACATCGACCGCACGGCCGCGCGCCAGATCGCCCGGCGTACCGACGTCAGCGCTGTGCGCGCCAGCGCGGGCTTCGACCAGCTCCCGATGCCGCTCGGCGTCGCCGGCGTCGGCGCGTCGCGACTGGCGGCGATCGAGTCCCACGCTGACGGCCGGGCCTGGCTTCCACGCGCGACCTACGCCGTGGGCCGCGCGGGCGCCGCGACACGACGTCCGACGACCTCGTTGCCGGGGGCAACCTCGCCGCGTCGATCGCGTACGGCGACATCACCATCGGCGGCGTCGGCACCGTGACGTCGGTGTGCGGCGACCAGGTCGTCGGCTTCGGTCACCCGATGGACTTGTTCGGCGCGACCACGCTCGGCCTGCACCCTGCCGACGCGATCTACATCCAGCAGGACCTCGTCGCCGGCTTCAAGGTCGCCAACCTCGGTGCGCCCGTCGGCACCATCACCGACGACCGCCTCACCGGCATCACCGGAACCTTCGGCGCGCTGCCGCGCACCACCGACGTCTCCTCGACGGCGACCTTCGGTAGCCGGACCCGGACCGTTGACTCGCACGTGGTCCTCGACAACCCCGACGCGCTGGCCTCGACGGTGCTCTACTCCGTCATCGCCAACCACCAGATGGTCGTCGACGGCCCCGTGCAGGGCACCGAGAACCTCGCCTGGACGATCACCGGCAGCGACGCCGACGGCACGCCGTTCGAGCTTCAGTCCGATGACCTGTTCTCCGGCAAGGACGTGACCTACGACCTCGGCTTCGCGGTCGCCGACCTCGTGTACGAGATCGCCCGGATCCCGGGGGTCAGCATCGACTCGGTCACGTCCGACGGAACCCTGACAGACGGCGTCAAGCGCAAGAAGGTGAGCAAGGTCGAGATCCGCGAGCACGGTGTGTGGACCAAGGTCGGGGGGCGCTCGCCGATCGTGGCCAAGGCCGGTGCCCGCCTGCACCTCCGGTTGACGCTCACGGGCTCCGGCGGCACCTCGGTCGCCCCCGCAGACGCTCGCCGTGCCGGCCCGGTTCGCGGGCCACACCGCGATCCTCCAGGTCGTCGGCGGGGCGCAGGCCGGCACGGGCCGGCCTCCCAAGGACGTCACCGACCTCGCGGCCTGGCTGGACGAGCAGCCCCGCAGCGACGAGGTGCTGGTCGCCCTCTCGACCGGACGACGCGGCGCCACCAGTGGTGACAAGGCGGTCCGGACCGTGGTCGGTCCGGTCGACACCGTCGTGCGCGGCCACGCGTTCGCTCTCGTCATGGTCCGCTGACCTGGCCACTATCGTGGGTCCATGGTGGTTGAGGACGTCGACGACAAGCAGGCGCTGCTCGCCCTGATCCGCGACTCGGTGATCGGCGAGGACCACGTGATGGAGACGCCGTACGGCGCCCGCCGGGTGACGTACGCCGACTACACCGCCTCCGGTCGGGCGCTGAGCTTCATCGAGGACTTCGTCCGCGAGCAGGTGCTGCCGAGCTACGCCAACACCCACACCGAGTCCAGCGGCACCGGGCTGCAGACGACCCGGCTCCGGGAGGAGGCGCGGGCGATCATCCACGACTCGGTCGGCGGCGACGCCGACACGGTGGTGCTGTTCGCCGGTTCGGGCTGCACCGGTGCGATCGCCAAGCTGATCGGCGTGCTCGGGCTGCGGATCCCGTCGGTGCTCGACGACGCCCACGCGCTCACCGACCACATCCCGCCGGCGCAGCGGCCGGTCGTGTTCATCGGTCCCTACGAGCACCACTCCAACGAGATCCCGTGGCGCGAGTCGATCGCCGACGTCGTCACGATCCGCCAGGACCCCGACGGGGGAGTCGACCAGGACGACCTGCGCGAGCAGCTCGAGAAGTACGCCGAGCGCCCGCTCAAGATCGGCTCCTTCTCCGCCGCGTCCAACGTGACCGGCATCGTGTCCGACACCGCCGGCATCGCCACCCTGCTGCACGAGCACGGCGCGCTGAGCTTCTGGGACTTCGCCGCGGCGGCGCCGTACGTCGACATCACGATGACCGCGGCCGAGGGCCGGCCCGCGTCGTACAAGGACGCGGTCTTCATCTCGCCGCACAAGTTCATCGGCGGACCGTCGACGCCCGGGGTGCTGGTCGCCCGGCGCGAGCTCTTCGCCAACCGGGTGCCGGACGTGCCCGGCGGCGGCACCGTCGCCTACGTCAACGACGACGACCACAGCTACCTCGCCGACCCGACCCACCGCGAGGAGGGCGGCACCCCCGCGATCATCGAGTCGATCCGCGCCGGGCTGGTCTTCCAGCTCAAGGAGGCCGTCGGCACCGACACGATCCGCGAGCAGGAGGAGCGCCACCTGCGCCGCGCGGTCGCGGCCTGGCACGACGACACCGGGATCGAGCTGCTCGGCAACCTCGACGCGGAGCGGCTCTCGATCGTGTCGTTCATGCTGCGCTCACCCGCCGGGCCGCTACCTGCACCACAACTACGTCGTCGCGCTGCTCAACGACCTCTTCGGGATCCAGTCGCGCGGCGGCTGCTCCTGCGCCGGACCGTACGGTCACCGGCTGCTCGGCATCGACCTCGAGCGCTCCCACGAGTTCGAGCGCGAGATCACCGGCGGCTGCGAGGGCATCAAGCCCGGCTGGGTGCGGATCAACTTCAACTACTTCGTCTCCGACGCGGTCGTCGACTACCTGATCGAGGCGGTCCGGCTCGTCGCGCGCGACGGCTGGCGGCTGCTCGGCGACTACCGCTTCGACCCGGCCACCGGGCTGTGGCGCCACCGCGACGGCGTGGTCACCCCGCCGCTGTCGCTGCGCGACATCTCGTACGCCGGGGGCCGCGCCTCGATGCCGACCAACAACGCCACCGGGGACGAGTCGCTGCTCGGCGAGCACCTCCGCGACGGTGAGGCGATCCTGTCGCGCGACCGTCGGCCCGGATCTCTCCGGCCACCCCGGCAACGTGAGCGCCGACTTCGAGCACCTGCGGTGGTTCGACCTGCCGGCGTCGAGCTTGCGTTGAGCGGACGTGCGCGCCGGGTCCGGCCGGCCGTCGAGGTCGACGCGGTCGAGGGTCGGGCAGCCCCTGACTATGCGAGCTCGTTCGCGGCCGACGTCCCCGACGCCGGACTTCGATCGGCCGAGCAGTGGGCTCGCAGCATCCTGGAGGAGGCGCCACCGGTCCTGACGTGGTTCGTGGTCCTCGGCTGGAAGGCCGTGCTGCGTCTTCGCCTTGCGCCACACCGGACGAGCGGCACGGTCGCGGGCTGGGTGGTCCGGCGGACGTCACCGGATGCCATCACCCTGCAGGTCGACTCCAGCCTGGTCGCCGCGAGCAAGGTGCTGCAGCTCGACCAGGACCGCGTGACCCTCTCGACGTACGTCTGGTTCGAGGGCACCGGTGGTCGGCTCCTCTGGTCGACCATCGCGCCGGTCCATCACCTCGTCGAGCCGCTGCTCGTGACCCTCGCGGCCAGGCGTTGGCGCACGCGGCGCCCGGATCCCGCTCCGTAGCGCGAACGGCCTCCTGGCGGATGCGGTTTGGTCACCAACCGCAGGTGGGAGCGCGCCCAAGTTGCGGTTGGTGACCAAACCGCAGGGGTCTTCAGCCCCGCGCGACCCACTCCAAGCCGCTGCCCTCAGGAGCGGCGTCGGTGTCAGCACCACCAGCTCGCTCGGTGAGCACGTCGACCTTGATCGCGCCGTAGTCACCACCGGCCAGGCAGGTCGAGGGGAGCCGCAGCCGCACCGTCGGCCGCTCGGCGCTCCAGTGCACCCGCAACCCCGGGCACCGGACCTCGCCGGAGCTGCCGCCGTGGTCGCGGAAGGCCCGGCCCAGGACGAGGTCGACGGTGTGACCGACCGGCCGGTACTCGCTGATCATCCGGACCCCGTGGCCACCGCGCGGGTCGACGCTGACGACGAGGTCGCCGCGGACCGATCGCACGAACCGGACCGTCACCACGACCGCGGAGTCCTGGTTGTCGACGCTCACCCGGGTGACGTCGAGGCCGGGGCCGGACGCGTCACCGGCCTCGTCGTGGATGCTCGCCTGCTGGGCACTCGCCGGACCCGCCCCGATGAGCACCAGCGCGGCGGCGAGGAGACCGAGGACAGCAGAGGGGGATCGCTTCATCGGGTCAGCGTGCCATAGCCGGGCTCGTTCGTCAGAGACGCACGAGCATCTTCCCGATGTTGTCGCCACGGTGCAGGCCGAGGAACGCATCGACTGCGTTGTCGAGCCCGTCGACGATCGTCTCGCGCCAGGTCAGTGAGCCGTCGGCCACCCAGGATCCGGCCCGCTGGTAGAACTCGCCGGCGGCGTCACGGTGGTCGGTGACGATGAAGCCGCGCACGTTCAGCCGCTTGCTGATCAGCATCATCATGTTGCGCGGACCGGCCGTGGGGGAGTCGGCGTTGTAGTCGGCGATCATCCCGCACTCGGCGATCCGCCCGTGGTCGGCCATCGCGAAGATCGCGGCCTCGAGGTGGTCGCCGCCGACGTTGTCGAAGTAGACGTCGACCGGCCCGTGCTCGCGCAGCTGCTTGCCGATCGGGGCGTCCTTGTAGTTGAGCGCGACGTCGAAGCCGAGCTCGCGGATCCACGCGGCCTTCTCGTCGGAGCCGACCGAGCCGATCACCTTCGCGGCGCCGAGCTGACGGGCGATCTGGCCGGCGACGGACCCGACCGCTCCGGCCGCGCCGGAGATGAAGACGGTGTCGCCCTCGCGGACCTCGGCGATCCGGGTCAGCCCGACGTACGCCGTCAGACCCGGCATGCCGAGCGCGCCGAGGTACGCCGACGCCGGGACGCTGGACGCGTCCACGGTGCGGGCCTCGCCGTCGGGCAGCAGCGCGTGGGTCGCGCCAGCCGGCCTGGTGGAGCACGATGTCGCCGACCTGGAGCTTCGAGGACCCGGACGCGAGGACCTCGCCGACGGCGCCGCCGTCCATCGCAGCGTCGAGTGCGAACGGCGGGACGTAGGACTTCACGTCGTTCATCCGGCCCCGCATGTACGGGTCGACGGAGAGGAAGGTGTTGCGCACCAGCACCTCGCCGGGTCCGGGGTCGGGCAGCGTCGTCTCGACGGTCCGGAAGTTGTCGGGCGTCGGCCAGCCGGTCGGGCGGGAGACGAGGTGGATCTCGCGTGCGGTGGTCATGTCTAGATCCTTGCAGTCGGAGGAATGGGACGAGGCGGTCGGGGCCCGGGCGTGTCGCCGTTCTGGCACGCTGTGCCCATGACGGACCCCGACGACAACGCCCGACGCATCGACCTCACCAAGATGGGCGAGGGGCGCTTCAAGGCCACCAACGCGCGCGGGGGAGTGCTGCCGGTCGGCTCGGGCGACGACCCCGACTTCACGCCGGTCGAGCTGCTGCTGGCGGCGCTCGCCGGCTGCGGCGCGATCGACGTCGACCTGATCACCGGCAAGCGCGCCGAGGCGACGACCTTCGAGGTCAGCGCCGAGGGCGCCAAGGTCCGCGACGAGCAGGGCAACCACCTCGTCGACCTCCGGCTCACCTTCGACGTGCAGTTCCCCGAGGGCGACGGCGGCGACCGGGCCCGCGAGGCGCTGCCGCGCTCGATCGCCCAGTCCCGCGACCGGCTCTGCACCGTCGGCCGCACCGTCCAGCTCGGGGTCCCCATCGAGTACGTCGGCGGCTGAGATGTCCCGCACCGCCGAGCGGCCGCTGGCAGACCGTCCCGCCGCAGGACGGCCGCCGGTTCGTCGTGACCGGCGCCAGCAGCGGCCTCGGCCTCGCGACCGCCCGGGCGCTCGCCGGCGCACGGCGCCGAGGTGGTGCTCGCCGTCCGCAACCCGGACAAGGGCGAGGCCGCCGCCGAGCAGCTGCCCGGCACCGTCGAGGTACGGCGCCTCGACGTGGCCGACCTGGCCAGCGTGCGCGAGTTCGCCGCCGACATCGGTCCGGTCGACGTGCTGATCAACAACGCCGGCGTCCTCGCCGTGCCCTACGCGCTGACCGCCGACGGCTTCGAGACCGCACCTCGCGACCAACCACCTGGGCCACTTCGCGCTGGCCAACCTGATGCTCCCGACGATCTCCGACCGGGTCGTCGCGATCACCTCCGACACCCACGGCCGCGGCCAGATCGACCTCACCGACCTCAACTGGGAGCGCCGCGACTACAAGCCGTTCGTGGCCTACGCGACCTCCAAGCTCGCCAACCTGCTCTTCATGGCCGAGCTCCAGCGCCGGCTCACCGAGGCCGGCTCGACGCTGCGCGCGACGGCCGCCCACCCGGGCTCGACCGCGACCGTCGATCACCGGCAGCACCGGCAACCGGTTCAAGACCTGGGTCGGCAGCTGGGGCCACCGGCTGGTCGGCATGCCGGCCGACAAGGGCGCGCTCACGACGCTCTACGCCGCCACCATGGACGTGCCGGGCAACACCTTCATCGGCCCGGACGGCTTCAAGGAGATGACCGGCTGGCCGACCGCGGTCGGCCGCAGCCCGAAGGCGCTCGACCCCGACCTGGCCCGAGGCGCTGTGGGAGCGCTCGGAGGAGCTGACGCGGAGTGGCGTTCCCGCTCAGTCGTCGGTCGTGACCTTCTCGATCTTGACCTCGTCCAGCGGTGGCCCGTCGGGGCCGCCGATCGGCGGTGCCCTTGTCGGCGATGTCCTCGACGACCTTGACGCTCGTCGTCGTCGAGCTGGCCGAAGACCGTGTACGCCGGCGGCAGCGTGCGTGTCGCCGTACACGATGAAGAACTGCGAGCCGTTGGTGTTCGGGCCGGCGTTCGCCATCGCGAGCGTGCCGGCCGGGTAGGTCTCCGGAGCCGGTCGAGCTCGTCGTCGAACGAGTAGCCCGGGCCGCCCGAGCCGGTCGCCGGTCGGGTCGCCGCACTGGAGCACGAAGATGCCGCTGCGCGGTCGTCAGCCGGTGGCAGGCGGTGTCGTCGAAGTAGCCCTGGCTCGGCCAGCGAGACGAACGAGTTGACCGTGCACGGCGTCGTGTCGGCGTCGAGGGTCGGCGTCGCAGGTCCCCGACGTTCGTCGCGATCGTCACCGGGACCTGCCCGTCGCGGTCGCGGTCGCCGGCGGCGGGTCGACCTCCTTGGCCGGCCTGTCCGGCTGCGGGGTAGTCGCACGACGTGCCGTCGGTCGCGGACGCGGTGTCGGCGGCGTGGTGTCGTCGACGCCGGTGTCGGAGTCGTCGCGCCGAACAGCCGGCAAGGGCGAGAGAGGCGACGACGGCGAGGCCGGCGAGCGCGGCAGCGGGGCGGGATCAGCATGCGCGAATCGTAGGGGAGTCAGCCGTTGCGGCCGCGCGCGGCCACCGGCCAGGGGAGCAGCGCGCCGCCCTCGTCGGCCCACAGCGTGTCGGCGAGGTTGACGGCGGCGCAGACGTGGTTGGGCACGACGTCGACCTGGCTGCCGAGCGGCGGCAGCGGCGCGCCGGCCAGGTCGACGACCGCGTGGTGCTCCGAGAGCTGCACGATCCGCGCGTCGGGGTGGTCGAGCAGCCGGCCCGAGCCGGTGGCGTACGGCGCCCGGTCGGCGCCGAGCACCTTGCTGCCGGCGTCGAGGACCAGCCGGCCGCCGGCGTGGCTGACGACGGTGGCGCGGCAGGTGAGCGCGATCGTCCTCGGGTGCCATGGTGCCGAGCTCCCACTGCTGGGCGTCGCCGAAGACGTAGACGCCGGGCCGCAGCTCGGTGAGCACGTCGGTGTCGGTGTGGCCGAGGCTCGGCGTCGAGCCGCCGCTGACCACGTCCGGCTCGAGGCCGTCCGCCCGGAAGCGACGCGATCGCCGCGCGCAGCGCGCGCGCCCTCGTCGTCGGCCGCGCTGCGCAGCGCGTCGGGGGAGTAGCTGTGACCCGGGAACGTGAAGACGCCGCGCACCGGCAGCCCGGCCTCGACGGCGCGGCCGCGACGAGCGCCGGCCTCCGCGGGCGGCACGCCGGTGCGGTGCTGGCCGCTGTCGACCTCGACCAGCGCCGACGACGCCGGTGCCGGCGAGCAGCGCGGCCGACCGTCGGGCGCGACTCGACCGAGTCGACGCCGATCGCGACGTCGGCGCGCTCGGCGAGGGCCCGCAGCCGCCGGGCCGCGTCGTCGGAGAGCCACAGCGGGTAGGCGATGAACAGGTCCTCGACACCCGTGCTCGGCGAACACCTCGGCCTCGCCGACGGTCGCGACCGTCAGCCCGACCGCGCCGGCCTCGAGCTGCAGCCGCGCGATCTCGACGCACTTGTGGGTCTTGGCGTGCGGCCGCAGCGCCACGCCGGCGGCGCGCGCGCGCTCCGCCGTACCGCTGACGTTGGCGCGCAGCCGCGCCACGTCGACGCGGAGGTACGGCGTCGCCGGCGGCGCTCACATCTCCTCGTGCGTGTCCGGGTCGCCGCCGAAGAGCCGGCCGTCGGGGCGGCCGAGCGCGGTGATCGCGGCGACCTCGTCGTCGGTGAGCTCGAAGCCGAAGACGTCGAGGTTCTGCCGCTGCCGCTCGGGCGTGGCCGACTTCGGGATCGGGATCGACCCGAGCTGCACCTGCCAGCGCAGGATCACCTGGCCGGGCGTGACGCCGAGCCGCTCGGCGGCGGCCACGACCGGCGGCTCGGTGAACGGCGCCTGGCGCTTGCCCAGCGGGCTCCACGACTCGGTGCGGATGCCGCGGTCGGCGTTGACCTGGCGCATCTCGACCTGCGGGAAGTAGGGGTGCAGCTCGATCTGGTTGACCACCGGCGTCACGCCGGTCGCGTCGATGATCCGGTCGAGGTGGGCCGCGGTGAAGTTGGAGACGCCGATCGAGCGCACCAGGCCCTGCTCGCGCAGGTCGACCAGCGCCCGCCACGCCTCGACGTACTTGTCGACGCTGGGGTTGGGCCAGTGGACGAGGTGCAGGTCGAGGTAGTCGAGGCCGAGCCGCTCCAGCGACCCGTGCACGCTGGCGATCGCGTCGTCGTACGCGTGGTCGCGGCCGGGGATCTTGCTCGCGACCTGCAGCTCCTCGCGGGGCACGCCGGACTGCCGGATCGCCTCGCCGACCTCGGTCTCGTTGCCGTAGTTCACCGCGGTGTCGAGCAGCCGGTAGCCGTTCTCGATCGCCGACCGGATCGCCGCCACGCCCTCGTCGCCGGTCAGCGGATAGGTGCCGAAGCCGATCGCGGGGAGGGTGCTGCCGTCGTTGAGCTGGTACGTCGGGATGCGACATGCTGCTCAAACTACTCAGCCGGCCGAAGGCGTCGCCTCGTGGCCGGGAAGGCCGTGGGTACGGCGGTCCTCCTTCATCGCGGCCTCGTAGAGGTGGCGTCGCCGCCCGCCAGCCCGTCGCGGGCGACCCGCTCCAGCTCCCGGAAGGTGGAGTAGTAGCCGTCGTCGTACTCCTCGACGACCTGGAAGGTCCACCTCCCGGAGAGGATGTTGCGACCGACGAGCTCGCGGTCGATCCGGTCGGCGAGCTCGGGGTGCCCGGCCTCGCGGAGCTGCTCGACCGCCTCGCCGAGCGTCAGGTCGGCAGTGCCGCAGCGTCGGTGGAACGCGTAGAGGTGCCCACGCGCCTCCTCGACCACCTCGAGTGCCTCGGACAGCTTGCCGAGGGCGGCCACGGTGGCCTCGTCCGGCTCGCTCACCCCCCGAGCACCTCGGCCGCGGACACGGACCCGTGCTCGGACTCGATCGCATCGGCCAGACGCCCGATCTCGTCGTCGGAGAGCTCGACGCCTGCCTCGGAGGCGCCGTCGCGCAGCTCCTTCTCCACGGTGCCCTCGGGAGCGCCGTCCTGGTAGGAGGAGACTCGGTCGACGACGGCCTGGATCGCTTCGTTTCGTTCGTCGCTCATGGGTCGCTCGGTACCCGGTCACGGCCGTGTGCACGCGCCTCCGGCAGGCTGGACCTGTGAGATCTGCCGACACCCTGAGCTCTGTATGGCAGGACGTGACCGGCACTCAGCCGGCGTTGGGCGAGCGGGAGGTCCTGGCGACCGCGGCCGTGGCGCTCGTGCTGGTGCTGGTCCCGCGCCTCTGGCAGCTGAGCCGGCACGTCGTGACGATCGCCCACGAGGGCGCCCACGGCGTGGCTGCCCTGCTCAGCGGGCGCCGGCTCTCCGGGATCCGCCTGCACTCCGACACCTCCGGGCTGACGGTCTCGCGGGGGAGACCCACCGGCCCGGGCATGGTCGCGACCGCCTTCGCCGGGTACGTCGGACCGGCGCTGATCGGCCTCGGCGCGGCGTACCTCCTGCACCGCCAGCACGCGCTCGCCGTGCTCTGGTCGGTGGTCGTGCTGCTGGCGCTGCTGCTGCTGCAGATCCGCAACTTCTACGGGCTCTACGCCGTCGGCGTCGCGGGCGCGGCCGTCTTCGTCGTGACCTGGTGGGGGAGCGAGGGGCTCCAGTCGGTGGTGGCCTACGTCGGGACCTGGTTCCTGCTGCTGGCCGCGCCCCGCCCGGTGCTGGAGCTGCAGTCGCAGCGCCGCCGGGGACGGGCGCGCACGTCCGACGCCGACCAGCTCGCCCGGCTCACCGGCGTACCCGGCCTGGTCTGGGTCGGGATCTTCCTGCTGGTCACCGGGGCGTGCCTGGTCGTGGGCGGCTGGTGGCTGTGGACTCCGGCGTAGTGTCGATCTCGTGCGCATCGGTATCCACTACGCCAACTTCACCCACCCCGACTGGCAGGCCCGGCTCGCCGAGCGCCTGACCGACACCGCGAAGGCGGCCGACCAGGGTGGTGCCTCGCTCTTCAGCGTCATGGACCACTGGTTCCAGATGGAGCATCTCGGTGGCCCGCCCGAGCCGATGCTCGAGGGCTACACCACGCTCGGCTACCTCGCCGGCCAGACCGAGAACGTCCGGCTCAGCCTGCTCGTCACCGGCACGACGTACCGCTACCCCGGGCTGCTCGCGAAGATCGTCACCACCCTCGACGTGCTGTCACGAGGTCGCGCGATGCTGGGGATCGGCGCAGCGTGGTACGACCGTGAGCACCTCGGTCTGGGTGTCCCGTTCCCCTCGACCAGCGAACGCTTCGAGCGGCTCGAGGAGACGCTCCAGGTCTGCCAGCAGATGTGGAGCGACAACGACGGCTCCTACGCAGGCAAGCACTTCCAGCTCGCCGAGACCGTGTGCGTCCCGCCGCCGGTCCAGCAGCCGCATCCCCCGATCCTGATCGGGGGGAGTGGTGAGAAGAAGACGCTGCGGATGGTGGCGCAGTACGCAGACGCCTGCAACCTCTTCGGCGAGAGCCCCGACCAGATCCGGCACAAGCTCGAGGTGCTGCGTGGGCACTGCGACCACCTCGGGCGCGACTACGACGCGATCGAGAAGACGATGATCGGACAGGTCGACCCGCTCGCCGACGTCGACGGCTTCCTGACGTCCATGGGGGAGTACGCCGCCCTCGGGATCTCGCTGATCACCCTCGTGCCGTCGGGCGAGGACCCGGTCGGCTGGACCACGGCCGTCTGCGAGGACGTGCTGCCGCGGCTCGCCGAGGTCTGACCGCTCCTGGAGGGTGCATGTACCTGGAGAACGTCGTGATCGATGCCGCCGACCCGGGGCGACTGGGTCGCTTCTGGGAGGAGGTCGTCGGCGCCGAGCGACTGACCGACGAGCCTGAGGGCTTCGAGACGCGGCTGAGCATCGACGGCGGACCGGTGCTCGACCTGTGCTTCCCGCGCGTGTCGGATCCGATGACCGACCAGCCACGCCTGCACCTGGATCTCTCGGGCGGTGTCCGACAGGCCGAGGAGGTCGATCGGCTGCTCGGGTTGGGGGCGCGGCACCTCGACCTCGGCCAGGGCGACCTGCCGTGGGTGGTGCTCGCCGACCCCGAGGGCAATCCCTGCTGCGTCCTGGAGGAGCGGGCGGCGTACGTCGACACCGGACCGATCGCAGCGCTCCCGCTCGACTCCGCCGACCCGGACAGGGATGCGGAGTTCTGGTCCTGGCTGACCGGCTGGACCCACGCGACCGGTGTCGCGGCCCGATCCCTGCGCCACCCGTCGCTGCTCGGTCCCTACCTCGAGCTGTGCCCCGAGCGAGCCCCCAAGGGGACGACCAAGAACCGGTTGCATCTCGACGTCCGGCTCGAGGCCGGCGAGGACCCCGACGGCATCGCGGCGGGGATCGCCGAGCGTGGCGGCCGCGAGCTCGACCCGGAGTGGGGCGAGCTGCCGTGGCGTTCCTATGCCGACCCGTCCGGCAACGAGTTCTGTGTGCTTCCGGCCAGCACGGCCGGGACCCAGCACTAGAGGACGACGGTCCCGTACATCTCGCCGAGCGGGTCGGAGATCAGCTCGAGCCGGGCGCCGTCGGGGTCGCGGAAGTAGATCGACGTGCCGGACTCGGCGACGTACTCCACGCCGGCGTCGTCGAGCTTGGACCTCAGGTGCGCCCAGCGTTCGGGCTCCACGGAGATGCAGACGTGGTGCAGTCCGCCGAGCACCTCGGCGTACGGGCCGACGTCGAGGCCGGGGAAGTCGAAGAACGCGATCAGGTTGCCGTTGCCGATGTCGAAGAAGAAATGGTTGGAGCCGGGGTAGTCGCGGTTCTCGAAGATCTCGGTGAGCGGGAACTCCAGGAGCTCCTGGTAGAACCTCACCGTCCGCTCGACGTCGGCGCAGACGATCGCGAAGTGGTGCAGCCCGCGTGCCGAGCTTGCCGGCCGAGACTCGACGGGCGCGAGGTACGTCGCCTTGATCCGCTCGCGCTCGGCGTTGACGTGATCCAGATCGATATCGGTCATGGGAGGACGCTACTCGTCGCGGGGAGCGGTCCGACAGGGGTCCCGATCCACGTTACATGACATAATGTCAGTTATCGGCGAGTTACCAGGGATGCACGGCTGATGCCGATGAGCGCGCGGATCACACCGTTGCCGAGTTCGGCACGACCACCGTGTTCTTGTCGTCGGCCTCGGTCGAGTTCTTCTTCGCCGCAGAGCACGCGGCAAGAGCCGCAAGCGCCAGCAGACCCGCGCCCACGGCCAAGCCAAGGCGCTCACGGTCAGTACGCGCGCACTCGCGTGCCAAGCCTCGATCAGCACGATTCGCCTGCGTCGCCGGATCCTCCGGGAATTCGGCACTGACGATCGGACCGCTGCACGTCGTCGTCTGGCCTGCGTAGGTGACGGTCGCCCCACCACCGATGAGAAGACCCGCGCACAGCAGGAACCCCGCCGCCACGACACCCGCGATTCCCCGGATCATCTGCTCACGGTAGGCCGCTTGACCGCGTTTGTCGTCCAACGCACGGATCTGCTTGTTGTGCGCCCCGGCAGCGGAGTTGAGTACGGCTACTCACTCCGGGTCCGGGCACGCCACCGATAGTGAAGCCATGGACCCTTTCGACGCGGCGCAGCCCGGGGCTTCGCAGGTTCCAGCCCCGACGACCCTCGAGGGTGTGCCGCCGTCTGCGTACGGCTCGGACGTCTCAGCGTTCAGGGTGGCGTTCGCTGTCGGTGGAGCGATGTTCGGTGCCTTCGCCGGGTTCTTGTGGTGGGTCGTGGTCGAAGCATTGACCTCACCGAGCACCCCTGATGACTTCTTCACCGGGACTGAGGTTGCGACGGTCGTGTCAGTGCCAGCCGCCTACGCGACTCTCGTGGCGGTGTTGTATCTGGTCGGTGTTGTGCTTGTCGGGAAGCGAGCCGGTCGTGTCTGCGGTGGCTTCGCCACGGCGCTTGCCGGCTTGGCGCTCGTAGGAGTAGCTGCCTTGCTCTTCGGTCTCGTCTGACCTCAGTTCGAGGCGCGAGCCAGAGGTAGATGGACAGCACCGACCTGGGCGGTCGATCCCGACGTGTGCACTTCGTCCTGCTCCCCCATGGCCAGAGCGATCGGATCGGCCAGGAGCCGGGCGCAGCAGGGTGCGTTCTCGCACCTCGTGGAACTCGGTTGCGCAGCGCGGTAGGGCGTGGCCACCCTGGTACCGATGACCGGCGCCAGACGGTGTCGGCTCCGCGCATGCAGGAGTACGGAATGGGCGCGACAGGCAGGGGTCTCGCGGCGGCGGCCGCAGCGGGGGCTGGAAGTGCGCTGATCACCCGGGCGCTGATGCGGGCGGTTGTCCTGGTGACCGACGGCGACCCGGAGTTCAGCCTCGGCGCGCTCCTCTTCATCGCATTGTTCTACATGCTCGTACTCCTACCCGGATGCCTTGCCCTGGCCAGGACCGGTGCCTGGTGGGCGTGGCTGCTGCTCGCCGCGGGCGTCATGCTGCTGGCATTCGAGGCAGTCGCGATCGGGCTCGATGAAACCACCGCTGCCAACGACATGACCTCCGGCAGGTGGATCTTGTTGGTAGGAGTGCTGGTCTCGATGCTCGCCACCTACGCCATCCAGGTCACGCTGGCAGTTCACTGGGCGCGTCACGGGTTTCACCTCCAGCGTCACCCCGTCAGTTTGCACCGAGAGTCGACGTGAACGGCCCTGAGCTGCAGGCAACGAGAGGGCTGACCGACCCACCGAGCTCTGTGCCGCTGACTGTGCGCGCTCATGACGGCGAGCGGAACTCGCCTAGCATCGCGGGATGGACGTCACGCAACGGTCGAGCAACGTCTACCTTCCCAACGGCGTGATGACGATCGAGGTCGGTGTGATTCACGGCGAGCTGTGGGTCAGCAGCATTCGCGGATTGCTTGGCACGGTCGTGACCGTCGGCTATGTCGGGTCACCTGACGTTCACACAGTGCTGGGCTCGCCCATAGCCAGCAGGCCGACCCACGAAGAGGTGATTCTCGAACTGACTCGGGACCGGGGAACAGACTGGCAAGATCTGCTCGGCCTCGACGGCGCGTCCCCATCGCCGCTCTGACGCACCGATGTGAGTGCGTGGTTCAGGTGGCGAGCAACTCGATGATCCCGGCGCCCAGCCCGACCATGGCGCAGGCGCCGAGGGTACGCAGGACCGACCACTTGACGCGGAAGACAAGGATCGCCGCGAAGGCCACGACCGCGAGTGAGAGTGGTTTGAGGCTGTCGAGGTGGGGCACTTGGAGGTCTACCGGCCCCCAGGTGACGGTGCTGACGTCACGGAACAGGGTGTGGATGGCGAAGTAGATCGCGAGGTTTGCAATCACGCCGACCACGGCCGCCATGATCCCCGTCAGGACGTTCGAGAGGGCGTGGTTGCCGCGGAGGCGTTCCACGTAAGGGGCGCCTACGAAGACGAACACGAAGCACGGCACGAAGGTGACCCAGGTGGTCAGGAGCGACGCAAGGACGGCCGCGACCCATGGGTTGAGAGAGCCCGGGTCGTTGTAGGCGCCGACGAAGGCGACGAACTGGACCACCATGATCAGCGGGCCTGGAGTCGTCTCGGCCAGGGCCAGTCCGGTGATCATCGCGCTGGGCGTGAGCCAGCTGTAGACCTGCACCGCCTGCTGGGCGACGTACGCCAGCACCGCGTAGGCGCCGCCGAAGGTGACCAGGGCGGCACCAGTGAAGAACACCGCCATGTCGGCGAAGATGCTGTCGCGGCCCGCGACAGCGACCACCAGCCCGACCGGGACCGCCCAGGCAAGGAGGCCGATGCCGATGACCTTCAACGAGTGTGTCCGGCTGGGGCGTTCGGTGTGCAGCGCGTCGTCCGAGATCAGCGGCCTCGGCCCCTCAGACGAGGCAACCGGTGGCTTGGGCTCACGCATCGTCTGGGGCACCCATCGACCCAGGGCCCACCCGACCACCGCAGCGACACCGACGACGACCGGGAACGGAGTCTTGAAGATGGACAAGGCCACGAACGCTGCCACTGCCAGCGCTACCAGTGCGGGATGCCCCAGAGCTCGACCACCAACGCGTACCACCGCTTGGGCGACGATCACCAAGACCGCCGGTGAGACCGCCGCGAGGACCGCGGTGACGATCGTCGTGTCGCCGGCGGCCACGTAGAGCGCGGACAACACCAACAGCGCCACCACGCCCGGGAGCACGAACAGGACTCCGGCGATCAACCCACCGATCACCCCGTTCAGCAGCCAGCCGATGTAGATCGCCAACTGCTGCGCCTCGGGCCCCGGCAACAGGGTGCAGAACGACAGAGCATGGAGGAATCGCCTCTGCCCGATCCACCGCTTCTCCTCGACCAGGGCGCGCTGCATCACCGCGATCTGTCCAGCGGGGCCGCCGAAGGTCTGCAAGGAGATCGCGAACCAGGCACGAGTAGCCGCCCCCAGCGGGATCGGCGCGCCCGAGCTTTGCGCGGGCTGATCCGGCTGGTCGACGGGGGAAGTCACAGGGACTTCCTTCCACACCGACCCACGAGGCGCAACCGCGTCCACCCAGCGGGCGCGACGGCCGCCGCGGCAGGTCGTGGGCGGTCGCCCGCGGTGTCAGTGATCGCGACTCAGTCGAACGTACGGATCCTCACGACCAGGGCGCTGATGCTCACTGCCGGCGCGTCGCGGACAGCCGGTCGGCCTCGTCGCGGAACTCCGTGGTCGTCATGGTCTGCCCGAACTGGTACCGGAAGCGTGCGAGCGCGAACGCATGCGCTTCCTGGGCGGAGAATCCGTCGAAGGGCTGAGATGCGCACGAATCCTCGAGGATGACCACCTTGATGCCGGCCATGCTGAGGTCGTCGGAGGTGGTCCCCACGCAGATCGGGGTCGTCAGCCCACCCATGACCACGGTGTCCCAACCGTTCCCGGCCAGGATCTCGAGCAGGTTCCCCGCCGCGACCGCGGAGAAGCCGGTCTTTCGCATCACCAGATCTCCCGGCTCCACCAAGCCGGGATAGAACTCGGCGTTGTCTCGCCCAGACATCAGTGGATGATGGTCGACGACCTCTGCGAGCGGCTCACCGTCGGCTCCCGGGAAGTCGGTGGGGTAATAGATCTCACGGCACATGACCACCCGTCCCCCGACGCCACGCCAACGGGCGGCAGCGGCACGAAAGGCGTTGACCGCAGCCAGGGCATCCGGGGTGTGCTCCCAGGCGCCATCGCCGAACCCCTGCTGGAAGTCGACGCCGAGCAGCACCGTGTGATCGGGACTCAGGTCGTAGGGCTCTTCGACACGAGGGTTGTTGCCCATGGAAGCTCCTTCGCGACATCTGCGCGGGTCGCCGAGAACGCTGGGGCTTCCATCTAATCGCGTCGACGGGCGCGTGCGGCGAATCCATGCGCGCTCTCATCAATTTCATCGACATGACGTGGTCTGGTTGAGCCGCGGCTGGTCTGAGACCGTGGCGACGTGGCCCACCCGCAGATGTTCGACGACGACGACCCGATCCTCGGGCGGTTGCGGGAGCTCGCGCTTGCTCTGCCGGACGCTGCCGAGAAGGTCTCGCACGGCATTCCGGCGTTCTACACGACGAAGGTGTTCGCCTACTACGGCGGTAGCGCGAAGGTCGGTGCCGGCTACGAGCGCCACAGCGCGTCGGTTCTGGTGCTGGCCGATCCGGTCGAGCGTCCGGCGCTGCTCGACGGCGCGCACGGATACCTCCCCATGTACCTGGGCGTGTCCGGCTGGGTGGGCCTCGACCTCGTTCCGGGCACCGACTGGGCCGAGATCAGCGAGCTCGTCGAGACGTCGTACCGCCTCACCGCCGGCGTGCTCCGCGTCGGACGACTCGACGAGCTCCGTCAGGGTTGACGCACGCTAGCCGTGTACGGCGAGCACCTGCTCGTGGAGCAGCGCCGGCCAGGTCGCCACGTCGGAGGGCGTCCGCGCCAGCACCAGGCGGGAGTCCGGCACCAGGGAGATCAGTGACTCTGCGGTGCTCACCGGGTGGGCGGGGTCCTCGGTCCAGGCGAGCACGAGGGTCGGGACCTCGATGCCGGCGACCGCGTCGCGCGAGGGCAGGTCGGTGAGCGCCGCGCCGCCAGGAGCGACGGCAGCAGCGCCTCGGTGACGTCAGGCACGGTCTCCGGGGCCTCGACGGTCGCGGGCGGTCGGGGCGCCACGTGACCGGCTTCGACGAAGGCGGCCATCCCCTCGGTCTCCACCATGCGTACGGCGGCCCGGTAGTCGTCGGCCTTCGCGACTCGGGTCTCCCACGCGGTCGGCGGCACCACGAGGGTCAGCGCGGAGAACCGCTCGGGGGCGCGGGTGACCGCGTGCAGCAGCGTGCCGGTGCCCATCGACGGCCCGACGCCGTGCACGGCCTCTCCGGGAAAGACCTGGTCGAGCAGCGCCAGCAGATCGTCGGCGAGGGCGTCCCACCGGTAGTCCTCGGGGACCGCACGGCCACTCGAGCGGCCGTGCCCACGGGCGTCGTAGCGCAGCAGCCGGGTGCCGCTCAGGCCACGGCCGAGGTCGAGGTCGAGCAGCCGGTCGCGGTGACGGCTGGACGTGAGCCCGTGCAGCTGCACGACCGGGGGTCCGCCCTCGTCGCTGAGCTCGAAGTCGAGCTCGGCACCGGGCACGGCAGAATCGGCACGCACGGGCTCCTGAGGTCATGTGGGTCAGGGCCATAGAGTACGGCGCATGCGGCTGACCAACGTGGCGCACCTGCGACTGCCGTTCGGCCGCCTGCTGGGCTACGACCTGACGGTCGGTGCCCCGGCAGGCCCGGCTGCCGGTGTCGTTCGACCAGCGCCGCCACGTCGGCGGCGGTGACCGGGCCGGCTCGTGGATGGCGCTGTCCTTCCGACTCCCCTGGTCGCCGGACCTGACGCACCTGGAGGCCGCGTGGCGCGCGGTCATCGCCCGGCACGGCACGCTGCGCTCGGTCTTCATCGCCGGTCCCGACGGCGAGCCACAGCTGCACGCGATCGAGCCGGGCGAAGGACGCTGGGTCGAGCACCCGATCGCGTCCGGGCAGGCGGTCAACGACGCACTGCGCGAGGTGCTCGACGCGGCCTGCACGCCGTACGCGCAGCCGTCGCACCGGCTGTGCGTCCTCGAGACCGCGGACGGACCGACGGTGGTCGTCGCCGCCGACCACTCGCACGTCGACATGTGGTCGATGCTGGTCATCGCCCGCGACCTGCTCGCCGCCCTGGACGCGGCGCGCGCCGGTCGCCGAGCCGTTCGCCGAGTCCGCACCCGTGCCGGCCTTCGCCGACCACACCGCCGCGCTGCAACAGCGACCACGCGCTCCGGAGGAGGTACGTCGGCGGTGGCGCGGAGATCCTCGAGGCCTCCGGCGGCGTGATGCCGCGCTTCCCGATGCCGCTGGGTGACGTCACGTCCCCGCAGCGCGAGCGTGTCGAGGTGCGCGACGTGCTCGACGTCGACGACGAGTGCCGCGTTCGCCGTACAGGCTCGCGAGCACGGTGTCTCGACCCTGTCCCTGGTGGTCGCGGCGATGACCGAGATCACCCGCGAGCCTCGCCGACGCTCCCCTGCGCGCGGTCTTCCCGGTGCACAGTCGCTACGAGCCCACCTGGCACGACTCGGTCGGCTGGTTCATCACCAACTCGGTGCTCGAGTCCGACCGACTCGGACCCGCAGGCCGCTGCGCAGGCGGTGCAAGGAGGCGGTCCGTCTGGGCTCCTGGCCGCTGGACGACGTGCTCGCTCCCTGGGGCGGGATGCCGGAGGCGCCCGGCATGTTCGCCATCTCGTGGCTCGACCTGCGCCGGCTGCCGGTGCGGGTCGACGCGACGGGCCTGGAGGCGCAGTACGTCGGGGCCTCGATCCTCACCGACGGCGTGATGCTGTGGTTCATCCTCGACGAGTCGGGCCTGCACCTGCGCTGCCGCTACCCCGACACCGACGAGGCCCGCCGCCACGTCGGCCGGTGGCTCGACCGCCTCGTCGCACGACTGCGCGAGCTGGCCCAGGAGTCGGTCGGCGGCGTGCTGCGCGTCGGCGGTCGCCGGTTCCGGGTGCAGCGGGCCGCGCGCGCCGACGTCGCCGCGCTCGTGGCCCTGCTGGCCGACGACCCGATCGGTGCCGCCCGCGAGAGCGTCGACCCGCCCGCTACGAGGCGGCGTTCGACGCCGTCGCCCGCGACCCCGCGCAGTTCCTCGCGGTGGTGCGCGACGAGGACGGACGCGATCGTCGCCACCATGCAGCTGAGCATCGTGCCGGGCCTGTCGCGCGGCGGCGCGACCCGGCTCCAGATCGAGGGGGTCCGGGTGGCCGGGCCGGTGCGCGCGCATCGGACTCGGCACCGCGATGCTCGCGTGGGCCCACGACCACGGCCGGGCCCGGGGCGCGACCCTGGCCCAGCTCGACCAGCGACGCCGAGCGCATCGGCGCCCACGGGTTCTACGAGCGGCTGGGCTACGAGGCCAGCCACGTCGGGCTCAAGAAGGCCCTGTAGCGCCGGTCAGGCCCCGACGTACGCCGCCAGGTGCTCGCCGGTGAGCGTCGGCCTCGTGGCGACCAGGTCGGCGGGCGTGCCCTCGAAGACGACCTGCCCGCCGTCGTGACCGGCACCTGGACCGAGGTCGATGATCCAGTCGGCGTGGGCCATCACCGCCTGGTGGTGCTCGATCACGATCACCGACTTGCCGGCGTCGACGAGCCGGTCGAGCAGGCCGAGCAGGTTCTCGACGTCGGCGAGGTGCAGCCCGGTGGTCGGCTCGTCCAGGACGAAGACGTCACCCTTCTCCCCCAGATGCGTGGCGAGCTTGAGCCGCTGACGCTCGCCGCCGGACAGCGTGGTGAGCGGCTGGCCGAGCTTGACATAGCCGAACCCCACGTCCGCGAGTCGCGCGAGGATCTTGTGCGCCGCCGGAAGCCTGGCCTCCCCGTCAGCGAAGAACGCCAGCGCCTCGGCGACCGGCATCGTCAGCACCTCGCTGATGTTCCTGCCGCCGAAGGTGTAGTCCAGGACCCCGGCGTCGAACCGCTTGCCCTCGCACACCTCGCAGGTGGTGGTCGACGCTCGACATCATCCCGAGGTCGGTGTAGATGACGCCCGCGCCGTTGCAGTTCGGGCAGGCGCCCTCGGAGTTGGCGCTGAAGAGTGCGGGCTTCACTCCGTTGGCCTTGGCGAACGCCTTGCGGATCGGGTCGAGCAGCCCGGTGTAGGTCGCCGGGTTGCTGCGTCGCGAGCCCCGGATCGCGCCCTGGTCGACAGTGACGACTCCGTCGAGTCCCGAGACCGAGCCGCGGACCAAGCGAGCTCTTGCCCGACCCGGCGACGCCGGTCAGCACCACCAGCACGCCGAGCGGGATGTCGACATCGACGTCTCGGAGATTGTTGGTGTCGGCGCCTCGGACCTCGAGCGACTCGGGCGACGTACGCACCTCGTCCTTGAGCCTCGCCCGGTCGTCGAGGTGGCGTCCGGTGACGGTGTCGCTCCCCCGCAGCCCTTCGACGGTGCCTTCGAAGGCGACCTCGCCGCCCGCTGACCCGGCGCCCGGACCGAGGTCGACGACGTGGTCGGCGATCGCGATCGTCTCGGGCTTGTGCTCGACGACGAGCACGGTGTTGCCCTTGTCGCGCAGCTGGAGCAGCAGCTCGTTCATCCGCTCGATGTCGTGCGGGTGCAGCCCGATCGTCGGCTCGTCGAAGACATAGGTGACATCGGTCAGCGAGGAGCCGAGCTGGCGGATCATCTTGATCCGCTGGGCCTCACCACCCGACAGCGTGCCTGACGGGGCGTTCGAGGGAGAGGTAGCCGAGTCCGATGTCGACGAACGAGTCGAGGTTCTCCCGCAGTGCCTCCACCAGTGGGGCGACCGACGGCTCCTGGAGGCGCTTCGCCCACGTCGCGAGGTCCCGGATCTCCATCGAGCAGGCGTCGGCGATGCTGATCTCGTCGATCTTCGACGAGCGTGCTTCCTCGCTGAGCCGGGTGCCGTCGCAGTCCGGACACCGCTGGAAGGTGACCGCCCGCTCCACGAAGGCGCGGATGTGCGGCTGCATCGCGTCGACGTCCTTGGCCAAGAAGGACTTCTTGATCTGCGGGATCAGCCCGGCGTACGTCAGGTTGACGCCCTCGACCTTGATCCTGGTCGGCTCCTTGTAGAGCAGGTCGTTGAGCTCACGCTTGTTGAACTTCGCGATGGGCTTGTCCGGGTCGAAGTAGCCGCAGCCGCGGTAGATCCGGCCGTACCAGCCCTCCATGCTGTAGCCGGGGATCGTCAGCGCACCCTCGTTGAGCGACTTCGACTCGTCGTACAACGCGGTCAGGTCGATGTCGTTGACCGAGCCACGGCCCTCGCACCGCGGGCACATGCCGCCGACGATCTTGAAGCTCCGGCGCTCCTTGGACTCCCGGCCACCCTTCTTGAGGGTGACCGCTGCCGGCTCCGCTGATGGACGCCACGTTGAAGGAGAACGCCTGCGGCGAGCCGACGTACGGCGTACCGATCCGGCTGAAGAGGATGCGGAGCATCGCGTTGGCGTCGGTCGCGGTGCCGACTGTGGAACGCGGGTCCGACCCCATCCGCTCCTGGTCGACGATGATCGCCGTCGTCAGGCCCTCGAGCACGTCGACCTCGGGCCGCGCCTGGGTCGGCATGAAGCCCTGCACGAACGCGCTGTAGGTCTCGTTGATCAGCCGCTGCGACTCCGCGGCGATCGTGCCGAAGACCAGTGAGCTCTTGCCGGAGCCGGAGACCCCGGTGAACGCCGTGAGTCGTCGCTTGGGGATCTCGACGCTGATGTCCTTGAGGTTGTTGACGCGAGCTCCCGTCACCCGGATCAGGTCGTGGCTGTCGGCTTCCTGCATGTGGCTGGTCGCTCCTCGGAGTGGGCTCAGTCTTCAGGCAGGGCGGCGAACGACTTCTTGGTGTCCTTGTACCAGCCCATCCCCTTGATCGGGTGCTTCCAGCGCCCCCGCATGTCCTTGTTGGCCGGCTCGTGCGCGGTGTCGCCGGCAGCGACCATGTCCTTGAGGTGCTGGTCCTGTGCCTTGATCACGTCGTCAGCGGTCTCGCCGCTGAACGAGAGATCGCAGGGACCACCCATCTGCTTGCAGGTCATCGTCTTCATCAGCTCGCCTCTCGGATGCGCACCATGTTGCCCGCGGGGTCGCGGAAGGCGCAGTCTCGCAGACCGTACGGCTGGTCGATCGGCTCCTGCACGACCTCCGCTCCGCTGGCCTGGACGGCGTCGAACGTGGCGTCGAGCTCGCTGCTGGCCAGCAGGATCCAGCCGTAGGTGCCCTTGGCCATCATGTCGGTGATCATCTGGCGCTCGTCGTCGGTGATGCCGGGGTCGACGGCGGGCGGCCCGAGCAGGATCGAGGTGCCGGGCTGGCCGGCGGGGCCGACGGTGATCCAGCGCATCGTGCCGGCCCCCACGTCGGTGCGGACCTCGAAGCCGAGGACGTCGCGGTAGAACGCCACGGAGGCGTCCGGGTCCTCGTGCGGGAGGACGGTGGTGTGGATGGTGAGGTTCATGTCGATCACGCTAGATGCGGGTCGACCGTCGGTGCTTCTCGATTCCTGACCGGTTTGCTGACCTGCTTGATCACGCAGGACGGCACTCCCGGCGCTTCGCGTGCCGCCTCCCGGTACCTGCTCGGCGACATGCCGACCAGCTCGGTGAAGCGGGTGCTGAAGGTGCCGAGCGACTGGTAGCCGACCTCGAAGCAGACCTCGGTGACGCTGAGGTCCCCTCGACGCAGCAGCGCCATCGCGCGCTCGATACGCCGCGTCATCAGGTAGGCGTACGGCGCCTCGCCGTAGGCGCGCTTGAACTCCCGGCTGAGGTGGCCGGCGGACAGGTGCACCCCGCGGGCCAGTGCCTCGACGTCGAGCGGCTGCGCGTACTCACGGTCGATCCGGTCGCGCACCCGGCGCAGCAGCGCAAGGTCGCGCAGCCGGTGGTCGTCGACAGCCATCAGCCCATTCTGCCGCAGGCGGGGGCTCGGTCGTCGGACCGCGGGGACGTATCTGAGCACCGGCGACGGGCTCCTCTCGATCGTCGCGGGCCGGTCGACGAGAGGCCGGCACCCGAGGTCCGGGAGGAGGTAGAGCCATGTGGGACACCGTGCAGACCAGCACCGTGCACCTGTCGCACGACATGCCGTGCCCGCAGTGCGGGCACGCCTTCCACACCTACCTCGCGTGCGGAGACACCTGCGACTGTGTGCCGACGTCGAGCCTCAGCCGGCTGGGTCGACGGTCGCCACCCGCTTGAGCACGGGCAGTTCCTGGCGACCGTCGACCTCCCCGGCGTTCCACCAGATCTCCAGGCCCGCCGGCCGGATCTGCAGCACGGCGAGGTTGTTGTCGTACCACGGTCCCTGGGTCACCGCCCATCGCAGCGGCTCCAGCGGCACCCGCGCGGCCCGCGAGAGCACCCGCCCCGCCAGACCGGTCGGCCGCCGCGCGGCGAGTGCGGTGAAGCTCTGCATCGCCCGGGGCAGCGGGTTGCGGATCGGCGAGCAGACCGCCTGCAGGATCCGGCTGCTCACTGCTGCGTCGCGGGGCCACGCCTCGGCGACGTAGCTGTGGTGCACGTCGCCGGACAGGAACGTGATCGTCGCGCGGCGCGCGGCCGCGCCGTCCGGCGGCGACCTCCACCACCAGCTCGGCGACGTCGCGGAAGCCCTGCTCGAAGGCCGCCCAGTGCTCGAGGTCGGCGCGCTTGCGGGCCCACTCCCCGAGCCGCATCCCCGGTGCACCCCACGCGCCCTCGGCGATCGCCTCGCTGAAGGACTCGATGTGGTGCAGCCCGGGCGCCAGCAGGAACGGCAACGACGTGCCGATCAGGAGGTGGTCGACGTCGCCGTGCAGCTGCGCGTCCAGCCACATCAGCTCGCCGTCGTCGAGCATCGAGCGGCGCTCCGGCTCGAGCACGCGGGCCGCGCGGGAGTCGACGACGACCAGCCGGGCCTGGGTGTCGAAGTCGCGGGAGTAGCTCCACCGGTAGGTCTCGGGGCGCTGGTCGGACCGGTCGGCGAGCGCGTCGAGCGCGTCGCTCAGGTCGAGCTCGCCGGGTCCGTCGTACGACCGGATCTCCTTCCACAGCTCGTCGGCGCCACGCTCCTCGAGGGTCGAGGTTGCCGAGGTGCTGGTGGACCCAGTACGACGCCAGGCCGCCGACGATCCGGTCGTGCCACCAGTCGGTGGCCTCCATCTCGCGGCGCCAGGTCCAGCTGGTGTTCCAGTCGTCGCGGATGTCGTGGTCGTCGAAGATCATCGCGGTCGGCACCGTCGAGAGCAGCCAGCGGATCGCGGGCTCGGACCAGGCGAGCCGGTAGAGGTGTGCGTACTCCTCGTAGTCCTTCAGCTCGTACCACGGTGCCTGCTCGGGATCGCGCCGCTGCTCGATGAACGCGCGCATCTCCGGGCTGGTCTCGTCGGCGTACACCTGGTCGCCCAGGAAGAGCACCAGGTCGGGCCACGGCTCCCCCGGATCCTCCGACCCGCCCTCGGTGATCCCGGCCAGGAACAACGCGTACGCGTAGAGCGCGTCGACCCCGAATTCCTCGTTGCCCTCGCGGTCGTGGCTCGAGCTGACCCGGCACGAGCCGAATGCCATCCGCAGCGGTCGACCGGGCTCCAGCGTCGCGATCACCGACGGCGGGTACGCCGCGAACGCGGGGTCCGCCGACGGCCAGACCCGCTCCCCGTCGACCTCGACGACGTACGGCGTGCGGCTGCCGGGGGCCAGACCGGTCAGCTCGACGAGCGCGTAGTGGTGACCGTGAACGGCGAAGGTGGCGGCGCTCGCCTGGCGATCGCCTGCCGTGACACTCACCTGAGCGGCGGCCGCTGTCTCGACCCACACCGCAGCAGTGGTCGCGTCGGTGTGTCGGAGCAGCGGGCCAAGCACGAGGTCGGTCACGAAGTCCGAACATACGTGATGCCGGTCGAGACGAACCGACCCGGATTCACTAGGCTCGGGTCATGGCGACTCCCGAGCGACGCACCGCACCCGGCACCCCTGCCCTCTCGACCGCCCCCGCGGCTGCCGCGGGTCCGGTCCCCGTCGTGGCCCCGTTCGGCTGGCTGCTGATCCTGGCGTCCGGCATCGGCCTGATCCTGGCGTCGTGGCTGCTCTACGGCACCACCGCCGACGGGATGTGGGCCGGCTACCGCGACGGGATCATCGGCACCATCGTGATCATCTCCGCGATGGGGCTGCGGACCTCGGTGTCGCCGCGGCCGATCCTGGCGCTGACCGGCCTGTGCGGGATCCTGCTCGTGCTCTTCGCGGTGTTCCTCGACGACGGCGGGACGATCTTCATCAACGAGCTCCTGTTCGGGGTCATGCTGCTCGTCGGCACCGGTCTGAAGGCCACCGAGACCCGCGACTGACCTCGCTCAGGGCTCGACGAGGACCTTGATCGCCCGCCGCTCGTCCATCGCGCGGTAGCCGTCGGCGACGTCGTCGAGCGGCACCGTCAGGTCGAAGACCAGGCCGGGGTCGATCGTCCCGGCGAGGACCAGGTCGAGCAGCTCGGGCAGGTAGCGGCGCACCGGTGCCATCCCGCCGGCGAGGCCGACGTTGCGCACGAACATCCGGCGTACCGGCAGCTCGACGCCGTGCGGCGCCCCGACGAAGCCCACCGTCGAGCCGGGGCGAGCGATCGCGAACGCGGTCCTCATCGACTGGTCGGTGCCGACGCACTCGAGCACCGCGTCGGCCCCCACTCCCCCGGTGATCTCCTGGATCGCCGCGGCACCCTCCTCGTCGCGCTCGGCCACGATGTGGGTCGCGCCGAACGCCCGGGCGATCGCCTGGCGGGGCTCGTGCCGCGACATCGCCACGATCCTCTCCGCGCCCATCACCTTGGCGGCGAGCACGCCGCACAGCCCGACCGCGCCGTCGCCGACCACCACCGCCGTACCGCCTTCGCGGACGCCCGCGGAGACCGCGCAGTGCCACCCGGTCGGCATCACGTCGGCGAGCGTGAGCAGCGACGGGATCAGCGACGTGTCCGGCATCCCGTCGGTCTTCACGAGGCTGCCCTCGGCCTGGTTGACCAGGGTGTACTCCGCCTGCCCGCTCTCGGTGAAGCCGAGGTTGTCGCAGACCGACTGCGCGCCCGCCAGGCAGTGCGGACAGGTGTTGTCGCAGTGGTCGAAGGGCACCACGACGAAGTCACCGGGCTTGAAGGACCGGACCTCCGAGCCCACCTCCTCGACGATGCCGACGCACTCGTGGCCGATGGTGTCGCCGGGCGTGACGTCGTTCTCGCCGCGGTAGGGCCACAGGTCGGAGCCGCAGACGCAGCCTGCGACGATCTTGACGATCGCGTCGGTCGGCGCGGTGATGGTCGGGTCGGGTACGTCGGAGACGCGGATGTCGCGGGTGCCGTGGATGGTGGTTGCGCGCATGCCAGCATCCTTGCAGGGCTCGACTCCCCCCGCCGCGACACTCCCGTCGCGCCATGTTGCGTTATCTCATATATGAGTTAGCGTGGACGACATGAGTGAGGGATACAAGAACCGCATCGGCAACCTCATCCGCGATGCCCGCAAGCACCGCGGTCTGACCCAGCACCAGCTCGCCGACCTGCTCGGCACCAGCCAGAGTGCGATCAACCGGATCGAGAAGGGGCACCAGAACCTCTCCCTGGAGATGCTGGCCCGGATCGGCGCCGCTCTCGACTCCGAGATCGTCGCCGTCGGCGCCGGGCCCACCCACCTGCGGGTCACCGGCCCGACCACGCTGTCGGGCGAGATCGACGTCAAGACCTCCAAGAACGCCGGCGTCGCGCTGCTCTGCGCCACGCTGCTCAACCGGGGTCGCACCACGCTGCGCAAGGTCGCCCGGATCGAGGAGGTCAACCGGCTCCTCGAGGTGCTGACCAGCCTCGGCGTCCAGGCCCGCTGGCTCAACGACGACAACGACCTCGAGATCATCCCGCCCAAGGACCTCGACCTCGACCACATCGACGCCGAGGCAGCCCGCCGTACGCGCTCGATCATCATGTTCCTCGGCCCGCTGCTGCACCGCGCCGACGTCTTCGAGCTGCCGTACGCCGGCGGCTGCGACCTCGGCACCCGCACCGTCGAGCCGCACATGGCCGCGCTGCGGCCCTTCGGGCTGGAGATCAAGGCGACCGACGGGATGTACCACGCCCAGGTCAACCGTGCGGTCGAGCCGCGACGGCCGATCGTGCTCACCGAGCGCGGCGACACCGTCACCGAGAACGCGCTGATGGCGGCTGCCCTGCACCCGGGCACCACCCTGATCCGCAACGCGTCGTCGAACTACATGGTCCAGGACCTGTGCTTCTACCTGCAGCGCCTCGGCGTGAAGGTCGAGGGCATCGGCACCACCACGCTGACCGTCACCGGCCTCGAGGACATCGACGTCGACGTCGACTACGCGCCGAGCGAGGACCCGATCGAGGCGATGTCGCTGCTGGCCGCGGCGATCGTGACGAAGTCGGAGATCACCGTCCGCCGGGTGCCGATCGAGTTCCTCGAGATCGAGCTCGCGCTGCTCGAGGAGATGGGCTTCAACTACGAGCTCTCCGAGGAGTACGTCGCCCTCAACGGCCACACCCGGCTGGTCGACATCACCACGCGGCCCTCGCAGCTGCACGCGCCGCTGGACAAGATCCACCCGATGCCGTTCCCCGGCCTCAACATCGACAACCTGCCGTTCTTCGCGGTGATCGCGGCCGTCGCCGAGGGCCAGACGCTGCTGCACGACTGGGTCTACGAGAACCGGGCGATCTACCTCACCGACCTCAACAAGCTCGGCGCCAAGGTCAAGCTGCTCGACCCGCACCGGGTGATGATCGAGGGCCCGACCAGCTTCACCGGCACCGAGCTCGTGTGCCCGCCGGCCCTGCGCCCGGCGGTCGTCATCCTGCTCGCGATGCTCGCCTCGAAGGGCACCTCGGTGCTGCGCTCGACGTACGTCATCCACCGCGGCTACGAGGACCTGGCCGAGCGTCTCAACCAGCTCGGCGCCAACATCGAGACCTTCCGCGACATCTGACGAAGTCAGATAGCCGCCGAGTCGGCGCCAGTTTCCCCCGCATGAGGCTCCCGCGGCGGAAACTAGCGCCGACTCGGCTACTCGAAGAGGGTCTCGACCCAGGCGCGCGCCGGCATCTTGCTGACCGGCGGGGCGGTCATGTCGGCGGTGATCCGGGGCATCGGCGCGGTGTGCTGCCCGGCGTGTCGGTGCCAGTCGCTCTCGGACTCGACGAGTGCACCGAGGTCGACGCGATCGAGAAAGACGCCGTGCCCGTCGGGGCAGGAACTGACCGAGCCCTCCCCCAGGGACGAGCTCACCGCCCGAGTGGTCATCTCGGTACCGCAGCGAGGACAGCTCAAGGTCTCCATGTGGTGACGTTACCGCTCGGGCAATGCGGGCGGTCGGACCCTCGCCGTGAGGTGGATACTTCCCCCGTGACCACGCGCTCCCCCGTGTCCCGGACCGGCTTCGCCTACCTCGACCGGGTCCGCGACCAGCCTGGTTCCGTCCTCGCCTTCGCCCACCGTGGCGGCGCCTACCACCCCGAGATCGAAGGTCTCGAGAACACCCTCGCCGCCTTCCGTCACGCCGTCGCGCTCGGCTTCTCCTACCTCGAGACCGACGTGCACGTCACCCGTGACGGCGTGCTGCTCGCCTTCCACGACCACGTCCTGGACCGGGTGACCGACCAGCAGGGCGAGATCGTCGACCTGACGGCTGCGGAGGTACGGCGTGCCCTCGTCGGCGGACGTGAGGCGGTGCCGACGCTGGCGGAGCTGTTCGACGCGTTCCCGGAGGCGCGGTTCAACATCGACATCAAGTCCGAGGGTGCGGTCGCCGCCCTCGCGGCGTTCATCGCCGCCCGCGAGGCCTGGGACCGGGTCCTGGTCGGCTCCTTCTCGATGCGCCGGATCCGGCGGTTCCGCTCGCTCACCGACGGCCGGGTCGCGACCTCGGCCGCGCCGCTCGAGGTCGTCGCCTTCCGGCTGCTCCCGAGCGCACGCCTGGCCGGCCTCCTGACCCGCGGCGGCTTCGCGGCGTTGCAGGTCCCGCACAAGCGCGGCGCCGTCACCGTGGTCACGCCGGGCCTGGTCCGCCGTGCCCACGCCGCCGGCAGGCAGGTCCACGTCTGGACCGTCGACGAGGCCCCGGAGATGCACGAGCTGCTCGACCGGGGCGTCGACGGACTCTTCACCGACCGCACCGACATACTCAAGGACGTCCTCATCGAGCGCGACCAGTGGAGGCAGACCCCGTGACCGCACGCTGACCTCGAGCCGCTGGAACGGGCCAGCGAGCAGCGGGCCTGGAACTGGTACGACTGGGCCAACTCGGCGTTCTACACCACGATCCTCACGGTCCTCTTCGCGCCGTACATGATCAGCGTGGCCGGCAAGGCGGCCGGCTGCGTCGATGCCGACGACACCTGCGGGAGGACGGTCAACGTCCTCGGGCTGCACCTCGCAGCGGGCTCCCTGCCCTTCTACCTGACCAGCTTCGCCACCATCGCCAGCGCCTTCGTGCTGCCGGTCGTCGGTGCGTTCGTCGACCGCTCCAGCCGCAAGAAGTGGCACATGGCGGGGTTCGCCTGGGCGGGCTCGTTCTTCGCCGGCCTGTTGTTCCTGATGAAGGGCGACAACTGGCAGATCGGCGCGGTCGTCATCGTGATCAGCAGCATCCTGGGCGGCTGCTCCCTGGTGAGCTACTACGCGATCCTGGTCGACATCTCGACCGAGGACGAGCGGGACCGGGTCTCCTCGCGGGGCTGGGCGTTCGGCTACCTCGGCGGCGGGATCCTGCTGCTCCTGAACCTGGTCCTGGTGCTCGGTCACGACAGCTTCGGCCTGTCCAAGGGCATGTCGGTCCGCCTCTCGCTGCTCAGTGCGGCCGTGTGGTGGGCAGGCTTCACGATCATCCCGGTGCTCCGGCTGCGCAACAGCGCCCCGCAGGGCGTCGTGCCCGAGTCCGGCGGCCTCTGGCACCGCAGCTTCGGGCAGCTCTTCACCACGCTGAGGGAGATGCACGCCTTCCCGATGACCCTGACCTTCCTGGTCGCGTACCTCTTCTACAACGACGGCATCCAGACGGTCATCTACGCCGCGTCGACCTACGGCTCCAAGCAGCTGGGCTTCGGCGACTCCGTGCTGATCGCGACCATCCTGCTCATCCAGTTCGTGGCGTTCGGCGGCGCACTGCTCTTCGGTCGCCTCGCCGCGACGTACGGCGCCTACCGCTGCATCCTGTGGGGTGTCTTCGCCTGGATGGGCATCGTCGTGGCGGCGATGTTCCTCCCGGAGAGGAACGTCGCGCTGTTCCTCGTCATCGGGGTGGCGATCGGCATCGTCCTGGGCGGCACCCAGGCGCTCTCCCGGTCCCTCTTCAGCCTGCTGATCCCCCGCGGGCGGGAGGGTGAGTACTTCGCCCTCTACAACGCCTGCGAGCGCGGTACGTCGTGGTTCGGGACCTTCCTGTTCGGCCTGGTCTTCCAGCTGACCGACTCCTACCGGCCGGCCATCTTCGCGCTCCTGGTGTTCTTCGTCCTGGGTGCGATCTTCCTGCTGAGGCTGGACCCGGAGCGGGGCATCGCGGAGGCCGGCAACGCGCTCCCCCGGGTGGTGTGACGGCCGCCTCATCGCCCAATTCTCGGAATCTTCCCCTCAGCGCTACCGTTGAATAGATTGAGACGTTGACCGGGTGGGTAAACGAACCCCGAAATCCGGTGAAACGAATGAATGGATTCGTCCGTCTCGGTCATCGCAACACGGGGGACAAGATTCGGGAGGTGGCTCATGGCAGAGCGCACACTGCGTGGAGCGCGGCTTGGGGGCCAGAGCTTCGAGGACGAGCGCGGCATCGAGTTCGCGGCTCGTCAGCAGGTCGGCTACCGGTGCCCGCAGGCACACGAGTTCGAGATCACGATGTCGGTCGAGGCCGACGTCCCAGCCGTCTGGGAGTGCCCGCGTTGCGGCGCCGAGGGACTGAGCGTCTCCGGCATCGAGCGTGAGGTGAAGGCCGAGAAGCCGGTCCGCACCCACTGGGACATGCTGCTGGAGCGCCGCTCCGAGAAGGAGCTCGAGGACATCCTCAAGGAGCGTCTCGAGCTGCTGCGCGGCGGCGAGATCGGCCCGGCGCACCTGCACCGCGCCAACCAGAAGAAGCGCAAGGCATCTGCCTGACGGCAGCTGTCGTAGTCGACTAGTCGTCGACGACCTCGCCCCGGACGACGGGCCCTTCACCGGGTCCGGGTCCGGGGCGAGTCGCGTCGACGACCAGTCGGCGGGCCACGACCACGGTCAGCACCCGGCGGAAGAGCGGTCGGGTGAACGGCAGGATCAGCAGGATCCCGAAGGCGTCGGTGACGAACCCCGGCGCCACCATCAAGGTGCCCCCCATCAGGATCAGCGCCCCGTCGGCGATCTCCTTGGCCGGCATCCGTCCGCTGTCGAGCGCGTCGCGCAGCGCCTGCCAGGCGCGACCGCCCTCGTGGCGGACCACCCAGGTGCCGACCACGGCGTCCGCGACCAGCAGGAGGATCGTCGGGCCGATGCCGATGACCTGTCCGACCTGGATCAGGACGTAGATCTCGACGAGCGGCAGGACCACGAAGACCAGGAACAGCAGACCGGTGACCACCCGGCGGCGCCTGCTCATCGCCGGAACCCTCGGCGCACCTGGGCGACCCGCTCGCGCAGACCCCACGCGGTGATCCGGCGCAGCGACTCGGTGGCCACCGACCGACTCATCTTCGAGTCTCCGCGCACCCGCTCGACGAACTCGATCGGCACCTCGCGCACGGTCAGACCGGCGGCAAGGGTACGGGCGACCATGTCGGTCTGGAAGACGTAGCCGGTCGACTCGACCGAGGCGAGGTCGATCTTCTCCAGCGCCGTACGTCGGAAGAGCCGGAAGCCGGCCGTCGCGTCGCGCACCGCGATCCCGAGCAACAGCCGGACGTAGAGGTTGCCGCCACGGGAGAGCAGCTCGCGCCGGAGCGGCCAGTTGACGACCGAGCCCCCGGTGACCCACCGCGACCCGATCACCAGGTCGGCGCCCCGGAGCGCGTCGAGGAGCCGGTCCAGCTGCTCGGGCTGGTGCGAGCCGTCGGCGTCCATCTCGCCGACCACGTCATACCCGGCGGCCAGCGCCTCCTGGAAGCCGTGGAGGTACGCCGCACCGAGGCCGGCCTTGGCGGCGCGGTGGACGACCCGTACGGCCGCGTCGGTGGCGGCGAGCTCGTCGGCGATCGCGCCGGTGCCGTCCGGCGATCCGTCGTCGACCACGAGCACGTCGACAGTGGGCTGGGCAGATCGCAGGCGCCCGACGATCCAGGCGAGGTTCTCGGCCTCGTTGTAGGTCGGGATGACGATGACGACGCGGCCCAGGCCGTCGGTGCTGCCGGTGCTCATGCGGGCCGACCTCCACTCACTTCAGCTGATTCGGCCTGCTGCCGGTTCGAGGCCCGACGATACGGGACGAGTGCCAGAGCGAGACCGAGGGCGGTCAGCAACAGGCACAGGCGTCCGGGCCACGCGCCCATCCGGACGGCTGGGGTGATCGCCGTGTCGAGACCGACGGTCTCCAGGAGCGCCTTCTGGGTACGCGGCTCGGCCTGGGCGACCACGGTCCCGTCCGGAGAGACCACGCCGGAGACGCCGTTCGTGGACGCCACGACGAGCCAGCGGCCGGTCTCGATCGCGCGCAGGCGGGTGATGGCGAACTGCTGGGCGATCTGGTCGGTGTGGATGAACGTGGCGTTGCTGGTCTGCACCGTCAGCAGCTGCGCTCCGCGGTCGACCTGAGCGTAGATCGCGTCGTCGTAGGCGACGTCGAAGCAGATCGAGTCGGCCACCTGGACCCCGGCGATGGTCAACGGCTCCTCGCGGGTGCCGGCGACCATGTCGCGGCCCACCATGGTGAGGCGACCGATCTGCAGGCTGTCGAGATAGGTGCGGAACGGGATGTACTCACCGAACACCACGGGGTGGTGCTTGGTGTAGCGGTCCCCCGCGCCGGTGACGGGATCCCACACGATGCCCTGGTTGAGCACCCGGGTCGGGCCGTCGTCGACGATCGCGCCGACCAGGATGGGCACACCGATCGCGTCGCTGGCCGTGTTGATCGCCGCGTTGGTCTGGGCGTCGCGGAACGGGTCGACGGCGGTGGAGTTCTCGGGCCACACGACGAAGTCGGGTGCGGGCACGCGGCCCGCCTCGACGTCGCGGGCCAGCTGGACGGTGACGTCGACCTGGTTCTGGGTCACCTGCCGGAAGTCGTAGAGGATGTCGTCGCCGTTGCCGGGCACGTCGCCCTGGATGGCAGCGACCGTCACCTCCCCCTCCGGTGTCGGGGTCCACGCGAAGACCGCCGGCAGGCCGAGCGCGACCACACCGAGCGTCACCAGGGACGCCACCGCGACCAGGCGGGCGCGTCCGCGCTCCACGACGACCCAGGCCAGCAGGGTGCCGCTCAGCGCGAGCACCAGGCTGACCCCGACCGTGCCGATCCACGGGAGCGCGTCGGCGACCGGGGTGTCGATGACCGCGAAGGCGAGCCGCCCCCACGGCATCCCGCTGAAGGGCCAGGTGCTGAACCACAGCTCGGTGGACACCCACGCGGCCGCGATCCAGATCGGCCAGAGCCGGTGACGCTGCAGAGCGGTCGAGGCCCAGCCGAGGGCGGCGAAGTAGAGCGACTGCCAGATCGAGAGCCCGATCCACGCGTCCGGGCCCACCGTCCGCATCCAGAACAGCAGCACCAGCTCGAACCCGAGGCCGAAGACGAGCCCCAGGATCCACCCGCGGCGAAGCCGCACACCACGGGTCGCGAGCACCAGGCCGGCGACCGCGAAAGGGATGACGACCGGTGCCGCAACGGGCTCGAACGCGAGCGCGAGCGCGATGCCGGACCCGAGGGCGAGGAGGAGACGGAGCTGCACGTGAAGAAAATACCGTTCCCGCCTGAGCGGGACCGGTCAGTGCCGCCGTACAGATCCCCGGAAGGGGTCCCGCACCCTTCGTACCAACCCGACTCCGACCGGCTGCCGGAACCGAGGTTGTTGTCTAGGGGACGCGGGGCCCTTCCGTGTCCACCCTCGCGGCGTGCCTCGAAATCTGCGGATCGCTGCGGACGGGTGGGTGGCACTCCCACCTTCCGGAACGACCTGCTCGGATCTCGCGGCGCCTGCCTCGATCTGCATGAGCGGACGGCACACACTGGAATGAGTGGTCCCTCGCTGTCAACCGCTTGCTGACCTGCGCAAACACGCGAACGTGCAGGTCAGCAGCGGGGTTGCGGGCGGCAAACCCGACCAGAAATTTGACCGTACGTCGGCGTGTCGGACCGCGACGCGCCGATCAGTGTGTAGACCACTGATCGGCGCCGACCAGGGCGAGCGCGAGCGCGGCGTACTCCTCGGCCAGGGCGTCGAGCCCGAGCGATCCGCGGGGTGTCCACCAGCGGGCCACGCCGCTGCACATCTCCAGCAGCGCCCGGCGGACCAGGGCCGGATCGCTGACGCGGAAGCTCGCGTCGGCGACTCCAGCCTCGATCGTCGTCTGCCAGAGCCGCTCGTACCGGTCGCGCAGGGCGACCACCGAACGACGCGCTGTCGGCGACAGGACGCGCATCTCATCGTCGACGACCCGCGTCTCTGCGGGCGAGGAGGCGTGGGTGCGCACGTGCAGCCCGACCAGGGCGATCAGGTCTTCGCGCGGTCCGGTCGCCGGGTCCGAGGTGATGGCCGCGCCGGCCTCGACGAGCCGGGTCAGGCTGCTGCGCATCAGGTCGACGAGCAGGTCTTCCTTGGTGCCCATGTAGTGGTAGAGCGATGCCGAGGACAGACCTGCCGCGTCGGCCAGCTGCCGGATCCCCGTGCCGTGATAGCCGCGCTCGGCGAACAGGGTGAGCGCGGCGGATCTCACCCGGTCTCCCGTCGACTGGCTCACCGCTTGACCCCTCTCGTGGGACGACCTAACGTCGCCCATAGTGCCCGATCGATCGATCGATCGGTAGACCAGGACGTGAAGGAGACCCGACGGTGACCGTCGAGACAGCACCAGTCGAGTACAGCCGAGACGGCGCGATCGCTCGGATCCACCTCAACCGGCCCGAGCGGCTCAACGCCGTCACCACCGCGCTCACCGACGGCCTCGCCGAAGCCCTGGAACGAGCGACCTCCGAGGACGCCCGGGTGATCGTCCTCGCCGGACGGGGTCGGGCGTTCTGCGCCGGTCACGACCTCAAGGAGCCCGAGCCCGTCGAGACGCCGGTGCAGACCAGGGTCCGGCTCGAGGGCATCCAGGAGATCACCCGGCTGATCCGCCGCTTTCCGGGCCCGGTCGTCGCCGCTGTCCACGGCTACGCGTTGGGAGCGGGCTGCGAGTTCGCGCTGGCCTGCGACGTCGTGGTGGCCGGCGAGGACGCGCAGCTCGGCTTCCCCGAGGTCGGTGTCGGGCTCAGTGTCACCGGCGGCATCTCCCGGCTGTTGCCGATGCTGGTCGGCTGGGCCCGCGCCAAGGAGCTGCTCCTGCTCGGCGAGCGGGTCTCGGGCCTCGAGGCAGCGCGGATCGGCCTGGTCGCGCGCGCCGTACCGTCCGGCGCAGCACGAGCCGGCCGCTCTCGAGCTCGCACAGCGCCTGGCCGAGCGCCCGGCCCTGGCCCTCAGCCTCGCCAAGCAGGTGCTCGACCACGGTCTCGACGCCACTGTCGACGAGGCGATGGCGCGGGAGGTCGACCATGCGATCCTCACCTCGCTCTCCGGCGAGGGTGCCGCGCCCAAGGAGGCGTTCACGCGTGCCTGAGTCCACGCTCGTGAGCCTGGTGCTCGCGGCCGCCGACCGCTGGCCGGACCTGCCGGCCTGGACGTTCGTCGACGGCCACGGCACCACGACGGTGCTCACCTTCAGTGACGTCGAGCGTCGTACGGCGCAGGTCGCCCAGGCCCTACGAGAGCGCGGGGTCACCGACGGCGACCGGGTGGCGGTGATGCTGGACAACCAGCCGGACTTCCCGGTGACCTGGCTGGCCCTGGCGCGGCTCGGGGCTGCGATCGTGCCGCTCAACATCCGCTACCGCTCGGTCGACGCCCAGCACCTGCTGGACGACGCCGGGGTTCGCGATGCGGTGACCGGGCCGGCGTACGCCGAGATCCTCGCCGCGCTGGAGCGACCGCCGATCGTGCACCTGGTCGACGACCTGGTCCCGACAGCTGCCTTCGAGCAGGGCGCGGTCGACCCGACCGCGACCGTGAACGTGCAGTACACCTCCGGCACGACCGGGTCCCCCAAGGGCTGCCTGCTCTCGCACCGCTACTGGACCACCCTCGCCGGCAGCATGCTCGAGGAGTTCCCGCGGATCGGCGCCGACGACGTGATGCTGACCGCGCAGCCCTTCCACTACATCGACCCGCAGTGGAACGTCGTCACCGCGCTGGCCGCGGGCGCGCACCTGGTGGCGCTCGACGGCTTCCACCCCTCGACGTTCTGGGACCAGGTGCGCGAGCATCGGGTGACCTACTTCTACTGCCTGGCTGCGATGCCGACCCTGATGCTGAAGATGCCCGCCGACCCACGCGACCGCGACCACCGGGTCCGTGCCGTGCAGTGCTCGGCGATCCCGCCGTCGCTGCACGCCGACCTGGAGGAGCGCTGGGGGGTCGGCTGGTACGAGGCCTTCGGGATGACCGAGACCGGCGCCGACATCCGGGTCACCCCCGCCGACCACGACGAGCTGGTCGGCACCGGATGCCTGGGGCGTCCGGCCGGACACCGCGAGGTGCGCATCGAGGACGGCGAGCTGTGGCTGCGCGGCCCCGGGATGATGGACGGCTACCTCGGCCTGCCGGACCCGTTCGTCGAGGACGGTTGGTTCCGCACCGGTGACCTGGCGCGCGTCGACAGCCAGGGCCGCGTCTACCTGCAGGGTCGGCTCAAGGACATGATCCGGCGCAGCGGCGAGAACGTCGCGGCGCACGAGGTCGAGGAGGTCCTGCTCGCCCATCCCGCGGTCCGGCTCGCCGCCGTCGTCGGCGTCCCCGACGAGATCCGGGGCGAGGAGGTCAAGGCGTACGTCGTGGCGCCGGGCGCCTCCCCCGAGGACCTCACGGCCTGGTGCGGCGAGCGGCTGGCGTCGTTCAAGGTGCCACGCTTCTGGGAGTTCCGGGACGACCTGCCGCTGACGGCGTCGCACCGGGTGGAGAAGGCTGCGCTGAGGGCCGGGCTGTGAAGGCGGACCTGCTGCTGACCAACGCGCGGGTGCGGACCCTCGAGGGGCCGGACCGCGCCGACGTGGCGCCCGCGATCGCGATCTGGCAGGACCGGATCGTCGCGCTCGAAGCCGTGCCGGCCCGCCGTACGATCGACCTCGGCGGAGCCGTGGTGACGCCCGGCTTCCACGACGCGCACAACCACATGGCCTGGTACGGCCTGTCGCTCGCCGAGGTCGACCTCCGGGTGCCGACGCTCGACGCGTTGTACGACGCGGTCGCGGCGCGGGCGGCCGAGCTGCCCGCCGGGCGAGTGGATCGTCGGCGCCGGCTACGACGAGAACAAGATCGGCGGCCACCCGACCCGCGACGCGCTCGACCGGGCCGCGCCGGGGCGGCGGCGTCTGGCTGCGGCACACCTCGGGCCACATGTGCGTGGTCAACGGTCCGCTGCTCGCCGAGCTCGGCATCGCCGACGCTCCGGTCGACGTGCCCGGCGGGCTGGTGGTCACCGACGCCGACGGTCGCCCGACCGGGCTGCTGCAGGAGCAGGCCCAGCAGCTGCTCAACCGACTGGTGCTCCCCTACCCCGTCGCCACGCTCGTCGACGCGATCGAGCGGGCCGGGCGGGTCTACCTGAGCCAGGGCATCACCAGCGTCGTCGAGGCCGGCGTCGGCGGCGGCTGGATCGGCAAGAGCCCGGTCGAGGTCGCGGCCTACCAGCTGCGCCCGCGACACCGGTCGGCTGCCGGTGCGGGTCGAGCTGATGGTGGCCGCCGACGCGCTGCACCCGCTGTCGGCGCACGCCGACGACGGGATCGTGCTCGGCCTCGACCTCGGGATCCGGTCCGGTCTCGGCGACGACCGGCTCCGGATCGGGCCGACCAAGATCTTCAGCGACGGCTCGCTGATCGGGCACACCTGCGCGATGACCGAGGACTTCGCCGACACCCCGGGTCGAGAGCGGCTTCCTGCAGGACGACGCCGACGCGCTGCGCGCGCGGATCATCGACGCGCACCGCTCCGGCTGGCGGGTCGCCGCGCACGCGATCGGCGACGCCGCGATCGACCTCGTCCTGGACGCCGTCCAGGAGGCGCAGGCCGGCTGGCCGCGGCCCGACGTACGGCACCGGATCGAGCACTTCGGGGTGTCTCGGCCCGACCAGGTCGCGCGGGCGGCGGCGCTGGGCGTCGTCCCGGTGCCGCAGGGGCGGTTCGTCGGCGAGATCGGCGACGGCATGCTCCGCGCGCTCGGGCCGGAGCGGTCCGGGTGGGCCTACCGCTACCGGTCGCTGCTGGACGCCGGCATCACCGCGCCCGGCAGCTCCGACCGGCCGGTGGTCGACGGCGCACCGCTGCTCGGCATGCACGACATGGTCAACCGGCTCACCGACGGCGGACTGCCGTGCGGTCCCGACGAGGCGATCACCGGCCTGGAGGCGCTGACGGCGTACACGCACGGCTCGGCGTACGCCTCGCACGCGGAAGGGCTGCGCGGGCACGCTCGCGGTCGGCAAGTACGCCGACCTCGCGGTGCTCTCCGACGACCCGGCGACCGTCGAGCCGCGACGCGATCCGCGACATCGAGGTGCTGCGCACCGTGCTGGCCGGCGAGACGGTGTGGGAACGATGACCCTGGTCGAGGCGGCTCGACTCTCGGAGCCGGAGCTGGAGCGGGTCCGGGCGATCTACGAGGACGCCTTCCCCGACGACCTGCCGGCGCCGTTCGACGACCTGCTGGTCGACCGGCTGCTGGTGCTTCGTCGACGAGGACGGTCCGGCCGGGCTGGCGCTGGTGCGCGACCTGCCCGACACCACGTGGACCTTCCTGCGCTACTACGCCGTCGGACGGCGCGGGCGCGGCACCGGCTCGGCTGATGTGGGCCGACGCTGACGGCCCTGCTCGCGGCCGAGGGACGGACCCGGCTGATCTGGGACGTCGAGGACCCCGACGAGCACGGCCTCTCCGCCGCGGCCGAGACCGAGCACCGGCGCCGGATCGTCTTCTACGAGCGACTCGGCGGGCGGCTGCTGCCGGTGCGCGAGTACTTCCCGCCGCACGACGACGGGCACGCTCCGCAGCTGCGGCTGATGGACGTCCCGCTCGGCGGCGGCGACCACGCGTCCTTGCGCGAGGTGGTCGAGGGCGTCTACCGGCTGCGGTACGGCGTGCCGGCGGACGACGCCGGCGGTTCGCCGTACGTTACTGGCGAGTTCACTGATCTGACCGAAGAACCTGCGGCGATTGGTTTGCATTGCCGCAAGATCTCCACCTACGCTCGGACCCATGAGCATCGAGACGTCGATCGCGTCCCTCGTCGAGGGCGAGACCGGCCAGCCGTACCCCTACCGCAGGGTCGAGCTCGTCGAGCCGGACTGGACCCGCTTCCCGGGCTGGAAGGACGTCACCGCCGCCGAGTGGGCGTCCGTGCAGTGGCAGCGCTCGCACTGCGTCAAGAACGTCCGCCAGCTGCGCGAGCTGCTCGGCGACCTCGTCGACGACCGCTTCTACGCCGACCTCGAGCGCGACCAGGCCGAGCGGGCCACGATGTCGATGCTCGTCCCGCCGCAGATGATGAACACGATGGTGCCGCACGAGGTCCCCGGCGGCGCCGGGCTCGCTGACCGAGGCGTTCTACGCCGACCCGGTCCGCCACTACATGATCCCGGTGTTCTCGGACCGCCGTACCGACTGGTCCTCGCACCCGCACGCCACCCGCGACTCGCTGCACGAGCACGACATGTGGGTCGCCGAGGGCCTCACCCACCGCTACCCGACCAAGGTGCTCGCCGAGCTGCTGCCGACCTGCCCGCAGTACTGCGGCCACTGCACCCGGATGGACCTGGTCGGCAACTCGACCGCCGTGGTCGACAAGCTGAAGTTCGTCGGCAAGCCCAACGACCGGCTCGGCGACATGCTCGACTACCTGCGCCGTACGCCGCAGGTGCGCGACGTCGTCGTCTCCGGCGGCGACGTGGCCAACATGCCGTGGCCGCGGCTCGAGGACTTCCTCACCCAGCTGCTCGAGATCGAGAACATCCGCGACATCCGGCTCGCCACCAAGGCGCTGGTGGGCTGCCCCAGCACTGGCTGCAGGACGACGTCGTCGAGGGCATGACCCGGATCGGCACGCTCTCGCGCTCGCGCGGGGTGTCGGTCGCGATCCACACCCACGCCAACCACGCCAACTCGATCACCCCGCTGGTCGCGAAGGCGACCCGCGCGATGCTCGACGCCGGCATCCGCGACGTCCGCAACCAGGGCGTGCTGCTCAACGGCGTCAACGCCGACCCGCACGCGCTGCTCGACCTGTGCTTCCGGCTGCTCGACGGCGCGCAGATCATGCCCTACTACTTCTACATGTGCGACATGATCCCGTACTCGGAGCACTGGCGGGTCTCGGTCGCCGACGCGCAGCGGCTGCAGCACCACATCATGGGCTACCTGCCGGGCTTCGCGACGCCGCGGATCGTCTGCGACGTGCCGTTCGTCGGCAAGCGCTGGGTGCACCAGCTCGCCGACTACGACACCGAGCGCGGCATCTCCTACTGGACCAAGAACTACCGCACCTCGATCGAGGCCGACCGACGCACGACGCGCTGATCGCGGACCTACGAGTACTACGACCCGATCCACACCCTGCCCGCCGCGGGCCAGGCAGTGGTGGGCCGAGCACGGCGACGCTCGACGAGTCCGCGCTGCAAGGCGGCCGAGATGGCCGAGGCCTCGCGGCGTACGGCGGCGCTGCAGGCCTACTGAGCCGCGCTGCCGTGCGGTTGCTGACGCGAGGACGCTCCGGTCTGCGGTTTCGGACCAAACCGCACTGGCGGCCTCGAACCCGACCCGACGGTGGCGGCGCGAACTCCGCAGCCACCTGGCGCCGGCCCGAGCCGCTGACCGTGACGGGGCGGTTCTCGTAGGGCGTCGACAGCACGATCGTGGTGCGGGTCGAGACGTTGGCCGCCGCCCGGATCCGGGCCAGCAGGTCCTCGAGGTCGGTCGGCGTGGCCACCCGGACCTTGAGGATGTAGGACTCGTCGCCGGCGACCGACCAGCACGACTCGATCTCGGGGATCCCGCGCAGCCGCTCCGGCGAGTCGTCGGGCTGCGAGGGGTCGATCGGGCGGATCGAGATGAACGCCGTCAGCGGCAGCCCGATCTCGTCGTGGTCGACCGTCGCGCCGTAGCCGAGGATCAGCCCGCGCTGCTCGAGCCGCTTGACCCGCTGGTGCACCGCCGACGTGGACAGTCCGGTCGCCTTGCCGAGGTCGGTGAAGGACATCCGGCCGTCGGCTGGCGAGCAGCTCCAGGATCTTCCGGTCGGTGGCTTCGAGTTCGGACGGCGTCACGCCGCACAGACTATCCGTGATCGCGTGGCAGGATGCCGCCGTGACCGACCGCCAGACCCAGCCCGGCCGGCCGCCTGATGCTTCTCGACACCGCCTCGATGTACTTCCGCGCCTTCTTCGGCGTGCCGGAGATCAAGGCGCCCGACGGCACGCCGGTCAACGCGGTGCGCGGGTTCCTCGACTTCATCTCCCGGCTGGTCGGCGACTACCAGCCCACCGACCTGGTCTGCTGCTGGGACAACGACTGGCGCCCGCAGTGGCGCGTCGACCTGCTGCCGTCGTACAAGGCGCACCGCGTCGTCGCGGAGCGCGCCAGGCGCCCGGACATCGAGGAGGTGCCGGACCCGCTCGAGGTGCAGGTGCCGATCATCCTCGAGGTGCTCGACGCGTTCGGGATCTGCGTGGTCGGCGCCGACGGCTACGAGGCCGACGACGTGATCGGCACCCTGGCCACCGGCGCCGGCAGCCGGTCGACGTCGTGACCGGCGACCGCGACCTCTTCCAGCTCGTCGACGACGACGCCGACGTGCGGATCCTCTACATCGCCCGCGGCGTCGGCAACCACGAGCGGGTCGACCAACGACTGGGTGCGCGCCAAGTACGGCATCGACGCGCGCCAGTACGCCGACTTCGCCACCCTGCGCGGCGACGCCTCCGACGGGCTGCCCGGCGTGCCGGGCGTCGGCGAGAAGACCGCCGCGACGCTGCTCGGCCGGTTCGGCGACATGGACGGCATCATCGCCGCCGCCGCCGACCCGGACTCCGACATGGGCCCGGACCGCGCGGCAAGATCAAGGCCGCCGCCGACTACCTCGACGTCGCGCCGACAGGTGGTCGCCGTCGCGCGCGACATCGACCTCGGCTCCCCCGGCACCGCGCTGCCGTCCGAGCCCCGCGACCTGCAGCGACTGGCCGAGCTCGGACACGAAGTGGGGCCTGGAGAGCCCGGTGCAGCGGCTGACCGACGTGCTGGTCTCCGCTGACGCAGCCGTGCCGCTCGTACGGTGGTCGGCATGACTCGAGTCGCGATCGTCGGGGGCCACGGACAGGTGGCCCAACACCTCATCCACGTCCTGCGCCGCTCGGACCACACGCCGGTCGCGCTGGTGCGCAGCGAGGACTACCGCGACGAGCTCGAGGCCAAGGGTGCCGAGGTGCGGCTGCTCGACATCGAGCGGCAGGACGCGACCGACTTCGCCGCGGCCTTCGAGGGCTGCGACGCGGTCGTCTTCGCCGCCGGTGGCGGCCCCGACGGCAACATCGAGCGCAAGCGCACCGTCGACCTCGAGGGCTCGCTGAAGTCGATCGCGGGCGCCGTCAGCGCCGGGATCGCCCGGTTCGTCCAGATCTCCGCGATCGGCGTCGACGACGAGCTCCCCGCCGACACCGACGACGTGTGGCGTGCCTACGTCGAGGCCAAGCGCGATGCCGACGCAGCGCTGCGCTGCCAGCAGCCTCGCCTGGACGATCCTGCGCCCCGGCCGCCTCACCGACGACCCGGCGACCGGCCTGGTGGCTCTCGGCCCGGAGGTCGCCCGCGGCGAGGTCACCCGCGCCGACGTGGCCGCGGTGGTCGCCGCGGTCCTGGACTCGTCCGGCAGCGTGGGCAAGCAGTGGGACCTGATGAACGGCGACACCCCGGTCGCCGAGGCCGTCGCGCAGGACGACTGACCGGCTAGTCCTCGACCAGGCTGGAGTAGGCGACGACACCACGTCGCAGCCGGCGTACGACGTCGCGCGCCGTCTCGCGCAGCGGCCCGCCGCCGGCGGCGTCGGCCACCTGTCCGGCGAGGTCGATCAGCTGCTTCATCCAGCGGACGAAGTCGCCGGCGGCCAGGTCGCTGACCTTCAGCACGTCGTCGAGGTCGTCGCCCTCGGCCCAGCGGTAGGCGACCCAGGCGAACCCGAGGTCGGGCGGCCGGAGGAAGTCGAGGTGGTGCTCGCGCTCGACGGCGTCGAGCTGACCCCAGAGCCGCACCATCTCGGCGATCGTCTCGCGCACCTGGCCACCGGGCAGCCGGGGCGACGAGGCGTCGTCGGGGCGCCGGGCCTCGAAGACGAGCACCGACAGGGCGGCCGCGAGCTCGGAGGACGACAGGTCGTCCCAGAGGCCCTGCCGCATCGACTCGGCCACCAGCAGGTCCATCTCGGAGTAGACCCGCATCAGGTGCCGGCCCTCGTCGGTCACCTGGCCGTCGGCGAGGTAGCCCAGCACGGTGAGCACCTCGCAGACCCGGTCGAACTGGCGCGCCACGGTGTTGGTGCGCTGCTCGACCCGGCGGCGCAGGGTCGTGGCGTCGCGTTCGAGCTTGAAGTAGCGCTCGGCCCAGCGCGCGTGGTCCTCGCGGTCGGGGCACTCGTGGCACGGGTGCGCCTTCAGCTCGGCGCGCAGCCGGCTGATCTGGTCGTCCGCGTGCGTTCGCGAGGGGTCACGTCGCTCGGTCTGGCCCTGCTTGGAGGGCGGGGGCGGCGCGAGGTCGTGGGTCTTGGTGCGCAGCGCGGAGGCCAGGTCGCGCCGCATCTGCGGGTTGCGGCCGTTGAAGTTCTTGGGGACCTTCAGCCTGCCGAGCGCGGCGACCGGGACCGGGAAGTCGATCATCGCCAGCCGCCGGGCCTGGCGGTCGGCTGTGACGACGTAGCGGGCGCGGTCCCTCGGCGGACCAGCCGGGGTCGATGACGACGGCGTACCCGGCGAACTTGCCGGTCGGCACCTGGATCACGTCGCCCGGCTTGAGCTCGCGCAGCGACGCCATCGCCTCCTCGCGGCGGTCCGCGCGCCTGGCCTTGCTGGCGCCCTTCTCGGCCTCGCTGATCCGGCGGCGCAGGCCGGCGTACTCCATGAAGTCGCCGAGGTGGCAGGTCGCCGCCTCGCGGTAGCCGGCGAGCGCGTCCTCGCTCTTGGTCACCTGGCGGGCCAGCCCGACCACGGCCTTGTCGGCCTGGAACTGCGCGAAGGACTGCTCGAGAAGCTCACGGGAGCGCTCCCGGCCGAACTGGTGCACCAGGTTGACCGCCATGTTGTACGACGGGCGGAACGACGAGCGCAGCGGGTAGGTGCGGGTGGAGGCCAGGCCGGCGACCTCGCGCGGGTTCATGCCCGGGCTGCCAGAGCACGACCCCGTGGCCCTCGACGTCGAGCCCGCGGCGACCGGCGCGGCCGGTCAGCTGGGTGTACTCCCCCGGCGTGATCGCGGCGTGGGTCTCGCCGTTCCACTTGTCGAGCTTCTCGATCACCACGGTGCGGGCCGGCATGTTGATGCCGAGCGCCAGGGTCTCGGTGGCGAAGACGACCTTGCACAGGCCGCGGATGTAGAGCTCCTCGACGCACTGCTTGAACGCCGGCAGCATCCCGGCGTGGTGGGCGGCGACGCCGCGGGTCAGGCCGTCGAGGAAGTCGTGGTAGCCGAGGACCTGCGAGGTCGTCCGGCGGCAGGTGGCGGCACGCGGTCTCGACGTACTCGTAGATCGCGTCGCGCTCCTCGGGCGAGGTGAGCCGGACCCCGGCGCTCAGGCACTGGGTGACGGCGGCGTCGCAGCCGACCCGGCTGAAGATGAAGACGATCGCCGGCAGCAGACCCTCACGGTCGAGCCGGTCGATGACGTCGGAGCGGGTCGGGATCCAGACCCGGCGGCCGTTGCCGACCTGGCGCGGACCACCGCCCCCGCGCTGGCCCGGCTTGGCGCGGCCCCGGGGAGAGCGGCGGTCGGTCATCCGGTTGCTGGCCCAGTCGTCGCGGGCGATCTTGACCAGCTCGTCGTTGACCGGTGCGCCCTCCTTGACGAAGCCGGCTGCGGCGTCGACGTCGGAGGACGCGAACAGGTCGAGCAGCCGCTTGCCGACCATCACGTGCTGGTAGAGCGGGACCGGCCGCTTCTCCTCGACGATGGTGGTGGTCTCGCCGCGCACCGTGGCCAGCCACTCGCCGAACTCCTCGGCGTTGGAGACCGTCGCCGACAGGCGAGATCACCGACACCGACTCCGGCAGGTGGATGATCACCTCCTCCCAGACCGCGCCGCGGCTCCGGTCGGCGAGGTAGTGCACCTCGTCCATCACCACGAAGCCGAGCCCGAGCAGCGTGCGCGACCCGGCGTACAGCATGTTGCGCAGCACCTCGGTGGTCATCACCACGATCGGCGCCTCGCCGTTGACGACGTTGTCGCCGGTGAGCAGTCCGACCTGGTCGGCGCCGTACCGGGCCACGAGGTCGTTGAACTTCTGGTTGGACAGCGCCTTGATCGGGGTGGTGTAGAAGCACTTGCGACCGGTCTCGAGCGCGAGGTGGACGGCGAACTCGCCGACGATGGTCTTGCCGGACCCGGTCGGCGCCGCGACCAGCACGCCGCGACCGTCCTCGATCTCGCGGCAGGCGCGGAGCTGGAAGTCGTCGAGAGCGAAGTCGTAGAGGCCCGTGAAGGCGCGGAGCACGGGGTGCCGGCGACCGCTCTGGAAGTCGGCGTACCGCTCGGACGGGGTGAGTTCCTGGTCGTCCGCGGTGCTCATGCGCCCAAACCTACGCGAGGACCGTCAGCGCTCCCGGAGCACACTCCACGGTGAGCGGGAGCGCTCCGAAACGCTCGCCGTCGGCGTACGAGACGATGCCGGGCGTGGCGACCGTGACCGACCGGACCCGGTGGTGCTCGTACTTCGGGTGCGTGGTGTGGGTGCCCTTGAAGAGCTTGGGGTACGTCGTCACCAGGCTGAGCTTGCTCATCGGCTTGATGATCACCACGTCGAGCATCCCGTCGTCGAGGATCGCTCCCTCGGTGATCCGAAGACCGCCGCCGAACGACGGGCCGTTGCCGACCGAGACCATCATCGCCTCGAGGGAGAGTGTCTCGCCGTCGAGGTCGAGGGTGTACGGGAGCGGGCGGAAGGTGCGCAGCTCGGCCAGGGTGGCGATGTTGTAGCGCATCTGCCCCTTGGGCCAGGTCATCCGGTTGGCGCGCTCGTTGACGACCGCGTCGAAACCGGCGCACAGCACCGTGGTGAAGTACTTGTTGCCACTGCGCGCGAGGTCGACGACCCGACGGTCCCCCGCCAGCAGCCGGTCGGCCGCGGCGATCGGGTCCTTGCGCGGCAGGTCGAAGTAGCGGGCCACGTCGTTGCCGGTGCCGGACGGGATCAGCCCGAGCGGGGTGGTGGTCCCGGCGAGCGCCTGGACGCCGAGGTGGACCATGCCGTCACCGCCGACGATCACCAGTGCGTCGATCCCATCGGCGACACACTGGTGGGCCAGGTCGAGTGCCTCGTCGGCGTCGCGTCCCTCGAGGCTGCGGACGCTGACTCCGGCGTCGCGGATCCGCTCCAGCGCGGCGTCCCGGAACTTCGCGCCACGTCCCTTGCCCGCCGTCGGGTTGGTGAGGAGCGCGATCTCGCGGAGGCTGCCGGTCACGTCGTGAGACTAGACGACCTACGGCTTCTCGACGCCGATTCGCAGATGGACGGCGTAGTGGTCGAGCGAGGCCCCGACGGAGCGCGCGAGCCGGCCGATCGCATCGAGCGTGAGGTCGGCGGTGAACGTCGTGCCCGGCACCGCGAGGGTGAGGCGGCCGGACCGGTCGACCAGCAGCACCTCCCCGTGTCGCCAGGCCTGGTGGGCTCGCTGTCGGGTGGCGTCGAGGGCGACCGGTGCCGGGAACGCCTCGTCGACGGCGAGCAGGTCGCACGCGAGAGACGGCTCGCCGGCGGCGTCGAGCCGACCGGCGACGATCCAGCCGGTGCGCAGACCGTCGTCGGCCGACCAGGTCACGTCGTTCGCCCCCAACCACTCGGGCAGGTCGAACGGGTCGACGGCGGTCAGCGGCGGCGCCTGGCTCACAGGGGCGAGACCTCGTCGTCCGCCCACTGGTCGGTGGCATCCTTGCCGCGACCGCGGGTCCTGTCGACGAAGCGCGCGATGACCTCCGCTGCGGCGAAGAGCACCAGCATCGGGATGGCGAGCATCAGCATCGAGAACGGGTCGGTCGACGGGGTCGCCACCGCCGCGAAGACGAAGGTCCCGATGATGATCCACGGCCGGTGCTTGCCCAGGGCCTTGCCGGACACGATGCCGGCGAGGTTGAGCATGATCACGAACAGCGGGATCTCGAACGCGATGCCGAAGACCAGCAGCATCCGGGTGAAGAAGCTGAAGTACTCGTCGAACTCGACCAGGTTGTCCAGGCCTGCCGGGGTGAACCCGATCAGCACCTCGAGGCCCTTGGGCAGCACGTAGTAGCCGGTGAACACACCGATGACGAACAGCGGACCGGCGACGCCCGCGAAGATGCGGGACCACTTCTTCTCGGTGTCGTGCAGCCCAGGCACGATGAAGGCCCAGATCTGGTAGAGCCAGTACGGGCTGGAGACCACGAGCGCTGCCATGCCGCAGAGCTTGAGCTGGAGCATCAGCGGGCCGGTCGCACCCTGGACGTAGGCCTGGGTCTGGACCGAGGCCCCGAGTGCGTCGCGCGCGTCGTTGTAGGGCCCGAGCACGAGGCCGAGCAGCCCGTCGTGGGGTTGCTCGAAGAAGAACAGCGCGACGAAGAAGACGACGACCAGGAAGAGCACCGACCTCAGCAGTCGCGCGCGCAGCTCTCGGAGGTGGTCGGAGAGCGCCATCCGCCCGTCCTCGCCGATGGGATGGCGGGGGCTGGCGGAGAAGTAGTCGAAGACTCCAGAGATGGCCAACGGGGAGGTGGCCGCGGTCAGGCGGTGTCGTTGCGGCGCAGGCGCTCGCGCTCGGCGTCGATCTCGGCCTGCCGGGCGTCGAGCTCGGCCTGCCGGGTCTCGAGCTCGCGCTGTTCGGGGGTCTTGGTCGCCGGGCCGGTGGTGACCTCGTCGTCGTCATCCATCAGGCCCTTGGTCTCGGCCTTGAAGATGCGCAGCGCCCGGCCGCTGCCCCGGGCCAGGTCGGGGAGCTTCGTGGCACCGAAGAGCAGGACGACGACGGCCAGGATGAGCAGGAGCTCGGTGGTGCCGAGGCCGCCGATGAGAAGCGGAGACATGTGCGTCCTCACGTGTAGGTCTGAATGGATCTCATAGTACGCCGGGCTCAGTCATAGAGGCTGAGGGCGGCCTGTGCGGCGGTGGTGTGCGCCTCGGCGTACTCCGCCGGCTGGAGCACCGTCGCGTGCGGTGCCAGCCGGAGCAGCAGCCGCTGCAGCCAGCGCTCGTCCGCGATCAGCAGGTCGACCTCGAGGACTCCCCCACGGCGCTGGCGCACGGCCTCGACCGGGTAGTACTCCACGATCCAGCGTGCCTCGTGCCCGAGCCGCAACGTCACCAGGGTCGTGTCGTCGGCACGAGCGAAGAGACCGGCGGCCAGGTCGCGAGGTGCTTCGGGCGGGGTCACAACAGGTGATTCGGAGACCTCGGCCCGACGGATGCGGTCGAGACGGAAGAGTCGCGGCGCCTCGGCGCTGTGGCACCAGGCGTCGAGGTAGGTGAACCCGTGGGCGGTGACGATGCCGCGCGGGTCGACGATGCGCTCGGACTCCTCGTCGCGCGACGGCACGAAGTAGGTGATGTCGACCTGCACGGCACGGTCGGCGGCGTCCTGGAGGCGGGCGGCGAGCTGCGTGAGCTCGGCACCGACCGGGTCCTCCCCCGGGTCGAACTGGGCCGCCGCGGAGCCGTCGGCGGCCGCGGCCTCGAGCTTGGCCAGCGCGCGGTCGACGATCTCGCGGGTGTCCTCGCCAGCACCGGCGCGGAGCGCGCGCAGGGCGACGATGATCGCCGTGGCCTCGGTCGGCGTGAGCCGCAGCGGACGGGCGAGGTAGTCGGCGTTGGTGACCCGGATCACGCCGTCTGCCTCGGGCCCCTCGAGGGCATCCAGGTCGACGTCGATCAGGTCGTCGGGGTAGCCACCCGGGCAGGCCACACATCAGCAGCACCTTGAGGTCGGACAGGACCTGGTCGGCCGGGACGCCGAGGGCCCGGGCAGCCTCGTCGATGTTGACCTGGCCGCGGGCGTGGAGGAACGGCACGAGCGTCAGCAGTCGGGCGACCTGGTCCTTGGCGCCGGACGTCGGTGCGGTGGTCATCGGCCCGACCCGGCCGCGGCGGTCAGCCGCTCCACCACGGTCTGGCGCAGCGACGGGGGCGCCTCGACGAAGACGTCGGCGCCGTAGCCGAGCACCTCGTCGGCGACACCGGGACCGCCGCGGCTGATCGTCACCCGGTCCCAAGGGGTTCGCTCGTCAGGGCCGGAGACACCGGTCTCGACGCTCACCGCGTCGCGGCGCAGCGGCAGGCCGGCGTCCTGGCGGACCAGGAGCACGGCCTCCCCGCTGGTGGGTGCGGGCGCCAGGCGCACGGTCGTGGCGCGGACGTCGGTGCCGGGCGGCACGACGTACGACCCCGGAGTGCCTGCCTTGCGGGCCTCGCCGTGGACCCGGGAGAGCCGGAAGACCCGTTCCTCGCCCCGGTCGGTGTCGAACCCGACGACGTACCAGCGTCCGGAGTAGCGCACGACGCCCCACGGCTGCAGGTGTCGGGTGGTGACCCGGGTGTCACCGGGGCGGCGGTAGTCGAACTCGACCGGAGTCCGATCCTGGGTGGCCTCCCAGAAGACGTCGAACGACGGCTCGTCGGCGCTGAGGCGGGGCTCGGCGATGTCGAGTGCGGTCTCGTCGACAGCGACTCCGAGTGCGGTGAGCTTGCGGACCGCCTCGGTGGTCGCCTCGGCCAGGCGCGCGTGCTGCCACACCCGTGTCGCCAGCCCGATCACCGCCGCCTCGTCAGCGGTCAGGGAGATGTCAGGCAGCGCGAACCGGTCCGGACGGATCCGGTAGCCGGGCTCGTCGTCGAAGTAGGCGTCCATGTTGCCGACCTCGATCGGGACCCCGAGGCTGCGCAGCTCCTCCTTGTCGCGCTCGAACATCTTCTCGAACGCGTCCGTGCTGGCGTCGGGGTAGAGGATCGCGCGGATCCGTTCCTTCGCGACGTACTGCCGCTGGACGAGCAGCATGATCAGCAGGTTGAGCAGTCGCTCGCTCTTCCGCACCGTCATGCTGCTCACCGCGCGATCCTAGGGGAACCTCAGGCGGCTGCCAGGATGTCGACGACGAAGTACAGCGTGTCGGTCCCCTTGATGCCTGCATCGGGCTGACCGGCGTCGCCGTACCCGTCGGCCGGCGGGATCGCCAGGATCATCCGGCTGCCGACGGTTGCGCCGACCAGGCTCTTGTCCCACCCGGACACGACCTTGCCGACACCGATCGGGAACGACGCCGGCTGCTTGGTGTAGCTCTCGTCGAACGGGGCCTTGCCGTTGTAGACCTGGCCGAGGTAGTTGACGGTGATCGTCTGGCCCTTCTTGACCACGTCGCCGTCGCCCTGGATCAGCGCGGCCGACCGGAGCTTGCCGTCCGGCTTGGGGGTGCCCTTGAAGTCGAGCCCGGTCACGGTGTCGCCGTCCTCGATGACGCCGGGCGCCCAGGAGGGAGACTTCTGCTTCTCGCCCTGCGGGCCGTCGAGCACGGTGTAGCTGGACATCAGGTCGACGACGATCAGGACGGTGTCCTTGTTGCCGATGCCCATCTGGGAGTTGCCGGCCTCGCCGAAGGCGTCCGCGGCGGTCGCGGTCACCGCGACGCGGGAGCCGACCTTCTGGCCGAGCACGGCGTCCTTGAACACGGGGCTGAGCGAGTCGCTCGCCGCGACCGTCTCGGGCGCGCCGCCCTCGTCGTACGTGCTGTACGCCTGCTCCTGCGTGGAGCCGTTGCCGATCCAGATGTTCGCGACGACCTGGTCGCCGTCGGCGATCACCGCGCCGTCGCCCTCGGTGACGACGGTGGTCTCCGTCTTGTCGACGTCGAGATTGCCGTTCCACTTCGACCTCGGGGGCCTTGCCGACGTCACCGGTGATCGTGATGCCGTGCAGACCGGCGGCCGACGACGAGTCGCCGCTCGGGGAGCCGCCATCGCTCCCGTCGGACCCGCAGGCGGCCAGCGAGGTGGCCAGGACCAACGGAAGCAGGAGGACAGGGAGGCGTCGGAGACGTCGAGACACGAGTTCAACCTTCACAGATCGGGTGCTGGGACAGCGCGGCACACGATAGCCGTCGAACCTGAGCGCTACCTGACCGCCAGGGTCACATGCCGTCGATGAGACGCTGCACACGCTCGTCGTACGCCCGGAACGGGTCCTTGCAGAGCACGGTGCGCTGCGCCTGGTCGTTGAGCTTGAGGTGCACCCAGTCGACGGTGAAGTCGCGTCGACGCTCCTGGGCCTTGCGGATGAACTCGCCGCGCAACCGGGCACGGGTCGTCTGCGGTGGCACCGACTTGGCCTCGAAGATCTTCAGGTCGGTGGTCACCCGGGCGACCATGCCGCGCTTCTCGAGCAGGTAGTAGAGGCCGCGTCCGCGGTGGATGTCGTGGTAGGCGAGGTCGAGCTGAGCGATCCTCGGGTGGCCGAGAGGCAGACCGTGCTTGGCGCGGTACTGCTCGATCAGCTTCCACTTGATCACCCAGTCGATCTCGCGGTCGACGAGGCCGAGGTCGTCGGACTCGACCGCCTTCAGGCCCCGCTCCCACAGATCGAGTGCCATCTCGATGACCGGCGTGCTGATCTCACGGCGGTCGACGAAGTCGCGGGCCTTGGAGAGGTACTCCTGCTGGATGTCGAGGGCGCTCGCCTCCCGGCCGTTGGCGAGCCGGATCTTGCGGCGTCCGGTGACGTCGTGGGAGATCTCCCGGATCGCGCGGATCGGGTTCTCCATGGTGAGGTCGCGCATCACCACGCCCTCCTCGATCATCCGGAGGACCAGGTCGCAGCTGGCGACCTTGAGCATGGTGGTCGTCTCGCTCATGTTGGAGTCGCCGACGATGACGTGCAGCCGGCGGTACTTCTCGGCGTCGGCGTGCGGCTCGTCGCGGGTGTTGATGATCGGCCTGCTGCGGGTCGTGGCGCTGCTGACGCCCTCCCAGATGTGCTCGGCGCGCTGCGAGACGCTGAAGTTCGCACCTCGGGGGGTCTGGGTGATCTTGCCGGCGCCGACGATGATCTGGCGGGTCACCAGGAACGGGATGAGGACGTCCGCGAGCTTCGAGAACTCGCCGGCCCTCCCGACGAGATAGTTCTCGTGGCAGCCGTAGGAGTTGCCGGCCGAGTCGGTGTTGTTCTTGAACAGGTAGATCTCGCCGGCGATGCCCTCGTCGTGGAGGCGCTGCTCGGCGTCCAGGAGCAGTCCTTCGAGTACCCGCTCCCCCGCCTTGTCGTGGGTGACCAGCTCGATCACGTCGTCGCACTCGGGTGTCGCGTACTCCGGGTGGCTGCCGACATCGAGGTAGAGCCGGGCCCCGTTGCGGAGGAAGACGTTGCTGCTGCGGCCCCAGCTCACGACCTTGCGGAAGAGATAGCGCGCCACCTCGTCCGGGCTCAGGCGGCGCTGTCCCTTGAACGTGCACGTCACGCCGTACTCGTTCTCGATCCCGAAGATCCGCCGGTCCACGTGGTCAGCCTAGGCGCACGTTGGTCGGATCGTCGCGAACCGCCGCGCCGCTGGGCCCGGGGTCGCTGCGGTTTGGTCCCAAACCGCAGGAATCCGGCGGTGATTCATGCGGTTTGGGCCCAATCGATGATGCCCTTCTGCCTCCGCCATCGATTCATCAGCCGTTGCCGGCCGGCCTCGGAGTAGAGCGAGTTCTCGACGACACGCCGCCAGCTCGACAGGCGCCGCAGGTCGTGCGGACGCGCCAATGCTCGGTCGATCTCGTGCATCGCGATCGCCGGATGATTGAGCAGGTCGTCCAGCGTGAAACCGCGTCGGATGTAGGGCGTGCCCGACAAGGCCCGCTCACGTCGAAGGTCAGAACGGTGTTGAACCTTGTCGCGGTGGTGAGCGCCGTCGTACTCATGGAGGAAGGGAGTGCCGATCACGAGCAGGTCCGCACGACCGATGGAAGTTCCCCGGTCGTCGAACAGCTCGGCTTGGGGCTCCACGGGCACCGCGATTGCCTTGTGAAACATCCGAAGGACCGATTCGGGTCCCGATTCGGCCCGGTGGTCCGAGAGCGCGTAGGCAGTGCGCAACATCCGAACTCCGGGACGCTTGCTGGCCAGCAGCGCGGCGAGGCGTTGACGCTCCAGGTCGCCGTTCCTGAGCGCTGAGTCGATCAGCACGACAAGGTCCAGCACACCGAGATCCCGGGCTGCGCGCAGCAGAATCTCTTCTGGGTCATCGACCGGTAGGTCGCCCAGGCCCTTCAGCGGACGTGGTGTGCGGACCAGGCGCGAACAGATCAGCCCGTGCCGTCTCGGTCGTAGGTCATCCGTGCCAACCGCGGCGAAGACCGGGACCTGCTCGGGCAGCTTGGGAAGCTGCCAGCCGAGGAGTCTGGCACCCGTGAGGTGAGTGAAGACGGCGGTGGCCGGAAGGACCAGTTGGTAGGCCTGGAGCTCGCGGACGAACTGCTCGTCTGGAGTGAGACCGTCACGCTTCTTCCGGTAGAGACCATGACTGATCCGCTCATGATCAGCGAGCCTGACCTCGCCCCGGATCGGCTCGTCATTCTCCGCATCGGCTTCCATGTGAGGCAATCTGTGCCTCTGGCGCTCAGCCCAAACAGCGCGCAGTACAGGCTGTGGAAAGCCTGCTCGCGTGTTATCTCAGTCGCGGTTTGGTCACCAACCGCGAGCCCCAGCGCCGGCAATGGTGCGGTTGGTGACCAAACCGCATGCGCGAGCTGACGCGATGGACGATCAGCCAGGAGGAGCGACGGGGGCATCGTCATCGGGTCCGTCGCCCGCACCCAGCGGCGCACTCGACTCGATCGATGAGTTCTCCGGCTCCGGTGCACCGGCGGTCGGACCACGGTCACCGAGCAGTTCCTCGAGCCGCGCCGGCCGCAACCGGACGAACTTCCGCGGCTGCGAGCGGGTTCGATCGAGTACGGCGACCTCGAGGTCCGTGCCCGGAATGACCCGGTCAGCAGCATCGGTGTGCCCCAGTGCGCCCACGGCCAGCGCGAGCGCCTCGGTCAGGGCCGCACCCTCGACGTACCGCTCCTTGAGGTAGGACGCCACCACGTCGGCGGCACCGCCCATCACGGCGTAACCGTGCTCGTCGGCGACCTGACCGTCGTACGTCAGCCGGTAGAGCTGATCGAAGGAGGCTTCGTCGCCGATCTCGGCGACGAAGATCTCCACCTCGTAGGGCTTCTCGCCACCACTGGAGAAGATCGTGCCGAGCGTCTGTGCGTACGCGTTGGCCAGCCCGCGGCCGGTCACGTCACGGCGGTCGTAGGCGTAGCCACGCATGTCGGCGAGCCGGACACCGGCGATACGGAGGTTCTCGAACTCGTTGTAGCGGCCGACAGCGGCGAACGCGATCCGGTCGTAGATCTCGGAGACCTTGTGCAGCGCCTGAGACGGGTTCTCGGAGACGAACAGGACGCCGTCGGCGTACTGCACCGCCACCACGGACCGGCCGCGGGCGATGCCCTTGCGGGCGAAGTCGGCCCGGTCCTTCATCAGCTGCTCGGGCGAGACGTAGAACGGCATGCTCATCGCGCGTCACCCCCGGTCAGCGGCGCTCCGGGTCCGTCGGGTCGTACCATCCGGCCGGCGAGCACCGATTCTGCGATCGCGGCGACCTCGGCGTCGGGCATCCGGTGGCCGCCATCAGCGGTGATCACCTGCACGACCGGGAAGATCCGACGGGTCAGGTCGGGTCCTCCGGTGGCAGAGTCGTCGTCGGCGGCGTCGTACAGCGCCTGCACGATCGCGGTCACGCAGCCGGTCTGGTCGAGGTCCTGGCGGTAGAGCTTCTTCAGCGAGCCGCGGGCGAAGAGGGAGCCTGAACCGACCGAGTGGAACGCCGTCTCCTCGTAGCGTCCGCCGGTCACGTCGTAGCTGAAGATCCGCCCTTGGTCTGCCGACAGGTCGTAGCCGGCGAAGAGAGGTACGACGGCCAGCCCCTGCATCGCCATCGCCAGGTTGCCCCGGATCAGCGCAGCGAGTCGGTTGGCCTTGCCGTCCATGGAGAGCGTGGTGCCCTCGATCTTCTCGTAGTGCTCGAGCTCGGTCTGGAAGAGCCGCACCATCTCCACCGCGATGCCCGCGGTGCCGGCGATGCCGACCGCGGAGAACTCGTCGGCCGGGAAGACCTTCTCGATGTCACGCTGGGCGATGACGTTGCCCATGGTGGCGCGGCGGTCGCCGGCGATGACCACACCGCCGGGATAGGTCGCGGCCACGATCGTGGTCCCGTGCGGAGCGAGGTCACCGGCGTGACCCTGGGGCACCGAACGGCGCGAGGGGAGCAGGTCCGGCGCCTGGATGGAGAGGAAGTCGCTGAACGAGGACGTGCCCGGCTGCAGGAAGGCGGCCGGGAGGCGTGGACCGCCCAAGGCCTACTCCCCGCCCTTCTGGATGAACGACTTCACGAAGTCCTCGGCGTTGGTCTCGAGAACGTCGTCGATCTCGTCGAGGAGGTCGTCCACGTCGTTGTCGAGAGCCTCCTTGCGCTCCGCGACGTCGCTCTCGGGAGCGGTCTCGACCGACTCCTCGCTCTCGGACCCCTTGCGCGGCTGCTTCTGCTCCTGTGCCATGCCTCGACCCTATCCACTCACCGGGTGAGAGCGGTGAACAAAGCCTCGGCCGTCTCACTGCGGTCGAGAAGCTCGCCCACGTGCGCCTTGCTCCCACGCAGCGGGTCGATGGTCGGAACACGTTGCAGGGACTCGCGCCCGGGCAGGTCGAAGATGACTGAGTCCCAGGACGCGGCGGCGACGTGCTCGGCGTACTTCTCCAGGCAGCGGCCGCGGAAGTAGGCGCGGGTGTCCTCTGGCGGGTCGTGCATCGCGATCTCGATCGTCGCGTCGTCGAGCAGCCGGTCGACCCGGTTGCCGGCGACCAGCCGGTGGTAGAGGCCCTTCTCGGGCCGGATGTCGGAGTACTGGTAGTCGATGAGCTGCAGCTTGGCGTCGTCCCAGTCCAGCCCGTCACGCTGACGGTACTGCTCGAGCAGCCGCAGCTTCGCCACCCAGTCGAGCTCACGCACGCACAGCATCGGGTCGCTCTCGAGGCGGTCGAGGACCGACTCCCAGCGGGCCAGGACGTCGACGGTCTGATCGTCAGCGTCGGCGCCGTACCGGTCCTCGACGTACTTCTTGGCCAGGTCGAGGTACTCGAGCTGGAGCTGGATGCCGGTGAGCTGGCGGCCGTCGGTCATGGTGACCAGGTGCTTGAGCGTGGGGTCGTGCGAGATCGCGCGCAGGCTCGCGACGGGAGTCTCGAGGGTCGAGGTCGGTGGTGATGAAGCGGTCCTCGATCATCGCGAGCACCAGTGACGCGGTGCCGACCTTGAGGTACGTCGAGATCTCCGAGAGGTTGGCGTCGCCGATGATGACGTGCAGCCGGCGGTACTTCTCGGGATCGGCGTGCGGCTCGTCGCGGGTGTTGATGATCGGCCGCTTGAGGGTGGTCTCGAGGCCGACCTCGACCTCGAAGAAGTCGGCGCGCTGACTGAGCTGGAAGCCGTGCTCACGCCCATCCTGGCCGATCCCCACCCGGCCGGCTCCGGTGATCACCTGGCGGCTGACGAAGAACGGCGTCAGGTGCTTGACGATGTCGGCGAAGGGCGTGGAGCGCCGCATCAGATAGTTCTCGTGCGCGCCGTACGACGATCCCTTGTTGTCGGTGTTGTTCTTGTAGAGGACGATCGGCGTCCCGCCCGGCAGCAGGCCGGCCCGGCGCGAGGCGTCCAGCATCACCAGTTCGCCAGCCTTTTCCCACCGTACGATGTCGAGCGGCGTGGTGACCTCGGGCGTGGAGTACTCCGGGTGGGCGTGGTCGACGTAGAGCCGGGCGCCGTTGGTGAGGATGACGTTGGCCAGCCCGAGGTCCTCGTCGGTCAGCTGGGTCGGGTCGGCGACCTGGCGCGACATGTCGAACCCGCGGGCGTCGCGCAGCGGCGACTCCTCCTCGAAGTCCCACCGTGCGCGGCGCGCCCTGATGGTGGCCGACGCGTAGGCGTTGACCACCTGCGAGGAGGCGACCATCGGGTTGGCAAGCGGCTGACCTTGCACGGCGATGCCGTACTCGACCTCGGTCCCCATGACCCGGCGCACGCTCATGTTGCGAGCCTACGCGAGTGGAACACGTCCTAACCTCGGTCCATGGGCATCTGGACCGAGAGAGTCGTCCCGCACCTCACGGACCGGGCACTGTCGACACCCGAGGTGATGTCACTGCGGCAGCAGGCGTGCGCAGGACTGCGCGGGCGGGTGCTGGAGATCGGGTTCGGGAGCGGCCTCAACGCGACGCTCTACCCCACGGACGTCGAGCGCGTCGACGCAGTGGAACCATCCGACGTCGGGTGGCGCCTCTCTGAGCGGCGTCGCTCCGAAGCCAGCACCCCGATCGAACGAACGGGTGTGGACGGACAGCGGTTGTCGGCATCCGACGCTCAGTACGACGCGGTGCTCTCGACGTTCACACTCTGCACCATCCCCGACGCCGCCCGGGCACTCGCAGAGGTACGTCGGGTGCTCGCCCCCGGCGGCGCCTTCCACTTCCTCGAGCACGGGCGCTCCCCCGACCGCGGTGTCGAGCGGTGGCAGCGCCGACTCGACCCGCTGCAGCGACGGATATGCGGCGGATGCCACCTCAGCCGGGACATCCGCGCCCTGGTGCTCGCCTCCGAGATGGAGATCACCGACTTGAGCGCGGCGTACCTGCCTGGCCCGAAGCCGTGGGCCTACGTCTTCCGGGGACGCGCCGTAGGTTCGAGCTCATGACCGAGGACAACTCCGCCCGCGCGGTGGCGGCGGCGGAGTCGCTCGGATTGGCCCACACGGTCACCCGGCACGGTCCGGTCCGGTCCATCACGGAGGCTGCATCGGTTCGGGGCGTCGATCCGCACCAGATCGTGAAGACGATGGTGGTGCGGGTCAGTGACGGCGACCACCGCTTCGTCCTCGTGCCGGGCGACCGCGAGATCGCGTGGCCCAAGTTGCGCGCGCTGCTGGGCGTGAACCGGATCTCGATGCCGAGCGCGGCGGCGGCGTACGAGGTGACCGGCTACGAGCGCGGCACGATCACGCCCCTGGGCAGCAGGTCGGCGCTTCCGGTGATCGCGGACGCGTCGATTCAGAGCGCCGGCCAGATCAGTCTGGGCGGTGGTGCCCCCGGCGTTGGGCTGACCGTCGACGCCAGTCGGCTCATCTCGGCACTCGGTGCGACCGTCGCGGACGTCACCGAACTGGCTACGTAGACCTGCGGTTTGGTCCCAAACCGCAACTTGAGAGCGCTTCCACCTGCGGTTTGGGACCAAACCGCAGGTGGAAACTCACGTGAGCGTCAGAGGTACTGACCCGTGTTGGCGACAGTGTCGATGGACCGGCCGGGTTCGGTGCCCTGCTTTCCGGTGATGAGCGTGCGGATGAAGACGATCCGCTCGCCCTTCTTGCCCGAGATGCGTGCCCAGTCGTCGGGGTTCGTGGTGTTGGGAAGGTCCTCGTTCTCCTTGAACTCGTCGACGCACGCCTGGAGCAGGTGCGAGACACGAAGTCCGCGCTGATCATGGTCGAGGAGGTCCTTGATCGCCATCTTCTTGGCGCGGTCGACGATGTTCTGGATCATCGCGCCCGAGTTGAAGTCCTTGAAGTACAGGACCTCCTTGTCGCCGTTGGCGTAGGTCACCTCGAGGAAGCGGTTCTCCTCGGTCTCCGTGTACATCCGCTCGACGGTCGCGCGGATCATCCCGCCGACGCAGGCCTCGCGGTCGTTGCCGAACTCGGCCAGATCATCTGCGTGAAGGGGCAGGGACGCTGTGAGGTACTTGCTGAAGATGTCGCGCGCCGACTCGGCGTCTGGGCGCTCGATCTTGATCTTCACGTCGAGTCGGCCGGGGCGCAGGATGGCCGGGTCGATCATGTCTTCACGGTTGGAGGCACCGATCACGAGGACGTTCTCGAGCAGCTCGACACCGTCGATCTCGCTGAGAAGCTGCGGCACGATGGTGTTCTCCACGTCAGAGGACACACCGGAGCCCCGCGTGCGGAACAGTGAGTCCATCTCGTCGAAGAACACGATCACCGGCGTACCCTCGCTGGCCTTCTCCCGGGCCCGCTGGAAGACCAGCCGGATGTGCCGCTCGGTCTCCCCGACGTACTTGTTGAGGAGCTCGGGGCCCTTGATGTTGAGGAAGTAAGACTTCCCCTCCTGGCCGGTCTTGGCTGCGACCTTCTTGGCGAGCGAGTTTGCGACCGCCTTGGCGATCAGCGTCTTGCCGCAGCCGGGAGGGCCATACAGGAGAACACCCTTCGGCGGCTTGAGCTCGTGCTCAATGAACAGCTCGGGGTGGAGGTACGGGAGCTCGACGGCGTCGCGGATCGTCTCGATCTGGCTGAAGAGGCCGCCGATGTCGGTGTAGTCGATGTCCGGGACCTCTTCGAGGACGAGCTCCTCGACCTCGGACTTCGGGACCTTTTCGTAGACGTAGCCCGACCGGGTGTCGAGCAGCAGCGAATCGCCTGCTCGGATCTTGGCGCCATGCAGCGGCTCGGCGAGCCGGACCACCCGCTCCTCGTCGGCGTTCGCGATCACCAGCGCGCGGTCGCCGTCGGCGAGCAGCTCCTTGAACATCACGACCTCGCCGACCTTCTCGAACTCGAGGGCGGCGACGACGTTCAGTGCCTCGTTGAGCATGACCTCCTGGCCACGCTGCAGATCCTCGATGTCGACCCCGGGGCTGACGTTGACCCGGAGCTTGCGGCCCCCGGTGAACACGTCGATCGTGTCGTCCTCGTTGCGCGCCAGGAACGTGCCGAAGCCGGCCGGCGGTTGGGCGAGCCGGTCGACCTCCTCCTTGAGCTTCATGATCTGGTCGCGAGCCTCGCGCAGCGTCTGCGCCAACCGCTCGTTCTGGGAGGTGAGACCGGCCAGCGACCGCTGCGTGTCGGCCAGTCGAAGCTCGAGGCCGTGTGAGCCCGAGGGTCCATCGCTCAGCCGGCGGCGGAGATCGGAGACCTCGGCCTCCAGGAGCCGCACCTGGCTCGCGAGCTCGTCAGGGGCCGGGCCCCCCGTGCTGGAAACGCCTTCCGATGTCGACATCAGCGCCACCTCCTGTGCGATCGACCCTACCCGCGAGGTCCCCCTGGGGAAGGGGACATCTCGCGGTGTTGGTCACGATTTGGACCCAGCCACCCATGCGGTTTGGTCACCAACCGCGACCGAAGAGCCCAAACCATGCGGTTGGTGACCAAACGGCATGACCGGGTGAGGTCAGTCGACGGAGTCCTCGATCAGGACATCAGGGGGGCGGGGTCCGGTGTAGTCAGGGCCGTAGGCGCCGGGGGCAGGGCGCCGCTTCTTCAGCGGCGGACGCTCTCCTGGGGCCATGCGACGAGCAGTGACCAGGAACGCCGTGTGGCCGATCATCTTGTGACCAGGACGCACGGCGAGGCCCTCGACATGCCAGTCACGAACCAGTGACTCCCAGGCCTGGGGCTCGGTGAAATGCCCGCTGATGCGGACGGTCTCCATGAATCGGGAGAGTTGCGTGGTGGTGGCGACGTACGCACAGACGATCCCACCCGGACGGAGAGCGTCGGCCGCGGCCGCCAGGCACTCCCACGGCGCAAGCATGTCGAGGATGATCCGGTCGACGCGCTCCCCCGATGCTGGAAGAGCCTCGGCGAGGTCGCCGATCGTCAGCCGCCAGGCGGGATGAGTCTCCCCGTCGGGCGCACCGAAGAACTGGCCGACGTTCTTGCGAGCGACGTCAGCGAACTCCTCACGGCGCTCATACGACGAGACTCGGCCGAACGGGCCGACGGCGCGCAGCAGCGAGCAGGTGAGGGCGCCGGAACCAACCCCGGCCTCGACCACGTGGGCACCAGGGAAGATGTCCGCGAAGGCGACGATCTGGGCGGCGTCCTTCGGGTAGACGACGGCGGCTCCGCGGGGCATCGAGACGACGAACTCGGCGAGCAGCGGACGGAACACGAGGTACTCGCCGCCCGCGGACGAGGTGACGGTGAAGCCTTCTTCACGTCCGATCAGCTCGTCGTGCTCGAAGTGGCCGCGGTTGGAGAAGAACCGCTTGCCCGGCTCGAGCGCGATGTTGTGACGCCGGCCCTTCTGGTCGGTCAGGCGCACCCACTCGCCCTCGCGTAGCGGGCCGCGGTGTACGCCGGACCAGGCCTCGGGGGCGACATCGGGCGCGGTCTCGGGAGTCTCAGGCACGCCCGAAACCCTAGTCTGCGGTCTTGCGGAACGCCTGATCGACGTCAGCGGTCGTGAGCACCCCGCACACGGCGCCGTCCAGCTCGACCAGCAGGTACTCCGGAGCGGGCGTGCGGGTGATGGCGGTGATCAGCTCGTCGCCGCTGATGTTTGCGGGTAGCACCAGGCCGGCTTCGAGGGTGCGAGCCACCGTCGAGACAGGGACCCAGGGTCGACGTTCCTCGGGCGTGGCTTGAAGGGCGGCCTCACTCACGATGCCGGCCGGAGTACCGCTCCCTGTCACGGTGACCAGGCTCTCCGCGCCTGATCCCTGCGCGCGACGTACCGCTTCGGCGAGCGGCAGATCGGAAGGTACGGAGAGTGAGGGTCGCGCGAGGTCTCGTGCGACCAGGTGGGAGATCCGCCCGCGCATCTTGGCTGCTCCCATCGAGGCGGTGGCGCCGGACCACAGGAAGGCGGCAATCACGAAGGCGAGCACGAAATCGATGACGTCCGGGGGGTCGCCCAACAGCGGCTCCTGCAACAACGGCCATGCCATTGCGGCGACAGCGGTCAGGCGACCGCCCCAGGCGGCGACGATGGTGCCGCGGTGGATGTTGCCGGTGAGCTTCCAGACCACGGACTTCAGCACGCGTCCGCCATCGAGCGGCAGGCCGGGAATCAGGTTGAGCGCGCCGACCAGGAGGTTGGCGCCGGCGAGGCCCCCGACCGCCATCAGGAGGAGCCCGTCGGGCGTGAGGGGGTGGAGCGCGAGCGCGACGACGCCCACCGCCAGGGAGGTGAGTGGACCGACGACCGCGATGAAGAACTCCTGGCGCGGTGTTCGAGCCTCCCCCTCGATCGCGGTCATGCCGCCGAGGAAGTGCAGGGTGATCGAGGTGACCGGGAAGCCGTACCGCCGCGCCATCAGCGCGTGTGATGCCTCATGGAGGAGCACGGAGAGGTAGAGGATGACCGCGAACGCGAAGCCGGCGACGTACTTCCAGGGCCCCAGGCCGGGCTGGTTGGCCTCGACGACAGGGGCCATGATGAACGCGATCAGGCCGGCGACGACGAACCACGAGGACGACACCAGTACGTCGCTTCCGGCGATGGTGCCGACCTTGAACGTGCCCGCGGGGCGAGGCCGGGGCGGTGAGTCGGGCACGCGGCGAGGTTATCCGACCGCTCAGCACCGATGGCCCGGGCACCAGCGCTGCGATGTCCCCGGGCTCACCTAGGGTGAGTGCTGTGAGTGTGCAGCGGGACTCCCCGGCCGCGCGAGTCTCTACCCCTGTTGACGGTGTCGAGGTGCTCGGAGCGCTCTCGCCGAGCCGCGCGGGCGACTTCCTCAACTGTCCGCTGCTCTACCGTTTCCGCACCATCGACCGCCTTCCTGAACCGGCCTCGGTCGACGCGACCCGGGGCACCGTCGTCCACAAGGTCCTCGAGGACCTCTTCGACCTGCCTGCCGGCCAACGCACCCCCGAGCAAGCCCAGGCGATGCTGGAGCCCGCATGGTCGGCGCTCCGGGAGCAGGATCCTGCGCTCGCGGAGCTGTTCACCGACGACGACGAGGGCGCCGCGGTCGCCGCCTGGATGGAGACCTGCAGGTCGGTCCTCGAGCGCTACTTCACCCTCGAAGACCCGCGTCGACTCGAGCCGGCGGAGCGTGAGCTGTACGTGGAGACACTGCTCGACTCGCGTCTCCTGCTACGCGGGTACGTCGACCGGATCGACGTGGCTCCGGACGGGGCGATCCGGGTCGTCGACTACAAGACCGGACGCTCCCCGGGCGAGATGTACGAAGCCAAGGCCCTGTTCCAGATGAAGTTCTACGCCCTGGTCATCTGGCGCACCCGCGGACTCGTCCCTGCGATGCTGCAGCTGGTCTACCTCGGAAATGGCGAGATCCTGCGCTACGTCCCCGACGAGCCTGACCTGTTGGCGACCGAGCGCAAGGTCGAGGCGATCTGGGAGGCCATCAAGCGAGCCGATGAGTCCGGTGACTGGCAACCCAACCCGGGCCGGCTGTGCAGCTGGTGCGCGCACCAGGCCGTCTGCCCGTCGTTCGGAGGCACTCCCCCGCCCCTACCTGCGCGGAACGGTGGGGCCGATTCGGAGCCAGCCGACGATTCGCTGTAGGCGGCGTCGGGACACTCGGGCACCGCGGTTTGGTCCCAAACCGCAGGTTGGGCGCGCTCCCATCTGCGGTTTGGGACCAAACCGCAGCCTCGCGGGACCCGGTCAGGGAACCTCGTGGGCCTGATCGGGGTCCGGATCACTCGCGCCGCTCGCCCACACCGCAACCAGGTCGATCCCTTCGAGGGTGTCCGCGAAGATCCGCCGCTCGGTAGCGAGGACAGGCACGTGGTTCTCGACGACCAGGACCAGGCAGCCGGCCGCCTCGGCCGACTTGGCTCCGGTGTTGGAGTCCTCGATGGCCAGGCAGTCCGCGGGGCGCAACCCGAGCGCGGCAGCAGCCGTCAGGTAGGGCTCGGGGTGCGGCTTGCCCCGTGACACCCGATCGCCGGTGACGACGACTCTGAACGTCTCCGGAGGCAGCTGGGCGAGGATCGGCGCCACGAAGCGGTCCCAGGACATCGTCACCAGCCCGCACGGAACTCCGGCGGCGCGAACCCGGTCGATCAGGTCAACGGCGCCTGGGCGCCATGGCACCTCCTGCTCGACCCGGGCGACGACGCCGTCGAGCAGCTCCTCGACGATCTGCTCGGGCGTGCGGTCGATGCCCATGTGCTTGCGGATGTAGCGTCCGGACTCGAGCAGGTCGTTGCCGACCAGGTTCAGCGCGTGCGCCTCGCTCCAGGTACCGCCGTACCGCTCGGCCAGCTCGAACTCGGTCTGGATCCAGTACGGCTCGGTGTCGACGAGGGTGCCGTCCATGTCCCACAGGACGGCCGCTGGCAGAGCACTCGGCTCAGTCATCGGGGTCGTAGCCCAGGTTGGGCGAGAGCCACTTCTCGGCCTCGCCAAGGGACCAGCCCTTGCGCTCGGCATAGTCGGCGACCTGGTCCTGGCCGAGCCGGCCGACCACGAAGTACTGCGACTGCGGGTGGGAGAAGTACCAGCCCGACACTGCGGCCCCCGGCCACATCGCCATGCCTTCGGTGAGCTCGATCCCCGTGGTCTCCTGGACGTCAAGGAGCTCCCACAGGGTGCGCTTCTCGGTGTGCTCGGGGCACGCCGGGTAGCCGGGGGCCGGCCGGATGCCCTCGTACCGCTCGGCGATGAGAGCCGCGTTGTCCAGGTCCTCCTCCGAGACGTGGCCCCAGAACTCGGTGCGGACCCGCTGGTGCAGGCGCTCCGCGAAGGCCTCGGCAAGCCGGTCGGCGAGCGCCTCCAGCATGATCGCGGAGTAGTCGTCGTTGGCATCCTTGAATGCCTGGATGTGTGACTGGGCTCCGAGGCCGGCAGTCACCGCGAACGCACCGACGTGGTCCGGGAGCCCGGTCTCACGAGGCGCGACGAAGTCGCCGAGGGACCGGTTCGGTACGCCGTCGCGGTGCTCCCCCTGCTGGCGAAGGTTGTGGAGGGTCGTCAGCACCTCGGTGCGCGACTCGTCCGTGTAGAGCTCGATGTCGTCACCCACGGCGCTGGCCGGGAAGAACCCGAACACCCCGTTGGCCGTGAGCCACTTCTCCTCGACGATCTGGTCGAGCATCGTGAGCGCGTCGTCGTACAGCGCCCGGGCGGTCTCCCCCGTCGTCGGGCTGTTGAGGATGTCGGGGAACTTGCCCTTCATCTCCCAGGCGTTGAAGAACGGCTGCCAGTCGATGTAGTCGCGCAGCTCACCCAGGTCGTAGCCGGTCAGCACGTGGGTGCCCGGGTGCCGTGGCGCGGGCGGCTGGTAGTCGCTCCAGTCGATCGGCGTGCGGTTGGCACGAGCCCGCTCGACGGTCAGCATCGGTCGGTCGTGCTTCGCCGCGTGCCGCTCGCGAAGGGAGTCGTAGTCGGCCTTGACCTCGGCCAGCAGCGTCGGGCGCTGAGTGTCGCTGAGGAGGGCCGCAAGGGTCGGCACCGACCGCGATGCGTCCTTGACCCACACCACCGCGCCGTCGTACTTCCCGTCCACCTTCACCGCGGTGTGGGCGCGCGACGTCGTGGCTCCCCCGACCAGGAGCGGGATCGTGAACTCCTGACGCTGCATCTCCGAGGCGACGTTGACCATCTCATCGAGCGAGGGCGTGATCAGGCCGGAGAGCCCGATCGCGTCGGCACCGATCTCTCGGGCGGTGTCGAGGATCTTCTGCGCCGGCACCATCACGCCGAGGTCGATCACCTCGTAGTTGTTGCACTGGAGGACGACCCCGACGATGTTCTTGCCGATGTCGTGGACGTCGCCCTTCACCGTGGCCATCACGATGGTCCCGTTGGTGTCCTTGGCGGTGGCGTACTCCGGGTTGTCGAGCTTCTCCTGCTCGATGTACGGGATCAGGTAGCCGACGGCCTTCTTCATCACCCGGGCCGACTTCACGACCTGCGGGAGGAACATCTTGCCGGCGCCGAACAGGTCGCCGACGACGTTCATCCCGTCCATCAGCGGACCCTCGATCACCTCGATCGGCCGACCGCCGCGGCCGGCGATCTCCTGCCGCAGCTCCTCGGTGTCGGCCTCGACGTTCGCGTCGATCCCCTTCACCAGGGCGTGCGTGATCCGCTCCCCGACCGGCAGCGAGCGCCACTCCTCGGCTGCGGCCTCGACGACCTCGCCCTGCTTGTTGTGCGCCTCGGCGATCTCGAGCAGGCGCTCGGCCGCATCGGGGCGCCGGTTGAGCACGACGTCCTCGATCCGCTCACGCAGCTCAGGCTCGACCTCGGAGTACGGGATCAGAGCACCGGCGTTGACGATGCCCATGTCGAGACCGGCCTCGATCGCGTGGAAGAGGAAGACAGCGTGGATCGCCTCGCGGACCGGGTTGTTGCCGCGGAAGGAGAAGCTCACGTTGGAGATGCCGCCGCTGACCTTCGCGCCGGGCAGGTTCTGCTTGATCCAGCGGGTGGCCTCGATGAAGTCCCGGCCGTACGTCGCGTGCTCCTCGATGCCGGTAGCGACTGCGAAGACGTTCGGGTCGAAGATGATGTCCTCGGGCGGGAAGTCGACCTCGTCGACCAGCAACCGGTAGGCCCGCTCGCAGATGGCCTTGCGCCGCTCGAGGTTGTCGGCCTGACCATCCTCGTCGAAGGCCATCACGACCGCGGCGGCGCCGTACTTGCGCACCAGACGGGCCTGCTCGACGAACTTCTCCTCGCCCTCCTTCATCGAGATCGAGTTGACGATCGGCTTGCCCTGGACGTTCTTCAGGCCGGCCTCGATGACCTCCCACTTGGAGGAGTCGATCATCACCGGGACCCGGCTGATGTCGGGCTCGCTGGCGATCAGCTTGGTGAAGCGGTCCATGGCCGCGACGCCGTCGATCATGCCCTCGTCCATGTTGATGTCGATGACCTGCGCGCCGTTCTCGACCTGCTGGGACGCGACGGTGAGGGCGGTGTCGTAGTCGCCCGCCTTGATCAGGTTGCGGAACTTCGCGGAGCCGGTGATGTTGGTCCGCTCGCCGACGTTCACGAACAGGCTCTCGTCGTTGATCGTGAACGGCTCGAGTCCGGAGAGGTGCATCCCCGGCGCCTGGGGGACGAGAGTACGGCGTTGCTTGCCCTCGACCGCTCGCGCGATGGAGGCGATGTGGTCCGGGGTGGTACCGCAGCAGCCACCGACGATGTTGACGAACCCGCTGTCGGCGAACTCAGCCAGGATCGCGGAGGTCTCGCTCGGCGCCTCGTCGTACTCTCCGAACGCGTTGGGCAGGCCGGCGTTCGGGTAGCAGGAGACGAAGGAGTCGGCGAGCCGGGACAGCTCGGCGATGTACGGGCGCATCTCCTTGGCGCCGAGCGCACAGTTCAGGCCTACGGCCAGGGGACGCACGTGTCGTACGGAGTCCCAGAACGCCTCGGTGACCTGCCCGGAGAGCGTGCGGCCGGACGCGTCGGTGATGGTGCCGGAGATGATGACCGGCCAGCGGCGGCCCTGCTCCTCGAAGAGCGTCTCGACCGCGAAGATCGCGGCCTTGGCGTTGAGCGTGTCGAAGATGGTCTCGATCATCAACAGATCGGAGCCCCCGTCGACCAGGCCGCGAGCGGCTTCGAGGTAGGCCGCGACCAGTTGGTCGTAGGACACGTTCCTCGCGGCGGGATCGTTGACGTCGGGCGAGATCGAGGCGGTCCGGGTGGTCGGACCCAGGGCGCCTGCGACGTACCGGGGCCTCTCGGGGGTCGCCGCGGCGTCAGCCTCATGGCGGGCGAGCAGCGCAGCCTCGAGGTTGAGCTCGTAGGCGATCTCCTCGAGGCCGTAGTCGGCGAGCGACACGGAGTTCGCGTTGAACGTGTTGGTCTCGATGATGTCCGCGCCGGCCTCGAGGTACTCGCGGTGGATGCCGGCGATGATGTCGGGTTGGGTGATCGTGAGGAGGTCGTTGTTGCCGATCAGGTCGCTCGGCCAGTCGGCGAACCGGTCGCCGCGATAGCCGGCTTCGTCAGGGCGATCACGCTGGATCGCCGTACCCATCGCACCGTCGAGCACCAGGATCCGATCCTCCAGGGCTCGGACGAGCTCCTCTGTCGCATCGGGGCGCAGGTCAGACGACGGCTGCTGCGGCACTCTGGCTCCTCTCGTTGGCCGCGATCGCGGCCAGGGATCAAGCCTAGGAAGAATGTCCACCCGCTGGACTTGATTCCCAGATCCTGACACCGGGCGTCGGAGCACCGGAAATCCGCGCGCGGACTACGCTGGAGCGGTGATCGAGATGGAGGGCGTCCCCGACCTGGTCGAGCCGGTCGTCATTGCGGCGTTCGAGGGCTGGAACGACGCAGCCGATGCCGCTTCGTCCGCCGTCGACCACCTGATCGACGTCTGGAGCGCGCGCACCGTCGGGTCGGTGGACCCCGAGGACTTCTACGACTTCCAGGTCAACCGCCCGGTCGTCGGTACCGATGCGTTCGGCCATCGGCGGCTGACCTGGCCGAGCACGCAGATCGCCATCGCCTCACCGCCCGACCTGGACCGCGACGTGATCCTGATTCGCGGGATCGAGCCGAACATCCGGTGGCGCCAGTTCTGCGCGGAGCTGCTCGCCGCGGTCGACGAGCTCGGTGGAGAGCTGGTGGTGACCCTCGGGGCGCTGCTCGCCGACACTCCTCACACCCGCCCGATCCCCGTGACCGGCACCGCGACCGAGCTGGAGCTGGTCGACCGGCTCAAGCTCGAGCAGTCGACGTACGAAGGTCCGACCGGCATCGTCGGCGCCTTCCAGGACGCGTGCGCCCAGGTCGACATGCCCGCGGTGTCGTACTGGGCGGCCGTGCCCCACTACGTCGCGCAGCCGCCGTGTCCGAAGGCGACCCTCGCCCTGCTCGGTCAGCTCGAGGACCTGCTCCAGGTCAGCATCCCGCTCGGCGACCTCCCGGACGATGCTCGCGCCTGGGAGCGCGGTGTCGACGAGCTTGCCGAGGAGGACGAGGACGTCGCCGACTACGTGCGTGCGCTCGAGGAGACCCGGGACACGACTGACCTGCCTGAGGCATCCGGTGAGGCCATCGCGCGGGAGTTCGAGCGCTACCTCAAGCGTCGTCAGAGCGACGACTGACGCATCGGCGGAGCTTGCGGTTTGGTCCCAAACCGCAAGTTGGGAACGCTCCCGCCTGCGGTTTGGGACCAAACCACAGGCCAGGGGCGGTCAGAGAGCCAGGCCGAGGGCAGCGTCGAGAACGGCGAACATCTGCAGCGCTGCATCCGGGTCAGAGGTGTCCGCCAGTCCGGCGGTGCCGAGGGTCGCGGCGACCCACGCATCAACAGCAGCGGCCGCACGCGGAGCGTCCAGGTCGTCGGCGATCGCGCTGAGCACCTCGGCGACGACCGGGGCAGCCTTCGCGCCGGCGCCGAGGGACAGCGCCCGTCGCCACTGGGCGACGTCGTCGACGGCGTCCCAGAGCTGCTGGTCGGTCCACTCCCAGTCGGAGCGGTAGTGGTGACGCAGCAGCGCCAGCCGGATCGCCATCGGGTCGACATCGCTGTTGCGCAGCGCTGAGACGAAGACCAGGTTCCCGCGCGACTTCGACATCTTCTCGCCGTCGTAGCCGACCATGCCGGCGTGGCTGTAGACCTGCGCGAACGGCGTGCCGGGGACGGCGACCTGGGCGTGGCCGGCGCACATCTCGTGGTGGGGGAAGACCAGGTCGCTACCTCCACCCTGGACGTCGAAGTTGCCGCCGAGGTGCTGCTGCGCGATCGCCGTGCACTCGATGTGCCAGCCGGGCCGACCGGGGCCGAACGGGCTCTCCCAGGACGGTTCGCCTTGGCGCTCGCCCCGCCACACGACGCAGTCGAGCGGGTCCTTCTTGCCGGGGCGGTCAGGGTCCCCGCCGCGATCGGGGTAGATCTCCAGCATCGTCTCGCGGGTCCAGCCGGACTCAGCACCGAACGCCGGGTCTGCCGTCACGGAGAAGTAGAGGTCGTCCTCGACCCGGTAGACCGAACCCGCGGCGTCGAGACGCTTGATCAGCTCGATGACCAGCGGGATCGACTCGACGGCACCGATGTAGTGAGCGGGCGGCAGCACCCGTAGCGCGGTCATGTCCTGGCGGAAGAGCTCGGTCTCACGCTCGGCGAGCTCGACCCAGTCGACGTGGACCTTGGTGGCCCGCTCGAGCAGGGGGTCGTCGACGTCGGTGACGTTCTGGACGTAGGTGACGTCGTGGCCCGCGTTGCGCCACGCCCGGTTGAGCAGGTCGAAGGCGACGTACGTCGCGGCGTGGCCCAGGTGCGTGGCGTCGTACGGCGTGATCCCGCAGACGTACAGCCGAGCAGGTCCGTCGGGACTGGTCGTGACCGTGCCGCCCGACGGGGTGTCGTGGAGGGCGACCGGCGGACCCACGACGGGCAGGCTCGGAATCTCGGGGGCAGACCAGGCGCGCATGCGCAAAGACTATCGACTCACGTCAGAACGGCGGCCACGGGATGGCCGGCCACTCCCCGCGAGGCGATGGCATCCGTGCGCGCTCGGCGAGCCGGTCGCACCTGCGGATGAGCGCGGCGAGCTCGAGGTCGTCCAGGTGGTCGGCGAGCGCGTCGCCGAGCGGCCCGGCGAGGGCGGTCCGTACCGACCGCACTCCGGCGACCTCGTCGGCCGTCAGCTGTTCGCCCAGCCAGCCCCACAGCACGGTGCGGAGCTTGTGGTCGGTGTGGAAGGTGACGCCGTGGTCAACGCCGTAGCGGTGCCCGTCGGTCATCTCCAGCACGTGCCCGCCCTTGCGATCTGCGTTGTTGGTGATGATGTCGAAGACCGCCATCCGGCGCAGCGGCGCACTGTCCTCGTGGATCAGCGACACCGGCTGGTCCTGCCCGTCGAGCCCGTCGAACACCCGCCGCCAGCCGTCCGGCACCTCGCCCTCGGCCACCAGCGTCACCGCGACCTGGTCCTCGTCGGGCTCCTGCCAGCGCTGCACCATCCCGTACCCGTGCGGGCCGTCGCGCAGCCAGGTCTCGGGTACGACGTTCCAGCCGAACGCCTCGGACACCAGGTACGCCGCACGCTCACGGTCGGCGAGCGTGCCGTCGGGGAAGTCCCACAGCGGGCGCTCCCCTGCGACCGGCTTGTAGACGACCCGGACCCCGTCGATCTCGCCCACGAACGTGGCGTTGGACGCCGGCATGATCCGACCGTGCAGGAGCAGCTCACCCCCGACCAGGTCGGGGCGGGTCTCGTCGCTCACGGATCGCGGCGCCGGAAGCCGTTGGCACGCACGCAGAGGTGGCCTTCGGGGTCGACCGGGTTGCCGCAGAACGGGCAGCTGGGGCGACCGGCCTCGAGCACCTGCTCGGAGCGCTTGACGAACGACCGGGCGAGTCCGGCAGGGAGCCGTACCAGGAGCACCTCGTCGGGCTCGGGCTCCTCGAAGTCCTCGTCGATCTGCTCGGGTGAGATGACCGCGGCCTCCGTGTACGGGAAGACCTCGACCACGATGCGCTCGTCGCTCGGGTCCCAGGAGAGCGTCATGGTGCCCGCGCGGAACTCCTCCTCGATCGGCTGCTCCAGCGGGTCGGAGTCCTCGAGCCCGAGCGGCGCGACAGCTGGGATGACCGCCTCGCTGAGGCTGCTGGCCATCACCTCGTCGAGCAGCTCGTCGATGCGTTCGGCCAGTGCTTGGACCTGCTGCTTCTCGAGAGAGACGCTCACCAGCCGCGCACCGGACCTGGCCTGCAGGAAGAACGTGCGCTGGCCGGGCTGACCGACCGTGCCGGCGACGAAGCGCTCCGGCGGGTCGAATCCGTGGACGAGAGGAGCCATGTCCGTCACCCTAGGCGGTCGCCGAAGGGCCGGCGCCGCCGCCGACCATGGCGTCCGTGGCGGCAGTCTTGCTGGACCGGCCGGCGGCCTTCTTGCGGCCCGACTTGGGTGTGGGTTTGGGGGCCAACCAGGCCAGGTCGCCGGCGTGGGTGTTGGTCGCGAGCACGAACGGACGGGTCCCGGTGTAGCGGATGATCGAGATCGACGCCGGGTCGACGTGCAGCCGCTGGAACAGGTCGAGGTGCAGGCCGAGCGCGTCGGCGAGGATCGACTTGATCACGTCTCCGTGGCTGACGGCCACCCAGACGGCACCGGCCCCGTCGCGCGCCTCGACGGCCGCATCGTGGCGGCGTACGGCGGCCACCGCTCGATGCTGCATCGCCGGCATCGTCTCCCCGCCGGGAAACATCGCCGCGGAGGGCTGTGTCTGGACTGTCGACCAGAGCGGCTCCTTGGCGAGGTCCTTGAGCTGTCTGCCCTGCCAGTCGCCGTAGTCGCACTCGGTGAGTCCGCGCTCGGATGCGACCCGGAGGGCCCCCGCCTGAGCGCGCAGGATCGATCGGGCGGTCTGGCGGCAGCGCTCGAGCGGGCTGCTCACGATCGCGGCGAGGGGGACGCTCGCGAGCCGCTGGCCAGCCGCCTCTGCCTGGGTCAACCCGACCTCGTCGAGCTTGACTCCGGGCTGGCGCCCGGCGAGCAGGCCGGACGCGTTCGCTGTGGTCCGACCGTGCCGGACCAGGATGACGGTCGCCATGGGCAGGACTCTAGCGAGAGTGTCCTGGACTCCGTGCCGGTCGGATGGCCTAGCGTGACCTCGTGATCGTGGACAGCGCGTTGTATCGGCAGGGGTCTCGTGTCGACCTCGACTGCGCGACCCACGACTTCGACGCTCTGCGCGCCGGCGTGAGCGGAACCGGTGACTTCGTCTGGGTCGGGCTCTACCAACCGAGCGAGAGTGAGCTCTCCGGCGTCGCGTCCGCCTTCAACCTGCACCCGCTCGCCGTCGAGGATGCCGTCACCGCCCACCAGCGTCCGAAGCTGGAGCGCTACGAGGACAGCCTGTTCCTGGTGCTCAAGACTCTCTGGTACGTCGACGCGGACGACGCGGTCGAGACCGGCGAGGTCAACATCTTCGTCGGGTCCGACTTCGTGATCACGGTCCGACACGGAAGCGGATCGCAGCTCCAGATCGCCCGGAGCTTCCTCGAGTCCCAGCACGCCTTGCTCAAGCACGGACCGTCGGCGGTCGTCTACGCGGTCTGCGACACCGTGGTCGACGGTTACAGCGCGGTCGTGGATGACCTTCAGATCGACGTCGACGAGGTCGAGTCCTCGGTGTTCTCTCCGGACCGGACCGAGGACTCGGCGCGGATCTACGTCCTCAAGCGCGAGATCTCGGAGGTACGACGCGCCGTACTCCCGCTGCGCGAGCCGATGCGCCGTTTCGCGACCGGCTCGGTCGCCGGCATCCACGAGGACTCGGCACCGTTCTTCCGCGACGTCGCCGACCACCTCGCCCAGGCGGCCGAGGTCGTGGACGCGCTGGACTCACTCCTGTCGACCGCCTTCGACGCCCACCTGGCTCGGATCTCGGTGCAGCAGAACAACGACATGCGCAAGATCTCGGCCGGAGTGGCGCTGATCGCCACGCCCACCCTGATCGCCGGTGTCTACGGCATGAACTTCAACCACATGCCCGAGCTCAACTGGTACCTCGGCTACCCGTTCGCGCTCCTGCTGATGGGTATGACCTCGGTCGGCCTGTGGATGTGGTTCAAGCGATCCGGGTGGCTGTGACGTTTCATCGTCAGAGCGGAGCGGGTCGGCGTCGACCGGCTCAGGTGGGCGACATCGTCCCGGTGGCGAGCAGGAGCAGGATCACTCCGCCGAGAGCCAGCCGGTAGGGGATGAACCAGGCGATGCTGTTGCCGCCGACGAACCTCAACAGCCACGCGATCGAGGCGTAGGCGACGACGAAGGCGGTCACGATGCCGACCAGGGCAACGCCGATGGTGATGTCACCGCCCATCGCATCCCCGAGCTCGAAGATCCCGGCGCCCACCAGGGCTGGGATCGAGAGGAAGAAGCTGAGCTTCGTCGCCGTCAGCCGGTCCAGGCCGCGGAACAGGCCCGCCGAGATCGTGGCTCCGGAGCGCGAGACGCCCGGCACCAGGGACACCACCTGAGTCACGCCGACCACGATCGCGTCGGTCATCCCGAGGTCCTTCTCGGTCCGGTCCTGGCGGGCGACCCGCTCGGCCCACCACAGCACCGAGCTCCAGCCGATCAGGGCGATGGCCACCACCCACAGTGACCTGAGGTCGCCCGTGATGAAGTCCTTGAGCAGCAGGCCGGCGATGCCGACCGGGATGCTGCCGATGATGACGTACCAGCCCATCCGGTGGTCGAGCTGGCCGCGGTACTCGGGCTTGACCAGTCCGAGGCACCAGGCGCGAGCGATCCGCCAGATGTCCCGGAAGAAGTAGACGACCACCGCGGCGATCGCGCCGCTCTGGATCACGGCCGTGTAGCCGGTGACAGCCGGGTCGGCGAGGTCGAGGCCCAGGGCCTTCTCGGCGATCGTGAGGTGTCCGGTGCTGGAGACCGGGAGAAACTCGGTGAGCCCCTCCACGATGCCGAGGACGACGGCGTCGAAGTAGTTCATCGACCCGCTTTCGTTGTCGGAGGGAAGCCGCTGAGGCAGGGCGCCACGCTGCGCGCGCACAGCCTACGGGTGATTTCGTACGGCGAGCCGACAGCCGTCGCCGTGGGCTCGGCGGCTACCTTTTCCCCCATGCAGCAACGGCGTGTCGGCGCGACCGGCCTGACGGTGTCCCGTCTGGGACTCGGCACGATGACGTGGGGACGCGACACCGACGAGCACGAGGCCCGCGACCAGCTGATCTCCTTCGCCGAGACCGGCGGCACCCTCATCGACACGGCCGCCGGCTACGGCAACGGCGCCTCGGAGGAGCTGATCGGCACCCTGATCGGCGACGTCGTGGCCCGCGACGAGATCGTCCTGGCGACCAAGGCCGGCATCACCGGCCGACCCGGCGGTGGCCGCTCGTACGACACCTCACGCGGTCACCTGCTGGCGACCCTCGATGCGTCGCTGCGCCGGCTGGGCGTCGATCACGTCGACCTGTGGCAGGTGCACATCTGGTCGGAGGACACCCCGATCGAGGAGACGCTTGCAGCCCTCGACCGTGCGGTCGACAGCGGCCGGGTGTCGTACGTCGGGGTCTCCAACTACTCCGGCTGGCAGACCGCGCAGGCGGCCACGTGGCAGCGCGCCGTACCGGGCCGGACGCCGTTGGCCTGCACGCAGGTGGAGTACTCGCTGCTCAGCCGGGGTGTCGAGCACGAGGTGGTGCCGGCGGCGACCGCGCTCGGCCTCGGTGTGCTCCCCTGGTCGCCGCTGGGACGGGGAGTGCTGACCGGCAAGTACCGAACGGGTACGCCGTCGGACTCGCGCGCTGCGTCTCCGCACTTCGCGAACTTCGTCAACCCCTACCTCGACGAGCGGTCCGCCGGCATCGTCGAGGCAGTCGCGCGGGCCGCGGAGGGCCTGGGCTGGTCGACCCTCGAGGTCGCGCTCGCCTGGGTCCGAGACCGCCCGGGCGTGACCGCCCCGATCATCGGCGCCCGGACCGCGACCCAGCTGCGCGGTGCCCTGGGTGTCGAGGAGCTGACCCTGCCCGCCGAGATCACCGCCGCCCTGGACGACGTGTCCGCCGACTGAGGGGAACCATCGATGAGCCGTGCACAGCGCCGCCCGCCCGCACCGGGGGTGGAGTGGGAGTTCGACAAGGTGACGCTCTCGCGGGAGTACTCGCGCAACGTGGTCCGCAAGATGCTCGTCGAACGCGCCGAGCACGGCGGCTGGGAGCTCGACCGGGTTCGGATCGGCCCGGACGGCACCCGCCGGATCGTGCTGCGGCGCAAGATCATCCGCCAGGCTCGGCCGGTGTTCTACTACATCTGACCCGCTGCGCTGGGCCTGCGGTTTGGTCCCAAACCGCAACCGGGAGCGTTCCCACCTTGCGGTTTGGGACCAAACCGCAACGGTGCGGCGTTGCTCAGACGTCGTCGAGGAACCTGTCGAAGACCCGGGCGCCGAACTCCAGAGCGTCCACAGGCACGCGCTCGTCGACACCGTGGAACAGCGCCGTGAAGTCCAGGTCGGCGGGAAGCCGCAGCGGCGCGAACCCGTAGGAGCGCATGTCGAGCTTGCGGAAGTGCTTGGCGTCGGTGCCACCGCTCATCAGGTACGGCGCCACGATGGCCTCGTCGTCCTCGGCCAGGATCGAGCGGGTCATCGCGTCGACCAGGTGACCGTCGTACGGCGTCTCCCAGGGCTGCTGGTGGCTGAGGTGATCGATCTCGATGTCGTCACCGACGAGGGTCGCGAGGGTCGCGAAGAACTCGTCCTCGTAGCCAGGGAGGAACCGGCCGTCGACGTGCGCCGTCGCCTCCGTCGGGATCACGTTGACCTTGTAGCCCGCGCCGAGCATCGTCGGGTTGCAGGTGTTGCGGATGACCGCGCCCATCATTCGTGCGGCGCTGCCGAACTCCTCCACGAGGGCCTCGGCGTTCTCCGGGGTCGCCTCGGTGCCGGCCAGCTCGCCGACGGACGCGAGCAGCGTGCGCATCGCCGGGGTCAGCCGTACCGGCCAGTCGTAGGCACCGATCCGGGCGACCGCGGCGGCCAACGAGGTGACCGCGTTCTCGCGGTTGATCATCGAGCCGTGACCCGCGCGTCCGCGGGCGGTGAGGCGCATCCAGGCCATGCCCTTCTCGGCGGCCTCGATCAGGTAGATCCGGCGGCCGCGGATGGTCGCGCTGAACCCGCCGACCTCGCCGACTGCCTCCGTACAGTGCGCCAGCTCGTCGGCGTGCTGCTCGACGAGGACCTGGGCACCGAGGTGGCCACCCGCCTCCTCGTCTGCGGTGAAGCAGAGGGTGATCGGCCGCTCGGGCACCCGGCCCGAACGCTGCCGGGCCCGGACGACACTGAGCAGCATCGCGTCGAAGTCCTTCATGTCGACGGCGCCACGACCCCAGACGTACCCGTCCTGCACCTCGCCGGAGAACGGATCGACCTGCCAGTCCTCGGCCGCCGCCGGTACGACGTCGAGGTGCCCGTGCAGCAGCAGTCCGCCCCGCGCGGAGGACGGAGTCGGAGGCCGACCCACCCCACTGGGCGACGACTGACGCCCGGCCGGCCTGCGACTCGTACAGGTGAGCCTCGATCCCGACCTCGTCGAGGAGCGTGGCGACGTACTCGGCCGCCTTCCGCTCCCCCGGACCGTCCTCAGACCCGTAGTTCGAGGTGTCGATCCGAATCAGCTCACGGCACAGCTCGACGACCTCGTCGGCAGGGCTGTTGGCGTCGTTCCCGGGCTCGTTCGACATGGCCCCAGCATGACACCCGCAGGGGTCGATGCCGATGTGAGGAATGCTCTGGACCTTTGCTACTGTTCCACCGCACTCGTCCGGGTGGCGGAATTGGCAGACGCGCTAGCTTGAGGTGCTAGTGCCCGTATTAGGGCGTGGGGGTTCAAGTCCCCCCTCGGACACTCGACAGGCTCCGGCTCCACGGGGCCTGTTGTTCATTTCGGGCCGGTTCACCAGTCCGCCGGCGGCCTCCGGCGGACGTCTGCGACCCTAATCACAACCATGTAATTTAACTCGACACGCCGAGCCGGTTGCTTGACAATCTGAGTCACTTCATTCCCAAAAGCGTTCATCTGTCCCTAGACTCCCACCCGTGTCGCTTCGAATCCCGCTGCTCGCGCCCCTCAACGCCGCCCTCGCAGGCGCCCTCGTCCTGGGTCTGCTGACGCTCGCGCCGGCACCCGCGACCGCGGGTCCGCACCAGCGCGACACGGCCAGCAAGGCCGATGGGCAGTCCCGGTCGAGGGCACACTTCGCCCGCAGCTCCTACCTCTGCTACGGCTACGAGAACTGCCGCGCCGCAGGGCATGGGCTCCGCCGGGTACGCCGCCAACAACACCAAGATGTACTGGCGCATGTACTCCGGTCACAACTGCACGAACTACGCGGCCTACCGGATGGTCCAGAGCGGTCTGCCCAACCAACGCCCGTGGTCCGGCGGCGGCAACGCCACCTACTGGGGCACGTCGATGCCGCGGATCACCGACGACGTCCCAGCCGTCGGGGCGGTGGCCTGGTGGAAGGCCAACACCGGCCCGGCCGGCTCCGCCGGGCCACGTCGCCTACGTCGAGAAGGTCGTCTCCAACGACGAGATCATCGTCTCCCAGGACAGCTGGGGCGGCGACTTCTCCTGGGCCGTGATCACCCGGTCCAGCGGCAACTGGCCGAGCGGCTTCGTGCACTTCAACGACGTCGGCCTGTCCAACACCAAGCGCACCGGTCGTCTCCGGCCTCGCCAAGGTCGGCTCCGGCTGACCACGACCCCCGGCACGCTGGACGCCGGCCGATGCGACGGTCACCTATCAGTGGTACGCCGACGGCGCTCCGCTCAAGGAGAAGACCGCAGCGAGCCTCAAGCTCGGTCGCGGCCGCGCCGGCCAGACCATCTCCGTCAGGACCACCGCCACCAAGCTCGGCTACGGCCGCAAGACCGTGGCCTCCGCGGCGACCGCCGTCGTCGAAGCCGGCGTCCTGCAGAACACCACCGCGCCCGTGATCAGCGGCGAGGCCAAGGTCGACGCAGACCCTCTCGCTCGACACGGCGCCTGGAACCCGGTGCCCGACCGGCTGACCACCCAGTGGTTCGCCGACGGCGCTGCCGATCGAGCGGACGCCAACGGCGGCACCCTCGACCTCACGCCTGACCTGGTCGACCACGTCATCACCGCGACCGTCACCGCGGCTCGCGTCGGCTACGACCCGGTCACCGCGACGACCGGCGCCACGACCGCCGTCGCCCCGGGCACCTTCACGGTCACCCGCAGCCCAGCGTCTCAGGTGCAGGCCGAAGCCTCGGCGAGGCGCTCACCGTCGACCCGGGTGCCTACAAGCCGGGCGACGCAGACGTCTCGGTCCAGTGGCTGCGCGACGGCCAGCCGGTCCTCAACGCCACGGGCCCGACGTACCGTCATCACCGCCCTGGACCTCGGCGGCCCGGATCTCCGCGCAGGTCACCGTGACCCGGGCGGGCTACGCCCCACGGTGCTGATCACGCCGGACACCGCGCCTGTCCGGGCGGCGCCCAGCGTCCGGCTGTCGAGCGCGGAGAAGCTCAACCACAGGGTTCGGCTGACCGATCACCGTCGCCAGCGAGTACGTCGACGACGTCACCGGCACGGTCGTGGTCCGGGTCGCGGCGGCTTCCGCCAGGACGTCGACCCTGCATCACGGCGTCGCCCAGGTCAGCGTCGTCGACCTGCCGAAGGGTCAGCGGGCGCTACGGGTGACCTACCAGGGCAGTCAGACGCTGGAGCGGGTGATCCGCACCGGCTACGTGTACATGCCATGACGGCTCTCCCAGAACGCCAGGACGACGACCGTCAGCCGACGGGGTTGTAGCCGCAGGCGTCCGCGGTCTTGACCGCGGTGCCCGGGTCCTTCTTCGGGCCCGACTGACTTGTGCGGACCGAGTGCCTTGGCGACGACCGACTGCATCCAGGTGAAGTCGGGGTCGCCGGAGAAGAACTTGTCGGAGCGTGACGAAGGCGATCGACTTCAGCTTCTTCTCCTTGACCTTGAGGGCGAGGTCGACGAAGGCGGGCATCAGCTCGCGCGGGCACGTCGGTGCGGAGGATCTCCTCCCCCGCCTTCGCGAGCGCCTGGTAGCGACGCAGCACGTTGAGCGGGTCGGCCTCCTCGACGATGGCGTCGACCATGCAGCGCTGGCGCAGCATCCGCTGGTAGTCGTCGGAGCCCCAGCGCCCGCGGGAGTACCAGAGCGCGTGGAAGCCGTCGAGGTGCTGGTCCGGGCCGGGCTCGAGGTAGCCGGTCGGCGGGATGCCGGCGTCGGTGTTGCCGTTGATCGCGATCGGCTCGTTGATGTTGACCGTGACGCCGCCGATGGCGTCGACGAGCTGCTGGAAGCCGAGCAGGTTGATCAGCAGGTAGTAGTCGACGTGGGTGCCGAGGCTGCCGGCGACGGCCTGCTTGATCGCGTCCGCGCCCTCGTTCTCCGACTTGCCGAGGATCTGCGGGTACAGCGCGGGCACCTGGCTGTAGACCGCGTTCAGCATCCAGTTGCCGGCGTCGGCGTTCGGGTCGGTGCTGCGGAACCCGTCCGGGAAGACGTCGTGCAGCGGGCTGTCCTCGGGGAACTGCGCGTTCATCATGTTGCGCGGCAGGCTGAACATCACCGACTTGCCGGTGTGGGTGTCCATGCTCAGCAGGATCACCGAGTCGGTGCGGATGCCGGTCCGGCCGACGCCGCCGTCGCCGCCGAGCAGCAGCACGTTGACCCGGTCGCGGCCGGCCCAGGGATCGTCCTCGGTGACGCCCGTCGGGATCGTGGCGGTCTGCTCGTCGTCGAAGACCGTGGCCACGAAGTGCGCCTGCGTGTTCGCCAGGCGCACGCTCTGGACGGCCGGCAGCGCGACCAGGACGCACAGCAGGCAGACGACCAGGCGCGCCGAGCCGCTCTCGAGCCGGCTCATCCCGCGCGGGCGGGCCATGGCGTACGTCGTGACGACCGTGAACGCCCACACGACGAACGCCACCCCGATGACGACCGCCGCGATCCGCAACCGGGCCGGGTCGAACGCGAAGTCGACGAGGCGGTGCAGGTCGCGGGCGTAGTAGGCCGAGCACGCCGAGGCCGATCAGGAACGGCACCAGGATCACGTAGCCGAGCCGGCGCCGGGTCCAGAGGTAGCCGGCGCCCGGCAGCAGCGCGCCGAGAACGGTGACGCCGAGCGCGCCGGCGAGGGTCCGCGCTCGGCGGAAGGCCCGGACGATCGGCGCCCGGTGGCGGGCGGTGGCGCGGCGGTTCGGGGTCGCCGGTCGCGTGACTGGCGTCTCCGAACCCGACATCCGCTCCCCTTCACCCCGGAAAACCTCGCCGATCATACCGTCGGGCCCGGCCGCGACCTGAATCGACGCTGATCAGGTCAGGCCGGAACGCCCGCTTCGGAGGAGTACGTCGTACCGCGCTGGCTCGGGTCCAGAGCGCGCCTTCACCGGCGACCGGGCCCTCGGCGGCCAGCTCCCGCTTGAGCACCTTGTTGGTCGCGGTGCTCGGCAGGTCGCTCGCGAGCCGCACGAACCGCGGCCAGGCCTTGGGCGAGAGGTCCGGCTGGTGCGGCCAGGAACGCCTCGAGCTCCGCGGGCGTCAGGGTCGCGTCGTCCTGGAGCACGATCGCGGCCATCACCTGGTCGCCCACGTGCTCGTCCGGGACGGCGTAGACCGCGACCCGGTTGACCGCCGGCAGTCGCTGCAGGACCCGCTCGATCGGAGCAGCGGCGAGGTTCTCGCCGTCGACCCGCATCCAGTCCGCCGTACGACCGGCGAGGTAGATCCACCCGTCGGCATCGCGGTAGGCGAGGTCGCCCGACCAGTACATGCCGTGCCGCATCCGCTCGTCGTTGGCGGACTGGTCGTTGTAGTAGCCGTTGAAGTAGCCGGCGCCCTGGGTGTTGACCAGCTCGCCGGTCGCCTCCTCGGCGTTCGCGAGCGCGCCGTTCTCGTCGAAGACCGCGACCGCGCACTCGGTGACCGTCTCGGAGTTGTAGATCGCGACACCGTCGAAGCCCTTGCCGATCGAGCCCTTCGGCGTGCCCGGCTCGCGGGTGATGATCACGGCGAGCTCGGTCGAGCCGAAGCCGTCCCAGACGTCGCAGCCGAAGCGACGGGTGAACTCGTCGATGTCGCGGTCGCTCGCCTCGTTGCCGAAGGCCACGCGCAGCGTGTTGTCGGCGTCGTCGGGCTGCTCGGGCGTCGCGAGCACGTAGGCCAGCGGCTTGCCGACGTAGTTCATGTAGGTCACGCCGTACTCGCGGACGTCCGCGAGGAAGCGCGAGGCGCTGAACTTCGCGGGCACGATCGTGGCCCCGCCGCACACCGCCGGGCTCCAGCCGGCGACCACCGCGTTCGAGTGGAAGAGCGGCATCGCGACGTAGCAGACGTCGTCGGCGCCCAGCTCGAAGCGTCCCTGCAGGTTGAGCCCGGAGAACAGCACCATCAGGTGGTTGACCTGCACCGCCTTCGGGTCACCGCTGGTGCCCGAGGTGAAGATCATCATGAAGGTGTCCATCGCCTCGACCTCGCGGTACGGCGTGAGGTCGGGCGCCGAGGCGACCAGCGCCGCCCACTCCTGGGTCGACGTGTCGAGGACCCGCACGTCGCCGAGGTCGAGCCCGTCGAGCAGCGGGAGGTGCTCGGCGTCGGTCACCAGGATCTGGCACTCCGAGCGGCGGATGTCCTTGAGCAGGCCCTCGCCGCGGCGGGTGTTGTTGATGCCGCAGAGCGTGTAGCCGCCCAGTCCCGCGGCGGCCATCGACCGCAGCATGTCCGGGCCGTTGCCCAGCAGCGTGCCGACGTGCATCGGGCGCTCGGCGTCGGCGGCGCCGATCAGCGCGGCCGCGACCGCCGAGGACTCGGCGACGTGCTCACGCCAGGTCCACGTCGAGTCGCCGCATCGCACCGCCGGGTTGTCGTCCTCCGCGCGCTCGCGCAACAGTTGCTGGACCGTCTCGGCCACGTCATCTCCCTCAGATTGTTGACACGCGTCAAAATAGGCGAGGTTGCTCTAAACTGCAACGTGTTCTAGTAACTCCGATCACACCAGGGGACCAGATGCCGAGCCGATACGCCAGCCTCGACCGCGACCAGCTCGCGACCCTGGTGCCCGAGCTGCTCCTGATCGGCCAGCTCATCGACCGCTCCGGCATGGCGTGGTGCATCTCGGCCTGGGGCCGCGAGGAGATGGCGCAGGTCGCGATCGAGGAGTGGGCCGGATCCAGCCCGATCTACACCCGCCGGATGCAGAAGGCCCTGAAGTACCAGGGCACCGACATCTTCACGATCTTCAAGGGACTCCAGCTCGACATCGGCGCTCCCCCGCAGTTCATGGACTTCAGGTACGACGTCCAGGACCGCTGGCACGGCACCTTCCACCTCGACCACTGCGGTGCGCTGATGGACGTCGAGCCGATGGGCGAGTCGTACGTGCGCTCCATGTGCCACGACATCGAGGATCCCACCTTCGACGCCACCGCGGTCGCGACCAACCCGAAGGCCCAGGTCCGCCCGGTGCACCGACCTCCGCGGCTGCCGGCCGACATCGAGGGCGGCCGTCGGCCGCACTGCGCCTGGACGGTGATCATCGACGAGTCCTATCCCCCGGTCAGCCCGCTGGCGCCGTACTACGTCATCGAGAAGACCCGGGCCGCGGTGGTCGAGCTCGACCCGATCGACGAGGGTGACGAGGGCCTGGCCGACTACGCCGGCGACCTGCTCACCGACGTCGACTTCGGCGCGTTCTCGCACTCGGCGCTGGTCCGGATCGCCGACGAGGTCTGCCTGCAGATGCATCTGCTCAACCTGTCCTTCGTGCTCGCCGTCCGGAACCGCTCCTCCGACGAGGCCCAGGCGATCGAGATCGCCACCAAGCAGCTGGTCGGCATCGCGGGCATCGCCGCCGAACGGATCCACCGTGCCCTCAGCCTGCCCCACACGCCCGAGGGCGCCCTCCGCACGCTCGAGCTGCACCCCCTGCTCAACCCGACGGCGTACGTCGCTGCCTCGTTCGACGGCTACACGCTGGCCGTCGACCCTTCGGACGCGACGAGCTGACGGTGCCTGGATCGCCCTGTGCGGCCCCGACGAGTCTCGACCGCTTCAGGCCGCCGTACGCGCGATCGATCCGCACTATGACGTCGACGTCACCGGCACGGCCGAGTCAGCTGGACCGCCACCCTGGTCCGCCGGGACGAGCCGGCCACCGGAGTTCGGCGAGGTCGCGGTGACCCGCTTCAGCACCGGCGCCACTTTCGAGTTCGAGGGGCGTCGGTCGATCCCGATCACGGTCATCTGACCCCATACTTGGCGCGTGGCCATCACCCGAGGTTTCTTCGGCAACCGCAGCCGTCCCGAGCGACCCGACCGACTGCCGCCCGGGCAGTACGACACCGGCAGCTCCTGGCCGACGCTGACCGCCGAGGCGACGCCCAGGCTCGACCCCGAGAAGTGGGAGATGAACGTCGACGGGCTGGTCGAGAATCGCCAGCACCTGGTCGTGGAGCGAGATGCACGCGCTCGCAGAGCTCGACGTACGTCGGCGACATCCACTGCGTGACGACCTGGTCGAAGTTCGACGTGACCTTCGCCGGCGTCAGCGTCGACACCCTGCTCGAGGCCGCCCGGCCGACGTCGCGAGGCGAAGTTCGTGATGGCGCACTCGACCACGGGCTACACCACCAACCTGCCGCTCGAGGACATCACCGGCGGCAAGGCCTGGGTGGTCTGGGACTTCGACGGCAAGCCGCTCGAACGCGGACACGGTGGGCCGGTGCGCCTGCTGGTGCCGCACCTGTACTTCTGGAAGTCCGCCAAGTGGGTGACCCGGCTCGAGCTGATGGCGCCGACCGCCCCGGCTTCTGGGAGCAGAACGGCTACCACGACCGCGGCGATCCCTGGCTCGAGCAGCGCTACCAGGGCGATCCGTGACAGGTCGACGGCGCCCCGGCCGGCGGCTGGACGACGGGCCGGATCATCGAGCTCGACCGGCCCAGCGACAAGCTGGTCCGGCTGCGCTTCCACGTCGAGGACCGGGTCGACCACCTGCCGGGCCAGCACTACGTCGTCCGGCTGCGGGCGCCCGACGGCTACACGGCCCAGCGGTCCTACTCGATCGCGTCCGACCCGCACGACCCGCTGCTGGAGCTGATGGTCGAGTGCCTGCCGGGCGGCGAGGTCTCCGGCTTCCTGCACGACGTCGCCGAGGTCGGCGACGAGCTCGAGCTGCGCGGTCCGATCGGCGGCTGGTTCGTCTGGGAGGGCGACCTGCCCGCGATCTGCGTCGCCGGCGGCTCCGGCGTCGTGCCGATCGTCGCGATGACCCGCTACGCCCGTCGGCTCGGCCTTCAGGACCAGCTGCGGGTCGTGGTCGTGGCGCGCACCTGGGACGAGCTGCCCTACGCCGCCGAGCTGCAGAAGTACGGCGCCTTCATCGCGCTCACCCGCGAGAACCTGGGTGAGCGGGTCGCGGCCCCGCCGTACCCCGACGAGCTCGCCGGTCTGGTCGCCGGCACCGAGCGCGCCTACGTCTGCGGCTCGGTCGGGTTCGCGTCGTTCGCCACCCGGATCCTCGGCGAGGCGGGAGTCGTGGCCGAGACGATCCGGGTCGAGCAGTTCGGCGAGACCGGCTGACCCTAGGATCAACCCATGCTCATCCTCGCTCTGATCCTCTTCGGCATGCTCATCGGCGCCGGAGCCCAGCTCATCCTCGGCAGGTCCGGCGGCGGTATCGACTGGACCATGGCCATCGTCGCCGGCCTCGTCGGCTCGTTCGTGGGCGGACTGGTCTTCAGCCTGCTCTCCGGCGACGGGCATCGAGCTGAAGGCCACCGGGATCATCGGCTCACTGATCGGCGCCGTCATCGTGACCGCGATCTGGCGCTGCTTTCGCCGGGCGGTCCAACGCCATCCCGCGCTCCTGACCCGAGCTCGTGGCTGAGCCCTTCCGCGTCGGCTTCGTCACCGGAGCGACCCCCGACAAGTGGGCCGGCGTCTGGCGCGAGCGGCATCCCCGGATGCCGCTCCACCTGGTCCCGGTCACCGAGGATCAGCAGGAGCCGATGCTCCGCGCCGGTGAGCTCGACATGTGCCTGGTGCGGTTGCCGGTCGACCGCGACGGGATGCACCTGATCCCGTTGTACGACGAGCTGCAGGTCGCCGTGATCGGCATCGAGCACATCGCCACCGTCGCCGACGAGCTGACCCTCGACGACCTCGCCGACGAGCAGCTGGTGATCCCGCACCGCTCCGGCTGGACGCCGTCGGTCGAGCAGCTCGACTGGCCGGACGATGTCGGTCAAGGACGCGGTCGAGGTGGCCGCGTCTGGCACCGGCCTGGTGATCGTGCCGATGTCGATCGCGCGGCTCCACCAGCGCAAGGACACGACGTACCGCACCGTCGTCGACCTCGAACCGACCAAGGTCGGGCTGGCCTGGATGATCGACAGCGACGACGAGCGGACCCAGGAGTTCGTCGGCGTGGTCCGGGGCCGGACGGCGCGCAGCTCGCGCGGGTGAGTGGGCGGGTCTCGCCTACCAGCTGGTGGCGAGCGGTCGGCCCTCGTGGAAGCCTGCGGCTGACTGCACCCCCACCGTGGCCCGCTCGCCGAGCTCGGCCAGGGTCGTGGCGCCGGCGTACGTGCAGGCCGAGCGCACGCCCGAGCAGATCTCGTCGATCAGGTCCTCGACACCCGGGCGAGCCGGGTCGAGGTACATCCGGGACGACGAGATCCCCTCCTCGTAGAGACCCTTGCGGGCGCGGTCGTACGCCGACTCGGTGGACGTCCGGTTGGCGACCGCACGGGCGGAGGCCATGCCGAAGGACACCTTGTAGGCGCGGCCGTCGGAGTCGAGCATCAGGTCGCCCGGCGACTCGTGGGTGCCGGCGAACCACGAGCCGATCATCACGGCCGACGCTCCGGCGGCGAGCGCGAGCGCGACGTCGCGCGGGTGGCGTACGCCGCCGTCGGCCCACACGTGCTTGCCGAGCTCGGCGGCAGCCTGCGAGCACTCGAGGACGGCCGAGAACTGGGGCCGACCGACACCGGTCATCATCCGGGTGGTGCACATCGCACCCGGACCGACTCCGACCTTGACGATGTCCGCACCGGCCTCGATCAAGGCGCGGGTGCCCTCGGCAGAGACGATGTTGCCGGCGGCGATCGGGACCTGGGGATCGAGCCCGCGGACTGCTGCGAGCGCCTCGAGCATCCGGTCCTGGTGGCCATGGGCGGTGTCCACGACGAGACAGTCGATGCCCGCCTCGAGCAGCTCCTTGGCGCGGGCGGCCACGTCGCCGTTCACGCCGACCGCCGCAGCGACTCGCAGGCCGCCGTGGGCGTCGACCGCCGGGGAGTAGAGCGTGGCGCGCAGGGCCGCCGTACGAGTGAGGACGCCGACCAGCAGGCCCGTCGAGTCGACGGCGACCGCGAGCTGGGCATGGGCCCGGTCGAGTGCGTCGAAGGCCTCGCGGGGGTCAGCGTCCTCGGCGAGCAGCACCTCCGGCTCACGCATCACGTGCTGCACCTGGGCGAACCGGTCGACCTCGGCGCAGTCGGCGGCGGAGACGACACCGATCGGACGACCCGCCGACGACCACCACGGCCGCGCGGTGCGCGCGCTTGGGGATCAGCGAGAGCGCCTCGGCCACCGTCTGCTCAGGTGAGAGCTCGATCGGAGTGTCGAAGACGAGGTGGCGCGACTTCACGAAGCGCACGACGTCGGCGACGACAGCGGTCGGGATGTCCTGCGGGATCACTGTCAGCCCGCCTCGGCGCGCGACCGTCTCCGCCATCCGCTTCCCGGCGATCGCGGTCATGTTCGCCACCACCAGGGGCAGGGTCGCACCGGTGCCGTCGCTGGTGGCGAGGTCGACGTCGTAGCGACTGGCGACCGCGGAGTGCCGCGGGACCATGAAGACGTCGTCGTAGGTCAGGTCGTGGGGCGGCGTGATCGCGTTGAGGAACTGCACGTCGCAGCAGTCTACGGCGGTCAATAGGGTGAGGCCCATGCCCTTCGTCGAACCCGGTGAATCCTCCGATCTCGTCGCCGCCGTCCGGCAGGGCTTCACCGAGGCGTACGACATCGAGCCCGGCCGTGGTGGCTCGGGCGCCGGGCCGGGTCAACCTGATCGGCGAGCACACCGACTACAACCGTGGTCTGGTGCTGCCGCTGGCCCTCCCGCACGCGACGTACGCCGCGCTCCGCCCCCGCTCCGACGACACCGTCCGGATCGCGAGCGCCGAGGAGGACGGAGTCTGGACGGGCGTCGTGTCCTCGCTCGGACCCGGCCAGGTCGACGGCTGGGTGGCCTACGCCGCGGGTGTGCTCTGGGCGCTGCGGGAGGACGGCTACGACGTGCCCGGGCTCGACCTCTTCGTGCACGGCACCGTCCCGCTCGGCGCCGGGCTGTCCAGCTCGGCGGCCCTGGAGTGCTCCGTGGCGCTCGCGATCTGCGGCGTGCTCGACCTCGACCCGACCCCGGAGGTGCGACGCCGGCTCCGGGACGCCTGCATCCGCGCGGAGTCCGAGGTCGCCGGGGCCCCGACCGGTGGCATGGACCAGACGATTGCGCTGCTCGCCGAGGCGGGATCGGCGCTGCTGATCGACTTCGACTCCGACACCTCCGAGCCGGTGCCGCTCGACCTGGCCGGAGCCGGGCTGGCTCTGCTCGTGACCGACACCCGGGTCTCGCACGCGCTGGTCGACGGCGGGTACGCCGCCCGCCGCGCCGACTGCGAGGCGGCGGCCGCCGCGCTCGACCTGCCGTCCCTGCGCCAGGCGACCCTTGACGCTGTGCACGGTCTGACCGACGACCGGGTACGCCGCCGCGCCCAGCACATCGTCACCGAGATCCGGCGGGTGGAGCAGACGGTGGACGCCCTGGCGCGGGACGACTGGGCCGAGGTCGGCCGCCTGTTCCGCGAGTCGCACGTCTCGATGCGCGACGACTTCGAGATCTCCTGCCCGGAGCTGGACGTGGCGGTCGTGACCGCGGTGGAGGCCGGTGCTGTGGGTGCCCGGATGACGGGCGGCGGCTTCGGCGGGTCGTCCATCGCGCTGGTGCCGGTCGAGCGGCTGGACGCCGTCGTACGCGCGATCGACACGGCGTTCGTGGCCTCCGGGTTCCGTGCCCCCCAGCACCTGCGTGCGGAACCTGGTGCGGCTGCTGCTGTCGTCGTCGCGTAGTCGGCAGCGGCTGCGGTTTGGTCCCAAACCGCAGGTGGGAGCGCTCCCGGCATGCGGTTGGTGACCAAACCGCATGCCCCAGCGCAGGCGACCACGACCATGCTTCAATCCAGGGCAGGACCAAGCTCGCGATCGAAGGGAAACCTCGTGGCTGACAAGAGCCCGCTGCACAAGCTCCAGAAGTCCGTCGTCGGGACCGTGAAGGGCGTGGTCAGGCATCCCGTCGGCAGCGCGGGCTGGGCGGTCCAGCAGGCCAAGGGCACGGTGGCTCTGGGGAGGTCGGTCGCCGGGCAGGTCGCCCGGACCGCGACCCAGCGCGCCGGCCGCAGGCCCGGGACGGTCCCGTCGCCCATGCCGGCGCCCGCACCTCCCCCGGCTCCCGCGCCCGAGAAGACAGCCGAGAAGACGCCCGAGGCCACCCCCGCCGACCTCGCCCGCATGGTGGCGAAGAAGGCACCGGCCAAGAAGGCACCGGCCAAGAAGGCACCGGCCAAGAAGGCACCGCCAAGAAGGCGCCGGCGAAGAAGGCACCTGCCAAGCGGACGAGCACGCCGAGCGGCAAGCTCCCGCCGCGGAGGGCTCCTGCCCCGAAGACGACGAGTGAGCAGCCCGACTGACCGGTTGCCCGACCGGTCGCCCGGTGCCAAGGCGTACGACGGAGAGCTGGTCGGTCTTCCGGAGGCCACGTCGTACCCCCGTCCGGCCCACGCCATCCCGATATCGGCGGCTCCGGCGACCGGACGATGCGGATCGCCGCGCGGCCGGCCGACGCGGTGAGCCTCCCGAGCGCGATCGGGACCCTCGATCAGAGGCTGCCGCTGTGGACCCGGCAACACGCTGGATAGCCTCTCCTCCATGTCCGATGAGCCCCTCGCTCCCCACGGCCCGCTGCCCACGGGCGGGACGGTCCGACCGATGACCCGCTGGGGCACGCCGGTGATGCACCGTCCCCAGCAGCAGGTCACGACGTACGACGACGCGCTGCGCTCGCTGGCCGCCGACATGGTCGCCTCGATGTACGCCGCCGACGGCGTCGGCCTCGCCGCCTGCCAGATCGGGGAGGACGTCGCGATGTTCGTCTTCGACTGCCCCGACGAGTCCGGCGAGCGAACCGTCGGCCTGGTCTGCAACCCCGTGCTCACCCTGCCCGAGGGCAAGGATCGCCAGCTCGACGAGGACGAGGAGGGCTGCCTGTCCTTCCCCGGCGCCTTCGTCACCTGTGCCAGGCCGGACTTCGCGTCCGTGACGGGCACCGGTCTCGACGGCCGACCGGTCGCGTTCTCCGGCGACGGGCTGCTGGCTCGCTGCCTGCAGCACGAGACCGACCACACCCTCGGCACCGTCTTCGGCGACCGCCTGCCCACCAAGCTGCGCAAGCGGCTCCAGAAGGCGCACGACAAGGTCGCCGACGACTTCCCGCCGGACTGGCCGGCGTGAGCGCGAGCGCCGTACGGATCGTGCACCTGCCGCCCGAGGCGATCATCGCGCTCGCGGCCGGTGATCTCAGCGGCGCCCAGGCGGTGTCGCCGGTGCCACTGACCGAGTGGCAGGTCTCGGAGGGCTCGGTGCGCACCTGGCAGTACCGGGCCGTCCAGGCGGTCGAGTCGCCCGAGGACCTGCCGTGGATCACCGGCATCCTCTGGGACGAGGAGGAGCAGGTGGCGGTCGGGCAGTCCGGCTTCCACGCCGCGCCGGACGTGGACGGCATGGTCGAGGTCGGGTACGGCGTGGACCCGACGTACCGCCGTCGCGGATATGCCCGGGCCGCGCTGGAGCTCGCGATCGTGCGGGCCCAGGACGAGCCCGACGTCCGCACGCTCCGTGTCACCATCGCACCTGACAACGAGGCCTCGCTCGGGCTGATCCGGCAGTACCCGTTCGTGGCCAACGGGGAGCAGTGGGACGACGAGGACGGCCTCGAGCTGATCTTCGAGCTGAGCGTCTGACTCGTTCCTACCGACGTGCGGTGATGTAGCAGGCGACCGCCGTCGCGGCCGCGACGTTGAGCGAGTCGATGCCCTCGCGCATCGGGATGATCGCCCGCCGGGCGGCGGTCTGCTCCCACCGCCTCGACAGCCCGTGCCCCTCCGAACCGAGCACGAGGGCGACCTTGTCGACCCCGGCGACCGCCTCCTCGATGGGTACGGCGTCCGCCGCGAGGGTCAGCGCGATCGTCGTGAAGCCGGCGGCCGAGAGCGACGGCAGGGCATCGGCCCAGTCCGGCAGCCGGGTCCACGGGGTGCTGAACACCGCGCCCATCCCGACCTTGATCGAGCGTCGGTAGAGGGGGTCCGCGCAGCGGGGCGCGAGCAGGACCGCGTCGAAGCCGAACGCGGCACCGCAGCGGAAGATGGCGCCGACGTTGGTGTGGTCGACCAGGTCCTCCAGCACCAGCACCGAGCGCGCTCCGGCGAGCACCGACTCCAGCGTCGGAAGCGGTCGCCGCTCGAGCGACGCGAGCGCTCCGCGGTGCACGTGGAAGCCGGTGACCTCCTCGGCCAGCGCCTCGCTGAGCACGAAGCAGGGTGCGTCGCTGCGATCCAGCACGTCGGCCAGGGAGTCCAGCCAGCGCGGCGCCATCAGGAAGGACCGGGCGTCGAATCCGGCCTCGACGGCACGGCGGACGACCTTCTCGCCCTCGGCCAGGAACAGCCCGTGCTCGGCCTCGAGGTTCTTGCGCAGCTCGACGTCGCGCAGGTCGCGGTAGTCCGCGAGCCGCGGGTCCGCCGGATCGTCGACCACGACGACGGTGGCCACTAGGCGAAGACCTCGGGGTGAGCGATCGCGACGACCTGACCGACGACGATGATCGCCGGGGGTCGTACGTCGTGAGCCGCCAGCCCCGCCTCGAGGGTGCCGAGCGTCGCCAGCACGGTCCGCTCCCCCGGCATGGTCCCGTCGCAGATGACCGCGACGGGGGTGGTCGCGGGTCGGCCACCGGAGACCAGGGCCGCCGCGATCGCCGGCGCGTTCTCGACGGCCATCATCAGGACCACGGTGCCGGAGAGCTGGGCGAGCGCCGGCCAGTTGACCAGTGACTCCGGATGGCCGGGAGGCAGATGACCGGAGACGACGGTGAACTCGTGGGTCACGCCACGGTGGGTGACAGGGATGCCGGCGACGGCCGGGACCGCGACCGAGCTGCTCAGGCCGGGGATGACGGTGACCGGGACGCCGGCCTCCCGGCAGGCGAGGACCTCCTCGTAGCCACGACCGAAGACGAAGTTGTCGCCGCCCTTGAAGCGGACCACCCGCTTGCCCTCGAGTGCCCGCTCGACGATGACCCGGTTGATCTCCTCCTGCAGCGCCGAGCGACCCCGGGGGAGCTTCGCGACGTCGATCAGCTCGACGTCCGCGGGGAGCTCGCCGAGGAGCTCACGGGGTGCGAGCCGGTCGGCGACGACGACGTCGGCCTCCATCAGGGCCTTGCGCCCGGCCACCGACACCAGCTCCGGGTCGCCGGGCCCGCCGCCGACGAGCACCACGCCCGGCGAGCGGTCGCGCTCGTGCCGGGCGACGATGGTGCCCTCCCGCAGGCCCTCGAGGATCTCGTCGCGGACCGCGGCAGAGCGACGGGGATCGCGCTGACCGAGCACCGCCACCGTGACGCCGGCATGCCGCCCGACAGCGGGCGTCCAGGCGGTGGCCTGGGTGGCGTCGTCGGCGCGCACACAGAAGATCCGGCGCTCCTCGGCCGCGAGCGACACCTGCTCGTTGACCTCGCGGTCGGCGGTCGCCGCGATGACGTACCAGGTCTCGTCGAGATCGGTGGCCTGGAAGCCGCGCTCGTACCAGGTCAGCTCGCCCGAACCGACCATGCCCTCGATCGCGGGCGTCACCGCGGGCGAGACCAGGTGGACGTCGGCGCCGACCGCGATCAGCTGCGGCACCCGACGCTGGGCGACGTGGCCACCCCCGACGACGACCACCCGTCGACCGGTCAGCAGGAGACCGGAGGGATAGGTCGGGAACTCGTCCATCGCACCATCATCCCCGGCGACGGAGTCGTCCCGGAGCAGCGCGTGTGACGTGGACACGCCCTCAGGGGTCGGGCCTGTCCCGCGGGGCCAGAACCGCGAAGTACCCGGCGACGAGCATCACCACGACGATGACCGGCACCAGCGTCAGGGCCTCGAACTCGACGCGGGCGCCCTCGAAGCCGGCGGGCAGGTGGGCATCAGGGTGCGCGGTGCCGAAGCCGGGCCACAGCAGGCAGACGGCCACCAGCAGGGACCAGCCGGTGGCCAGGGCGGACAGCACCCAGGCGACCGCCACCCCTCCGGGGACCCGGAACGGTCGCTCGAGGCCGGGATGGGTCAGCCGGAGACAGATGAAGCACGGGTAGATCAGCAGGTAGGCGAGCACGATCATCGTGATCGCGACGACCAGGGCGACCGAGAAGTACTTCTGGCCGTCTCCTCCGGTCAGCCAGAGGGCCAGGGTCATCGCGGCCGCGGAGACTGCACCCGACACCAGGCCCATCACCACCGGGACGCCGCTGCGGGGCGAGATCCGCCCGAGGACCCGTGGTCCGGCGCCGTCCAGACAGGCAGCGGCCTGCGCGCGCCCGGCTCCCATGATCCACGCTGAGCCGCTCGCGACCAGCACCCAGATGAAGACCCACGCACTGGCCCAGGCGACCACCACCCCTGCGCCTCCCAGGTGCACGCTCCCGTCAGCCGCGACCTCGCCGCCGTAGACCGTGAAGACCGTGCGCATCGCGTCGATCAGCCCGTGCAGCGAGGTGATCTGCCCGGCCGGTAGCACCAGCAGGACCGCCAGGATCGGTACGCCGTACATCAGCGCCTGCGCCACTCCCGCCGTCCCGATCGCCGCAGGGATGTCCCGCCGCGGGTCCCGCATCTCCTCGGCGGCGGTGGTGGGGAGCTCCACTCCGACGAACGAGTACAGCAGGATGGGCACCACCGCGATGAAGACCGCGCCGGACGGCCGGAAGTCGTGGACGGCAAGTCGGTGGAAGCCGTGCTCAGCCCCGTACAGGACGACGGTGAGGGTGAACGTCGAGAGCAGCAGGATCTGGCCGACTGCGCCGCTCGTCGGCACCCACTTGCCCCACCGCAGCGGCACGACCGCACCGGCGGTCGCCAGAGCGATGAACACCAGGCCGAAGCAGAACGCTCCAGGGGTGGACAAGCCACCGATGAACGCTTCGAAGACCGACATCGCGACGATGGCCACCGAGCCACCCAGCCACATGGGTGTCCCGGCCCAGTAGAAGAGCGAGGTCAGTGATCCGGCGAAGCGTCCGAACGCCATCCGGACCCAGACGTAGGCGCCGCCCTCCTCCGGGATCGCGGCCCCGAGCTCGGCGCTGATGAGCGCCGAGGGCACGAAGAAGAAGACGAAGAGCACGACCAGCCAGGTGAAGGCCTCGGCGCCACCGACGGCGATCGCGCCGATGGTGTCGACGACGACCATGGCGGAGATCAGGAACAGCACGGTGTCGAGCCGTCCGAGCTCGCGGCGCAGGCCGATCCCCGGGGCATCCGTCACGGGCTGGGGCGTGCTCACGCCGGTTCCGGGGCTCGCTGGGGCCGACTGCCGCCGAGGTCCGCGAGGATCTGGCTCGCGATGCGATAGGCCGACCGGACGGCGCCGTCGGAGTGGCTGCTCTCCGTCGTGTCACCGCCGACGTGGACGCGTCCGTGCGGCTCGCGCAGCGCCCACGAGTCGGCATCGAAGCGCGACCGACCCCGATCGACCGGCCAGTACGCCACCGCACGGGGGTAGTCGTGGACCTGCACGTCGGTGACCAGTGCCTCGAGCCCGGCGGACCAGCGCCTGGGGCGGACATCGCCGTCCCACACCAGCCGGTGCCGGACCAGCGACTGCACAGCCATCCGCCCGATGTCGTCGCGGTGGCACCCGGACAGTCGTACGGCGTGGCGACCCGGGACCAGCATCGTCAGGACGAGGTCGCGCGGCTGACCGGGGTCGGTCAGGTAGAGGCACCCCACCGCAGCATCGGTCAGGAGGGTGAACAGCCCGGGTCCGTGGCACTCCCATAGGCTCAGCGCCTCCCGTCGCAACCGCACCAGCACCTTGACGTAGCTGCCCGCGCCGGTGCTGTCCACCGCGTGACGTGCGCGTGCTCCGAGCGTGCCGCCCAGGTCGATCTCGGAGAGCGACCAGGTGGGGACCATCAGGACCACGCGACCGGCCCGGGTCAACGCGTCGACACCTGCGGTGTCACGGTGGCAGATGACAACGGCGTCGCGGTCCTCGCGGACGCCGACCACCCGGGTCCCGGTACGGATGGTTCCGTCGGGCAGCCTCGCCACCAGGGCCTCGACAAGCCGGTCGTTGCCTCCGACCACGTGAGCGTTGGTCTCTCCGAACCCGGTGTCGGTGTCGAGGAAGGGAGCGAGCTCGGCGAGACCGTCGAGCGCGCAGATCTGCTCCCAGCCCACGGCGGTCTCGCTCTCGACGACGATGCGGATCCATTCGCGGACCCGGCGGAGCGGGACGACGTGGCGCACGTGCTCGGCCAGGCTGGTCCGCGCCAAGTCGGTGAGGTGCCCGGCACCGGACAGTCGCCCGCCCGCCTCCTCGAGCGTGCGCAGGTCGCCCGACGCCCGAGCGTTGAACAGCAGGAACTCCTCCCGCTCCGGATCGTCGAAGATCCCGCTGAGGTACTGATCCCGGTCCCCGTCACCGCAGTACGGGTGCAGCCGTCCGTCGATCACGACGCTGGAGTGTGCGACGTCCTCGACCAGTGGCAGGCCGAGCTCGTCGAGCAGGGGGCGGATCGGGTTGCTCTCCCAGAACTCCTCCATGTGGGCCTCCGCGCTGACCCCGTCGGGGTACGTCGTGGACTCGACCCTGCCGCCGGGTCGGCCTGCGGCCTCGAGGACCCGGCAGTCGACCCCTGCGCGCGCGAGCTCATGGGCAACCACCAGCCCTCCGAGGCCGCCGCCGACGACGACCACGGAGTCGGTCGTCGGCATCGAGTCGTCCACGGCCACCCTCCTGCGATGCAGGGGGCGGCCGCGAGAGCGCCGAGCCTGCACCGGATCTCCACCGTCCCAGCGGGACGAACCGGCCCGGAATAGCCCGTCTGGGTGGGCCGCATGACCCGCAGCAGCGGCCGACCAGGCCCGGACGACCCGTCTGGCGATGGAGGCTAGGTTGGCAGTTCCGAAGACGAGCGAACCCGAGGAGACAGCCATGAGCCTTGACCGTCCAGTGACGCCGGATCCCTACGAGCTGCTGCCGGTGGTCCCGTCGTTCACCGTCACCAGCGCAGACGTCTCCGACGGCCAGCCGTTGAAGGACGACCAGGTCGCCGACGCCGGCGACACCTCGCCCCAGCTGTCCTGGGAGGGTGCGCCCGAGGGCACCCAGAGCTACACGGTCACCTGCTTCGACCCTGATGCCCCGACGCCGAGCGGCTTCTGGCACTGGGTGCTCGTGGACCTGCCCGCGGACGTCACCTCGCTCGAGGTCGGCGCCGGGGCCGCGGGTGCGGAACTGCCCGGTGGCGCGTTCATGTGCCGCAACGACGGTGGCAGCAAGGCCTTCATGGGCGCCGCTCCCCCGCCGAACGACCAGGTGCACCGCTACTTCTTCGTCGTCCACGCGGTGAAGGAGCCGACCCTCGGCGTCGACTCCGACGCGTCGCCGGCGGTGGTGTCCTTCAACCTGGCCTTCAAGACAGCCGGTCGCGCCATCCTCCACGGCACCTACCAGCACTGAGATCGCCCGAGCCGATCGGGATGCGGAGAATCCGCGTGTCCTCAGGCCCCGCGGAGCAGGTCCTCGAACGGTGTCGGATCGGCGAACTCGTCCTCGAGCGAGCGCGCCCGACGACGAGGCGCGCCGGCCAGCAGACCGGCCAGCTCGCCCGCGGCGCGCTCGATGCGGGAGTCGAGACCGGACTCGCCGAAGTCCTCGCTCGCGGCGAAGACCGCAGTCGGCACCACTGTCGCGTGGAGGTAGCTGAAGAGGGGCCGCAGCGCGTGCTCGAGCACCAGTGAGTGGCGCGCGGTGCCCGCGGTCGCGGCGATCAGCACCGGGACGCCGGTCAGCAGATCGGGCTCGAGGACGTCGAAGAACGTCTTGAAGAGGCCTGAGTACGACGCCGCGAACACCGGCGTCACGACGATCAGCGCATCGGCGCGCCGTACCGTCTCGATCGCCTCGGCCAGCTCCCCGGACGCGAAGCCGGTGAGCAGGTTGTCGGCCAGCAGGTGCGCCAGCGGGCGCAGCTCGATGACGTCGACCTCGACGGGCTCGTGGATCGCGGCCACGGAGGCGGTCGCGAGCCGGTCGGCCAGCAGCCGGGTCGAGGACGGGACGCTCAGGCCCGCGCTGATCACAGCGATGCGGCTCATACCGAGGCTCCTGTCACATCGTCGACGGCGTGGAGGGTGTGGTCGTGGGCGCCACCTGCCGCGGCGACCAGCGAAGCGTGGGTGGGTGCCACCGGCACGTGCGCGGGACGCAGCGCGTCGTACTCCTTGCGCAGCACCGGGATGACCTCCTCGCCGAGCAGGTCGAGCTGCTCGAGGACGGTCTTGAGCGGCAGGCCGGCGTGGTCCATGAGGAAGAGCTGACGCTGGTAGTCACCGACGTAGTCCCGGAAGCCGAGCGTCTTCTCGATCACCTCCTGGGGCGAGCCGACCGTCAGCGGCGTCTGGGAGGTGAAGTCCTCCATCGACGGGCCGTGGCCGTAGACCGGCGCGTTGTCGAAGTAGGGGCGGAACTCGCGGACGGCGTCCTGGCTGTTCCTGCGCAGGAACACCTGGCCGCCGAGGCCGACGATCGCCTGATCAGCCGTGCCGTGGCCGTAGTGCTCGAACCGGCGGCGGTAGAGGTCGACCATCTGCTTGGTGTGCGAGGCCGGCCAGAAGATGTGGTTGGAGAAGAAGCCGTCGCCGTAGTAGGCGGCCTGCTCGGCGATCTCCGGGGTGCGGATGGAGCCGTGCCAGACGAACGGCGCGACGCCGTCCAGCGGGCGGGGGGTCGCCGTGAAGCCCTGCAGCGGCGTGCGGAACTTGCCCTGCCAGTCCACGACGTCCTCGCGCCAGAGCCGGTGCAGCAGCGCGTAGTTCTCGATCGCGAGATTGACCCCGTCGCGGATGTCCTTGCCGAACCACGGGTACACCGGTCCGGTGTTGCCGCGCCCGAGCATCAGGTCCATCCGACCGTCGGTGAGGTGCTGGAGCGTGGCGTAGTCCTCGGCGATCCGCACCGGGTCGGTGGTGGTGATCAGGGTGGTCGCCGTCGAGAGGATGATCCGCTCGGTCTGCGCCGCGATGTAGGCCATCGTCGTGGTGGGCGACGAGGCGACGAAGGGCGGGTTGTGGTGCTGCCCGACCGCGACGACGTCCAAGCCGACCTCTTCGGCCTTCTTGGCGATCGCGACGGTGGCCTTGATCCGCTCGTGCTCGGTCGGCGTGCGACCCGTGGTCGGGTCGGCCGTGACGTCGCCGACGGTGAAGATGCCGAACTGCATGACCCCATCACTTCCTGGCCGGAATGCGGCCTTGACGTTTAGTTGAATTGCGAACTATCCGTTCAACCAGCCAGCCGGTCGCGATATTCCTGCCACCATGGTCGCGTGTCGAGCCGCCGCTGCCCTGCATGGGTGCCCGTTCTGATCCTGCTCCTCACGGTTGGTCAGCTGGCGGTGGCGGAGTGGTGGCCCGGGATCGACCGGTTCGCCGACAAGGCGTTCGGAGCCAGGCTGATCGCCTATCCGGTCCTGATGCTCCTGGTCCCGGCACTGTGGTGGCTCTTCGCCAAGCGACGCCGGCCCGACGAGCGCCCGCCGTACGGCGCGTTCAGCCTGGTGATGCTGCCGTTCCTGATCGATGTGACCGGCAACAGTGCCGACCTCTACGACTCGCTCGCGTGGTGGGACGACTTCAACCACTTCTTCAACTGGTTCCTCCTGCTGACCGGGGTCGGGCTGATCATCTGCACCAACGTGCGCCCCGGCTGGGCGGTGGTGCTCCTGGTGACCGGCCTCGGCGCCGTGCTGGCGATCGGATGGGAGCTCGGCGAGTGGTTCACGTTCATCAGGCACGGCACGGAGATCGACACGGCCTATGAGGACACGTTGGGCGACGAGACCCTCGGGACCCTGGGCGCTCTGCTCGCGGGAATCCTTGTCCAGGTCACTCTCAGGCGGCGGGAGCAGCGTGCGGATTGACCGCAAATGCCCGCTGGGCGGCCGCACCGAGGTGCGACCGCCCAGCTGACGATGCTGCTCAGGCAGCAGTACGGCGGCGCGGCGCGAAGACCGCACCGAGGATCAGGATGAATCCTGCTCCCGCGAGCACGCTCGCCACGCTGACGAACGAGCTGCTGCTCGACGCGACAGGCGCGTCGCTGGCGATCGCACCGGCCAGACCGGCGTCGACGACCGTCGGCACCTGGGTGGACGGCTGAGGCTGGGCCGTGGTCGTGTTGGACGTCGAGTGGGCCTGCACACCCTTGACCTCGGTGTCGTCGTGGTGGTTCTGACCGTGGTTGTGGTGACCGTGGTGACCGAGGGTCTGGGTGCCAGGCTTCTCGACACAGCCGGCCGTGACCTGCTGGTCCTTCGTCCACGGGGTGAACTCCACGTTCTCGATGTCACCGGTCGTGTCGGTCACGAGATCCCACACGCTGGTGTCGGCGTTGAAGACGTGGGTGTCGTCGAAGACGGTGTCGTACGTCAGGTCGCCAGCGCCGTACTTCTTGCCCTGGAAGGCCACGTCGCAACCGTGGTCGCTGCCCGTCTCGGTGCGGATCGTGTCCGGCGGAGGGGTGCACTCGGTGCCCGGCTGCTGGTCGCCCGGCAGATCCGCGCAGACATCGGTCGGCGGGGGCGGGGGCGGGGGTGTGGGTGTGCCGCACGGCCCGACGCTGCCGGACTGGACGCCCGAGTCGTAGACGCCGTCGTAGGACACGATGCGCGCCGACCAGGCGGTCGTCGCCCCGGCCTGCGGCACCGGGAAGGTCTGGCTGAATGTCTGCTCGAACGTGCCGCTCTGAGTCGCCCCACCGACGGTGACCGTCCAGGTGTTGGCCTGACCCGCGTCGAACGACGTCGCGTTCAGCTGCACGCCGGAACAGTCGGCGCTGATGCTCGGAGTGTGTGCGTCAGCAGCCACGGATGTGAACGTGAGTCCTAGACCCGCGAGCAGCAGCGCCGCGCCCCCAAAGATTGCCTTCTTCATCTACTCGATCTCCTCAGTCGTGTTTCGTGCATCAATGAAACGGACCGGCCCCCCAAGAACACTTGGCCGAGAACGTCGGCATCCGCACCGCACTGGCGCTGGATGCCGGTAATCCACAAGACTCAACGAGCGCTGAGGTCTCGGGTTACGCCCGAAAAGCACCCAAGTAGCTAATCGGTTCGGTCAGAAGGTGGGGTACCCGTCGAACCGGCAGTCATGCGCGAGGAAAGGCGGTGACGACGACGTTGCTCAGGTAGCGCTCACCGTTCCAGTCCTCGCAGGTGATCAGCACGAGGCGCCCTCGCGACTCCTGGCTGAAGAGGTGTGGGGCGCCGGTCGCCAGGCTGCCCTTGTCGTAGACCTCGACGTCACGGACGGCGTAGTCGATCCAGCCGCCGGAGGTCCGGACCTTCACCAGGTCTCCGCGCCCCAGCGTCTCGAGGTCATCGAGCGCACCCCCACCCGTGTGCACGGTGTGGCCCGTCACCAGTGCGCTGCCCCGCGCTGCTCCCGGCATGGCGCCATCGGCCCACCAGCCGAGCTCCTGCGGGTCACCCGGCGGGATCAGGACGCCACCGGGGGCCTGGATCGGAAGGACGGGCGCGTCGACCTCGAGGGCGGGGATGACGACCGTGCCTGGGACCCCGGTCACGCGAGGACGCCGTACGTCGGGGCGCTTGGTCTCTCGGGGGGCTGCCGACATCGTCGGTGCCGGAACGACGGCAGTGCCGGCCGTTGCCGACGGCGTCGGTGTGGTGGGTTCAGCAGCGGCGGTCTCGCCGACCCCGGCATCGGAGCCCTGGGTGTAGTGAGCGACCAGCCCGCCCGCGATGAGCACCACTCCCACGATGGCCAGCCACGTGCGACGTCGACGGGGTGTCACGCCCATGGTCGTCCCCGATTCTGCTGGTCCCCCCAGCGCCAGACGCGAAGGCCGCGGCCTCCGCACGAACTTCAATCTACGTGCACCCTCCAACGCGCGAGCAGACGTTCGGTTACCCATCGGGTCCGCTCGGAGCAGGGACGACGCAAGGGATGAGCGGCCCGGCGAATGGGTACACGACTGTCGTACCCATTCGCGAGATCCACAGGGAGCGACATGCCTGACCTGCCCCAGCCCGACGACGGCACCTCGATCGCGACGGCCCCCTCATCGGAGGCGGACCTCGGGTCGACCACCGACAACGGCGCGCCCGCCCCGAGCGACCGCAACTCGCTGACGCTCGGTCCCGACGGACCGATCCTGCTCCACGACGTGCACTTCCTGAACCAGATGGCGCACTTCAACCGGGAGCGGATCCCGGAGCGCAACGTCCACGCGAAGGGCTCTGGCGCCTTCGGCGAGTTCGAGACCACTGAGGACGTCTCGGCGTACACGAAGGCGGCGCTCTTCCAGCCAGGTGTGAAGACCGAGATGCTCGCCCGCTTCTCGACGGTGGCCGGAGAGATGGGCTCGCCGGACACGTGGCGCGACCCGCGCGGCTTCGCGCTGAAGTTCTACACCTCCGAGGGCAACTACGACCTCGTCGGCAACAACACCCCGGTCTTCTTCATCCGCGACACGATGAAGTTCCCGCACTTCATCCGCTCGCAGAAGCGCCGCGGCGGATCCGGACTGCGCGACAACAACATGCAGTGGGACTTCTGGAGCCTCAACCCGGAGTCCGCCCACCAGGTGACCTACCTGATGGGCGACCGCGGCATTCCGAAGTCCTACCGCCACATGAACGGCTACGGCTCCCACACCTACCTCTGGATCAACGCGGCCGGCGAGAAGCACTGGGTGAAGTACCACTTCCACAGCAACCAGGGCGTCGAGGGACTCACCGATGAGGACGCCACCCGGATCGCCGGCGAGGACGCCGACTTCCACCGCCGCGACCTCTACGAGACGATCGCCGGCGGTGACTTCCCGTCGTGGACGCTGTCCATCCAGGCCATGCCGTACGACGACGCGGCGACGTACCGGATCAACCCGTTCGACCTGACCAAGATCTGGCCGCACAGCGACTACCCGCTGATCAAGGTCGGGACGATGACGCTCGACCGCAACCCCGACAACTTCTTCGCCCAGATCGAGCAGGCGGCGTTCGAGCCGTCGGCGCTCGTGCCCGGCATCGGGTTCTCCCCCGACAAGATGCTGCTCGGGCGGGCGTTCGCGTACTCGGACACGCACCGCCACCGGATCGGTCCCAACTACCTCCAGCTGCCGGTCAACCGCCCCAAGGTCGAGATCAACACCTATACCCAGGACGGGCCGATGGCCTACGAGCACCGTGGCGACGAGCCGGTCTACGCGCCGAACTCGTTCGGCCGTGGGTACGCCGACGAGGTCGGCGAGGTCGACCCCGGGTGGGAGGCCGATGGAGCGATGGTCCGGCAGGCCTACACCCTGCGTGCGGACGACGACGACTTCACGCAGGCCGGCACCCTGGTCCGCGACGTCTGGGACGACGAGATCCGGGCGAACTTCGTCAAGACCGTCGCCGGGCACCTGCTCGGCGGGGTCGAGGGTGACGTGCTCGAGCGTGCCTTCGAGTACTGGCGCAGGGTCGACGCCGACACCGCCAAGCAGATCGAGGAGCTGGTCCGCGCCGATGCCGACCTCGGTGCCCCGGGCGCCCAGGACGACAAGGCCAAGGAGCACGCCGCCGACCCGGTCGTGGAGTCGGAGACCCACGCAGGCAGCTAGACAACTGGCAGGCCCAGCATCACGGTCGATGACGCCCAACGCCGCTTCCTGCGAGCACACCATGCGGTTGCGGCCGCCGCTCACCTGGCACGTGTACGGCGACCGCTTCCACATCGGGCGGTAGTCACCGAGCTCAGCCGGCCTCGGCTCGCCGACGGATCCTCGCCAGTGCGAGCGCGATCACGGTGAGGTACGCAGGTGCCCACCAAGGGACGCTCATCTCGACCCGACACCGTGACGGTCCTGCCGACGTCACCGAGTGCTCGGTCGCAGCCACACCCGCGACCCGCCAGGACCACGACCTACGCGGTCCCTCGTCGTGCCAACCGGTGACCTGGAAGGGAAGCCAGAGACCCAGCGTCGTCTGCACCGCCCCGGAGGCGTCGGCGCGCAGGCGCTCGGTCCCGTCGTCCAGTCGCGCCGACCGCACGGTCGGCCCCCACTGTGGCCAGCTGTCCAGCTCGACCAGCTCGGCCCACGCGACCTCAGCGGGCGCCGCCACGTCGACGCCCAGAGTCGGTCTCATGGGTGGACCGTACGCCTCGATAGGGTCAGGGTCATGAGCAGTGGGCAGGCCCGAACCAAGGCGCCCACGGTCGCCGTCCTCCACCTCGGCGCTCTGGTCGATGGTGACCCCGAGGCCGACCTCGCCGCGAACGCCGATCTGGAGTCCGTCAGCTACTCCGACCTCGTCCTGGACCGGCTGGATCTGGCCGGAGCCCGTCTCGACGGCGTCCACCTCGCCCAGGTGAGCGCCGACGAGGTCGACCTGAAGGGCGCCCGGTTCACCGAGGTGGACCTGGACCAGGTCAGCTTCACCGTCGTTCTCGCCTCGCGCACCCAGTGGCGCGACGTCCAGGTGGCCGGGAGACTCGGCTCGGTCGAGGCCTACGAGTCGCAGTGGCGCTCGGTCCACTTCGTCAACTGCAAGCTCAGCTACGCCAACCTGCGCGGGGCCGAGCTCATCGACGTCCTGTTCACCGACTGCATCATCGGGGAGCTCGACCTCGTCGGCGCCGTAGCCACGCGGGTCTCCCTGGTCGACACCCGGGTGGCGAACCTGGACGTGCAAGGAGCCAGGCTCCGCGACTTCGATCTGCGGCGGGCCAGCTTCGAGGCGGTCGACGGACTCGCCGGCCTGCGCGGCGCCACGCTCAGCCCTGCTCAGCTGACGCTGCTCGCGCCGCGGTTCGCCGACGAGCTCGGTCTGCGGATCGAGGACTGACCGGGCACCGGCGGGTCAGGCCAGGGGCGCCCTCAGTGACGGACGTACGACGTACCGCTCCCCCGCGACGTCGACCTCGAAGGCTGCCGGCGGCGAGCCAGTCGGCGTGACCGGTCCGTCGTGACGCAGGTAGCCGAGTCCGACGCACGATCCGACGCGTCTCGCCCCAGGCGGCGCTGGTGACCTGCCCGGTCGGAGCGCCGTCGAGCAGGAGCAGCTCGCCGCCCCAGAGCATCGGCTCCGGCGACTCGACCACGAGCGACACCAGTCGGCGTCGAGGTCCACCGGCGGCCAGGGCCTCCCGATGCCTCTCCAGCGCACCCCGGCCGAGGAAGTCCTTCGTGCCGCTGACGCGCAGTGGCGAAGACGAGCCCCGCCTCCACCGGGCCGTAGTCCGGGGTGAGCTCGCGCCCGAAGGCACGGTAGCCCTTCTCCAGCCGCAGCGACTCGATCGCGTAGTAGCCGGCGTCCGTCGCGCCGCCGGCCGCGATCGCGTCGTAGACCGCGACCGCGGACCCGACCGGCACCATCAGCTCCCAGCCGAGCTCGCCGACGTACGTCATCCGCGTGGCCCGCAGCCGCTCGCCGGCGACCGTGACCTCGCCGCTGGTCGCGAACGGGAAGCCGTCCTCCGACCAGTCGTCGTCGGAGAGCGCGCCGAGCAGCGATCGCGAGCGCGGCCCCATCACCCCGAGCACGGCGTACTCCTCGGTGACGTCGCGGGCCGGTACGCCGTGCCGCGCCAGCCAGTCCAGGTCGCGCACGGTCGTCGCCGAGCTGGACACCAGCAGGAAGGAGATCGGCCCGGTCCGGGTGACGGTGAGGTCGGCCTCGTAGGTCCCGCGGGCGTTGAGGAACGGCGTGTACACGCAGCCGCCGACCGGCACGTCGACGTCGGCCGCGCAGACCCACTGCAGGCCGGCGAGCGCGTCCGGACCGTCGACGACGTACTTCGAGAACGACGTCTGGTCGAAGACCGCGACGTCCTGCCGGGTGGCGCGCTGCTCGGCGGCCGACCAGGGCAGCCAGGACGGCTTGGCCCACGAGTAGTCGAGTCGTCGCGCCCGGCGGGCCGAAGACGTTGGGCCGCTCCCAGCCCATCCGGGTGCCGGACAGCGCGCCCGCGGCGGCGAGTCGCTCGTGCACCGGCGAGGTGCGCTGCGGCCGAGCGGTCTCGAGCTCGCGGTTGGGCCACGGGACCGCGTAGTGCAGTCCGAGCACCTCCGCGACCCGCGACCGCAGCCACCGGTTGTCGGCGTGGAACGGCGCGAACCGCCGTACGTCGACGCCCACCAGGTCGTCCTGCGGCTCCCCGGCGACGATCCACTCGGCGAGCGCACGTCCGGCCCCACCGGCCGAGGCGATGCCGACCGAGTTGAAGCCGGCGCCGACGAAGAAGCCGCGCAGCGTCGGCGCCTCGCCGAGCAGGAACTGGTTGTCGGGGGTGAACGACTCCGGGCCGTTGTAGAACTTGCGGATCCCGGTGTGCTCCAGCGCCGGGATCCGGCGTACGGCCTCGTCCATCAGCACCGAGAAGTGGTCCCAGTCCTCCTCGAGGAGCTGGAACTCGAACGGGTACGGCAGGTCGTCGGGCGAGCGCCACGGTTTGGCCTCGGGCTCGAAGCCGCCGACCACCAGGCCGCCGGTCTCCTCCTTGAAGTAGGTCCAGCCGTCCGGGTCGCGCATGATCGGCAGGTCTGGGTGGACGCCCTCGACCCCCTCGGTGACGACGTAGAAGTGCTCGGCCGAGTGCAGCGGCACGCTCACGCCGACCAGGTCACCGAGCGCCTTGGCCCACTGGCCGGCGCAGTTGACGACGACCTCGGCCTCGACGTCGCCGCGGTCGGTGCGTACGCCGGTCACCCGGCCGTCGGTCACGGAGAAGCCCGGTCACACGCACCCGCTCGACGATCCGGGCGCCCCGCTGCCGCGCGCCCTTGGCCAGCGACTGGGTGACGTCGGTCGGGTTGACCTTGCCGTCGCCGGGCAGCCAGATCGCGCCGAGCAGGTCGTCGACCCGCATCGCCGGCCACAGCTCCTGGGCGCGGGCGGGCGAGACCAGCTCGCAGTCCATGTCGTACGCCGTCGCGTTGGCCGCCGTGCGTCGCAGCTGGACCATCCGGTCCTCGGTGCGCGCCACGATCACGCCGCCGACGTTGCGGTAGCCCGGTCGCCAGACCGGTCTCCGCCTCCAGCGACGTCGTAGAGCTCGGCGGAGTACTGCACCAGCCGGGTCCCGCTCTCGGACGCCCGCAGCGGGCCGACCAGACCGGCCGCGTGCCAGGTCGTCCCGCAGGACAGGGTGCCCTGCTCGAGCAGCAGCACGTCGGTCCAGCCCAGCTTGGTCAGGTGGTAGGCGACCGACGTCCCGATGACGCCGCCGCCGACGATGACCACCCGGGCGCGGGAGGGAAGCTCAGCCACGGTGCCACCTCCTCAAGCAGGCCCGCCAGGTCCGGACCGCGGAACGTCGCCGCCGCCTTCTCGTAGCGCTCCATCCCCCAGCCGTGGAAGTCGTAGTCGATCGGGCTCGCGGCCGCCTGGATGAAGCCCCACAGCGACCAGCCGTACTCGCTGACCAGCGTCTGCAGCCGCACCCGGGCGAGGTCGGCTCGGGTCGGGGTGCCGAAGTACGCCTCGGTGTAGGCCTCGACCTGCTCCGGCGTGAAGTCGCACTCCGTGGTGGTGTTGCCGAGCTCGAAGCAGGCGTCGTTGTTGCCGGAGTACTCGTAGTCGATCAGCCGACAGACCGCTCGGCCGTCGTCGATGAAGTTGGCGGCCAGCAGGTCGTTGTTGCACGGGACCGTCGGCCGGGCCGCGGCGGCGAGCGCACGTCGTACGTCGGTCCACGCGGCGGCGTGGTCGTCGTACCCCTGCGGAAGCGGCGTAGCCGTGCTCCTTGACCGTTGCGAGGTAGGCCGCCTGCCGGGCGAACATGTCGAAGTCACCGGTGAACCGCGGTCCGGCGTGGAGCGGTCCGGGTCGCCGTCGGCGGCCCGCGGCGAGGACGTCCGGATCGGCGAAGTCGGCGTTCTCGAGTGACGCGCCCGTGGCAGGAAGCGCGATCACCAGCATCGACAGGTCCGGGCGGTACTCCAGCACCTCGGCCCCACCCCGGCGTCAGCGCGGCGGCGGTGTTGGCGGCCTCCGCGTCCCGGTCGATGCCGAGCAGCTCGGCGTCGCCCTGCGACCAGCGCACGACCAGCTCGAGACCGTCGTCGGTCGTCACGTGGAGGTTGGTGTTGGTCAGCCCGCCGGGCAGGTCCTGGACGCGCCAGGACCGCCCCGCCAAGCAGGCGAGGCGGTCCAGTGGTGGGACGTCAGTCACTCAGCGTCAGTCGTCGAACGCCTCGACGACCGCCTGGTCGATCGTGTGCTTCGGGCCGGTGAACCAGTTCTTCGCCGACGCGTGCCACCAGATCGCCACCAGGACCGATGGTGCCGAAGGTGAGGATCGGTGCGTAGTTGACGAACTTCCACTCGAAGTCGTCGTTGCACGGATCCAGCCCGACGGGTAGAGCGGCAGGATGAAGTAGATGCAGATGATCACGATCTCGGCGACCGCGACCAGGTTCATCCACTTGTACTTCTTGCCGTTGTTCCACGCGCCGGCCTCGAACGCGTCGCCCATCTTCCAGCGCAGGTAGATCGGGATCGCGAAGGCCAGGTAGAGCCCGATCACGGCGACCGAGACGACCGCGTAGAACGCCGTCGGCAGGATGATCGGCTCGCTCGGTCCGAAGTTGACCTCCATCAGCGCCGGAGCGTGATGAGCGCCGGCGATCACGGCGCACGAACATCACCGCGTTGGCGGGGACCTTGCGTCTTCGAGTGACCTTCGACCAGAGCCTCGACCCGGGGATCGCGCCGTCACGGCTGAACGCGAAGGTCATCCGCGAGCGCTGGTCAGGCAGGCGGTGGTGCAGAAGAGCTGACCGAACGTCGAGATCGCGAGGACGACGATGTGCAGTTCGTCCCGAGCGCCTGGCCGAAGATCACGTCGACCCGTGCCGCCGACGTGATCCCGTCGGTCACGCCCTCCGGGTCCTGCACCGCGAAGAGGAACGCGAGCAGCAGGATCCAGCCGCCGACCGCCGAGTAGAAGATCGAGCGCCAGATGCCCTTGGCCGCCGCCTTGGACGCCGACGCGGTCTCCTCGGAGAGGTGGGCCGAGGCGTCGAAGCCGGTGATCGTGTACTGCGTCAGCAGGAAGCCGAGCGGCAGCACGAGGAACCAGAACATGCACCCGCTGGTCGAGCCGCCGTCGTACCCGGAGTTGTTGACCCGCTCGCGTGAAGACCCAGCCCGATGCTCTGGTGCGTCGTCCGGGACGATGACCAGGATCAGGATGATCACGATCGCGGCGCCGGCGACGTGCCACCACACCGAGATGTTGTTGACGATCGCCAGCAGGTGGCTGGAGAAGATGTTGAGCCAGCGCGGCCAGGACCAGGATGATCACGAACTCGATGAAGACCCGCTGCAGGCTGTAGTCCGCTCGACCCACGCGTCGCTGAAGAGCGCCGAGCAGGAGGTCGAGGAAGTTCGCGGCGCCGTAGGCCACCGAGGCGGTCACGGCGATCAGCCCGATCAGGTTCAGCCAGCCGGTGAAGAAGCCGGCCGCGGGTCCGCCGAGCTTCGAGGCCCACCAGTAGATGCCGCCCGAGGTCGGGTACGCCGAGACCAGCTCGGACATCGTGAAGCCGATGATCAGGATGAAGACCGAGATGATCGGCCAGCCCCAGGAGATCGCGATCGGGCCGCCGTTGTTCCAGGCCTGGCCGAACGTGGTGAAGCAGCCGGCGAGGATCGAGATGATCGAGAACGAGATGGCGAAGTTGGAGAAGCCGGACCAGGAACGGTCGAGCTCCTGCTTGTAGCCGAGCTTCGCGAGGTGCTTCTCGTCCTCGTTGAGTTCGCGAGGTCGACTCGTGTGCTTCGGGCATGCGGCACCTTCCGGGGGTGATCGTGCGAATGTGAACCGGACGCTAGACCCGGCCGGTTCGGGGTGTCCATAGCCCTTCGTAAAATTGGTATGAACTCAGACCTTTACGATCATTGACAGCACCCGTCCACGATCCAAGGATTGAGCCATGACCGCGTCGTCCCACTCCTCGACGCAGCACCACCTCCCGGACGCGGTCCTGCGGCCCGTGCGGGGCCACCACGCCTTCGAGGCGTGCGTGGAACAGCTCGCGACCGCGATCCGGCTCGGGGTCTACCCGCTCGGCACGACGCTGCCGTCCGAGCGCGACCTGGCCGTCCTGCTGGGGGTCTCGCGGGCGACGCTGCGCGAGGCGATGGCCGCGCTGCGCGAGGCCGGACTGGTCGAGACCACTCGCGGTCGCGGCGGCGGCACGGTCGTGACGCTCAAGCCGCGCACCCCGTCGGCACGCGCGGCTGCCCGGGTGTCCCCCGAACGGCGGGCCGACTGGCTCGACGCGTTGGACTACCGCCGGATCGTCGAGCCGGGCGCGGCCTGGCTCGCTGCCAGCGGCGACCTGACCGACGTACGACGTGGGCAGCTGGAGCGCGCGCACGCCGACGTCGCCGCCGCCCGCAAGTCGGCCGCGCACCGCCAGGCCGACTCGCGCTTCCACCTCGACGGTCGCCTCGCTGGCCGACTCGCCGCGCGTGATCGAGGCGGTGACGTCGGTGCAGTCGACGCTGCACGAGATGCTGCTCGCGATCCCGGTGCTCGATGCCAACATCGGCCACTCCGACGTCCAGCACGCTGCGCTGGTGCGGGCGATCCTCGCCGGCGACGCCGACCGGGCCCGCCGGGTCATGGAAGAACACTGCGACGACACGGCTGCGCTGCTGCGCGGCCTGGTCGGATAGGAGCGCCCGTGCGCAACGACCGGCACCTGACCATGCAACACCTGCTCGACCGGATCGGGCAGGGCAGCGTCGACACCGTCGTCGTGGCCTTCACCGACATGCAGGGTCGGCTCCAGGGCAAGCGTCTGCACGCGCGCTACTTCGCCGACGTGGTGGTCCCGCACGGCACCGAGGGCTGCAACTACCTGCTCGCCGTCGACGTCGACATGAACACCGTCGACGGCTACGCCATCTCCTCGTGGGAGAAGGGGTACGGCGACATGGAGTTCGTCCTCGACGAGCGCACCATCCGGCTGCTCACCCACCTGCCCGCGACCGCCATGGTGCAGTGCGACCTCGTCTGGCCTCCCGACGATCTGCAGCACTCTCCTGTCGTCCAGTCGCCGCGCACGATCCTGCAGACGCCAGCTCGACCGCTGCGCCGAGCAGGGCTGGGTCGCGCTGGCCGGCACCGAGCTCGAGTTCGTCGCGTTCGACACGACGTACGAGGCCGCGCACGACGCGCGCTACCAGGACCTGACCCCGGTCAACCAGTACAACGTCGACTACTCGATCCTCGGCACGACCCGGGTCGAGCCGCTGCTGCGCGCGATCCGCAACACGATGTACGAGGCGGGGCTCGACGTCGAGGGCGCCAAGGGCGAGTGCAACTTCGGCCAGCACGAGATCGGGTTCCTCTACGCCGATGCGATGACGACCGCCGACAACCACGTCGTCTACAAGAACGCCGCGAAGGAGATCGCCGCCCAGCAGGGCAAGGCGATCACCTTCATGGCGAAGTACAACGAGCGCGAGGGCAGCTCCTGCCACATCCACCTCTCGCTGCGCGGTCCGGACGGCGACCTGGTGTTCTGGAAGGACGGCGCCCGGACGCCGCTCTACGACCACTTCATCGCCGGTGTGCTCGCCACGGTCGCCGACTTCACGCTGCTCTTCGCACCCAACATCAACTCCTACAAGCGCTTCGCCGACGGATCGTTCGCGCCGACGACGATCGCGTGGGGTCTCGACAACCGCACCTGCGCCGTCCGGCTGGTCGGGCCACGGCGCGAGCGCCCGGATGGAGAACCGGGTGCCCGGCGCGGACGCCAACCCCTACCTCGCGCTCGCGGCGATGCTGGCCGGCGGTCTCTACGGCATCGAGCACGAGCTGGCGCTCGAGGACGAGCTCGTCGGCAACGCCTACACCTCCGACCGACCCAAGGTGCCGACGACCCTCCTGGCTGCCCGGGAGGCATTCGCCTCCTCCGAGATCGCTCGCGCAACCCTGGGCGACGAGGTCGTCGACCACTACGCGAACATGGCCGACGTCGAGCTCGCTGCCTACAACGCGGCCGTGACCGACTGGGAGCTCGTCCGCGGATTCGAGAGGCTGTAAGTGACCGAGACGTACACCGTCATCAACCCGGCAACCGCGTTGCCGGTGATCGACGTACACCTGGCCTCGATCGAGGAGGCCGATGCGGCGATCGAGCGCGCGCATGCGGCCTTCCCGGCCTGGAAGGCGATCGCCCCGGGCGAGCGCGCCACCCTGCTGCGCCGCTTCGCGGCCGTCGTCGACGCCCACGTCGAGGAGCTCGCCGAGCTCGAGGTGCGCAACGCCGGCCACACCTGGGGCAACGCGCGCTGGGAGGCCGGCAACGTCCGAGACTGCCTCAACTACTACTCCGGCGCCCCGGAGCGGCTCTTCGGCCAGCAGATCCCGGTCGCGGGCGGCATCGACATCACCTTGCACGAGCCGCTCGGTGTCGTCGGCATCATCGTGCCCTGGAACTTCCCGATGCCCATCGCCGCCTGGGGCTTCGCGCCGGCACTCGCCGCCGGCAACACCGTCGTGCTGAAGCCCGCCGAGCTGACCCCGCTCACGGCGATCCGGATCGGCGAGCTGGCGCTCGAGGCCGGGCTGCCCGCGGACGTACTCACGGTGATCCCCGGCAAGGGATCGGTGGTCGGCGAGCGGTTCGTGACCCACGAGCTGGTCCGCAAGGTCTGCTTCACCGGCTCGACCGAGGTCGGCAAGCAGATCATGCGCGGTTGTGCCGACCAGGTGAAGCGGGTGACGCTCGAGCTCGGCGGCAAGAGCGCCAACATCGTCTTCGCCGACGCTGACATCGCGGCCGCAGCCGCCAGCGCGCCGTACGCCGTCTTCGACAACGCGGGCCAGGACTGCTGCGCCCGCTCCCGGATCCTGGTCGAGCGCTCGGCGTACGACGAGTTCCTCTCCCACCTCGAGCCCGCAGTCAGCGGCATGCGGGTGCTCGACCCGAGCGACGAGTCCAGCGAGATGGGCCCGCTCATCTCGGCCCAGCAGCAGTCGACGGTGCGCGGCTACCTCGACGAGGTGGAGATCGCGTTCGCCGGCACGACGCCCGGTGGCGACGGCTTCTGGGTGCCGCCGTCGGTCGTGACCGTCGACGATCCCGGCGCGCGGATCTGGCGCGAGGAGGTCTTCGGGCCGGTCGTCGCGGTGATGCCCTTCGACGACGAGGCGCACGCGGTCGAGCTCGCCAACGACACCGAGTACGGCCTGTCCGGCTCGATCTTCACCCAGGATCTCGGTCGCGGCCTGCGGGTCGCCCGTGGCGTCGAGGCCGGCAACCTCAGCGTCAACTCGCACTGCCTCGGTCCGCTACTGGACGCCGTTCGGCGGCTACAAGCAGTCCGGCCTCGGCCGTGAGCTCGGTCCGGACGCCCCCAACGCGTTCACCGAGCTCAAGAACGTCTTCATCGCCCACTGACGGTTTCGAGGCTCGCTGCGCTCGCACCTCAACCACCGAGTTTCAGGAGGACACATGGCAGGACGCATCCAGGACCGGGTCGCGGTCATCACCGGCGGCTGCTCGGGCATCGGCCTGGCGACCGTGCAACGGTTCGTCGAGGAGGGCGCCAAGGTCGTCATCGGCGACCTCAACGACCAGCGCGGGGCCGAGATCGTGACCGACCTCGGCGGCGCCGACGTGGCGACGTACGTGCATGTCGACGTCACCGACAAGGAGCAGGTCGATGCGCTGTTCCAGACCGCCAAGGACACCTACGGCGCGGTCGACATCGCCTTCAACAACGCCGGCATCAGCCCGCCCGAGGACGACTCGATCCTGGACACCGACCTGGACGCCTGGCGCAAGGTCCAGGAGGTCAACCTGACCAGCGTCTACCTCTGCTGCAAGGCCGCGCTCCCCTACATGCTCGAGCAGGGGAAGGGCTCGATCATCAACACCGCGTCGTTCGTCGCGGTGATGGGGGCGGCGACGTCGCAGATCTCCTACTCCGCCTCCAAGGGCGGGGTGCTGTCGATGACCCGTGAGCTCGGGGTGCAGTTCGCCCGCCAGGGGGTGCGCGTCAACGCGCTGTGCCCCGGGCCGGTCAACACCCCGCTGCTCCAGGAGCTGTTCGCCGCGGACGCCGAGCGGGCCGCCCGTCGGCTGGTCCACGTCCCGATGGGTCGCTTCGGTGAGCCGGAGGAGATGGCAGCGGCGGTGCTGTTCCTGGCCTCCGACGACTCGTCCTTCATGACCGCCAACACCTTCCTCGTCGACGGCGGCATCTCCGGGGCCTACGTCACGCCGCTCTGAGATGTCGGTCCCGATCATCGGCCTGACCACCTACCGCGAGGACGCGGCCTGGGGGGTCTGGCAGCAGCGCGCCGACCTGCTCCCGACCCTGTACGCCGACGCCGTCGAGGCGACCGGCGGCGTACCTCTGCTGCTGCCGCCCCTGGCTCAGGTGGGCGCTGCCGACGCCGTCGTGGCCCGCCTGGACGGGCTCGTCGTGAGCGGCGGGGCCGACGTCGAACCCGGGCGGTACGGCGAGTCCGCCCACCCGAGGACCGCCGCCTGGCGCCCGGACCGGGACGCCTGGGAGGTCGCCCTCCTGGATGCTGCCGAGGCGATCGGGCTGCCCGTGCTCGGTGTCTGCCGGGGCATGCAGGTGATGGCCGTGCGCGCCGGTGGAACGCTCGACCAGCACGTCCCCGATCTCGTCGACCACGAGCGACACAGCCCGGGTGGCGACCAGTTCGGGTCGGTCGAGGTGGTCACCACGCCGGGGAGCCGAGTCGCCGGGTTCGTCGGTGACCGGCTGATCGTCAACTGCCACCACCACCAGTCGGTGCGCTCCCACCCCGGGTTCGTCGCCGTGGCCCATGCGGCCGACGGCACGCTCGAAGCGATGGAGACCGAGGGTGACCGCTTCTGCGTCGGCGTGCAGTGGCACCCGGAGACTGCCGCCGATGTCGGCCTGCTCGCGGCCCTGGTGCGGGCGGCGGCGACGTACGCTACGCAGCGATGACCCTCGTCAGCGCGCACCGGTGTCTCACCCGCGAAGCCATCGAGGCCGCGATCGCCATGGGGGCGGACTACGTCGAGTTCGACGTCCAACGCTGCGGCGACGGCTCGCTCGCGCTGCTCCACGACCTGGTCGACGTACCACCGCCCGGGACGCTGTCCTACGACGAGGCGCTCGACCTGGTGGCCGGAAGGATCCGCCTGCACCTCGACCTCAAGGTCCAGGGTGGCGAGGTGCCGATCGTGGCGCGGGCCGTCGAGCGGCTGGGCTCCGACCGGCTGCTCGTCACCACGCTGGAGGACGACGGCGTCCGCACCGTCCGCCGATGGGCGGTCGGCGCCGGTCACGACGACCTCCTGGTCGGGTTGTCGCTGGGCCGGGGTCTGCGTGACATCCGGGTGCTGCACGCGATCCGGATCCGGTTGACCGAGCTGTTCCCGCGGGCGCGCTACCGGGAGGCGGGGGCCAACCTCGCCGTGGCGCACCACTGGCTGGCTCGCCTCCAGGTCCGCCACTTCGCCCGCAAGAACGGGATCCCGCTGCTGGTGTGGACCGTCGACACCCCGGGCGCGCTGTCGCACTGGATGCGACCCGGCCGCGCCTGGCTGGTGACCACCAACCACCCCGACCTCGCCCTGCGGCTGCGCCGTACTGGAAGAATCTGAGCGTGCGCACCGGAGCCTTCGACCAGCAGGTCACCGACATCCTCGGCGAGCCCTACCTGGCCGAGACGATCACCCTCCCGCCCGACGAGGAAGGCCCGGTCGTGGTCACCCTCGTCGTACGCCGGGCCGCCGAGCCGACCGGCAAGGCCGTGCTGCACGTGCACGGCTTCTGCGACTACTTCTTCCAGACCGAGTACGCCGAGTGGTGGAACGAGCGCGGCTACGACTTCTACGCCGTCGACCTGCGCAAGTACGGTCGCTCGCTGCGCCCCCACCAGACGCCCAACTACGTCACCGACCTGCGCGAGCACTTCGCCGACCTGGACGCCGCCTGGCAGCGGGTGACCGAGCGGGACCGGCACGACCACGTGGTGCTCAGCGCGCACTCCACCGGCGGCCTGATCGCCTCGCTGTGGGCCAACGAGCGCCAGCCGGCGCTCGCCGGGACCGTCCTCAACTCGCCGTGGCTCGACATGCAGGGCGGGCGGCTGATCCAGGGCTTCGGCACGTCGGTCATCAAGCGGGTGGGTGCTCGTACCCCGGCCAGGCTCATCCCCCGCACCGTCGGCGGCCACTACGGGCGCAGCCTGCACGCCGACCACTCCGGCGAGTGGACGTTCAACACCGACTGGAAGCCGCTCGACTCGTTCCCGATCTCGTTCGGCTGGATCCGCGCGATCCGGCTCGGACACGACGAGCTGCACCGCGGGCTCGCCGTACCCGGCCCGGTGCTGGTCCTCTCCTCCGGTGCCACCCGCCGGCCCCAGGAGATGGGTCCCGACGTGCACGGCTACGACATCGTGCTGGAGGTCCCCCAGATCCGGCGGTGGGCGACAGCGGTCGGGGCTCACGTCACCTACGTCGCCGTCGACGGCGGGCGCCACGACCTGATGCTCTCGCTTCCCGAGCCGCGGGCGAGGTTCTACGCCGAGCTCGGTCGGTGGCTGTCGGCGTACGTCGGCTGACTACGAGGTGTCGTCAGGCCGGCCGGCCTGCGGTTTGGTCCCAAACCGCAAGTGGGAGCGCGCCCACCTTGCGGTTGGTGACCAAACCGCAACCCCCGAGCAGAGCGCTCGACCTCAGAAGGGCGGTCCGTCGAACCGCTCGCGCGTCACGAAGTCCTCCACCGGATTGCGGCGCAGCTTCGTGAGGACCTTGACCGGCTTGCCGATCGGCAGCACCGCCGCGACGGCGTACTGACTCGGGATCCCGAGCAGCTCCTGCACGGCCGGCTCCTGCGCCGCCGCCATCGTGGTGATCGTGCCGCCGAAGCCCTCGTTGCGGGCGGCCAGCAGGATGTTCCACACCAGTGGGTAGACCGAGGCTCCGCCGATCACACCGACCCGGTCGAGATCCTGATCGGTGGCGGCGACCACGGCGAGGTCGACGCAGACGACCAGCACTGCCCCCGCGGTCATGACCGGCGTCGTGAAGCGATCCGGTACGGCGGTCGCGGCAATCTCCTCCGGCGTCGGGATCGGCGGCTCGAGGCTGTTCCATGGGCTCTGCCCGGCGTTGATCTGCGCGACGTACCGGCGCACGGTCGGCTCGTACAGCTCGACCAGTCCCTCCCGCAGCCGCTGCTCGCGGACCACGATCACGTGGGTGCCCTGCCGATTGCCCCCGCTCGGGGCGAAGCGCGCGTTGTCGAGGATCCGATGCAGGGTGTCGTCCGGCAGCGGGTCGTCGGTGAACTCCCGGACCGCCGGGGTCGAGCGCATCACGTCATAGAGGTCCATGGGTCGAGCCTGTCACGCGACCGCACCACCGGGCGACCGCTAGCGTGCTCGCCATGAACCCTGTGATCGGACTCTCCCTCGGCCGGATCCTGTTCGGCTCCGTGGCGCTCGCCCGACCCGACGTCGCCGCGAAGGCTCTCCAGCTCGACGCGACCACCAACCCGCAGCTGCCCTACATGACCCGGATGTTCGCGTCGCGTGAGATCGCCCTCGGCCTGGTGACGCTGCTGTCGCGCGGCAAGGCCCGGAAGTCGGTGCTTGCCCTCGGCGTCCTGGTCGACACTGCCGACGCCGGCACCGCCTACCTCGGCATGAAGGAGGGCGTCGTCACCCAGAAGTCGGCGGCCGCCCTGATCGGGCCCGCCGTCGGCGCCGTGGCCGCGGGCTTCGTGTCGATCTTCCGACGCTAGTCGTCGGAGTTCTTGTTGGCCTCGTCCGGAGGGTTGGGCGAGTCGTTCTCGTCCGACTCGTCGTCGGGGTTCGGCTGGTCCTCGCTCGGCTCGAACTCGTTCGAGTCGCTTCCGCAACCCGCCACCACCAGCACGCCGCCCAGGGCCAGCCCGAGCCACGTACGCCGGCTGAGGGCGGCCTCCGGCGAGCTGCCCCCCGTGGTCGATCGCACACGTCTCATCGCACTCGCCTCTCCTGCAGCTGGTCGAGCCAACTCTCCCGCTTCGCTCTGGTCTGAGCAAGCACCTGGCTGCCTGTTGGTCAGCCGAGCAACAAGCTCACCAGGGCCACCAGACCGACGATCACGATCACGACTCGCAGCACGCCGCGGCGCGAGTCGTCGTCCGACGGTCGCGCCGAGCTGCCCACCGATGACCGACCCGACCCCGATCAGCAGCACGATCCGCCAGTCGACGTCGGCGACGAAGACGAAGATGAGGCCGGAGATGGCGTTGACCAGCGCCGCGAGGACGTTCTTGACGGCGTTCAGCCGCTGCAGCGTCTCGTCGACCCCGATGCCGAGGATCGCCATCAGCAGCACGCCCTGGGCCGCGCCGAAGTAGCCGCCGTACACGCCGGTGACCAGCACCCCCGGCCACACCCACCAGGCGCCACGTGTGCGGCAGCCCGCCGGAAGCCTCGTGGCGCCGGGCGACCGCGGCCGAGATCCGCGGCTGCAGCACCACCAGCACGCAGCCGAGCAGGATCAGCACCGGCACGATGGCGGCGAAGGCGTCGGCCGGCAGCTCCAGCAGGAGTACGGCGCCGACGATGCCGCCGATCAGCGACGCGCTGGCCAGGCGCATCACCCGCGGCCGCTGACCGACCAGCTCCCGGCGGTAGCCGATCGCGCCGGAGACCGACCCGGGCACCAGGCCGATCGTGTTGGAGACGTTGGCGGTGACCGGCGGGACGCCGAACGCGAGAAGGGTCGGGAACGTGATCAGCGTCCCCGACCCCACCACCGTGTTGATGGTGCCGGCCGCGACCCCGGCGAGCAGGATCGCGACGACCTCGAAGAGGCTCACGAAGCGGGCGGCTCCTCGGCGGCCCGGGCTCACCAGGGTCGACGGCGGGTCCGTCGTCGGCGGTGGTCGCGGCGCGCGGGTTGGCGGCCTGGGCCGCCTCCGCGATCGCTGCCTCGACGGCGGCGTTCGCCTTCTTCAGCTCGGAGTCGGCGAGCGCACCGCTGCCGCCGAGCGCGGCGCGCTCGGTGCTGCCCATGTCGACGCGCGTCTTCGGAGCCGTCGACGAGTGCTGCGGGATGCCGGCCAGGTCGGTCATCGTGGAGCCCGAGACCCTCGAGCGCCTTGCCGATCTCGCTCGGCACGATCCAGACCTTGTTGGCGTCGCCCTCGGCGATCTTCGGCATCATCTGGAGGTACTGGTAGGCCAGCAGCGACTGGTCGGGGTTGCCGTCGTGGATCGCCTGGAAGACGGTCTGGATGGCCTGACCCTCACCCTGGGCGCGCAGGATCTGCGGACTCCCGGTCGGCCTGGGCGCGCAGGATCTGCGACTCGCGGTCACCCTCGGCGTTCAGGATCGCGGACTGCTTGTTGCCCTCCGCGGTCAGGATCGCCGACTGGCGCCGACCCTCGGCCGTGAGGATCGAGGCGCGCTTGTCGCGGTCGGCGCGCATCTGCTTCTCCATCGCGTCCTTGATCGACGGCGGCGGGTCGATGCCCTTGATCTCGACGCGGTTGACGCGGATGCCCCACTTGCCGGTCGCCTCGTCGAGGACGCCGCGCAGGCCGGTGTTGATCTCCTCGCGGCTGGTCAGCGTCTGCTCGAGGTCCATGCCACCGACGATGTTGCGCAGCGTGGTCATCGTGAGCTGCTCGACGGCCTGGATGTAGTTGGCGATCTCGTACGTCGCCGCGATCGGGTCGGTGACCTGGAACCAGATGACGGTGTCGATCGAGACCACCAGGTTGTCCTCGGTGATCACCGGCTGCGGCGGGAAGCTCACGACCTGCTCGCGCAGGTCGATCTGGTAGCGCACCTTGTCGACGAACGGCACCACGATGTTGAGGCCGGCCGGCAGCGTCTTGAGGTACTTCCCGAAGCGCTCGACGATGGCCGCGCGTGCTTGCGGCACGATCCGGACGGTCTTGGCCAGCAGCACCACCACGAACAGCAGCAGCACCGCCAGCAGGATGAGGATCACGGGGGGCACAAAGGACTCCTTCTCACTCGCCGAGCAGTGGGTCGTCGATCTGGGCGACGGGATGGACGTACGCCGTGGCGCCGCGGATCTCGAAGACCTCCACGGTCGCGCCCGGCTCGATCGACCAGGTGCTCGTCGTACGGCGCAGCGGTCCAGGTCTCACCCGCCAGCTTGATCTGGCCGACCGCGAGTCCGGTGATCCGCTGGGTGACGGTAGCGCGCTGCCCGAGGAGCTTGCCGGTGCCGAGCACCAGGTCAGGGCCCTGGTGCAGGCGCGCCACGAGCGACGGCCGTACCAGCGCCAGCATCGCGATCGACGTCGCTGCAGCGACCAGGCACTGCGCGACGAAAGAGGTGTCGAAGGCCGCGGTGACCCCGCCGGCGATGGCGCCGACGGCGAGCATGGCCAGCACCAGGTCGAGGCTGATCAGCTCCGCGGCGGTGAGGAAGGCAGCGACGCCGAGCCAGATCGCCCATGCGTTGTCGCTCAGCCATTCCATACGGCGACCCTAGCGCTGTCGTGTGCGGCGTCGTGCGGTCCAGCGACCGTCCTCGTGGCGAAGCACGAGCGGCATCCCGAACGCCGAGGACAGGTTGGCCGCGGTGACGACCTCCTCGATGGGGCCGGCGGACACCACCTGGGCCTGGCGCAGCAGCAGAGCGTGGGTGAAGCCCGGCGGGATCTCCTCGACGTGGTGGGAGACCAGCACCGTCGTGGGCGAGGCGGGATCCGCGGCGAGCACCGAGAGCGTCGAGACGAGGTCCTCACGGCCCCCGAGGTCGAGGCCGGCCGCCGGCTCGTCGAGCAGCAGCAGCTCCGGGTCGGCCATCAGCGCGCGGGCGATCTGGACCCGCTTGCGCTCACCCTCGCTGAGGGTGCCGAAGGTGCGGTCGACGAGGTGGCTGCCGCCGACCTCGGTGAGCAGCTGCGCGGCCCGATCGTGGTCGAGCTCGTCGTAGAACTCCCGCCAGCGCCCGACCACGCCGTACGACGCGGAGACGACGACGTCGTGGACCCGTTCGGATCGCGGGATCCGTTCGGCGATCGCCGCGCTGGTGATGCCGATCCGCGGTCGCAGCTCGAAGACGTCGACGGTGCCGAGGACCTCGTCGAGGATGCCCGCGACGCCGTCCGTCGGGTGGATCTGCGCGCTCGCGACCTGGAGCAGCGTGGTCTTGCCTGCGCCGTTCGGGCCGAGGACCACCCAGCGTTCGCCCTCCTCGACCCGCCAGCTCACCCGGTCGAGGAGGGTGGCCTGGCCCCGACGGATAGTCACCTCCGCGAAGTCCAGGACTGCTGTCATGCGGCCAACCCTATCGAGTGCCCGTGCGGTGTCTGCGCGTATCCTCACCCGCCGTGACCACCCCGCTGCCGGCATCCGCCCGACTGGCCTGGTGGGGCACGTCCTGGCTGCGTGGTCACGTGGTCACCGACCTGGTCGTGGACGCCGTCCTCGACGACGACGCGACCCACGCCGTGGCCGGTCTGCCCGGCAGCAGCGGCACCGAGACCCTGGTCTCCGCCCTCGGTCTGTCTGCGTACGGCGGGCGCCTCGGCGCTCGGCGCGGCCTTCCCGGCCGAGGGCGACCCGGTGGGCCTGGGGGGCCCGGGCGCCGTTCAACGCCGATGCGCTCGAGGTGGGCGAGGCGGTGCTCGTCGGCGACGTCGGGCGTCGGGCTGGTGCCGCACCGCACCGGTGCCGCGATCACCTGGGTCGTCCAGCCCGCCCAGCGCCGGCAGCTGCCCGACGTCGGCGACGCCGATCGCGCGCTCCGCTCGGCCCTGGTCACCGCGGCCGACGACCTGGCCCGGCTCGACGTCGCCCGGTGGAACCCGGAGATCGCGGACCGGCTGATGAACCTGCGCCACCTCGACGGCGGTCGGCCGCGCCCCCTGGGGTGCCCGGCGCGGTGCGTCGGACCTGGCCGCCCGTGGCCTCCAGGCGCTGGGCATTGCGGAGCTGGCTCTCGAGGACGACGGCGGCGCGATGTCGGCGTACGAGATCGACCAGCGGCGAGGCGCCCTGGTGCCGCTGGCGCGGGCCGGACGACGTGCTCTCACCGCCGCCTGCTCGCCCGAGGTCTGGCCACCGGACTGAGCTCAGGCCGAGGCCCAGACCCCGAGCTCGTTGCCGGCCGGGTCGGTGAAGTGGAAGCGGCGACCGCCGGGGAAGTCGTACGGTCCCTCGACCACCTCTCCCCCGGCCGCGCGGACCGCAGCGACGGTCGCGTCGAGATCGTCGGAGTAGAGCAGGACCAGCGGGCCGCCGCGGACGGCCTCGCGGGCTGCGTTGAGACCGCCGACCTCACCGTCGCCGCTCTGCCACCGGATGCCGGCGTAGTCGGGTCCGTAGTCGTTGAACGCCCACCCGAAGGCCTGCTCGTAGAACGCGCGCGTCGGCCCATCGTGCTGCCGACGTTGAGCTCGACGTAGTCGATCGTGTGATGGAGGTTGGTCATGGTCTCGAACCTAGGCCGAGGCACCGACAAAGCCACGCGCACCGATAGCCTCGGGCACGAGATGACTGACGCCCCCACCGGTGCGAAGCCGGAGACCCTTCTGATCACGCTGACCGGCAAGGACCGCCCCGGCGTGACCTCTGCGGTGTTCGGCGCCCTCGCGAGTGCCGGTGTCGAGGTCCTCGACATCGAGCAGATCGTGCTGCGGGGCCGACTGATCCTCGGCGTGCTCGTCACCGCCCCGCGCAACGCCGCCCGGATCCGGGCCACGGTCGAGGAGACCGTGGGCGCGCTCGGCATGCTGGTCGATGTCGAGAGCGGGGTCGGCGACAACAGGTCTCGCCGCGGAGGCCGCTCCCACGTCACCATCATCGGCACGCCGCTGCGGGCGACCGCCATGGCTGCGATGGCCGGGCGGATCGCCGACGCCGGTGCCAACATCGACCGGATCGAGCGGATGGCGCGCTATCCCGTCACCGCGATCGACCTGCACGTCTCGGGTGTCGCGACCGAAGCGCTGCGCACCGTGCTGGCTCCCGAGGCGACCCGGCACGGGATCGACGTCGCTGTCCAGCCCGCCAACCTGATGCGCCGCGGTACCCGCCTGATCGTCATGGACGTCGACTCGACCCTGATCCAGGGCGAGGTGATCGAGATGCTCGCCGCTCACGCGGGCTGCGAGCCCGAGGTCGCGGCGATCACCGAGGCAGCGATGCGCGGCGAGCTCGACTTCGAAGCCTCGCTCCGCGCCCGCGTCGCCCTGCTCGCCGGTGTGCCAGCGAGTGCCATCGACGACGTGTACGACGGCATCGTGCTCGCCCCGGGCGCCCGGACCATGGTGCGCACCCTGCGCCGGCTCGGCTACCGGTTCGCGATCGTCTCCGGCGGCTTCTCCCAGATCACCGACCGGCTCGCGGCCGACCTCGGCATCCACTTCGCCCGCGCCAACGAGCTCGAGATCGTCGACGGGGTGCTGACCGGTGGGATCGTCGGTGCCGTCGTCGACCGGGCCGGCAAGGCGGCGGCGCTGCGCGAGTTCGCCGCCGAGATCGGTGTCGCCGAGGCGGCCACCATCGCGATCGGCGACGGTGCCAACGACCTCGACATGCTCAACGCCGCCGGCCTCGGCATCGCCTACAACGCCAAGCCGCTGGTCCGCGACGCCGCCGACACCTCCGTCAACGTGCCCTACCTCGACGCGATCATGTACCTCCTCGGCATCTCCCGCGAGGAGATCGAGGCTGCTGATGCCGAGGCCGGGATCGTGACCCCGGCGCCTCCGGTCTAGGGGCGGGTTTCCCCGGGCGCCCGGGGAAACCCGCGACACGCCGTTGCGGTGACGGCGTGTCGGCAGGTTTCGGCTGACCACCCCGGCGACTAACCCCGCCCGACGTGGAAGCCGACGAGACGGCAGCCAGCCCTCGGCGAGGTCCGCCCAGGTGCCGTCGTACTCGAAGACCGCGACCGCGCTGGTCGGGAAGCCGGACAGCAGACCCTCGACGAGGTCGGGTTCGGTCTCGCCATCGTCGAGCAGCTGGGCGAGGTAGGCCATCGTCGGGTTGTGGCCGATGACGAGCAACCGCCGTACGTCGGCGTCGACCGCACGGAGCAGGTCCAGCGCGGTGTCCGGGCCGGCGGCGTACAGACCACGATCCAGGTCGGGTTCCACCGTCCAGCCCGCAGCGTCGGCGACGCTGGTCCACGTCTCCTGGGTGCGCAGCGCGGCGGAGACGAGCGCATGGTCCGGGTCGAACCCGGCGGCCGCGAGCCAGGCCCCGGCCTCGCCGGCGTCACGGTGGCCGCGGTCGGCGAGCGGACGCTCGAAGTCGGTGGGTCCGGCCTGCTCGGCCTTGGCATGGCGCATCACCGCCAGGAGGCGGGAGGTGGACGACCCGAGAGGCACGGTCAGGCACCCATCGCGTGCAGGCCGCCGTCCACGTGGATGATCTCGCCGGTCGTCGCGGGGAAGAAGTCGGAGAGCAGTGCACACACGGCCCGTGCCGTCGGCGCGTGGTCGGTGTTGTCCCAGCCCAGCGGTGCCCGGTCGCTCCACATCGACTCGAGGTCCTCGAAGCCCGGGATCGCCTTCGCGGCCAGCGTCTTCAGCGGACCGGCCGAGACCAGGTTGGAGCGGATGCCGTGCGGGCCCAGGTCACGGGCGAGGTAGCGCGAGGTGGACTCGAGCGCGGCCTTCGCGACGCCCATCCAGTCGTACGCCGGCCACGCCACCGTCGCGTCGAAGGTCAGCCCGACGACCGAGCCACCGGGTCCCATCAGCGGGCGGCAGGCCTCCGCCAGCGACTTCAGGGAGTACGCCGAGACCTGCACCGCCTGCGCCACGTCCGGCCACGGCCCGGTCAGGAACTTGCCGCCGAGCAGCGTCTCCGGGTTGCCGTACGCGATCGAGTGCACGACGCCGTCGAGTCCGTCGACGTGCTCGCGGACCTGGGCCTCGAGCCCGGCCAGGTGCTCGTCGTCGGTGACGTCCAGCTCCAGGACCGGAGGCTCCACCGGGAGCCGCTTGGCGATCCGCCGGGTGATGCCGAGCGCGCGGCCGAAGTTGGAGATGAGCACGGTCGCGCCCTGCTCCTGCGCCACCTTCGCCGTCGCGAAGCCGATCGAGCTGTCCATCGTCACGCCGGCGACGAGGATGCGCTTGCCGTCGAGGATTCCCATGTCAGTGCCCCATTCCGAGTCCACCGTCGACCGGGATCACTGCCCCGGTGACGTACGCCGCGCCGGGGCCGGTCAGCCACAGCACTGTCTCCGCGATCTCGTCGACCGCGCCGTACCTGCCCAGCGGCACCTGCGCGAGGATCGCCGCCTTCTGCTCGTCGCTGAGCACCCCGGTCATGTCGGTGTCGATGAAGCCGGGTGCGACGACGTTCGCGGTGATCGACCGGGAGCCGAGCTCGCGAGCGATCGAGCGGGCCATGCCGACCAGCCCGGCCTTGGACGCCGCGTAGTTGACCTGCCCGGCCGAGCCGAGCAGCCCGACCACCGAGGAGATGAAGACGATCCGACCCCGACGCAGCCGCAGCATGCCCTTGGAGGCGCGCTTCGCGAGCCGGAAGGATCCGGTCAGGTTGGTGTCGAGCACCGAGGACCAGTCCTCCTCCGACATCCGCAGCAGCAGCGTGTCGGCGGTGATGCCGGCGTTGGCGACGAGCACCTCGACCGGTCCGTGCGCCGCCTCGATCTCCGCGAACGCCGCCTCGACCTGCGCCGGATCGGTGATGTCGCAGCGTACGTCGAGCGCGCCCTCGGGCGCGCCGCCGCTGCGCGTGGTCACCGCGACCTGGTCACCGTTCGCGACGAACGCCTCGGCGATCGCGCGGCCGATCCCGCGGTTGCCTCCGGTCACGAGCACCGAACGGGCAACGGACTCCTGAATTTCGCTCACGCCAGGGACGCTAGCGACTACCCGGGGGTAGCCCTAACCGGTCCGCTGGTCGGTCAGTCGTCCTCGAGGCGGAAACCGACCTTGATGCCGACCTGGAAGTGCTCGACGACACCGTCCTTGACCTGGCCACGCACCTGGGTGACCTCGAACCAGTCGAGGTGACGCAGCGTCTTGCCGGCGCGCTCGACCCCGTTGCGGATGGCGTCGTCGATGCCCTCGGGAGAGGTGCCGACGATCTCGGTGACGCGGTACGTGCGGTTGGACATCTGTGACCTCCGGTGCGGGCGTTGGACCCCGAGGGTACCGACGTACAGTGGAGGACATGGCCCGGGACCAGCGCCGACACGACGACGGGGCGATCCGGATCACCACCGCTGCCTCGGATCGCAACGCCGACATCGCCGCGCGCCAGAAGCGCTACCTGATCTCCATGTCGCTGCGCTCGCTCTGCTTCGTCGGCGCGATCATCGCGGCGCTCGCCGGCGTCGGCTGGCTGTGGCCGATCCTGATCGCGGGCGCGCTGGTCCTTCCCTACATCGCAGTCGTGATGGCCAACGCAGCGGCGCCGCGCAACGATGGCTTCTCGCTGCCCGAGGGTCAGTTCGGCGTTCACGAGCTGTCCGGACCGGGCCGGGCAGAGACGCCGAGCGGGCCGCGGGCCGGGCCCGGGCGCATGAGCAGCCACGTATGACCGATCCCGAGATCGACGTCTGCTCGGCGAAGGGCTGTCAGTCCCCCGCTGCCTGGGAGCTGCTCTGGAACAACCCGAAGCTGCACACGCCCGACCGACGCAAGGTCTGGCTGGCGTGCGACGAGCACCAGCAGTCGCTGTCGGACTTCCTGAGCGCCCGTCAGTTCCTGAAGGACGTCGTCCCGCACTGAGCGGGCACCGGGTCCCGATCAGCCACCGATCGCCGACATCGGCCGATCGGGCTGGAGGAAGGTCGGGTCGTCGATGCCGTGGCCGGCGCGCTTGCCGAGCATCGCGACCACCCAGCGGTCGGCGATCTCCTCGTCGGTGGCACCGGAGCGCAGTGCCGCCCGCAGGTCGGACTCCTCGCGCGCGAAGAGGCAGTTGCGGACCTGCCCGTCGGCGGTGAGCCGCACCCGGTCGCAGTCGCCGCAGAACGGCCGGGTCACCGAGGCGATCACGCCGACCGTGGCGGGGCCGCCGTCGACCTGGAACAGCTCGGCGGGGGCACTTCCCCGCGGCTCGGCGGCGGGGGTCAGCTCGAACTCGGCCTCGAGCCAGCCGAAGATCTCGTCGGCGGTGATCATGCCGTCGCGGCTCCAGCCGTGCTGGGCGTCGAGCGGCATCTGCTCGATGAAGCGCAGGTGGTAGCCCTCGGCGATGGCCCAGCGCAGCAGCTCGGGCGCCTGGTCGTCGTTGTGGCCGCGCATCAGCACGGCGTTGACCTTCACCGGCCCGAGCCCGGCGTCGCGGGCTGCCTCGAGTCCGGCGAGGACGTCGGCGAGCCGGTCGCGACGGGTGATCGCGTGGAAGGTCTCGGGTCGGATGCTGTCGAGGCTGACGTTGACCCGGTCGAGGCCGGCCTCGGCGAGCGCGAGCCGCGGTGCGGGCCAGCCCGAGTGCGTTGGTGGTCAGCGACAGCTCGAGCGTCGGGTCGATCTCCTTCGAGCGTCGCACGATGTCGACCAGACCGCGGCGGACCAGCGGCTCTCCGCCGGTGAAGCGGACCTCGCGGACGCCGAGCAGCTCGGCGCCGATCCGCACCAGCCGGACGACCTCGTCGTCGGAGAGCACCGAGTCGTCGGGCAGCCAGTCGAGACCCTCGGCCGGCATGCAGTAGGAGCAGCGCAGGTTGCACCTGTCGGTCAGCGAGACCCGCAGGTCCGTCGCCACCCGGCCGTAGCGGTCCCCGAGGCTGCGTGTCATCACCACCACAGTCTAGGGACCGGACCTGACGCCGCTGCCGGATTCCGCCGTACGGCCGGATAACCTCGACTGGTGCGGTCGTTCGGTTTCCTGCTGAGTCGCCGCTGGGTGCTGTTCGCACTCACCGTGGCGGTGCTCTGCTACGCCACCTGGTGGCTCGGCGAGTGGCAGTTCCACCGGCTGGCCGACCGCAAGCAGAGCAACGCCGTCGTCCGGGCCAACGAGGACCGCCCGCCGGCCCCGGTCGCCGACGTGCTCGCCACCGGCCGGGTGGTCGACGAGGACGACGAGTGGCGCCAGGTCACCGCCACCGGCACCTACGACACCGACGACACCGTGATCGTGCGCTACCGCACCCGTGACGGCGCCTCCGGGATCGACGTGGTGGTCCCCCTGGTCACCGCCGACGGCACCTCGCTGCTGGTCGACCGCGGCTGGATGGCCGCCGACAACGAGGGCGCCAGCCCCGACGACGTGCCCGCCGCCCCCGTCGGCGAGGTCGACCGTCACCGGCTGGGTCCGCGCCGACGCGTCCGGCGACAGCACCGAGGTCGCCGACCAGTCGACCCGCGCGATCTCGAGCGAGCAGATCGGCGCCGCCCTCGACCGTCCGGTGTACGGCGGGTTCGTCGAGCTCGAGGGCGAGGACGGGCAGCCTGCCGCGTCGCTCGAGCCGGTCGAGCTGCCCGAGCTCGACAACGGCCCGCACTTCTTCTACGGGCTGCAGTGGTGGTTCTTCGGGGTGCTCGCGGTCTTCGGCTTCTGCTACCTCGCCTACGACGAGTGGCGCTCGCGCCGGCGCGGCGAGGAGGAGCCCACCCGCACCGAGGTGGTCGCCGGGCGCAAGCAGAAGCGCAACGCCAAGAACGCCAAGAAGCAGGCGGTGCGGGCGGCCTACCAGAAGGCGTACGCCGCGGAGCGTCAGGCGCGCGAGGCCCGGGCTCAGAGCGCCCGGAGCATCCCACCGTCGACCGGCAGCATCGAGCCGGAGACGAACGACGCCGCCGGCGACAGCACGAAGGCCGCGACCCGGCCGAACTCCTCCGGCTCGCCGTAGCGCCCGAGCGGGATCGTCCGCACCGCGGCGGCCCGGGCAGCCTCCGGGTCGCCGGTCGCCGCGTCCAGCTCCGCGACCCGGTCGGTGCCGATCCGTCCCGGCAGCAGCGCGTTGACGCGTACGCCGTCGGGGCCGAGCTCGTCGGCGAGCGTCTTGGCGACCATGGCGAGCCCGGGTCGCAGGCCGTTGGAGATCGCCATGTCGGCCAGCGGCGTCCGGACGCTGGAGGACAGCACGAACGCGATCGACCCGCCGTGCGGGCAGCGCCTGACCGACCTCGCGGGCCAGGCGCACCGCGCCGAGGAAGACCGAGCCGAACGCCGTCGTCCACTGCTCGTCGGTGATCGCGGTGACCGGACCCTTCGGCGGGCCGCCGACGCTGATCAGGGCGCCGTCGAGGCGGCCCCAACGCTCCTGGGCAGCGGCGATCAGCCGGGCCGGCGTGGCCGGGTCGGCGTTGTCGGCGGCGACGGCCACCGCGGCGCCGCCGAGCAGCCGGACGGCGTCGTCGAGGGCTGTCCTGGCTGCGGCCGGACAGCACCACCCGGGCGCCCTCGGCGACCAGGCACTCGGCGGTGGCGCGACCGAGTCCGCGGGCTCCGCCGGTGACGATGAAGACGCGGTCGGCGAGCTCGAGATCCATGCCGACGAGCCTAGACCGACGCTGCTGGGCACGTCCTCGACGAACTGGGTGCGGTAGAGGTCGGCGTACAGCCCGCCCGCGGCGAGCAGCTCGGCGTGGGTGCCGCGCTGCGACGATCCGGCCGGCGTCGACCACCAGGATCTGGTCGGCGTTGCGGACCGTCGAGAGCCGGTGGGCGATGACCAGCGACGTCCGACCCTCGAGCGCGGCGTCGAGGGCGCGCTGGACGGCGGCCTCCGACTCGCTGTCGAGGTGGGCGGTCGCCTCGTCGAGGACGACGATCGCGGCGCCTTGAGCAGCAGCCGGGCGATCGCGAGCCGTTGCCGCTCGCCGCCGGAGAGCCGGTAGCCGCGGTCGCCGACGACGGTGTCGAGCCCGTCGGGCAGTGCGCGCACGAGCGTGCGCGATCTGCGCGGCCTCCAGGGCGTCCCAGACCTCGACGTCGGAGGCGCCCGGGCGGGCGTAGAGCAGGTTGGCCCGGATCGTGTCGTGGAACATGTGGGCGTCCTGGGTGACGTAGCCGACGGCGTCCTCGAGCGACTCCAGCGTCACGTCGCGTACGTCGTGGTCGCCGACGCGCACCGTCGCCGAGGCCGACGTCGTAGAGCCGGGCGACCAGGTGGGTGATCGTGGTCTTGCCGGCACCGGACGGTCCGACCAGGGCGACCATCTGGCCGGGCTCGGCGACGAAGCTGATGTCGTCGAGCACCTGGCCGGAGTCGCGGGACTCCTTGCGGGCGATGACCTCGAGCGAGGCCAGCGAGATGTCCTCGGCCCGCGGGTAGGAGAAGGCCACGTGGTCGAACTCCAGGCGGCTCGCGGTGCGGTGGCAGCGCGACCGCGCCCGGCAGCTCCTGGATCTGCGACGGCAGGTCGAGCACCTCGAAGACCCGCTCGAAGCTGACCAGCGCGGTCATCACGTCGATGCGGACGTTGGAGAGGCTCTGCAGCGGCCCGAGCAGGCGCAGCAGCAGGGTGGCCAGGGCGATCAGGGTGCCGACGGTCAGGGTGCCGTCGATCGCGAGATGGCCGCCGACGCCGTACACGAGCGCGGTCGCCAGCGCCGGGACCAGCAACATCGAGGCGGCGAAGATCCGGGTGAGCAGCGAGATGCGGATGCCGAGGTCGCGGACGTTGGCGGCCTTGCTGGCGAAGACGGCGTCCTCGTCGGCGCGGCGGCCGAAGAGCTTGAGCAGCATCGCGCCGCCGACGTTGAACCGCTCGGTCATCGCGTTGCCCATGTCGGCGTTGCCGTCCATCTGCTGGCGGGTGAGCCCGGCCAGCCGGCCGCTGACCCAGCGCGAGACCAGCAGCATCAGCGGGAAGATCGCCAGGCACAGCAGCGTGACCTGCCAGCTCAGCGCGAGCATCGCGATGCCGACGACGACGACCGAGATGGTGCTGGCGACGGTGCTCGACAGCGTCGAGGTGAACGCCCGCTGGGCGCCGATCACGTCGTTGTTGAGCCGGGAGACCAGCGCGCCGGTCTGGGTGCGGGTGAAGAACGCGAGCGACTGCCGCTGGACGTGGCCGAAGACCCGGGTGCGCAGGTCGAAGATCAGGCCCTCGCCGATCCGCGAGGAGAGCCAGCCCTCGCCGACGGAGCAGCACGGCGCTCGACGAGCGCGACGCCGGCCATGGCGAGCGCCAGGACCGTGACCAGCTCGGCGTCGCCGCCGTCGATGCCGTCGTCGATGATGTGCTTCGCCAGCAGCGGGGTCACCACGACCAGGCAGCTGTCGATGACGGTGAGGACCAGGAACACCGCTGATCAGCCGGCGGTGCGGCCGGGCGAAGCCGAAGACCCGGCGCACCGTGCCCGCGCTCGATCCGGTTGTGGACGATGCTGCGGTCCGACCGCAGGTGCCGCCACGCGGCGGCCGAGCCCTGCATCCCCGACATCGTGTCTCCCCTACTGACTCATCAGCGCCACCAGCTCGCGGAACCGCCGCGTCTGCGCCTCACGCTCCAGCCGGCGCTGGTCGTCGAGGCTCCGGTCTGCCGCACCCTGCAGCAGCGCCTTGGTCTCGCGCACCGCGCCTACCAACGGCGCGGTCAGGGCACCGACCAGGTCGGCCACCGTCGCCTCGAGCTCGTCGACGGGTACGGCGGCCAGCGCCAGCCCGATGTCGACGGCCTCGGCGGCCCCGACCATCCGGGCGGTGGCGCAGATCTCCAGTGCCCTGGCGTAGCCAACGCTCTCGACCAGCGGCTTTGTTCCCGTCAGGTCGGGCACCAGGCCGAGTGCGGCCTCCTTCATGCAGAACTGCGCGTCGTCGGCGACGACCCGCAGGTCGCAGGACAGCGCGAGCTGGAAGCCGGCGCCGATCGCGTAGCCGTGGACGGCCGCGATCGAGACGAAGCGCGGGTCGCGCAGGAAGGTGAAGCCGCGCTGGAAGCCGTCGATCGCCGCGGACACCTCGTCGTCGGACTGCGTCATCAGCGCCACGACCGAGCCCTCGCCGGCGGTGCTCGGATCGAGCATGCTGCGGTCGAGGCCGGCCGAGAACGCCGCCCCGGAGCCCTTGAGGACGACCACGCGCACGTCGTCGGGCAGCTCGTCGCCGATGGCCGCCAGGGCGTGCCACATGGTCGGCGTCTGGGCGTTGCGCACCTGCGGGCCGGTTGAGCGTGATCGTCGCGACCGGACCGGTCACGTCGTACAGCAGGCCGGCTTCCTCGAGCGTCTTCGGTCCATGCCGGAACCCTCGACGGGACGCGTCGGTGGACCGTCTGGAGGTGGTCGAGCGAGGCGCGCGACCGGGGAACGAGGTCGCGACCGGCGTGTCGAGACTTGTCGCAGCCCTCAGGCCAGGGACACCAGGTCGGCGTAGTCCTCGTTCCAGAGGTCCTCGTCACCGTCGGGCAGCAGCAGCACCCGGTCGGGCTCGAGCGCGCGGACGGCGCCCTCGTCGTGGGTGACCAGGATGATCGCGCCCTCGTAGGTGCGGATCGCGGCCGAGCACCTCCTCGCGGGAGGCCGGGTCGAGGTTGTTGGTCGGCTCGTCGAGGAGCAGCACGTTGGCGCTGGAGACGACCAGCGACGCGAGCGCGAGCCGGGTCTTCTCGCCGCCGGAGAGCACCTTCGCGGGCTTGTGCGCGTCCTCGCCGGAGAAGAGGAACGAGCCGAGCACGGAGCGGGCCTCGGTGTCGGTGAGCTGCGGCGCGGCGCTCTGCATGTTCTCCAGCACCGTGCGGTTGACGTCGAGGGTCTCGTGCTCCTGGGCGTAGTAGCCGATCTTCAGCCCGTGGCCGGGCACGACGGCGCCGGTGTCGGGCTGGTCGACGCCGGCCAGGATCCGCAGCATCGTGGTCTTGCCGGCGCCGTTGAGGCCGAGGATGACGACGCGGGAGCCCTTGTCGATCGCCAGGTCGACGTCGATGAAGACCTCGAGCGAGCCGTAGGACTTCGAGAGCTCCGCGGCCGTGAGCGGCGTCTTGCCGCACGGCGCCGGAGCGGGGAACTTGATCCGCGCGACCTTGTCGGCGACGCGCGCTCGCCCTCGAGGCCGGCCATCATCTTCTCGGCGCGCTTGAGCATCGACTGCGCGGCCGTGGCCTTGCTGGCCTTGGCGCGCATCTTGTTGGCCTGGTCGGTGAGGGTCTTGGCCTTGGTCTCGGCGTTGGACCGCTCGCGCTTGCGGCGCTTCTCGTCGGTCTCGCGCTGGGTCAGGTACGCCTTCCAGCCCATGTTGTAGACGTCGATCTCGCCGCGGTTGGCGTCGAGGTGCAGCACCTTGTTGACGGTCTGCTCGAGCAGCGCGTTGTCGTGGCTGATCACGATCAGCCCGCCCTTGTGCGCCTTGAGGAAGCTCGCGCAGCCAGACGATCGAGTCGGCGTCGAGGTGGTTGGTCGGCTCGTCGAGCAGCAGCGTCTCGGCGCCGGAGAAGAGGATCCGGGCCAGCTCGACGCGGCGGCGCTGACCACCGGAGAGGGTCTTGAGCGGCTGGGCGAGGATCCGCTCCTCGATCCCGAGGCTGCTCGCGATGGTCGCGGCCTCGGACTCGGCGGCGTACCCGCCACCGGCGTGCAGCTCGGCGTCGGCGCGCTCGTACGGTCGCATCGCCTTGTCGCGATACGGCGGGGTCGTCACTGCCCATGTCGGCCTCGGCCTTGCGCAGACGGCGTACGACGTCGTCGAGGCCGCGGGCGGAGAGGATCCGGTCGCGGGCCAGCACCTCGGGGTCGCCGATGCGCGGGTCCTGCGGGAGGTAGCCCACCTCGCCGGTCGCCTGCACCGACCCGGCCGCGGGCATCGCCTCGCCCGCGAGGATCTTGGTGAGGGTGGTCTTGCCGGCGCCGTTGCGGCCGACGAGGCCGACCTTGTCGCCGGCGGCGACGCGGAAGCTGACGTCCTCCATGAGCAGGCGTGCTCCGGCACGGACTTCGAGCTTGTGGGCGGTGATCATGAGGACTCAAGCGTAGTTGTGGGTACGGTCCATCCGGGCATCGGCGATGGTGTCCCCAGGTCACGTCAGGAGGCGAGATGCGGTTCAACCCGAAGGCCCGGCTGGACACCCGCCGGATGGGCGACGCAGGTCGCTCGGTGCGCGTGGTCGGCGGCGGGGGTGGCGGCGGTGGCATCCCGATCCCGGGCGGTCTGGCCGGCGGCGGGATCGGCGGCTGATCGATCGTGGATCATCGTCGTCGTCAGCCTGTGGCCGGCGGCGGCTCCGGCGGCGGCTCCGGCAGCGCCTACGACACCAGCCGGATGTCCGACACCGGGCGCTACGAGAACTGCAAGACGGGCGAGGACGCCAACAACAGCGCCGACTGCGCCCGGGTCGCGGTCGAGAACTCGCTCTACGACTACTGGTCCGACGCGCTGCCCGACCAGTCCGGCACGTCGTTCCGAGGCCGAGAAGAAGGTCGAGACCTTCACCGGCGGGATCGGCACCGGCTGCGGTGGCGCGACCGCGGACGTCGGTCCGTTCTACTGCCCCACCGACCAGACCATCTACCTCGACACGACCTTCTTCGACGACGTGCTCGAGCAGCAGCTCGGCGGACCGGACGGCGGCTTCGTCGAGCCCTACGTGCTGGCCCACGAGTACGGCCACCACATCCAGAACCTGCTCGGCACGATGGGCCAGGTCAAGACCCAGCAGGGCGCCGACGAGCGACGCCGTACGCCTGGAGCTCCAGGCCGACTGCTACGCCGGGATGTGGGCGAAGGGCGCCACCACGACCGAGGACGCCGACGGCAACGTGCTGATCGAGGGCCTCACCGACGGACGACATCCAGCAGGCGATCGACGCCGCGACCGCGGTCGGCGACGACCGGATCCAGGAGTCCTCCGGCGGCGAGGTCGACCCGGAGTCGTGGACCCACGGCTCGGCGAAGTCGCGGGTGCAGTGGTTCCTCACCGGCTACCACGAGGGCACCCTCGAGGCCTGCGACACGTTCGCGGCCGGCGCGCTCTGACGGCTCAGCCCTCGACGAGCGCCTCGATGTGGGTGAACTGCCGCTGCAGCGCACGCAGGTGCGGGGCGACCGCTGGGTGCCGGAACTTGCCGGCCAGCGCGCCCTCGCCGGTCGGCGGCCCGAGCCAGTGCCCACTCGGCCCGGTTGAGGACAGTGAAGACCGCGGTCACCCGGGCGCCGAGCGTGACCTCCTCGGCGGTGGCCAGCCCGTCGGGCATGCCGAGCAGGTAGGCGTCGAGCAGCGGCTCGAGATCCTCGCGGGCGGCGAGCGCGTAGTAGCCCAGGTCGGCGCCGACCGGTCCGGTGCCGAGCGTCGCCCAGTCGATGGCGAGGACGTCGTCACCCTCGCGGCCGAGCAGGTTGGTCGGGGTCGCGTCGCCGTGCTGCGGCACCTGCACCAGCGCGTCGACCGCAGCGAGGAACTCGGCGCGCCGCTCCCACAGATGGTCGGCGACGTCGGCGACCGTCGTGCGCGGCCAGGGTCGTCCAACCGCCGTGCCGCTCGACGCGAGCCATCCGGTCGCGGAGCAGGTTGCGGGCGAGCCACGGGCGCGACCGCCAGCTGCGAGCCCGCGAACCGGCCCAGCGCGTGGGCGGCGAAGAGACCGCTGTTGGAGGCGTCCTCGACCCACTCCTGGAAGAGCGTGATCCCCTCGGCATCCTCCTCGATCGCACCGAGTCTGCGCCGAGCGCAGACCAGGCGTCTCCAGCGACCGTGGCGGCCGTGAGCACATCAGCCGCGCGACGCCAGTAGGCGAAGTGGCGGGGGTTGGTCAGCTCCGGCGGGTCACCGTCGACGGGCGCCGACGAGCCGCTTCACCACGACCGGCTGGTCTCCGAGCACGGTCCGCCACACGCCAACCGTCGAGGCTCGCGCGTCCACCCGGGAGCGCGAGCCACCCGGGATCGGGCTGCCACATGGCTCGACGCTAGTGCACGTCGCGACGGGCGAACGCGATCTGGCCGACGACACTCAGGAGCAGCAGCGACAGTGGTCAGCACGAGGACCGGGGTCCAGGAGAACGACTCCGCGGGCACCATCGGCAGGTGCTCGAACGGCGAGAGGTCTTGCACCCACGAGGGAATCGTGAAGAGGTCACCGAAGAGCATCACCACTGCGGCCAGCACCAGCGGTACCCAGGCAAGCACCATCAGGCGCGGCAGCAACCCGAAGAGCACCCGGCCCACGGCGCTGAGCACGAGGACGGGGGCGACGTACTGCAGCGCCGGCCAGGTCAAGGCCCAGGCCTCACCGCCCTCACCGGTCACCAACAGGTAGCCGGCGCCGAGCCCGAGGCCGGAGCTGGCCAGGATCAGGACCGAGCCACCCACGGTCACCGCGACGTGGCCCAGCAGCCAGCCCCGGCGGGGCAACGCAGACGCGAGCAGCACCTCGAGATGGCCGTTGGTCTCCTCGCCGTGCGGGCGCATCGTCGAGGAGATCGAGAAGCCGCAGCAGATCACCGCCAGCATCAGCACGGCTGTCGCGTAGAACCCGTCGACCAGGTCGCTGCCGCTCTGCACGAAGACCTCCTGGGAGGCCTTCGAGTCGCCGATCAGGAGCCGACGTCGTCGCCGATGGCGCCATAGGCGAGACCGGCGAGGAACATCGCTGCGGCCCAGCCGAGCACGGCCCCGCGATGCAGTCGCCAGGCCAGACCGAGACCGGTGCCGAACCCGCCGCCTGCCGCGCGCCGGACCGGGTCGGGCGCCCAGACACCGGACCCGTAGTCGCGGCGGCTGAAGAGCGCGTACGCCGCGCAGGTCGCCACCGCGGCGCCCGTGACCATCAGCAGCATCGGCCACCAGCGCAGGCCGGAGAACTGGTGCATCGCTTGGTACCAGCCGATCGGCGAGAACCAGCTCAGTACGCCGTTGCCGACGTCGCCGATCGCGCGCAGCACGTAGGACACCCCGATCACGGCCCTGCTACGGCGTACGCCGAACGAGTGCTGGCCGTGAGCTGGACCGCGACCAGCGCGGTGCCGGTGAAGAGCCAGCCGCAGGCGGTCAGGCCGAGGCCGAGGCCGAAGGAGTCGGGGGCGGCAAGGCCGTAGGCGGTGAGTCCGAGCGAGACCATCACGCCCAGGATCAGGTTGGCGAACAGCGCGACCAGCAGGGCGGCAGTGGTCGGGGCGAACCGTCCGACGGCGGCAGCCCTGAGCAGCTCGTCGCGGCCGGTCTCCTCCTCAGCCCTGGTGTGTCTGCCCACCACGAACATGCTCATCAGGCCGGCGAGGATGGCGCCGAACGCCGTGGTCTGCCAGGCGGTCTGGCCGCCGAGCGTGTCGAGCCCGCGGGCCGGACCGGCCATCGCGATGAACGCCGCATTTCCCTCCATGCTCGAGGCCGCGGCGTCGTAGTCGGCCTGCGTCGGGTACAGGCTGGTCCACGCTGTAGACGGTCGCCAGGTAGAGCAGGACCCCGCCCAGGATCCACCACAGCAGCATCCAGCGGTCGCGGCGCAGGAAGTTGCGGACGAAGGCGAGGGTGCCGGTCATACCTCGATCTCGTCTCCGTAGTGACGCAGGAACAGCTCCTCGAGCGTGGGCGGGCGGCTGGTCAGGGATCGGACTCCGGAGGCGACCAGGATCTTCAGGGCATCGTCCATGCGGGCGGTGTCGACCTGGAACCGGACCCGGGTGCCTTCGACGACGAGGTCGTGGACGCTGTCGACCGCTTCGAGACCCGCTGGCGGGCGCTCCAGCTCGGACTGGATCGACGTACGGGTCAGGTGCCGCAGGTCGGCGAGGGTGCCAGCCTCCACGACCTTGCCGGCCCGGATGATGCTGACCCGGTCACAGAGCTCCTCGACCTCGGCCAGGATGTGGCTGCTCAGCAGGACCGCGTGACCGCGCTCGCGGAACGCCTCGACGTAGCGCTGGAAGACCGACTCCATCAGGGGGTCGAGGCCGGACGTGGGCTCGTCGAGGATCAGCAGCTCGACGTCGGAGGCCAGCGCCGCGACCAGCGCGACCTTCTGCCGGTTGCCCTTGGAGTAGGCGCGGCCCTTCTTGGTCGGGTCCAGCTCGAAGGCCTCGATCAGCTCGGTACGACGAGCATCCTCGATCCCGCCGCGGAGCCGACCCAACAGATCGATCACCTCGCCCCCGGTCAGGTTGGGCCAGAGGTTCACGTCACCAGGCACGTACGCGAGACGCCGGTGCAGCTCCGCGGCGTGCCGCCACGGGTCGGAACCGAAGAGTCGAACCTCACCGCCGTCCTTGCGCAGCAGCCCGAGCAGCACCCGGATCGTCGTCGACTTGCCGGCGCCGTTCGGTCCGAGGAAGCCGTGCACCTCCCCAGGCAGAAGTCTCAGATCGAGTCCGTCCAGGGCCCGGAAGCTGCCGAACTGCTTGACCAGACCGTCGATGTCGATGACCGCGTCACTCGTCACGGATCGACGTTAGCGTTCTCCACGTCGATGCGCGCGGCACCCGAGTCGGCCACCGCCTGCTCCAGGACACCGCGCCGCGGGTCGGGTACGGCGAGCCACGGGCCGACCACGACCAGGGCCTTCAAGCGGCTGTCGGCGAGCACCTCGTCGACGGCCCCCCGATCGCCACCGGTGACCACCAACCCGCGGAGGTTGCCGAGGATCCGGGCGGCGTGGTCGGCCGCCGCCTCGTACGCCTGCCGAGCCTGGTTGTCCCGGCGCCGGGCGAACCGCTGCTGGCTCTGTCCGCCGGCCTTGGTGCGGCCCTGGACGTGCCGCTGCCCGACCTTCGACTCGACCGTGCGCTCCCCCGCCAGTCGTGCGATGGCGAACCCGCCCTTGCGGACCAGCAGCACACCCCAGTCGTCGGGCGCGGTCATCTCGCTGCGGAAGGCTGCCGCGTCGGGCGGCCCGCCGTACGCCCGGTCGAAGGGGAGGTGGGCACTGAAGGTCGAGCCGTCGGCCGCCGTACCGAGGAGCGCGCCGGCTCTGACGGCCAGCGCTGTCTCGCCGTGACGGCCCTCGAAGTTGAGGATCCAGCGCTCGATGCGCTCGGCGGGTACGCGGATGGTCACATGCCGACGCTAGCGGAGGGCGCTGGGACCGAACTGGTCAGACGTTGAAGCCCAGGGCGCGCAGCTGCTCGCGGCCGTCGGGCGTGATCTTGTCCGGGCCCCACGGCGGCATCCAGACCCAGTTGATGGCGACGTCGTTGACCAGGCCCTCGAGGGCGGCGTTGGTCTGGTCCATGATCACGTCGGTCAGCGGGCAGGCCGCCGACGTCAGCGTCATGTCGAGGACCACGTTGGATCCGGCGTCGAGGTGCACGTCGTAGACCAGGCCGAGGTCGACGACGTTGATGCCGAGCTCGGGGTCGACAACATCCTTCATGGCCTCGGTGACGTCGTCGATCGAGACGGTCGACGTAGCGACGCCGCCGGTCGCCTCGGGGACGTCGGGGAGATCAGTGTGGTCAGGCATGGGAGTCCTCCTGGGCTCGGGTGAGGGCGTCTTGGAAGGCCATCCACGACAGTAGTGCGCACTTGATGCGGGCCGTCAGCTTGGCTGCGCCGGCGAAGGCGATCGCGTCCTCGAGGACGTCCTCGTCCGGCACGACCTGGCCCTTGCCGCGCATCATCTCGAGGAACGCGTCATAGATCGGCTGGCTCTCGGCGACGGTCTTGCCGATCAGCAGGTCGGTCATCACCGACGCCGAGGCCGACGAGATCGAGCAGCCCTGGTTGTCGTAGGAGATGTCGCTGACGACGTCGCCGTCGAGGTGCAGGCGCAGGGTGACCTCGTCGCCACACGTCGGGTTGACGTGGTGCACCTCGGCCTCGAACGGGTCGCGCAGGCCGGCGTTCAGCCGACGCTTCGCGTGGTCGAGGATGATGTCCTGGTAGAGGGAATCGAGTTCGTGGCTCATTGATCAACCCAACTTGAAGTACGAGCGGGTGTATTCCAGGCCGTCGACCAGCGCGTCGATCTCGGCCGGCGTCGTGTAGAGGTACGACGACATCCGGGTCGAGCTCTGGACGCCGAACCGCGCGTGCGCGGGCTTCGCGCAGTGGTGGCCGGCGCGCACCGCGATGCCGCGGGAGTCGAGCACCTGGGCGATGTCGTGCGGGTGCACGCCGTCGAGCTCGAACGAGATCGCTCCCCCGCGCTCGGCAGGGCTCAGCGGCCCGAGCACCGAGAGACCCGGCACGGTCGCCAGGCCCTCGAGCGCGTACGCCGTGATGGTCTGCTCGTGCCGGTGGATCGCGTCCATCCCGACGTGGGAGAGGTAGTCGACCGCGGCACCGAGCCCGACCGCCTCGACGATCGGCGGGGTGCCGGCCTCGAACTTGTGCGGGATCCCGGCGTACGTCGAGCGCTCCATGCGGACCGTCTCGATCATCTCGCCGCCGCCCAGGAAGGGCGGCAGCTGCTCGAGCAGCTCGCGCTTGCCCCAGAGCACGCCGATGCCGGTCGGGCCGACGACCTTGTGGCCGGTGAAGACCACCACGTCGGCGCCGGAGGCGACCACGTCGACGGGCAGCTGCGGGGCCGCCTGCGACGCGTCGAGCAGGACGATCGCGCCGACCTCGTGGGCCCGGCGGGCGATCTCCGCGACCGGGTTGATCGTGCCGAGCATGTTGGACACCCAGGTCAGCGTGACGACCTTGGTGCGCTCGGTGATCAGCTCGTCGATGTTGGACAGGTCGAGGTGGCCGTCGTCGGTGATCCCGAACCACCTCAGCGTCGCACCGGTGCGCTCGGTGAGCAGCTGCCACGGCACGATGTTGGAGTGGTGCTCCATCTCGGTGGTGACGACCACGTCGCCCTCGCCGATCGCGAGCGGGCCGCGGGCCCAGGCCAGGGTGTTGGCCACCAGGTTGATCGCCTCGGAGGCGTTCTTGGTGAAGATCACCTCGTCGCGGCTCGGTGCGTTGATGAATGCCGCGACCCGGTCGCGGCCCTCCTCGAACGCCTCGGTCGCCTCCGCGCCCAGCGTGTGCATGGCGCGCGCGACGTTCGCGTTGTGCCGCTCGAGATGGTCGACCATCGTGTCGATCACCACCTGCGGCTTCTGCGAGGTGTTGGCGCTGTCGAGATAGACCAACGGCAGACCGCCCGCGACAGTGCGGCCGAGGATCGGGAAGTCTGCGCGGATCACCTCCAGCTCAGGCAGGAGGCCGGTCAGCTGCGTGGTCGTCATGTCAGACCGCCGCCTCGGTGGCGAGGTACTTCTCATAGCCCTCGGCCTCGAGCTGCTCGGCGAGCTCGGGGCCGCCCTGCTCGGCGATCTTGCCGTTGACGAAGACGTGCACGAAGTCAGGCGTGATGTAGCGCAGGATCCGCGTGTAGTGGGTGATCAGCAGGACACCCTTGCCCTCCTGGGCACGGAACCGGTTGACGCCCTCGGAGACGATCTTGAGCGCGTCGATGTCGAGGCCGGAGTCGGTCTCGTCGAGGATCGCGACCTGGGGGTTGAGCAGCTCCAGCTGGGCGATCTCGTGGCGCTTCTTCTCGCCACCGGAGAAGCCCTCGTTGACCGAGCGGGTGCCGAACGTCGGGTCCAGGTTGAGCTTCTCGAGCGCGGTGTTGACGTCCTTGACCCAGGTGCGGAGCTTGGGAGCCTCACCGTCGAGGGCGGTCTTCGCCGTACGCAGGAAGTTGGACACCGAGACGCCGGGCACCTCGACGGGGTACTGCATCGCCAGGAACAGGCCGGCCCGCGCTCGCTCGTCGACCGACATCGCGAGGACGTCCTCGCCGTCGAGGGTGACGGTGCCACCGGTGATGTCGTACTTCGGGTGGCCCGCGATCGAGTAGGCCAGCGTCGACTTGCCCGACCCGTTGGGGCCCATGATCGCGTGCGTCTCGCCGTCCTTGATGGTCAGCGTGACGCCCTTGAGGATCTCCTTGGGACCGTCCTCGGTGTTCACAGACACCTGCAGGTCCTTGATGACGAGCTCGCTCATGAGGGGGTGACTCCGTTCAGGGTGGTGGTGGTGTCGACGTAGACGAAGCTGCCGTCGGGGGTACGGCGGACCTCCACCGGGAAGGTCGCCACAGGTTCGGTGGCCGGGAAGCTGGTCGGCTTGCCGGTGCGGAGGTCGAAGGTGGAACCATGCAGCCAACACTCGACCGCACAGTCCGCGACCTCGCCCTCGCTGAGCGAGACCGCGGCGTGGGAGCAGAGGTCCTGCAGGGCATAGACCTCGTCGTTGTGCCGGGCGACGGCCACGTCGTACTCACCGACGGTGACGCCGAGCGCCTCGTCGGTGGGTACGTCGTCCAGCGCGCAGACGCGCTCGAACGTCATCGGTCCTCAGAACCGGTTGCTGAGGAGTCGACGAAGGAGGCGTCTCGAAGCACGTTCTTCGCGAGCTCGGCCTCGACCGTCTTGAGCAGCTGCTCCTCGATCGAGGGGATGCCGACCTTGCGGATCAGGTCGTTGAAGAAGCCGTGCACGACCAGTCGGCGGGACTCCTTCTCGGAGACGCCGCGCGAGCGCAGGTAGAAGAGCTGCTCGTCGTCGAACCGGGCGGTCGCGGACGCGTGGCCCGCGCCCTCGATCTCGCCGGTCTCGATCTCGAGGTTGGGGACCGAGTCGGCCTGGCAGCCGTCGGAGAGGACCAGGTTGCGGTTCTCCTCGTAGGTCTCGATGCCCTCGGCGACCTTGCGGATCAACACGTTGCCGATCCAGACCGTGTGCGCGCCCTGACCCTGCAGCGCGCCCTTGTAGAGCACGTGGCTCTTGGTCTTCGGCGCCGTGTGGTCGGCGAAGAGGCGGTGCTCCAGGTGCTGGCCCTCGTCGGCGAAGTACAGGCCGAGCAGCTCGGCCGATCCGCCCGGGCCGGCGTACTCGACGTTGGCGTGCATCCTCACGAGATCGCCACCGAAGGAGATCGAGGTGTGCTTGACGGTGGCGTCGCGACCGACCCGGATGGCGTCGCGGCCCAGGTGGACGGCGTCGTCGTCCCAGTCCTGCAGGGACAGCACGTTGACGTCGGAGGCGTCGCCTGCCAGCACCGTCGTGATCGCGGAGTAGCGCGCCGAGCCGGTGTGCGCGACCACGACGGTCGCGCGAGCGTGGCGCCCGACCCGGATCACGAGCTGACCCCAGACCAGGTCGTCGACCGACGAGCCGTGCAGGCGCAGCACGATCGGCTCGCTGATCTCGGTATCGGCCGGGACGTCGAGCAGCATCGCCCCGCCGGCGTTGGCCGCGGCGAGCGCGGACGGCCGGTCGTTGGGGGCGAGCTCGCCGATCTCACGCGCCTGGTCGGCGGTGATCTCGGTCAAGGTCGCGCCGTCGGGGAGCGTGGTGTCCCAGGTCAGGCTCGCGTCGGACGCGTCGCCGTCGAGGATGCCGTGCAGACGCTTGAGCGGCGTGAAGCGCCAGATCTCCTCGCGTCCGGTGGGCACCGGGTGGTCGGCCAGGTCGTACGACGGGGGCGGGTTCAGGTGGCTGAACCCGGACCCCTCGGCGGCGGACTCCACGCTGTCGCGGGCAGTGTCGATCACAGTCACTACAGGTGTTCTCTCTACGTTCGTCGGTTCGTGCGGGGATGGGGGCAGCGGTCAGCCGACCGCTCCCTCCATTTGCAGCTCGATGAGCCGGTTGAGCTCGAGGGCGTACTCCATCGGCAGCTCCTTGGCGATCGGCTCGATGAAGCCGCGGACGATCATGGCCATCGCCTCGTCCTGCTCCATGCCGCGCGACATCAGGTAGAAGAGCTGGTCGTCGGAGACCTTCGAGACGCTCGCCTCGTGACCCATCGAGACGTCGTCCTCGCGGATGTCGACGTACGGGTAGGTGTCGGAGCGGCTGATCTGGTCGACGAGCAGCGCGTCGCAGAGCACGTTGGACTTGGAGCCGTGCGCGCCCTCGTTGATCTGGATCAGGCCGCGGTACGACGTCCGGCCGCCGCCACGCGCCACCGACTTCGACAGGATCGACGACGACGTGTGGGGAGCGGCGTGCACCATCTTGGCGCCGGCGTCCTGGTGCTGGCCCTCGCCCGCGAACGCGATCGAGAGCGTCTCGCCCTTGGCGTGCTCGCCCATCAGGTAGACGGCGGGGTACTTCATCGTCACCTTGGAGCCGATGTTGCCGTCGACCCACTCCATGGTTGCGCCGGCCTCGCAGACAGCGCGCTTGGTGACCAGGTTGTAGACGTTGTTCGACCAGTTCTGGATGGTCGTGTAGCGGCAGCGGCCGCCCTTCTTCACGATGATCTCCACGACCGCGGAGTGCAGCGAGTCGGAGGAGTAGATCGGGGCGGTGCAGCCCTCGACGTAGTGCACGTAGGCGCCCTCGTCGACGATGATCAGGGTCCGCTCGAACTGGCCCATGTTCTCGGTGTTGATCCGGAAGTAGGCCTGCAGCGGGATGTCGACGTGGACACCCGGCGGGACGTAGATGAACGAGCCACCGGACCACACCGAGGTGTTGAGCGCGGCGAACTTGTTGTCACCGACCGGGATCACGGTGCCGAAGTACTCCTTGAAGAGCTCCGGCTGCTCCTTGAGCGCGGTGTCGGTGTCGAGGAAGAGGACGCCCTGCTCCTCGAGGTCCTCGCGGATCGAGTGGTAGACGACCTCGGACTCGTACTGGGCGGCGACACCGGAGACCAGGCGCTGCTTCTCCGCCTCGGGGATGCCGAGCTTGTCGTAGGTGTTCTTGATGTCCTCGGGCAGGTCGTCCCACGTGGCCGCCTGCTTCTCGCTGGAGCGCACGAAGTACTTGATGTTGTCGAAGTCGATGCCCGACAGGTCCGAGCCCCAGTTGGGCATCGGCTTGCGGCCGAAGAGCTTGAGGCCCTTCAGGCGCAGGTCGAGCATCCACTGCGGCTCGCTCTTCTTGGCGGAGATGTCGCGGACGACCTCTTCGCTGCAGGCCGCGCTTGGCGGCTGCTCCGGCAACGTCTGAGTCGGCCCAACCGAAGTCGTAGCGCCCGATGCCCTCGAGCTCGGGATTGCGCTCGTCGATGGTGGTCATCTGCTGACCCGCTCCTTCGTTGTGATGGGTGTGCTCGGAATGCTCGTGGTGCAGACCCCGTCGCCGTGGGCGATGGTGGCCAAGCGCTGGACGTGACTGCCGAGGACCTTGCTGATCGCCTCGGTCTCGGCCTCGCACAGCTGCGGGAACTCGTGAGCCACGTGGGAGACCGGGCAGTGCTGCTGGCACAGCTGCTCTCCCATCGGCAGGTCGCGGACCGTTGCGGCGTACCCCTCGTCGGTGAAGACCCTGGCCAGGACCTCGGCCGGCCCGAGGTCGGGCTGCTCCGCGCGGATCCGCTCGAACCGCTCCGGGATGAACGCCATCCGCCGGGCCGCGAATTCCCGGACCGCGTCCTCGCCCCCGGTCTCGGCCAGGAACCGGAGCGCCTGGGCGGCGAGATCGTCGTACTGCTGGTCGAAGCCGTCGCGTCCGGTCTCGGTCAGCGCGAAGAGCTTGGCCGGGACGTCCGCGCCCCCGCCCGGCCTGGCTGCGGGGGTCACGCGCCTCGAGGGCGCCCTCCTCGAGCAGCTGGTCGAGGTGGCGACGGACGGCCGCCGCCGTGAGGTCGAGCCGCTCCGCGAGACCCGCCGCGGTCGAGGGTCCGTTGACGAGGATCGACCGGACGACGCGCTGACGCGTCGTCTGGTCGTGCCCGCTGAAGGGCGTCTCGTCGAATTCCACAACACCAGTGTGCCCTTATTGTTTTGACCGCTTCAAGGAAGGCCACCCTTACCTGGCGGAGCCTCAGGCGAGGGCGTGAGCCGGGCCACACTCCCACTCTCCCTACACTGACGGGCGTGCCCGACGTCTCCCCTGCCGTCTCTGTCGACGGCCTGGTGATGAGGTACGGCGACAAGGTCGCTGTCGACGGCCTCTCACTCACCGTCGAGCGCGGCACCATCACCGCCGTCCTCGGCCCCAACGGCGCCGGCAAGACGACCACGCTCGAGACCTGCGAGGGCTACCGCCGTCCGCAGAGCGGCTCGGTGCGGGTGCTCGGGCTCGACCCGATGCGCGACCGGCGCGACCTGCTCCCGCGGATGGGCGTGATGCTGCAGGGCGGCGGCGCCTGGAGCGGCGTGCGGGCGATGGAGATGCTCGATCACATCGCCAAGCTGCACGCCCACCCGCTCGACACCGCGATGCTCTCGGACCGGCTCGGCCTCGGCGACTGCGGCAAGACGCCCTACCGCCGGCTCTCGGGCGGCCAGCAGCAGCGACTCGGCCTGGCCATGGCGCTGGTCGGTCGCCCCGAGATCGCCTTCATCGACGAACCGACTGCCGGCATGGACCCGCAGGCTCGCCGTACCACCTGGGAGCTGTTGGAGGAGCTGCGTGCCGATGGCGTCACGGTGGTGCTCACGACCCACTACATGGACGAGGCCGAGCGCCTCGCCGACCAGATCCACATCATCGACCGGGGCCGGCTGATCGCCTCGGGGACTCCCGAGGAGCTGACCCGCGGTACCTCGGCGACGGTGCGCCTCGTCGTCGACCAGGAGCTGCCGGACGCGGCCGAGGCAGCGCTGCGCGCATCGGTGGACCGGTGGAGCGCCGAGCACGGAGTGGGGGTGCGCTCGATCAGCTTCGGGTCGCGCACCCTCGAGGACGTGTTCCTGGAGCTCACCGGACGGGGGCTCGCGCCGTGACCGGCACCTTCACTCCCCTGCCAGGCGCTGCCCCGCTGCACCGCCAGGTGCTCGCCCAGGCGCGCATCGAGGCCAAGCTGATGCTCCGCAACGGCGAGCAGCTGCTGCTGGCCGTGGTGATCCCGGTGATCGTGCTCGTCGGCGCCGTCACCGGCGGCAAGCACCTGGCGCTCGACCTGGAGTCTGGCCAGACGCTGGTCGACGTCTTCACCCCCGGGGTGATCGCCCTAGCGGTGATGTCGACGTCCTTCACGTCGCTGGCGATCGCCACCGGCTTCGAGCGCCGCTACGGCGTGATCAAGCGGCTCGGCAGCTCACCGCTCCCCCGGTCCGGCCTGCTCGCCGGCAAGGTCCTGGCGCTGCTGATGGTGCAGCTGCTGCAGATCATCGTCATCGGCGCCGTCGGCCAGCTGCTCGGCTGGACACCGGAGCCGCAGGTGCTCGGCGTCGCACTCGCCGTGCTGTTCGGCACGGCCGCGTTCGCCAGCCTCGGCCTCTTCGTCTCCGGCGTCCTGCGCGCCGAGGCGACGCTGGCCGCGGCCAACCTGATCTATCTGCTGCTCCTGGCCGGCGGCGGCATCGTGCTCCCGCTGAGCGCGTACGGCGCGGCCGGCGACCTCCTGCGGTGGCTGCCGTCCGCGGCGCTCGGCGAGGCGATGCGCGGCGCCTTCCTCGACGGCGTGGTGGCCTGGCGCGACCTCGGCGTACTGCTCGTGTGGGCGGTCTTCGGCACGGTCCTCACGGCAAGGACGTTCAAGTGGGAGTGACCGACCGCGTGCGGCACCTCGACGACTGGCTGCGCGGCTGGGCCTGGGCGTCGATCGTCGTCAACATCGGCATCGTCGTCACCGGCGGCGTGGTCCGGCTGACCGGCTCCGGGCTGGGCTGCCCGACCTGGCCGGAGTGCCGGCCGGGGTCGTTGACACCGCACGGCGCGTACGACGTCCACTCGGCGATCGAGTTCGGCAACCGGATGCTCACCTACGTGCTGGTCGTGGTCGCGATCGGCACCTTCGTCGCCGCCTGGCAGTCGGGGCGGCGCGACCTCCGGAGACTGGCGCTGATCATCGCGCTCGGGATCCCGGCGCAGGCGGTGATCGGTGGCATCACGGTGCTGACCGACCTCAACCCGTGGATCGTGTCCTTCCACCTGCTCTGCTCGATGGCCATCATCGGTGTCGCGGTGCTCTTCCGCTGGCGGCTCGACCACCCCGCCCCCGCCGTACGACCCGGGGGTGCGGCGCTCGCCCTCGCCTGGTCGACCTTCGCCGCCGCCTGGGCGGTGCTGTACGTCGGCACCGTCGTCACCGGGTCCGGCCCGCACGCGGGTGATGCCGACGCGAAGCGCAACGGGCTCGACCCGCTCCAGATGAGCCAGGTGCACGCCGACCTCGTGATGCTGCTGATCGGACTCACCGTGGGGCTGCTTGTCGCCGTGATCGCGACCGGCCGCTCCGCCGCGGTCCGGCGGGCGGTCGTCGTGCTGCTCGTCGTCGAGCTGGCCCAGGGCCTGATCGGCTTCGTGCAGTACTTCACCGACCTGCCGGTCGTGCTCGTCGGCTTCCACATGCTCGGTGCCGCGATCGTCTCGGCGACCGTCACCCAGGCGCTGCTCGAGGTCCGCGAGGGCTCGGACGAGGGTCAGGCTGCCACCATCACCCGGGCGGCGCGCCACCGCAGCCGCAGTCCTGACTCGAGCCGCGGCCAGGTTCGCCGTCCTCGGCGTCACCGTCGACGAGTGCTGCCGACCGGCAGCTGCTGCTAGCGCAGTCTGAGCCTGAACTCTTGAGGGGAGTTTCAGCGCGAGATCAGTGGGTCGAGCGCGACGGCCACGAAGAGCAGCGACAGGTACAGGTTCGAGGCGTGGAACAGCCGCATCGGCTGGATCACGGCCAGGCTCTCGGTGCCCTTGGTGCGGCCCCACATGCGATGCGCCTCGACCAGGAAGGTCCCACCGAGGACAGCTGCCGCGATCGGGTAGAAGAGCCCGGTGTCGGCGACCGGCCACAGCAGCAGCGAGGTCGCGACCATCACCCAGCTGTAGAGCACGATCTGCTTGCCGACCTCGCGAGCCGGAGCGACGACCGGGAGCATCGGAACGTCGACGTTGGCGTAGTCCTCGCGGTAGCGCAGTGCCAGGGCCCACGTGTGCGGTGGCGTCCAGAAGAAGACCACCATGAACAGCACGACCGGGGTCCAGGCCAGAGAGTTGGTGACGGCCGTCCAGCCGATCAACGTCGGGAAGCAGCCGGCGAGGCCTCCCCAGACGATGTTCTGCGTCGTACGGCGCTTCAGCAGCATCGTGTAGCCGAAGACGTAGAACGCGATGGCGGTGACCGACAGCAGCGCGGACAGCGGGTTGACCCAGACGTAGAGGATCACCGTCGACAAGATGCCGAGCACGAAGCCGAAGACCAGCGCCGAGCGCGGCGAGACGATGTGCCGCGGAAGCGCGCGTCGACGCGTCCTCCGCATCTGCTCGTCGATGTCGCGGTCGTAGACGCAGTTGAAGACCGACGCCGATCCGGCTGAGAAGGTCCCACCGACGACGGTCGCGACCACCAGGCCCAGGTCGGGCACGCCGCGGGCGGCGAAGAACATCACCGGCACCGTGGTCAGCAGCAGCAGCTCGATGACGCGCGGCTTGGTCAGCCCGACGTACGCGCCGACGATGTCCTTGAAGGTCGCCGGTTCGGCCGTGGGCTGCTGCGCAGCAGAGGCCGACTGGCCGACGAACGTCACGGGGATCCTTGCTGGGAATGCGGGTACTTGCCGGGTGTGAGTCTAACCCTCGGAGTGAGTAGGCTCGTGATCGCCTGTTGCCCTCGAAAGGATCCTCGTGACGACTGCCGCTGGACTGGACTGGACCGACCTCGACGAGAAGGCGGTGGACACGGCCCGGGTGCTCGCGATGGACGCCGTGCAGAAGGTCGGCAACGGCCACCCCGGCACCGCCATGAGCCTCGCGCCCGCGGCGTACCTCCTCTTCCAGAAGGTGATGCGCCACGACCCGGCCGACCCGCGCTGGATCGCCCGTGACCGGTTCGTGCTCTCCTGCGGCCACTCGAGCATCACGCTCTACACGCAGCTCTACCTCGGCGGCTTCGGCCTCGAGCTCGAGGACCTGCAGGCACTGCGCACCTGGGGCTCGAAGACCCCGGGCCACCCCGAGCTCCACCACACCGCCGGCGTCGAGGTCACCACCGGCCCGCTCGGCCAGGGCGTCGCCAACGCCGTCGGCATGGCCATGTCGGCCCGCCGCGTGCACGGCCTGCTCGACCCCGACGCCGCCCCGGGCAAGAGCATCTTCGACCACCACGTCTACGCACTGTGCTCCGACGGCGACCTCCAGGAAGGCGTCAGCGGCGAGGCCAGCTCGATCGCCGGCACCCAGGAGCTCGGCAACCTGACGGTCATCTACGACCGCAACCGGATCTCGATCGAGGGCAACACCGACATCGCCTTCACCGAGGACGTCGCGGCGCGCTACGAGGCCTACGGCTGGGACGTGCAGGTCGTCGACTGGACCAACGGCGGCAAGAAGTACGTCGAGGACGTGCCCGCGCTGTACGACGCGATCACCGCGGCCGGCAAGGTGAAGAACAAGCCGTCGCTCATCGTGCTCGACACCGATCATCGCGTGGCCCGCGCCCAACGCGCAGGGCACCGAGAAGGCCCACGGCAGCGCGCTCGGCGACGCACGAGGTCGCGGCGACCAAGAAGGTGCTCGGCTGGGACCCCGACGCTGCACCTTCCAGGTGCCGGCGGACGTCATCGCGCACACGCGCGGCCTGCAGCGACCGCGGTGCCGAGTGGGGCGCCGCCTGGGACGAGAAGTACGCCGCCTGGGCGGACGCCAACCCCGACAAGGCGACGCTGCTGCACCGACTCAAGGCGCGCACGCTGCCCGAGGGTCTGGCGAGCGCGCTCCCGACGTTCGAGGCGAGCGCCAAGGGCGTCGCGACCCGCACCGCGTCGAGCGACGTGATCAACGCGGTCGCTCCCCTGATGCCCGAGCTCTGGGGCGGCTCGGCCGACCTCGCCGGCTCCAACAACACCACGATCAAGTCGGCCCCGTCGTTCCTTCCCAGCGACCGAGGCGTCGAGGAGTGGAAGGCCGACCCCTATCAGGGTCGGGTCCTCCACTTCGGCATCCGCGAGCACGGCATGGGCGCGATCATGAACGGCATCGCGGCCGACGCCCTGACCCGTGTCTTCGGCGGCACGTTCCTCACCTTCTCCGACTACATGCGCGGAGCGGTGCGGGTCGCGGCGCTGAGCCAGCTGCCGGTCACCTACGTCTGGACCCACGACTCGATCGGCCTCGGCGAGGACGGTCCGACCCACCAGCCGATCGAGCACCTTGCCGCCCTGCGGGCGATGCCGGGCCTCGACGTCGTACGCCCTGCGGACGCCAACGAGACGGCCGCCTGCTGGCACACGATCCTCGGCCACACCGACCGCCCGGCAGCCCTCGCGCTGACCCGTCAGAACGTGCCAGTCTTCCCCCGTGGCGCGGAAGGGTTCGCCGAGACCAGCGAGGTGCACCGGGGTGGCTACGTGCTGATCGACGCCGACGGTGGCGCCCCCGACGTGATCCTGATCGGCACCGGCTCCGAGGTGCAGCTCGCCGTCGCCGCCCGTGAGCAGCTCGCCGAGGCCGGCGTCCGCGCCCGGGTCGTGTCGATGCCGTGCCTCGAGTGGTTCGAGGCCCAGGACCAGTCCTACCGCGACACCGTGATCCCGCCGATCGTCAAGGCGCGGGTCTCGGTCGAGGCAGGCGTCAAGCAGGGGTGGCGCGAGTACGTCGGCGACCACGGCCGGATCATCTCGATCGACACGTACGGCGCCTCGGCCGACTACGCCCGGATCTACCAGGAGTACGGCGTCACCGCCGAGGCGGTCGTCGCGGCGGCTCACGACAGCATCGCGGCAGCGAACTGACCCGGATCGCGCCGCCCACCACTGAGACACCCAGGAGGAACCATGAGTGACCGACTGAAGACCTTGGCAGAAGCAGGGGTGTCGATCTGGCTCGACGACCTCTCCCGCGAGCGCATCGAGACCGGCAACCTGGCAGAGGTCATCGAGAAGAAGTCGGTGGTCGGCGTGACCACCAACCCGACCATCTTCGCCGCGGCGATCGCCAACGGTGAGCGCTACGACGAGCAGGTCGCCCAGCTCGTCGACAAGGGCGAGTCCGTCGACCGGGTGGTCTTCGAGCTCACCACCGAGGACGTCCGCAACGCGTGCGACATCTTCGCGCCCCTCGCCGGCGAGGAGAGCGCCGACGGACGGGTCTCGATCGAGGTCGAGCCGACCCTGGCCAACGACACCGAGGGCACCATCGCCTCCGCCCGGGCGCTGTGGAGCGCGGTCGACCGGTCGAACGTGCTGATCAAGATCCCCGCCACCAAGGAGGGTCTCCCGGCGATCACCGCGGCGATCGCCGAGGGCATCAGCGTCAACGTCACCCTGATCTTCGGCAAGGTCCGCTACCAGGAGGTCATGGACGCCTACCTGTCCGGCCTCGAGGCGGCGCGCGATGCCGGGCTCGACCTGCGTCGGATCCAGTCGGTCGCCTCCTTCTTCGTCTCCCGCGTGGACACCGAGATCGATGCCCGTCTCGACAAGATCGGCTCCGACGACGCGAAGGCGCTCAAGGGCAAGGCCGCGGTCGCCAACGCCCGGGTGGCGTACGCCGCCTACGAGGAGGTCATCGCCAGCGACCGCTGGAAGGTGCTCGCCGAGTCGGGCGCCAACCCGCAGCGTCCGCTCTGGGCCTCGACAGGGGTCAAGGACCCGTCGTACCCCGACACGCTGTACGTCGCCGACCTGGTCGCTGCGAACACCGTCAACACGATGCCCGAGAAGACCATGGACGCCTTCGCCGACCACGGCGAGGTGAAGGGTGACCAGGTCACCGGCAAGGCCGGCGAGGCCCAGTCCGTGTTCGACCAGCTGGCCGCCGTCGGCATCGACTTCGAGGACGTCCTGGTGGTGCTGGAGACCGAGGGGGTCGACAAGTTCAAGAAGTCGTGGATCGAGCTCCTCGAGACGGTCACGGGTCAGATGGAGAAGGCAGCCAAGTGACGGACGCGCCGGTGGATCCGACCTCGACACCGGCCTGGTCAGGGCTGAGCACCCTGGCCGCTGACTTCCAGCCCGACCTGAGGGCCTGGTTCGACGAAGACGCGGGACGTGTCGAGCGACTCACCTTCACCGCCGGCGACCTCTTCGTCGACCTGTCCAAGTCTCTGCTCGACGAGTCCGTCCTGGCCGCGCTGCTCGCACTGGCCGAGGAGGTCGGCGTCGAGCAGCGGCGTGACGCGATGCTCCGCGGTGACCACATCAACGTCACCGAGGACCGTGCCGTCCTGCACACCGCGCTCCGACTCCCGGCCCAGGCCTCGCTCGAGGTCGACGGTCAGGACGTCGTGGCCGACGTGCACGACGTGCTGAGGCGGGTCTACGAGTTCGCCGACCAGGTCCGCAGCGGTGCGTGGACCGGCGTCACCGGCGAGCGGATCCGTACCGTTGTCAACATCGGCATCGGCGGCTCCGACCTCGGCCCGGTGATGGCCTACGAGGCGCTGGCGCCGTACCACCAGGACGGGCTCGAGTGCCGCTTCATCAGCAACATCGACCCGACCGACGTGGCGCTGACGCTGAGGGGGCTCGACCCCGCGTCCACGCTGTTCATCGTCGCCAGCAAGACCTTCGGGACGCTCGAGACACTGACCAACGCCCGGCTGTGCAAGGAGTGGCTGCTCGACGGGTTGGGCGACAGCGACCCGGACGACGCGGTCGCCAAGCACTTCGTGGCCGTCTCGACCGCGCTCGACAAGGTGGCCGACTTCGGGATCGACCCCGCCAACGCGTTCGGCTTCTGGGACTGGGTCGGTGGTCGGTACTCCGTCGACTCTGCGATCGGTACGTCGCTCGTCGTCGCGATCGGTCCGGAGCGGTTCGCCGAGTTCCTGGCCGGCTTCCACACCATGGATGAGCACTTCCGCACGACCGAGCCGGCCCGCAACGTGCCGATGCTGATGGGACTGCTCAACGTCTGGTACACCAACTTCCTCGGCGCCGAGAGCCACGCGGTGCTCCCGTACGCGCAGTTGTTGCACCGCTTCCCGGCCTACCTCCAGCAGCTCACCATGGAGTCCAACGGCAAGGGCGTGCGCTGGGACGGCACCGAGGTGACGACCCAGACCGGAGAGATCTACTGGGGCGAACCCGGTACCAACGGCCAGCACGCGTTCTACCAGCTGATCCACCAGGGGACCCGGTTGATCCCGGCCGACTTCATCGCGGTCGTCAACCCGGCCTACCCGCTGCGTGACCAGGACCTCGACGTCCACCAGCTGTTCCTGGCCAACTTCCTGGCGCAGACCCGCGCGCTGGCCTTCGGCAAGACCGCCGACGAGGTTCGCGCGGAGGGCACGGCCGAGAGCGTCGTACCGGCCCGGGTCTTCACCGGCAACCGCCCGACCACGTCGATCATGGCGCCGGCGCTCACCCCGTCGGTGCTCGGCCAGCTGGTCGCGCTCTACGAGCACATCACCTTCACCCAGGGCGTTGTCTGGGGCATCGACTCCTTCGATCAGTGGGGCGTCGAGCTGGGCAAGCAGCTCGCCCAGCAGGTCCAGGCCGCCGTCGCCGGCGACACCGCCGCCGCCGGCGAGCAGGACGCGTCCACGAAGTCCCTGATCGCCTACTACTGGAGGCACCGCACCTGATGAGCTACGTCAACCCCCTGCGCGATCCACAGGACCGCCGACTCCCCCGGATCGCGGGGCCCTGCGGGCTCGTGCTCTTCGGAGTGACCGGTGACCTGTCCCGCAAGAAGGTGATGCCGGCGATCTACGACCTCGCGAACCGCGGCCTGCTGCCGCCCGGGTTCAGCCTGGTCGGCTTCGCGCGCCGTGACTGGGCCGACCAGGACTTCGCGCAGGTGGTGCACGACTCGGTGAAGGCGTACGCCCGTACGGAGTTCCGAGAGGAGGTCTGGAACCAGCTGGCGGAGGGGTTCCGGTTCGTCCCCGGCAACTTCGACGATGACGTCGCCTTCGACCGGCTCCGACGGACCATCGAGGAGCTCGACCAGGTCCGCGGCACCGACGGCAACCACGCGTTCTACCTCGCGATCCCGCCGGGGTTCTTCGGCGATGTGGTCGGTCAGCTCAAGGAGCACGGGCTGGCCGACGGAGGCGCCGACTCCTGGCGCCGGGTCGTCGTCGAGAAGCCCTTCGGGCACGACCTGGAGTCGGCGCGAGAGCTGAACGGCGTCCTGGCGGACGTCTTCGACTCGGGCTCGATCTTCCGGATCGACCACTACCTCGGCAAGGAGACGGTCCAGAACATCCTGGCGATGCGGTTCGCCAACACGATGTTCGAGCCGATCTGGAACGCCAACTACGTCGACCACGTGCAGATCACGATGGCGGAGGACGGCGGTATCGGCGGCCGGGCCGGCTACTACGACGGCATCGGCGCGGCCCGCGACGTGATCCAGAACCACCTGCTCCAGCTGATGTCGCTGGTCGCGATGGAGGAGCCGACGTCGTTCGATGCCGAGAGCCTGCGGATCGAGAAGCAGAAGGTGCTCTCGAGCGTCGTGCTCCCCCGTCGGCTCGACCTGACGACCTCCCGCGCGCAGTACGTCGACGGCTGGGCCGGCGGGGTCAAGGTTCCCGGGTTCCTCGAGGAGGAGGGGATCAACAAGTCGTCGACCACGGAGTCGTACGCCGCCGTCACCCTCCATGTCGAGACCCGTCGCTGGGCCGGTGTGCCCTTCTACCTGCGCACCGGCAAGCGCCTCGGACGTCGGGTCACCGAGGTCGCGATCGTGTTCAAGAAGGCGCCGCACCAGCCGTTCGCCGCATCCTCGACCGAGGAGCTCACCGAGAACGCGCTGGTGATCCGGATCCAACCCGACGAGGGCGTGACCCTGCGGTTCGGGTCGAAGGTGCCCGGCACCGCCATGGAGATCCGCGACGTCAACATGGACTTCGCGTACGGCGGCTCTTTCACCGAGTCCAGCCCGGAGGCGTACGAACGCCTCATCCTCGACGTGCTCCTGGGCGACCCGCCGCTCTTCCCCCGGCACGAGGAGGTCGAGCTGTCCTGGAAGATCCTGGATCCGATCCTCGAGCACTGGGCCAAGCAGGACGCCGCGGGCAAGGGCAGGCCGGACACGTACGAGTCCGGCACCTGGGGACCGAAGTCCGCTGACGCGATGCTGGCCCGCGACGGCCGAGTCTGGAGAAGGCCATAATGATCGAGCTCACCAACACCAACGCCGCCGACATCGCCGCCGAGTTCGTCCGGGCGCGCAAGCGCGCCGGCAGCCCGGCGATGGGCATGGTGATGACCCTCGTCGTCGTCGTCGACGAGGACATCGCCGGCGACGTGATGGCGACCGCTCGCCACGCCTCGCACGAGCACCCCGCCCGGGTGCTCGGGGTGATCCTCGGAGACGGCCGCGGGGCCTCGGAGGTCAATGCCCAGGTCGGTGCTGGGTCCGGTTGGTCCGGCGAGACCGCCCTCATCCGGCTCAAGGGCGAGGTGGTGAAGCACCCGGAGTCCGTCGTGCTCCCGCTCCTGCTGCCCGACTCCCCGGTCGCGATCTACTGGCCCTCCGACCCGCCGACCGACACCGCGAACGACCCGCTGGGCGCACTCGCTCAGCGCAGGATCACCGACGCCGCGGCCGCCAAGCGTGGCAAGGGCAAGGCGATCCACACCCAGTGCGCGTCGTACACGAACGGCAACACGGATCTCGCCTGGACCCGGATCACGCCGTGGCGTGCCCTCCTGGCCGCAGCACTCGACCAGCACCACCTCAAGGTGACCAGCGTGTCCGTCACCGCCGAGCGGATCAGCCCCAGCGCCGAGCTGTTGGCCGCGTGGCTCCGCGACCGGCTGAAGGTCTCCGTGACCCGCAAGAACTCGTCGGGTCCTGGCATCACCGAGGTCGTCATGGAGACCAAGGAGGGCCCGATCAGCATCTCCCGGTCGGACGGCAAGCTGGCGACGTACCGCTCTCCCGGCCACCCGGACCGGCCGATCGCTCTGAAGCGCCGCGAGCTGCCCGAGCTCCTCGCCGAGGAGCTCCGACGCCTCGACGAGGACGACGTGTACGCCGAGACCGCCCGCCGACTCGTGAAGATGGAGACCAAGAAGTGAGCACCGAGCCGCGCATCGAGGTCCATCCGGACGCCCCGACCCTGGCCACCTCTGTCGCCGGGGAGCTGCTGAACCGGCTCGCCGACGCACAGGCGGCCGGCGGCGTCCCGCAGATCGCGCTGACCGGCGGGACCATCGCCGAGGACATCCACCGCGAGATCGCCCGGCTCTCCGACGCCTCCGGTGTGGACTGGGGCCAGGTCGAGGTCTGGTGGGGGGACGAGCGCTTCGTCGCGCCCGACTCCCCCGACCGCAACGCGGGCCAGGCCCGGGCCGCGTTCCTCGACGCCGTCGGGGCACACCCCTCCCGCGTCCACGAGATGCCCTCGACCGCCGACGCCACCGACGTCGACGCGGGAGCCGAGGCGTACGCCGCGACGCTGCGCGCCCACGGCAGCGGCTCCTTCGACGTGGTGATGCTCGGCATCGGGCCCGACGGCCACATCGCCTCGCTCTTCCCGGGCTTCCCGCAGCTCGACGTCACGGACAAGATCGCCGTCGGCGTGACGGGCTCGCCGAAACCGCCACCCGAGCGGGTCAGCCTGACCTACTCCGCGCTCCGGCGCGCCAAGTCCGTGTGGTTCCTGGTCAGCGGCGATGGCAAGGCCTCGGCCGTCGCCCAGGCCCTCGCCGGTGCCGACCTGCACGACATCCCGGCTGCCGGCGTCACCGGTCTCGACGAGACCACGTGGTTCCTCGACCGGGCGGCTGCCTCAGCGCTGTAGGCGCCCGCTTGCCTGCTCGCACCTGGGACCGGTTGCGGTTTGGTCACCAACCGCAAGGTGGTCGCGCTCCCACCTGCGGTTTGGGACCAAACCGCAGGTGTCAGTCGCCCGCGGAGCCACCTCAAGACCCCGAAGCCGAAACGCTCGACCTAGCTCAGAAGATCAGGTCGCCGGACTTGCGACGCCTGCGCAGCAGCTGGAGCGCCTCGTCGAGGATGTTGGCCGCCTCCTCATCGGAGCGGCGCTCCTTCACGTACGCGAGGTGCGTCTTGTACGGCTCGATCTTCTGCGGCGGCGGGGCGTTCTCCGAGTCGCGCCCGGCGGGCAGGCCGCACTTGGGGCAGTCCCAGGAGTCGGGCACCTGGGCCTCGATCGAGAACGTGACGACCGAGCGGTGCTCACGAGTGCAGAAGTAGGTCACCGCCTGACGCGGCGCAGCCTCGCCCCGCTCGGCCTCGCCCATCGGGCCGGCTCCAACCCGGCTCCCGCGAATCGCGTTTCCTCCACCAGCCACCGACGTGTTCCCTTTCGACTTACCTGGACGGGTCTCAGTAGGCGAGCAGAAGCCCGAGGGCGATCACGCAGGCGAACCAGATGACGCCGATGCCGACCGTGAGTCGGTCGAGGTTGCGCTCAGCGACGGACGAGCCACCAAGGGAGCTCGAGACGCCACCGCCGAACATGTCGGAGAGGCCGCCACCGCGACCCTTGTGAAGCAGCACGAGCAGGATCATAATTCCGCTCGCAAGCATGAGCATGACGGTCAAGATCAGTTCCACAGTCGCAAAGCCTACGTCAGGCCGTGCGCGATCACAGGACCGGCATGTCGTAGAAGCGACAGATGCCGCCGAACTCGTCCACCTGCAGGCTCGCGCCGCCCACCAGGCATCCGTCGACGTCAGGTTGCGCCATGATCCCGCCGACGTTCGCGGCCTTCACCGACCCCCCGTACAGGACGCGTACGGCGTCCGCGGCGTCGTCACCGTGCACCTCCCGGATCTGCGCCCGGATCGCGGTACAGACCTCCTGGGCATCCTCCGGGGTGGCGACCTCACCGGTGCCGATCGCCCAGACGGGCTCGTAGGCGATGACCAGGCCGGCGACCTGCTCGGCGCTCAGCCCGGCGAGCGAGCCGTCGACCTGTGACATGCAGTGCGCGACCTGGGTGCCGGCCTGCCGGATCTCCAGGCCCTCACCCACGCACACGATCGGCACCATGCCGGCGGCCAGCGTCTTGTGCGCCTTCGCGTTGACGACCTCGTCGGTCTCGGCGTGGTACTGACGGCGCTCGCTGTGGCCCACCACGACGTACGAGCAGCCGAGCTTGGCCAGCATCGACGCCGAGATCTCGCCGGTGTAGGCCCCGGAGTCCTGGGTGGACACGTCCTGGCCCCCGTAGGAGATCTGCAGACGGTCGCCGTCGACGAGGGTCTGCACGGAGCGCAGGTCGGTGAACGGCGGCAGCACGGTCACCTCGACGCGGCTGTAGTCGTGCTTCTTGTCGGCCAGCGTCACCGCCAGCTTCTGCACCAGGACGAGTGCCTCCTGGTGGTTCAGGTTCATCTTCCAGTTCCCCGCCATCAGCGGGGTGCGACTGCCAGAAGAGCGAGTCAGTGCCATCAGTCCTCCAAGACCGTGATGCCGGGCAGTTCCTTGCCCTCGAGGTACTCCAGGCTGGCGCCACCGCCGGTGGAGATGTGTCCGAAGGCAGCCTCGTCGAAGCCGAGGGTGCGTACGGCGGCCGCGGAGTCGCCGCCACCGACCACGGACAGGCCGTCGATCGTCGTGAGCGCCTCGGCCACCGCTCGGGTGCCCTCGGCGAAGGCGGCGACCTCGAAGACGCCCATCGGACCGTTCCAGAAGACCGTCTTCGCGTCGGCCAGCGCCGCCGCGAAGGCGGTGGCCGACTCGGGCCCGATGTCGAGACCCAGGCTGTCGGACGGGATCTGGTCAGCGGGTACGACGTGCGGCTGCGGGACGCGGTCGCCCGAGGGGAACGCGGTGTCGACCACGATGTCGGTGGGCAGCAGGATCGTGACCCCGGCGTCGGCGGCCCGGGTCAGGTAGGCACGGCAGACGTCGAGCTGGTCGTCCTCGAGCAGACTCTTGCCGACCTCGTGGCCCTGGGCCTTGAGGAAGGTGAAGACCATGCCACCGCCGATCAGCAGCTTGTCGGCCTTGTCGAGCAGGTTGTCGATCACCCCGAGCTTGTCGGAGACCTTCGATCCGCCGAGCACGACGACGTACGGACGCTGGGGGTCCTCGGTGAGGCGACGCAGGACCCCGACCTCGGTCGAGACGAGCTGGCCCATGGCGTGCGGCAGCCGCTGGGCGACGTCGTAGACGCTGGCCTGCTTGCGGTGGACGACTCCGAACCCGTCGGAGACGAAGGCATCGGCCAGGGCCGCGAGCTGGTCGGCGAACGCACCGCGCTCGGCCTCGTCCTTGCTGGTCTCCCCGGGGTTGAAGCGGACGTTCTCCAGGACGGCGACCTGGCCGTCGGCCAGACCCGCCACCGTGGCCTCGGCGCTGGCACCGACCGTGTCGGTCGCGAAGGCCACGTCCTGCCCGAGCAGCTCACCGAGGCGCGCTGCGACCGGGCGCAGCGAGTAGCGATCCTCCGGCGCACCCTTCGGTCGGCCGAGGTGTGCGGTCACGACGACCCGGGCGCCGGCCGCGGCCAGCTCCCGGATCGTCGGCACGCTGGCCCGGATCCGGCCGTCGTCGGTGATGGTGCTGCCGTCGAGCGGGACGTTCAGGTCGGAGCGGACCAGGACCCGCTTGCCGGCGACGTCGCCGAGCGTCGAGTAGTCGGACACGATCAGAGGGACGCGCCGACGTAGTCGACCAGGTCGACCAGCCGGTTGGAGTAGCCCCACTCGTTGTCGTACCAGCCGACGACCTTGACCTGGTTGCCGATGACCTTCGTCAGCGGCGCGTCGAAGATGCAGGACGCCGGGTCGGTGGTGATGTCGCTCGACACGATCGGGTCCTCGTTGTAGCGCAGGATCTTGCCGTCGGCGGCGGCCTTCACGATCGCGTTGACCTCCTCGACGGTGGTCTCGCGACCCGCCTCGAAGGTGAGGTCGGTGACCGAGCCGGTCGGCACCGGGACGCGCAGCGCGTAGCCGTCGAGCTTGCCCTTCAGCTCGGGGAGCACCAGGGCGATCGCCTTCGCTGCGCCGGTCGAGGTGGGCACGATGTTGAGTGCTGCAGCACGCGCACGGCGGAGGTCGCTGTGCGGGCCGTCGAGCAGGTTCTGGTCGCCGGTGTAGGCGTGGATGGTCGTCATCAGACCCTTGACGATCCCGAGCTCGTCGCTGAGGACCTTCGCCATCGGCGCCAGGCAGTTGGTCGTGCACGAGGCGTTGGAGATCACGGTGTGCTGCGCGGGGTCGTAGTCACCCTCGTTGACGCCCATCACGATCGTGACGTCCTCGTTCTTGGCCGGAGCCGAGATGATGACCTTCTTGGCGCCGCCGTCGATGTGCGCCTTCGCCTTGGTCGCGTCGGTGAAGAAGCCGGTGGACTCGATCACGATGTCGGCGCCGACGGCGTTCCAGTCAAGGGCGGCGGGGTCCCGCTCGGCGAAGACCTTGAAGGTCTGGCCGGCGGCGGTGATGTCGCTGTCGGTGTGCGACACGTCCCCGTCGAGGCGACCGAGAGTCGAGTCGTACTTCAGCAACGTCGCCAGGGTCTTGTTGTCGGTCAGGTCATTGACGGCGACGATCTCGATGTCGGCGCCGGAGGCCACGACAGCACGGAAGAAGTTGCGGCCGATCCGGCCGAACCCGTTGATACCTACTCGAACAGTCACTGCGGCTCCTGCTTTCGATCACTGCGTGCAAGGGGACGTCTCGACCCTAGCGCCAGCCGGCGATCTGTCCACGCGGGTGTCCGGCGTACGTGCCGGTAACGAGGCGCGGTGACAAGCGGGGGCGCCCTAGACCTCGTCGGCGAGCATGTCCGGCGTCAGCGACGCCTCGGTGTCGGGGATGCCGAGCTCCTCGGCGCGCTTGTCCGCCATCGCCAGCAACCGACGGATCCGGCCGGCGATCGCGTCCTTGGTCAGCACCGGGTCGTGCAGCTGCCCGAGCTCCTCGAGCGAGGCCTGCTTGTGCTCGAGGCGGAGCTCACCAGCCATCTTGAGGTGGTCGGGGACCTCGTCGCCGAGGATCTCCATCGCTCGCCCGACGCGGGCACCGGCGGCGACAGCGGCCCGGGCCGAGCGGCGCAGGTTGGCGTCGTCGAAGTTGGCGAGCCGGTTGGCCGTCGCGCGCACCTCGCGGCGCATCCGGCGCTCCTCCCAGGCCATCAGTGACTCGTGTGCGCCGAGACGGGTCAGCAGCTGGCCGATCGCGTCGCCGTCGCGGATCACCACGCGATCGACACCACGGACCTCGCGGGCCTTGGCGTGGATGCCGAGCCGACGGGCGACCCCGACGAGCGCCAGCGCCGCCTCGGGGCCGGGGCAGGTGACCTCGAGTGCCGACGATCGGCCGGGCTCGGTCAGCGAGCCGTGTGCCAGGAACGCGCCACGCCACGCGGCGACGGCGTCGCAGCCCCCACCGGAGACGACGGCGGGCGGCAGCCCGCGTACCGGACGACCGCGCTGGTCGAGCAGCCCGGTCTGGCGGGCCAGCGCCTCGCCGTCCTTGACGACCCGCACGATGTAGCGGCTGCCCTTGCGGATGCCGTTGCCCTGCACCATGACGACGTCCGACTGGTGGCCGTAGACCTCGGCGATGTTCGTCCGCAGCCGGCGAGCCGCGGCCCCGGTGTCGAACTCTGCCTCGACGACGATCCGGCCGCTGACGATGTGGAGTCCGCCGGCGAAGCGCAGCATCGATGCGACTTCGGCCTTGCGACAGCAGGTCTTCGTGACCTGAGTGCTGGACAGCTCCGCTTTCACCTGTGCCGTCATCGCCATGGCCCGAATGATGCCACGCGGGTCAATCACCCTCGCGCGATGATCCCTGCGTACGCCGCAGCCAGGAGACCGACATCATGTCGCGCCGACCCGTCGGGGTGCGCGACGTCGTCGACGACGAGGGTCGCGCCGTACGACGCCACGGCGGCGTCCAGCTCCTCGAGTGCGTCGCCGACGCTCTCGCGGTCGGCCAGCACGGTGTGGATCGACAGGTCGGGCGCGTGCTCGAGCAGGCGCGGCGAGGTGGTCGATGGCCCCGTAGCCGTCGGTCTCGCCCCCAACCTCGCCGGCGAGGTTGAGCGTGACCACGATCTGGGCGTCGGTCTGGACCAGCGCGCGCCGCAGCTCGGGCACCATCAGGTGCGGCAGCACCGAGGTGAACCACGACCCGGGCCCGAGGACGACCCAGTCGGCGTTGCCGACCGCCTCGATCGCCTCGGGACAGGGCTTCGGGTCGGGTGGGTCGAGCGCGATCGCGGTGATCAGACCCGGGGTGGTCGCGACCTCGACCTGGCCGCGCACCGACGCTGTCGCCTCGGGGTGGGACAGGTCGAGACCGCGCACCTCGGCCGTGATGTCGAGGGGCGTCAGCGCCATCGGAAGGACTCGGCCCTTGGTGCCGAGCAGCTTGCCGACCCAGTCGAGGGCGGCGACCGGGTCACCGAGCTGCTCCCACAGTCCGACGATCAGCAGGTTGCCGATGACGTGACCCCGCATCTCGCCCTGCCCGGCGAACCGGTGCTGGAGGACGCGCGCCCAGGTGTCTCCCCACTGGTCGTCGCCGCAGAGCGCCGCGAGGGCCATCCGGAGGTCGCCCGGCGGGAGGACGCCGAACTCGGAGCGCAGTCGCCCCGAGGATCCACCGTCGTCGGCAACGGTGACGACCGCAGTCAGCTCGTCGATCACCAGGTCGTCGACCAGCAGGCGCAGCGCCTGGAGCGATGCCGAGAGCCCGTGGCCACCCCCGAAGGCGACCACCGACTGGGCGCGGTCGGACGATCGCCATCACTCGCGTCCCAGGTCTCGGTGGGTCGCCCGGGCCTCGTAGCCGGCAGCGCCGAGACGGCGGGCTACCTCCTCCGTGACAGCGACGCTGCGGTGCTTGCCGCCGGTGCAGCCGATCGCGACGGTCATGAAGCGCTTGCCCTCGCGCAGATAGCCCTCGGCGACTCCTTCGAGCACGGGCACGTACGCGTCGACGAACTCCGCCGCGCCGGGCCGGCTGAGGACGTAGTCGGAGACCTCGGCGTCGCGGCCGGTGCCGCTGCGGAGCTCGGGGATCCAGAACGGGTTGGGCAGGAAGCGCATGTCGGCCACGAAGTCGGCGTCGACCGGGATTCCGTACTTGAAGCCGAAGCTGGTGACCGTCACCCTCAGCCGGATGGCGTCCGGTGACCCGAACGCCTCGACGATCCGCTCGGAGAGCTGGTGGACGTTGAGCGAGGACGTGTCGATGACCAGGTCGGCATCGCTGCGCAGGTCGGCGAGCACGTTGCGCTCGCGGGTGAGCCCGTCGAGCAGCCGACCGCCCTCCTGGAGCGGGTGGGGCCGCCGAGCGGCCTCCTGGCGGCGGACCAGCACGTCGTCGGCCGCCTCGAGGAAGACGAGGGTCGTCCGGCGCCCGGTGGCACCCTGAGCCAGGTTGGCCTGCAGCGACTGGAAGAACGAGCCCGAGCGGACGTCGACGACGACTGCGATCGGCTGCTCGGTGCCTCGGCTCTCGTCGACCAGACGGACCACGTCGCGCAGCAGGCTCGGCGGCATGTTGTCGACCACGTAGTAGCCGAGGTCCTCGAGCTCCTTGGCGGCGGTGCTGCGGCCGGCACCGGTCATGCCGGTGACGACGACCAGCTCGCCGTGGTGGTCCTGCGCGTCGGCAGCCATCGCTAGCTCTCCTCGATCTCGCCGGTGGCGGTGTTGATGGAGACAGTCTTGCCGCTGCGCACGCTCGACCGCCTTCTTGATCGAGGCTCGCAGTGCGGTCACCGATGCCGGGCACCATGGCGATCTCCTCGACGCGTCGCGTCGCGGAGCTTCTTCAGCGAGCCGAAGTACTTCATCAGCGTCTTGCGACGCACCTCCCCCAGGCCGGGCACGTCGTCGAGCAGGCTCTCGACCATCGACTTGGACCGGCGCGAGCGGTGGTGGTTGATCGCGAAGCGGTGTGCCTCGTCGCGGATCCGCTGCAGGAGGTAGAGACCCTCGCTGGACCGGGCCAGGATGACCGGGTCCTCCTGGGCCGGCAGCCAGACCTCCTCGAGCCGCTTGGCCAGTCCGCAGACCGGGATGTCGACGATGCCGAGCTCGGTCAGCGCCCGCTGCGCGGCGGCGACCTGCGGCGGCCCTCCGTCGACCACGACCAGGCCCGGCGCGTAGGCGAACTTGCGCGCGCCGGCCGGTCTCGGGGTCGACCAGCATCGGCCCGTTGTCACCGGTGACCTGGGTGCTGTTGCCTTGCTCGTCCAGCAGCCTGCGGAAGCGCCGGGTGATCACCTCGTCCATCGACGCGACGTCGTTCTGCCCGTCGACGCTCTTGATCACGAACCGGCGGTACTCGCTCTTGCGAGACAGGCCGTCCTCGAAGACCACCATCGACGCCACGACCTCGGTGCCCTGCAGGTTGGAGACGTCGTAGCACTCGATCCGAAGCGGCACCTCGTCGAGCGCCGAGCGCCTCCTGGATCTCCTCCAGCGCCCGGTTGCGGGTGGTCAGGTCGCTGGCCCGCTTGGTCTTGTGGAGTGTCAGCGACTGGGCGGCGTTCTGCGCGACGGTCTCCTGCAGCGCGCGCTTGTCGCCGCGCTGCGGGACCCGGATCGCGACCTTGGAGCCGCGCAGGTCGCCCAGGAGCTGCTCGTACGTCGCGACGTCGGGCGGCAGCGCCGGGACCAGGATCTCGCGCGGGATCGAGTCGCGGTCGGCACCGGCGTAGAGCTGGAGCAGGAAGTCGTCGACCAGCTTGGCCGTGTCGCCCTCGTCGACCCGGTCGGCGACCCAGCCGCGCTGGCCGCGGATCCGGCCGCCGCGGACGTAGAAGATCTGCACCGCGACCTCGAGCGGGTCCTCGGCGAGCGCGATCACGTCGGCGTCGGTGCCGTCGCCGAGCACGACCGCCTGCTTCTCGAGCGCCTTGTTGAGGGCCCCGAGGTCGTCGCGCAGCCGGGCCGCCTTCTCGAAGTCGAGTGCGTCGGAGGCGGCGTACATCTCCTTCTCGACGCGGCGGACGAAGGCGTCGGTCTGGCCACCCATGAAGTCGCAGAAGTCGTCGACGATCGCGCGGTGCTCCTCGGCCGACACGGTGCCGACGCAGGGCGCCGAGCACTTGTCGATGTAGCCGAGCAGGCAGGGCCGACCGATCTGCGCGGACCGCTTGAAGACGCCGTTGCTGCACGAACGCATCGGGAAGACCCGGAGCAGCAGGTCGACGGTCTCGCGGATCGCCCAGGCGTGGCCGTACGGGCCCGAAGTAGCGGGTGCCCTTGCGCTTGGCGCCACGGCCGACCATCACCCGCGGGAACTCGTCGCCGATCGTGACCGCGAGCCACGGGTAGGACTTGTCGTCGCGGTACTTCACGTTGAACCGCGGGTCGAACTCCTTGATCCAGGAGTACTCCAGCTGCAGTGCCTCGACCTCGGTCTTGACCGTCGTCCACTCGACGCTCGCGGCTGTCGTCACCATCGTGGCGGTGCGCGCGTGCAGGTTGCCGATGTCCTGGAAGTACGACGAGAGCCGCGGCCGCAGGCTCTTCGCCTTGCCGACGTAGATGACTCGACCCTTCGGCGTCGCGGAACCGGTAGACGCCCGGCTGGGTCGGGATCGTGCCCGGCTCGGGACGGTAGGAGAGGGCGCCTCGGGTCGAGCGGGACGGTCGATCTGGAGGCACGCGACAACCCTACGGGCCGCCGGGGACACTCCCCCGCAGACCCACGACATATCCGGTCGGCGCGGGATTCGCCCGTTATTTGTCGAGTGACTTACTATTCTTTCATGGGCTGTCGTGACCACTACGGGTACGCGCTGACGACCAGCGCCGAGGCGGGCGCCGCATTCAACCGCGGCATCGGCGACCTCCTCCGTCTGCGGGCCGGCGCCGAGCAGTCCGTGGCCGTCTCGATCACCCTCGACCCGACCTTCGCGCTCGGCCACGCCACCCTCGCCCTGCTCGGACACGAGATGTGCGCCGCGGTCGACGTCCAGGCCCGGCTGCGCGACGCCGAGCTGCACGCCCCGCGCGCGACCGAGCGCGAGCGCAGCCACGTCCACGCGATCGCGGCGCACCTGCGCGGCGACTCGAGCCCGCTCGTCCGCCACCTCCAGGTGCACCCTCTCGACGCCGTGCTCCTCTCCACCGCTGTCCCGACGATCGCCTTCGCCGGCGTCACCGAGGTCCCCGAGGAGGCGTGGACGCTGGTCGAGCAGGCGGCCCCGGCGTACGGCGACGACTGGTGGTTCACCGGTCTGCTCGCCTTCATCCGCCAGGAGCAGCGCCGCTTCGACGAGGCGATGGACCTCTCCTGCCGCTCCCTCCTCGAGGAGCCCGGCGCCGGCCACTCCGCCCACGCCCGGGCGCACGCCCACTACGAGACCGGCGACCACCACGCCGGCCTGGCCTGGATGGACGAGTGGGTCAACGGCGACGGCGCCTCGATCGACAGTCTCAGCCACTTCTCCTGGCACGCCGCGCTGCACGAGCTGTCGCTCGGCGACCTCGACGCCGTCCGCCGGCGGTACGACGGCCAGCTGCGGCCCGAGCACGGCCTGGGCTGCCGGGCGCTGGTCGACAGCGGGTCGCTGCTCTTCCGCTGGGCGCTCACCCCCGACGCGACCGACGTGCCCGACATCGGCCGGGTCGCCGACGTCGCCGGACGCGACACCCTCGAACGCCCGGCCACGCCGTTCCTCGGCATGCACTCCGCGGTCACCCTGCTCGCGCTCGGCGACGTGGCGGGGCTCGACCGCCTGGGCACCTGGGCGCGTCAGCACCAGCACCCCACCCAGCGCGAGGTGATCGCTCCGCTGGCCGACGCCCTGGGCCGGATGGCCGCCGGTCACTGCTCAGCCGCGGCCGACGACCTCCGTACGCTGCGCGACACGACCTGGCGGCTCGGTGGCTCCGACGCCCAGCGCGAGATCATCGAAGAGACCCGGATCGCGGCGCTGCTGCGGGCCGAGCGCTTCGACGAGGCGCGGGTGCTCCTCGACGAGCGCCTGGACCGCCGTCACTCCCCCCGCGACGTGCGCTGGCGCGAAGACTGTCAGGTGCTGGCCGTCACGGACTGACCATCTGCACGCTGAGCCAGGCGTCGGGGGTGGTGCGTCGCCGTTGGGCACGATGCCGCCCCGTCTCGAGCCTAGGGACGCAGCTGGCAGTCGGGCATGCCCCGGACGGGCGTTGTCCGGTCAGGCGGTCGTGATCTCGGCGCCCTTGACCGTCACGGCGACCGTTCCGAGTCCCGAGGTGGCGGGACCGTTGACGACCGACCCGTCGGTGATGGAGAACTTGCTGCCGTGACAGATGCAGTTGATGGTGCCGTTGTCGACGTTGGCCACCGGGCAGCCCTGGTGGGGACAGATTGCTGAGAAGCCCTTGAACTCACCATCGGTGGGCTGGGTGACCACGATCTTCTGGTCGGCGTAGATCGTGCCGCCACCGACGGGTACGTCGGACGCGGGCCCGAGCGTCTCTCCTGCATCGGGCGTCGGACCCGGGTCGGTCGCGGTCGAGCCGTCGCTACCGGAGCAGGCCGCGAGGAACGGGACCCCGACTCCCAGGACGGCGGCCCCGGTGAGTGTGTTGCGACGCGTGATGCCCTTGCTGGTCACGGGCTTCGTCCTTCCGACTGGCGGTCGTTGAAACTTCAGCCTAGCCGCGCCGAGCCCCGGAACCCCGTGCCCGAGTCATGAGAAACCCGTGAGAGTTCCGGGTCAGGCCAGGTCCCTCAGAGCAAACTCGCACCGCGTTCTTCGGCGCTCACTTCTTGAGGGCCGCCCGCTTCTTCGCTGTCGTCTTCGTCGCCGCTATCTTCCCCGGCGCCTTCTTGCGTGCCGTCCCCGTGGCCGCGGGGGCCTTCTTGGCGGCCACCTTGCGAGCGGGCTGCTTGGCGGCCCGACCTTCCAGCAGCGGGGCGAGGTACTGCCCGGTGTAGCTCGCCGGGGTCGCTGCGACGCTTTCGGGGGTGCCCTCGGCGACGACCATCCCGCCACGTGAGCCACCCTCGGGACCCATGTCGATCACCCAGTCGGCGGTCTTGATGACATCGAGGTTGTGCTCGATCACCAGCACCGAGTTGCCCTGGTCGACCAGTCGACCGAGGACCAGCAGCAGCTTGCGGATGTCCTCGAAGTGGAGACCGGTGGTCGGCTCGTCCAGGACGTAGACGGTGCGACCGGTGGAGCGCTTCTGCAGCTCGGAGGACAGCTTCACCCGCTGGGCCTCGCCGCCGGAGAGCGTGGTGGCCGGTTGGCCGAGCCGGACGTAGCCGAGACCGACCTCGACCAGGGTCTTCATGTGCCGAGCGATCGCCGGCACCGCCGCGAAGAAGTCGGCTGCCTCCTCGATCGGCATGTCGAGGACCTCGGCGATGGTCTTGCCCTTGTAGTGCACCTCGAGGGTCTCGCGGTTGTAGCGGGCCCCGTGGCAGACCTCGCACGGGACGTAGACGTCCGGAAGGAAGTTCATCTCGATCTTGATCGTGCCGTCACCGGCGCACGCCTCGCAGCGCCCACCCTTGACGTTGAAGGAGAACCGACCCTGGAGGTAGCCGCGCATCTTCGCCTCGGGGGTCGAGGCGAAGAGCTTGCGGACGTGGTCGAAGACGCCCGTGTACGTCGCCGGGTTGGACCGCGGGGTCCGACCGATCGGCGACTGGTCGACGTGGATCACCTTGTCGACGTGCTCGAGGCCGGTGATCTTCTGGTGCCGACCCGGGACCGCGCGGGCGTTGTAGATCTGCTTGGCCAGCGAGGTGTAGAGGATGTCGTTGACCAGCGTGGACTTGCCGGAGCCCGAGACTCCCGTCACCGCGACGAAGAGGCCGAGCGGGAACGACACGTCGACGTCGCGGAGGTTGTGCTCGTGCGCGCCGTGGACGGTGAGCTCGCGACCGGTGGTGCGTGGACGGCGTACGGCGGGGACCGGGATCTCGCGGCGCCCGGAGAGGTACTGGCCGGTCATCGAGTCGGGGTGGGTCAGCAGGTCGGCAACACTGCCGCTGTGGACGACCTGGCCGCCGTGCTCGCCCGCGCCCGGACCGATGTCGACCACCCAGTCGGCGACCCGGATGGTGTCTTCGTCATGCTCGACGACGATCAGGGTGTTGCCGAGGTCCTTGAGCCGGATCAGGGTCTCGATCAGCCGGTGGTTGTCACGTTGGTGGAGACCGATCGACGGCTCGTCGAGCACGTAGAGGACCCCGACCAGGCCGGCCCCGATCTGGGTGGCGAGCCGGATCCGCTGGGCCTCTCCCCCGGACAACGAGCCGGACGGCCGGTCCAGCGAGAGGTAGTCGAGACCGACGTCGAGGAGGAAGTTGAGCCGCTCCTGGATCTCCTTGAGCACCCGCTCACCGATCTGACGCTCGCGCGCGGACAGCTCCAGGGTGTTGAGGTAGTCGGCCGTCTCGTTGATCGGCATCCGGCAGACCTCGGCGATGTTCTTGCCGCCGTCCTGGATCGAGCCGCCGAGCGTGACCGACATCGAGACCGGCTTGAGCCGGCTGCCGGCACACGAGGGACACGGCACCTCCCGCATGAAGCCCTCGAAGCGCTCCCTGCTGGTGTCGGACTCGGCCTCGCGGTGCCGGCGCTCGATGTAGGTGCGGACGCCCTCGAACTCGGCGTAGTAGGCCCGCTGGCGGCCGTAGCGGTTGCGGGTGACGACATGGACCTTGGTGGAGTGGCCGTCCAGGACCGACTTCTGCGCCTTGGCCGACAGCTGGGACCAGGGCGTGTTCAGGTCGAAGCCGAGCTCTTCGCCCAGCGCGCCCATCAACCGGAGGAAGTAGTCGGCGACGTGCGCCTGGCTCCACGGCTGGATGGCGCCCTCGCCCAGCGTCGCTGTCGGGTCGGGGACGACCAGCTCGGGGTCGACCTCCATCCGGGTGCCGAGGCCGTGGCAGGCAGGGCAGGCGCCGAACGGCGAGTTGAACGAGAACGAGCGTGGCTCGAGGTCGTCGGTGTCGATGGTGTGCTCGTTGGGACAGGCCATCTTCTCGCTGAACCGCAGCTCGCGGCCGGGGTCCTTGGCGTCCAGGTCGACGAAGTCGACGAGCACCAGGCCGCCGGCGAGCTGCAGCGCCGTCTCGATGGAGTCGGTGAGCCGACGCTTGGAGGACTCCTTCACCGCGAGCCGGTCGACGACCACCTCGATGGTGTGCTTCTTCTGCTTGTCGAGCTTGGGCGGGTCCTCGAGGGTGTGGGTCTCGCCGTTGACCCGGGCGCGGGAGAAGCCCTGCGTCTGGAGCTGCTTGAAGAGCTCGACGTACTCACCCTTGCGGCCGCGGATCACCGGGGCCAGCACCTGGAACCGGCGCCCCTCCTCGAGCGAGAGGATCTTGTCGACGATCTGCTGCGGCGTCTGCCGCTCGATCGGGGCACCGCAGGTCGGGCAGTGCGGCCGACCGGCCCGGGCGTAGAGCAGACGCAGGTAGTCGTAGACCTCGGTGATCGTGCCGACTGTCGATCGGGGGTTCTTGGACGTGGACTTCTGGTCGATCGAGACCGCAGGCGACAGGCCCTCGATGAAGTCGACGTCGGGCTTGTCCATCTGTCCGAGGAACTGGCGGGCGTACGCCGACAGCGACTCGACGTACCGCCGCTGTCCCTCGGCGAAGATGGTGTCGAACGCCAGCGACGACTTGCCGGAGCCGGACAGCCCCGTGAAGACGATCAGGGAGTCACGGGGAAGGTCGATCGACACGTCCTTGAGGTTGTGCTCCCGAGCCCCACGGATGATGAGCTGATCGATCACTGCTACCCCTCGTCTTCGAACACGTGTTCGCCATCCTAACCGGCACGAAGCAGGCATAACGACCTCAGCGGCGCCGGTGTTCCCACGATCTCACGGGGCACCGACAACCCTCCTGGCGCGGCCGGTCCGGCAGGATGGGGTCATGGCCGACCTGAACCCGAACACCGTCGCAGCCGAGCACCTCCCCGATGCCACCCGCCGGCTGGTCCGCACCGCCGACGCCCTGGCCGACGAGGCCTACAGCGAGCCCAGCGCCCTCCCGGACTGGACCCGCGGCCACCTCCTCGCCCACCTGGCACTCAACGCCGAGGCGCTGACGCGAGCGCTGCACGGGCTCGTGGAGGGTCTGCGGGTCCCGATGTATCCCTCCCAGGAGGCGCGGGACCAGGACGTCCTGGACCTCGCGGCCGAAGGTCCCTCCGAGCTGCGGACCCGGCTGCTCGGCGGCTGCACGGCCCTCGCCGACGCGATCGACCTGATCCCGGACGACGAGTGGGACACCACCATCGACCGGGTCCCCGGCGGCCGGACCTTCACGGCGGGTGAGGTACCCGGGATGCGGCTGCGCGAGGTGGAGATCCACCACGTCGACCTGGCGGCCGGGTATGACCGCAGCGACTGGCCGGCCGACTTCGCGGCGATCCTGCTCGACGCGATGGGATCGCGCGGCGCCCAGGAGACGCCGTTCGTCGCCCATGCGACCGACCTGGGCCGTTCCTGGCACTTCGGCGCCGGTGGACCGACCGTGACCGGCACCGGTGCCGACCTGGGCTGGTGGCTGACCGGCCGCGGCGACGGGGCCGGACTGACCAGCGACAGCGGCACCATGCCGCAGATCGGAACGTGGTGACCATGACAGACACCCCCGCCTACACCGGCGAGGTGAAGCCCGGCGGCGGACCCCAGGTCCGCGAGCTGGCGGACCTCACCGATCACCAAGGTCGCCGTCGACGAGAAGATGTCCAACAACTGCTATCTCCTGCGCTGCACGCACACCGGCGACCAGGTGCTGATCGACGCAGCCGCAGAGCCCGAGACGCTGCTGCCGCTCGTGGGCGACGCCGGTCTGACGACCGTGGTCACCACCCACCAGCACTGGGACCACCACCGCGCCCTGGCCGAGGTCGTCGCGGCCACGGGAGCCGAGGTGGTCGCCGGCGCGCCGGACGCTGACCCGATCACCGAGCAGACCGGCGTTCCGGTCACCCGCAAGGTCGGCCAGGGCGACACCATCGCGGTCGGCGACTGCACCCTCGAGGTGATCGCGATCGCCGGCCACACTCCTGGCTCGATCGCGCTGCTCTACACCGCACCCCGACGGGCACCCGCACCTGTTCACCGGCGACTCGCTCTTCCCGGGCGGCGTCGGCAACACGTTCGGTGACGAGGCGGCGTTCGTGCAGCTGATCGACGACGTCGAGACCAAGGTCTTCCAGCGGCTTCCCGACGACACCTGGTTCTATCCCGGCCATGGCGGCGACAGCACGCTCGGTCGCGAGCGCCCCTCGATCCCCGAATGGCGGGCGCGGGGATGGTGACCGAGCGAGACGCGCCGAACGAGCCTGGGTGGACTCTCGTAGGCGGGCGTTCGTACGGCGACGCCGTGCCCGGTATCCCGTAGGGGTGTCGCTCAGGTCCACCACAGCAGGCGGACGGGTCTGGCGACCTTCGGCTGCTTGGCGGCGTTCCAGCTGTTGAACGGCGAGTCCTGGCCCGGTTCGAGGACGGGCGGGAGGTGATCGGACCTGCTGAGGTCGAGCGGCTCGGCGACGTACGGGTGAGCGGTGGCCCAGTCGTCCTCCTGAAGCGGCAGCTCGAGGGTCGGGTCGTTGATCAGACGGGCGAAGAGCTCCATGGACGCCCAGTCCGGGATCGTATGGGCGTTGAGGTGCTCCAGCAACGAGTACTCGGCGACCTCGGCGTCGAGGGCCAGCACGAGTCGGCGTGCTCCGAAGCGGTCCGCCCACCGCAAGAGCAACGGCACCGACAGTCGGCGGATCGTCACCTGGTCCAGCGCCCGGGTCAGATCGTCATTCGCGATCAGCTGGCTGCGAAGGAACGCTTCGAGGTCGGACGCCGCGACTCGCTCCGGGCCGTTCCCCGACGGCGTCGTACGGCGGATGCAGGCGCGTGCTGCAGCGCGTGGACGTGCGGCACGTCCGGGCTTGGCAGCGGCGGCCGCGATCGTCACGCCACTGCGACGATCCACACGACACAGATCAGGCAGACCATGCTCACGCCGAGAATCATGGCTCTCCTCATCCACCCGAGGCCCGGACGAGGGAGGACATCCCCCATTGCGATGAGCAGGCCGAGGTGAGCGCTGGGTGAACATCCGATGATCAGCGGTGCTGCCGGCGCCCACCGCACCTAGCCTGCGGCACATGGGCACACTGGATCCCGAGCGCCTGCGAGCGCTCGCGCTGTTCTCCGACCTCACACCGCCGGACCTCGAACGGATCGCGTCCTGGTGCTCCGAGGAGGAGTTCCGGACGGGCCGGGCGATCACGAACGAGGGCCGGCACGACTATGCGTTCTTCGTCGTGCTCGACGGCACCGCCACCGTCTCGCACGGCGACCGGGCGATCCGCACCCTCGGGCCCGGTGATCACTTTCGCGGGAGAAGGCGATCCTCGAGGGGGGTGTCCGCACCGCGACCGTGACCGCCGACGGCCCACTCACGGCCCTGGTGATGATGGGCTTCCACTTCCGCCGAGCTCGAGCAGCACTTCCCCGACCTGGCCGCGACGATCCACGCCCGCGCGGACAGCTGGACGGCGGCAGACCAGCTCGATTGCTGACGCCGAGCTCGTGTGCTGGCCGTCAGTGGTAGGTCACCTTGACGGTGTCGGTCACCGGCACCGACTGGCAGCCGAGCCGGATGCCGTCGGCGAGGTCGTCGGCGTCGAGGACGTCGTTGTGCAGCATCCTCACCTCACCCTCCAGGATCCGGATCGCGCACGCCGAGCACTCCCCCTCGCGGCAGGAGTACGGCGCCTTGATGCCCTTCGACTCCAGGTGGTCGAGCAGCTTGGTGCCGGGAGCCCAGTCGTCGAAGGTGTAGTCCTGGCCGTCGAGCTCGACCTCGAGCTTGACCGGCCCCTGCGGGCCGGTGTCGTCGGACGCCACGTCGGTCACGTCGTCCGGGTCGGTCTCGGCCGCCTCGATCTCGTGCTCGGCGACCTCCTGGTCGTGCAGGTCACCGAACGGGTTGCCGCCCAGGGAGATGAACTTCTCCTGGTGGCGCCGCTCGCGGGGGAAGCCCAGCTCCTTGAGCGCGGCCACCGTCATCTTCATGAACGGCGGCGGGCCGCAGACGAAGGCGTCGTACGACGGGTAGGCCGCGGCGAACGCGAGCATCTGGTCGTGGCTCGGCAGGCCCTGCACGGACTCGAGCCAGTGCACCACCATCAACCGCTCCGGGTGCTCGGCGGAGAGCGCCGTGAGCTCGCGTCCGAAGATCACCGACTTCTCGTCGCGGTTGGCGTAGAAGAGCACGATCCTGCCGGTCCCCTGCTCGAGCGCGGTCCGGGTGATCGAGATGACCGGCGTGATGCCGCTGCCGCCGGCGAACAGCAGCAGGTCGGCACTCGAGCGAGGCCGGGGTGAAGATGCCGCCGGGCGGCAGCACCCGCATCGTGTCACCCTCCCGGAGGTTGTCGCAGACCCAGTTGGACGCGTAGCCCCCGGCGGTCCGCTTGACCGTGATCGTCAGCGCTCCGGCGCCGACCGGGCTGCTCGACAGTGAGTAGCAGCGCGCAGCCACCCCCGTCTGGTCGGAGGGCACGGCCAGGGTCAGGAACTGACCGGGCTTGTAGGCGAACTGCTCCTCGGCACCGGCAGGGACCTCGAAGGAGATGGAGTGCGCGTCCGCGGTCTCCTCGACCACGTCCACGACCTTCAGCTCGAAGGACTCGTCGGACATCTGCTCAGTAACCGTCCTCGGCGCCGATCGGGATCTGTCCCTCGCGGACAGCAGCGTCGATGCTCGACAACATTCTCGGGCAGCCGTCCTTGACGTCGCGCGCGCTGGTCCGGCGGGCTGAGCTCGGGGCAGTGCCGTCGCGCCTCCGTGCTCCACTGGATCGAGGTGTGGTGCTCGCTGTTCTTCTTCACACCGACCCTCGCCAGGCAGTCGAGGCACGCGACCTCGACCAAGCGTGCGCGCGTGTAGAGACGCTGGTCCTCCAGCGTGTCGTCGCTGGTCGGGACGAACGAGGCCATCAGCCGGCCGCAGGAGATGCGGCAGGATCCTCGGCGGCAGCGTCCTCGGCCGACTTCTTGGCGAGGTTCTCCGCGACCTCCTCGTGCCAGTACTCGTTCGCCTTGGTGGTGTCGACCTCGAACTCGAACCGGTCGACCATCTCGGCGGCGATGTCGGCCTGGTCGACGTAGAACTGCTCGTACCAGCGACGCAGCTGGTAGACGGGGCCGTCCTCCTCGCACAGCAGCGGGTTCTGGACCGGGACCTTGTTCTTCCAGATGTGCACGTCCTGGAGGAACCCGCCGCCGAACATCTCGGCGTACTTCTTGGCGATGAAGTCGGCGGTCTTGTCGTCGAGCCCCTCGGGCCGCTTGACGGTGATGCCGTACTGCAGCCGGAACGAGTTGGGCCCGGTCGGCACGTGGCAGTTGACCAGGACGACCTCGGTGTTGAAGCCCTTGTAGTCGGTGTCGAGCCAGTTGATCATGTACGACGGTCCGTAGTAGGTGGCCTCGGACTTGAGGAAGAGCTCGGCGTCGCCGTACCCGCCGGTCTTGTCGGGCCGACCCTTGGACTCCATGAACTGCGTCGCGACCGTGCCCTCGAAGACGTTGCGGAAGCTCGTCGGGAACGCGAAGTGCACGTAGTAGAAGTGCGCCATGTCGACGACGTTGTCGATGAGCTCGCGACAGTGCGAGCCCTCGATCTCCTCCGCCACCCAGACCCAGTCGGTGTACTCGCCCTCGGCGAGACCCGCCAGCTGCGGCGGGAGGATGTCGTAGTCGGCCTTCGAGCCCTCGACGTCGTGCCAGATCAGCAGCTGGTCGTTGACGATCGCGGTCTCGTAGCTCTGGGTGCGGGCCCGCAACGGCACCCGTCGGGCGTAGGGGATGGCCTTGCACTTGCCGTCGCCGCCCCAGCGCCAGTCGTGGAAGGGGCACGCGATCTCGTCGCCCTTGACCTCGCCCTGGGTGAGGTCGCCGCCCATGTGACGGCAGTAGCCGTCGAGGACCTTGATCTCGCCCTAGCTGTCGGCCCAGACGACGACCTTGCCGCCGAACGCCTCGATGCCGTGCGGCTTCGCCGTCGCGGAACGACTCGGCAAGCCCCAGGCAGTGCCACCCGCGCGCGAAGCGCTCAGGTGGGGTGCCGTGGTCGAGGGTGCGGACACTCGAAGCGGTGTCACGTCATGGCAAGCCTCCAGACGATACGTGGACCGAAAACAAGAACAGGTTATAGTTTTCGGGTCGCGGTTTCCACCGCCACCCCACCCTTCCGCACCGGGAGCTGCCGATGCACATCGCCCTCACTCCGGACCAGCTCAGCCTCCAGGATGAGCTGCGCGACTACTTCGCCGCGCTGATGACCCCCGAGGTCCAGGACGGATTGGCGTCTGGCGACGGCGAGTACGGCGACGACGCGGTCTACAAGCGGCTGATCCGCCAGATCGGGCGCGGACGGCTGGCTCGGCATCGGCTGGCCGAAGGAGTACGGCGGCCAGGCCCGCTCGATGATCGATCAGCTGATCTTCACCGACGAGGCCAGCGATCGCCGGCGTCCCGATCCCGTTCCTGACCTCAACACCGTCGGCCCGACGATCATGCAGCTACGGCACCGAGGAGCAGAAGGCAGTACTTCCTGCCCCGGATCCTGAAGGGCGAGCTGCACTTCTCGATCGGCTACTCCGAGCCCGGTGCCGGCACCGACCTGGCCTCGCTCACGACCAGGCGCCGTGCGCGACGGCGACGAGTGCGTGATCAACGGCCAGAAGATGTGGACGAGCCTCATCCAGTACGCCGACTGACGTCTGGCTGGCCGTCCGCACCGACCCGGACCTGCCGACGCCACAAGGGCCTGTCGATGATCCTGGTGCCGACCGACTCCCCGGGCTTCTCCTACACGCCGGTGCACACCGTCGGCGGCGTCAGCACCTGCGCGACCTACTACGAGGACGTCCGCGTGCCGGCGGCCAACCTGGTCGGCGAGCTCAACGGCGGCTGGTACCTGATGACCAACCAGCTCAACCACGAGCGGGTCGCGCTGCACCTCCGCGGCTCCGCTGACCTACTCGATCGACATGGTCCGGCGCTGGGCGCAGGAGACCAAGAATCCCGACGGTCAGCGGGTGATCGACTCGGAGTGGGTGCAGATCGCTCTGGCGTCGGGCACACGCCCGCACCACGTTCCTCGCCCTGCATCAACTGGAAGATCGCCGCCGACGCCGACGCCGGTGTCGACCTCTCGCCCGCCGAGGCGTCCGCCACCAAGATCTACGGCTCCGAGTTCGCGACCGAGGTCTACCGGTCGCTGATGGAGATCGTCGGGCCCAACGCCGGCATCACCGGAGCATCCGACGGGAGCCGTGCTCCAGGGCCGCCTCGAGCGCTTCTACCGCTCCGCCCTCGTGATGACCTTCGGCGGCGGCACCAACGAGATCCAGCGCGACATCATCGGCGTACGTCGGCCTCGGCCTCCCGGCAGCGAAGAGGAAGCTGACCATGGACTTCCGATTCACCCAGGAGCAGGACGAGGCCGCCGAGCTGGCCAGCCAGGATCCTCGAGGACCGCACCACCAACGACCGGCTCAAGGCGGTCGAGGCCGACGGCGACCGCTTCGACCGTGACCTGTGGTCCGCACTCGGCGAGGCCGGGCTGCTCGGACTCGCCCTGCCCGAGGAGCACGACGGCGCCGGGCTCGGTCTGATCGAGCTCTGCCGGGTGCTGGTCGAGGTCGGGCGCACGGTCGCCCCCGTCCCGCTGGCCGCGCACGGTCCGGCCTGCCCGGCTGATCGCCGAGCACGGCACCGACCAGCAGAGGCAGCAGTGGCTGCCCGGCGCGGCCACCGGCGGCAACGTGCTCACCGCGGCGGTCGCCGAGGAGCGGGCCTTCGCCCCGGTCCGGCCCACCACCGTCGCGACGCCGGACGGGACGTCGTACCGGCTCACGGGGAGCAAGGCGATCGTGCCCGCCGGGCCGTACGCCGACGCGTTCCTGGTCCCGGCCGCGACCCCGTCAGGCGTCGGGGTCTTCCTGGTGACGCCCGACGACGAGGGGGTCAGCGTCGTGAGCCAGACCTTCTCCGACCGCGACGGCGTCGCCCGCCTGGACCTCGACGACGTCGTCCTGGGCGCCGACCGGCTGATCGGTACGACCGACGGCGTCGCCGGTCACCGGCTCCGCAACCTGCTCGTGCTCGCCGGCTCGGCCGAGCAGCTCGGCGTCACCGAGGGTGCGCTCGAGCTGACCTCGGCGTACGCCAAGACGCGGGAGCAGTTCGGCCGCCCGATCGGCACCTTCCAAGCCGTGTCGCAGCGCCTCGCCGACGGCTACATCGACGTCCTCGGCCAGCGCCTCACGCTCTGGCAGGCTGCCTGGCGGCTCGACGAGGGACTGCCGGCCGACACCGAGGTCGCGATCGCCAAGCTCTGGGCGGCGGACGCCGGTCACCGACTTGCGCACACCACCGTGCACGTCCACGGAGGGGTCGGCATCGACCTCGACGGCGAGGCCCACCGCTACTTCACGACCGCGAAGCGCTTCGAGTTCCTGCACGGCGCCAGCACCGAGCAGGCGCTGAACGTCGGGCGTGCTCTGGCCGCCGAGCCCGCGTGACGATCGTGGCTTCGGGGCTCGCTCCGCTCGCACCTCGACCGCCGGGTGGGCACGGTGGCTGAAGCGCGAGGCGCGGCAGCGTCGAGCCTCGAAACCACCCCACCGCCGATGCCCACCGTGCGCGACCAGCTGCTGGCCCGCGCGGACGACCACTCGCTCGGGCTGCTTGCGGGTGACCGGTCCTGGACCTGGGCCGAGGTCGTGCAGGAGTCGCAGGTGCGGTCCGCCGTGCTCGCGACGCTGTTGCCCGACGGCGCACCGCCGCACGTCGGTGTGCTGCTCGACAACGTCCCGGAGTTCGTCTTCCTGCTCGGGGCCGCCGCGCTCGGGGGTCAGGTCGTGGTCGGGCTCAACCCGACCCGGCGGGGCGCAGCGCTCGCAGCCGACATCGCCCGCTCCGACGTACAGGCGGTGATCACCGACGCCGCCCACGTGGACCTGCTCGACGGGGTCGACGTACCAGTGCTCCCCCTCGAGTGCCCGGACTGGGTGGCGCTGCTCGACGAGCACGCTGGAGCCGGCGTCCCGGACGCAGTCGTGACCGCTGACTCGCTGATGATGCTGATCTTCACGTCCGGCACGTCGGGAGACCCGAAGGCCGTCAACGTGACCCAGGCGAAGATCGCCGCGCCGGGTGTCCTCCTGTCGGAGCGCTTCGGGCTCGGCACCGACGACGTGGCCTACCTGTCGATGCCGATGTTCCACTCCAACGCGATCATGGCCGGGTGGGGCCCGGCCCTCGCGGGCGGCGCCGCGGTCGCCCTGGCTCCGGATGTTCTCAGCCTCCGGCTTCCTGCCCGACGTACGGCGGTACGGCGCGACGTACGCCAACTACGTCGGCAAGCCGCTGACCTACGTGATGGCCACGCCCGAGCAGCCCGACGACGCCGACAACCCGCTGCGCCTGGTCTTCGGCAACGAGGCCAACGACCGCGACATCACCGGATTCGCCCGACGCTTCGGCTGCACCGTTGTCGACTCCTACTCCTCGACCGAGAACGCCGTGATCGTGCAACGGGTCCCGGACATGCCTCCCGGCAGCCTGGGTCGACCGCTCGAGGGCATGAAGGTCCTCGACCCCGAGACGATGACGGAGGTGCCGGACGCCGAGTTCGGGCCGGACGGCGCGCTCCTGAACGCCGACGCCGCCACCGGCGAGCTCGTCAACACCACCGGAGCCGGCGCCTTCGCCGGCTACTACAACGACCCCGGCGCCGAGGCCGAGCGGATGCGCGCCGGGATGTACTGGTCCGGCGACCTGGCCTACCGCGACGCCGAGGGGTTCGTGTACTTCGCCGGTCGCACCGCCGACTGGATGCGGGTCGACGGCGAGAACCTCGCGGCCGCCCCGGTCGAGCGGATCCTGCTGCGACACCCCTCGGTCGACGAGGCCGCGGTGTACGCCGTGCCCGACGACTCCGTGGGTGACCAGGTGATGGCCGCGCTCGTCGTGCGCGGCTCGCTCGACCCGGCAGAGCTCGAGAGGTTCCTGGCCGCGCAGTCGGACCTGGGGCCCAAAGCGTGGCCGCGCTTCGTCCGGGTCGTCGACACCCTCCCCCGGACCGCGACCAACAAGGTCCTCAAGCGCGAGCTGGCCGCGGAGGGCCCGGTCCCCGGCGCGGGCGTGCTGTGGACCCGGGCCGAGCGCGGGACGACGTACTCCTAGACGCCCTCACCGCTCGGTCGGCGCCGGAGAGGGCTCCGTGTCCGTGCCGGAGAACGCCGTACCGCCGCCGAAGCCGTCGCTGACCTGAGCGCTGTCCAGGACCCGGTACGGCGCGGCTGTGCTCGCCGCCCGGCGACGGAGCTCGGCCAGCGGGACCACGGCCCGCGATCCGACGAGGACCAGGTTGCCGAGCCGGCGGGCCCGCAGGGTCGCCGGCTCGGCGGTGAGCAACAGCTCCGGGAAGACCGGCCGGAGCCCGGCGACGACCCGCCGGGTCCAGGCGAAGGGAGCCCGGTCGGTGAGGTTGAGGACGAACAGGCCGCTCGGCTCGAGCACCCGGGCGACGTCGGCGAAGAACTCCGCGGTCGCCAGCTCGCCCGGCACCCGCGCATCAGCGAATGCGTCGAGGACCACCACCTCGGCGAATCCGTCGCGCAAGGAGGCGATCCCCGTCTGCCCGTCGACCGGGCGGACCTTGATCCCACTGCGGTCGGGCAGCGGCAGCTCGCGGCGGACCAGGTCGGTGACCTCGGCGGCCGGCTCCAGCACCACCTGGGCGGAGCGAGGACGGGTGGTGGCGACGTAGCGCGGAAGGGTCATCGCTGCGCCGCCGATGTGCACGGTCCGCACCGGCTCACCGGGTGGCGCGCAGGCGTCGATGACGTCGGCGATCCGGCGTACGTAGTCGAAGACGATCCGGGTCGGGTCGGCGAGGTCGACGTGGGACTGCTCCATGCCCGACATCCGCAGGACGAAGCTCTCCGCCCGGTCCCCCGGTGCGATCTCGACGTCGTCCACGGCGTCAGCCTCGCACTACGGCGACTCGGCGGCCGACTCCCGGGCGGCGAGGCGACCGGCGCCGCCGGCCAAGGATGCGGTCTCCGTGGCGAGCACCGCTGCCGGGCCGGCTTGAGGTGCGCCCTGAGTCAGGCGGGTTGGATGTTCTGGTTGTGCCGGAACAGGTTGTCCGGGTCATAGCGTCGCTTGGTCTCGACCAGCCGGTCGTAGTTGCCGCGGTAGTTCGCGCGGATCCGGGACTGGTCGTCCTCCGCCATGAAGTTGACGTAGCCACCGTCCTCCGAGTGCGGAGCGGTGGCGGCGTAGTAGTCCTTCACCCAAGCGGTGTTCGCCTCGTTGTCAGCTGGGTCGGGCCACATCCCGGCGATCACCGTCGCGAACGTGGCGTCCCGGTAGGCGAACGCCGTCGAATCCGACGCCACCCGGTGGGCCGCACCGTTGATCGGGTAGATGTGCACGGTGGAGTTCACGACGGGCACCTTCGGACCGTGCTCGAGATGCGCCGAGATCGCCTCGTCGGTCAGCTCGGTGACGAAGTTCGCCTTCCAGTAGTGCTGAAGGCCGGGCGGGACGAGGCCGTCGAAGGCACTGTTGAGCGCCGGATACGGCATCACGCCGACGTGCTCGGCGACCCTCGGGGCCAAGTCCCGAATCGGCTGAAGGGCCTTCTCTCCTGCATCGAGATCTCCGGCCCAGCAGGTCACCATCGCGATGAACGGCTCGCCGTGGCGGTCCTCCGGTATGAACGGCAGCGGGGGCGCGATCTGGTATGCCGGGAAACAGCCGAGCTCCTCGGGTGCGTCGGCGATGAACTCGCGATAGAACCGCAACAGGTCGCCGGCCTGGTCAAGCTCGAAGAACATCGGCCCGCCGTAGATGTCCTTCACAGGGCTCATCCGGAACTCGAACGACGTCACGATCCCGAAGTTGCCGCCGCCGCCGCGGATCGCCCAGAAGAGGTCTGCGTCCTCCTTGTCGCTCGCGACGTGGAAGCTGCCGTCGCTGGTCACGACGTCCGCGGCGAGAAGGTTGTCGCAGGACAGTCCGAGGCCCCGGGTGAGGTAGCCGATGCCGCCGCCCAGGGTCAGCCCGCCAACCCCGGTCGTTGAGATGATGCCGCCCGTGGTGGCCAGCCCGAACGGGTAACCAGCGGCGTTCAGGTCGCCCCAGGTGGCGCCGCCCTCGACGCGGGCGGTCCTGGTCAGCGGGTCCACCCGGACGCTCCGCATCGTCGAGAGGTCCACGACCAGCGCGTCGTCCGCCGTACCGAAGCCCGGCACACTGTGGGACCCGCCGCGTACCGCTACGGACAGGTCGTTCTCGGCCGCGAAGCGAACGGCACTCATCACGTCGCCGGTGTTGGCCGGGCGCACGATGACCGCCGGCCGGCGGTCGATCATGGCGTTGTACACGCGGCGCGCATCGTCGTACTCGGCGTCCTCCGCGGTGGTCACGGTTCCTCGAACGGTCTCACGCAAGGCCGTCAGCGCGTTCGTGTCCATGAACAGCTCCTCGTCTTGTCGTTGCCGCAGGTCGCAGACGAGTGGGCCCGAGATCTCCACGTGCCGCCGCGATCCGCAGCGGTGTTTCAATATGGGTTGCCATCGAGGCTAGACCTGCCCTGTCAGCGCCACAAGAGCTCCGAGTCGAAGCCGACGTCGTCACCAGTGCGGGTGCGACCTTCGGCTCTAGGCCCGTCCACTCGGGGAAACGCCGATGTCCGAGACGGACTGCTTCTCAGGGTCGTGTGAAGGCATATCCGTCGAGGGTCGCGCCGCCGAAGTAGGTGCCCGGGAATTCCCCGAACTCCGTCAGCGACTGACCGTTGACCGGGTCCAGGATCAGCAGACCTTCACCCTGGACCCCGGCGATGGTCACGTAGTGGCTGCCGCCTGAGTTCCAGGTGATCCCCGCGATGACAGGCCGCCCGGCGTTGATCTCCTGGGCCAGTTGGTCAAGGGTCACGTCCGGGCCCTGCCAACCGGAGAGATTGTTCGTCTTCTTCAGGGCGTCGGTGACGCCGCCGGACTTGAGGTAGCGCCGGTCGACGCCGAGGGCAGGGTCGTCCATGACGTACCGGGCGGCGATGTTGTACGGATCGGCGAGCCGTGTCGCCAAGCCAGGGTTGGCCCGTAGCGCCGCGTCCGTGGGACAGGCGCTGGTGTCTCTCGGGAATCCGTTGATCTCCTGCCCGATCTGGGTCATCACCTGGCACTGTGTCCACCCGCTCGCCGGGTCGTAGAAGCGGTCGACGCTGACCGCGGTCGCGATCCAGCACCACTGTCCACTCAGCTGGTACTGGGTGCGCATGCCGAGGTTGTGGCTGACATCGGGTTCATAGAACTGGACGTCGACCGGCTTCGCGTCAAGGACCGTGATGTCGGTGGCGAAGTGGAGCGGCTCGGGCCAGTCGACGTTGACCACGAAGGTGACGCCGTGGTTGTTGTCGTACGGCGGTCCGTGCGGCGCGATGTTGTCGGCAGAGATGTTCGCAGCACCGATGAAGCGAACACCGTCTGGGTTGCACTCGGAGACCGTGACGAGCACGCCCGAGTCCTGGTCGATCGCGTCCCAGTTGAAGTTGAGGCTCACACGGCCCGTGAACGGACCCCAGATCTTCCGAATCGTCTGCATCAGGGCTCCCCTTCCTAGACCTGGACCTCGATGGGAGCACCGTCGAGGACGGTGATGTCCGTGACGATGTTCAGAGGGCTGCCCCAGTCGACGTTCACCACGAAGGTGACGCCGTGGTTGTTGTCGTACGGCGGTCCGTGCGGCGCGATGTTGTCGACGGTGATGTTCGCGGCACCGATGAAGCGATGCTCGGAGGTCACCGGCGTGGTGACCTGGTACTCCGACGCCGTGACGAGCACGACGGAGTCATGATTGATCGCGTCCCAGTTGAGATTCAGGGTCACCCGCCCCTGGAAAGGACCCCAGTACTTCCGCACGGTCTGTGGCATGTCTTCCACTCCGATCAGCTCGGTAGACGCCCCAACCCTCGAACGGGACAGAGCCTGTGGAAAGGAGGAGTCGGCTGAACCGGGCGTGATACCTCCGGCGGTGAAGCTCGTGCAATTGCCTCCCGCGGCCGGCAGCGACCTCGAACTACAGACCACAGGCGACGAGAAGCAGCTCGTCTTGACAGCTACGTGATCCGGATCGTGCCGGTAAGGCGCACGTCCGACGAGGAGTCGCCGACGTACACCTTGACCTGTCCGCGAGGTGTCACCCACGTGTGAACGTCGGAGTTCCAGTAGGACAACTCACGTCGCGGAATCCTGATCCGCACGGTCTTTTGCTCCTTCTTGCCCAGATGGACCTTCGCGTAGCCGATGAGTTTGCGCGCGGGCGACCGAGGCCGGGCAGCCGGCCGGCGTACACCTGGACCACCTCGGTCCCTTCCCTGCCCCCGGAGTTGCGGAGCGTGACTCTCGCTCGCGCTGCTCCCCCGCTACCTCGGGCGGGAATCCCGGTGAGTGCGAGCCGCTGGAACTTGAACGAGGTGTAGGACAGGCCGAAACCGAAGGGAAACAGCGGCTTGGTCTTCGAGGCGATGTAGCCCCGGTAGCCGATGTTGACGCCTTCGCTGAAGTCCACATCCAGGTCACCCTTCGTGTCCCAAGGGTTGTGGATTCCCGGCGGCAGCGCGCTCTCACTTCGTGGGTAGCTGATGGGCAGGTGACCCGAGGGTGCGATGTTGCCGAAGAGGATCCGGGAGAGGCTGTTGCCCTCTTCCTGTCCGCCCATGTAGCTCTGCAGCACTGCCGGCACCTTGCTGAGCCACGGCATGGTGACGGCACCCGCGGTCGCCAGGACCACGACCGTGCGCGGGTTGGCCGCGGTGACCGCCGAGATCAGCTGGTTCGCGCTCTGCGGAAGCTTGAGCGAGACACGGTCGCGCTCCTCGCTCTCGTAGGTGCGCACGTAGACCACCGCGACGTCCGAGGCGCGGGCGGCCGCGACGGCCTGCTTGATCCCGGGCGACATGGCACCGGCGGGGGGCGCCCATTGCAGGACCAGGCTCCCCGGCTGCAGCGGCACGAGAGGTCGGTCCGCGGCGTACTCGACCCGGATCGCGTAGCGCTGTCCGGCGGTGAGGTGCACCGGAGCATCGACGGCCCGGCGACCGTCGGCGCCGGTCATGTCCACCAGGAGCTGATCGTCGAGGAAGACCTTCGCGTCACCCCAGCCCGTGAGTCCCAGCCGGTAGGTGCCCGTCCTCGGCGCGGTCAGGAAACCGGTGTACCTCACCGACTGGCCCGAACCGAGCGGGTTGCCGAGCGCGGGGACGGGGGGCACCTGGGAGGAGTAGAGCGATGCGAACGCAGGCTGTCCGCCGGTGAATCCGGTGTCGTAGAGCACCTGGCTGTCCACCCGTGTGACGCTCTGGCCGCCGAAGTCGGTGTCGGCGTAGTACCGGGCCGTGAGGCCGGTGCCGGTCCCGGACTCGGGCGTGAGCACCGTGGAGGGTACCGCCGTCATGTCGGCTGTCTCCAGCATCGAGGCGCCGTTGACCGGGTCGTTGCCGGGCGCGTAGCGCACGGTCGTCCCGGCTCGGGCAGCCCGCTGGCGGAGCGCGTCGAGCAGGCTCACCTGGTAGGTCGGCTTGACCGCGAACGAGCCGCCCAGAAGTGCCGGGACGTTGGCGTCGCCCCCGATGACTGCGACCGAGTCCACCCGCCTCTGCCGCAGCGGCAGGGTGCTCTTCTTGTTGCGCAGCAGGGTGACGGCCTCGTCCTGCACGTGCGCCGCGACGGCACCGTCCGTCGCCACGGGGATCGCGTCGGGGTGTAGTCGTTGTCGAAGACTCCGATCGCGAACATCGTGCGCAAGATGCGCCGTACCGACTGGTCCACCAGTGACTCGGGCACGCGCCCGTCCTGGACGGCCTGGAGCAGTGCCGCGCCGTAGGAGTCGCCGGTGCCGGTCTCCATGTCGGTACCGGCCTGGATCGACGGCGCGGTCGAGTGGATCGCTCCGAAGTCGGTGATCACGAACCCCGTGAATCCCAGTTCCTGTCGCAACACCTGGTCGAGAAGGACGTCGTTCTGGCACGCATAGACGTCGTTGATCTTGTTGAACGAGCACATCACCGAGCCGAGGTCAGCCTTCCTGATGGCCTCGGCGTAGGGGTAGGTGTAGACCTCGTGCACGGCTCGTTCGTCGATGATCGAGTTCTGCCCGACGCCTCGGTCCACCTCCTGGGTGTAACCCGCGTAGTGCTTGAGGTTCGCGATCACACCGTGGCCCTGGACCTGCCGCACGTACGGCGTCGTCAGCGACGCGGTCAGCACGGGGTCCTCGCTCATGGCCTCGCCGATGCGACCCCAGAAGGGCTGGCGTCCCATGTCGGAACCCGGCCCGAGCAGCATCTCGTGCCCGGTGGCCCTGGTCTCGGTGGCCACGGCGGCGGCGTAGGCCCGGGCGGCCGCGGGGTCCCACGTCGCCCCCAGGTTCACGCCGGCCGGGAAGGCGGTCGCGTGATCACCGGTCCCGGGCAGCTCCCAGCCACGGGAGGCGACGCCGCCTCCGGCGTCGGCCATCCGCAGTTCGGGGATGCCCAGGCGCGGGATCGGGGCGTTGTAGAACGCCGACGGCGCCTCACCCTGGTCACCGGTCATCAGCTCGACCTTCTCCTCGAGCGTCATCGCGACCAGGAGTCGCTCGGCTCGGATGTCCGGCGGAAGAGACGCCTTCATCCACGGCCGGGGTTTCGGTGCGGCCTCGGCATCAGGTGTCACGCTGAGTCCAGCGAGCACGAGAGCCGACGCGGCGAGTACGGCCGCGCAGGTCCGGCGGGCGCGGCGCCCGACCGGACGACGGCGGAGCGGGCGCGGGGAACTGCTGGTTGGGGCCGCCCAAGGCGGGTGCAGACTGAAGCTCATGACAGTCCCCTCTCCGGGGGTCTAGGTATCAGCGAACTCCACGGGGACCTCGCTGATTCGGAAAAGTCCGACCGAGCGGCACGCGGTCGCAGGCACACGACGGCGCATGCAGATACGGGCGTCAGAGCGCCCGAACCGCGACGATCCGCAGGTCGAGCAGCGACCACAACGAGTCGGCGTCCGAGGCTCGACGCACGTTTCGGACAAACCACCACCGGCGGTGGCCTGGGCCTGCGTTCGGTCCGTCACCCTGCACCTCCAGCCGCCCGAGCGCGGCTCTGACCAAATCAACACAGCCAAGGAGTCGTATGTCAACGGTCACACTGAAACCGCGTTCCCCGGTGGCCCCTTCCCATTGAGAGGCCACAGCGCGGCACTCACCGCCATCAGACGTTCGGGGAACACTCCTACACTCAGCCATGCGCCTTGACGAATATCTCAATGCCGATGCCACCACGCTGGCCGGCCTCGTGGCCGGCAAGCAGGTCACCGCCGCCGAGCTCCTGGCCCTCGCCCGACAGCGTGCCGATCGGGTCAACCCGAAGATCAACGCGATCGTCAGGACGCTTGATGAGGTGGCAGACGCACGCGCAGCCGAGTCCCTGGAGGGTCCGTTCGCCGGCGTGCCGTTCCTGGTGAAGGACCTTGCCCAGGAGTACGCCGGATTCCCGACCAGCTGTGGCTCTCGCTCCCTGGAGCACGACGTTGCCGATGAGAATTCCCTGCTCACGCAGCGCTTGCTCGATGCCGGGCTGGTCATCTTCGGCAAGACCAACACCCCTGAATTCGGCGCGAAGGGCATCACCGAGGACGAACTGCTGGGGCGGGCGCGTAACCCGTGGAACCTCGACCACACCCCCGGCGGCTCCTCCGGAGGATCCGGTGCCGCTGTGGCCGCCGGCATCGTCCCGGCTGCCGGCGCGAACGACGGCGGTGGGTCGATCCGCATCCCGGCGGCCTGCAACGGCCTGGTCGGGCTCAAGCTCAGTCGCGGCCTGACGCCGTACGGCCCGCAAGGCAGCGAGGCGATGTTCGGGATGGTCACCCAGGGCGTGCTCTCGCGCACGGTGCGCGACACGGCCGCCCTGCTCGACGCCGTCGCGGGTGCGCCGACGCGCTATGCGGCCTACGTCGCCGCCAGCCCCGAGCCGTTCCTCGAAAGCCTGGACCGTCGCCCTGCGCGCATGCGCATCGGATTCTCCACCGTCTCGGCGATCAACCCTGATCCCGACCCGGAGGCCATCAGGGCCGTCGAGAACACCGCCGCGCTCCTCACTGAGCTCGGTCACGAGGTCGAGCCGGTCTCACCGCCCCACGACGACGAAGCCCTGGCGCGCGACTTCCTGACGATCTGGTTCGCCCAGCTCCATGGACAGATCAGTGGGATCAAGCGCCGGCTCGGCGCCCCCGACAGCGCCTTCGCGGCCGATTCGCTTGCCGTCGCCGAGATCGGGCGGTCCGCCGGCGTCGGGGCGCTCTTTCAGGCGCTGGACAACGTCAACCTGCACATCCGCGCGCTCACTGACTTCCACGAGCGCTACGACCTCCTGCTCACCCCGACGTTGGCCAAGCCGCCACTGAAGGTCGGCTCCGTCGACACGCCGCCCCTGCTGCAGCGGGCCTCGCGGGTGATCGCCAAGGTGCATGCCGGCAGGCTTCTCAACGCGACAGGTGTCCTGGACCAGCTCATCACCGACAATCTCGGCTGGATCCCCTACACCCAGCTCGCCAACCTCACCGGCCGGCCTGCGATCTCGGTGCCCCTGCACTGGACGGCCTCCGGGCTGCCGCTCGGTGTCCAGTTCGTCGGCCCGCTCGGTGCCGACAGCCTCCTGATCCGTCTCGCTGCGCAGTTGGAGGAGGCACAGCCGTGGTTCCACCGGTACGCCGACCTGGACCCCGCGCTCACGACCTGATCAAGCGCAGAGGCGCATCGGCAATCATCGCGGGGACCGCGCCGTCAGCGACGAACCACGCGGGTGACCTTCTTCAGGGCGCTCTTGCCGGCGGCGACACCACGCGGGACCAGACGGTGCGGCTTGCGGTTCGCCAGATCGACGACGGAATCAGCGATCCCCCAGGTGAGCTTGCCCTCGGAAAGCTCGACCAAGGTCTCCAGCGGAAGACCGACGGTGAGGTCCTCCAACGCCTGACGCTCCTCCTCGGTGGCAGTCGGTGGGAGCTGGCGCACGATCATCCACTTGAACGCTCGCCCGGGAAGCGTCGAGGCCAGGTCGAGCACGGTGGACTGGCGGGTGAAGGGCCGGACGCTTCTCGGTTGACTCGGGTCGTGGGTCATGAGGTCTCCTATCAGGGCATGGAGCCGCAGAGCGGCACCGCGCAACGTACCGGGTCACGAAGCTCCTCATCGTGAAAGCGCGGAGACCGACCGACCCGTCCCTCCGAGAATTCAGGGCGAACCGGTCGGCGCCCCGCATAGGTTGGCGGCTATGAACGTGTCCGTCTGTGTCACCGACGACGACTACGAACACTGGCGCTCCGTGAGGATGGCCGTGGTGCCGAGCGAGCGGTGTCAGACCGTCGCCGAGATGCGAGAGCAGGACTCGTCGGATCGCCTGCTGCTGCTCGCTTCGCTGGACGGCACGGTGGTCGGCTCCGGTATCGGCGACCGGTCCGATACTTCCGGGGGGTTCGCGATGCCTCGGGTGATTCCAGAGCATCGACGACGGGGTGTCGGCTCGGCGATCCTCCACGCGTTGGCCGAGCACTGCTCCGGGCTTGGAATGGATGATCTCCGGTCGTCGGTCGACGACGAAGGGTCGCTTGCCTTCGCGACCCGCTTCGGCTTCGTCGAGGTGGACCGGGAAGTCGAGCAGGTGCGCACCATCGGCAACGAGCAGCCGCCAACCGGGCTGCCGGCAGGCGTCGAGGTCGTCACGCTCAGCGAACGCCCGGAGATGTGGGCGGCCTGCTTCGAAGGGTTCGGACAGGAGGCGCTCGCCGACTTCGCCGTCTACTCACCGCTCGAAGTGAACGCCGAGCAATGGAACACCTCGTGGCGCGGCGACCCCATGTTCCTTGCCCTGCACGACGGCGAGGTGATCGGCTGCGCGGGTGTCAACCGCGACTCCGACCATCCCGAACGCGGCGAGAACGCGTTGACCGCCGTACGCCGCGACTGGCGCGGGCAAGGGATCGCATCACACCTGAAACGCCTGACGCTGCACTGGGCGGCGGCCAACAACCTGACCGAGCTCTACACCTGGACCCAGGACGGCAACGCCGATATGCGGCGCCTCAACGCACACCTCGGGTATGTCACCAATCAGACCAGCATCACCCTGTCCCGACCGCTACCTCTCACCTGACGCAGCTAGCCGGCGATCCAGACCCGCGGCTCTCCCGGTGCGACGCTCATGTCCCTGAAGGTCGGGACCCTCTTGAGGGTGGCGGGCTTGTACGGCACCAGCACGACGAGCGCGATGCCGTCCCGGTGCTCGAGCTCGACCTGGACTGCGTCGGATCCCTCGATGAGGACGTCGGAGACAAACGCCGCTGCCCGGTTCTCGCCCGCGGTGGCACGCGCTCCGTCGTACACCCCGGCCAAGACCCGGTCCGGCTGCGGGTGTTCTCCCAACCCCGCGTCGGGCGCGGTGAGCGACGCCTCCCCGCCGGTCGAGACCGAGGCGCCGAAGGGGTAGAACTGTCCGTTCTTGCCGAGCAGTTCCTGAGCCAGAGGTAGCACGAGGTTGAGGAGACCGTCCAGGTCCTCCTGCGCTGAGGCCGATGCAGTGTCGCGCCACGAAGTCATGACTTGGGATCTTGGCACACCGTCCGCCGACCGAGGCAGGGCAGCGCCCCCGCTACCGGCCTAGTGCGCGCAGGCTGGCGGGGTTACTGTCCACCATGGGCACGTCCCCCGGCGTGCCGTAGCGTCACCGAGTCACGTGTGCTGGAGCGCACCTGGAGGTGTGGCATGGGCGTCCCTGCGTTCTCACTCCGCTCCCGACGGCCGTTGGTAGGGCTCGCAGCCGCCACCGCGCTGGTCGCCGCGGTGCCCGCCGTCGCGATGCCCGCGGCCACAGCCGCCGGCCCGGCACCAGGGAGCCCCGGCCAGGCCGCGACCTGGTCACCCGGTGACAAGGACGGGTTCGGGACGGCGATTCACAGTCCGCGGAGCAAGGTCTGGTACACCCTCAACAACGGCACGCTCAGCGAGATCTACTACCCGCGCATCGACACCGAGGGCACCCGCGACACCCAGTTCGTCGTGTCTGACGGTGCCACCTTCACCGACCGCGAGGACTCCGCCACGACCACGCGCACGAAGCTGGTCGATCCGCGTGCGCTCGTCTACCGGCAGATCGACACCGCCACCAGCGGCAAGTACCGCATCACCAAGACCTACGTCACGGATCCCGCTCGCTCGGCAGTGCTGGTCGACGTGCGGTTCAAGTCGCTCACCGGCAAGCCGTACAGCTTGTACGTCCTGCACGACGTCGGCATCGGGCTGAACGCCAACGACGACACCGGACGCTCCGGCCCACGGCGGACTGGTTGCCACCGACGGTGTGCAGAGCGGCGCCGTGCTGGCCTCCTCCGGATTCACGCAGCGGTCGAGCGGCTATCTGGGGACCAGCGACCCGTGGAGCGACCTGTCCGCGGACAACACACTGAACGACTCCTACACCGCAGCCGCCCGCGGCAACGTCATCCAGATCGGCAAGACCCGGCTCACCGGACTCGCCGGGTCGAGGCGGCTCACGCTGGCACTGGGTTTCGGCAAGAGCACGGGAGAGGCCGCCGGCACCGCCGCCGCTGCGCTGCGCGGCGGCTACCGCGCAGCCGCGGAGGCGTACCGCGCCGGCTGGCACACCTACCTGGCCGGTCTGGCCGCCACGCCGCACAGTGCACGCTCGTGGCAGACGACGTACAACGTCTCGGAGATGGTGCTGGCTGCCTCGGAGGACAAGACCTATCGCGGGGGCTTCGTCGCCGCCCCCGGGCGGCCCTGGGCCTGGTCGAACGAGCTGCAGCACCTGCACGTCTACCATGCGGTGTGGTCACGTGACCTGTATCAGATCGCGACGGCACTCATTGCCATGGGTGATCGCCCCGCCGCCCGTCGAGCCCTGAACTACCTGTGGACCGTGCAGCAGCGAGCCGACGGGTCCTTCCCGCAGAACAGTCGCCTCGACGGCGAGCCGGTCTTCGGCGGCCTGCAGATGGACGAGGTCGCCTTCCCGATCGTGCTGAACCACCAGCTCGGCGTACGCGCCGGTGACTGGGCCGCACATCCGCCGGTCCGCAGACTTCCTCGTTGCCCACGGCCCGCGCACGGACCAGGAGCGCTGGGAGAACATCGGCGGGTTCTCGCCAGCGACGATCGCCGCAGAGATCGCCGGCTTGGTGTGTGCCGCGGACGTCGCCCGTAGGAGCGGTGACAGCGCCCGCGCCCGGCAGTACCTGGCGACGGCTGACACCTGGCAGCGCAACCTCGAGCACTACACGGTGACCACGAACGGGCCGCTGTCGGACAAGCCGTACTACCTGCGAATCACCGACAACGGCGACGCAGACACGGGGGCGGAGATCCAGATCTCCGACGGTGGCCCGCTCGTCGACCAGCGGCGGGTGGTCGACCCGAGCTTCCTCGACGTCGTGCGCCTCGGCGTCAAGTCCCCGACCGACCCGAACGTGCTGTCCACACTGCCGGTCATCGACCGGGAACTGCGGTACACCACAGCCAACGGGCCGTTCTGGCACCGGGCCAGCTTCGACGGGTACGGCGAGCGGCCTGACGGCACCCAGTGGGAGCCGGTGCCGACCGGCTCGGGCGAGACGCTCGGCCGGGGATGGCCACTGCTGACCGGCGAGCGCGGCGAGTACCGCCTCGCCGCCGGACGTGGCGCCCAGCGATACCTGGACACCATGGGCCGCTCGGCGGATGACTCCACGCACTTCCTCGCCGAGCAGGTGTGGGACAACCGGGCGCCGGCGAACACCGGAGGAGACCCGGCGTTCCGGCCGGGAGAGAACACGTTCTCGGCGACACCGCTGGCCTGGACGCATGCGCAGTTCATCCGACTTGCCCGCGACATCGATGCGGGGACACCGCTGGAGACCCCCCGCGTGGTGGCGTGCCGGTACGTGCGGCAATGCGGCTAGTTCTACCGGGCCCTGTTGCGTTGTTCGAGCGCGCACTGTCCTGCCGCTGTCCGCGTCTCAGGCCTCCCAGGTGCGCAGGGTGGGCCGGTAGATCAGTTCGATGATGTTGGAGTCGAGAGTCCGACTCTCGAGAAGCTCCAAGTCGTAGTCGGCTGCGCCGGCGAAGATCGGCTCTTCCCCTGTCTGCCCGGAGATCACCGGGTACAGCGTGAGCTGCACCCGGTCGACCAGACCTGCGGCCATCAGCGCCCGGTTGAGGAGCAGGCTGCCGTGCGAGCGCAGCGGCACCTCGGACTCCTTCTTGAGCCGAGCAACGATCTCGACCGGGTCGCCGGTGACGACGGTCACGTCCGGCCAGTCGAGTGGATCCGTCAGGCTCGAGGACACGACGTAGGTCGGCAGGCTCCGCATCCTCTCCACCCACGGGTCACGGACGTCGTCTCCCTCGCTGCTCGCGGCCAGCATCTGCGCGAACGCTCGGTAGGTGTTGGCGCCAAAGACCATTCGCTGCTCACCCTCGTACGCCGCGAGCCGGTGCTCCAGCAGCTCAGGGCCCTGCTTGCCCCAGTAGCCACCCCAATCGCCCGGTGGAGCGTAGGAGCCGAAGCCGTCGATGCTGGAGAAGATGTCGAAGGTGTACGTCGCGGTCATGCCAGTACGGACAACCGCCGCGAGGTGGATTCATCGGCGCGGTGGCGGGACCGTGATCTCGATCGGTCCGACATCGTCGTCAGGATCGTCTTGGTCCGGACTCCGTTGCGGGAGTTCCCGGTGTTGCGCCCGCCGATCTCGTGCCCGGGCGGCGCGCCACTCGCGGGTTCGGTGGGCTACCACCTATGCCGTCGTTCCGGGCTCGAGTCGGTCACCTCTGTTCACGGTGACTCCGTTTCCGATGCGCGAGCCGCGGCCGATCAGCACGATCGCGTCGGGGTCATGGCGATCAGTGTCCGGCGAACCCACCTCGGCGGCCCGGCCGACAACACAGTCCTGGTCGACGATCGCCCAGTCCAGGCGTGCTCCCTCCTCGACGCGCGTGTCACGGAAGACCACGCTGTCGCGCACGAGCGCTCCGTGCTCCACGACCACACCCGGCCCGAGAACGCTGCGAATGACTGTGCCGCTGACGGTCGAGCCGGGGCTCAGCAGGCTGTCGGCAACCCGACCGCCTTCGAGTACGCGAGCGGCAGGACGCTGCTGCTGATGGCTGAGGATGGGCCAGTCCGGGTCGTTGAGGAATCCCAAGTCATCGGTGACGACGTCATGGTGGGCAGCGAGGTACTTGTGCGGCTGACCCAGGTCCTTCCAGTAACCCTCCATAGGGTGGGCGAACACCTTGCCGCGGGCGACTAGGTGTGGGAGCAGGTGCTCCCCGTAGTCGCCCAGACCGGTGTCGCCCTCCCCGGCATCCGCACCGAGGTCGCGGTGAAGCTCCTCGAGCACCGGCACCAGCACGCGCGGGTCGTAGATGAAGATCTCGGTCGCAACAGTTCCTGTCTCTGGTGCTTCTGGCTTGTAGGCGAAGCTCGTGACTCGGCCGTCTGCCTTCGCCACCACCGTGGCGTGGTCGCCGGCCTCCTCGATCGGGACCGACGTGGTCACGATCGTGCACTCGGCGCCTGTACGGCGGTGGGTGGCGACGGCTTCCATCACGTCGAACCGGTAGACGTGGTCGGCACTGAGCACCACGAGAAGTTCGGCGCCGTCGGCGATGACCTCGTCGCGGAAACGGTAGAGCTCATCGGCGTTCCCCTGGGCGAATCCATCCTCGTCGCCGGAGCCTGTGCCCTGTTGCGGCATCAGCAGGCGCAGTCCCCCGCGATTTCGGTCGAGGTCCCACGGACGCCCGTTCGCCACAGCCTCGCCGAGCCCCGCACCCAAGAACTGGAGAGAGAGCCAGACGTCGGAGATGCCGCTGTTCGCGAGATTGGACAGAGGGAAGTCGACCAACTGAAAGACCCCGGCGAAGGGGAGCAAGGGCTTGGCCCGCTCACGAGTCAGGACGTCCATCCGGCCGCCGCTACCGCCGGCTTGAACCAAGGCGAGGATGTGTTGACGAGTCATGGCACCAGGGTGCCCACTTGGCCGTGTCACATTCTCCGAACGGCGTCACATCGGCGTCGGTAGCACCGTTGACCGCGCTTACGACGACGAATCGACCGGTGGGTGGACGACATGTCAGCCGCCGCGACAGCACGCAGCTCGGCAACCGTGGTCACGGCACTCCTCGTGGATGGAGACCGGGACGCCGGTCCAGTACCCAGATGTGTCGCATCCGGTGCGCCGTCCGGTACCGGACGGACGTCCGTGCTTTGCTGGCGAGATGAGCTCCCAGGACGCCGACGAGCTCTCGGACCGCCGTGCTGCCGCGGGCGAGAACCGGCTACCGCCGACGCTGGCCGTGATCGTTGCCATCGTCGTGTACGCGATGCTGCCGAGCGTGGTGCTCTTCACGAACCGGTTGATCATCCCGGGCATCGAGGTCCTACTCCTCGTCGCCCTGCTCGTGACCAATCCCCGCCGGCTCACCCGCCAGACCCGGTGGTCGCGCGAGGCCTCGATCGCCCTAGCCCTGGTCCTGATCCTCACCAACCTGGTGTCCCTCGGGATGCTGATCTCCGAGCTGTCCAGCAGCGCCAGCGGCAGCGGCACCACGCTCTTGCTCGCCGCGATGCAGATCTGGCTGACCAGCGTCATCGGGTTTGGTCTCCTCTACTGGGAGCTCGACCGCGGTGGGCCCGTCGTCCGACGGAAGGCCGAGCGCGCCGAGCTGCCCGCCGCGGACTGGCGGTTCTCCCAGGACGAGAACGACGGCACCGTCGCCGAGGTCAGTCGCGGCTCGAGCAAGCAGTCGGGCTGGATCCCGATCTTCATCGACTACCTCTACCTGTCACTGACGAACTCCAGCGCATTCAGCCCGACCGACACCATGCCGCTGACCAGCCGGGCCAAGGCCCTGATGGGTGTCCAGGCCACGTCAGCGTTGCTGATCACCCTGATCGTGGTCGCCTTCGCAGTCGGCTCGATCGGCTAGCTCCGGATCCTGTCGTCCGGCAGCATCTCGGGCCATCGGCCAGCCACAAGGAGTAGCGGGACGCCGTGGAGTCCACCTCCGTCGCGTGCCGGTATGCGGCTGACGCACGCAGCGTGGCTCGTGCTCCCAGGCCCGGTCCGCGGCGCAGGTCACGTCGACGAGGGCGGCCCCGCGCCGCGGCGGAGCCGGTCCTCGAGCGCCCGCACACGGTCCTCGAGGGTGACGACGCGGGCGATGCCGGCGAGGTTGAGGCCCTCGGCGAGCAGCTCGCGGACCCGGTTGAGCCGATCGATGTCGTCGGCGCTGTAGAGCCGCGACCCGCCCGGGGTGCGGTCGGGTGCGACCAGGCCGCGGCGTTCGTAGACGCGGAGGTTCTGGATCTCCATGGACACCATCTCGGCGGCCACGGAGATGGCGAACACACCGCGACTCTTGTCGCGACTTTCCTCTTGACTTCGCCTCACGTGTTGACTATACAAAACCTGTAACCATCAGTACAGGTCCAAGGACACCGCGTCCTTGGCTAGTGAACCAGGAGGACATGTGATGTTGATCCGTAACACCGACCCGTTCCGTGACCTCGACCGCCTGGCCCAGCAGGTCCTCGGCACCACGAACCGTCCCGCGGTGATGGCGATGGACGCGTGGCGCGAGGGTGAGCGATTCGTCATCGAGTTCGACCTGCCCGGTGTGGCCCGCGAGAGCATCGACCTCGACGTCGAGCGCAACGTCCTGACCATCCGTGCCGAGCGGGTAGCGCGCAATGGTGACTGGGAGGCCCTGGCTTCGGAGCGTCCGCGTGGTGTCTTCAGCCGCCAGCTGGTGCTGGGCGACAACCTCGACCTGGACCGGATCGAGGCCGGCTACGCCGACGGTGTGCTGCGCCTGGTCGTCCCGGTCGCGGAGAAGGCAAAGCCTCGCAAGATCGAGGTCTCGCACGACTCCGGTGACCGCGGCGAGGCCCCGGCCGCCATCAACGCCTGAACCACCGCCGCCCGACCTGTTGGGTGGGGCGGCCCAGCGCAGTGACGAAGCCCCAGGACGACCGCCCTTACGCAGCGTGTGGCGTCCTGGGCTTCTCACATTCCAACCCGAAGCGACCCCGCCGGTGGTCTCGGGTCCGCCGACGTGGTCCGGCTCGACCAAGCACGCCGTGCCGTCCGCACCGGGTTTCAACGCAGTCCCGGCCCGTGGGGTTGGAACAACGGGACCGTCAGGTCACTGAGGCTGCGACCGTGGATCGTGGCCCGCCACCACCAGAGAGACGACGGGCCACGACAACCCGAGCTCGAGCCTCCAGCACGACTGGCGTGACGTTTCACCCAGCGCGCTGGTAGAAACCCGGTGCCCGGACGGCTTCCTGCTCAACCCCACCCTTGTGGGTGGCGCGAGGACCAGCGACAAGGGACGAGGAGCCACCGCTGACGCAGTCAGTAGATGTTCTGCGCCGACTTCAAGTCTTTCGGGTGAACCGCGTCGCCGAACGTCGGCCTACGGTCAAGTGCGGTCAAACCGGCAGCCACACGTCGCGCAACTCAAAGGTTCGCAGACTCGCCAGGAGGGCTTCCATGGACTTCTCTTCGGCTCTAGCGCTTCACCCGCCGACAGCAGATCTGGTCCTCAGAGGCGAACTCGACGCGTGGGCCGCCAGGCAGCTGCGACAGCGCCTCGACGAGGCCATCGACAGCGGGTGCCTCAACTTCGCCATCGACGCCTCGGCTGTGACGTTCCTCGACGCTGGCGGGATCGGCACGCTGGTCTGGTTGCTCAACACCGTCGCCCCGTACGACGGCACGGTCGCAGTGGTCGCCGCCAGCCTTCGGGTCCGTCAGATCGCCGAGCTGACTGGCCTCGATGCTGCTCTTGGTGTCGATCTGCTCCCCCTGCCATTGACTGCTTCGACCGATCCGTTCACGCCGTACGTCGCACGACACAGCGCTGCCGTCACGCGCCCGTCGGCAACCGCGCCTCGATGCGGAGCACGCCAGGTGCGTGGGTGGTCGACCGGGCGGAAGCGCGCCGGCGGATGACCACCGTGGTGTACGAGGCCCCGGGGCACCGGCTCCGCCTTGGGGGGCAGTGCCGAGATGACGACCGGGACGCCATCCGCGAAGCGCTTGGCACGTTCGCGCGGCAGGCCGGCTGTCATCTCATCGTTGACCTCACGGCCGTCACGGCCATCGACCAGGGCGTCGCAGAAGACCTTGTCGCCGTTCGTAGCTCATGCGGTGACGGGCAGACGTTCGCGTTCATCCGCAAGCACGGCACACCGATCGACGAGGCCCTGACCGCAGCCGAGCAGTCGCAGTCGCAATCGACGAGACCGACATCGAAACCGCAGAACGGCGACGTGACCACGGTGTTCTCGCGCTGAGGTGGGTACCGAGCGGGTATGACGACGACTGGACCGGACGGACACGAGCACGAGCGCGGCGACGACCACGACCAGGACTCCGACCCGCCGACGCCCTTCGGCGAGGAGCCGAACGAGCCGGCCCCGGATGCGGACTCGGAGGACTCCGCCGAGTCCTGACGCTTCGGCGCAAGCCTGCGGAGATGACCGTGCGCGACGACACGACGCCGCACACTCGGGCCCGCCCGAAACTCGTATTGGTCGACACGCCTGGAGATGATCGCCGCGCGGTGTAGGTGTCCCGGGCGGTCGCTAGCGCCCGGCACGGCTCATCTGGCCGAGTCGAGGTAGCCCATCGTCCGGCTCAACAGGTCGGACGGCGCGTCGCAGGTCTGCGGACGCAGCTGGCGGGTCGTCGTCCGGGATGGCGAAACCGGTAGGCCGCCATCCGGGCCGGTACGCGTCAGCAAGGGCCACGGCGACCAGGCCTGCGTCGCGCACCGCACGCGGATCGACGGTCCATACCGCGTCGAAGCGGCGGTCCGGGTCAGCGACGCCCTCCTGACCGGGCCGTTCGACGGCTGCCAGGCAGGCCGGCAGGTCAGGGGCGTCGCAGACGACCGCCCACTCGCGGTTGAGCGGGGACTCACGTGGCAGTGCTACTTCGATCGGCCGTGCCGACCCGAGGGTCGCCGGGGTCGCGAGCTCGGCGAACATGACGGCCGCCTGGGCTGTGCGGGCGAGCTCGACCCAGCGTGCCCGGGAAGCGCTGAGGAACCGGTCCCGCTGGAAGCACCCGAACAGGAGCGGTGCCTGCGCCTGGGCACAGCACTCGTCCTCGATGGCGCGACTGAGCGCCAGGAGGCTGGTCTTCGTCAACGTCTGCGCGGTGAGGGTCGGGTGCCGCCTACGGAGCTCGACGTAGATCGACCGGGGCTGGACCGACTCGGTCGTGACCCGGCGGACGGCGGTCTCCAGCGCGAGTCCGGAGTCCCGGTATCGCACCATTTCGAGCACGGCGGCCACCTCGGTCTCGGCGTACCGACGGTGGCCTCCGGCCCCCCGGTCCGGCCTCGGGAATCCGTGGCGTGACTCCCAGCTGCGCAACGTGGCTGACGGGACGCCGGTACGCCGGGCGAGGTCGCCGATCGTCAGCGGATGTTTCAACTCTGGGTGGTCCATGGCATCCTCTTCATGTTGCCTAATCTAACCTCAATGTCTTGCATAGGTTCTTCCGACACCCGCACGAGGAGATCGTCGTGACTCCACGCACCACCGATGAGGCGCTGGCCCGGCTGCTCCGCGACGGCCAGATCCGCGCGGCGGCGATCGATCCGGCGCATGCCCGACTCTGGGAGGCCGTCGCGGCCGCGACGGAGGGCGGCAAGCGGTTCCGGCCCGCGCTGGTGACGGCGGCCCACAACGCGCTGCGCGGCGCCAGGCCCGACGCAGCGGCGACCGTCGGCGCAGCCGTCGAGCTCCTCCACACGGCCTTCGTCATCCACGACGACGTCATCGACGGCGACGACGTACGCCGTGGCCGCCTCAACGTGAGCGGCACCTTCACCTCGCGGACCCTAGCCGCCGGCGCCGCCGCTGACGAGGCCGCGGGTCTCGGACGCGCCGCGGGCATCCTGGCCGGTGACCTGGCGCTGGCTGCCGCGATCCGGGCGGTCGCCACCTGCGGCGCCCCCACCGATGTCGTGCATCGGCTGCTGGACCTCTTCGACGTCGCTCTGCACACGAGCGCGGCCGGTGAGCTGGCCGACGTACGGCTCTCGCTCCACCTCGACCCGGTGTCGCTCCCCGAGAGCCTGGCGATGGAGGAGCAGAAGACCAGCGCCTACTCCTTCGCCCTCCCCCTGCAGGCCGGCGCGCTGCTTGCCGGAGCGGACGACCGCACGGTGCGCCGCCTCGGCGAGGCCGGCCTCATGCTCGGGGTCGCGTTCCAGCTCGTCGACGACCTCCTCGGCGTCTTCGGCGACCCGGCGCAGACCGGCAAGAGCGCGACCAGCGACCTGCGCTCGCGCAAGCAGACGCCGCTCCTCATCCACGCGACCTCCACTCCCGAGTGGGAGGAGATCCGCGGGTACGTCGGTCGCGAGCTCACCGCGCAGGAGCTCAGCGAGGCCCAGCGGTTGCTCACGGCCTGCGGGTCCCGCCGCTTCGTCGAGGACCTCGCCGACGCCCACCTCGCCAGCGCCCGCACCGTCGTGTCGGAGCTGGGCATCTCCACCGACCTGGTGCCCTCTGGCCTCGTCCCCTCCATGACCGCGCGCGCCCCGGCGCACATCGACAAGGAGGTGGCAGCGTGAACCCCCTGCTCGTCAGCCGCCGGCCCGCCCGCACCCTCTACGACTCGGTCTCCGAGGGGAGCGCGGCGATGGTCATCCGCCGCTACTCCAGCTCGTTCGGCCTGGCGTCCCTGCTCCTCGCCAAGCCGGTGCGGACGCAGGTCAGCAACCTCTACGCCCTGGTGAGGGTCGCCGACGAGATCGTCGACAACCCTGATCCGTCCCTCGAGCGCGTCTCGCGGGAGCGGATGCTGACCTCGCTGCAGGACGACGTACGACAGTCCCTCGAGACCGGCTACAGCGGCAACCTCGTCGTCCATGCCTTCGCCCGTACGGCGATCGCGTGCGGCATCGAGGAGGACCTGATCGATCCGTTCTTCGCCTCGATGCGGATGGACCTGGACACCACCGTCCACACCTCCGAGACCTTCGACCGCTACGTCTACGGGTCGGCCGAGGTGGTGGGCCTGATGTGCCTGCGGGTCTTCCTGGCCGACGGTCCGGCTCGTGACCGGGACTACGACCGGCTCGCGCCGGGTGCGCAGCGGCTCGGCGCGGCGTTCCAGAAGCTCAACTTCCTCCGCGACCTCGCCGAGGACCACGACGTGCTGCGCCGCTGCTACTTCCCGGGCCTCGACGTCGACGGGTTCTGCGACGACGACCGCGACCGAATCCTCGACGACATCGCCGCCGACCTCTCCGCGGCCGCGGCGGTGATCCCGGCGCTGCCGACGAGCAGCCGCCGTGCCGTCGTCGCTGCGCACGCGACGTTCGCCGAGCTCGCCACCCGGCTCTCGGCCACCCCGGCCGCCGACATCCTCCGCACCCGCGTCCGGGTGCCCGACCCGGTGAAGGTCCGCGTCGTGGCCGGCGCGCTCTACGGATCTCGAGCATGAGCGCCGTGCTCGACGAGCTGTCCACCGCCCACGCAGAGGCCACGGGACGCGACGCCCAGCGAGTCGTGGTCATCGGGGGCGGGATCGCCGGCCTCGCCACCGCGGCGCTCCTGGCCTCGCGCGGCTACGACATCGACCTCCTGGAGAAGAACGACGACCTCGGCGGCCGCGTCGGCAGCATCGAGCAGGACGGCTTCCGCTTCGACACCGGCGCCTCGTGGTACCTGATGCCGGAGGTCTTCGAGCACTTCTTCTCCCTGCTCGGCACCACAGCAGAGGCGGAGCTGAACCTGACCGTCCTCGACCCGAGCTACCGCGTCTGGTTCGAGGGTCACCCCGAGCCGGTCGACGTCCGTCCCGACCGCGAGCACAACCGGGCACTCTTCGAGTCACTCGAGCCCGGCGCCGGCGCGAAGTTCGACGCCTACCTGTCCTCCGCGGAGGACACGTACGACGTCGCGCTCCGTCGCTTCCTCTACAACAACTTCGACGCGCCGACGACGCTGCTGCACCCCGACGTCGTACGCCGCGGCCTGCGACTGAGCCGGCTGCTGACCCGGTCGCTGGGCAGCCACGTGGCATCGCAGTTCTCCGACAACCGGCTCCGCCAGGTGCTGGGCTACCCCGCGGTCTTCCTCGGCTCGTCTCCGAGCCGGGCACCGAGCATGTACCACCTGATGAGCCGTCTCGACCTCGGCGACCGGGTGCTCTACCCGCAGGGTGGGTTCACGAGGCTGATCGAGGCGATCGCGGCGCTGGCCGAGCGCCACGGAGCACGTCTGCACACCGGCACGGCGGTCACGAGCATCCTGACCGGCGGCAGCGGCCGCCGGGCTCGGGTCACCGGAGTGGAGGCGACAGTCGATGGCGACCGGCGTACGTTCCCTGCCGACGTGGTCGTTGGCGCCGCCGACCTGCACCACATCGAGACCGCCCTGCTCCCCCGCCCGCTGCAGACCCATCCGCGCCGGGCCTGGCAGCACCGCTCGCCGGGACCTGGAGCGGTGCTCGCGATGCTCGGCGTGGAGGGCCGTCTCCCCCAGCTCCCCCACCACTCGCTGTTCTTCACCTCGGACTGGGAGCAGAACTTCGGCGACATCTTCGGACCGGAGGCCCGCGTCCCGGACCCCGCGTCGGTCTACGTCTGCAAGCCGTCCGAGACCGATCCGACCGTCGCGCCGGTGGGCTCCGAGAACCTCTTCGTCCTGGTCCCCGTGCCGGCTGATGTGGAGATCGGCCACGGTGGCCCCGATGGCAGCGGCTCGGAGACCGTGGAGCGGACCGCGGACGCGGCGATCGACCAGGTGGCGGCATGGGCAGGGATCCCCGACCTGCGTGACCGGGTCCGGGTGCGCCACACCGTCGGTCCGGAGGACTTCGCCCAGCGCTACAACGCCTGGCAGGGCGGCGCGCTGGGCCTCGAGCACACCCTGCGCCAGAGCGCGTTCCTCCGCCCCGGCAACGTCTCGTCGAAGGTCGACGGGCTCCTGTACGCCGGGGCCAGTACCGTGCCGGGCGTAGGTCTCCCGATGTGCCTGATCAGCGCCGAGCTCGTGCTGAAGCGGCTGAGCGGCGACCGGTCCGCACTCCCGGTGCCCGGATGAGCCTTCCCCACTGGTCGTACGTCGCGATGCTGGTCTTCTGCCTCGTCGGCACGCTGCCGCTCATCGTCGCGTTCCGGCTCCGGGTGCTGCGCCAGCCGAGGCGTCTGGCGCTCACCGTCCTCGCGGCCGGAGTGCCGTTCCTGGTCTGGGACCTCTACGCCACGTCGGCGGGTCACTGGCGCTTCGACGACGCCCAGACGCTGCCCTGGCGGGTGTCCGGGCTCCCCCTGGAGGAGATCAGCTTCTTCGTCGTCATCCCCCTGGTGTCTGTGCTGACCTACGAGTCAGTCCGCGTGGTCGCCGCTCGTCGGCGCGAGGCCCGCGGATGACCTACACAGCGATCAGCGGCGCGGCGGTGCTTGCGGTCGTGGTCCTGGACCGCTGGGTGGCGCGGACCCGGCTGACCAGCACCGCGACCTGGTGGACGGCGTACGCCATCATCGTGGTCTTCCAGCTCCTGACCAACGGCTGGCTGACCGGCCGCGGCATCGTCCGCTACGCCCCCGACACGATCATCGGCAGCGGACACGTCGCGTTCGTCGGGGACGGACGCGTGGCCTACGCACCGGTCGAGGACCTGGCCTTCGGCTTCGCCCTGGTGCTGACGACCTGCGTGGCCTGGGTCTGGCTGGGCACGCGGACGGGCGAGACGGACGCGTGAGCGTCTCGACCCGTCTGCAGGCGATGCAGCCCACCGACATCGGCATCGCCGGCCCCACCTCACTCGACATGGCCCGCGCGTTCCGGTCGATCCGCGCCGACCCGCTGACCTTCCTCACCGAGGTCTCCGAGAGGTACGGCGACCTGGTGTCGTTCCCCGTGCCGGGACCTCCTGCACTCCTGGTCAACGACCCGGCCGACGTACGACACGTGCTGCAGACGTCCGCCCGTAGCTGGGGCAAGCAGACCGTGCAGTACGCCGCGCTGGCCCGAGTGACCGGTCCCGGCCTCCTGGCGTCGTCCGACTCGAGCTGGATCGAGCACCGACGACTCGCCGCACCGGCCTTCCACCACCAGCGGCTCCTGGCCGTGGGGCACCAGGTGGGCGCGGCGGCGGACGCCGCAGTCTCCGGCCTGCGGGGCGATGCCGGCGGAGGTCTCGTGGACGTCGCCGCTCTCACGCACCGCATCGGTCTCGATGCCGTCGGGCGCGCCTTGTTCTCCACCGACCTGTCGGGACACGCCCAGCGCCTGCTGGACGCGACGAGCGAGGCGGCGACCCTGGTGGTCCGGCTGGGGCGGTCCGTGCTGCCGACCGCGACGTGGGCCCCGACGCCGACCAACGTCCGACTGCGCTCGACCCGGCGGCGACTGGACGACGATCTCCGCCGACCTGATCGCGCAGCGACGCCGACGCGGGAGCCGCGGCGACGACCTCCTCGGCCTCCTCCTCGACAGCAGCCTGAGCGACGCCGAGATCTCCGACGAGCTGGTCACGATGGTGATCGCGGGACACGAGACCGTGGCGGCAGCACTGGCCTGGACGCTGATGCTCCTGGCGGAGGACCAACCCGCGCAGGACCGGGTGCGCGCCGAGCTCGCCGGCCACGAGGGTCCGGTGTCGCTGCTCGGGCACCGGGAGACGCTCCCCTGGACGCGCGCGGTCGTCGACGAGGCGCTGCGTCTCTACCCGCCCGCCTGGGCGCTGTCGCGTCGCTCGACCCGAGCCGACGTCATCGCCGGCCACGAGGTCCCCGCGGGCACCCTGGTCATCGTCAGCCCATGGCTGGTGCACCGACGCAGCGACTCGTGGCCGGACCCGCTCGCGTTCCGGCCTGAGCGCTTCCTGGGCGCGAGCGCCGCGCCCCCGGGCTACCTGCCGTTCGGGCAGGGTCCCCGCCTGTGCATCGGGCGGGAGTTCGCGCTCGGCGAGATGGTCGTCGTGCTGAGCCGGCTGCTCGCGGCGTACCGGGTGGACGTGCCGCAGGGCTGGTCGCGCCCGCAGCCCCAGGCGCAGGTCGCCGTGCACCCGCGTGGCGGCATGCCGCTCCAAGTCAGCGCCGTGGCCGCGGAGCGGGTATGACCGACGCCCTCGTCGCCGCGCTCCTGCTGGCGCGCCCTTGCCGGGGTGGCCTGGCTGCTGCGCGACCTCCGGACGCTCCCGCGCGGCGACGCGCACCGCGCCGGGGCCGGCTCCGTCTCGGTCGTGGTCCCGGCGCGCGACGAGGCAGCCACGCTCCCGGCGCTCCTCGAGGCCCTCGGTGGGCTCACGGTCCGCGGTCCGCGAGGTCGTGGTGGTCGACGACGCCTCCCGGGACGCGACCGCATCCGTGGCCTGCGCCGCCGGAGCCACCGTGCTCCCGGCCGGCGACCCGCCCGCGGGCTGGACCGGCAAGGCCTGGGCCTGCCACGTCGGAGCGGAGGCGACCAGCGGCGACCTGCTGCTCTTCCTCGACGCCGACACGAGGTTCGCCCCGGACGCGCTCGACGGTCTGCTGGAGGTGCACGACGAGTACGGCGGGCTCGTGTCGGTCCAGCCCTTCCACACCGTCGGTGCGGCCCTACGAGCAGCTGTCGTCGTACTTCAACGCGGTCGGGAGTCCTCGCCAGCGGCGTCTTCCGCCGCCACCCCCGAGGCCGACCGATGGCCTTCGGGCCGTGCCTGCTCACCTCCCGGGTGGACTACGAGCGTGCGGGTGGCCACGCCGCCGTACGTGCGAAGATCCTGGACGACGTCGAGCTCGCGGTCGCCTACGAGCGAGCCGGACTCCCGGTGCGGTGCTACGTCGGGCGGCCGGTCCGTGCGGATGCGCAGCTACCCCGGCGGCATCCGGCAGCTGGTCGCCGGATGGACCAAGAACTTCGCCTCGGGAGCCTCGGCGGCCGCGCCCGGCCCCACCCTCGGTGCGGTCGCGTGGGTCAGCGCCCACCACGCCGTCGCCGTCGGCGCCGTCCTCGCCCTGGCCGGCGCACTGGCCGGCCACGAGCTGGCGCCGACGTACGGCGCACTCTGCGCTGTGGGCGGTCGCGTGGGTGGCGGTCGCCTGGCAGCTGAGGTCGGTGCTGCGTCGGCTCGGCTCGTTCCGCTGGTGGACCTGGGCCCTCTTCCCGGTGCCGCTGCTCGCGTTCGACGTCATCTTCGTGCGCTCGCTCGTCAGCACCGTCCTCCGTCGCTCGGTGCGGTGGCGCGGTCGCGAGGTGCGGCTCGACGACAGCGACCGCGTCGCAGGAGCGGAGCCTGATGCCCCGGCTGGTGATGCCCCAGGCGCTGACCATCGTCGTCGACATCGTCGCGTGGGGGGTGTTCCACGCCCTGACCGGGCTGGCCGCCCACCGCCTCGACGACAGCCGACTCTCACGGGACGGGTGGCTGCTTCGGCAGCGGCGCTTCGAGGACGGCGGCCGGTGGTACCGGCGTCGGCTGCGGATCCACCGCTGGAAGGACCGGCTCCCGGAGGCCGGAGACCTGTTCCGCGGCGGGATGAGCAAGCGACAGCTGCCGGCGTACGACGTCGCCGGGTTGGCGACGTTCGCCCGCGAGACCCGTCGGGCCGAGCTGGCCCACTGGTGGGCCCTGTTCTGCGGGCCGCTCTTCGTGCTGTGGAACCCGCCGCTGGCGGCGGCACTGCTCGTCACGTACGGCGTGCTGGTCAACCTGCCGTTCATCCTGATCCAGCGCTACAACCGGTTCCGGATCGACGCACTGATGGACAGGCTGCGGAGATGACCGGGCCGGAGAGCCGGCACGGCCCGATCGCCCAGCTGCTGATCGCGCTGTCCCCGCTCAGCGGGATCCTGGTCGCCTACGCCGTGGCTCAGTGGATCAACACCCCGCTCACGCACGGGGGCACCGTCAACCGCCTGGGGTTCGGTCTGCACGTCTCAGGACCTCCACGGATCGACCAGACCTTCTTCGGCGTCGTGCCGTCCGTCTGGCTCCAGCAGCGGCTGGTCGACGGATCGACGCACTGGTACGACGCCGTCGCCGCGCTGGTCTACGCCACTCACCTCATCGCCATCCCGCTGGTGACCGGCATCGTGTGGTTCCGGATGCGGGACCGCTTCGCCGCCTGGCTCGCGGTCCGTCCTCACCTTCACAGTCGTCGGGGATCGGTGGGTACGTCGTCTACCCGGCTGCTCCCCCATGGCTGGCCTCGAAGCAGGACCAGATCGGTGCGGTCGACCGCATCTCCCGTTTCGGCTGGCAGCTACCTGGACCTCGACCCGATCGCGAGGCTGAGCCGCGCTGCTGCAGGGCGACAGCAACCCGGTGGCGGCCATGCCCTCGCTCCACGCAGGGGCTGCGCTCCTCGTCGCCGCTGTTCCTCTGGCCCGCGGTCAGCGAGCGGTGGCGGGCCGCGCTGCTTCTCTACGTCGCGCTGATGGCGCTCACGCTCGTCTACACCGGCGAGCACTACGTCGTCGACGTGGTCGCCGGGTGGTCCACCGCGGGCGTCGCCGTCGCGGTCGGCGCCGTTGCCGGCCGGCCCGGGTCTCTCAGGCCAGCGCGGTGGTCCATCCGTCCACGGCCTCGATGTCCGCGACCTGCTGCCAGCAGCCAGGGACTCAGCGCCCACGGCGCGGCAGTGACAGCCGTACGCAGGTCGGCCAGCTCCACCCAGCGGGACTCGACGACCTCGTCCGGGTTCAGGACCGGGTCGTCGGAGCACCGTACGGCGTACACGGGGCACAGCTCGTTCTCGACCATGCCGCCCGCGTCGACGGCGCGGTAGCGGAAGGACGGCAGCAGACAGACGGGCTCCTGGACGGCCAACCCCAGCTCATGACGGGCGTAGCGGTGCAGGGCGTCGCTCGACTCCTCACCGGGACGCGGGTGCCCGCAGAAGGAGTTCGTCCAGACACCGGGCCAGGTCCGCTTCGTGACGGCTCGCCTGGTGAGCAGGAGCCGACCGGCCTCGTCGAAGACGTAGCAGGAGAAGGCGAGGTGCAGCGGGGTCTCGGTGCTGTGCACGGTCGCTCGAGGAGCTGAGCCGCTGGGTCGACCTCGGTCGTCGAGGAGGACGACGAGATCCGAGGCATCGTGCTGGGTCATCAGGCAGCCGATCTGGATTCAGTTGGTTCATCTGGCGCTACCCGCCTACGGTACCCACGGGACCTCGGGGCACCTAGCGACCGCGAACCCGGCTGGCCGGCGCCGAGAGCACCAAGGTGCGCGACCTCAGTCGCCTGCTCGGTGCAGCGGTCTGGTCGCCGGGCCTTCCAGGACCTCACCGGTGGCGTCGAAGCGCGAGCCGTGCAACGGGCAGTCCCAGGAGGACTCGGCGTCGTTCCACTTCAGCGCACCCCCCAGGTGTGTACAGAGGGCGATGACCGAGCAGACCTGACCGTCGACGTTCGAGCTGCCCACGGGGCGCAGACCGACGCGGCCGACGTTGCCCCGACCGTCGGCGGGCGCTGTGTCGGGGAGCGACCGCAGCTCAGCGAACCCCAGGCCGGTGACTGCAGCCACGCCGACGTCGGCGTTCATCCTCCCCAGCCGTAGCGCGCCACGTGGGCGGGTGACCCGACGGTGGACGGGCTTGGCCCAGGACGGCGCCTCCCCCAGAATCTGACCGGCGAGGTCGAGCGCGGACGCGACGGCGCTGGTCATGCCCCACTTGTCGTAGCCGGTGGCGAGGTAGATGTTGCCGCCGCCACGAGGCAGCGGCCCGACGTACGGCAACCCGTCGTGCGAGGAATAGTCCTGCGCCGACCAGGCATGGGTCTCCACGGCGTCCGGGTAGAACTCCTGGGTCCACGACCGCAGACGCTCGACGTGCTCGCTCTCGCTGCGCACGCGGCCGACGCCGTGCCCCTCGCCACCGACCAGCAGCGCGGTGGACCCATCCGCACCAGGCGCGTCTCGTACCGAGCGCGACGGCTGCCCTGCAGAGAGCATCATCAGGTGCGGAGGCTCCGGGTGGGAGAAGGCCAACACGTACGAGCGCTTGGCCTCGACCTTGGCGAAGTAGAGCCCCCGATCGAGGAAGGGCACCCCCGTGGCCAGGACGACGGTGCCGGCCTGCAGCCGAGCGCCGTCGGAGAGCGAGACGACCGGGGCACCGCGGCGAGACACCGCGACCACCCGGCGACCCTCGACGACGTGACCACCGTGCGACCGAAGCTCCTGCACCAAGGCGCTGAGCACGTCCATCGCGTCGAGCTGGGCCTGTTCCGGAAGGACGGCCGCCCCGGCGTGCGGGAACGGCACCGGCAGCCGGTCGTCCCAACGGACGTCGAGACCGAGCGACGACGCGGCGTCGAACTCCGCCCGGGCGGACTCGAGACCGGGCCCGCCGTCGGGCGCGTACGTGACGGCGTCCCGGACCTGGAACGGCACGTCGTGAGCCTGGCAGAACCGCAGCAGCCAGGCCTGGCCCTCGCGGGTGGCCGTCAGGTAGCTCTCGACCACGTTCCGCGACTGGTAGTTGAGCATGGTGGAGAGCTTCGTGCCAGGCAGGAGCGACACCTTGCCCGTCGTGTTGCCGGTGGCCCCGGCTCCGACGTACCGCGCCTCCAGCACCACCACCGAGCGTCCCGCGCGGGCCAGGAGGAGCGCAGCGGTCAGGCCGGTCAGGCCGGCGCCGACGACCACGTCGTCGTACCTGTCGGACAGCTGTTCGTCGCACGTGATCCGATTGCGGTCGAGCCATAGCGACGACATAGCTTCGTGCCTCTCACCGACGATGGATGCTGCGGTCCTCTCACTCGCGTCCGGAAACACACGTACGCCAGTCCTGGGTCGGTACCCGAGATGACGCTCGATACTCGCCGAACCGTTTCGCCAGGCTCGTCAATCCTTGCCGCTGACTACTGACTCGGTGACGGCCACTGATCCCCGGTCGCTCGTCGACCCCGGGGCGCTTGAGCATCTCCCCATTCGGCCCAGGTCATCTCCTCGTCCATGTTCCACTCCGGGTGCTGACCGGCTGCGGACGCGACAGCCTCGGCCGCCCGCTGCGCCGTCTGGCCGGCATCGATGATGGACTGGTAGGCCAAGAACTGGGAGCGGCTGAACTTGCCGTCGATCTCGCTCACGAGACGAATCCTCCTTTGCGACCATGCGGAAGCGCGGGTACGTCGCGCTCTGGTGGATGGGTGGCAGGTGGGTTGGCTGAGCCAGTCGTCATATGGCCGATGATAAGCGGCTCCATCCGGCGTACCTGTCCCCACGAGGTTTGCCAACGCCAGCCACAGCATGGATAAGCGGGCACTCGTTCGGGGCTTCCCAAGGGGCGTGTCGGACGCAGGGCCGCAACTTCTGGGTCTCTCCAGTGGACACTTCTACCGGTGCTGGACATATACGTGCTGTCAGCGCCGTTACGAACAAGGGACCCGACGATGAACCTCGATGAGTTGCTCACAGAATCAGCACCCCCGGTCACCGCGCGTACTCCGGAGCTGACACGCGAACTGAACGACCTGGTCGCCGGATGCGAGGCATCCCAGTCGCCGCGGCGATGGCCGGTCCGCGCCGTTCTCGTCGGAGGGGCCATGGCTGGTGTGCTCGGGATCGGTGCGGTCGCCTCTGCCGCCGGTGTCCTGCCCGGGTGGCCGTCCTTCGCTACCTCGTCCGGGCAGACCTGCGCCGTCGAGATCCTCGCGTCCGCGCTCCAGCCCGGCGATGGGGAACCCATCTCCGCCACCTTCAGCACAAGAGAGAAGCGGGCCACCCTCACCGAGGCCCAGGCATTTCTCGCGGAGTTCGACTACGACTCAGTCGACCGCCAGCAGGCGATCGCCTGGTGGCGCACAGAGGAGGCCAAGGCCCGCACCGAGCAATCTGACCCCGCCGAGCGTCAGCCCAAGTTGGCAGGCGACGACCTGGAGGTCACAGCGGTTTCCTTCTGGGTTGTCGACCAACTGCGTGCCGACCTCGCAGCCAAAGGGCTGGACATCCGAGCAATCGGTGTCGCCACCAGCAACGGGTGCGCGCTGTGACCCCCGATGTGCGCGCATCGCTTCGCACGGCCCTCCGCGACACCTCCGATGACCTGTTGGCCTACTTCGAGCGACGCGTCCGCGTCCGGGAGGACGCAGCCGACCTGCTCAGCGACACGCTGCTGCAGGCCTGGCGGCGCAGCGACGCGTTGCCCGACGAGGCGAATCGACAACGGATGTGGCTGTTCACCATCGCTGCGAACATCCTCGCCAATCACCATCGTTCACACCGTCGGCGAGCTGCGCTCAACGATCGCCTCCGAGCCCACATCACCAACTCGGTCATCGAGCCGGACCCGACGGAGAGCTACGCGGTTCGCGACGCGGTTCTCCGACTCGCCGATGCGCAACGAGAACTCGTCATGCTGATCCATTGGGACGGGTTCAACATCGTCGAGGCCGCCGAACTACTCGGACTCAACCCCTCGACGGCACGAGGACGCTACTCAGCCGCACGAGCGACACTCAGAGGTGCGTTGGCGGACGCGGCCAGCATCCGGAACTAGACCCGGTCCGCTCTCGCCGCTGACAGTGCGCGGTCAGCCGATGAGCCGTCGGATGCGACCAGGGTGCTAGGAGTCGTCCTCGCCGGCCCTGGAGGACTTTCGCCGCTCCAACACCCAGTGGGTCTCGTGCGTGTCTGGGTTCCGCCATTCGCGCATCCGGTACTCGAAGCCCGGTAGCAGGACGACCGGAATCGGATCGGGCGAAGCGGGGGCGACCGCCCCTGTCACGATCTTGGCGTCAGCGGGGATGAATGGGGATTGCGCTGGGATGGGCTCAGTCATGAGCTCCACTGGGTCTCCGTACGGCCGTGGCATGCCCCAAAGATACCCAACCAAGGGGGAACCAAACGACCGGACTGCCAGTAAGCGACCGAAGATGGGGATTTGGGGAACCTATAAAGAACTCATATGGTCCCTATAGATATCGAGTCAGAAAGCGGCACAGAGATCAGGAGCGCACGTGACGGTCACGACAAGCGAGATGCCCGGCTACACCCTCGTGACTGTTGCGGGCGAACTCGACCTCTACACCGCCCCGAACCTGGGAGAGGCGATCTCGGGGCTGCTCCGGGAACACACCTACCACCTCGTCATCGACCTGACGCGAGTCGAGTTTCTCGACTCAACGGGGCTGGGCGTGCTGGTCGGCGCCCGCAAGAAGATCAACGCCCATCACGGCTCGCTCCAACTCGTGTGCAACCAGGACCGGCTGTTGAAGCTGTTCCGGCTGACTGGTCTCATCAACGTGTTCGCCATTCACGACACCGTGGAGGCCGCAACCGCCGGTCCAGAGGCTCCCACTGCCCCACGGAGCGACCTGTGAGGCTCATGCTGTGAGGCGGCCGGAGCCAGGGCTCGTCCTAGGCGGACGGTACCGACTCCAGCGACGCCTCGCATCGGGCGGCATGGGCGACGTCTGGGTGGCGGAGGACATCGTCCTGCGCGGCAGGCGGCGAGGCCTGAACGACGTGCTCAGTCGCCGGTGGCACCGTCGACGCACTCGCGGATCAGGTCGGCATGGCCACAGTGCCTGGCGTACTCCTCGATCATGTGGAGCACCAGTGCTCGGACGTCGATGGTCGCCTCCGGGCTCGTCAGCGTGAATGTGTCATCGAAGCTGCGGGCGGCCAGCACGGCACGCGCCGCGTCGACCTCCCGCTGGTAGGTGGCGAAGTCGGCCTCGGCGTCGGCGTCGGCTACGTCGTCGAAGTCGCCGTCGGGACGGGCGTCCGAGCAGAAGATGGGCCCGATGTGCTCGCCGGCGATCCGGATCCGGAACCAGACCCGCTCGACCTCGGCCATGTGGCGCACCAGTCCGAGTAGCGACATCGAGGACGGCGGGACGGACCGCTGCTTGAGCTGGTCCGCGCTGAGCCCGGCGCACTTCCACAGCAGGGTCTCTCGGAAGTAGTCCAACAGCGCCTCCGCCGCAGTGCGCTCGGGTGCGACGTTGGGGGACTCGGTGCGGTGGACCGCGGGCGCGGTCCAGGTCTCGGTCATGATCAGCACCCTACGGATGACGGCGATGTGGAGAGGGACGACCGACGCCAAGAACCGGCGTGCGCGTCATGGACTTGCTCAACAGCAAGGGGCGAGGGCCGGCAAACATCCTTTGCCGCTCAGCGGAGTCATTCCACCCCGACAGCGGCCCGTGTCTGTCCACCGCATTGGCCTGACGGCCCTACCGGTCCCCGAACTCCCGATCGGCTCGAGCCAGCCAGGCCAGAGCCCGGACACTCTCCCAGGTCCCAGCCTTGAGCCCCGACGCCACCGAACGCGCAGAAGCGAACATGATGGCGCCGTCGGGCAGGTCCTTGGTCTCGATCGCGAGCACACAAAGCGCCTCGACGCTCTCCCAGGTTCCCGCCCTCAGCCCGCCCGATGCTTCCAGCGCACGAGCGAGGGGCGGACGATCGTCTTGCCTTCCCATGGCACCGACTATCGCAGAAGGCCCCCGACTGTTCCCTACCCAGGCAGCAATCCGACGGCCTTCCCTTGGGGCACTGGGAACTACTCCGCGTCAGGGAACCCGTGTTGGCGCCAGGCCTCATAGGTCACCACAGCCGCAGAGTTCGACAGGTTCAGCGACCTGCGACCACCCACCATCGGGATCCGGAGTCGCTCCGTGACCCGGACGTGGCTCAGCACCTGGTCTGACAGCCCGGTCGGTTCAGGTCCGAAGAGCAGTACGTCGCCCGGCTGGAAGTCGACGTCGGTGTACCACCGGGTCGCGTGAGCGGTGAAGGCGAACACTCTCGCGGAAGCCAGCGCCGGGCTGGCCAACGCGGCATCGAGATCAGGGTGCACCACCACCGATGCCAGGTCGTGGTAGTCCAGCCCCGCGCGCTTCAGCTTGGGTTCCGCCAGATCGAAACCGAGAGGCTCCACCAGGTGCAGGGTGGCTCCCGTCCCGGCCACCATCCGGATCGCGTTCCCTGTGTTGGGCGGGATCCGTGGCTCCAGGAACATCACATGAAACACGCCTCAAACTATCTCGCCGACCGCCGGCTCGTGACCCGGCTGAAGCGACCGGTGAATCGCGCCGGCGTACCCACCCACCGTGAGGCCGCGGGCGCAGCCCACGTCGACGCCGGTGCAGCCGGTGCGGGCACGGGCCACTTCCTCCAGGAGGAGAGGCGTCCTGCCGTCGCACACCGGTTGCCTCGCTCATCGGCTGACGAACGGGTCAGAGAGTCACCCGCAAAGGGCCAACGCTGCGGGGGCCAGGTCCGCTACGGTTCGCGTCATGGTCGGACCTACCACGGGAAAGCGGTCCCGGTGGCACCTCCGCTGGGGCGACCTCGGGCGTGCACTTCTCGGGCTCATCGGCGCCGCGCTGGGCCTTCTGCTCGCCTCGTGGCTGCTGCCCGACTTCGAGATCTCCGGCCTCGAGGAGGCGCTGCGCACCGCGATCCTGATCGCCGTCTGCGGGGCGGTCCTCCGGGTGCTGCTGATCGAGGGGGCCATCCGGCTCGGCTGGGTCGGAAGCATCCTGCTCGGGCTGGGGGGCCAGGCCTTCGCCGTCTGGATCGTCGTCTACGCACCCCAGGGGCTGACTGCGTCCGACCTCGGAATCGCCCTCGCCGCGTCCTGGATCGTCGCGTTCGTGTCGACGTTCTTCGTCTGGGTCGCGACCGCCGGCACCGACGACGCGGTCACCGCCTCGCTCCTGCGTCGCGCCCGCCGGCGCCGGGTCACCCTGGCGGACCCCGACGTGCCCGGCATCGTGTTCGTGCAGGCGGACGGCGTGCCGTTCCCGGTCCTCGACTGGTGTGTGCGCGCCGGCACGCTGCCGACGCTGTCCCGGTGGATCCGCAGCGGGACGCACCGCTCGGTCGAGTGGCGCCCGAAGCTCCCCGCCACGACTCCCGCGAGCCAGATGGGCATCCTGCACGGGACCATCGACGGGATCCCGGCGTTCCGGTGGGTCGACCGCCCGACCGGGAAGATCTACGTCGCGAACCGCCCCGGCGACGCTGCCGCGATCGAGGCGATGCACTCCGACGGGCTCGGTCTGCTCGCCGACGACGGCGTCTCGATCAGCAACCTCTTCACCGGCGACGCGCCCCGGGCGTACGCCACGATGAGCGCGGTCGGGCGGGCCCAGGAGACGCGGGAGTCGCGACGCACCATCTCGGAGTTCCTGAGCCGCCCGGCCGGATTCACCCGCAGCATGACCCGCGCGCTGAGCGAGATCGTGCGGGAGCGCTTCCAGGCCTCCCGCGCCCGACGCCGAGACATCCGGCCGCGGGTGCACCGCGGGTGGGACTTCACCATGGAACGGGCCGCCCTCACCGGCATCATCCGCGACCTCAACACCACCCTGGTCGCCGACGCGATGCTCAAGGGCAGACGCAGCATCTACGTCGACTTCGTCGACTACGACGCCGTCGCCCACCACGCGGGCATCCTGCAGCCCGAGTCGCTGGACGCCCTGGCCGGCATCGACGCGGCGCTCGCCCAGATCGAGGCGATCGCCGAGGTCGCACCGCGGAAGTACCACATCGTCGTTCTCTCCGACCACGGCCAGTCCCAGGGGGAGATCTTCGCGGACCGGTACGGCGAGGATCTCGCGACGCTGGTCTCCCGGTTGTCGGAGACCGCAAGCATCGCCGCTGTCGAGAACGCGGAGGGCAGCGGCGCCTTGAACTCGATGGTCGCCGGCAACGCGAGCCAGGACTCGATGATGGGTCGTGCGCTCGGACGCGCGTCCGGCCGGATCACCGCCGACACCTTCGAGACACCCGAGCCTGATCAGCAGAAGGACGAGTTCATCGTCTTCGGCTCCGGCAACCTGGGACTGATCTACGTCGCCGGGGAGCAGGAACGACTCTCCCGAGACCAGCTCGACGAGCGCTTCCCCGCCCTGATCGCCGGCCTGGTCGCTCATCCAGGCGTGGGCTTCACGGTCGTCAACACCATCGAGCACGGACCCGTAGCGCTCGGCCCGGGGGGCGAGCACCGGGTCCGCGACGGCGTGGTGATCGGCCTCGACCCGCTCGCCAGGTTCGGCGCGCACGCCCCGGAGTTCGTGCTCCGGGCCGCGACGATGGCTGAGGCCCCCGACATCTACGTGAACAGCCTGGTCGACGACCTCGACGAGGTCGCCGCCTTCGAGAGCCTCGTCGCGTGCCACGGCGGGCTCGGTGGCTGGCAGGACCGTGGCATGGTCGTCCACCCCGTCGATCTCGAGATGCCGACGGACATGGTCCTCGGAGCCGACGCGTTGCACGACGTGCTGGTCGGCTGGCTCGAGAGCCTCGGGCACCGCAGCGGCCTGGTGGGCCATGAACGGGGCCGAGGCCCAGGAGGAAGCGAGTGACCGAGGTGCTGCCCGACCGTGCCGAGACCGATGGGTCGCGGCGCTTCACGTCGCGGTTCTTCGTTGCCGGCTCCGGCTCCCGCTCCCGGCGACCGATCGACGTCGGGCTGGCGGTCCTCGGGCTGCTCGTCGCGCTCGGCTGCGCTCGGCTGGCGACGCACCGCGGGCCGGTCGACACTGCGGTACGCGCGGTTGCCGACGACCTGCCGGGGTGGGCGACGACGCTCTTCGACGCCGCCTACGGCATCGGCGCGGTCTACGCCATCGGCGTCGTCATCGCCGTCGTGTTCACCGCACCCCGCCGGGGCCGGCTGCCGGTAGCCGTCCTGCTCGCCGTCGCCGTGGCGATCCTCGGCACGATGGTCGCCTCCTACTTCGCCGGCGGAGGCCTCCCCGACCTCGATCCGGGGCCGGTCGGCAGCGGTGACCCGCACGGCTTCCCGACCGTACGGGTGGCCGCGGTGACGTCGGTGCTGCTGGTGCTACGCCCGTTCGTCGTGCACTCGGTGCGCCGCTTCCACGTGGGCGTCGTCAGCGTGCAGTGCGTCGCCGCCTGGGCGATCGGCATCGCTGGGCCGACCGATGTGCTCGGTGCCCTCGCCATCGGCATCGCCGCGGCCGGGGTCACGCTCGTCGTCATCGGCTCCCCCGCCGGCCACCCCAACGTGCCGCAGGTCGCCGACAGCCTGGCCCGGTTGGGGATGCACGTCACCAGGCTCCGACTGATCGACACCCAGCCGTGGGGCGCCCGCATCCTGCTCGCCGACTCCGACGCAGGTCGGCCGCTGCTGATCAAGGTCTACGGACGTGACGCCACCGACGCGCGGCGCGCGGCCCGCTGGTGGCGGACCCTGATCTATCGCGACCAGCGCTCCCCCGACGCCACCCGCCTCCAGCTCGTCGAGCACGAGGCCCTGGTCACCATCCTGGCTGAGCGAGCCGGACTGCGCGTCGACGACGTCGTCGCGGCGGCGGAGAGCGCGGGTGACGCCGTCCTCGTCCTCGGGGCGCCGGGCGCCCCGCTCGCCGACGTCCCCGATCTCGACGACGAGACCTTGAGGGCGGTGTGGGCCTCGGTCTCCCTGCTCCATGGGGCCGGGCTGACGCACGGCGCGCTCACGCTGGCAAACATCGCCAGCGATGGTGGACAACCGGTCTTCTCCGAGTTCGGTGACGGGGCGATCGCGGCGACGGAGGCGCAGCGCGCCCAGGAGGTCGCCGTCCTGCTCGCCAGCCAGGCACTGGCCGTCGGGCCGGAGCGGGCGGTCGACGCCGCACTGGCGGGGCTCGGTGCCCCCGGCGTGGCAGCCGCCCAGCCCTATCTCCAACGAGCCGCCCTGCCGCGGTCACTGCGCGTGGACAAGGGTGCCAAGGCCGCAGTCGCAGCGATCCAGACGACGATCGCAGACCGCACCGGCACCGAACCGCCGCCGCCTGCCGAGATCGTCCGGGTCCAGCTGCGCGACCTGCTGCAGACCGGGTTCATCCTGGTCGCGGCGTACTTCTTGCTCAGCACCCTGGTCGACCTCGACTGGAACACCGTCTGGGAGACCTGGCGCAGCGCCACCTGGGCCTGGGTCGTCATCGGTCTCGCCCTCTGTCAGCTCACCTCGGTCGCCGATGCCGGGACCGCCATCGCGACCGTGAAGACCCGACTGCCCCTGGTCCCGCTGGTGCACCTGCAGTACGCCGTCAAGACGGTCGGCCTCGCCATCTCGGCCACCCTCGGCCGGGTCGCGCTCTACACGACCTTCTTCCGACGCTACGGCGAGGGCCCTGCGGTCGCCGTGACCGCGACCGGGCTGGACTCGTTCGCAGCGTCGGCGGCCAACGTCCTGGTCGTGCTGGTCGCGGTCCTGCTTGCCCAGAGCCTCCCCGACAGCATGAACCTGTCCGGGCCGGACAACCTCGACCGGATCCTGGTCGCGCTCGCCGTGGTCCTGGTGCTGTCCGCCCTCGCGGTCGCCCTCATCCCCAAGCTCCGACGGCGGCTGGTGATGATGGTGCGCAGTCTGGTGGCGTCGCTGAAGGTCGTCACGGAGAGCCCCGCGCGCGCGATGGGTCTCTTCGGCACCAACCTCCTGTCCCTGATGATCACCGCCCTGTGCATGGAGTGCCTCGTCGAGGGCCTCTATCCGTCCCTCCCGTACGGGACCGTGCTGTTCGTGACGGCGGCCGCCTCGCTCTTCGCGGCCCTGATCCCGGTGCCCGGCAACGTGGGGGTCGCCGAGGCCGCGATCGCCGCCGGGCTGGTCGCCGCCGGCGTCCCGTCCGGGCCGGCCTTCGCGATCGCCGTCACCCAGCGGATGTGCACGACGTACCTGCCGTCGATCTTCGGCATCTTCTCCCTGCACTGGCTGCGCAAGAGCGACTACATCGACTGACGAGCCCCCATCGGGCTATGTGACAATTCCGCCAGTGGAGGACCGGATGGACGCGGGCGTGCTGTGGGCACGCGCCGTCGGCGTCGGCTCCATCGCCTTCTTCCTGGGCATCGCCGGGCATGTGACGGCCGACGGCCTGCTGCCCGGGCCACTGCTGCTCTCGACCTTCTTCGCACTCTCGGTGCTGCTCTCCGCGCCGGTGCTCAGCCGGCCCGCGGGACGGCTCCGGATGGTCGGCCTGCTGGTCGGTGGCCAGACCGCCATCCACCTGGCCCTCAGCGTGACGGCCGGTCACACGGGCCGCGCCCCGGTGGCAACCGGACCCCGCCACGCCAGTGCGGATCTCGGCAGCCTCCCCGTGGTCGACGGACGCCGCATCGGCTCGCTCCAGGACGCGTACGACGCAGCCAGCGGCCAGTCCGACCTCGCTCCGGCTCTCCCGGTCGGCCACCTCCTCTCCGACCTGTCGGACCACGCACCGATGATGGTCGGCCACCTCGCGGCCGCCGCCCTGGTCGGTCTCTGGCTGGCCCACGGCGAGCGTTGCCTCTGGACGGTGCTTGCGCTCACCGGCCGCCGGATCCACGCAGCAGTCCTGCTCCTGGTGCCGGTCGCGCTGCCGGTCACCCGCTCGGCGTACGCGGCCGACCGCGCCCTCACCGGCCCGCGCTCACCCTGGTTGGTCCGCCCCCACTCGCGGCGCGGTCCCCCTCTCCTCGCAGCCTGACCCACTGCATCCACCGGACGGCCCTGCGCCGCCCGGCACTCGGCATCTCGCCGTACCTCGAGGAGAGACCCATGACCGACGTACTCACCCGTGCGCGCCCACGCACCCGAGCCGGCTCCGGCTGGTTCCGTGCCGTGTGGCGCTGGCACTTCTTCGCCAGCTTCCTGGTGGTCCCGGTGCTGCTGCTCCTGGCCACCACCGGCCTGATCTACCTGTTCCGCTTCCAGCTCGAACCACTGATGCATCCCGACCTGATGAAGGTCGACCCACCGTCCGGCTCGCTCGCGCAGCCGTACGTCACGCAGATCGCGGCGGTCGACGGCGCCTACCCCGACTCGACCATCGTCTCGATGACCGAGCCCGAGGACACCCGGAGTCCGTCGGTGTTCTCGATCGAGACCGCAGACGGTGCGACGCGGGACGTCTACGTCAGCCCGTACGGCCCCGAGGTGCTCGGCTCGCTGAACCCGGACACGACGCTCTCCGGCACCGCGATCCGGTTGCACGGCGAGCTGATGGCCGGCGCGTGGGGCGACCACCTCATCGAGCTCGGCGCCTGCTGGGCTGTGGTCATGGCCCTCACCGGCTACTACCTCTTCGCCCGCGGTTGGAGGGCGCGACGCCGCGCTCGGAAGGCGGACCGGCCAGGCTCCAAGCTGCCGCTCGAGGCACGGCCTGGTCGGCGCCTTCGTCGGCGTCGGGCTGCTCACCCTGCTGGTGACCGGCCTGCCGTGGACCGGCTTCTGGGGAGCGAAGGTGCAGACCCTGGCGACCGAGCGCGGCTCCTCGATGTGGAGCAGCGACCCGGGGGCCCTCAGCGACCCGACCTCGACCCTCGACGAGTCGCTCCCCCACAGCCACGCGCAGGACGTGCCCTGGGCGATGGGCGACTCCGAGGTGCCGTCGTCGACCCCGCCGTCACCCGGCGAGGACCGCAATGTCGCCAACGTCGACACCGCGATCGCGGTCGCCGACCGGGCTGGGCTCCGGCACCCGATGACGGTCGCGCTCCCCGCGACAGGAGACTCCGCCGGCGTGTTCTCCGTGATCGGCTACGCCTTCGACGCGCCCGTCCGACGAGCGGACCGTCCATGTCGACCAGTACGGCGGCGAGGTGGTCTCGACGTACGGCTTCGAGGACTACCCGGCGCTGGCCAAGGTGGTCTCGCAGGGCATCGGGCTGCACGAGGGTCGCAGCCTCGGGCTGTGGTCGTTCTGGGGCTCGGCGCTGATGTGCGTCGCGATCATCTTCATGTGCCTGAGCGGGCCCCTGATGTGGTGGCGCCGACGCCCCCGCGGAAGCGCGAGGCTCGGCGCACCTCGCGGCCGGATGCCGATCCGCGGCACGCCCGTGCTCGCCGTCGGCCTCGTCGCGCTCGGGGTGTTCCTGCCGCTGTTCGGTCTGTCGCTGCTGGTCGTCCTGCTCCTCGACCAGCTGGTGCTGCGGCGGGTGCCGGCTCTGAGCGACTGGTTCAGCACGTCCTGAACGACAGCGGGTCCCCGACCAGGAGGCCGGGGACCCGCTCAGGTCGTGCTGACGAGGATCAGTCGTAGCGGATGAGTCCTCGGATGTTCTTCCCGTCGCGCATGTCCTGGTAGCCCTTGTTGATCTCGTCGAGGCTGTACTCCTGGGTCACCATCTCGTCGAGCTTGAGCTTGCCGTCCATGTACAGGTTCAGCAGCCGCGGGATGTCGTAGCGCGGGTTGGCGTTGCCGAAGATGCAGCCGACGAGCTCCTTGCGCTGCATCGACATGTCGAACAGGTTGAGCTTCACGTCGTCGGCCATCATGTTCGACACCGACGTGACGACGGCGCGGCCTGCCTTCTTGATCAACGACATCAGCGGAGCGATGTGCTCGCCCTCGGCGAGACCGAGCGCGAGGATCGCCTTGTCGGCCATCGCTCCGTGGGTGATCTCGTTGATCAGCGGCTGCGCGTCGGCCATCGACGCGGCGGTGTGCGTCGCTCCGAGGGTGAGCGCCTTCTCGCGCTTCCAGTCGACCGGGTCGATCGCGACCACGAACCGGGCGCCGGCCATCGCCGCGCCCTGCACCGCGCTCATGCCGATGCCACCGAGACCGACGACGGCGACGGTCTCGCCGGACTGCACGTCGGCGGCGTACGTCGCCGAGCCCCACCCGGTCGTCACGCCACAGCCGACCAGCGCGGCCTTCTCGAGCGGGATGTGCTTCTCGATCTTCACGGCACTGTCGACGTTCACAACGGTGTACGGCGAGAACGTGCCGAGCCCGACCATGATGCCGAGGTCTCGGCCGTCCTTGGCGTGGTGGCGGTAGGAGAAGTCGCTGAGCTGCATGCCGCTGAGCAGGAAGGCGCCCAGGTCGCAGAGGTGCTGCTTGCCCGTCGAACAGGACGGACACTTGCCACACGACGGGATGAAGCTGAAGACGACATGGTCGCCCACCTCGAACTCGGTGGTGTCGGGCCCGACCTCCGTGACGACACCGGCACCCTCGTGGCCACCGATCACCGGGAACTGCTTGAGCCCGAAGGCCTCCGCGAGCTCCGGGTCGAGGACCATGTCACCGGTGACCATGTGCTCGTCCGAGTGGCACAGTCCGGACGCGGCGAGCTTGACCAGGATCTCGCCCTTCTTGGGCGGGTCGAGCTCGATGTCCTCCACACTCCAGTCGGTGTGCGGCTCCCACAGGATGGCGGCGCGGGTCTTCATGCTGGCTCCCTCGGAAAAGTAGAACAGGTTCTTGTCAGTGCAAGGTAGCCGCTCCATGTGGCGCCTGTCACGCAAACGGTCAGGTGGTGGGATCCGGAGTCGGCAGCCCACGCAGGTGTGGGACGAAGGGGACCCCTGTGAACCCGTTCTTCACTCGAATCGCGTGGTGCGCATCACCGGCCTCCGGCGCTCAAATGGACATCTACGCCGATGCGCAGGAGGTGCCCGATTGGACGACATCGACCGGCTGCGCCGCCTCGCGTTCAACCTGGCGACGACCGACCCGAACCCACCCGCCGGCGACTGGCGCGTGACGTCCCTCGACCCACGGACGTTGGCGCTCGTACGCCTCGGAGCAGTCGCTGCGGTGGGCGGCGGTGCCGTTGCGTCGTACGGCGCACTCGTCGACGACGCGCTTGATGCTGGCGCCCACGTCCGTGACGTCGTCGACGTGCTGTTCGCGGTCCTCCCCATCGTCGGGACGGCGCGGGTCGTGGCCGCGGCCCCCGGCCTCGCGCTGGCGCTCGGCCACGACCTGGACGACGTTCCAGATCGGGAGCGATCGGAGCGGTGACCGGTCATCCCCCGAGCAGCCCCAGCGCAGAGGCCCGCAGGACGGCCTCCCCACGGGACGACGCGCCGAGCTTGCGATAGACGGCCGCCACCTGAGTGCCGACCGTGTTGCGCGAGATCTGCAGCCGCTCGGCTATCCCGGCGATCGTGAGGTGCGTCTGCAGATAGGGCAGGATCCGCAGCTCGGCCGCGGTCAGCGGTGACGCAGCAGGCTGCGCGACCGACGTCGTGAACGCCGTTGCGCGGAACTCCGAGACCTGATCAGCCGTGTCGCCGAGTCGCGGCCGTCGACGGAGGATGTCGTCGATCTCGCGGAGGAGAAGTCGCGCACTGGCGTGATCGCCCCGCATCATGCAGGCCCTGGCGAGCTGCAGCCTGCCCCGGGTCGCCAGGAACGGGAGCACGAACGTGCTCGTCGGACGTGCCCGCATGCCCTCGGTGATCCGACGATCGGCCTCGGCCAGGTCTGCCCGGTGGACGGCCAGTCGTGCCGCAGCCGCGAAGGTGAGGATGCTGATGGCGTAGTCGTGCATCTGGTGTCTCTCGACGATGCCGAGGGCGGTCTCGACCCGGTCGGCGGCCTCCTCCCACCGACCGGCGTCCATCGCGATCAGGGCCAGTTCGGAGTCGCTGAGGACGACGGTGTCGGTGTGACCGAGCGCCAGCGCTGCCGCCGCCGCGTCCTCGAACGTTTCGACGGCACGGTCGACGTCGCCGGCGAGGAGGCGTGCTTCGGCGAGAAGGAGGAGCGCGGTGTCCCTCCACGTGCTCGACGGCGTCTCCCGCTCAGCAGCGAACTCGGCGTCGGTCGTCATCTGCTCCGGCCCGGAGGCACACATCATCGCGCGCAGCATCGCCCGCGAGGACTCGAACGATGCCGCGCCATCGGTCGGCACCGCGTCGAAGGCTGCGTCGTCCACGACCGCCGCCCATCGCTCGGCATCGGCCGTCTCGCCCACCAGAGCGGTGACCCACCCGGCCAGGACCGCGAGCGGCGGGTACGCCCTGATGGTGGACTCGCCGAGTGCGCTCATCCAGCGCTGGACGGTCGCGATCTGACCTGCGCCGTACGTCGCCGGCACCAGCGAGGCCACCAGCTGAGCACACCGGTCCTTCTCGGGCGTCATCAGGAGGTGGTCGACCGCCGTGCTCAGTGAGCCGTGTGCCTCGAACCAGTCCGCGGCGCGGAGGTGCAGCTTCTCGACCAGGTCGGGCTCGGACTGTCGGAGCTCGCCGAGCAGGAACTCACGGAACAGCGGGTGGTAGCGGTACCACTGCCGGTTCCGGTCGAGCGGCATCAGAAATGCGTGCGACTCCTCGAGGGTCCGGAGCCGCTCGTGAGAACCGGAGTCCTCCAAGATCGCGTCGCACAGAGATCCGTGGAGCCGGTCGAGGACGGCGTTGCACCTCAGGAACCGCTGCATCGCGGGGTCGAGCTTGCCCAGCGCTTCCTGGTGCAGGTAGTCCGCGACGTAGCGGTCGTCGCCTGAGATCATCCAGTCGCCGGAGGCGGCATCGCGAGCGATCATCGCCGCGAGGTGGAGACCCACGGGCCACCCCTCGGTCTTCGCGGTGACGCCGACGGCCTGCTCCGGCGTGATCGGGACCCGCGCTGCCGCGAAGATCTGCTCGGCCGCTCCCGTGTCGAGCGCCAGGTCCGCTATCCGGAGCTCGACGGCGTCCCCGACCGCGCGAAGCCCGGGCAGGTGTGGCTGTGCCGATCGACTCGTGGTCACCACCTGGGAGCCGGGAGGGATCCCGGAGAACACCACGCCCAGGACGTCGTGGCACCCGGGCGAGCGGAGCTCGTGCAGGTCGTCGAGGAGCAGGACGAACGGCGCCGGGGCGCGGCTGAGCGCCGCCGCCAGGCGCGGTGCTCCACGTCCGAGCGCCGAAACACCCAGGCCGCTGATCTCGGCAGCCAGCCCGGCACCTTCGGGGAAGGCCCTCTCGAAGGCCGAGGCGATCAGGAACAGCAGGGCGCTCGGGTCGTCGTCGAGCCGGTCCAGCGAGATCCACGCCGCCTGTCGCGGCTCCCGGTCCGCCCACTCGATCAACATCGTGGACTTGCCGTAGCCGGCGGGCGCGGTCACGCCGACCGCGACCGCACTGCTCGTGCGGACCGCGTCGATGAGTGGAGCTCTGCTCACCAGCCCAGGACGTACGCGCGGCACCGACAGCTTGACGTCGAGCAGTACGTCGTCCAACGCCGCCCCCGGCGGCCGGTGCTCTGGTTCGTGCTCTGGTTGGCGCTCGGTCACACGTTCGAGCGTACGAACGCCGAACGTCGGAGGTCCTCACCCGTTCAGGGTGGTCTGTCCGCCGACGGGGTCACTCAGCCGGCGTTCACCGCCTTCTCCGCAGCCGACCACGGACGGAACGACTCGGCCGAAGCCTCGTCCCAGAACCCCTGGAACCGGGCGTTCGCGGTCCCGCTGAGGAATGAGCCGGGCTCGACGAAGTCGTAGATCTCGTGGAGCGCCATGGCCTGGAACTGCGTCACCCGTCGCACGACGTGGTACGGCTCGAGGTCGGCCGTGTGGTCCAGCCCCATCGCGGCGATCATCTCGGCCAACGCGTGCACGGTGTTCTTGTGGTAGTTGTGCACCCGCGTGGCCTTGTCGGGCACGTTGAGCGCACGCTGGAGCTTCGGGTCCTGCGTCGTCACCCCGACCGGGCACTGGTTGGTGTGGCAGCGCTGGGATTGGATGCACCCGACCGCGAACATGAAGGCCCTGGCGGAGTTGCACCAGTCGGCCCCGAGCGCCATCGAGCGGACCATCGCGGAGGCCGTGACCATCTTGCCGCTGGCCCCGATCTTGACCCGGTCCCGGATCCCCGCGCCGACCAGGGTGTTCTGCACCGCCAGCAGGCCCTCGTTGAGCGGCGCGCCCAAGGAGTCGGAGAACTCCAACGGTGCGGCACCGGTGCCACCCTCACCGCCGTCCACGACGATGAAGTCGGCGTAGATCCCGGTCTGGATCATCGCCTTGATGATCGCCATGAACTCCCGCGGGTCGCCGATGCAGATCTTGAAGCCGACGGGCTTACCTCCGCTGAGCTCACGGAGCTGCGCGATGAAGGCCACCATCTCCAGCGGCGTCGAGAACGCCTTGTGGTACGTCGGCGAGAAGACGTCCTGACCCTGCGGCACGAGCCGGGCCTCGGCGATCTCAGCGGTGACCTTCGCCGCCGGGAGGATGCCACCGTGGCCCGGCTTGGCCCCCTGCGACACCTTGATCTCGATCATCTTGACCTGCGGCAGGGTGGCGTTCGTCCGGAAGGCCTCGGGATCGAAGTCGCCGTTGGCGTCGCGGCAGCCGAAGTAGCCGGTGCCGATCTGCCAGATCAGGTCACCGCCGGCCTCCTTGTGGTAGCGCGACAGCCCGCCCTCGCCGGTGTCGTGGGCGAACCCGCCCGCCTTGGCACCCTGGTTCATGGCCCGCACTGCGGCCTCACCCAGGGCGCCGAAGCTCATCGCGGAGATGTTCAGCACCGAGGCGGAGTACGGCTGGGTGCACTGCTCGCCACCGATGGTGACCCGGAGGTCGTTCTCCGGGTCGGCCACCATCGGTCGCGGGGCGATCGAGTGGCTCATCCAGCTGTAGCCGGCGTCGTACACGTCCTGTTCGGTGCCGAACGGCTTCTTGTCGCCGACCCCCTTGGCCCGCTCGTAGATGACCGACCGGGTGTCCCTGTCGAACGGGCGGCCGTCGGTGTCGTTCTCCACGAGGTACTGGTGCAGCTCCGGGCCCATCCCCTCGAGCAGGAACCGCAGCCGGCCGGCGATCGGGTAGTTGCGCAGGATGCTGTGTCGCAGCTGGAAGTAGTCGTAGAGGCCGAGCAGTACCAGCGGCACGAAGAGGATCTCCAACAGCCACCACCAGGGACTCACCAGCACTGCCAGCGGGATGACCAGCACCGCGAGGACGATGACCGCCCACAGCACCTTGGTCCGGATGCGTTCGATCATGTGTGCTCCTAGCTAGGACGGCTCGTGGGTCGGTGGAGGGCGCCGGCGGTCAGTCGAAGACGTGGCCGTGCTCGTAGCGCTCGTCCGCGCCGGCAGCGGCCGTGAGCGACGCGACGTTGTCCCGGGTGAAGAAGCCCTGGAAGTCGTGGCAGCGCTCGATGTACTCCGTGATGAGCAGGGAGTACGGCGAGCTCTTCGAGAAGATCTGCTTCAGGTTCGGGTCTTCCTTGCACTCACCGACGACCTTCGCGAGGAACGGCGTCCCCATCTCGGCGAGCTGACGGACGACGAAGTCGACGTTCTTCTCGTCCGCGACGTGACCGTCGATGACCGCCACCGCGATGTGGTGCATGCGGCGGCCGAAGTTGCGGACGAAGTCCTCGGTCGGCATCGGCAGGTTGTCGAAGGAGTTCACGATCGACGGGGTGTTGTTGGCGGTGAACACCCGAGCTGGGGAGACCTTCTCGTCGCTCAGGTCCGGGTGCCGGGTCACGTTGGTCGACGAGTTCATCTCGTGGATGTTGTAGGCGCCCCAGAAGTAGTACGGGACCATCGTGAGGTACTCGAGCAGCGCGTACTCGCGATCGCCGGACAGGATCCGGGTCGCCGCGTGGTCGATGCCGAGGATCAGGCCCTGGATGCCGTGCTCGGCCTGCAGTGCGTCCGCCCGCTCGAGGGTGCCCCGCTCCTCGGCGGTCAGGCTGAACGACTCCCCCAGCCCCAGCGCGTCGAGGTCGTCGAGGTCGACGTCGACGTAGCCGACCCGGTTGTAGGTGTAGTCCGACAGGAACGTGAACGTGAGGTGCGACAGCGCGTAGAAGCTGTTGACGGTGTCGCCGGGGTAGGCGAACCGGACGTTCTGCGGCTCGAGCGCCTCCCGTACCGCGGCCGTCGACTGCGCCTTGTAGATCTCGCCGATGTAGCGCGCGTTCGGCTTCTTGCGCGCCAGCGGGTACAGCGTGTTCCACCGCGTGATCGCGTCCTCGTAGGTGGCCGTCAGCGGCTCGAGGATGATCATCCGCGGGAACTCGGGCTGCGACTGCAGGACGTACACCTTGTGGGTGTCCGTCAGCCGGGCGGCCTGGAAGCGGTACGGCCCCATCACGGCGAGCTCGGCCATGTAGTTGACGGCGTCTCCGTGCTCCACCTGAACCACCACCGCTGCCATGTGGCCGACGATCTCGTTGAGTCCGGAAGCGGTTCGCCGGTCGTAGACCCGGGGCAGGTACTCCTCGAAGAAGTCGGAGTTCTTCTTGTCGCCCATCGGGGTGTAGGTGGAGAGGTCTTCGAGCGTGGTCACGTTGGGTCCTTCCCTCTGGCGGATGGTGTTCTGTGTTGCTGGCTATTCGTCGCCGTCGAGCGCCTCGACCTCGGCGATGTCGATGACCGCCCACTCCGGCCGGCGGAAGTGGTACAGCAGCTGGGCGGGGATGGCCAGGACGATGACGCCGCCCGCGATGATCGCGGCATACGGGCCGGCGGCAAGAGCACTGAACCCGGCCGGCGGCGTCAGTCCCAGGACGATGGCCGACAAGGCCGCGAGGATGCCGACGATCGCGATCACCGAGATCCCCTTGATCCTGATCGGACGCTCCACGTCGGGCTGCGAGCGCCGCAGCCGGATCGCCGACGAGAACATGCACACGTACATGCACATGTACAAGATGATCGAGATGTCCTGCAGCATCGCGAACGCCACCGAGGTGTTCGGGGCGACCACGAACACCAGTGACAGGATCGTCACGATCACGCCCTGGAAGAACAGGATCGGCATCTGCACGTCGTTCTTGTTCGTCTTCTGGAAGACCTTCGGCAGGTAGCCCGCCTGGCCGACCAGCCACATGCTGCGGCTCGGGCCCGCGATCCATGCGATCGACGCCGCGACCGCACCGAGGACCAGCAACCCGGACAGCACGTTCGAGAGCCCCGGGATCCCGAATCCGTCCGCATAGACCGTGAACGCCTGGGAGGCACCCGACGTGAGCTCCAGGGTCGCGTCCGGCACCGCCACCGAGATCGCGATCGAACCCAGCAGGTACATCACGAAGACCAGAGCGGCGGCGCACAGGACTGCCTTGAAGTAGGACTTCGGGCGGCCCTTGAGGTGCTTGATGTGCACCGCGTTGACCTCGAGCCCGGCGAAGGCGACGAAGGTGCCGACCACGAGCGCGATGCTGGACAGTCCGTCGAACGGCGGCGTGATGTCGTCGAGGTGCATCGGCGCAGCCGAGTCGTGCCCGTCGATCAGCCAGGCGAACATGAAGAAGATCAGCGCCAGGGCCGGGACGATCGTGCCGAGCCCGACTCCGAGGTTGCTGAGGCCCGCCGTGGTCTTCATCCCTCGCGACACGACAGCGGTGGCGGTCCAGAAGCCCACCAGCACGACCGCACCCATGTACAGACCGTTGCCTGCGAGGTCCGGGCGACCGAAGGCGGTGGCCAGCGCTGCGGCGCCGAAGGAGAGCAGGGCCGGATAGAGCGTCACGCTGTTCATGAAGACGAACCACGTGGCCTGGAATCCGGTCCGGTCTCCGAAGGCCTCGCGGACCCATACGAAGATGCCGCCCTCGTGACTGGTCGCGAGCTCGGCGGAGACCAGCCCGACGGGCAGCAGGAACAGCAGCGCCGGGATCAGGTAGACCGTGACCGCGCCGAGGCCGAACGTCGCCGAGTCGGACAGCTGCGCGATGCTGCCCACACTCGCCATCATCATCATCGCGAGCGCAGGCCACGCGATCAGGGCGGCGGCCCCGACTCCGCCCTTGGCCGGGGCTGCGGGCTCGCTGCCCGGGGTGGTCGCGGCTGACATGGTCTACCTCGTCACCTTGGTCGCGTCGATGTCGTCGACGAGGTCGTCGTACGTCTCGACCTGGTCGGGGCAGTACGTCTGCACCACGAGCCGCCCGTAGGTCACTGATTCGGTGGTGATCACCTTGTCCCGCCGGCCGGTCAGGTTGCCCGTCAGCAGCAGCTGCTCGGCCGAGCTCACGCCCCCGTCGAGCGCGTCGCAGAGCTGGGACGCGGACGTGCCGTACAGCGCCTCGGCGGCGTCGACCGTGAGGCCGGGAGCGACACCGGCCGACTCGGTTGCGGCCACCAGCTCCTTGGCCTTGGACGTCTCCTCCCCCGAGTGCGTCGAGGAGCACGCGGCGAGCAGCACCACGGCTCCTACCACCGCGGCCGCCCTGGCGGCACCGCTTCTTCGACACGTCACTCTTGCAATGTAGGGCTGGCGCCGGGTGCCTCCGCATCACGCATTACGCGTGATGTTGCTTCACCCCCGGATGTGGTCTGGTGGATCGTCGGGCCCAGTCGCACAGCCGGAGGAAGCACCCATGGCGTCCAAGAAGTACACGATCGAGACCCAGCCTGACGGCACCCACCACGTGCAGATCCACGCCCGCGGTCTGGACGTCCTCGACGATCCGCAGATCAACCGGGGCACGGCTTTCACCTTTGCGGAGCGCGACCACCTCGGGCTGCACGGCCTGCTGCCACATGGGACGGAGACCGTCGAGGAACAGGTCGCCCGCTCCTACGAGCAGTTCCTTGCCAGCGAGACCGACGTGGACAAGTGGACCTTCCTGACCAACCTGCACGACAGCAACGAGGTGCTCTTCTACAAGCTGGTCGGCGAGCACGTCCACGAGATGCTGCCCATCGTCTACACCCCGACCGTCGGTGCGGCCATCCAACAGTTCAGCCACCTCTTCCGACGCCCCCGCGGGCTGTTCCTCAGCATCGACGACGTCGCCGGGATCGGGAAGGCGCTGGAATCCACGGGTCGCGGCGCCGACGACATCGACCTGATCGTCGCCTCGGACGCCGAGGCCATCCTCGGCATCGGCGACTGGGGCGTCGGCGGCATCGACATCTCCATCGGCAAGCTCGCTGTCTACACGGTGGCCGCCGGCATCGACCCCGAGCGGGTGCTCGCCGTCGGCCTCGACGTCGGCACCAACCGCGAGGAGCTCCTGAACGACCCGCGCTACCTCGGCCTGCGCCACTCCCGCGTGCGGGGTGAGAAGTACGACGAGTTCATCGACACCTATGTCAGCCTCGCCTCCGAACGGTTCCCCAACGCGATCCTGCACTGGGAGGACTTCTCGGGCCCGCCGGCACGCGGGATCCTCGACCGGTACGGCGACAAGCTCTGCACCTTCGACGACGACATCCAGGGCACCGCCGCGATCGGGCTCGCCAGCGTCCTGTCGGGCGTCCGGGTCTCCGGCGGACGCCTCGTCGACCAGAAGATCGTCGTCTTCGGCGCGGGCTCGGCCGGCGTCGGCATCGCCGACCTGATCGCGCTGGCCATGACCGAGGACGGCCTCACCGAGGAGGAGGCCGCCGGCCAGATCTATCTGCTCGACCGGCCCGGCCTGCTCACCACGGACATGACCGACCTGTACGACTACCAGAAGCCGTACGCCAAGGACCCCGCAGCCGTGGCCGGCTGGCGCACCGCGGACGGCACCCTCGGCCTCCAGCAGGTGGTGGAGAACCTGCACCCGACGATGCTGGTCGGGACCTCCGGCGTCACCGGGGCGTTCACCGAAGAGGTCATCCGCACCCTGCACGCCAACTGTCCGCGTCCGATCGTCCTGCCGATGTCGAACCCGACCGTGCTGGCCGAGCAGACGCCGACGAACATCCTCGAGTGGACCAACGGCGAGGCCCTGGTCGCCACCGGCAGCCCCTTCGGGCCGGTCGAGCGCGACGGTACGACGTACCGCATCGGGCAAGCCAACAACGCGCTGATGTTCCCCGGGCTCGGGCTCGGCGTGATCGTCTGCCGGGCAGCGACCATGCCGCCCTCGCTCTTCATCGCGGCGGCTCGGGCCCTCGCGAAGCTCGCCGACCCGACGGATCCGGCCAAGGGCCTGCTCCCGGACATCTCCCGGCTGCGCGAGGTCTCGGCGACAGTCGCCGTCGACGTGATCAACACCGCCCAGGCCGCCGGGATCGCCCGGGTGCAGGTGGACGACCCGATCCAGGCCGTCCACGACGCGATGTGGTGGCCGGAGTACCTCCCGATCAAGCACTGACCGCGGTCAGACCTCGTACGAAGGAGCAACGCATGGCTCAGACGGTGGCGGAGATCCTGGTCGACCAGATGGTCGAGGCCGGGATCCGGAAGGTCTACGGGATCGTCGGTGACTCGGCCAACCCGATCGTCGACGCCCTGCGGCGACACGAGAGCGACATCGAGTTCGTGCATGTGCGCAACGAGGAGTCGGGGGCGTTCGCCGCGGGTGCCGACGCACAGATCTCGGGCCGCCCGACCGCCGTCCTCGGCTCCTCCGGGCCCGGCAGCCTTCACCTGCTCAACGGGCTGTATGACTGTCAGCGCAACGGTGCTCCCGTCTTCGCGATCGCGACGCACATCCCGAGCACGGAGATCGGCAGCGGCTACTTCCAGGAGACCAACCCGGAGGCGATCTTCTCCGGGTGCACCAACTACTGCAGTCTCGTGCTGTCGGCCGGCCAGATGCCCCGGGTCTCCGAGCTCGCGCTCCAAGCCGCCATCCTCGAGCGCGGTGTCGGGATGATCATCCTGCCCGGCGACGTGGCCGCCCAGAAGGTCGACCACCCGATGCTCCGTCACCCGATCCTCACGGACCGTCCGGTGATGCGGCCCACCGACGCCGTCCTCGACAAGGCGGTCGAGCTGATCTCACGCGCGAGGAAGATCGCCATCCACGGCGGCGAGGGCACCCGCGACGCCCGTGCCGAGGTCCTCCAGCTCTCGCGTCTCCTCCACGCGCCGGTGTCCTACGCCTACCGGGGCAAGGACGTGCTCGAGGCCGACAACCCGTCGGCCGTCGGGATGACCGGCCTGCTCGGCTGGGGTGGTGCGACCGAGGCGCTCGCCGACTGCGACCTGCTGTTCATGCTCGGCACCGACTTCCCGTACCACGCGTTCCTCCCGGACGGGAAGACGATCATCCAGGTCGACGACAAGCCGCTGCATCTCGGCCGTCGAGCGGCCGTCGACCTCGGCCTCGCGGGCGACGTCGGCGAGACGTTGCGGGCCCTGATCCCCAAGCTCGAGCAACGCACCGACACCCACTTCCTCGACCACGTGGTCAAGGACCACCACCACATGGTCAAGGGCATCCAGACCTACGTGAACCACGAGGGCGGCGGCCGGGGCCTGCGTCCGGAGATGGTCGCGGCCGCGCTCAGCGACCTCGCCGAGGACGATGCGGTCTTCACCGTCGACACCGGCATGTGCAACGTCTGGGGCGCGCGCTACCTGGAGATGAAGCCGGGTCGGCGGATCCTCGCGTCCTTCAGCCACGGCTCGATGGCCAACGCGATGCCGCAGGCCATCGGCGCGAAGGTCGGCTCTCCCGACCGGCAGGTGGTCGCGATGTGCGGCGACGGCGGCTTCTCCATGCTGATGGGCGAGCTCCTCACCGCGGCGGGCCTCGACATCCCGGTCAAGCTGATGATCTTCAACAACTCGACGCTCGGCATGGTCCGGGCGGAGATGATGGTCGTCGGCTATCAGCCGTGGGGCACCGACGTGAAGAACCCGGACTTCGGTGCGCTCGCGACCGCCGCCGGCATCCACGGCGAGCGCGTCGAGCACGCCGCGGACATCCGCCCGGCGATCGAGCGGGCGTTCGCCCACCCCGGGCCGGCGCTCATCGACTTCGTCACCGACCCGCGAGCACTCGCCGTACCACCGCAGACCACGGTGGAGGAGGTCAAGGGATTCGCGCTCACCGTCGGCAAGCTGGTCTTCAGCGGCGAGGTCGCCGAGGCCTGGCAGCAGGCGCGGTCCAACATCCGCGACGTAGGTCAGGCGCTCTGAACCGTGGACATCAGCCAGCTCGATCTGTCGCGGCTGCAGTTCGCCACGACGACGATCTACCACTTCCTCTTCGTGCCGATCACGATCGGGTTGAGCTGGCTGGTCGCCGCGCTGCACACGTGGTGGCACCGCTCCGGCAACGCTGACGTACGCCGCCTGACCCGGTTCTTCGGGACGATCCTGGTCATCAACATCGCCATCGGCGTGGTCACCGGTCTCGTCCAGGAGTTCGAGTTCGGGATGAACTGGTCGGAGTACTCACGCTTCGTCGGTGACGTCTTCGGGGCGCCGCTCGCGATGGAGGGCCTCGCCGCGTTCTTCCTCGAGTCGACCTTCCTGGGCCTGTGGTGGTTCGGCTGGGACGTGCTGCCGAAGCGGGTCCACCTGATGACCGTCTGGGCGGTCGCCCTCGGTGCGACCCTGTCGGCGGCGTTCATCATGGCGGCCAACTCCTGGATGCAGCACCCTGTCGGCTACGAGATCAACTCGGACACCGGCCGGCCCGAGCTCACCTCGATCGGCGCCCTCTTCACCAACCCGGTCTTCGTCTGGGGCTACGCGCACGTGATCCTCGCGTCCCTGGTCACCGGCAGCCTCGTCATGCTCTCGGTCTCCGCCTGGCAGATCCGTCGCGGGAAGAGCCCGGAGGTGTTCCTCGGCTCGATGAAGCTCGCGCTCGCGGTCCTGCTGCCGGTCTCGATCCTGATCCTCCTGGTCGGCAGCCAGCTCGGCGTCATCGAGACCAAGTACCAGCCGATGAAGGTCGCCGCGATGGAGGCCCAGTGGGAGACCTGCCAGCCCTGCTCCTTCTCGGCCGCGCAGACCGGCGGCTGGACCGAGTCCGACCAGGACGCCAACAAGATCATCGAGATCCCGCACCTGCTCTCGATCCTGGCCACCCTGCAGTGGGACGGGAAGGTGGTCGGCATCAACGAGCTCCAGGCCCAGTACGAGAAGCAGTACGGCCCCGGCGACTACATCCCCAACCTCTTCATCCAGTACTGGTCGATGCGGGTGATGGCCTACCTCGGCGCCGTGCTGCCGATCCTCGCCCTGTGGGGCTGCTTCCTGTGGTGGCGGCGCAGGCTCCTGAACGCGCGCCTGTTCCTCTGGGTCGGCACCTGGGCGTTCCTCGCGCCGTTCGTCATGAACACGGCCGGCTGGCTGCTGACCGAGAACGGCCGTCAGCCGTGGGTCGTCCAGGGCCTGCTGCTGACCAAGAACGGGAACTCGCCGTCGGTCAGCCTCACGGAGGTCGCGATGAGCCTGGGCGTCTTCTGGGTCCTCTACCTCGTGCTCGGCATCGTGTGGGGGTTCCTGATGCTGCGCTTCTCCAAGAGACCGCTCGAGCCGGGCCGTGACGACGCCGACGCCGAAGCCGGCGACCCCGACTCCTCCGCCCCTGCTCCGGCTTTCACCTACTGAGGTGCCGTGATGAGTCTCGACGTCGTCTGGTTCGTGGTCGTCGCGTTCTTCTGGACCGGGTTCTTCGTCCTCGAGGGCTTCGACTTCGGGGTCGGCATGCTGCACCAGATCGTCGGCCGGACCGAGGAGGAACAGGCGTCGTGGTCGAGAGCGTCGGCCCGGTGTGGGACGGCAACGAGGTCTGGCTCATCGTCGGCGGCGCCGTCGATCTTCGCGGCGTTCCCCGCGCTGGTACGCGACCTGGTTCTCCGCCGGCTACCTCGCGCTGATGCTCCTCCTGGTCGCCCTGATCATCCGCGGCGTGTCCTTCGAGTGGCGCACCAAGGTCGACGCCGACCGGTGGCGCGGCACCTGGAGCTGCGACCCTCACCGTCGGATCGTTCCTGATCCCGCTCGTGCTCGGCATCGCGCTCGGTGACCTGCTCGCCGGGCTGCCCGATCGACGACAACGAGGAGTTCACCGGGTCGTTCTGGGACCTGCTCACGCCGTACGGCGTCTGGATGGGCCTCACCCTCGTGCTGCTGAGCCTCCCGCACGGTTCGACGTTCCTCGGGCTGCGGACCCGGGGCGTGCTGCACGAGCGCGCCCATGCCACAGCGAGCCGGCTCTGCTGGCCGGCGTGGTCGTGGTCGCCGTCTTCGCGGTCTGGACCGTGCTCATCTCCGACGGCGGGACGTGGCGAGCGGCCGCCGCGGCGGTGCCCGTCGTCGGCGCCCTGGCCGCGGCCCTGCTGCTGCGGGCCGGGCGCGAAGGCGGCTCGTTCGCGGCGACCACGGTCGCGATCGGCGGCACGGTCGCCGCGCTGTTCGCCAACCTCTACCCCGCACGTCATGGTGTCCTCGACCAGCACCGCCAACAACCTGACGGTCTCCGGCGCCGCCTCCAGCGACTACGCGCTGAAGGTGATGACCGTCGTCGCCGTCGTCGTCACCCCGCTCGTCCTGCTCTACCAGGGCTGGTCCTACTGGGTCTTCCGGGCACGTGTCACCGCGAACCCCGAACCCGTCGAGGTCGAATCGTGAGCACGGCGGCGGCGCGACCGCGCGTCGTCATCGTCGGCGGCGGCTTCGGTGGCCTGTTCGCCGCGAAGTTCCTCAAACGGGCTGACGTCGACATCACCCTGGTCGAGCGCACCAACCACCACCTCTTCCAGCCGCTGCTCTACCAGGTGACGACCGGCATCCTCTCCCCCGGCGCCGTGGCCCCGCCGTTGCGGGAGGTGCTCAAACGGCACGACAACGTCAAGGTTCGGCTCGGCGAGGTCACCGGCTTCGACCTGGACGCCCGGACCGTCCACGTGGAGCA
>CAVOFS010000004.1:0-80512 GCA_963695055.1 uncultured Actinomycetota bacterium | reverse complement strand
GCCACGACGCCTACGCCAACAAGACCGGTCATCTGCAGTTCGCCTCGTCCTTCGTCCCCGATGGCCACCGCTACGTCTTCAACGTGAAGATCGAGGCAGGCAGGGGCGCGTCCGGCAAGCTCACCTACCGGGTGCCCGCCTAGCCCGCCGGGCGGGCCAGCTCGCCCCTGGGAACCGTTCAGGTCGCGCCCTGGCCGCTAGCAGAACTGGCAGGGTGGGCCCATGACCGACACTGCTCTCGACCTCGAGGCCAAGGTCCGGCTGCTGACCGGCGCTGCCATGTTCACCCTGCGTGGCGAGGAACGGATCGGGCTCGAGCCGATGGCGTTCTCCGACGGACCGACCGGCGTGCGCGGGCTCGACTTCACAGGCGGCCCGATCACCTGTCTCTTTCCGAACGCGACGCTGCTCGCGTCGTCGTGGAGCATGGAGACGGTCGCGGAGGTCGGGCAGCTCCTCGCGGAGGAGGCCGAGCGTCAGCGCATCCACGTCGTGCTCGGTCCGACGGTCAACCTGCACCGCAGCCCGCTCGGCGGCCGGCTCTTCGAGGCCTACTCCGAGGACCCGCTGCTGACCGGCCACCTGGCGGCGGCGTACGTCTCCGGCATGCAGTCGCAGGGGATCGGCGCCTGCGTGAAGCACCTGGTCGCCAACGAGTCCGAGACCGAGCGGCACGGCGTCGACAGCGTCGTGGACGAGCGAACCCTGCGTGAGCTCTACCTGCTGCCCTTCGAGATCGCCGTCGAGGACGCCGACCCGTGGTCGGTGATGGCGGCCTACAACAACGTCAACGGGATCCCTGCGACCGAGCAGGGGCCGGTCAACAACGGGATCCTCAAGGGCGAGTGGGGCTGGCGTGGGTTGCTGATGTCCGACTGGTTCGCGACCCAGTCGGCAGCGCCGGCCGCGAACGGCGGTCTCGACCTGGTGATGCCTGGCCCGACCGGGCCGTGGGGACCCGCGCTGGTGGCGGCCGTGCGGTCCGGCGAGGTCGACGAGTCCGTCATCGATGACCACCTCGAGCGACTGCTGCGGCTGGCCGATCGGGTCGGTGCGACCGGCGAGGGTCGGTCGTGGCGGACAGACCTCCCCACACCCGGGGGCGACGTACGACGTCAGCAGCTGACGCGCCTCGCGGCCTCGGGCATGACGGTACTGGCCAACAACGGCGTCCTGCCGCTCGCACTCGAGGCATCGGTGGCGCTGATCGGGCGGCCCGCGATCGAGACGACCTGCATGGGTGGCGGTTCGGCATCGGTGCGGGCGCCGCACCAGGTGAGCATCGCCGACGGGCTGGCCGAGCTGATCGACGGCGTGATGCTGATGGACGGTGTCGCGGTCCGGGGCCGGCCGCGCGCTGCCCTGCCGGGCATGTTCACCGACCCGGCGACCGGGGAGCCCGGCATGCGGGTGCGGATGTACGGCGAGTCCGGCGCGCTCCTCGCCGAGTCCGTCTCGGCAGAGGCCAAGACGGTCGGCTTCATGCCCGACCAGGAGCTCGCGGAGCCGGTCACCCGCGTGGTGATGTCGGCGACGGTTCCTGGTGGTGCCATGCGGGTCGGCGTCCTGGGCGTCGGCACCGGGACGGTGACGGTCGGCGGTTCGTCGTACGCCGTGCACCTCGACTCGGAGTCCGACGACATCGGCGGCGACTTCCTGCGACCGCCCGGGTGGCAGACCGACGTCGTGCTGGACGGGCCCACCGATCTCGTGGCCGACCTGACCTTGGCCGGCTGGGCCGGTCTGGGCCTGGTGGCCGAGCCGACGCCACCGACCGACGACGAGGCCATCGGCTCCGCCGTCGAAGCGGCGCGTGGCGCCGAGATCGCGGTGGTCGTGGTCGGGCTGACCGAGGAGCAGGAGACCGAGGCCTTCGACAAGTCCACGCTCGCGCTGCCCGGTCGGCAGGACGAGCTGGTCTCGGCCGTCGCCGCGGCCGCGACTCGCACCGTCGTGGTCGTCAACGCGGCCACCCCGGTGCTGATGCCGTGGCGCGACGAGGTCGACGCGATCCTGTGGGCCGGCCTGCCCGGGCAGGAGGGCGGCCACGCCGTCGCCGCCGCGCTGCTCGGAGTCATCGAGCCCGCCGGTCGGCTGGTCACGACCTTCCCGGCCGCCGACGGCGGGTCACCCGCCTGGGACGTCACACCCACCGACGGCAAGCTGGTCTACGACGAGGGAGTCTTCGTCGGCTACCGCGGTCACGCCGCTCGACGCGCGCCGGCCCCGGCGTACTGGTTCGGGCACGGGCTCGGCTACGGCGAGTGGGAGTACGGCGAGGTCTCGCTGGTCGCCCCGGCGCCGGCGCCGATCGTGCAGGTGTCGCTGACCAACGTGTCGGCGCGCGACTCCCGCGAGGTCGTGCAGCTCTACCTGCAGCCGGACGACGCCGACCAGCCGATCCGGCTGATCGGCTGGACCTCGGTGACGGTCCCGGCCGGTCAGGGCGCGACCGTGCGGATCCACGGCGACCCGCGCGCCTGCCGCACCTGGACCGATGTCGGCTGGCAGCCGCTCACCACCGGCACCGTCTACGTCGCCCGCGGGCTGGGTGATCTGCGCGGCGAGCTGGTGCTCGCAGACGACTGACCTCGTCGGCTGGACCGTCGTCCGAGCGCCGACCTCCAGACGGGTGGCCTCGATCGCCACAGCGGGGAACGCCGCGAGCACGGCCAGGTGAGGTTCATGTCCGACGAGGCGTGGGCGCGGCTCCAGCAGGTTTATGCCGACCGCGATCCGGGCAGGCGCTTCGTCGGCTACCTGGGTGACTCGAACAACCGCAACCACTGGGCAGTAGTGCCGCTGCGCTTCCCCCGATTGTGGGGATGACGCCACCTCGGTCCGAACGCGATCCTTTTACCCAACGCTGGTGACCTGACAGGGAGGGACAGTGCCCCGACCCCGTCTGACACGCCGCACCGGCTGGATCGTCGCGCTGATCGTCGTCGGCGGGATCCTGGCGGGATCGCTGCTGTTCGGCGGGTCCGACGAGCCGGCGCAGGACGTCACGCCGCTCTCCGAGGTCGTGACCGCGATCGAGACCGACACCGTGGCCACGGCCGATCTCTTCGACGGGTCGAACACGGTCACGGTCACCCTCGAGGACGGGACCGATCTCACCGCCTACTATCCCTACGCCTACTCCGACACCCTCACGGAGCTGCTCCTCGACCACGACGTGCCGGTGACGGCGACACCGCCGGCCCAGCAGTCCTGGATCAGCCGCAGTCTGATCTCGATGATCCCGATCATCCTCGTCCTGGCGGTGCTGGTCTGGCTGCTCCGCTCGCGCGCCATCAACGGCGGCATCGGCGGCTTCTCCGGCAAGCGCGGTCGCCAGATCGACCAGGTCCCCGAGGACCGCTTCAGCGACGTCGCCGGGTGCGACGAGGCGATCGTGGACCTCAAGGAGCTCGTGGCGTTCCTGGAGACCCCCGAGCGCTTCGCCGCTCTCGGCGCGAAGGCACCGCGTGGAGCCCTCCTCGTCGGCCCACCAGGCACCGGCAAGACCCTGCTGGCGCGCGCCGTCGCCGGCGAGGCGCAGGTGCCGTTCTACGCACTGGCCGGATCCGACTTCGTCGAGACGTACGCCGGGGTCGGCGCCAAGCGAGCCCGCGATCTGTTCGACCGTGCGAAGTCACGGGGTGGCGGCATCATCTTCATCGACGAGATCGACGCCGTCGGCCGGGTCCGCAGCTCAGGCCCGGGCAACAGCGGGGAGTCGGAGCGCGAGAGCACCCTGATCGCGCTGCTCAGTGAGATGGACGGCTTCGACTCCGACTCGCGGATCGTGATCCTCGCCGCGACCAACCGCGCGGACGTCCTCGACCCGGCGCTGACCCGTCCCGGACGGCTCGATCGGTCCATCGAGGTCCCCGCGCCCGATCGCCGTGGGCGTGAGGACATCCTCATCGTCCACACCCGCGGCAAGGAGATCGGTGCAGACGTCGACCTCAAGCTCCTCGCGCGTCGTACCCCTGGCATGAGCGGCGCCGAGCTCGCGCAGGTCGTCAACGAAGCCTGCCTGGAGGCGGTGCGCGGTTCGAAGAGTGTCGTCGACGCCACCTGCTTCGACGCGGCAGTCGCGACCGTGGCGCTGGGTCGGGCTCGCACCTCGGCGCTGGTCAGCGAGCGGGACCGCGCGATCACGGCCTGGCACGAGGCGGGCCACACGGTGGCCGCGCTGGCTCAGCCGGACGCGGACGACCCGGTCAGCGTCTCCATCATTCCGCGCGGAGCTGCCGGCGGCGTGACCTGGATGGGCGGCTCGGACGACCTGTTCGTGACCCGCAGGAAGGCGCATGCACGCCTCTGCACCGCGATGGCCGGCCGGGCGGCGGAGGAGATGCTGCTCGATGGCGGGTACACCCAGGGCGCCCATGGCGACCTGACCACCGCCTCGGACCTGGCCTACGCCATGGTCACCCAGTACGGCATGAGCGAGCTCGGGTACGCCGTCGTCTCGAACGACACCGTCCGGATGGGCGGCCCCGTCGCGGACCGGGTCCACCTGGAGGTCGACCGGATGCTGCGCAGTGCACTCGACGAGGCGCGCTCGCTCCTGCGGATCCACCAGGAGCTGGTTCGGGTCGTCGCCGAGACGCTGCTCGAGCAGGAGACGCTGGACCGCGAGGACATCACCGCGATCGTGAAGTCCGTCCGGCCCACCGCGGTGGCGTAACCCGACCGTTCAGGACGCAGGCCGCGGCGGCTGAGGGATCTGGTGCCCCGCCTCACCGCCGATCCGTCCCCCGTGCGGACGTCCGTGGTCGGCGTACTCCTCGCGGAAGAAGACGAGCCGGTGCCCGCCGATCTCGACCCGGGTCCCGGTGCGCAGGATCTGCTGGCCGACGACGGCGCCGTGCACGCGGACCGGGCCGTCGACCGCGGTGACGACGTACTCGTCGCGGTCATCGTGCTCGACCACGGCATGTCGCGGAGCGAGACCCGGCAGGCAGATGTCGGCGTCGGGGTCCGATCCGATCGTGGCTCGTTCTCGGAGCCGGTAGACCGGCTGCCGCTCGCCTGCCCAGACGTCCTCCTTGGCCAGGACCAGACGTGGCGCACCGCCCCTGGCCGGGTCGTGGGTGGTGGTGACGGGCCGCCGGACCGGACGACGCATGGTGGGCGTCAGCGGCCAGAGCGTGGCCGGTGGGAGCAGGGTGGCGTCGGGGAGCACGGCCTCGGTGCGGTGGGTCCGCGAGCGCGCCGAGGTGAACGCGCCGCGGATGCTGCCGATCCGGATGCGGCGCGAACCGGTCACCCGGCGTTGCCACCACGGGGCGGAGACGGCGCCGAGCGACACGAGGTGCCGGCCGCTGCTGACGACTCGGATCACCACGCCCCGTCCCGCGAGGCCCTCGGCGAGGGCGCGGACGGCAGGGGCGTCACGCGTCCCCGCGAAGGCACCGGCGTCGTCGACCTCGAGAAGCAGCCGGTTGCCGCGACCGTGCAGCCGGGCATGCACGATCGGACCGCCCTCGACGTCGAGCTCGATGCTCGAGATCGGCCGCCATCACCAGTGCCATGACGAGCTCAGGTCTCGCTGGTCGTGACCGTCAAGGTGCCGTTGAGCTTCCAGGTGGCTCGCGGAGCGTCCGACCCGGTGTCTCGCGGGACCTCGATCGCCATCTCCTCGAAGCTGTAGTGGATCGCCGCCTCGCGTCCGGTGAGGAAGCTCCACATCCGCTGGCCCAGGTCGGTCCAGTCCACGACCTCGTCCGTCCTACCGTCCACGGACTGACTGTTGATTGTCATCGCTACCTCCATCGAGTTGATCCGCACTTCCTAAACGAAGTGTTTAGGTTTATGGTTCACAACATGAACACAGAGTTGATGTTTGCGCAAGGGGAGGACTCCGGCCGGCCTGCTCACGATCGGGGCCCTCGCCGAGCGCACCGGTCTCAGCCCGGCCACCCTGCGGATGTGGGAGCAGCGCCACGGCTTCCCGCGGCCGCAACGCCTCGAGAGCGGGCACCGTCGCTACCTCGAGGCCGACGTCGACGCGGTGACCCACGTCGTACGCCGCCGCGATGCCGGGGTCCGTCTCGACGTGGCCATCGCGGACTCGCTCGCCCAGGTCGGCACCGGGACGTCCGTCGGTGTACGCCGAGCTGCGCCGCAAGCACCCCCACCTTCCGGTGCAGCGACTCCACAAGCGCACCCTGCTGGCGCTGTCGTGGGCGATCGAGGACGAGTTCTGCGCCAAGGCGGAGCAGGCCATCCTCTTCGGCGCCTTCCAGCAGGAGCGCTACTACGCCGCGGCACGGGCGCGGTGGCACGAGCTGGCGCTGGTCTCGCGCTCCGCCTTCGCCTTCGCCGAGTTCCCCGAGCTCGACCGCGCCCAGATCGTCGGCTCCGGGTCCCGCCCGGGGCCGGTGCTGGTGCCGCTGCCGCCCGAGGAGCCGACTGGCTCGCGAGTGGGCGGTCGTCTGCGACTCGGTGGAGCTCCCGGCCGCGCTCACCGCGTGGGAGCTGCCCGGCCAGCTCGACGTACCCGACCGCGAGCGGGTCTTCGAGTCGATGCTCACGGTCGACCCGGACGCCGTCCGCGACGCCGCCCGGGTCTGCGCCGGCGTGGCCGTGCGCGCCGGCGCCGCCGAGGCGCACCCGCGCTCTACGACCTGGCCGACCAGCCGGGGCCGCGCTCCGCAGATCTCGGCGCGGTCAGCGCCATGCTCGGCCGCGTGCTCTCCTACGTCGACCGGTTCGGCGCGGCATGACCACCGCCACCGGCGTGAACGACGTACGACTGCGCGACCTGCGTCGCTGGAACGTCGGGCTCGCCGTCCTCCACGCGGCCCAGGCGATCGCCATCCTGGCGCTGGCCGGCGACTTCGCCATCACCGTCACCTCCCAGTTCCCCGAAGGCCCGCCCGGTAGCCCCGCGACCGATCCGAGCGCACTCTTCGACGTCCCGATCGGCATCGCGATCGCGGTGTTCCTCGGGCTGGCGGCCGTCGACCATCTGCTCACCGCGACCCTGCTCAGGGCCCGGTACGAGCACGAGCTCGAGGCCGGGCGCAACCGGTTCCGCTGGATCGAGTACTCGTTCAGCGCGACCATCATGATCCTGCTGATCGGCTTCTACAGCGGCGTCACCGACATCACTGCGGTGGTGGCCATTGCCGGAGCGAACGTCGCGATGATCCTCTTCGGCTGGCTCCAGGAGACGAGCAACCCACCGGATCGAACAACGACCACGATGCTTCCGTTCTGGTTCGGGGCCATCGCGGGCGCCGCACCGTGGGTGGCGATCGTCATCAACCTCGTCGGCGCCGGATCCTCGGTCCCGGGGTTCGTCTACGGCATCTTCGTCTCGCTCTTCGTCCTGTTCATGAGCTTCGCCCTCAACCAGTGGCTGCAGTACCGGGAAGTCGGCCGGTGGCGGAGCTACGCGTTCGGCGAGAAGACCTACCTGGTGCTGAGCCTCGTGGCGAAGAGCGCCCTGGCCTGGCAGATCTTCTCCGGCTCCCTGGCCGGCTGAGACATCGATCCGACGTCACAGCGTCGTGACGAGTCCACCGTCGATGAGGAAGTCGCTGCCCGTGGTGTTGCCGGAGCGGTCGCTGGCGAGGAAGAGCACCAGGTCGGCGACCTCGCTCGGCGTGGTGAACCTGCCGCTGGACGCTTCGGCCTCCTGACGGCGTACGACGTCGCCGGGGTCCGCCCCGCTGGCGCCACCCACGGTCGCCGCGACACCCGAGCTGCCGAGCCACAGGTCGGTCCGCACCGGTCCGGGGCTGACCGTGTTGACGCGGATGTCGGGGCCGAGCTCCTTCGACAGCGACTTGCACAGGTTCGTCAGCGCGCCCTTCGCGGCGCTGTAGTCGACCACGCCGGGGTCGGGCAGGAAGGCGTTGACCGAGCTGATCGTGACGATGTTGGCGCCGGTGCGTCCGATCATGTGCGGCACGGCCGAGCGCATCGTGCGGGCGGCGGCGAGGAAGTTGATCGTCAGCGACCACTCCCAGTCCTCGTCGGTGATGGCCAGGAACCCCTCGAGCCGGGGTCGTACCGCGCCGACGTTGTTGACGAGGAGGTCGATGCCCCCGAGCTCGGCGACGGCGGCGTCGACCAGGGCACCCGGACCCTCCGGGGTCGTGAGGTCGACCGCGACCGGGCGCACGTGACCGGTGGCGGCGAGCGCGTCGAGCTCGGCGCTGCCCTTCAAGGCACCGGCCACGACCGTCGCCCCCTCGTCGACGAGGGCACGAGTGATCGCCAGCCCGATCCCCCTGCTGGCGCCGGTCACCACCGCGGTCTTGCCGGCCAGATGAAGGTCCATCGTCAGAGTCCCTGGTCGCCGAGCCAGGACAGGCACGCGTCGGCGACCTCGCGCCAGCCATGGTCGATGGTGAGGGAGTGGCGCTCGGTCGGCGAACTCGAGGAGGTCGGTGGTCGCCTCGGAGTGCCGGTACTGCTTGAGCGTCGACCTCGTCACCGCCTCCGGGACGGTGTTGTCCTTGCCGCCGGTGATCAGGAGCAGGGGTCCACGACCGGCGTTGTCGGTGGCGACCTTGGCCGGCGAGTGCGGGTTGAAGTTCGCTGCCGCCGCCTCGAAGAGCGGCTTGCCCGGCGCCGGGATGGTCCACCGCTCGTAGAGGGCGTCGGACTCCTCGGTCGGGATCGCGTTGCCGAACGCGAAGCGGAACTGCTCAGCCGTCAGGGAGACGGCACGGTGCTTGTTGGCGGGGTTCTTGAAGACCGGCAGGGTCGCCTTGAGCGCCGACAGCGGCAGCGGCAGCACGCCCTTGATCTGCGCCGCGTCGATCGCGACCGCGGCGAGCGCGCGGTCCTCGCCCAGGAGCCGCTGGGCGATCATCCCGCCGAAGGAGTGCCCGATCAGGATCGGCTTCGTCGGGAGCGCGTCGATGATGCCGGCGTAGTGCTCGACCACGTCGTCGATCCCGTGGTCGGCGATGGCGTCGGGGTGCTCGCGAGCCTCCTGGACGGTGTCCGGATCCCCGGGCCAGCCGGGCGCGGACGCGACGTACCCAGCCTCACTGAAGCGGTCGACCCACTCCTGCCAGGACTGCGAGTGCAGCCAGAGGCCGTGGATGAACAGGACGGGGGCGCTCGCGACCATCGGGTCTCCTTCGATTCGGGTCCGTATACCGATCGTTCTACCTACCTGTGGTTACCGTAGGGACATCCCGGCACGCTGACAAGAGGGTCCGAAGAACTCGAGGAGCAGAAGCGCCATGACCGAGCTCGCCCGCCGCCCGTCCCCGGCCCGGGAACGGATCCTGGTGACGGCGGACCGGCTGTTCTACAACGAGGGCATCCACGCGGTCGGCATCCAGCGAGTGGTCGAGGAGTCCGCGGTCACGCGAGTGACGCTCTACCGCCACTTCCCCTCCAAGGACGACCTGATCGCGGCCTACCTGGACCGGCGCGCGGCGTACGACCATGCCCAGGTCGACGGCATCATCGACGCGCACCCCGACGATCCGCGTGAGGCCCTGGCCGAGCTCGCGACCGCACTCACCCGTGACGACTTCGGAGCGGTGCAGCGCGGGTGCCCCTTCATCAACGCCTCAGCGGAGTTCACCGGCTCCCACCCGGCCCGGGTCCGCGCGCTGGCGATCCGCGCCTGGGTGACCGAGCGCATCGAGGAGCTGCTCCGGCGCCTGGACCATGGCAACCCGCGGGCGGCGGCGCAGCAGCTGATGATGGTGCGGACCGGCGCGGTCGTCTCCTGCGCCCTCGACCAGAACTCGGAGCTCAACCAGGACTTCCTCGACTGCTGGAACGCCTTGATCGACGACGGACTCCCCCCACGAGGGTGACCCTCCCCGTTCGCGGGTACCCCACCGTCATGCGCATCTTCTTCACCGGCGGCAGCGGCAAGGCGGGCAAGCACGTCGCCCCCTTCCTCGCCGCCCAGGGCCACCACGTCACCAACGCCGACCTCGTCCCGCTCGAGCACCCCGACGTCGCCGACCTCCGCGTCGACCTCACCGATGCCGGAGAGACCTACTCGGCACTGGCCGGGCTCGCGACCTCCGACGAGCTGGACCTGCCCGAGAAGCCGTCGTACGACGCGGTCGTGCACTTCGCCGCCATCCCGGCCATCCTGATCGCGTCGGACGCCGCGACGTACGCGACCAACGTGCTCAGCACCTACAACGTGCTCGAGGCCGCGACCCGCCTCGGCATCCGCAAGATCGTGTTCGCCTCCTCGGAGACGACCTACGGGATCTGCTTCGCCCAGGGCGAGCGTCGCCCGCTCTACGTGCCGGTCGACGAGGACCACCCGACCGTCCCCGAGGATGCCTACGCGATGTCGAAGGTCGCTGGGGAGGCGACGGCGCGCTCGTTCCAGGCCCGCACCGGGGCGGACATCTACGGACTGCGGATCAACAACGTCATCGAGCCGCACGAGTACGCCGAGAAGTTCCCGGCCTTCCTCGCCGACCCCGCGCTGCGACGCCGCAACGTGTTCGCCTACATCGACACGCGCGACCTCGGGCCAGATGGTGCAGCGCTGCCTCGAGACCGACGCGCTGGGCTACGAGGTCTTCAACGTGGCCAACGCCGACATGTCCGTCGCCGCGTCCACGCAGGAGATCCGGGAGCGCTTCTACGACGGCGTCGAGGTACGGCGGGAGCTGGGTCGCGACGAGACCTTCTACGCCATCGACAAGGCTCGCGCCCTTCTCGGCTACGCCCCCCAGCACTCCTGGCGCCACGTGCTCGCCGAGTCGGCGGACCACCGCGAGGAGTAGTCGCTCCCGCGTCAGCGATGACCCCGCGACGCGGTGGAGAGACGCGCCACGCGGCCGTTGCCGCCTGCGGCCCAGCAGGATCCGTCGCGCGTGCAGTCGAGGGTGTGGTAGCCGTCGTCGCTGATCCGGGTCCAGCTGCGACCACCGTCGCTGCTGACGCTGGTGCCCATCACGTCTCCGGACTCGCCTGTGACGACCACCCGCTGTCCGCCCCCTGGCAGGTAGGCGACGTCCTCGCCCAGATGGGTCAGGTCGCCCGCGCTGCGCCAGGTGCCGCCATGGCTCGTGACCGCGACGGCGTCGACGCCGTCCGCAGGATCTGCGAAGTCGCCGCCGACGGCGATCCCCTGCCACGGCGTACGGAACGCCAGGGCGAACACGCCCGCGGCGTCGCCTGCCGGGATCGTGGAGTCGGTGGCGGTCCAGGTGAGGCCGAAGTCGTCGGAGCGGAAGACGCGCGACGCTCCGCCACCGGAGCCGAAGTACGCCGTGTGTCCGGCCGTCACGAGGCAGTCACCACTGGCGGCGAACCCCGCCTCCGTCGGCGCTGCCGGCATCCCGTCGTTCGGGAGGACCGTCCAGGTCCGGCCCGAGTCACGGGTGGCGAGGATCCGGAACTTCCCGTCGACCGGGTCGCTCATCGCCAGTCCACGCCGTCCGTCGGGGTAGAACGCCATGCAGTCGTAGAAGGCCGCGGGGTCGTCGTTGACGAAGGCCTCGTCCCAGCTCGCCCCGCCGTCGGTGGTGCGATAGATCCGCGACGCTTCCCCCGGCCCGATCGCCAGCACGACGGCCGACTTGGCACTGCGGGCCTCGACGTCACGGAACAGCAGTCCCTCGGTGGCCGGTGGACTCACGTCGTCCCAGCTCCGGCCGCCATCGGTCGTGCGGAAGACCCGACCCGGGCCACCGTCGGTGACGCTCCCGCCGGTCACCCAGGCCGTCCGCCGGTCGACGGCGTCGAGGCCGCGGAAGCTCTGGTCGGCGTCGATGACGGTCTCATCCCAGGAGGGCGGGTGATGGTGGCCGGAGGCGGACCCCCCGCCGGCGTACGCCGGGCTCCCGAAGGCGGAGCCGATGAGGACGGTGGACAGGACGAGCGTTCCGAGAAGACGCATCCCAGCACCCTGCTCCACCCGACGGTGTCCTGTCCAGGCGTGCGCGGCGGTGTCGCTGTGCCGCGTCAGACGTTCACCCCGCGGGATAGGCGAGCAACCGAGTGACTGCGGTCATGCCGTCCACGTGGTTCGGAGTCGAGGCGTCAGCGGCGTCACCACTGTCGTTGATGATGTGGCGGATGCCGCCCTGGCCGATCACCACGCCAGCGGCCAGCGACGTGAAGCGGACCCGGGGCGACGTCGGAGAGGTGATCGCATCAGCGGCGTGGATCGCCTCGGTGGGCGGGAACGGGAACAGGCTGTAGATGGACATGCCGGTCGCGCGATGGGTCCGGACGCCGGCGCCGACGGTGTAGGAGGCGTAGCCCTCGGTGGTGCCGTCCATCCAGGCTGCCTGGTCGGGCATGCCCTCCGGCATCTCGCTCTGGTAGAAGACGGTCTGGCCGCCTTGGCCGTTCCAGATCACCTGCTGCTTCTGCCAGTGCTCCACGAACAGTCCGGTCGTGGTGACGTTGTCGCCGTTGACGATCAGCCCGTGATCGACCGGGGCGGTGGTCCAACCGCCTCCGGCGCCATGGTCTGCGCGCCAGATCCAGCTGTCGTCGACGAGGACGTGGTCGCTGTTGATCGTCACGCCCGTCGTGGCGACCCCCGCGGTGGCGCCTCCGACGCGGACGAAGAGGTCCGACAAGGTGGTCGGGTCCTGCGCGTCGCCGCGTCCCTGGTGCTGGCCGGGTTGGCCGACACGGACGAGGGTCTTCGATGGAATCGTGCCAGCGTCGACAACCAGTCCTGACGCCACGACTCCGGGTACGTCGCGGACAAGTAGCGCGGCGGTGCCCTGGGTCGGCATCAGGGTGGCGTAGCCCAGGCCGAGAACCACGGTGTGGGGCCGGGTGACCCGGAGGGGTGCCTCCAGCTCGTAGACGCCCGGCGTCAGGAGGAGGTTCTTCCCGGCGGCGAGGGCTCGGTTGATCCGAGCGGCGGTGTCGGTGGGCTTGGCGATGAAGAACCGGTCGATCGGCCAGGCTCCGCCCGGCCCGGTGGCCGGTGGACCAGTTGACGCCGGCCGTGTGGGTGGCCGCGGCGGGGACGAACACCTGGTACTTGCCGTGCTCGAGGTAGAGGAACGGTGCGGGACGCGACACCGGTGTGCTGGGCAGGGTGGTGTAGCCGTGCGGGTCGAAACTGCTTGCGGGGGCGCCGTGGACGCCGGAGAACACCAGGTTGACGCCGGTGCCGTTCCATCCGCCGATAGCGCTGTTGCGGGTGTAGTACTGCGCCTGACCGGGCTCGCCGGCCAGCGCGTTGCCGCTGCTCACGGTGCCGGCGATCCGGCTGTCCGCGATCTCGGAGCCGAAGGCGAGCGAGCCACCCACCCCGGTCAGGTCGAGGTTGCCGGTGATGTTCACCCGACGCAGCGGGGCAGCCTGGGAGACCGCCCAGCTCATGGTGTGCGGCGCCTCCCCGACCTGGTCCGGGTTGATCGTGAGGTTGCTCAGAGAGCGCCAGAAGTGGTCAAGCGCGCTAGGGCCGAACGGGCCCGTCTCGGGGTCGACGTGAAGGGCGCCGTTGATGACGACGTCCTTCGGCGAGGAGCCCAGGCCCGCGACCGAGGTGTAGTAGCCCACTGTCGAGCTGATGGGATTGGCCGAGCTGCCATAGGTGCCGGGCCTGAACAGCACCAGGTGTCGGCCGGCGCTGAACTGTTCCTCGCCTGCGATGCCCTGGAGGTAGGCGTTGATCTTGGCGATCGACGTCTTCGGCCCGAAGATCTTCACGTTGGGTCCGAGGTCGTGGGTGCGGCTGTCCCTCACGCCCATGGTCTTCGCGCCGACCGCGTCCGGGCTTGCTGCAGGACTGGGAGTGCGGTGGCCAGGAGCCGATGCCTGCGCTGGCAGCACGCTGGTGAGCACCAAGGTGCCGACCGCCCCGGTCAGAGCGATGGAGAGCCCGGCCTTCCCTCGCATTGTTGTCTTCCGCATCACTAGGTCTCCTGACGTTGGGAGCGGTCGCGTCTCGCGAGCGCCTGAGGCTCTGTGACCGGCGTCACCAGCGGAAGTCTGCGGCCGGACGGACCCATCGGGAAGACGACTTTGCTGATGAGGGCCATCCACCAGATCTATCGGTGAGGCACACTGACCGGGTGTCCGACGACGTGAGCGGTTGGCTCTTGACCCAGCAGGAACGCGGGAACGGCGCGACTCGTCTCGACGACGTCCATCCGAGGGATGAGGCGTGGTCCGAGGGCAACCTGGTCCGGCCGCTGGTGCACGGGGCGTCGTACTTCTCTGAGCTGTTCGAGCGGATCGAGGCGACCCGCGCGGGCGACTTGGTCCTCTTCACCGACTGGCAGGGCGACGCCGACGAGCGGCTGACCGGGGAGCCGGGCAGCGAGGTCGTCGAGGTGCTGGGTCGCGCCGACGAGCGTGGTGTCGACGTGCGCGGCCTGGTGTGGCGCTCGCACAGCGGCGCCATCGGCTTCACCTCGGACGAGAACCTCCGTCTCGGCCGCGCCCTGCAGCGGCGGGGTGCGGAGGCGATCTTGGACATGCGCGTGCGGACCGGCGGATCCCATCACCAGAAGATGGTGGTGATCCGGTACCGCGACGATCCGAGCCGGGACATCGCGTACGTCGGCGGGATCGACCTGTGCCACTCGCGGCGCGACGACCGCGACCACGGCGGTGACCCGCAGGCGCAGGACACCCTGGCCGAGGAGTACGGCAAGACGCCGCCCTGGCACGATCTCCAGGCCGCGATCACCGGCCCCGCGGTCTACGACGTCGAGACCGTGTTCAGGGAGCGCTGGGAGGACCCCACCACGCTCTCCCGAAGCCCCGTCATCCTGATCCGCGATCGGCTGCGTGGCCTCGATACCACCCCCGACCCGCTGCCCGAGCAGACACCTCCGCCACCCCCGGTCGCGGAGGGGACCCACGTGGTCCAGCTGCTCCGCACCTATCCGAACCTCCGGCAGGGCCGCGACTACCAGTTCGCCCGTGGCGGCGAGCGCAGCGTCGCCCGTGGCTACACCAAGGCGGTCGAGCGGGCCCGACGGCTGATCTACGTCGAGGACCAGTACCTCTGGGGCACGCACGTGGGGAACGTCTTCAGCGAGGCACTGCGCAACCACCCGGAGCTGTACGTCGTCGCCGTCGTCCCACTGCACCCTGACGTCACGGGATTCAGTCGCACCGCACAGCAGGTGGGGCGACGTCGCGCGATGCTCGACATGATGCGAGCGGCGCCGAACCGTGTCGCCGTCTACGGGATCGAGAACCAGGCGAGCACTCCGATCTACGTCCATGCCAAGACCTGCTTGGTCGACGACACCTGGGCGAGCATCGGCTCGGACAACTTCAACCGGCGCTCGTGGACCCATGACTCCGAGCTGTCAGCCGTCGTGTTCGACACTGCCGGTTCCTACGCTCGCACCCTTCGTCTGTCGCTGGCCGCCGAGCACCTCGACCGCAGCCCCGACGACCCGATGGCTGAGTGCGTCGAGCCGGTGGGCATGTTCGCTGCGTACGCCGAGTGCGCCGCCGCCCTCGACGACTGGCACGCCACGGGGCGTCGAGGACCACGCCCGCCGGGCCGCCTCCGCCGGATCTCAGTCCCCGAAGTCGGACCGGTGAAGCGACTCCTCGCCCGCCCCTTCTACCAGTTCGTGCACGACCCGGACGGCCGCCCGAAGAGTCTGCGACGGTCCGACAAGTTCTGACGACGAGCGTTGACCACCCGGTGTCGAGGCTCGCCGACAGGCGGCGGCGTGACGCGGGTGTCGAGACAGGCGGTTCGGTTCAGAGCAGTGCGTTCTCGATGGTGGTTGCGACGAAGCGGGTGTAGCGGCGAGTTGACCAACCACGGCCTACGGCGAGCAGGTCGTACATCTCCTGCGACGACACGGCGAACAAGATGTCGGTGGCCTCGGCCAGGGAGATGCCGGACCGTAGGTGCCCCGCATCGGCGAGGAATCGGGCGTTGGCTCGCATGCGACGGAGCCTGTCGGAGTCCAGGTCGCGGGCCAGTTCCTTCATGGTGGGGTCGAGGACTGCCGCTTCGCGAACCAGGGCAAGGATCGGGGCGACCCGGGGCGCGACCTCGCCGGCGAGCTTTGCCCAACCCCTGACCACGGCTCGGGGATCGGCCAGGTCGCGAAGCTGGTCCGAGCGTTCCTCTGCCGGAACCGGCCCCGCGCCGAGGAGGGCATGGGTGCGCAGCTCACGGACTAGTCCAGGTTTGCCGCCGAACCCCTTGTAGATCGTCTCGGGTGACACGCCGGCCGCCTCGGCGATGCCGACAATCGTCGTCGCGGCGTAGCCCTGGCTGAAGAACAGCTCCTGCGCGGCATCCAGGACCGTGCGCCGACGCTGCGCGGCCTTGAGCCTGCGTTGGGACGCGTCGTACGGCCGGACCTTGACTCGTGCGCGCAACGGGGTCATCCTCACTATTAGATACATGACACTGTATCGAAATATTCGGAGGCAGGGATGGGACACGCGCCCTTCGCGCTCGCACTCCGCGACGCGACCAACAGCAGGAGCGTCGCGCGGGTGGCGGACTGCTTCGCTGACGACTACCGCAACCAGACGCCGGCCCACCCCGACCGCGGGTTCACCGGCAAGGACCAGGTACGCCGGAACTGGGCTCAGATCTTCGCTGGCGTACCGGACCTCACGGCCACCCTCATCGCCTCAGCACAGGACGGAGACATCGTCTGGACCGAGTGGGAGATGCGGGGCACCCGCATCGACGGGACTCCACATCTGATGTGCGGACCGATCGTCTTCACCGTGCGTGACGGACTCGCCACCGCGGCACGGTTCTACCTCGAGCCGGTCGATGACTCCAGTGGCGAGTGCGACGACGCTGACACTGCAGTGCAGCGGATGCTGTCGTGACGTTCCTGGTGGCCGGCGGGACCGGGCGATTGGGCTCCCGCGTCGTCGACCTGCTCGAGACTCGCGGAGCGACCGTGCACGCCCTCAGCCGACACCGCGACGGCGACCTGCGCGGCATCACCGACGAGGACTTGGCGGGGGTCACGGTCGCCGTCTCCTGCGTCACCGGGTTTCCTCGCCAAGCGCCAGTACGTGTGGATCTAGAGGGCAACGTCGCGCTGATCGACGCAGCCACGCGGGCCGGGGTCGACGTGGTCCTGGTCTCGGTGCTGGGCGCCTCTCCCCAGAGCCCGATGCCGTTGTTCAGGATCAAGTACGCCGCCGAGGAACACCTGCGCCGAAGCGGGACACCGTGGACGATCATCCGCCCCGGCGCATTCGAGGAGACCTGGGTGCAGATCCTCGAGCAGACAGCGGGACGCCGCGGGCGACCCGTCGTGTTCGGGCGTGGCGACAATCCGTTCGCGTGGACGCCGGTCGACGTTGTGGCCGCCCAGGTCGTGCGTTCCGTCCTCGATCCCGCGCTGCGCGGCCAGATCATCGACGTCGCAGGCCCCGAACAGCGCACCCTCGAGCAATTCGCTCGAGACGTGATGCTGGCTCACGGATGGCAGGGAGACCCGCGACACCTGCCCCGGGCCGCCCTCCACCTCATGGCCCTCATTCCGGGCCAACCCGGACGCATGGCGAAAGCCTCACTGGCGATGGACGTCCTCACCACCCCGGCCTGACGAGCGGCTCACACAAGTCGCACGAGCGACCGGCCCGAGGAGATCTCAACGATGTGCGCTTCAGCGGTCACTGCTGGGATCGGCAGTGAGGGCAGGCTGGCCGTGAAGGCGATCAGAATCGGCCACGTCGTCGGAAGGAGCACCCACCCCCGGACGACCGACCACCACGGATTGCCCTGGTGGATGTCGGGGCCATCGGGGCTGGATATCAAGAACTTGACTGACACCACAGCGCACACCAGACCCGCTACGAGGGTCAGTGTGATCAGCCACCGGGCGGCTCCGAGTCCTCGCATGGCGACCGCGGCGAGTGACAGCATCAGGAAGCCGATCGCAGCCGACATCGCCTTCTGGCGAAGCCCGACCGGCCCGGTGCCGACGTCGTCATACGTGAAGAACGGGGATCCTGACAACTCCGTGACAACCCACGTGCTCAGCACCACCCCCAGCATCGCGATGAGGAGAACGCCGTTCCGGAAGGGTCGAGGCCCGTTGTCATACTCAGACACAGGCCTCATGGTGACGGGTCGCCAGACCCTACGCCCGGGCCGCCGTACTCATCTGAGACCTGTGCTCGCCGCGAGCGGGAAGCATCAACCGCCTGCGCGACCGCACGCTCATCGGCTGCTCTAGGAAAGCCCGGTCAGGCGACGTCCGAGCTGGGTGAAGAATCGCTCCTCGGGAGTGGCGCGGGCTCGGGTGACGATTTGCACGGGGGCGTCGAGCGACGTGTCGAGCGGCCGGACGGCGACAGCGTCGGCAGGCCCGGCCGCTCGCGGCCACGGACCACACGCACCGGCTCCCGCGATCGCGTCGACGAGCTGAGGGATGCTGGTCAGGGGCCGTTGGGCGAGCTCGAACTCGGGATGCCCTCCGTACTCGCGCATCGACCAGAAGTCGCACCAGGCCCGGCCCATCGACATCGATGGGCGGATGGTGACGTGCTCCGCGAGCCAGCCCAGCGGCACCGACGGGGACTCAGCCATCGGATCGTCGAGCGGGAACGCCACATCGACCGGCATGGTGCCGACGGTCTCGGAGTGCACGCCGCCCTCCCCGAACGGTCCCACGGACAGCAGCACGTCGCAGGAGCCGGACTCCAGCGACGACAGCGCATCCACGAAACTCAGCTGCACCACGGTGAGCTCGACGTCGGGGCGGACCTCGTGGAAGGTTCGCAGCAAGGGCCAGGTGAGGTCCCCAACGCCCATGGCCAGGAGCCCCACCACGAGCCTCGACCGGGGAGGTCGGCTGCGGCCGGCCGTGAGCTCGATCTCGGCGATCGCGGCCAACGCGTCCCGGGCGACCGGCACGAGGGCGCGCCCGTCGGCCGACAGTCGCGTCCCGCGCTTGTCCCGCTCGAAGAGGCGGACCCCGAGATCGTGCTCCAGCTGCCGGATCTGTGCGGACAGCGCCGGCTGGCTCAGGAACACCCGCGCGGCGGCACGCCGGAAGTTGAGCTCCTCGGCGACAGCGAGGAAGGCGTGGAGGTGGGTGATCTGCACGATTCCTCCGTTCGCCGCCTTGTCCCCATCGTAGAACCGAGGCTGCTCGCTGATCAGACCTTGCGATCAGCGGATGTCTTTCGGTCAGGGCCGGTGCTCGCGAGGATTGAGCGACAGCCCTGTCCGGAGGAGGAACCCATGCAGCAACGTGTTGACTCCCGCTCCGATGTCCTCCAACGGATGGTCGTGACAGCTGGAGCCGTCCTGGTGCTGACGGTCGCGCTGGCCCTCGCCCTGTCCGGCGCTGTGGCCCTTCCCGCGGGGACCGACTCCGCTGCGCAGGCTGCGGGACGCAGGCACAAGCCCACGCCGAAGCCGACGCCGACGGCCAGTCCCACGCCCACGCCGACGGCCACCCCCACCCAGCCGCCGGCCAACTGTGACCAGGCGGTCATCTGGGGTGGGACGACGTACTGCTCTGCCTACGTCGGTCAGCTGCTGGCGAACGTCTTCCCGGCCGGCTCTGCAGTTGTGGTCCGGGGGGTGCCCGTGTACGCCGTGAGCGGTCGGACCATCACGGTCAACGGTGGCTTCTGGTGCCCACCGGGGAAGTACTGCGGCGCGACGCTGCAGTTCCTAGACGTCACCTTCCCCGCTGGTGCCGCGGTGCCGGCCTACGGGGACGTGATCGACCTGTACGGCCGCGCGATCACCAGGGGACTCGCCCCGGACGGGTTCACGATCATCGGTCATTGTCTGCCGGACCTTGACTGCTGAGCGACGAGCAGAAGAGGCAGTCATGCGGATACTGAAGACACTCGCGGCCGCGGCAATGGCGGCCGTCTGCGTGGTCGCGATGGGCCCGGTCGGCCCCGCGGCCACCAAGACGGACACGATCGTGGTCGACGACGACGGAGTCCAGTGCCCCGACGCGGGCTTCGCCACCATCTCGGACGCCCTTACCGCGGCCCGCCGAGGCGACACGGTGCAGGTGTGCCCGGGGGTCTACTCCGAGCAGGTCCGGATCGACCGCCCGCTCACCCTGGTGGGGAGCCCGGAGACGATCGACACGCTTGACTGCTTCGACCCGGCTCCCTCACAGCCCGGCGACCTCGACCCGACGACGTACGCCGTCCTCGCACGCCCCGCCGGCGCCAAGGGGGACCTGCTGACCGTCGCCAGTCGCGGCGTGACGCTGAGCGGACTGGTCCTGGAGGGGGCGGTCACCGCGGGGGAGCCGTCGGACTCCGTCTACGACGCCGCGGTCCACTTGCTGTCCGGAACCGCGGGCGCCCGCGTGGAGGACAACCTGCTCCGGCACAACTCGCTGGGGATCGACCTGGGCAGCGACGGCCGGGGGACCACCCGGGTCGACCACAACTGCCTGCGCGAGAACGAGTTCGCGACGTCGCCCCAGCGGCAGGACTTCGTCGGCGGGGTCGTGGAGGACAACCAGACCTTCCGGCAGGCGAGCATCGGCTACGAAGTCGGCGACCGCTTCGGCTCGCAGAAGTCGACCTATGCCGACAACGTCTCGCGAGAGGACGGATGGAGCTTCTACGTGAGCAACAGCTCGAAGGTCTCGATCGCGGACAACGACCTGGAACCGGTGACGATCGGGGTCGCGCTGCGCAGCGGGAACCGGAACATCCAGGTGACCGGCAACCGGATCGTCGGTGGTACGAGCCTTGGTGTGAGCTTCTCCCCGTCCCCGTCCCCGTCCCCGGGGCCGACCTCCGAGCGAGCCCTCGTCGCCGGCAACGAGATCAGCGGGTTCGGGCGCCCCTCGGCTCCCGGCTTCGGCATCGCGATCGGCTCCAACGCCGCCGGGGAACCCTCGATCGACGGGGTGCGGGTCATCGACAACGTGGTCAGCGACAACGACTTCGGCATCTCCGTCCAGCTGAACAACCCCGGGATCCGGGTGCGGGGAAACACCTCCGTCGACAACCGACAGGTCGGGATCCGCGCCCTGTTCCTCATCGGCACGGCATCCAGCGCACGCTTCGTGCACAACGTCATGCTCCGCAACGGCTCGCCGGCTGTCGCTACTTCGGCTGATGCGCTCGACAACAACCGGGTGATGAACACGTGGACCGGGAACGTGTGCGAGCGGGACATTCCGGCGGACACGATCTGCCGGCGCTGAGCCGGCATGCCGGGATACATGATGCGCGGCCCGGTACGCCTTCGTCAGAGTCGCGCTCCACGCTGATGAGCGGGCGTCTGGCGAACTCAGCCAGCTGTCAATCTCTACTCGTGGTGATGCGTACGAGTGCGCGCGCAGCCGCCGCTCGGACCCGCGCGACGTCGTCCTCCCGTCGTCGGACAACTCCGGGCAGCGCTTCTCCGAGCCGGTGTCGAGCCACCACCTTCAGCGCCATCTCGCGCACCCGCCAGGCATCGTCGTCGAGCGCTGTCGCAACGGACTCGGATGCCGCGTCGTCCCAGGCCCACAGCAGACCCCGCAGTGCCCAGACACGCAACCAATAGGGAGGGCCCGGTTCCGCACCGCTGACCACCCATCGCGCCGGTGGACCACCCAGAGCGAGGACCAGCTCCGCGTCTGCTTCGCCGCCGCCGAGGAGCTCGACGCAACCGGCCACCACCTTGTCCTTGCCCCGACGCGCGCACTCCTGCTCGATGCTTTCGCGCGGGGTCTTGCCCCACGAGGAGCTGGCCACCTCCCTAGCCTAGGCAACTCAGCGGCCAGACGCCCGTTCATCGGCATGATGCGGGCACCGTCAGCGTCAGATGCGTGCGCTTTTCGGATTACGGTTCAGGGATGGAGTCGACGGAGGATCAGGGCCCCTTCCAGCCACGAACGGCGCCGATGGCCGTGGACGATCCGGTTGTGCAGTGGCTGCTCCAGGGCGATCCGGCGATCCGCTGGCAGGTTCTGCGGGATCTGCTCGACGCCGAGGAGACCGTGGTGACGACCGAGCGAGCCCGCGTGGAGCACGAGGGCTGGGGTGCTCGGCTGCTGGCAACGCGGGCTCCTGATGGGCTGTGGGCGAACGGAGCCTGCTTTCCCGATACCGCTGCGTTCGCAGCGGACACTGCACGAGCTCTGGCTGCCGGCGAGCCACCGCCGCCCTGGCCTTCGCCCGACGCGGAGCCGGGCGAGGCGCCGACCGACGGATCGGGTGCCGAGCCGGACCAGCCGTGGACCGCGACGTACCCGGTCCTCCTCGACCTGTGCCACCTGGGCACACCCCCGGACAGTCCGGTGATGCAGGAGACCGCACACCTGGTGGCGCGCAACTGCCGCTGGGAGTACGACGGGCTGCCGTTCTTCGCCGGCGAGGAGGACTGCTGCATCAACGCCGGCACGATCCTGATCGGTACGTACCTGGGCGTCGACGTCGACCCGGTGGTGCAGAGGCTTCTGGCCGACCAGATGCCGGATGGTGGCTGGAACTGCTGGGCCGAGACCCGGCCGGCGCCGTCATCGTTCGCAAGCACCCTCGCGGTGATCGACGCCCTGCTGCGGTGGGAGCGCCGTACCGGCGGATCCGAGGAGGTCCGCCGGGCCCGTCGGAACGGCGAGGAGTACTTGCTCCGGCGCAACCTCTTCCGGTCGTTACGCACGGGCGAGGAGGTCAATCCTGAGTGGGCGTTGTTCTCCTACCCCCCACGCTGGCAATACGACCTGCTCAAGGCCACGGAGTACTTCGCCCTGCGTGGTGGCACTCCGGATCCGCGGCTGGCCGAAGCGATCGACCATGTCCGCGCCAAGCGCCGACCCGACGGGCATTGGCTGCTCGAGAACACCCACGCCGGCGCGGTCCACTTCCGGTTCGAGGAACCCGACGGCACGCCAAGCCGGTGGAACACGCTGAGGGCGCTTCGCGTGCTGCGCTGGTACGACGCCTCCGCCCCCACCGGTAGCGCGGGCCAGGCGTCTTGACGACAACAGACCTGCCACCAAGCAAGGCGCACCACATGCCACGAACTCTCCATCGGCTGTGGGTGAACCGGACAGCGACATGTGAGGTGCGTGATCAGTCGGAGTCGGTCGAGAACCGTTCCCAGGCTGACTGCCGAGTCATCCCCAGGCCCTCGCCGATGCGAGCCCAGGTCACGCCGCGAGCCCGCAACCGCCGGGCGCGGTCCGCGATGGCTTCTTCGACCTGATCACGGGACCCGGCAATGCGGACCATGTCGAGGATGAGTTCGTCGTCGCTCTTGTCGTCGAGCGGGGGAAACGGGGGCGTCGGCTTCTTCGCGAGGATGTTCACGCAGGTCTCGACGCACTCGTTGCAGATATAGACGCCGGGACCGGCGATGAACTGCTCGACCTCACTCGCGATCTTGCCGCAGAACGAGCAGTGGTAGCTGTCGTGGCTGTGGTTCGTCATGTCGTCGCTCCCTCGCACAATGTCAGGCATCTCCTGACACCTGTCAGGCTATGCCTGACACATCTTGCCAGCAAACACCCCTCGTCGGCGCGTCGCCGCGACCTCACATCGGCACGTCAGTGAGTCGGACAGCGGCTAGGTGAGTGCACTCGGCCAAAGCCGCGACGTGGAATTCGCACCCGTGGCTATGGTGCGGTCATGGTTTTGCTGATCGTCATTGCGGCCGCATTGATCGTCGGTCTCGTTCTCGGGTGGCGCCTCTTCGCGGCAGAGACAAGCCCTCGTGCCGCGAACGCTCTGCTCGGCATGCTCGTTCTCACCGGGTTGGTCGTCTGGTTGCTCTCGAACCTCTCGTTCGACGCTGGAGTCTGACGACACCCCCAGCGCTCGGTCTCCGTCACGTGCGGGCGGTTGAATGCGCGTCACAGAGCGCGCAAGGCTGGTCAAGCGCGGCTCGCGCCCGACTACGGACACCTGACGGTGTTCGGGACCTGCGCTGAGTGCCTCGAGGACTGACCTTCCTCAGTCGAGCTCATCGACCAGGCCCGTGAGCACCGAGGCGGAGTCCGTGCCCTCGGGCATCTTCATCACGCTGACCTGGGCCAGTTTGCCGTTCGGCAGTGGCGTGTAGGCACGCGCCGCGTTGAACTCACCCCCGGGCGTGGTGACCTCAAAGGCGTACGTCGTTCCGCCGATGTCCTGAGGCACGATGCGGGCCGACTTCTCCTGGGGCGCGCAGGCCTCCACCTCGGACTGCACCTTGTCCATGCCCTGCTCGACGGTCGTCCCTGCGGGTGGGGTGAAGACGGCCGAGATCACGGTCCACTCAGCGGAGTCGTAGAACTGGCGCGCGTCGACCTTCCAGCCTGCGTCGTAGAGGTCGCCCTGCTCGAGCCCGAGGCACGTGGTGCCGAGCTGGCTCAGCACCGGGGGCCGCGGCAGCGCATCACTGGTGGCGTCGTCGAAGGGCATGTCGGAGACCTTGAGGATCCCCGAGCTCGTGTCCTTCTTTGAGTCGTCGCTGCCGGAGCAGCCGCTCAGGCTGACGACCACTGCGGCCGCCAGCAGACAGGCCCACGTGCGGGTGCTGGTCATCTGGTGGGGCTCCTGGTCGTACTTGTGGAACTCGCGGGTCGGCGCCTCAGAATAGTCCCGCTTGTTGTAGGAGGCCGGATGCTCCTCGGGCACATCGACCGCGGCGACCTCAGCCCTACCGACTACGAGGCTAATCACGCGCGACCCGAGATGCGCGCCTTCGCGGATGAGTACGACGGCGCAGGGGTTGCGCGGGAGCGTTGAGCGCTCGGTGTGTCCGGCGCTCTGGCCGTGGGACCATCCAGTGGTGGGTGTCCCGGAGATGACGACCGAGCGGCTGCGGATGACCCGGCCCAGGGCGACCGATTCGGCGGGAGTGTTCGCGATCCTCGGAGACGCGCGCACCGTTAAGCACAACCCGTCCGACCGGCTCGAGGATCGCGCAGAGTCGGTTGAGCTGGTGGCCCGGTGGGTCCGCCACTGGGACGAACACGGTTTCGGCTACTGGTGCGTCCGTCAGTCCGGCTCGGACCGCATCATCGGCTATGCCGGCGTGAAGCGGATGGTGATCCACGGACGCCCGGTGTTGAACCTGGTCTATCGATTCGCGCCGGAGACGTGGGGACGGGGTTTCGCGACTGAGGTTGCCGCGGCCGTCGTGTCGAGGGTCGCGGACGAGATGCCGGCGGAGACGATCGTCGCACGCGTGCGACCCGATAACCGGTCCAGCCAGAACGTGGCTCTGAAGGTCGGGCTACAGCGCGACATGGCGATGGACTGCCAAGGCGAGGATGGCCCCGACTGGGCCTTCACCAGCCCAGAGATCCAATGACGCCTTGCGCGCTGCGCGGACCTGCGGAAGACACTTACGGCGCCCGACCAGGACCAGTCCGAGCAGGGTCGCGATCGTCACCATCCCTGGTGTCGGGTCATCCCCATGACGGTGCGGCGGTGGGCTGCGGCGGGATGGCAAGCCGCTGGAGCACGGGCTGGGTGCTCGTGATGACGGCGCTGGTCTGGCAGGACCGGTCGGCAGCCTCGCCTCGCTGGTCAACCGCTCGGCGCTCCGCCAGCAAACGAAAGCACCAGTCGGCCGCGGAGAGCGCGCCCGCTCTTGCCCTCCCCTCAGCCAATGGAGACCCGACCTCGACCACCCCGGACTGGGCCGCCGAGGGATAGCTGCACGTGTGTGCGGGTACGGGTTTCGCAATGGCACCTGAAATTGTCGCGGGACGGTACGTCGTGCTTCGCGCCGTCGGCCGCGGCGGCATGGGCACGGTGTGGCTCTGCCGCGACGAGTTGCTCGGCCGCGAGGTGGCCGTCAAGCAGGTCGGCGTGCTGCCCGGCGAATCCGTGCCCGATCTGGCCCGCGCGCTGCGTGAGGCACGCTCGTCGGCGGCACTCCACCATCCTCACGTGGTCTCGGTCTTCGACGTGGTCGAGGCCGATGACCACATCTGGCTGGTGATGGAGTACGTCCCGGGCGAGACGCTGTCCCAGCTGATCGCCCGGGAGGGTCGGCTCGACCCCGAGCGGGTCGCCGCGATTGGCGCACAGGTCGCCGATGGACTGGTCGCCGCCCACGCACGAGGCACGGTGCACCGAGACGTCAAGCCCGGGAACGTGCTGATCGCGGGTGACACGGCCAAGATCAGCGACTTCGGGATCGCCCGCACCCACGGTGGCGAGGAGCTGACGCGCTCGGGCGTGGTGATGGGTACGCCGCTCTACTTCTCGCCCGAGCTCGCGCGCGGCGCGGACCCGTCGCCCGCGGCCGACGTCTGGGCGCTGGGTGCCACTCTGTACGCCGCGGTCGAAGGCGTGCCGCCGATCGCTGACCGAGGCAACGCGATCGCGACCCTCGCCGCAATCGCCGAGACGCGGCCACCGCTCCCCGAGCACGCCGCCTTCCTCACCAACGCCATCGGGCGGATGCTCGACCCGGACCCATCGTCTCGGTGGACGATGGCGGACGCGACCCAAGCCCTGCGCCGGTTGCACGAGCAGCACCGCACACCCGGAACGCTTGCCACGACCCTTCCGGTCGAGTCCGCCCCTCCCTCGGCACCAGTAGCGGCTGGCGCAGCCGACATCGGGACGCCGCCCGGACGCGGCCGCCGATCCCGTTGGCCGGTGCTCGTCGGAGCGCTCCTCCTGCTGCTCGTGTCGGGGATCACCGGTGCCGTGCTCCTCGAGCGTGCCGGACTCGACCCGTCGGCGGACCGCAGTCCGGGAACGAATTCGCCGTCCCCGGAACAGTCTGGCCCGCCGAGCGCAGCCGCGAACACCACGGGCACGCGGTCCCCCACGAGGTCCTCGTCGACCCCGGCGTCGACCCCGTCGTCCAGTCCGTCCTCCGCGACCGCGAGCCCGCGGACGACCGCCTCGGGTACGGCGCGGACCGTCGCTGACTACTACGGGCTGTTGCCCACCGACACCCGGAGTGCCTGGGAGATGCTGGGGCCGAGCGCCCAGGCACAGGCCGGAGGGTACGACCGCTACGTCGGGTTCTGGAGAACCGTCGACGACCTGAGCGTGGGCGCCGTCTCGGCAGACGGTGACGTCGTCACTGTTCAGGTGGTCTACACGACCGACCGAGGTCAGGAGCAGGAGACCCGGCAGCTCCGGGTCGAGCGGACCGGCGACGACTGGCGGATCTCAGAGGACCTCGGACCGGTCAGCTCCTGAAGGGAATGCTCGCGGCAGTCACCACGCCACAGGAGCGCGGGACAGGTGCTGTGGTGCATCGATCGATCCGGTTTGAGACCGTAGACAGGCTGCTGGGCTCCGGCTTCGGGTACATGGAGCGGACGCGAGGATTTGAACCCCGACTCCTTCCCTGGAAGGGAAGCGTGCTGCAACTACACCACGTCCGCGGAGCCAGCCTCTGACGAGCCTGGCACGTTCGAAGTATGAACCACTCCAGCACCATCCTGGGCGCCAGGGGGCGACTCCCCCGCTTCAGTGTCCGACCGCGGCGACGCTGGGCACGAGAACGCGGTCAGCGGCTGCCGAGGGCGTCGAGGGTCGCCATGTCCTCGTCGCTCAGGCTGAACCCGGCGACGTCCGCGTTCGATCGGATGCGCTCGGCGTGGACGGACTTCGGGATCACGATCACATCGTGCTGCAGGTGCCAGCGGATGATGACCTGGGCCGTCGAACGCCCGGTCCGCTCGGCGATCTCCAGAATCGCAGGATGCTCGAGGGTGCCACCCCGAAGGGCGCTGTAGCCTTCCAGCGCGATGTTGCGAGCGCGGTGCTCGGCCAGCGTCTCGGCGTTGAAGAGGAGCGGGCTCCATTCGATCTGGTTGACCCCGGGCGCCGCTCCGGTGGCCGTCGTGATGTCGTCGATCAGTGCGATGTCGAAGTTGCTCACGCCGATCTCGCGTGCCAGGCCCGCCTCGCGGGCCTCGACGAAGGCGTGCCACATGTCGGTATTGGCTGAACCGTCTGCGGGCCAGTGGATGAGCCATAGGTCCACGTGGTCGGTTTGCAGCAGCTCGAGGCTCTCGTGAAGGGTGTCGAGCTCTCGGCCGGCTCGGTTGGGCGGGCACTTGGTGGTGACGAAGACGTCGTCGCGGCGCACCCCACTGTCGGCCAGCGCGCGGCCGACCTCGCGCTCGTTGCCGTAGACCGTTGCGGTGTCGAGGTGGCGGTATCCAGTCTCGAGCGCGGTCGAGGTCGCGCGCACCGCGTCATCGCCCTTGATCTGCCAGGTGCCGAAGCCGAGGAGCGGAATCCGGGCACCCTCGGTGAGTGAGACGGTGTGGTCGGGAAGCCGGGGGGTGTCGTCGGTCATATCGCGATGCTAGTGACAACCTCCACACCCCACACGGCGACGGCGTTCGTCGTGCCACGATCCCCACGTGTTCCGGCCGGAGGATGCGAACCGGCCGCGTGGAGCCCTTTCGACTGTGGGGAGTTAGTGGTCGCCTCGCGGATGAACCAGACCGTGGTCGAACGCCAAGACCACCGCTGCGGCTCGGTCGCGGAGGTGGAGCTTGGCGAAGATGTGTCCGAGGTGGGTCTTGACCGTGCCCTCGCCGAGGACCAGCTCGGTAGCGATCTCGGTGTTGCTGAGGCCTGCTCCGACCAGCGACAGCACTTCGCGCTCGCGTGGGGTCAGTACGTCGAGCTCGGGTCCCGGCAGGGCTGGCGAGATGCCAGCGCGGTACGTCGCGAGCACTCGGCCGGTGATGCCGGGGTCGAGCCAGAAGCTGCCTGCAGCGACCATCCGGACGGCGCGTTGCAGGTCTTCGGCGGGCACTCCCTTGAGCAGGAAGCCGGCGGCTCCGGCGCGGAGTGCCCCGGCGAGGATCTCCTCGTCCTCGAACGTTGTCAGGACCAGCACCGGCGGAGATCCTGGGACCTGGCCGAGCAGGCGGGTGGCTGTGACACCGTCGACCCTCGGCATCCGCACATCCATGATGACGACGTGGGGACTCAGTCGCGCGACGGTCTCAACGATGTTCTCGCCGCTGTCGAGCTCGCCGACGATGTCGAAGCCGAGGCGTGGGCGCAGGATCCCTCGCAGCCCTGCGCGCACCAGCTCCTGGTCGTCCACCAGCAGCACCCGGACGGCGTCGTCCATCAGGGCAGCACCGCCTCGACGAGCCATCCACTGTCGGTCGGTCCCACGTTCAGGTGTCCGCCGACGCTCTCGGCGCGCTCGCGCATACCGCGGACCCCGGAGCCGGGGGTGGCCGCCTGGTTCGGCGGCCCGTCGTTGCGCACGGTCACCGTCGTGGCATCCTCGACGGGGCAGATCCGTACCACGACCGGCTGCCCGGGGGCGTGCCTGGTGGCGTTGGTGAGAGCCTCCTGGACGATCCGGTAGGCGGCGAGGCCTCGGCTCGCTCCGAGCTGGTCGAGTCGGTCGTCGACGTGGAGCTCCACGTTGGAACCGGCGCGCCGGAACGACTCGACCAGCGCCGGGAGGTCATCCGACCCGGGAAGTGGTCTCCGGTTGTCGGGTAGGTCGGTGCGGATCAGGGCGAAGGTGGCACGCACCTCCTCCAGGCTCGCACGAGTCAGACGCTCGGCTTCCCAGAGTGCGTCACGTGCCTCCTCCGGGTTCTCATCCATAGCGAGACGAGCGCTGCCGATGTGCAGCAAGGACACCGTCAGCGCGTGGCCGATGACGTCGTGCACCTCGGCAGCGATCCGGTTCCGCTCCTCGGTGCGCGATCGGACCGCAAGCTCCTCCTGTGCTGCCCGCAGGTCCATCACCGTAAGCCGCAGGCGGTTGGCGAAGATGCAAGCGACCGCCGAGAACGAGATCCCGACGCACCACGCGCCCCAGCCTGGCTCGGAGCGATCAAGGACCCACTCGACGACGGGGACCAGGGCAAGGACCGCTCCGGCGGAGACTGCCACGGTCGTCGTCGAGGTGAGCGCGACCCAGCCCGCGATCACGCACAGACCCATCCAGCACAGGTTCGACGACTGAAGATGTCCGAGGAACGCCAGCGAGCCTGTGGCGACCGCCAGGCCGGCGAGCATCGGCAAGCCCGTTGCTCGTCGAGAGGCGAGCAGGATGCCGATGACACTAGCCAGAGCCGCCGCCGCGATCGCCACCGATGGCGTCCGATTCGTCATGAGGACGCCAAGGACGGCGAACAACGCGAGCGCGGCTGGCGCCGCAACTCGCGCTCTCTGCTCTGTCATGGTCACGAGCGTAGGTTCTCTGGTGACCTACAACGCCGTACGACGGGCGGCAAGAGCCGTGGCCAGGACACCGATCGCCACGGTCGCCAATAGCGCTGTGGTGGCGTCGCCGGTGCCGAGCCACGGCTCGCGGATCGCCTGGTTGGCCAGGGCCAGCGGCAGCCACGCCGCGATGTCGCTCAACCCGTCCGCCATCACTGCGGGCGGCGGACCCCCGACCCCGAGCAGGAACGACGGGAAGAAGAGCAGCAGGCCGATCGCCTGCGCGGCTCGCGCCGAGGGGAGCAGGGTCCCGAGCAGGACGCCGATGCTGACGAAGGTGATCGCGCCGACTGCGGTGCCGGCGACGACGCGGAACGGGCTCTCGACGTGCGGCACGCCGTACACCGGGGCGGCCACCGCAAGCAGCAGGGCCCCGGCGATCGCGATCGCGATCAGCCCAATCGTCAGCTCGGCCAGGGCGAAGGACCAGCGCGGGAAACCCCGATGCGGCGAACCGCCGCAGCACGCCGCGCTCGCGGTAGGACGCGATGTGGACCGGCAGCATGATCAGACCGGTGGCGCCGATGACGACGGTCAAGTAGGACGCGACGTACCAGTGCGACGGGTTCACCGGGAAGGCATCGTCCGCCTCGGTCCCGAACGATCCGCCGATGATCAACATCGTCACGATCGGGAACGCGAAGACGAACGTGAGCGTGAGCGGGTCGCGGGTAACGAGCCGGAGCTCGGTGGCGATCAGCCGACGGGTCGTCGAGCGGTAGCGGCGCCCTCCCGGCGCCGCCCGGGCCGATCCTCGCGTGATCGATGGGTCGTTGACCGTCATCATGCAACTCCTGTCCGGGGCTGGACCGCGGGCTGGGCGAGCAGACTGAGCAGGGCTGCCTCGAGGTCCGGGATGTCGACCCGAAGGTCGGGTGGGATCGGCCGCCCTGAGGCGACCAGCCAGGCGCCCACGTGTGCGATCACCGCACGTGTGCCGCGAACGGAGACCTGGCCGTCCCTGTGCGCGACGAGGGAGACACCGGGCAGCCGGTTGAGCTGTTGGAGCGCGTCCGCGAGTCGCCGCGACACGGTCATCAGACAGGCCGAACCACACCGTCGCCTCTCCGGCGTGTCTGGCGACCAGCTCGGCAGGGGTCCCTTGGTCGAGCACCCGGCCTTCGCGCATGGCGACGACCCGGTCACAGAGCACCTCCGCCTCGTCGAGCTCGTGCGTGACCAGAAGCACCGTCGAACCGGCGTCCCGCAGCTGTGCGACAGCGGACCAGACCTCACGCCGGGCGGCCGGGTCCAACCCCTGCGTGAGCTCGTCCAGGATCACCAACCGGGGCTGGTTGAGTAGCGCCAGCACCAAGAAGAGCCGCTGCTGCTCGCCGCCGCTCAGACCCCCATACGGCGACCGCCGTCGCTCCGCCAGTCCAAACTGCTCCAACAGGCTGTCACCGTCGGCCGCCCGACGACCGGAGAACAGTGCGACTGCCTCGGAGACCCGGAGCCGGTCCGGCAGACCTGAGCTCTGAAGCTGGCTGCCGACCTGCTGCCGAAGCCGGTCCGCATCGCGGATCGGGTCCAATCCCAACACGCGGACATCGCCGGCGTCCTGGCGACGCAGCCCCTGGAGGATCTCGACCGTCGTGGTCTTCCCGGCGCCGTTGACGCCGATCAAATCCAAGAATCTCGCCGTCGCGAACGCAGAGATCGAGGTGGTCGACGACCGTCCGGCCGCCGTACGCCTTGGTGAGTCCGCACACACTGACGACCACCGGGTTCTGGTGCGAGCGAGATGCTGGGTCCATGGCCCCATTCGACAGCCCACGAGCCTCGCCACACATCCGTCACGAGTCAGAACCTCATCTCTACCCGTGGGAAGAGCTCCGGCCGGTGAGGGCATACATTCGTCTGTTGTGAGTGCTCAGGCCCCTTCTGCTGTGATCCTGATCCGCGCCGAGCGGTTCAAGCCCAACCCGGCGACCGCCGCCGACAACGCCTTCCAGCACGACGTGCCGGCTGGTCAGGACGACGACGAGACGGCCCTCAAGGCGCTGGCGGAGATGGACGGAGTCGCCGAGGCGCTGCGGGCGGCCGGCGTTCGCGTGCATGTCTTCTCCGACGAGGACCACACCCGCCCGGACAGCGTCTTCCCGAACAACTGGCTCTCCACCCACGCCGGTGGCAACGTCGCGGTCTACCCGATGTACGCGTCCAACCGCCGCCACGAGCGCCGCGCCGACGTGCTGGAGCTGCTCAAGTCCGAGTACCGCGTGCAGACGATCATCGACTACTCCGGCCTGGAGCCGGACGGGATCTTCCTCGAGGGCACGGGCGCGATGGTGCTCGACCACGTCTCCCGGGTCGCGTACGCCGCTCGCAGCCACCGCGCTGACACCCACGTGCTGGAGCGCTTCTGCACCGACTTCGGCTACGAGCCGATGGCGTTCGACGCGGTCGACCACGACGGCGTGCCGGTCTACCACACCAACGTGATGGGCTGCATCGGCTCGGAGGTCGCCCTCTTCGCGCTCGACCTGATCCCCGACAAGCACCGCCGCGAGCAGGTCCGCGAGCGGCTGACGGTCAACGGGCGCATGGTCGTCGAGCTCACCGAGGAGCAGGTCCGGCAGTTCGCCGGGAACGCCGTCGAGCTCTGTGGCCGGACGACGGACGGCCGCCGGAACTACATCATGGCGATGTCTGCCAGTGCCCACCGCAGCCTGCGTCAGGACCAGATCGACGAGATCGAGAGGTCCTGCACGATCGTGCCGGTCGACATCCCGACCATCGAGCTGGCTGGCGGCTCCGTGCGCTGCATGATCGCCGGCGTCCACCTCGACAAGCGTCCGGCCGCCGAGCCCGAGATCACCGAGGCCGTCGAGGCGATCGACGACCACCCGGTGACCGCCGACGGTCGCGACGTCGTCGACGAGGACTAGGTCGCACCCGTGAACGCCCAACGCCTCGGGCCGCTCGTCGCCGACCTCGCCTGCGTGCTCGCCCTTGCCCTCGGCGGCAAGAGCTCGCACGAACCCGGCGAGTCCGAATGGATCCTGCTCACCATCGTCTGGCCCTTCGCGCTGGCCGCTGTGATCGCCCATCTGCTGCTGGCGTGGCGCGGCCGGCCGACACAGCGCGTCTGGACCGAGGGCGCGACGGTCGTCGGCGTCACCTACGTGCTCGGCATGCTACTGCGCGCACTCTCCGGTCGCGGCCTGGCGCCCGGCTTCTTGATCGTGGCCTGTCTCTTCCTCGTGGTGACGATGCTCGGTTGGCGTGCCGTCGCCAACCTCGCTACGCGTCGTCGGGCGTCCGCGACGCCGTAGCCGGTCACGGCGCGCGGTGCCTCGACGTGCACCGCTGGGTCGCCGATGCTGCCTCTACCCGTGCTGGACGATGTCGACGGAGATCTCGACCGCTGTCGTCGTCCCGTTGTTCTCAAGCCAGTGCATGGTGTCTCGGTCTTCGGGCCAGCCAACTCCCGGCCCGTAGTCGGTGGCGATCCCGTCTCGATGGTCGGTGATCGTTCCCTTCAGCACGTAGACGGTCCCTGGTCTGTCCACGTGATCGTGAACCGGGCCAAAGACCCCTCCTGGCTCGATGGTCACCATCCGCATCCGAAGCTGGCGCCCCTCGAGACCCTGGATCTCCGCGCCGAGGTCAACAGTTGCCAGCAGTTGCACGTCGACCCCTCTGGTCTCTGGTCCCGTCGGTTTGCTGCTCATGGACGGACGGTAGCGCGAGCAGCGTGGCAGGCGACCTCTCCTCTGCATGTGGATGACTCGGCGAGTGCCGCTTTGCGGTGGGATGCGGCACCCGCACAGTGACGGGCATGATCATCTTCCGAGTGAGGTCACCGATCGGGAGGGTGGGAGATGCGTAGCGAATCCATGGAGCAGCTGGACGTCCTGGTCGGCCACTGGCGCACAACGTTGAGGAACGCATGGTTCCTGGCGAGTCCCGAGCAGGCAGTGCCAGGTCGCGCAACGGTCGAGTGGCTCGGTGAAGCCTTTGTGGTCTTCCGATGGACGATGGAAGGCGACGTCGGCAGTGCCACCAGCGAGATGGTCTTGGTGCTCGGCCGCAGCGACTCTCGGGACTGCTACACGGCTCTGTATCACGATGAACGGGGTGTGTGCCGCGTCTTCGACATGACGTTCGACGGATCGAGCTGGATCCTTTCCCGGGAGGACCCGGACATGTTCCAGAGGTTCATTGCTGATGTGAGGCCGGGACAGATCTCGGGGCGCTGGGAGGCGTCCGAGGACCGCGGAGCTACGTGGCGGAAGGACTTCGACCTGTACTTCGACCGTGACTAGGTAGTACCGGCGTCGCACCTTCGTCCTGGCATGCGGCCGGTGGTCCTTCTACGCTCGCGTCGTGAGCGATGAGGAGTTCGATGGGTATCCGGAGCCGCCCGCGGTGGGCTCTGAGGCAGCGACGCTTTTGGGGTCACTAGAGCGGCAGCGGGCGACGTTCGAGTGGAAGTGTGCCGACCTTGACGCTCATGGTCTGTCGACTCGGCTTCCTCCCTCTGACTTGACGCTCGGACGTCTGTTGAAGCACTTGGCGTACATGGAAGATGTGAACTTCACACGGGATCTGCATGGCGTGGACCTGCCCGAACCATGGGCGACGGTGGACCCGTCGATCCGGTCGGCTTGGGTCTTCAGCTCTGCCGACGACGATTCGCCCGAGGCTCTGTACCGGCTGTGGCATGGTGCGGTCGACCGGTCTCGGGCGGTGGTCCTGGCAGCACTCTCGCAAGACGCGGACCCGGGGTCGACCTATGAGTTCGGCGACCGTCAAGTGGCCACGCTGCGACGACTGTTGGTCGACATGATCGAGGAATACGGGCGGCATACCGGTCAGGCCGACCTGCTCCGCGAGGCTATCGACGGCCGGGTGGGCGAAGATCCGCCCGGGCAGGCCGTCCCATTCGAGCTTCCCCGGTAACGACGCCACGGGGCCTTCGAGTCCGACATCGTCCGCGCGCCTTCGCGGTGCGTCGTGCCTGGTTCCAAGCCTCAATGCTCGCGGCCCGACGAGCACGGCGTCCCTTCAGCTACGTCGTCGACGAGCGTGGCGAGCGCTTCACGCATCCGCGCAGCGGACCGCTCGGAGTACATCAGTCGCGCCGCCGGGTCGGTGCCGGCATCGGGGTTGTCGTAGGCGTGGTGGGTCTGGCTCAGCAGCAGTAGCCGCAGGTCGTTGCCGACGGCGTCTGCCTCCGCCACGAGGTCGGCGATCACCGTCATGGGCGAGACCTGGTCCTGGGTGCCCTGCACCAGCAGGGCCGGAGCCTCGATCCGGGTCGATGTGCCCGGCTCTGCGCACTTGAGCAGGCCGGAGCAGACCGCGACGGCTGCGACCTCCCGGGTGCGGCGGGCATGGTCGAGAGCAACGACTGCGCCCGCGCTGAATCCGACGGTCAGCACCGGCAGACTTCCCGAGGCCTCTGCCCGTGCTGCCCTCACAGCGGCCGAAAGGGCCGCCACCCCGTCGGCCCGGTGGGTCAGCAGGTGCTGAACCATCGGCCCCACCTGCTCGGGGTCGCTCGGGCTGAAGCCGTCACCGTAGAGATCGGCGACCAGTACGGCACAGCCGAGGGACACCAGGAAGCCGGCATGGTCGAGTGCCAAAGTGCTACGCCCTCGCCAGTCCGGCAACAGGACGACGAGTGCCCGCGGCTCGGCGACCGGGGCGAGGTAGGTGCCGAGGTGGCGACGGTCGCCCACCCAGTACTCGAGTTCACGCGGCTCGGCGTGGTTCACCATCATGTCCTCCGTCGTGGGTACCTTGAGACTCAAGGTATCTCTGAGCTCTCTCAGCATTCAAGGCCTCTGGAGGTGGCGTGGACTCCGTCGGCGACGAGATCGACACATGGCTGGCGCAGATGATCGACGTCGACCCCGAGGTCGAGGCCGCACGACAACGCATCGGTCGACTATCGCGGGCCTTCGTGCGCGTGCTCGAGTCGGCAGCGGCCGCTGAGTCTGTGACCGTCGGCGACCTCGAGACCCTCTCGGTGATCCGACGTCTTGGTGGCACAGCCATGCCCGGGCAGATCTCGACGGCGTTGCACCTGACCTCGGGCACCGTCAGCACCAGGCTTCGCCGTCTCGAGGTCGCCGGACTCGTGCAGCCAGGCCCACCAGACCCCGCGGACGGGAGGGTCCGGCAGACCGGGCTCACGCCCCGCGGCCTGCAGGTCTGGGCGTCCGGCACCGCCAGGCGCACGACGCGGGAGGCGGAGCTCTTCGGTGACCTCGACCTTCCCCAGCTCCACGCCCTGAACGCTGCCCTGAGCACGTTGCTGGAGAGATTCGAGCGCGAGCTCGGCGCGGTCTCTCGCCACGACCTGCGCGATACCGACCCCGCGGCCTGGTGAACTCCCCCAAGGGTTGCTCGACTGGCACATCCACGAGCTCGCCGCCGGTGGTCCTATTTGGAGCGACCTCTCTTGGCTCGGACCTGCCCCTACATCGCGGCAGCGAGCTGATCCCGGACCGCATCGAGTCTGGAGAACAGCCAGCGATGCGCGGGGTCGGAGAGCCGATCCTGCGCGAACCAGTAGCCCTCCGGCAACAGCACCTCGCCGAACGGCGGCTCGATCTCGACGATCGAGCTCCCCGGGCGCAGGTGCATCCGGGCCAGCATCTCGGGGACGACAGCGACCATCTCGGTGCCCTCGATCACGAAGGGCAGGGGGAGGAAGCCGAAGACGTGGAGGGCGACGCGGCGCTCGATGCCGTGATCGCCGAAGACCCGGTCGACCGGAGTGAGGACGCCCGGACCGAAGGACCCGACCGCGTGCGGGAGGTCTCCGAGATCGGCCATCGTGAGGCGGCCGTCGACCAGGCGCGGGTTGGTGCGGTCGGCGATCACGACCATCCGGTCGCGCCAGAGCGGGCGGGACATGCCGGGGAAGCCGAAGCCGAGCGGCGCGATGATCGCGTCGTTGTCGAGCAGGATGCGGTCCGACGAGCGCGAGTCCGGGCCGAGGTGCCCGATCCGGAGTCGTACGCCGGGAGCCTCGGCCTCGACCATCCGCACCAACGGCTCGTGCACGACGGCGATGGCGTAGTCACTCATCGTCAGCCGGAAGGTGCGCTGGCTGGTGGCGGGATCGAACTGGTCCTCGAGCTGGAGCGCAGCGCCCATCAGGCGGACGGCGTGCTGTACGTCGGGCAGCAGGTCGCGGGCGAACGGAGTGAGCTCGTAGTCCCGGCCGGCCCGGACCAGGAGCTCGTCGTCGAAGCGACGACGCAGCCGCGCGAGGGCCGCGCTCATCGCGGGCTGGCTCAGCTCGAGACGCTGGCCCGCCCGGGTCACGTTGCCCTCCTCGAGGAGCACTTTCAGCGGAAGCAGCAGGTTGAGGTCGGTGCCACCGAGTGCCATGTCGCGCATCCTCCTCAACCCCGGGGTTCGATGTGTCGGCGGTCACTCTGCCACTAGTCTCTGTGTCGTGAGGGAGCAGTTGCGCGGCGTCGACGCCAACCTGCTGCTCGCACTGCATGCGCTGATCGAGGAGCGCAACCTCACGCACGCGGGCGAGCGGATGATGATGAGCCAGCCCGCGATGAGCGGTGCGCTGGCTCGACTGCGCAAGCAGTTCGACGACGAGCTGCTCGTCCGGGCGGGTCGCGGGTTCGAGCTGACCCCGCTGGCCGAGGAGCTCCGGCCCGTCGTCATCGAGGCGGTGGAGGCCGCCGAGGCGCTGCTGGGCAACCAACGGGACTTCGACGCAGCGACCAGCAACAAGCGGTTCACGGTCAGCATGTCGGAGTACGCGATGACCGTCCTGGCTGAGCAGCTCACCCGGGTCTTCGCCGAGCAGGCGCCCGGGTGCACCCTCGCGTTGGACCCGCTCGACGTACGGCGCGACCAGGTCGAGACCCAGCTGATGCGGCGCGACCTGCTGGTCGCGCCGCTCGGCTTCGAGTTCCCGGGCCGCACCCAGCCGATCTTCACCGATCAGCTGGTCTGCCTGGTCGCTGCCGATCACCCGCTGCTGAAGGATGGCGCACTCACCCACGAGGACCTGATGACGATGCCGCACGCGGTCGCGGTGTTCGGCGCGGCCGGCGACAAGCAGCGGCCCCTCGAGGTCGAGGCCGAGGACAAGGGGCTCGGAGATCGCAACGTCCTGGTGCAGGTGACCAGCCTGCTCACCCTGCCGTTCGCGGTCGCGGGCACCGACATGTGCGCCTTCGTGCCGTCCCGGCTGGCCCGGCGCTGCGTGGAGATCCTGGATCTGGTGATCGCCGAGACGCCGATGGACCCGGTCCGGATCACCGAGGCGGCCCACTGGCACCCTCGACGGGAGAAGGATCCGGCCGGGGTGTGGCTGCGGAGCCTGCTCCACGACGTGGCCGTCGATCTCGAGGACGCGCTCGACTGACTCCGAGGGTGACCAGCAGCGCCAGGCAGGACGCGCTCGCCATCACCACTGCGGGGACCAGCGCGGAGTCCTCGCCGCCGAGACCGACCAGCGGTGACACCAATGCTCCGAGGGCGAACTGGCTGAAGCCCAGCATCGCGCTCCCTGTGCCGGCCACCTCCCTCACCTGCGACATCGCGAGGGCAGCCGAGTTGCCCATGACACCGCCGTTGGTGGTGACGGCCACGAAGATCGGCACCGGCAGCAGCCAGGTGGGCGCGTCGACGGCGGCCAGGGCGACGAAGGCCAGGGTGGCCACCACCTGCACCCCCACACAGGCCCGCACGATCCGCTGCGGCTCGATCCGCTCGACGAGCCGACTGGACACCCAACCCGCCGAGATCAGCCCGACCGCGTTGATCCCGAAGGCGACGCCGTACGCGACGGCCGAGAGCCCGATGACGTTCTGGTAGACGAACGGCGAGGCCGAGATGTAGGCCATCATCATCGCGAACGACAGCGCCATCACGACGACCGGCGGCCAGTAGCCCCGGGTCCGCGCGACCACCCGCATCGGGGCGACGTACGACGTCCCGCTCGCGGTCCGCGCCTGCGGCGGAAGCGTCTCACCCAGCACCAGGACGACGCCGACGAGCATCGCGGCGCACAGGCCCACGACGGTCCAGAGCATCCCCCGCCAACCGACCGCGTTGGCGAGCAGACCGCCCACGAGGGGCGCCAGGACCGGCGCGACGCCGCCGACGGTGAGCATCAGGGTGAACGCCTTCGCGGCCGCCCTGCCGGTCACCAGGTCGGCGATCACGGCCCGGCCGATCACCATGCCGCCGGCGCCCGCCAGGCCCTGCACGAACCGGGCCACGACCAGGACCAGGAGCGTCGGTGCCGCCGCGCAGAACACGCCCGCCACGACACAGACGGCGGCGCTGGCGATCAACGGCGTACGACGCCCGTAGCGGTCGGACAGCGGTCCCATCACGAGCTGCCCGAGGGCGAGCCCGACCAGGAAGGACGTCAGTGTCAGCTGGACCGCGCTGGCCGATGCGCCGAGCTCGTCGCTCAGCTCGGGGAAGCCCGGGAGGTAGAGATCGGTCGACACCGGTGCGACCGCGGCCAGTGAGGCCAGCACGATGAGCGTCGGCCAGCGCACGGTCTGCTGCTGCGGAGGCGTCGGCACCGGTGGAGCCTCGCAGCGGCCGGTCGCCCCGGGAACCGGCCGATCACGGATGCCAGTGATCGGCGGACGTGATGCCCGCCACCCTTGTCCGCCCGCGGGCGGTCGGGCTGACTGGGTGCCATGACTTGGGATGACGGGAACTCGTACCTGGAGGAGATGGCGCCGGGCGTGTACGCCTTCGTGCAGCCGGACGGCGGCTGGATGGTGAACAACTGCGGCGTCATCACCGACGCATCGGGCGACGCGGTCATCGTGGACACCACCTCGACCGAGAAGCGCAACCGCGCCTTCCTGGCTGAGGTGGCCGGGGTGTCCGGGCGGGACCCGAAGGTCGCGGTGAACACCCACAGCCACCCCGACCACACCTACGGCAACGGCTTCCTGCCGCCGACGACCACGATCATCGGCCACCACCTCTGTCGCGAGGGCGTGCTGCGCGCCGGCCTCGCCGCCACCAAGGAGCTGCCGGCCGACTACGGCGACCTCGTCGTGCGCGCTCCGGACGTGACCATCGACAGCGACATCGCCATCCATCTCGACGAGTTCCCGGTCGAGCTGAAGATCATGGGACCGGCGCACTCGACGAACGACGTCGGGGTCTGGCTGCCGGAGCAGAAGGTGATGTTCGCCGGTGACCTGGCGTTCTCGGGCGGGCACCCGATCTTCATGGAGGGCTCGATGCTCGGCTTCAAGGCCGCCACCCAGCGGATGCGCGCGTTGGAGCCGTCGGTCCTGCTGCCGGGCCACGGGCCGGTCTGCCGCGGCGACGACGTCGGCCGGGTGCTCGACGAGCTCGAGGCCTACTGCGACTGGATCGCGGCCGTCGCGACCGAGTCGTACGCCGCCGGCCTCACCCCGCTCGAGGCGGCGATCAAGCACAAGACCGGCCCGTACGCCGACCTGCCGGAGAGCGAGCGCGTCGTGTGCAACCTGCACCGGGCGTACGCCGAGCTGACCGACTACGAGCCGACGGTCCGCCTCAGCATCCCGAACCTCTGGCCCGAGATGGTCGAGCTCAACGGCGGTCCGATCGTCAGTCACGCGTGAGCGGTCCCCCCGGGCATGAGTGGCACAGTGAGGAGCATGACCCTGATCGGCGGACCGGACGTCGAGCTCGACGACGCTCAGGTCGCCGAGTTCGTACGGCGCAGTCTCGACGGTCTCGACCTCGACGGCCGGAGCGTCTGCCTGGTCATCCCCGACGCGACGCGCAGCTGCCCGCTGCCCCAGCTGGTGCGCCAGATCCACGCGGCCCTGACCGGCCGGGTCAGCGAGATGACCGCGTTGGTCGCGCTCGGCACGCACGCCGCAATGACCGACGCGCAGCTCGAGGCACACCTCGGCGCGACGTACCCCGACCTGGCTGTCGTCAACCACGCCTGGTGGGACCCGGAGACGTTCGTGTCGCTCGGCAGCATTGATGCCGAGCGCGTGAAGCAGCTGTCCGAGGGTCGGCTCGACCAGGCCGTCGAGGTCCGGATCAACCGCCTGGTCGTCGAGAGCGACGTGACCATCGTGGTGGGTCCGGTCTTCCCGCACGAGGTGGTCGGCTTCTCCGGGGGCAACAAGTACTTCTTCCCGGGCGTCGCCGGCCCCGAGGTCATCGACCTCTCCCACTGGCTGGGTGCGCTGATCTCCAGCGTCGAGATCATCGGCACCCTCGGCACCACTCCCGTGCGCGCGCTGATCGACGAGGCCGCGGCGATGATCCCCGCCGAGCGGCGCGCGCTGTGCCTGGTGGTCACGTCCGGCAGCGGAACGCTCCGGGCGATGTCCTTCGGACCGCCCGAGGATGCCTGGGCGGCGTGCGCGGAGGTCTCGGCGCGGACGCACATCCGCAACCTCGACCGCCCGGTGCGCCGCGTCGTGTCGGTCATCCCCGAGAAGTACGACGACATGTGGACCGCAGCCAAGGGCTTCTACAAGGTCGAGCCGGTGGTGGCCGACGGCGGCGAGGTGATCATCTACGCCCCGCACATCACGCAGATCTCCGCGATGCACCCCGAGATCAACGAGATCGGCTACCACTGCCGCGACTACTTCACCGCGCAGTGGGACCGCTTCTCCCACCTGCACTGGGGAGTGCTCGCGCACTCCACGCACCTGCGCGGCGCCGGGACGTACGACGCCGAGCACGGCGAGCGGCTGCGGGTGACGGTCACGCTGGCGACCGGCATCCCCGAGGACGTCGTACGCGCGGCGAACCTGGGCTACCTGGATCCCGCCGAGGTCGACCTGCGCGCCCTCGGCGCCGACCCGGACACCCTGGTCGTGCCCGAGGCCGGGGAGGTCCTCTTCCGGATCACCAGCCGAGCTGCTCGGGAGAAGGTGCGCGGGACCGTGGACGACGCGACACCGGCCCGCTCGGCCACGTCGTAGATCGTCGCCTTCTTCGCGACTGCGCCGACCTAGGGTGTGCCCATGGCCCGGGTCTCGCTCTCGCGGCTGCCGGGTGGCGGTGTGTCGGTCGCCGACGGCGAGGCACAGCACGAGGTGGCGCTGGTGGACCTGCCGGCGTACGTGCGAGAACGCGAGGCCGAGGCGCCGCGCTGGGTGTGGGACGACACCGCCCGGTGGTACCCACCGCTGCTGGCGGCGGGAGTACGGGTCGCGCGCTGCCACGACCTGCGGCTGGGCCACCACCTGCTGAGACGCGCGCCCGCAGTCGACGTACGGCTGCTGGAGGGCGAGCAGTCGGCCTACTGGGACACCCTGGGGCCCAGCACGCCCTCGGACCCGGCGCTCTTCTCGATCGACGACACCGCCGAGCACCTGCGTGCCGACCTCGAGGACTCCCGGCAGCTGGCCGCCGTCGCGGCGTCGAGCGAGGCCGCCCGACTCGGGCTGCTGCTCGCCGCGGAGTCGGCCGGCGCGCTGGTCGCCGTCGAGATGACCTACGCCGGGATCCCGTGGCGGGTCGACGTCCACGAGCAGCTGCTCGTGGACCTGCTCGGACCTCGACCGTTGCGTGGGGCCCGGCCCGCGGGGCTCGAGGCGCTGGTGGCCGAGGTGCGCGCGGCGTTCGACGCGCCGCACCTCAACCCCGACTCGCGCCCCGAACTGCTGGCGGCGCTGCGTCGGGGCGGGCTGGAGGTCACGGACACCCGGGCGTCGTCGCTGCGCGCCCTCGAGCATCCGGGCATCGCCCCGCTGCTCGGCTACAAGCAGCTCGCGCACCTCTTCCAGACCAACGGCTGGGCCTGGCTCGACCAGTGGGTCAGCGGCGGCCGGTTCCGGCCGTCCTACCAGCCGGCCGGGTCCACCACCGGCCGGTGGTCGTCCAACGGCGGCGGCGCGCTGTCGATCCCGGTGCAGGTCCGGCCAGCGGCAGTGGCCGACGAAGGCTGGGTCTTCGTGGTCGCCGACGTCGCCCAGCTCGAGCCGCGAGTGCTCGCCGGCATGAGTGGCGACCGGGCCCTGGCCAAGGCGGCGCGCGGCAGGGACCTCTACCAAGGGATGGTCGACGACGGCGCCGTCGGCAGCCGCACCGACGCCAAGCTGGGCCTGCTCGGCGCGATGTACGGCGCCACCAGTGGCGAGAGCGGCCGGATGGTCGCCGGCCTCACCCGGCGCTACCCGGACGCCTTCGGTCTCGTCGAGGAGGCGGCCCGCGCCGGTGAGCGCGGGCTCGTGGTGCGCACCCTGCTGGGGCGCGGTTCGCCGGGTCTGGGTGAGGTCTGGGACCGCGACCCCGACGACCCGCCACTCGACCCGGACAGCCAGTCCCGCTACCGGCGCGCCTACGGCCGTTTCACCCGCAACTTCGTCGTCCAGGGGACGGGAGCCGAGTGGGCGCTGAGCTGGATCGCCGACCTGCGCAACCGACTCTGGGGCCTGGGCGGTGCCGGTCCCCTCGTCTCACGGCCGCACCTGGTCTTCTTCCTGCACGACGAGGTCGTCGTGCACACCCCGGTTGCTCTCGCCGACGCGGTCGCCGCGCAGGCGACCGAGGCGGCCGCGACAGCGGCGGCCCTGCTCTTCCGCGACCTCACCATCGACTTCCCGCTCAACGTATCGACCGTGCGCTCCTACGCCGAGGCGGGCAAGCCGGGCGCACCGTCCGAGACGTGACCGCCGTCAGGCCTCGGGCCGCCAACGGCGCCGCAGTGCGTACGCCGCACCCTTGGGCCGGCGCTCGCGGGTGAAGACACCCTTGCGGTTGCCGTCGACCCGGGAGACCCCGACGGCGGCCGCGAAGTCGGCGAAGTTCCACACGTGCTCGCCGACCACGCCGTCCACCCGGTCGAGCACGCGGTGCGTCATCTCGAGCAGCGCGACCTGGTACTCCTCGGTCCACGGCACGTCGGCGACCCCGTGCAGGCCGGGCAGCGCGTCGCCGCCGTACTCCGTGAGGATCACCGGCCTCCCCTGCGCTGCCCACGCCCGGAGCTCGGCCTCGAGCTTCTGCTCGGCGGCGGCCAGGTCGCCGGTGTCGACGTACCAGCCGTAGTAGCGGTTGATCATGGTCAGGTCGCAGAGGTCGGTGACCCGGCACCGGCCAGCGGGCGCCAGGAACATGTTGACGATGCCGACCGGTCGGGTCGGGTCGAGCTCGCGGGTGAGGTCGAGGAGCGGCGCGAAGTACGCGCGCGACTCCTCGGAGGTCGTCTCGGGCTCGTTGGCGATGCTCCAGATGACGACGCTCGGGTGGTTGCGATCACGGGCGACGAGCTCGCGGATCGCCTGTGCGTGCACCTCCCGGGTGTCGTCGTTCATCGTCGCCGGGGAGTACGTCGGCCGCTTGTCGGCGCCGATCTGGCCGCCGGACAGCGGCAGGTTGAGACCGACCGCCGCGGTCTCGTCGATGACGACGATGCCGTGCCGGTCCGCGTAGTCGAGCACCTCCTCGGCGTACGGGTAGTGCGCGGTGCGGAACGAGTTCGCCCCGATCCAGTCCATCAGCTCGAAGTCGTGGACCATCAGCGCGTCGTCGTGACCCTTGCCGCGGACTGCGGAGTCCTCGTGCTTGCCGAATCCCTTGAAGTAGAAGGGCTCTGCGTTGATCAGGAAGCTGGAGCCGCGCACCTCGACCGTGCGTACGCCGACCGGCTGGACGTAGGTGTCGACGAGCTCGCCGTCACGATGCAGCGACACGACCAGGTCGTAGAGGTAGCCCTCACCGGGCCGCCAGGGCTGGACATCCGGTACGACCAGGGTGCCGGCCGCACCCACGCACGCCGCGACCTCGCGGCCGACGGCATCGAGCAGGACTGCGCTCACGTCGGCGTCACCCCCGGAGACCTCCACGGCGTACGCGACCGTGCCGGTGCCGCCGTCGAGGCCCGTGGTCACGGCGAGGTCGGCGACGTGGGTCAGCGGAGTCGCATAGAGGTGGACGGCCCGGTGCAGCCCGGCGTAGTTGAAGAAGTCGTGGTGGTAGCGCTGCCGCCGACGGACACCGTCGTCGAGCACCTCGCCGGGCGGGATGGACTGGAAGGTGAGCTCGTTGTTGACCACGATCGTCACCCGGGCGACCACGCCCGGCGTCACCAGCGCCGTCACGTCCACCTCGAACGGCGTGTAGCCGCCCTCGTGCGACCCCACCTCGACGTCGTCGACGTACGCCGTCGCGCGGTGCGTCGCCGCGTCGAAGCGCAGCACGACCCGCTGCCCCGCCCACCCGGCCGGGACGTGGACGAGGCGCTGGTACCACGCGTCCCCGACGTGGTCGCGGAACTCCACACTCGGGACGATGTCGTTGTAGCTGGCCGGCACCGGCATGCTCCGGGCTTCGGCCAGCCGCGCCCGCCACCACCCCTCGCGCCGGCCGTCGCCGGGGCTGTCGAGGGCGAAGTCCCAGAGCCCGTTGAGCATCCTGGTCTCGCGGGTGGCACTGTCCTGGGGACGGATCACGTGGTCCATGAGACACGTCCTTCGATCCCACGACAAGAAGTTGCGCGTCGTCGCGGCGACGTCGACAGTGAGGTCGTGCCTGCTCTGGAGCTCCACCCCGACCGCCTGCTGCCGGCGGACCCGACCACCCGGGCGATCGCCCGTGAGCTGTACGACGGGGTGCGTACGGCGCGGATCCTGTCGCCGCACGGCCACGTCGAGGCGTCCTTGCTGGTGGACGACGACCCCTTCCGCGATCCTTCGAGCCTGCTGATCACCCCGGACCACTACGTGAAGCGGCTGCTGCATGCCAACGGCATCGGGCTGGAGCAGCTGGGGGTCGGCCTGGACGAGCCCACCGAGGACCAGTCCCGCGCGATCTGGCGCACGCTGTGCACCCACTGGCCGCTCTTCCGCGGGACGCCGGTGGCCTACTGGCTCGAGTCGGAGCTGTCGGAGATCTTCGGCGTGACCGAGCGTCCGAGCGAGGCGTCCGCCGACGCCCTCTACGACCAGGTCGCCGGCTGCCTGGAGCAGCCGGAGTTCCGACCACGCGCGCTCTTCGAGCGGTTCGGCATCGAGGTCCTGGCCACCACCGACGACCCGGCCGATGACCTCGCGGCGCATGCGGCCCTGGCCTCGGACTCCTCGTTCACGGGGCGGGTGCTGCCGACCTTCCGGCCCGACCGCTACCTCGAGGCCGGGCAGCCCGGATGGCGGGCGGCGGTCGACGGCATCGCGGCGGAGCCCGGCAGCTACGCAGGCTTCCTCGCGGCCCTGGAGCAGCGCCGCGCCCACTTCATCGCCCACGGCGGCACCTCGGCCGACCACAGCCACGTCGACCTGGGCTCCGAGCCGCTCGGCGACGCCGAGGCCACCCGCATCCACCGGGCGGCGTACGACGGCCTGGCGACCGCGGACGAGGCGACGGCGTACCGGCGGCACCTGCTCTTCGAGATGGCACGGATGTCGACCGAGGACGGCCTGGTGATGACGTTGCACCCGGGCATCCGGCGCAACCACCACCGGCCGACCGGTCAGCGTTTCGGACCCGACCAGGGGCACGACCTCCCGCTCGCGATGGAGTACACCGACGCGCTCCGACCGATCCTGGAGCACTTCGGGCTGCACCCTGACCTGCACCTGGTCCTCTTCACCGTCGACGAGACGGTCTTCTCCCGCGAGATCGCGCCGCTGGCCGGCTTCTACCCGAGCGTGTACGTCGGGGCGCCGTGGTGGTTCCTCGACGCCCCCGACGCCATCCGGCGCTGGCGATCGGCGGTGACCGAGACGGTCGGCTTCAGCAAGCTGTCGGGCTTCGTCGACGACACCCGGGCCTTCTGCTCGATCCCGGCACGTCATGACATGGCGCGACGTCTGGACGCCGGCTACCTCGCCCAGCTGGTCGTGGAGCACCGGCTGGCGGAGGACGAGGCGCACGAGGTGATCCGCGATCTGGTGGACAGCCCGCGGCGGGCCTTCAAGCTGTGAGGCCCGAAGCTGTGAGGCCGGTGCGGATGGTGCACCTCGGGCTCGGCGCCTTCTTCCGGTCCCACCAGGCCTGGTACACCGACCGGGCACCCGACGCCGCTGACTGGGGCATCGCCGCGTTCACCGGACGGAGCGCTGCGCTGGCCGAGACGCTGCGGGCACAGGACTGTGCCTACACCCTGGTCACGCAGGGACCGTCCGGTCCGACCTTCGAGCGCGTCGCCAGCCTCGCCGACGTACGAGCCGCGGCGGAGCACGACGCCTGGCTCGCCCACCTCGCGAACCCGGACGTCGCCGTCGTCACGATCACCGTGTCCGAGGCGGGCTACCACCGGGGCCCCGAGGGTGCGCCGGCGCGGCTGGTGGCAGGTCTGGCCGCGCGGCGCGCGGCCGGCGCCGGGCCCCTCGCGCTCGTGCCCTGCGACAACCTGCCCGGCAACGGGCCGGTGCTGCGCTCGGCGGTGCTCGGTCGCCTCGAGGCCGATCCCGAGCTGGCAGCGTGGATCGAGGACGACGTCGACTTCGTGTCGACCATGGTGGACCGGATCACGCCCGCGACCACCGACGCCGACCGGGCGCTGGTGCTCGAGCAGACCGGCTTCGACGACCGGGCGCCGGTCGTCACCGAGCCCTACTCGGAGTGGGTGCTCAGCGGTGCCTTCCCGGCAGGCCGGCCGACCTGGGAGGCGGTGGGCGCGACCTTCGTCGACGACGTCGAGCCGTACGAACGACGCAAGCTCTGGCTGCTCAACGGCGCCCACTCGCTGCTGGCGTACGCCGGGATCGCCCGCGGCCACGAGACGGTGGCAGCAGGCGATCGCCGACCCGACGCTGCGCGCCTGGGTGGAGGAGTGGTGGGACGAGGCGGCCTGCGGCTGCCCCAGGATCGACAGGACACCCTGGACTATCGGGCCGCGCTGCTCACCCGCTTCGCCAACCCCGGCATCCGGCACCTGCTCGTCGCAGATCGCGATGGACGGCTCCCAGAAGATCCCGGCTCGCGGATCCTGCCCAGCCTGCGTGCGGAGCGGGCCGCGGGGCGGATGCCGATCGGCTCGGTCCGGGTGCTGGCGGCGTGGCTGCGCTTCGCTGCCGGCCCTGATCCGGTCGACGAGCGCGTGCGTCGAGCGCGTGCTGGGTCGAGGTCGCGCCCGACCTGCGCCGGACCGCGAGCTGGTGAGTGCCGCTCGTGTCGATGCCTGGCATGTGACCGCGCGATCGTCCGTAGCCTTGCCGCGGCGGTGCGGCTGTCGTTGACTCGGCGGCATGACGAACAGCCCGCGCCGCGTGGTCACCGGCCACACCCCTGACGGCGTCTCGGTCGTCCTCTCCGACGGGCCGGTGCCGGTGAGCCGGTCGCTGCCCGCCGACGGCGTCGCCTTCCACGAGGTCTGGAACACCGCCGGCGCGCCTGCCCGGGTGACCGCCGTCGAGCCGGACGAGCCGACCGAGCGGACCCTCGCCGTACCCCCGCCGCCGCTGGGCACCAAGATCCGGATCAACGAGTTCGCGCCCGGACACCTCGACGAGCGTGGGCTGCAGTCACCCGTGCACCGCACCGCCTCGATCGACTACGGCATCGTGCTGTCCGGCGAGATCACGCTGGTCCTCGACGACTCCGAGGTCACCCTGCGCGCCGGCGACGTCGTCGTCCAGCGCGGCACCGACCACGCGTGGGCCAACCGCGGCACCGAGATCGGCGCGGGTGGTGTTCGTGCTGGTGGACGGCGAGTTCGACCCGGCGCTCGTCGCGACGCTGCCGGGCGGGCTGGACGGTCTGATGCACGGCGGACCGCGCGACTAGCGGATCGAGTGCCGCCCCGGGCCCACCTCGGAGGTCTCTCCGGACGGCAGCACGACCGTCGCCGTACAGCCCGGCGGGACTGTGACGTCGAGCGCGAGCCTCGACCCGGTCAGCGTCCACGCGACCTCGATCCGGCCGTGCGGGGAGTCGTGATGGGTGCGGACCGAGGTCAGGCCGGCGCCGGGCCGGGGCTCGACCCGGAAGGTGCGCCAGGTAGGCGAGGTGCGCTGCAGACCGGCGGTGTAGCGGTGCAGGAAGGAGATCACCGCACCCTTCGAGTAGTGGCTCAGTGACTCGTGCGGGACGCCGTCGGCGTCGATGCCGTCCCACAGCTCCCACACCGTCGTGGCGCCGCGGTCGATCATCGCCAGCCAGGACGGCGAGGTGTCCTGCATCAGCAGCTCGTACGCGAGGTCCAGGTGGCCGTGCTCGGCGAGCATCGGCAGCAGGTCGGGGGTCGCGAGGAACCCGGTGCCGACGTGCACGCCGAAGTCGCGGACCAGCGTGGCCAGGTCGTCGGCCGCCAGCTGGTGCAGGTGGTCGGGAAGCAGACCGAAGGCCAGCGCCCGGACCAGGTTGGCCTGGGTGTGCGGCTGCACGTGACCGTCGGCGTCGACGAACTCGGTGCACCACGCGTCGGCGACGGCCCGGCGACAGCTCGTCGTACCGGTCGGCGGTCTGCCTTGTCGTCGAGCACCCGAGCGATCTCGGCGGCGTGCCGGGTCGACCAGGCGTAGAACGCGGTCGCGACGACGGCCTTGTCCGCCGTGATGAAGGCCTGCGAAGTCGCGACCGGGTTGCCGTCCGGCTCCAGCCACTCGCCCCAGTGGAAGCCGGTGTCCCACAGGTAGCTGTCGTGCGGGCGTGGCTCGGGATGCCGGGCGATCCGGTCCGGGTGCCGGTCGTTGGTGGCCATCCGCTCCATCCGGTCGAGCCAGCCGACCATCGCGGGCCACAGCTCGGCGAGCACCGCGGCGTCGCCGTACTCCCGGTAGAGCTCCCACGGCACCAGCACGACGGCGTCGCCCCAGCCGGCGGAGCCGTTGACCTGCTCGAGGAAGCCGGTGCGCTCGGCGACCGGGATCGGCGCCATGTTGTTGAGGGTGCCGTCCTCCCACTGCATGGCGGCGAGGTCGCGCAGCCACTTGAGGGAGAAGCCGGCGACGTCGTAGAGGTAGGACGCCGTCGGGACGTACAGCTGCCAGTCGCCGGTCCAGCCGGCACGCTCGCGGGTCGGGCAGTCGGTCGGTACGTCGCAGGCGTTGCCGCGGAAGCTCCAGACCGCGGCATCGTGGAGGCGGTTGAGCCGGTCGTCGGAGCAGACGAAGCCGCCGCGCTCCTCGAGGTCGGTGTGCACGACCACCCCGGTGACGTCGTCGGGCGAGACCGGCGGCAGGTCACCCTCGATGCGCACGTAGCGGAAGCCGTGGGTGGTGAAGCGCGGCTCGAACACGTCGCCGTCGACGCCCGCCGAGACGACGCTGTCGACCTGCCCGGCGGTCAGGTCAGGCAGGAACGGCAGATTGGGGACGAGGTGGTCCATGGTGACGTCGCCGTCCGGGCCGAGCGCCTCGCCGTGGGTCAGCGTCAGCTCGGTGCCGGTCGGCCCGAGGGTGGCGAGCCGGACGTGGCCGTTGATGTTCTGGCCGAGGTCGACCACCTGGACGCCGTCGCGCAGTGTCGTCACCGACACCGGGCGGAGCTCCTCGACGGCCCGCACCGGCGGGCGCGGGCGAGTAGGTGAGCGCGTCGTAGCCGAGGTCCGCGAGGGCCACCGGGCGCCAGTCGCCGGCGGTCGAGCCAGGCGGTGGTCCTCGACCTGGCCGTCGATCAGGTCGGCGGCCAGGACGTGCGACGTCGTCCACTCCCACTCCGGGCCGGTGCCGTGCACCGAACGTGGTGCCGTCCTCGTGCTCGAGCACGAGCTGGGCGAGGTACGCCGTGCGCTCGCCCCACTGGTCGCTCGCCCGGGGCGCGCCGACCTTGCCGCGGAACCAGCCGTCGGCCAGCAGCGCGCCGACCTCGTGCCGGCCGGGGGTCAGCAGGTCGGTGACGTCGTGGACCCGCACGTAGGTCTGCGCGGCGTACTCCGTGTAGCCCGGCGCCAGCTGGTCGTCACCGACCCGGACGCCGTCGATCGACGTCTCGTGCAGTCCGTGCGCCGTGACGTGGAGCCTGGCGCTGCGCAGCGGCGCGGCGACGACGACCTCGCCGCGGAGGCGATAGGCCGGGCGGCTTCCTGCCGGCGGCACCTCGACCTCGTCCGGACGCACCCACACGGCCGACCAGTCGCTCGGGTCGAGCAGCCCGGCCTCGACGGCGGTCTGCTCGGACCAGCCGAGATCGGCGCCGTCGGCCCAGACCCGAACGCGCACGTCGGCACGCTGCCGGCTGGTCAGCGGTGCACCGGGCCACGGGACGAGCACGTTGTGGTCGGTCTCGACGACGCCGTAGGAGGTGCCGTCGACCTCGAGCTCGTAGGCCGTCTGCGCGATCGACCCGTCCGGCAGCTGCCAGGAGAGCCGAGGCCGGCGGTGGGCGATGCCGAAGGCATGGTCGAGGTGCTCCACACGGATGCGCATGTGACCACCCTCACCGCGCGGCCCGTCGGCCACCAATCACCAGCGCGAACGGCAGGTATCACCGGCGCTGGCCGAAGAACCCCTCCAGCAGGACCCTCGAGTCGTCGGCCAGCACCCCGGACACGACCTCGGGCCGATGGTTGAGCCGACGGTCGCGTACGACGTCCCACAGGCTGCCGGCCGCGCCGGCCTTCGGATCCCAGGCACCGAAGACGATCCGCTCGACCCGACTGAGCACCGCAGCGCCGGCGCACATCGTGCACGGCTCGAGAGTGACGACCAGGGTGTGCCCGTCGAGCCGCCACTCGCCACGAGCACGCGCGGCCTCGCGGAGCGCGACCACCTCGGCGTGCCCGGTGGGGTCGTGGTCGGCCTCGCGCACGTTGCGACCGCGGCCGACCGTCGTACCGTCCGGGGCGAGCACGACGGCGCCGATGGGCACGTCGGCGGTGGCGAGCGCGGCGCGTGCCTCGTCGAGGGCCTCCCGCATCGAGGCCGTCCAGCGGTCGGTCGTCACGCCGAGGTGAGGCCGACGGCGTCGTCGAAGAGCTCGCCGAACCCGAGGTTGCGGGCGATGTCGGAGAGCATCTCATCGGGGTAGAGGTCGACGTCGTCGAGCAGCACCCCCATGTCCATCGCGTGCATGCCGAGATCGCCGAGCAGGTTGAGGTCGCCGGCGGGGACCTGGTCATCCTCGTCCTCGGGCTGCGGGAGCCCCAGGAAGTCGACGGCGGAGCTGGCCAGCTCCCACTCGTCGGCCGCGGTGATGTCGGAGAGCAGCACCCGCGTGGTCGGACCGGCCACGCGCATGATCACGAAGAAGTCCTCGTCGATCGCGATCAGCCCGACGGCGCCGCCGTCGCCGGGGAAGCGGCGCAGCGCGTGGGAGAGCTTGTCGACGTCCTCGAGCACGTCATGGGCGAGCTCCTGGACCGTCCAGACGCCCTCCTCGCGATAGGCCGCCAGGGCGAAGTCGATGTTGTCGATCTGCTCAGCCATGACGTTCCTCCGATCGGTCTTCTCCAGAGTGGCAGACGAGCCCGATGGGGCCAACCCCCTTTCCCCCACAGCCACTACTGTTCCGCGTATGCGCACCCACGTCGTGGACCACCCGCTCGTCGCCCACAAGCTCACCGTCCTGCGCGACGAGAACACCGGCTCGCCGACGTTCCGCGCGCCTGGCTGACGAGCTGGTGACCCTGCTCGCCTACGAGGCGACGCGTGACGTGCGGGTCGAGCCGATCGAGATCGTGACCCCGGTGTCGCCGACGACCGGCATCGCGCTGGCCCGCCCGCGCCCGCTCGTCGTCCCGATCCTGCGGGCCGGTCTCGGCATGCTCGACGGCATGATGCGGCTGCTCCCGACCGCCGAGGTCGGCTTCCTCGGGATGATCCGCAACGAGGAGACGCTCGAGGCGTCGACGTACGCCGAGCGCCTGCCCGAGGATCTCTCCGGTCGCCAGTGCTACGTCCTCGACCCGATGCTCGCCACCGGTGGCACGCTGGCGGCTGCGATCAAGTTCCTCACCGACCGTGGGGCCGACGACATCACCGCCATCTGCCTGCTCGCCGCCCCCGAGGGCTGCGCGCGACTCGAGAAGGACCTCGAGGGCCTCGACGTACCCGTCACCGTCGTCACCGCCGCGATGGACGAGAGGCTCAACGAGAAGGGCTACATCGTGCCCGGGCTCGGCGACGCCGGTGACCGGTTGTACGGCGTGGTGGGCTGAGCGGCGACTCCGTACGGTGGAGGGGTGACCGCGACACCCCCCAGCGCTCCGGACGAGGACTTCCGCCGGTTCATGCTCGAGCACCGGTTCGGCATGGACGAGGTGGTCACCAAGCTCAACATCCTGCGTGACGAGTTCACCCACCTGCACGACTACAACCCGATCGAGACGGTCTCCTCGCGACTGAAGTCACCGGAGAGCCTGGTCGAGAAGGTCGGGCGCAAGGGGATCGTGATCGACGAGTCCGCGTCCTTCGACAAGGTCCGGCAGCGGGTCACCGACATCGCCGGAGTCCGGGTCGTGTGCAGCTTCGCCTCCGACGTCTACCGGGTCTTCGACCTGCTCACCCAGCAGCAGGACGTCACGATCGTCGAGGTCCGCGACTACATCGAGGAGCCCAAGCCCAACGGCTATCGCAGCCTGCACGCCCTCGTGGAGGTGCCGGTGTTCCTGTCCGGCGGTCAGGTGCCGGTCGTCGTCGAGGTGCAGTTCCGCACCATCGCGATGGACTTCTGGGCGAGCCTGGAGCACAAGATCTACTACAAGTACCGGCGAGACGTGCCGGCCGAGCTGCTCGAAGGCCTGCACCAGGCGGCAGAGACGGCGTACGCCCTCGACACGACGATGGAGCGGCTGCACGAGGAGGTCCGCGGCCTGGACGCGCTGGCGCCCGAGATCGTGCAGGAGCTGCAGGGCGGCGACGGCCCCGACAGCTCGCTGGTCTCCGCACTGCGCCGGATCGGCGCCGCCGCGGATCGCGCCTAGCCGATCTGGGTGCCGAGGACGGTGCCGATCGCATAGGTGACCGCCATCGCGAACAGACCGCCGACGACGTTGCGCAGTACGGCGCGCCGAGGGCTGCTGTAGCCGAAGCGGGCGCTGGTCCACCCCGTGATCGCGAGCGCGATCACGACCGACACGACCGTCAGCCAGAGCCGGATCGACGGCGTGGCCAGGGTCATCGTCAGCAGCGGCAGCAGGGCGCCGATCGTGAACGCGACGGTCGACGCGGTCGCGGCGTTGACCGGGTTGGAGATGTCGTCGGGGTCGATACCGAGCTCGGCCTCGGCGTGCGCTCCGAGTGCGTCCTTCTCGGTCAGCGCGATGGCCACCTCGAGCGCGAGCTCCTCGTCGAGCCCCTTCTCGACGTAGAGGCCGGCCAGCTCGGCGAGCTCCTCGTCGGGCTCGTCGCGCAGCTCGCGACGCTCCTTGGCGAGCAGCGCGAGCTCGGAGTCACGCTGGGTGCTGACCGAGACGTACTCCCCCGCGCCCATGCTCATCGCCCCGGCGGTCAGGCCTGCGACCCCCGCGATCACGATCGCGGACCGGTCGCTGGTCGCGCCCACCGCCCCGATCACGATGCCCGCTGTCGACACGATCCCGTCGTTGGCCCCGAGGACGGCGGCACGCAGCCAGTTCAGCCGGTTGTTGAGGCCCAGCTGGTGCGGCTCGTCCTCGTGCGGTCCGATCGGGGCCGCCACGTCACCTACGGTCATGTGCCGCATCCAATCCGTCAGGCGGCACCGCTCGCAACCAAGGCAAGGCTGCGCTCGCGGCCTGTGAGGCCCAGGGTGCCGGCGGCGATGCAGGCCAGCGCGACCGCGAGCGAGAACCACGGGAAGATCGCGGCGAGGCCCCAGGTCGTCGCAGCCCAGCCCGCCAGGATGGTCGGCACGATCATCGCGCTGTAGCCGAGCACGTAGTAGGCCGACATGACCTGGCCGCGCTGGTCCGCGGGTACGACGCTGCCCAGGTGGCGCAGCGAGCCGCCGAAGGCGAGCCCGAAGGACAGGCCCATGAACACGGCGGCCGCACCGACCAGTCCCGCGTGCCCGCTGTCGAGGGCGAGCACGCTGACACCGAGCGCCGCGGCGGTGCCGAAGTCGCCGATGATCGCCGCGCTCTTGGCGGCGAGCCGGCCTCCGAACGCCTGGCTCACCGCGGCCGAGCCCGCCATCGCGGCGACGACTGCGCCCCCGAAGACCAGGCTGTGCACGCCGGTCGACTGTCCGGCGAAGGTCGGGAAGAGCGAGAGGTAGACGCCGAGCACGGACCAGGCGGCCATCACGCCGAGCACGGCGAAGCGGAAGTCCGCGGCGATCGAGGCCGGCACGTGCGGGCGGGTCAGCCGCAGCGGGCCGGACGAGTGTCCGGTCCGGCCGGCGTGCGGCTCGACCATCGCGATCAGCCCGAGGAGCATCGCCAGGATCACCACGGCGACGACGGCGTACGGCGCGACGTACGGGTGCGGGGCGAACTGCGCGAGCAAGGACGCGGCGAGGATCGTGACCGCGATCCCGGCGTTGATCATGATCCCGGTCAGGTGGCCGGTGCGGGCGCCTCTCGTCGGTCGCAGGTCGAGGAGGGCGGCGCTGCCGACGACGACGGCGGTACCGACGGACGCACCGTGCAGGATCCGGGCCACGAACAGCGCGGCCACCCCGTCGGCCGTCATGAAGACGACCAGACCGGCGATCATCCCGACCGCCGCTCCGAGCAGCAGCGGCTTGCGGCCGTACTTGTCGGACGCCTGGCCCGCCATCAGGACCGCGGCCAGCGCGGCGGCGGCGTACGCCGCGAACACCAGGGTGGTGGTGATCGGCGCGAGGTTCCAGCGCTGCTCGTAGAGGCCGTAGAGGGGAGCCGGGGCGCCGGAGACACCCATCGACGCGGCGAGGAGCGCGATCAGCAGCGGGTAGGCCCAGCGCTGGCCGGTCGTGTGGTCGGTGCTGTGCTCAGTCTGGTCGGTCACGATCGTGCTCATGGCGTCCTCCTGCGTGGTAAGTTCGATGTAGATCGAACAGGTGTCACTGTAGGACGCGGTTCGATGTTTATCAAACCGACGTGAGGAGGACCACGTGCCCGAGGTTCAGGAAGCTGCCGAGATCGCCCAGGAGGTAGGGAGCCTCCAGGACGTGCTCGCCGCACTCTCCGACCCGGTCCGTCTCGAGATGGTCCGCCGGATGTACGCCGAGAGCCGCCCCGCGCCCTGCGCCCAGCTGTACGACGGCGTCAGCAAGTCGACGGCGAGCCACCACTTCAAGATCCTGCGCGAGGCGGGCGTCACCCGCCGCAGCGTGATCGGCGGCCAGACCCACCAGGAGCTGCGCCTCGAGGACGTCGAGACGACGTACCCGGGCGTGCTCAGCTCGATCCTTGCGGTCCGTCCGGCTCACTGACCCGCTTCGGCGCCGCCGCACCCCAGCGGTGACCCAGCAACCGTTTCGCCAGCGCCGAACGGTTGCCCACGCACCGCCGACCGGCACCGCCGCCCCCCAGCGGTGACCCAGCAACCGTTTTGCCCGCCACAACGGTTGCTCACGCACCGCCGACCGGCGCCGCCGCACCCCGGCGGTGACCCAGCAACCCTTCCGCCCGCCGAACGGTTGCTCACGAACCGCCGACCGGCCCGCCGCACCCCAGCGGTGACCCAGCAACCCTTCCGCCAGCCCGAACGGTTGCCCCACGCACCGCCGACCGGCACCGCCGCACCCCAGCGGTGACCCAGCAACCCTTCCGCCCGCCCGAACGGTTGCCCACGCACCGCCGACCGGCACCGCCGCACCCCAGCGGTGACCCAGCAACCGTTTCGCCCGCCCGAACGGTTGCCCACGCACCGCCGACCGGCACCGCCGCACCCCAGCGGTGACCCAGCAACCCTTCCAGCCCGCCGAACGGTTGCTCACGCACCGCCGACCGGCGCCGCCGACTCCTCCTCCGGCTCACTGATCCGCTTCGGCATCAGCATGCCCACGCCGAGCAGGGCGATCGCGGTGATCGCCGAGGCCAGGAACACGTGGTGAATGGCGGGGTCGAGGATGTCAGGAGTCAGGCTCGAGACGTCGGTGACGCCTCGGCCGAGCCGAACCGCGACCTCGTGGTTGACGATCGCGCCGAAGACCGCGACCCCGAGCGCGCTCCCGACCGAGCGGGCGAACATCGTCGACCCGGTCGCGACGCCGCGGTCCTGCCAGGTCACGGACGTCTGGGCGGCGATGATCGAGGGACTGGCGACCAGGCCGAAGCCGAGGCCCATCACGAAGCACGGCAGTGCGAGCAGCAGGATCGAGCTGTCCGGGCCGACCAGGAGCAGCAGCGCGGTGCCGGCCGCACCGATCGCCCCACCGATCAGCATCGTCGCCCGGAAGCCGATGGTCAGGTAGAGCCGGCCGGAGTTGGACGCCGCGACCGGCCAGCCCAGGGTCATCGCGGCCAGCGCGAAGCCGGAGACCACGGCGCCGTAGCCCAGCACGCTCTGGGCGTAGAGCGGGACGTACGTCGTCAGGCCCATCATCAGCACACCGACCACGAGCGAGGCCGCCATCGCCGCCACCACGACGCGGTGTCGCAGCAGCCAGAGCGGCAGCACCGGCTCGGCCGCGCGCCGCTCGACCAGCCCGAAGGCGACGAGCAGCACGGCCGAGCTCACGAACAGCGCGATGCTGACCGGGGACGACCAGTCCCACCGCACGCCGCCCTCGAGCAGCGCGAGCAGGAGGAGCACGCCTCCGCCGGTCAGCAGGGCGGAGCCTGCGTAGTCGATCCGGTGCGCCCGGCGCTCGACCTTCTCGTGGAAGTTGCGCCAGATCATCGCGGCCGCGAGCAGCCCGAGCGGCAGGTTGATCAGGAAGATCCACCGCCACGAGACGTAGTCGGCGAAGATGCCGCCGAGGGTCGGGCCGATGACCGCCGAGATCGCCCACACACTGGCGACGTACCCCTGGACCTTGGCACGCTCCTCGAGCGAGTAGATGTCGCCGACGATGGTCATGCTCATCGGCTGCACCGCGCCGGCGCCGAGTCCCTGCACCGCACGGAAGGCGATCAGGGCGCCCATGCTCCAGGCGAGACCGCACAGCAGCGAGCCGAACAGGAAGAGGCCGATGCCGACCAGCATCACGGGCTTGCGGCCGTACTGGTCGGCGAGCTTGGCGTAGACCGGGACGGTGACCGCCTGCGCGAGCAGGTAGACCGAGAACAGCCACGGGAACTGGGTGAAGCCACCGAGGTCGCCCACCACCGCCGGTACCGCCGTCGCGAGGATGGTGGAGTCGATGGCGACCAGCCCGAGACTGAGCATCACGGCGAGCAGGATCGGACCGCGCTCGCTGCGCAGCCCGACGCTGGCGCGTGTGATCTCGGCCTCGGTCATGTACGGCGCCAACCCGGCACGGTGCCCGTACATTCCCCGGAGAGCGAACATGTGTTCCGCGACGGTGAACTCTGGGTACATCCCGTCCGGACACGGAGGCGGGCGAGGGAAGGTGTGCTTTGATCGATCCAATCGAGGACCATGCAGGTGACCAGGGGGAGAGCGCTGTGGAGGTCTGGCCCGGTCGCGCCTACCCGCTCGGCGCGACCTTCGACGGGAGCGGCACCAACTTCGCGATCTTCAGCGAGGCGGCCGAGAAGGTCGAGCTCTGCCTCTTCGACGCCGACGGCGTCGAGTCGAAGGTCGAGCTGACCGAGGTGGACGCCTACGTCTGGCACGGCTACCTGCCGACGGTGCAGCCCGGCCAGCGCTACGGCTACCGCGTGCACGGCCCGTGGGATCTCAAGAAGGGTCAGCGCTGCAACCCGAACAAGCTGCTGCTCGACCCGTACGCGAAGGCGACCAGTGGCGACATCGACTGGGACCAGTCGCTCTTCGGCTACGACTTCGGCGACCCCCAGTCGCGCAACGACGAGGACTCCGCCTCCCACATGATGAAGAGCGTCGTGATCACGCCGTTCTTCGACTGGGACGGCGACCGTCGGCTGAGCATCCCCTACAACGAGTCGGTCATCTACGAGGCCCACGTCAAGGGACTCACCCAGCTGCACCCCGACCTGCCCGAGGAGCTGCGCGGCACGTACGCCGGCCTCGCGCACCCGGCGATCACCGCCCACCTGGCCAAGCTGGGCATCACGGCGATCGAGCTGATGCCGGTGCACCAGTTCGTCCAGGACAGCACGCTGCTCGACAAGGGACTGCGCAACTACTGGGGCTACAACACCATCGGCTTCTTCGCACCGGAGGCGTCGTACGCCGCGAGTGGCGAGGGTCAGCAGGTCCAGGAGTTCAAGTCGATGGTCAAGGCCATGCACGCCGCCGGCATCGAGGTGATCCTCGACGTGGTCTACAACCACACCGCGGAGGGCAACCATCTCGGTCCGACGCTGAGCTTCCGCGGTATCGACAACGAGGCGTACTACCGCCTGGTCGAGGACGACATGCAGTTCTACATGGACTACACCGGCACCGGGAACTCCCTCAACGTCCGACACCCGCACTCGCTGCAGCTGCTGATGGACTCACTGCGCTACTGGGTCACCGAGATGCACGTCGACGGCTTCCGCTTCGACCTCGCCTCGACGCTGGCCCGCGAGTTCTACGACGTCGACCGACTGTCGACCTTCTTCGAGCTCGTGCAGCAGGACCCGGTCGTGAGCCAGGTCAAGCTGATCGCGGAGCCGTGGGACATCGGCCCCGGCGGCTACCAGGTCGGCGGCTTCCCGCCGCAGTGGACCGAGTGGAACGGCACGTACCGCGACACCGTCCGCGACTTCTGGCGCGGCGAGCCGTCGCTGGGTGAGTTCGCCTCTCGGATCGCCGGCTCCTCCGACCTCTACGAGCACTCCGGGCGTCGCCCGGTCGCCAGCATCAACTTCGTGACGGCCCACGACGGCTTCACGATGCGCGACCTCGTGTCCTACGACGAGAAGCACAACGACGCCAACGGCGAGGACAACAACGACGGGGAGAGCCACAACCGCTCCTGGAACCACGGTGTCGAGGGCGAGACCGACGACCCCGCGGTCCTGGCTGCGAGGGCCCGGTCCCAGCGCAACCTCATCGCCACGCTGCTGCTGAGCCAGGGGGTCCCGATGATCCTGCACGGCGACGAGCTCGGCCGCACCCAGCAGGGCAACAACAACACCTACGCCCAGGACTCCGAGATCAGCTGGGTCCACTGGGACGACGCCGACAACCCGCTGGTCGAGTTCACCGCCGCCGTGGCCCGGCTGCGGCACGACCACCCGACCTTCCGGAGGAAGCGGTTCTTCACCGGCGGCACCGTCCGCGTCCCCGACGGCGGCGACGGCGACCGGCTCAACGACATCGTGTGGCTGCACCTCGACGGACGGCCGATGGAGGACGACGACTGGCACAACGGGAGCCAGGCGCTGGGCATGTACCTCAACGGGCACGGCATCGCCGGCAAGGACGCCCGCGGCCAGACCATCGCCGACGACCACTTCCTGCTCTACTTCAACGCCGACGGCGAGGCGCAGGTGACCCTGCCCAACGACGAGTACGCCGACGGGTGGGACGTCGTCATCGACACCGGTGGCTCGGCCGACGCCGACGGCACCTTCGCAGCGGGCGAGACCTTCACGATCCCGCACCGCAGCATGGTGGTGCTCCGCGAGCACCTCGAGCCCGAGGTCGAGGTCGACCACTCCGTGGCAGCGTCCGTGGCGGCGCACGCCGGCCGGGGCTGACCGGGGTGCGGGTCCCGGCATCGACGTACCGGCTCCAGATCACCGCCGACTTCGACCTGTACGCGGCGGCGGATCGACTGACCTACCTCCACGACCTCGGGGTGGACTGGGTCTATCTCTCGCCCCTGCTCGCGGCGGAGCCCGGATCGACGCACGGGTACGACGTCGTCGCCTTCGACCACGTCGACCCCGAGCGCGGTGGCGCCGAGGGCCTGGCCGCACTGTCGGCCGAGGCCCGCCGCCTCGGGCTCGGGGTGCTGGTCGACATCGTCCCCAACCACGTGGGCGTCGCGACCCCGACCGAGGACGCGTGGTGGTGGGACGTGCTGCGGCTGGGCCGCGAGTCCGAGCACGCGACGGCGTTCGACATCGAGTGGGCCGCCGGTGACGGGCGGATCCTGATCCCGGTCGTCGGCGACGACGACGCCTCGGCGATCCAGGTCCGCGACGGCGAGCTCTGGTACCACGACCTGCGCTTCCCGCTGGCGCCGGGCACCAGCACCCACGAAGAGCAGCACTACCGCCTGGTCAACTGGCACGCGGCCGACGACAGCCTCAACTACCGACGCTTCTTCGCGGTCAACACGCTGGCCGCCGTCCGCGTCGAGGATCCCGAGGTCTTCGCCGAGTCCCACGTCGAGATCCGCCGCTGGTTCGACGAGGGGCTCGTCGACGGACTCCGCGTCGACCACCCCGACGGATTGCGCGACCCGCAGCGCTACCTCGAGGACCTGTCCGCCCTCACCGGCGGTGCCTACGTCCTCGTCGAGAAGATCCTCGAGCCCGGCGAGGCCCTGTCCGAGGACTGGGCCACCGAGGGCACCACGGGGTACGACGCCCTCGCCGTCATCGACCGAGTGCTCACCGACCCCGCCGGGCAGGGTCCGCTCGACGCGCTCGAGGCTCGGCTGCGCGGTGCTCCGATCGACTGGGCCGCGATGATCCACGGCACCAAGCGCGAGGTGGCCGACGGCATCCTGCACTCCGAGGTCCGGCGGATCACCCGCGAGCTCAGACGGATCACGACCGCAGCGTCGTTCACCGAGATCGAGGACGCGGTCGCCGAGCTGCTCGCCTGCTTCCCCGTCTACCGCTCCTACCTGCCCGAGGGCGACGACCACCTGGAGGAGGCGTTCGCGCTCGCCCGCGAGCAGCGGCCCGACCTGGAGGCGACGTTCGGCGTCCTCCAGCCGATCCTCAGCGACCCCTGGGCGCCGCCGGCGCGGCGCTTCCAGCAGACCAGCGGCATGGTGATGGCCAAGGGTGTCGAGGACTGCGCGTTCTACCGCTGGTCGCGGCTGACCTCGCTCAACGAGGTGGGCGGCGACCCGAGCATCTTCTCGGTGACCGTCGACGACTTCCACACGGCGATGGCGACCCGTCAGGCCGACTGGCCGCAGGCGATGACCACGCTCTCGACCCACGACACCAAGCGCGGCGAGGACGTGCGCGCCAGGATCACCACGCTGGCCGAGCTGCCGGACACCTGGGCGGCGGCGCTCGAGGAGCTGCTCGAGCTGGTGCCGCTGCCCGACCCGGGCTTCGGATCCCTGCTGTGGCAGGCGATCCTCGGCGCGTGGCCCGCATCCCGGGAGCGGCTGCACGGGTACGCCGAGAAGGCGATGCGCGAGGCCGGAGACCGGACCACCTGGACCGAGCCGGACGAGAGCTATGAGGCCGCCGTGCATGCCGCCGTCGACGCGGCCTTCGACTCGACCGACGTACGACGCGTGATCGACGGTCTCCTCGAGTGGGTCACGGCTCCGGGATGGTCGAACTCGCTGGCGGCCAAGCTGGTCGCGATCACGATGCCGGGGGTGCCCGACGTCTACCAGGGCAGCGAGCTCTGGGAGCAGTCGCTGGTCGACCCCGACAACCGACGCCCGGTCGACTTCGACCACCGCGCCGCCGTCCTCTCCGGCGATGCCGGGGACGACGCCGCCGCCAAGCTGCACATCACCTGCTCGGCGCTGACCCTGCGGCGCGAGCGACCCCAGCTCTTCACGACGTACGCGCCGGTCAGCGCGCGTGGTCCGGCAGCGAGCCACCTGCTCGCCTTCGACCGCGGCGGCGCGATCACGGTCGCGACCCGGCTCCCGGTCGGGCTCGACGCTGAGGGCGGCTGGGGCGACACCACGCTCGACCTGCCGCCCGGCCGCTGGCACGACGTGCTCACCGGTGCAGGCACCGACGGTACGGTCGCCGCGCTGCTCGCCACCCATCCGGTGGCCCTACTGGTCCGGGAGGACGCATGACGTACGGACCCTTCGACGTGTGGGCGCCCCGCCCGTCCCGGCTGCGGCTCGTGGCAGCCGGGGAGACCATCGAGATGGAGCAGGGCGACGACGACTGGTGGTCACCGACCGGCCCCGTCCCCGACCCGGTGGGCGAGGAGATCGACTACGGCTACCTGGTCGACGACGACGAGACGCCGCGCCCCGACCCGCTGTCGAGGCGTCAGCCCGACGGCGTCCACGGCCTGTCCCGCACCCATGACTCCACCGACCACGTGTGGACCGACCAGGGATGGACCGGGCGCCAGCTCGCCGGCTCGGTGATCTACGAGCTGCACATCGGCACCTTCACGCCAGATGGAACCTTCGACGCTGCGCTCACGCGCCTCGACCACCTGCGAGACATCGGCGTCGACTTCGTCGAGGTGATGCCGGTCAACGCCTTCAACGGCACCCACAACTGGGGCTACGACGGGGTCCTGTGGCACGCCGTCCACGAGGGGTACGGCGGCCCCGCGGGCTACCAGCGCTTCGTCGACGGCTGTCACGCCGCGGGCCTCGGCGTGATCCAGGACGTGGTCTACAACCACCTCGGCCCTTCGGGCAACTACCTCCCGCTCTACGGCCCCTACCTCAAGTCGGGCGCCAACACCTGGGGCGACCTGGTCAACCTCGACGAGGAGGGTTCGGACGTCGTACGCCGCTACATCCTCGACAACGTGCAGATGTGGCTGCGTGACTACCACGTCGACGGCCTGCGGCTCGATGCCGTGCACGCCCTCGAGGACTCCTCCGACGTGCACCTCCTCGAGGAGATGGAGATCGAGGTCGCCGCACTGTCGGCCCACCTCGGCCGACCGCTCACGCTGATCGCCGAGTCCGACCTCAACGACGCCAAGCTCGTCACGCCCCGTGAGGCCGGCGGCTACGGCCTCGACGCGCAGTGGAGCGACGACTTCCACCACGCGGTGCACGTGGCGCTGACCGGCGAGACCGACGGCTACTACGCCGACTTCGAGCCGCTCTCGGCGCTGGCGAAGGTGATCGAGCGCGGCTTCTTCCACGACGGCACGTACTCGTCCTTCCGCGGTCGCGACCACGGTCGCGCCGATCGACCTCGACAAGATGCCGAGCTGGCGGCTCGTGGTCGCCAGCCAGAACCACGACCAGATCGGCAACCGCGCCGTCGGCGACCGGCTCACCGAGACGCTCGACGACGACCAGCTCGCCTGCGCCGCCCTGCTCACGATGGCGGGACCGTTCACGCCGATGCTCTTCCAGGGCGAGGAGTGGGCGGCCTCGACGCCGTTCCAGTTCTTCACCTCGCACCCCGAGGCAGAGCTCGGCAAGGCGATCGCCGAGGGCCGGATCGCGGAGTTCGAGCGGATGGGCTGGGACCCGGAGGTCGTGCCGGACCCGCAGGACCCGGAGACGTTCGTGCGCTCCAAGCTCGACTGGTCGGAGTCGACGACCGGGCGACACGCGCGGTTGCTGGACGTCTACCGGCGACTGGCCGCGCTCCGTCGCGAGCTGCCCGAGCTGACGGACCCGGCGTTCGCACACAACGTCTGCCTGGTCGATGAGGACACCGGGCTCTTCGAGATGTGGCGCGGCGACCTGCACGTGGCCGTGAACTTCGGGGACACCGAGGTCCTCGTCGAGCTCGACGAGCCGGGCGAGCTGCTCTTCGAGACCGGCTCCGGCGTCCGACTGGACGGCGCGCGGCTGGTCCTGCCGCCGCACGCCGCCTCGGTCGTCACACCGACTGGCTGACCTCAGCCGAGCGAGCCCAGGTCCACCACGTCGGCGTCGGCGGGCGCCTCCACCTCGAAGGTCTCGTTGAACTCCGAGAAGGCCATCTCGCCGGTGTCCTCGCCGTCGGTCTTGACGATCTTCACCAGGTAGTGCGGATCGTCGGTCAGGACGTAGCCGGTCGCTGAGCCCTGGTCGTCGGTGTTGTCGACCTTCACGACGTCGTCGCCGTCGACCGAGTCGGTGCCCTGCTTGGTGTACTTCCCGTGGTCGGAGTCATTTTCCTTGAGCATCTGGTCAAGGAGCGCGTTGACATCGCAGAACTGCTTGAACGAGTCGTCGGTGGCGGGCAGCACGACCCACTTGTCACCGACGGCCGCGATCACCTTGTCGGCGGCGTCTCCGGCCGATGCGCGCCAGAAGGCCTCGTCGGGCCTGATCCAGATGGTCCCGCCGACGCCGAGCAGCTCGGTCGTACCGCTGCCGACGCCCAGGGAACCGGTGCAGTCGTCGTCCGAGTCGACCTGGAGGTCGAGACTGACCTCCTTCCCGTCGCTGGCGATCGTGCCGGCGACCTTGACCGCGTCGAGCTCGGCCATGTCGGCCTTGGCGGTCTTGACGATGTCGTCCGCCGAGCCGTCGGCGAACTTCTCACTGTCGTCGGTGCCGCACGCGGTCAGCGCCACGGTCATGCCGACACCGACCACCATCAGTCCGAACCCGTTCATTGCCATCAGCCTCCTCGATCGGTCCCGCCACCCTCTCAGACCACCTCGTCGACCCACGCCGGCACCAGCAGCGAAGCGGGCCCGTGGCGGGACTCGTCGAAGAGGTGAGTGCCCTCGCTGGCCGCCAGGTTGAGCTCGAGGGTTCGGGCACCCCCGGCGGAGGCCACCTGGACGAACCCGGCGGCCGGGTAGACCGCGCCCGACGTACCGATCGAGACGAAGAGGTCGGCGGCGTCGAGGGCCGTCGACGATCCGGTCCATCTCGTAGGGGATCTCGCCGAACCACACCACGTCGGGGCGCAGCTCGCTCGACCCCGCAGCCCGGGCACGGTGGGTAGTCGGCGAGGTCGTCGTCCCAGTAGCGTACGGCGGCCGCAACCGCGGCACAGCGCCGAGCGGAGCTCGCCGTGCATGTGCAGCACCCGGGTCGCGCCGCCGCGCTCGTGCAGGTCGTCGATGTTCTGGGTGACGATGAGCAGGTCGTCGCCGAGCTCGGCCTCGAGTCGGGCGAGCGCGCGGTGCGCCGGGTTGGGCGTCGACGGCACCGAGTGCAGCGCGGCGCGCGTCGTAGAACTGGTGCACCACCGAAGGCTGGTACTCGTAGGCCTCCGGCGTCGCGACGTCCTCGACCCGGTGGCCCTCCCACAGGCCGTCGGCGTCGCGGAAGGTCGGCACCCCGCTCTCGGCGGAGATCCCGGCCCCGGTGAGCACGACGACCTTCATCGGCGCGGCTCGGCGTACAGCGTGATGGCGTAGCCGTCGTCGGGTTCGAACGCGTGGTGGTCCCAGGTGCCGTAACGCATGACCGCATCGAGCCCGAGGACGCCGAAGGCGGCGTCGACGTCGACGAGGGCCGTGGGCGGACAGTCGCCCGGCAGGTGCGCGGCGTCGAGACCGAAGCCGCAGACGATGACACCGCCAGGGGTGAGGTGGTGACCGATCCGCTCGCACGCGTCGAGCAGAGTGCCGGGCTCGAGCAGCGGGATGGTGTTGCCCGCGACGAGCACCACGTCGAAGGTCTCCCCGAGGTCGAAGGACACGAGGTCGGCCAGTCGCCAGTCCAGGCCGGGCGCCTCGGCCCGGGCCACATCGATCATCGACGCGTCCACGTCGACCCCGACGACGTCGTAGCCCAGCTCCGCCAGGCGTACGGCGACCCGCCCGGTGCCGCACCCGGCATCGAGGACCCGCGCGGGCGGCGCCATCAGCTCGGCGACGAAGGTCGCCTCGCCGTGGATGTCCTGGCCGCGCTCCGCCATCGCCCGGAACCGCGCGGCGTACGTGGTGGCGTAGTCCTCGCCCACCGTCTCCCGGGCGATCCGCTCCCAGCGCGTGCTCACGCCGACTTGCGCCTGCATGGCCTGGGACTTGAACTCCTCGACGAAGAGCCGGTGGATCGAGTCGTTGTCGAGGGTCCCTCCGACGCCGCGCAGCCCACCCCGGGCCAACCGCTCGCACACGCGCAACCAGGCCTCGCCCATCGCGTAGGTGAAGGTGCCGGCGATCGTCGCGTTGATCCCGCCCGCGATCGCCGTACCCGCACCGGGAACGAACTTGATCAGGTTGCCCACCAACGAGCGGCCCATCGTCGTTGCAGCGGCGGTCGCCGCCATCGAGGCGGCGGTGGAGCGCTCGACCGAGATCCCGTAGGTCACCGCGATCGAGGCCATCATCGTCAGCTGGATGGGGACGAGGATGGCGGCGTCGGAGAAGGGGATGGGGGAGGCTCCGGCGGTGGTCGCTGCCCCCGTCGCAAGCTTGATCGCAGCTTCTGCACGCTCGCGCTTGCGGTCGAAGTCGATCCCCTGAGCCGCCGTGATCGCGTGGGAGACGCCGTCGGGCGCACTGCGAAAGGTGGCATCGAGGAGCTCCTGCAGGCCGTACGCCGCCTGCCCGGTGAAGTCGTCGGCGAGCGCCATCGTGTAGTGGATCAGCCCGTCGGCGATCGGCAGCCCGAGGTCGGCGATCCGCGCCGCGAGCGCCTCGGCGTCGGGGTGCACCCGGGCGCCTCCCCCGGATCCCAGGCTGCGCGGCACCTGGGTGAGCACCAGGATCACCGGCAGTCCGAGCGCGGCCAGAGCCCTGATGAAGTCGGCCTCGGTGTCCTCGAACCGGCGGTCGCCGGCACGTACGCAGTACCAGGCCACGTGCAGCTGGTCGGCGAGCGGCTTGCGGCGCATGCTGTGCAGGTAGTCCCGGAGCTCGGCGATCAGCTCGGCGTTGTCGCGTCCGACCTCGAGCCCGCGGGTGTCGAGCACCCCGAGCGTGCCGCTCTGGTGCAGGTAGAGGTGCTCGTCACGGGTGACCGGCGCCCCGATGCCGGTAGCCGCGATCTCGGTGCCGAAGATGGCGTTGACCAGCGTCGATTTGCCAACGCCGGTCTTCCCGAAGATGGCCAGGTTGAAGCGGCCGATCTCCTCGGCCTTGTCCTTCCAGGCCTTCGAGAAGGCCTTTCCGAACCAGTCGTCAGCCCTGCTCGGAAGGTTCGCCATGGGCCAAGGATCTCAGGAGCCGCAAGACACCCGGATCGCGTTGCTACGTGGTCGTCGGCTGACCCCGGTGCTTGCCGCCGGTCGGCCGCATCTCGTCGGCCAGATCCGCGGCCTGCTTGATCCGGCGCTTGGCGACATGCTCGTCCGGCCGCTCCTCGCGCACGGAGCCTGCCTGCTCCGCCTCACTCCGGTGGCGCTTGGGCCAGAAGATCGCGCTCGACATGAACTCATGGTGGCTGCGTCGTCGCTGTCGAGGCCCAGACTCGCCGCGAACTTCGTTCAAACTGGGTAAGCCGCAGCGGAGTGCGACGCATCAGTAGTGGAGTCGGCACCCTCGATCTCCGACATCAGTGGTAATCATGCGCAGCAATGTGCTAGACATGGGCAGCGCCCCCTTGACCCACCATTCGTCCGAGTCGGGCACCGCCATGTCACACAGAAACGGAAGTCATTCGATGCTCCTGGCAAACAAGGTCTCACTCATCACGGCTGGCGCATCCGGCATGGGCCGCGCTGCCGCCGAGCTCTTCGCCCGGGAGGGCGCGCACGTCATCGTGGCCGACATCAACGCGGCCGCTGTCGACGCCACCGTGCAGGCAATCGAGGCAGCCGGCGGCTCCGCTCGCGGAGCCGTCGTCGACGTGCGCGATCTGGATGCCCTGAAGCAGTTGGCGGATGACGTCACCCGCGACCACGCCGCCCTCCACGTGCTCTACAACAATGTCGGGATCCCGGGCGCTGCGGGCCTGGACCTGACCCTGGCCGAGTGGGACACCGGTGTCGAGATCAACGCCCGCGCCTCATTCTTCCTCAGCGGCTACCTCACCGAGGCCCTCAAGGCCGCGAACGGCGCCTCGGTGATCTTCACCAGCTCGACGTCGGGACTGATCGGCTCGCCGTACAGCCCGATGTACTCCTTCACCAAGGGCGGGGTCATCGCCCTGGTCCGGTCGATGGCCCTGGCCTTCGCCGAGGACAACATCCGGGTCAACGCCATCGCTCCTGGTTCAACCGAGACGCCCGGACTGCCCGCCTTCTTCCGGATCGACGACCCCGAGGAGATCGAGCGCCGCAAGCAGGCGTTCTTCGCGACGATCCCCATGGGTCGTGCCGCGCAGTCGGAGGAGATCGCCAGTGTCGCGCTCTTCCTTGCCAGCGATCTGGCGTCGTACGTCACCGGCGTGACCATCCCCGTCGACGGCGGGATCACGGCGAAGTAGGCACGCCCGAGCGGACGATCTCAGGCGGCACTTCGGTCGAGGCCCAAGATCCGGGCCAGGTTCCCACCGAGGATCGCCGCCTCTTCGTCAGCGGTCAGTCCGAGGGCGCGGATGGCCTCGATCTCGGCCGCCGGGTTGGCCATCGGCCAGTCGGAGCCGAACACCACACGGTCCGTGCCGTGGCGCCGCACCAGCGCGAGCACCCGCTCGGGCTCGAGCAGCGCCATGGTGGGCGGCCATGACGTCTCGATGACGACGTTCGAGCCGACGACATGTTCCTCCGCCTCGTCGAGACGGTGGTAGCCGCCGTAATGACAGGCGATCATCTTCAGGTCCGGCAGCGTGTCGACGATCTGGCGGAGCAGGACCGGCGCGGCCCGACGGCTCGCTTCCTCGTCACCGCCGGCGCCGACGTGGGTCACCACGACGATTCCGGATTCCGCGAGGGCCGCGAGGATCTCGAGAACCCGCGGGTCGTCGAGGGCCAGCGTCTGGAAGAGTGGGTGCAGTTTCACGCCACGGATGTCGTTGTCTCGGAGGTGGCGGAGGTTCTCGTCCACCGACAGGTCCGGGTGCACCGTACCGAACGGGACGAAGCGGTCCCGGGGCACCGACCCGATGAACTCATTCGTCCGCGCCACCGTCGACGCCTTCAGCGCAACGCCGAGCGTCAGCGCCATGTCGATGCCAGCCGCGTCCATGGTGCGCAGCAGGCCGGACACCTTGCCGTCGTACTGGAGCTTCATGCCGGCCGGGGTCTGCTCCTGCATGGCGTCGGCGATGTGGTCGGGCCAGACGTGTGCATGACAGTCGATGATCATCTCGAGCCCCCGTCCGCACGATCCCGCACGAGCTTCTTGGCGAGCGAGTCGAGGATGACCTCGGTCGAGCCCTCGTAGATGCGCATCGGCCGCGCCTCGCGGTAGAGCCGTTCGATCTTGCTGCCCCGAACGAGTCCGAACCGACCCATCACTTGGACGCATCGATCCGTCACGCGTGCGGCCATCTCAGTCGCGCCCACCTTGGCGATGGACGACAGGTGGAGGCCCTCCTGCGGGTCGCGCGCGGCGGCGGCCGCGGCTCGGTACGCCATGGCCCGCGCCATCTCGATCTCGACCCAGCTGGTCGCCAGGGATGCTGGTACACCGCCGAGACGCGCGAGCGGCATGCCGAATTGCTCGCGGCCGGTCGCGTGCGCGATCGCTTCCTCGAGCGCAGCCTGCGCGAGGCCCACCGCGGCACCGGCGACCGAGACGCGGAAGGTGGCCAGGGTCGAGAGCATCAGCTTGAAGCCGACCCCTGGCTCGCCCAGGCGGTGGTCCAGGGGGACCCGGACGTCCTCGAGCACGACGTCGCCGAGCACGTGTGGCGCGATGATCTGGTGGGGATGGCTGACGGATACACCCCGGGTGTCCGCAGGCACCAGGATGAGCGAGTAGCCCTCGCTCTCGCGGGCGAGAACGCTGTAGAAGGTGGCGTCACCTGCGTTGGTGATGAACGACTTGTGGCCATTGAGGATCAGCTCGTCGCCGACCTCCTCCACCGACGTGGTGATGGACCTCAGGTCGGATCCGACGTCGGGCTCGGTGAGGGCGAGCGCACCGATCGCCTCCAACGTCGCGACTCGAGGCAGCCAGCGCTGGCGGAGCTCGGCGGAACCGCCTACGGAGACCGCGTAGCTGCCGATGCCCTGCATCCCGAACATCGAGTCGAGGTGACCACTCACCGCCGCGAGCTGCTCGCGGACCACGGTCACGGCCAGCGAGTCGACCGCCTCGAAGCGGCCACCGAACTCAGCCGCCACGACCACGGCGGCCAGCCCGGACTCCTGGAGCCGTGCACGGACGTCGGGGTCGAAGCTGTCGGCCTCGTCGGCACGATCCGCCACGTCAGCGCACGCGGTCGCGAGCACGCGAGCCTCGGCCTGCAGGTCGAGGTAGACCTGTGGCAGCTCGAACAGGTCCGCCATCAGACGACACCTTCCGGAGGCCGCTGGCTGAAGGGCCTCCCCAGGAGCTCTGAGGCGATCCGGATGCGCTGGATCGCGGGAGTTCCGCCAGCGATCGCCCACCCGTGAGAGTCGCGGTGCAGACGTTCGATGCCGTACTCCTCGGTGTAGCCGTTGCCACCGTGCAACTGCATGGCGAGGTCGGAGACCTCCTTGGCCATCTCGTTGGCGAAGCACTTGGCGACGGACACCTCGAACGGAACCGGGAGACCGTTGCCGGCGTTGACGGCTGCACGTTGGATCAGCAGCCGGGCGGCCTCGACCTGGGTCGCCATGGAGGCCAGTGTCATCTGGACGTTCTGGAACTCGACCAACTGGCGCCCGAACTGCTCGCGCTGCTGGACGTACGACGCGCTCCGGTCCAGCGAGGTCTGGCCGATGGCGAGGCTCATGGTGGAGTTCCCCAGCCGCTCGATCGCGAACACGCCGAACAGCTTGCTGAAGCCCCCGGCCTCGATGACGAGGTTGCTGGCGGGGACCCGCACCTCGTCGAAGTACAGATCGGCACTCGGGATGCCACGGAAGCCCATCAGCTTCTCGGAGGCGCCCGCCGAGAAGCCCGGCGTGTCGGCGGGGACGATGATCGCGCCGATGCCCTTGGCGCCCGGCTCGTCGTTGAGGCGGCAGTACACCAGGTAGTGGTCGGCGTGACCACCGTTGGAGATCCACCGCTTGTTGCCGGTGATGACGTAGTCGTCGCCGTCGCGGACCGCACGGGTGCGCATGTCCGTGGCAGCCGAGCCGGCTTCCGGCTCCGAGATCCCGATCCCCATCGTGACCTCGCCGCGGGTGACCCGTGGGATGAAGTGTCGGCGCTGGTCCTCTGTACCGAAGAACTCGATCACCCGGATCGGACCGACGTTCGCCTCGAACACCTGGAAGGCGGCCGGCCTGCACTCCTTCGCCAGCTCCTCCATCACGATGAGCGCGTCGTACAGGTCGCCACCCTGGCCGCCGTACTCCTCTGGGAAGACAATGCCCAGGAAGCCGAGGTCGGCGAGCCGCTGCACCTCCTCGGGAGGAAGCGGGGTGCGGTGGAGGTCCCAGTCGGCGGCGCGCGGCGCGTACACCTCGCGGGCAACCTGAGCGGCCAGCTCACGCAGCTGTACCTGCTCGGGTGTCAGTTGGAAGCCCGTCACGTGTGGACCCTCCCATGGAATGGTGGCGATAACAGGTCACATCACCAGTGGATGATAACTATGATCACCATACTGATAGATTGATCGTCTAACAAGTAGCATCCGGCGCACCCGAGCAAACGAGGAGACCGCGATGACGCCGTCGTCTGCCCCGCATTTCGACCTCAACGGCAGGGTCGCCCTCGTCACCGGTGGAAGTCGAGGCCTCGGCCGCGAGATGGTCCTGGGCTTCGCCGCGCGCCGGAGCCGATGTCGTGATCGCCAGTCGCAACGGCGCCGCGTGCGACGAGTTCGCCGCAGAGGTGACCGCCGAGACCGGGCGCCGGGCGCTGGGCGTCGAGACGCACGTCGGTCGTTGGGACGTCGCTCGACCGCCTGGTCGACACCGTGTACGCCGAGTTCGGGAAGGTCGACGTGCTCGTCAACAACGCCGGCATGTCCCCGCTCTACGACTCCGTCGAGAACGTGTCGGAGGAGCTGTTCGACAAGACGATCGGCGTGAACCTGAAGGGTCCGTTCCGGCTGATGGCGACGGTCGGCAGCCGAATGGCGGCCGGGGACGGCGGCTCGATCATCAACATCTCCAGCGCCGGAGCCGTCCATCCGCGACCCCACATCCTCCCGTACGCCGCGGCGAAGGCCGGCTCTGAACGCCCTGACCGTCGGGTTCGCGCACGCCTGGGGTCCGACCGTCCGGGTCAACGCGATCATGGCCGGCACCTTCCTCACCGACGTGAGCCGCTCCTGGGACGCCGATGCGTTCGCCAAACGGGCGGAGACCTTCGCTCTCGGCCGCGGCGGCGAGCCGGCCGAGATCGTCGGCGCTGCGCTCTACCTCGCCAGCGACCTGTCCAGCTACACCACCGGCTCCGTCCTCACGGTCGACGGAGGCCAGCCCTGACCAGGCAGGCGACCGAGACCGACACACCGGCCCGGGTCGCCTTCGACGAAGTGTGCCGCGCCCTGCGCCTCATCCCCCGCGGAGCCAACTCGTTCGAGGGCCGGGCCGTGCCTGTCTCCTGGGGTCATCCGTACGGCGGCACCTTGCTCGCCCAGGCCTACGCCGCGGCCGCAGCCACCGTCCCCGCGGGCCGCTCGGTCCGGAGCATGCACGCGTACTTCATCGAGGTCGGCCGCGACGACGTGAACGTCGACCTCGATGTCACCGTCGTACGCGACGGCCGCAACAGCTGCTGGCGGTCCGTCGAGCTCGTGCAGGACGAGCGACTGCTGCTCACCGCGGAGCTGGTCTTCTCCGCCGACCGGGACGGACTCGGCCACCAGGACCCGATGCCCGTCGCGCCCGACCCCGACGACCTCACCAACGTCGGCACCGACCTCGAGCCGTACCTGGACGACACCTTCCGGCCCTGGGACGGCGACTCCGCGTTCGACCTCAGGTACGTCAGCACGCCGTTGCGGCTTGCGGCGGCCGCCGGGGAGCCGCCGGCCGACGCGCGCTCGCGGGTCTGGATGAAGGCCGCCGGCTCGATCGACGCCGACCCCGTCCTGGCTACCGCGCTGCTGGTCTACGCGACCGACCTGTGCACGGTCGACCCCTGCCTGGTTCCGCACGGCCTCTGGTTCGGGTCAGGCGGCGCCACCGGCCTGTCCATCGACCACAGCATCTGGTTCCACGCGCCGGCGCGGGTCGACGACTGGATCCTCATGGACCAGCGGTCTCCCGCCATGGCCGGCGGCCGTGGCCTCGGCCTGGCCGACATGTACGCCGCCGACGGCGAGCTGCTCTGCTCGGTCGCCCAGCTCGGGTCGGTCCGGGTGAGCCGATGAGCACCCGGGACCTGGTCGAGCGCTACTTCGACGCCATCAACGGTCACGACTGGGAGCAGCTCGCCCAGGTCTTCCATCCGGAGGTCACGATCCAGCACGGCGCGACCCTCACCACCACCGGCCGGGACCGCGCGGTCAAGCTGCTCCGCGCGGTCGTCGCCCAGTTCGCCGAGCACGAGGACAGGGTGACCCGGCTGCTGCTCGACGGCCCGGTCGCCGCCGTCGAGATCGCGTTCACCGGCACGCTGCCGAACGGCAAGGCGGTCGCGTTCGACGCCGTCGACATCATCGACACCGACGGAGCCTGCATCACCCGTGTCGTGTCCTGGTACGACACCGCCGATGTCCTGCCTCAGCTGCGCGTCAACTGATCCACGACCTGGCCGGCGACCGCGGCCGCGAAGACCGCGATCTGCTCCTCGCTCTTCGACGACACCGGGTGGGGTACGACGACCGTCCGGTAGCCCGGGAAGCCCTGGGAGACGGCGAAGGACGCGACGTGCCCTGCGAACACGTCGCTGATCACCACCGTCGAGGGCACGCCCACGAGCTCCATCCGCAAGGCGTCTCCGACGCTGCAGACCGAGCAGGCGCCGCAGTCACCGAGGCCCGCGATGACGGCGTCGGATGACGCGGCCAGCTCGGCGGCCTCGTCCTCATTGATCACGCGCGACGCCGACCCCTTCGCGAAGACGGCGACCGCGCCGACGTCCAGCCGGCCGCGGAGCTGCTCGGCGATGAGCTCGAGGAGCAGCCGGCCGCGCGGCTTCCCGTTGTCGATCAGGGTCAGCCGCGCTCCCGGCGGCAGCGACCCACGCGTGGCCGTCGTACCCACGACCTTCGGTCCTTCGTCGAGTACGACGGGGACGAGCAGCTCGATCGCGCCCATCACGCCTCCTTGGTCGCGGAACGCGGGAACAGCTGATCGACCGGCGGCAGCTCACAGCTGTCGGGGCCGCAGTCCGGCTCCGCCTCGTCCGCCGGACGGACCCGGCGGGTGACCATCCGCGAGTGGAGGGTCGGCGCCCACCCGGGCAGCAGCGCGGACCAGCCAGCGCCGGGTCCACCCGCCACGACGACGAGGATGTCCTGCGGTGAGCTGGCCGACGGCAGCAGGCCGTCCTCGCCCGCGGTCATGTCGTGCTGGGACCCGAGTTCGATGACGACGCCGCCCTCGACGAGCTCCGCCGGTGACACCCGGCTGTGCAAGGCTAGGTACTGCCGGACGTCCTCCTTGGTCCACCCGTTCTCCCGGAGCGCGAGCGCGTGCTCGTAGCCGAGCACCACGACGTACTGCCCGCCCTTCCCCGCGACGAACGTCGACGGGGTCATCATCGAGCCGGAGATGGAGCGCAGGATCCCCTCGGGGTCCTCGTTCAGCAGGTTGGCGATCTGTCGCGGGCCCTCGGTGGCCACGACGGTGACCGTCGTGTCGCCCTCTTCGAACCCACGCTCCACACGGTGCGGGTCCCACGGGGCGATGTCCGACCGCTCGGCGAAGCAGAGCGTGAACTTTCCCGGGTTGCCGATCGACGAGGCGTCGAGCTTGCCGGTCTTCGCGTCCAGCGCGTTCGAGATCGTCAGCCGGACGGCGCGGCCGATGGTGGCGTTGGCCCGGTTGCCGGTGCCGAGGACGTTGTGCCCGGCGTTCATCCCGATCTCCACGGAACCGGGCCCGCTGACGACCACGCAGATCGCGGCGCCGCCGGTGCTGGTCGCGACGGTGTTCAGATTGAAGGCCGGGTCGAGCGTTGCCTCCAGCGCAGCGAGCACGACGGGGAAGTACTCGGGCCGGCAGCCCGCCATCACCGCGTTGATCGCCGCGAACTCCGTGGTGATCGCGCGCCCGCTGCCGGCGACGACGCCCAGGACCGAGCCGTCCTCACGACCGCCCGCCTCGAGCGTCGCGGCCACCCGCTCGCGGGTCGGCGGCACGACCGGCAGACCGTCCGTCCAGCCGTTCGCGAACATGAACTCGACCGCGTCCGACTCCTCCACCCACCGGGTCTCCGTCATCGCCGCAGCCTGGTCAGGGAGTCGCGCCCGCAGCGGCCAGGGCGGCCAGCTCGTCCGGGCCGGCGTCCAGGAGCGCGGCGAGGACCTGCTCGGTGTGCTCGCCGATCGTCGGGACACCGTCGTACGACGGGCCGTCGTACTCCTTGAGGTGCAGCACCGGCCCGGGCATCAGCGCGCCACCGAGGCTGCTGCCGCCGGTGAGCTTGACCAGCGTGCGCTCGAGGAAGTGCTCGTCCTGGACGATGTCGCTGGCGTCGTTGACCTGCGAGCAGACCACCTCGAACTTCTCGAGCACATCGAGGATCTCGGACCGCGGCCGCTCGGCGACCCAGGCGGTGACGATGACCTGGAGCTCGTCGTTGTGCTGCATCCGGACCTCGTTGGTCGCGTAGCGTGGGTCCTCGATCAGCTCGGGTCGCCCCATCGCCGCGAAGAGCCGCTTGGCGATCCCCTGGTTGGACGCCGCGATCGACAGCCACTTGCCGTCGGCCGCCTGGTACACCCCGCGCGGCGATGCCGACCCGGTGCCGTTGCCGACCCGGCCCTGCACGAACCCGGTGCCGGTGTAGTTGAGGATCATGTCGCCGACGATGAACATCAACGGCTCGTAGAGCGCGGTGTCGACGTGGTCGCCCTGCCCGGTGCGCTCGCGACGGAACAGCGCCATCGCCGTGCCCATGGCGGCGGAGATGCCCGCGATCGAGTCGGCGAAGCCGAACGGCGGTGACGTCGGCGGCGTGTCCGGCCAGCCGTTGATGAAGGCGAAGCCGCTGCCGGTCTCGGCGACCGTGCCGAAGCCCGGCCGCTCCCGGTTCGGCCCGGTCTGACCGAAGCCGCTGACGCTGGTCAGCACCAGGCCGGGGTTCTCCGCGGCGAGGACGTCGTACCCGATGCCCCACTCCTCGAGCCGGCCCGGGCGGAACGACTCGATGACGACGTCGACCTTGGCGGCCAGGCGGCGCACCACCTCGCGTCCCTCGACGGTCCTCAGGTCGAGGGCAACCGAGCGCTTGCCCGCGTTGATGCGGGCGAATCCCATCGAGAGGCCGTCCTTCATCGGGGTCCACTGCCTCGCGTAGTCACCGGAGACCGGGTCCTCGACCTTGATCACCGTGGCACCGAAGTCGCGCAGCATCCGGCCGCACGTGGGAGCGGCGTACATCGAGCCGAGCTCGAGCACAGTGACGCCCGCGAGCGGGCCGTCGGCGCGGCTGGACTGCTCGGCCATCAGAGCCGCCACTGGATGTGCTTGACCTCGAGGTACTCGTGCATGCCCCACTCACCGAGCTCGCGACCGATGCCCGACCGGCCGTAGCCGCCGAACGGGGCGTCGGGACGCATCGCGCCACCGCCGTTGATCCAGACCGTGCCGGCGCGCACCTGCTCGGCCACCCGGCGGGCCTCGATCGGGTCGTCGCACCACACGTTCGCGGCCAGGCCGTACGCCGTGTCGTTGGCGAGCCGGATCGCCTCGTCGGCGTCCTTGAAGGGCAGGATCACCGCGACCGGGCCGAAGATCTCCTCCTGTACGGCGCGGGCGTCGTGGGGCAGGTCGCCGAGCAGGACCGGGTTCACGTACCAGCCCTTCTCGGGCAGCGGCTTGGTCACCTCGAGCAGCTTGGTGCCGCCCGCTGCGACGGACTCGTCGATGAAGCCACGCACCCTGGCCTGGTGGTCCGGGCGGATCATCGGGCCGATGTTGGTGGCCCGGTCCCACGGGTCGCCGACCACCATCTGGTCGAATGCGGACGCGCCGGCCTCCAGGAACTGGTCGTACTTGCTCTCGTGCACGAGGAGCCTGGCGAGCGCCGCACAGCCCTGGCCGCCGTTGCGCGACCAGCGCAGGTGCATCTCGACGGCGATCTTGGTGACGTCGACGTCGGGCATCACGATGCTCGGCGACTTGCCGCCCAGCTCCAGCGTGACGCCGATGAGGTTGGCGGAGGCCTGCTCCATGATCTTGGCGCCGACGCCGTCGGAGCCGGTGAACGACACCCGGTCCACGCCCCGGTGCGACGACAGCCGCTGGCCGACGTCGGCACCGCCGATGATCACGTTCATGACGCCCGGCGGCAGGCCGGACTCCTGGATCAGCTCGCCCATGAAGAGCGTCGTCAACGGGGTGCGCGGGGACGGCAGCAGCACGACCGTGCAGCCGGCCGCGAGCGCCGCGCCGAACTTGAAGATCGCGAGGTTCAGCGGATAGTTGTAGCCGGTGATCGCGGCGACCACGCCGACAGGCTGGTGCACGACGTCGCTCATCGTCGGGTGCGGCTTGTCGTACTCGCCGAGGTGCATCGTCCGGTCGACCTTGGCGGCCTCGGCCGCCCAGCGCAGGTGCTCGTCGACGGCCATCTTCACCTGGAGGTACTCCGCCAGCGCCACCGGCGTACCGACCTCGTTGACGATCGAGGGGAGCAGCCGGTCGGCCGCCCGCTCGAGGGCGTCGGCGAAGCGGTGGATGTGCGCGGCCCGCTGCTCGCCGGTGAGGGCGGCCCAGCCCGGGAACGCCGCACGCGCAGCACCGACGGCGGCGTCGACCTGGTCGGCGGACGCACCGCCGACCTGCGCGATCACCTGCTCCGTCGCCGGGTTGTGGACCTCCCAGGTCTCGCCCTCCGGCTCGACCATCTGGTCCCCCAGCAGGAGGGTCCGAGTCTCAGGAACCCAGTCCTTCAAGGGGTTTGCGGTCTCAGTGGTGGCGGTCATGGTGCCTCTCCATTCGTGGGTCGCTTCGCCATCAGGCCGACTCGGGTCATCTGTACGACGACCTGGTCACGCTGGTTGAGACCGAGGTGCTCGAACCAGACGATCCCGGAGTCGGTGCGGCTGCTGGATTCGCGCTTGGCGACGATGGTCGTCTCACCGCGCAGGGTGTCCCCGTGGAAGACGGGGTGGGGGAACGTGATCTTGTCGTAGCCGAGGTTCCCGAGGGTCGTGCCCATCGTGAGCTCCGGGACATGGAAGGCACCGACGAGCGCGACGGTGAACAGGCTGTTGAGGATGCGCTGGCCATGGATCGAGCGCTTCGCGAACTCCTCGTCGAGGTGCAGTGGCTGCACGTTCATCGTCAGCGACGTGAACATGACGTTGTCCATCTCGGTGATGGTCCGGGTCAGGCCGTGCACGTAGTGCGCGCCGACCTCGAACTCCTCGAACCACAGGCCACGCATGGTCATCCGCCATCACCGCCGAGCTGCGCGGCACGTTCGAGCCACTCGACCGCCTTGTCGTAGTGGGCCTTGTCGATGTGCAGGCCGCGGTAGCGCAGGGCTCCGCGCCCCTCGGCGGCGGCTGCCTCGTACGCCTTGACCAGGCCCTCGTAGAACGTGATGTCCTCGGCCGACGGGCTGAACACGTCGTTCACCGTGGCCACGTGGCTCGGGTGGATCGCGATCATGCCCCGGAAGCCGAGCTGGCGACCGCGCCGCGCGAACTCGGCGAGCCCGTCCAGGTTCTCGAGGTCCTCCCACAGTCCGGTCAGCGGGTGGATGCCCGCTTCGCGGCAGGCGAGGAGCACCCGGCTGCGCAGGTAGAGCGTCTCGAGCCCCTCGGGCGTCCACTCGTAGCCGACCGCTCGGGCGATGTCGGCGTGCTCGGCGCTCGGGCCGATCATCGCGCCGACCCGCGGCGAGGCCTGCGCGACCTCGCGGCAGTTCTGGATGGCCGGCACGGTCTCGACCGGGACGATGTACTCCAGACCCTCGACGCCGTTGCGGGTCTCGAAGTGGTCGAGCAGCGCGTCGTACTGCAGAACGTCGGTCGCCTGCTCGATCTTGGGCGCGAAGATCCCGGTCAGGCCTGGTACGACGACCGCCTCGAGGTCCGCGCCGGTCAGCCGGGTCGCGAGCGGGTTGACCCGCACGAACAGCCCGACCTCGGTGTTCGTCTCGCGGTCCCGGGCGATCGAGTCGGCCACCTGCGCACGGGCGGCGGCCTTCTCGTCGGTCGGCACCGAGTCCTCGAGGTCGAGCACGACGCAGTCGGCCCCGGACGCGATCGCCTTCTCCACCCAGACCGGCCGGTGACCGGGGACAAACAGGATCGAACGGTAGGGCTTCATCAGTAGCTCCTCGCGAGACCGAGCACGTGCTCGGAGACGTAGTTCAGCACCATCTCCTGGCTGATCGGAGCGATCCGCATCAGCCTTGCTTCGCGGAAGTAGCGCTCCACGTGGAACTCCTTGCCGTAGCCGAATCCGCCGTGCACCTGGAGCGCGACATCGGCGGCGTAGAAGCCCGCCTCGGCGCACAGCCACTTCGCCGTAGTTGGCCTCCGGCCCACACGGCAGGCCCTGGTCGACCATCCACGCAGCCTTCTGGACGACGAGGTCGGCGGCCTCGAGCCGGATCTTCGCCTCGGCGAGCTGGAACGCGATCCCCTGGTTCTGACCGATCGGACGGCCGAAGACCTCTGCGCTCCTGCGCGTAGCGGACCCCGCGTCGCAGCGCGGCCCGGCCGAGACCGATCGCGGCGTTCGCCGAGATCGACCCCCGCTCGGCGTTGAGCCCGCCGAGGATCGCGCGGAAACCCGTGGCCGACCTCGCCGACGACGTCCTCGTCGGCGACGAAGAGCTCGTCGATGAACAGCTCGTTGGTGTCGACGGCGTTGCGGCCCATCTTGGGGATCGGCCGGATGCTCACC
>CAVOFS010000003.1:0-63683 GCA_963695055.1 uncultured Actinomycetota bacterium | reverse complement strand
CGGCAGCAGCCGCGGGATGTCGATCGAAATAGGTAAGGCAACCCTTGGTGATGTTAGGCTCACCTACGTGGGAAAGTCGAAGAAGGGCAAGCTGCCCAAGACGAAGTGCTGCGTGTCCTCGTCGAAGTGCGGCCGGTGTCCGCTGCGGATGCTGAAGGACGGCACCCTCCCCACGGGGTATACGGTCAAGAGGCGCGAGCTGGTTCGACTGGATGGCAAGAAGGTCACCAAGAAGAAGCTCGCCAAGGCCGCCTGACCCCACCTTCGAGGAGTTTCCCGGTGACCGCTGCCCGATTCGTCGACCAGCTCAACATCCAGATCGGCAACGAGCTGGCCGCCCACAACCAGTACCTCGCCTGCGCCGTCTACTACGACGACCAGACGATGCCGCAGATGGCTGCCTTCTTCTACAGCCAGGCGCTCGAGGAGCGCGGCCACGCCATGATGATGGTGCAGTACCTCCTCGACACCGACTCGCCTGCGACCATCCCGGGCGTCGAGGCGCCGATCACCACCTTCGCCGACGTCACGGCGCCGGTCGCGCTCGCGCTGGCCCAGGAGAAGCGCGTCACCGAGCAGATCAACGGCCTGCTGCGGATCGCCCGCGAGGAGTTCGACTTCGCCTCCGAGCAGTTCATGCAGTGGTTCATCAAGGAGCAGGTCGAGGAGGTCGCCACGATGACCGACCTGCTCGCCGTCGTGAAGCGGAACCTCGACGACGTCGAGGACATCGAGGAGTACGTCGCGCGCGAGCAGGGCAGCGAGGGTGTCGACCCGACCGCCCCGCGCCAGGCCGGCGCCTGACCGCTCACCCACCTGCGTCACACTGCACCCATGGCGTCGAGCGCGGACCGGGTGATCGTGGTCGGAGCCGGCGTGATGGGGCTGACCTGCGCGGTCCGGCTCCTCGAGTCCGGGCGCCGGGTCGATGTGGTCGCTCGAGATCTTCCCCGGGAGACCACCTCGGCGGTGGCGGCCTCGCTCTGGTACCCCTACCGCGCTCTCCCGCAGGACCGGGTGACTGCCTGGGCTGCCACGTCGTACGCCGTCTTCGACGCCATCGCCGACACCGATCCTGACTCCGGGGTGCGGATGGTGCCCGGCACCGAGGTCTTCGCCACCCCGCAACCCGACCCGTGGTGGCGCGCCGCGGTGCCGGCGCTGGAGAGAACGCGGGATCTCCCGGCTGGGTCCGTCGACGGCTGGAGCTTCACGACGCCCGTCGCCGACATGGCGGTCTACCTCGGCTGGCTGGTCGGCCGGGTCGAGGCGCTCGGTGGGACGATCACCCGTCTCAACCTGTCCGGCCTCCCCGCGGGGCTGGTCGTGAACTGCTCCGGGCTCGGTGCCCGGCTGCTCGGTGGCGATCGCACGGTGGTCCCGGTCCGCGGTCAGGTCGTGTACGTCGAGCAGTTCGGTCTCGACCGCTGGTGGCTCGACGGCTCCGGTCCGACGTACGTCGTCCCGCGCGAGCACGACGTCGTGGTCGGCGGGACCGAAGACGAGGGCGACTGGAACCGGACCCCGTCACCGGAGACCGCCGCCGAGATCCTGACGCGGGCCGCGCGGTTGGTGCCCGGGCTCCGTGGAGCGCGGGTGCTGCGACACAAGGTGGGCCTGCGACCGGTCCGCCCGGCCGTGCGGTTGGAGCGGGTCGGCGACGTCGTGCACTGCTACGGCCACGGGGGCGCGGGGGTCACGCTGAGCTGGGGAGCGGCCGACGAGGTCGTCCAGCTGATGTCGCGCTGAGCCTCAGCTCAACGGCGTGACGCTCACGACGGCTCCCGGATCCAGGGCGCCGTACACGTGCGGGAAGGTCTCGACGACCCCGGGCGCCGGCGCCTCCTCGATCACCGGTACGTCGAGCAGGTCGGTGTCGATCTCGAGCAGCACCAGCGGCTCGGTCAGGTCGGCGTAGTACGACGCTCGCACTCGTTCCCACTGCTCGACCCGGCTGGCGTGGATGAAGCCCTCCTCCTCGAGGCTGACGCCGCGGGTCGAGGTGGTGTAGGCGCCTGACTGCTGCGCAGCCGTCCAGTCGGCCAGGGTCGCGATGTGGAAGATCCGCATCAGAACAGCCGATGACTGGGGTCGTCGAGCCCGCGCAGTGCGTCGTAGTCGACGATCGCGCAGGCGATGCCGCGGTCGGTGGCGAGTACGCGCGCCTGGGGCTTGATCTCCTGGGCGGCGAAGATGCCACGCACGGGGGAGAGCAGGGGGTCGCGGTTGAGCAGCTCGAGGTAGCGGGTCAGCTGCTCGACGCCGTCGATGTCGCCGCGGCGCTTGATCTCGACGGCCACGGATGCGCCTCCGTCGTCGCGACACATCAGGTCGACGGGTCCGATCGCGGTAGGGAACTCCCGGCGTACCAGCGTCAGGCCCGGGGCCAGGGTCGCCGGGTGGTCGGCGAGCAGCTCCTGGAGGTGTTTCTCGACCCCGTCCTTCTGCAGGCCGGGGTCGATGCCGAGGTCGTGGCTGGAGTCGCTGAAGATCTCCGTGAGCAGGATCCGCAGGGTGTCGTCGGTCTTCGGGTTGGTGACCGTCCACTCGACCTGGCCGTCCTCGGTGGTGCCCTCCCGCAAGGTGCACGGCGGCGACATCCAGTTCAGCGGCTTGTAGGAGCCGCCGTCGGAGTGCACCAGCACCGATCCGTCGGCCTTGATCATCAGGACCCGGGTGGCGAGCGGTAGGTGGGCGGTCAGCCGCCCGGCGTAGTCGACCTGGCACTGGGCTACGACGAGTCTCACGGGCGACGAATCTACCGCCAGGCGGAGTCGGTCCCAGGGGAGGTGTCCGGATTGGATCGTTAAGTTACTCGCGAGTGAACTAGGCCACTGCAACCGGCGGTCACCTCGTGCAACCATGCCCGGCATGACGACCTCGGCAGCGGAGCCCCGGCCCATCCAGACCATCGGCGTGATCGGCCTCGGCACCATGGGCGCCGGCATCGCCGAGGTGTTCGCGCGCAACGGGTACTCCGTGGTGGGCGTCGAGCAGAGCGACGAGGCGCTCGCCCGTGGCCGGCAGTATCTCGAGCACTCGACAGGTCGCGCGGTGAAGCGCGAGAAGATGACCGTCGAGGAGCAGGCCGAGCTGCTGGGCCGGATCTCCTTCTCGACCGCGCTGAAGGATCTCGGCGACGCGGACTTCGTGGTCGAGGCGGTCGTCGAGTCGCTCGAGACCAAGAAGCAGATCTTCCGCGACCTGGACGCGATCGTGTCGACCGACGCGATCCTCGCGACGAACACGTCCAGTCTGTCGGTCACCGAGATCTCGACCGTCAACTCGCGGCCCGGCCGGGTGATCGGCGTCCACTTCTTCAACCCCGCTCCGGTGCAGAACCTGGTCGAGATCATCCGCACGGTCGTGACCGAGCAGCACGTCCTCGACGAGGTGAAGGTGCTGGTCGAGGGACTCGGCAAGAACCCCGTCGTCTGTGGCGACAAGGCCGGCTTCATCGCCAACACGCTGCTCTTCGGCTACCTCAACCACGCCGTCGCGATGTACGAGGGCCGCTACGCCACCCGCGAGGACATCGACGCGGCGATGCGCTACGGCTGCGGCTACCCGATGGGCCCGCTCGCACTCCTCGACCTGATCGGCCTGGACACGGCCTACGAGATCCTCGAGACGATGTACCGCCAGGGTCGCGACCGGCTGCACGCACCGGCGCCGATCCTCAAGCAGATGGTCACCGCGGGCATGCTCGGACGCAAGACCGGTCGCGGCTTCTACACCTACGAGGCGCCCGACAGCCCGACCGTCGTCGCCGACGACCAGACGCCGTCGGCCGACGCGAAGCCGGTCTTCGCGCACGACATCCACCAGGTCGGTGTCGTCGGCACCGGGACCATGGCCACCGGGATCATCGAGGTCTTCGCCAAGAGCGGGTACGACGTGCTCTACGTCGGTCGCTCGGCCGACAAGGTGGCCGGCGTCGTCGCGGCCATCACCAAGAGCTTCGACAAGCAGATCCAGCGCGGCCGCTCGACAGAGGAGAAGAAGGCCGAGGTGCTGGCCCGGCTGACCGGCTCGACCTCCCTCGACGACCTCGACGACGCCGACCTCGTCGTCGAGGCGATCGCCGAGGACCTCCACGTCAAGACCACCCTCTTCGAGAACCTCGACGAGATCTGCAAGGCGGGCGCGATCCTCGCGACCACCACGTCGAGCCTGCCGATCATCGCGTGCGCGCAGGCGACCAGTCGCCCCCAGGACGTCATCGGGATGCACTTCTTCAACCCGGCGCCGATCATGAAGCTGGTCGAGATCGTCTCGACCGTCTCGACCGACGAGGACGTCACCGCGACCACCCAGGCGCTGGTCGCGAAGATCGGCAAGGTCGGGGTCTCCTGCTCCGACCGCGCGGGTTTCATCGTCAACGCGCTCCTGTTCCCCTACCTCAACGACGCCGTGAAGATGCTCGAGGCGCACTACGCCACCGCCGACGACATCGACCTGGCCATGAAGCAGGGCTGTGCCCTGCCGATGGGCCCGTTCGAGCTGCTCGACGTCGTCGGCAACGACGTGTCGCTGGCGATCCAGCGTGAGCTCTACCTGGAGTTTCGCGAGCCGGGCTTCGCCCCGGCCCCGCTGCTCGAGCACCTGGTCACGGCCGGCTACCTGGGCCGCAAGACCAAGCGCGGCTTCCGGGACTACTCCGCGCGCTGACAGGCTGAAGATCTCGGACGCAGGCGCTCGATCCTCCGCAGGGCCTCGATCCGGGTGGAGTGAGATCGGGCATACTCCGATCCTGTCCTGGGTACGCAGTGACCATGAGCACACAGACCGGCACCATCACCACCGACATCCCGGCCCGGCTCGACCGGCTGCCCTGGGCGCGGTGGCACTGGATGATCGTGATCGGTCTCGGGACCGTATGGATCCTCGACGGCCTCGAGGTCACCATCGTCGGCTCGATGTCGGAGGCGTTGAAGCCGAGCGACACCGGGCTCGGCCTCAACAGCTTCGACATCGGTCTCGCGGGCGCTGTCTACGTGGCGGGTGCGTGCCTGGGTGCCTTGTTGTTCGGCCATCTCACCGACCGGTTCGGACGCAAGAAGCTCTTCCTGATCACCCTGGGCGTCTACATCGGAGCCACCGTGCTGACGGCCTTCTCGATGAGCCCGCTGTGGTACTTCATCGCCCGCTTCCTCACCGGTGCCGGCATCGGCGGCGAGTACGCCGCGATCAACTCGGCGATCGACGAGCTGATCCCGGCGCGTCAGCGCGGTCGGGTCGACGTTGCGATCAACGGCTCGTTCTGGATCGGTGCGGCCCTCGGCGCGCTGCTGACCATCCCGCTCCTCGACCCGACCGTCGTCGACCCTGCCTGGGGCTGGCGCCTGGCCTTCGGCCTCGGTGCCGTCCTGGCCGTCGGGGTGCTGATCGTGCGACGGCACGTGCCCGAGAGCCCCCGCTGGCTCTTCATCCACGGACGCGAGGATGAGGGCGAGGAGATCGTCCAAAGCATCGAGCACACCATCGAGGAGGAGACCGGCGAGAGCCTGGGCTCGGTCGACGAGACGATCACCATCCGGCAGCGCAAGGCCATCGGCATCGGTGAGATCGCACGCACCGTCTTCACGCTCTATCCACGGCGGACCCTCGTGTGCTTCGCGTTGTTCGTCGGTCAGGCGTTCCTGTACAACGCCTTCTTCTTCACCTACGGCGACACACTCACGACCTTCCTGGGGGTCAAGCAGACCGGGTGGTACCTCGCGATCTTCGCGGTCAGCAACTTCGCCGGCGCCCTGCTGCTGAGTCGTCTCTTCGACACGGTGGGCCGGGTCCGGATGATCGCCGGCACCTACATCATCTCCGGGGTGCTCCTGGCCGCCACCGGCCTCTTCCTCGGCAGCGTCACGGCGACGACGCTGACGTTGATGGGCGCGATCATCTTCTTCTTCGCCTCGGCCGGAGCGAGTGCGGCGTACCTCACCGCCAGCGAGGTCTTCCCCATGGAGACGCGGGCACTCTGCATCGCCTTCTTCTACGCGATCGGCACCGCCACGGGCGGCATCACCGGCCCGCTGTTCTTCGGCTGGTTGATCAACCGGGCGTCCGACAGCGGCGACATCACCAAGATCGCCATCGGCTACTTCGTCGGGGCCGCACTGATGGTCATCGGTGGGGTGATCCAGGCGTTCCTCGGGGTGAAGGCCGAGGGGCAGTCGCTCGAGAACATCGCCCGACCCCTGACCGCCGAGGAGGACGAGGACCGCTCGGTCCCTGCCTAGTCGGACTTCGTGAACGCCGCCGGTCTCCGTACGCTGGGGGCATGACCGGCGTCTTGATCCTCCCGGTGGTGACGACCCTGGTGGCGGTCCTCGGCCTGTTCGCGCCTGCCCCCTCGTACGCCGCCCCCACGCCGCTGCCCGTCGGCGCGGACGTCGACTACCAGCTCGGTGGCAACCGCCCGGTGCCGAGCCGCGTCGGGATCGTGGTGCGCGACAGAGAGGCGAGGCCGGCGTCGGGCCGCTACAACATCTGCTACGTCAACGCCTTCCAGACCCAGGCCGACGAGCGGTCGTTCTGGCGCAAGCACCTGAACCTGGTGCTCGAGCGCCACGGCAAGCCGGTCAAGGACTCCGCGTGGAACGAGTGGCTGCTCGACCTGCGCACCTCCGCCAAGCGCCACGACCTGGCCAAGATCGTCGGGAGGTGGATCAAGGGCTGCGCAGCCGACGGCTTCGACGCCGTCGAGCTGGACAACCTCGACTCCTTCACCCGCAGCCACCACCTGATGTCCCGCGACCAGGCGATCGCCTTCGCCCGACTGCTGGTGAAGAGGGCACACGGCGCCGGTCTCGCGGCCGGGCAGAAGAACCTCGCCGGCTTCGACGGCACCGAGATCGGCTTCGACTTCGCGATCGCCGAGGAGTGCGGCCGTTGGCACGAGTGCTCGTCGTACACGAAGTTCTACGGCCGCCGCGTGCTGGCGATCGAGTACCGCCGCAAGGACTTCGACTGGACCTGCGACAGGTACGGCGATCGGCTCGCCGTCGTGCTGCGTGACCTCGACCTGAGCCCGACCGGAGTGCGCACGTGGTGCTGAGCGCGTCCGGGCCGGACAGCACCACGCTGCACACCACGACTCTGGGGGATCACGGCCCGCTGGTCGCCTTCTGCCACGGGCTGTTCGGGCAGGGCAAGAACTGGACCACGATCGCGAAGGCGGTCGCCGAGGATCACCGGGTGCTGCTGATCGACATGCCCCATCACGGCCGCTCACCGTGGAACGACAGCTTCGACTACATCGACGTCGCCGACGAGGTGGCCGCGCTCTTCTCCGCCGAGGACCCGGTCGCCCTCGTCGGACACTCGATGGGTGGCAAGGCCTCCATGGTGCTCGCGCTGCGCCACCCCGAGCTCGTCGAGCGCCTGTGTGTCGTGGACGTGTCGCCGGTCGCGTACGACTCGGGCAGCGAGTTCTCCGGCTACATCGAGGCGTTGCTCGGGCTCGACCTGACCACGCTGGAGCGCCGCGGCGAGGCCGACGAGGCGCTGACCGAGGCGGTGCCCAACCCGACAGTGCGCAGCTTCCTGCTCCAGAACCTGCGCCACCACGACGGGTCCTGGTCGTGGCAGCCCAACCTTCGGGTGCTCGGCCGCGACCTGGACAAGCTCGGTGGCTGGCCGGAGCAGGCCCTCGCGGGCACCCCGCCGTACGACGGCCGCACGCTCTGGGTCAACGGGCAGCAGTCCGACTACGTCCGCGACGACTACGTCGCGGCGATGGACCGGTGGTTCCCGCGCAACCGTCGGGTCACGATCAAGGGCGCCGGGCACTGGGTCCACTCGGAGCAGCCGCAGGTCTTCATCGAGGTGCTGCGACGCTTCCTTGCGGGGTAGCGGACGTCTGTCGGGCCCGGTAGGCGGCGACCGCGTTGCGGTTGCCGCAGGCGGTCGAGCAGAAGCGTCGGGAGCGGTTGCGCGACAGGTCGAGGACGATGCCGCGACACTCGTCGTCGGCGCAGATCCCGAACCGGGACATCTCGTCGGAGCGGATCACGTCGACCATCGCCATCGCGGTCTCGACGACCATCCGGGTCGGGAGATCGCGATCGGGCTCGACCGCGTGCAGGTGCCAGTCCCAGACGTCGTGGCGCACCAGCTGGGGGACGGCGCCCGCCTCGGCGAGCATGGAGTTGACCAGGGCGACGGCGTCGTCCCGGGTTGCGGTGAGCAGGGCGTAGAGCGCCGGGCGGACGGCGCGCACGCGGTCCAGCTCGGCGCGGTCACCATCGCGGCGTCCGGTGTAGCCGTACTCCGCGTAGAGCATGTCGAGCTGATCGACGGTGGTGAGCGAGTCCGGCTCCAGCGCGGAGTTGGCCAGCGTCGTCGCCGCCAGCAGCGAGACCTCAGTGTCATGAGCGAAAGCCACGTTGACAGGTTACACGTCGGAATTCTAGAGTCACTGGTCATGACGGCATTGACTCATGACGAAGCGACACCGGTCGCCGCCGGCTCACGGCTGGCGAGCGGGCTCGCCTTCGCCGTGGTCTCCGCTGCCACCTTCGGGATGTCCGGGGCCCTGGCCCGCCCGCTGCTCGACTCCGGCTGGAGTGCCGGCGCGGTGGTCCTGGTCCGGATCGGCCTGGCGGCGCTGGTCGTGGTGCCGTTCGGGCTGGTCGCGCTCCGGGGGCGCTGGGAGCTGATCCGCCGCAATGCCGGCCTGATCCTCGGGTACGGCGCAGTCGCGGTCGCCGGCTGCCAGTTCTGCTACTTCTCCGCCGTCCAGCACATGCAGGTCGGACCGGCCCTGCTCATCGAGTACACGGCTCCGGCGGCCGTCGTCGTCTGGCTGTGGGTACGCCGCGGCCAGCGGCCGGGTGCCCTGACCCTGGTCGGCGCCGGGCTGGCCGCGCTCGGCCTGGTGCTGGTCCTCGACCTGCTCTCCGGATCCGACCTCAGCCTGGTCGGCGTGATGTGGGCGCTGGCCGCGATGCTCGGCGCGGCGACGTACTTCGTGATCTCCGCCGACGAGGACAACGGGATGCCGCCGATGGTGCTCGCGGCCGCCGGCCTCGTCGTCGGTACGGCGGTCCTCGGCCTGCTCGGCCTGCTGCGCCTGCTGCCGATGCACACCAGCACCGACTCGGTCAGCTATGCCGGCCAGACGCTTCGCGTGGTGGGTGCCGCTGCTGGTCCTCGGCGTGGTCACCGCCGCGATCGCCTACACGACCGGCATCGCCGCCGGACGCCGGCTCGGCTCACGGCTGGCGTCGTTCGTCGCGCTCCTCGAGGTGGTCGCAGGCGTCCTCTTCGCCTGGCTGCTGCTCGACGAGCTGCCCCGCCCGGTCCAGCTGGTCGGCGGGGTGCTGATCCTGGCCGGGGTGGTGGTCGTGAAGCTCGGCGAGCAGACCACCGCCATCAGTGGTCCGCCTGAGCAGGCCCAGTACTAGCGCTGGTCCTGCCGTCGGACCCAGACCTCGCGGGTCAGCATCAGGACCGTGGCGGCGGTCGGGATCGCGAGCAGCGCGCCGATGACGCCGAAGAGCGCGGCGCCGATCAGCGCCGCGATCACGGTCACGGCACCGGGGACGTCGACGGACTTCGACATCACGCGCGGATAGATCACGTAGTTCTCGAACTGTTGGTAGATGATGTAGAAGATCGCGCAGGCGAGGCCGACCTTCCAGTCATCCGCGAAGGCGATCGCGGTGACGATCACCGCGCCGATGGTCGCACCGATCATCGGGATCACGTCGAGCAGCGCGACCACGAACGCGAGTGCGACGGCGTACTCGCTCAGGCCGACCACGAAGAGGAAGACCAGCGACGAGGTGCCGGCACACAGCGCGACCAAGAACGCGCCGGAGACGTAGCCGCCGACACTGCGGACCACCCGGTCACCCAGACGGGAGACCCGGTCGCGGCGCGAGGCCGGGGCGAGGCGGTAGATCGCGCCCTTCGTCGTCTGCAGCGACGCGAGGAAGTACAGCGTCAGGACCGTCACGATGAAGCCGTTGAAGAGCGCACCGAGCACGGCGAGCCCGACACCCACGGCGCCACCGAAGATGGTGCCGGCGAAGTCGCCGGCGGTGACGTACTCCTTGATCTTGTCGATGATGTCGTACTCGTCGTCAAGACGCTGGACCTGCCGGTTGCGCTGGAGCTGGTCGAGCCACTGCGGGACGTTGTCGGTCAGTGAGCTGACCTGGTCGGCGATGACCGGAACGATCGCGACCAGGAAGAGCGTCAGGGCCGCCAGCACCGCCAGGATCACGGTGAGGACGGCGTACGAGCGACGCATCCCTCGGCGCTCGAAGAAGCGGACCGCTGGATCCAGGCCGGCGGCCAGGAACAGCGAGACCACGATCAGCATCAGGGTCGAGCCGATGGTCTCGATCCGCATCGCGAGCCAGACCGCGACCAGCACCCCCAGGCCACCGACGAAGCCGACGAAGAAGGGCGCGTGGTGATCGAGCGGTGGTCCCGGCTCGCCCAGGTAGTCATCGTCGACAGGAATGCCCGACGTGTCGTCGGTCTCCTGGTCCTCCTGGTCGTCCTCCGATGTGGGGGCTGAGGACACTACTCGTCCTCGCCGAATCCGGCCACCACGTCACGCAGCGAGGCCAGCTGGGCGGTGATCGCGTCGCGCCGCTTCGCCAGCCGGTCGACCTCGGCGCGGATGCTGGCGAGCTCGCGCTCGGCCTCGGCGGTGCCGGTCGAGGTGATCGACTCGGCCTGGGTGCGGGCCGTGGTCACGATCTGCTCGGCCTCGCGGCGAGCCCGGGTGAGCAGCGCCTCGGACTCGGTCGACGCCTGGTTGCGGTGCTCGTTCGCCTGGGCGGTCGCCTCGCGGGACCGCAGCTCGGCGGCCGCCGCACGCTCCTCGGCCTCCTCGACGAGGCGCTTGGTCTCGGCGGTGGCGGTGGCGTGGTGGTCGGTGGCCTCGCGGGCCAGCCGCTCCTTCTCCACCGCGAGCGTACGACGGGCCTCCTGGACCTCGCGGTCGGCGGCCGCACGCTGCTGCTCGGACTCGCGCTTGGCGGCGGTGCGCAGCTCGTTGGTCTCCTGCTCGGCGGCCAGCCGCTGCTGGTCGGACTCGCGCTTCGCGGCGGCCACCAGGTCGGCCGCCTCGCTGCGGGCGAGCGAGCGCTCCTGCTCGGCGTCCGCCATCAGCCGACTGCGGTTCTCGTCGAGCTCCTGGAGCTGGACCAGGCGCATGTCCTCGGCCTCACGCGCGGCGTCGGCCCGGATCGCCTTGGCGTCGCGGTTGGCCTGCTCACGGATCTCGGTCGCGTCGCGGCGGGCGATCTCGCGGACCTCCGAGGACTCTTCCTCGGCGAGTCGCAGCATCGCGCTGGCCCGGCCGCCGAGCCCGGCGTACGACGGGGTCTGGTGCTCGGCGAGCTCGTTGCGCAGAGACTCGCTCTCCGCCTCGAGCTCGATCACCCGCTGCTCGGACTCGGTCAGGCTCGCGCTGAGGCCGGCCTTCTCGCGGGTGAGCTGGTGGAAGCGGGACTCGACCGCGTCACGGTCGTAGCCGCCGCGGCGGACGACCGGGAACCCACCTGCCGTGGGTGTGGCTGCGGCAGGCTGCGGGCGGGACGGCGGAATCACCGGCGCGGCTGCCTTGGCCGGCGCGGGTGCCGGTGCCGGTGTGGGTGCGGGTGCCTTGGCGGGCGCGGAGGCAGGCGTCGGTCGGGGCGGGACCACCGGCATGACCTGGGTCGCATCCTCCGTGGCGACGGCTGCCTCGTCTTCCGGCTCGTTGTCGTCGAAGATGGACAATCCCTGGTCGCTCATCGCGGCGGTACCCCTTCTTGGAGGATCGTTGGTGTGGGGTCCAGTCTGGCGGATCGATGCCGAACAACCCACCCCGACCCGCAGGTTCTCATCGGGTGTCGCAGATGCTTCGGTGACCGTCCAGCAGCGATCAGACGCCGCGGAAGCGGTTGATCGCGTCGAGGTGGGTGGCGCGCATCTCGTGGTCGCGGACGCCGAGGCCCTCGGCGGGAGCCAGGCAGAGGACGCCGACCTTGCCCTGGTGCTTGTTGTGGTGGACGTCGAGGGCGGCCTGGCCGACGTCCTCGAGGGTGTAGGTGCGCGACAGGGTCGGGTGGATCTTGCCCTTCGCGATGAGGCGGTTGGCCTCCCACGACTCGCGGTAGTTGGCGAAGTGGGAGGAGATGATCCGCTTGAGGTTCATCCAGAGGTAGCGGTTGTCGTACTCGTGCATGTAGCCGCTGGTGGACGCGCAGGTGGTGATGGTGCCGCCCTTGCGGGTCACGTAGACGGACGCGCCGAAGGTCTCGCGGCCGGGGTGCTCGAAGACGATGTCGATGTCCTCGCCGCCGGTGAGGTCGCGGATCATGCCTCCGAAGCGGCGCCATTCCTTGGGGTCCTGGGTGTGCGGGTCCTTCCAGAACCTCAGGTCGGCCTCGGAGCGGTTGATGATCATCTCCGCACCCATCGAGCGGGCGACGGCGGCCTTCTCCTCGTTGGAGACCACGCACACCGGGTTGGCGCCGCCGTTCAGGGCGTACTGCGTCGCGAAGCCGCCGAGGCCACCGGAGGCGCCCCAGATCAGGACGTTGTCGCCCTGCTTCATGTCGCCGCCGTTCTTGCTCACCAGCTGGCGGTACGCCGTGCAGTTGACCAGTCCGGGGGAGGCGGCCTCCTCCCACGTGAGGTGGGCCGGCTTCGGCATCAGCTGGTTGGCCTTGACCAGCGCGATGTGGGCCAGGCCGCCGAAGTTGGTCTCGAAGCCCCAGATCCGCTGCTCGGGGTCGAGCATCGTGTCGTTGTGGCCGTCGGGGGACTCGAGCTCGACCGAGAGGCAGTGCGCGACGACCTCGGTGCCGGGCGACCACTTGGTGACACCGGCACCGGTCGCGAGCACGACACCGGAGAGATCGGAGCCCACGACGTGGTAGGGCAGGTCGTGGCGCTTGCCGAGCGGCGAGAGCCGCCCGTAGCGCTCCAGGAACCCGAAGGTCGAGACCGGCTCGAAGATCGAGGTCCACACGGTGTTGTAGTTGATCGCCGAGGCCATCACCGCGACGTACGCCTCGCCCGGGCCGAGCTCGGGGAGCGCGACGTCCTCGATGTGCAGCGACCTGCGCGGGTCCTTGTCCTTGGACGCCAGGCCCTCGAACAGGTCGACCTCGTCCTTGTGCACCGTCACGGCGCGGTAGGACTCGGGGATCTCGAGGTTCGCGAAGTCGTCGGCGGTGGTGCTCCGAGGGTCTTCCTGGCTCGCCATGATCGCGTCGAGGATGTGCTGCACGTCGGCTCCCGGGGGGTCAGGTGTCGGACTGGGTCGAGCGCGACATTACCCACGGGTAACAGGCGTGGACACCCGGTGTGACGTATCTGGCTCGCTGAAGGCGGCCACGAGCTGCTGCTCGGCGGTGGCGAGGTAGCCGGCCAGGCGCTCGGCGGCGTCCGTCCTGCGCCCCGACGTGAGCAGTCCGGCGATGATCGAGTTCTCCTCGAGATAGGGGCTGTGGAACTCCTCGGGTCGACCCATGTGGTGGAAGAACAGCCGCATCTCGGCGAGCAGGAGCTCCATCTGGGCGTCCAGCCTGGGACTGCCCGCGAGGCTGACGATCGCCCGGTGGAAGTGCTGGTTGGCATTCGCCACGCCCTCCCAGTCGCCGGCGGAGCCGGCGTCCCGGCCCTCGTCGACGGCGGCCGCGACGGCGGCGACCCGCTCGGGGGTGTGACCCCGACCGTGGAGCACGGCGGCGGGCTCGATCAGTCGGCGTACCCGGTAGACGTCCTCGACGTCGGCCGCGTCGGGGCGGCTGACCAGGACCCCGCGGTGCGGCTCGCGGACCAGGATCCGCTCGGCGACCAGCTGGCTCAACGCCTCGCGGAGCGTGTTGCGCGAGACGCCGAGCGCGGCCGACAGCCGCTCCTCCGGAAGCCGGGTTCCGGGCCTGAGGTGACCCTCGGCCACCTGCTCCCGCAGCACCCGCGCGGCCCGGTCGGCGGAGGTGCTCATCACGGTCCGATGGCGGCGCCGCTGGTCCTCGAGCGTCGCGATCACTGTGTCGAGATCCGCCCCGGTGGCCGTCATGCGGGGAGTCTAGCCAGGTAAAGAGTTGGATTGGGGTATTGCGGGATTGTTCAACAATTACCTAACGTGGGCTGGCATGACCGTCTCGGAACCCACCACCAGCCGCACACCGAAGCAACGCTCCGCCGTCCTCGGGGCGGTGTTTCTCATGGCGACCGCCGCGATCGGGCCGGGGTTCATCACCCAGACGGCGGTGTACACCGTCTCGCTGGGAGCGGCCTTCGCCTGCGCGATCGTGCTCTCGATCCTGGTCGACATCGCCGTCCAGCTGAACGTCTGGCGGGTGATCGGCGTGTCCGGCATGCGCGCCCACGAGATCGCGAACGCCGCGCTCCCCGGAGCGGGGTACGTGCTGTCGGCGCTCGTCGTGCTCGGCGGCCTGGTGTTCAACATCGGCAACGTCGCCGGCAGCGGTCTCGGCGCCGACGCGATGCTCGGCCTGGACCCGCGGATCGGGGGTGCCCTGTCTGCGTTGATCGCGATCGCGATCTTCCTCAGCCACCAGGCGGGTGCCGCCCTGGACCGGGTGGTGATCGGGCTCGGGCTGGTCATGATCGTGGTCACCCTGGTCATCGCCATCACCTCGGACCCACCGGTCGGTGAGGCGCTGCGGAGCGTCGTGGCGCCGGATCAGTTCGACTTCGTCGCGGTCACCACGATCATCGGTGGCACCGTCGGCGGCTACATCACCTACGCCGGCGCGCACCGACTCCTCGACTCCGGGACCACCGGCCCCGAGAACGTCAGCGACATCACCCGCAGCTCGGTGACCGGTGTGGCGCTGACCGGTGCGATGCGGATCCTGCTCTTCCTGGCCATCCTCGGCGTGGTCGCCGGCGGTGCCACGCTGGCCGCCGACAACCCGGCCGGCAGCGCCTTCGAGTCCGTCGGCGGCGAGGTCGGGCTCCGCGTCTTCGGCGTGATCCTCTGGTCCGCGGCGTTGACCTCGGTGATCGGTGCGGCCTACACCTCGGTGTCGTTCATGACCACCTCGAAGACCCCTGAGCGCACCCGCAACCTGATGACGGTCGCCTTCATCGCCCTGTCCGCCGGGATCTACGTGGTGATCAAGGAGACCCCGGTCAAGCTGCTGACCTTCGCCGGAACCTTCAACGGACTGATCCTGCCGATCGGCCTGGGAGTCCTGCTCTGGGTCGCCTGGCGCCGCCGCGACCTGCTCCGCGGCTACGCCTACCCCCGGATGCTGCTCGTGATCGGCGTCCTGGCCTGGTTGCTCACGCTCTACCTCGGCTACCAGGCGATCCTCGACCTGGGGGACCTGTGACGACCACGCTGGTCGACCTCAACAGCGACGTCGGTGAGTCCTTCGGCCGCTGGGAGCTCGGCGACGACGACGCCGTGCTGGACGTCGTGACCAGCGCGAACGTCGCGTGCGGCTTCCACGCCGGTGACCCGCTGACGCTGCGTCGTACCTGCGAGCTGGCGGCCGAGCGCCAGGTCGTGGTCGGGGCGCAGGTCGGCTACCGCGACCTGGCCGGCTTCGGGCGGCGCTACATCGACTACGCCGCCGAGCGAGCTGACGGCCGACGTGCTCTACCAGCTCGGTGCACTGGAGGGCCTGGCCCGGGCAGCCGGCACCCGAGTCTCCTACGTGAAGCCGCACGGCGCGCTCTACAACACCGCCGTGCACGACGAGCTGCAGGCGCAGGCGGTCGTCGACGCCGTCATGGCGTACGACGCATCCCTGCCGCTGCTCGGCCTGCCCGGCTCGGCGCTGCTGTCGGCCGGCTGAGGCCGCCGGGCTGCGCACCGTCCGTGAGGCCTTCGCCGACCGGGGCTACACCCCGCAGGGCACCCTGGTCCCGCGCCGCGAACCGGGCGCGATGGTCACCGACCCCGAGGTCGTCGCCGATCGGGTGCTCCGGCTCGTGACCGAGGGACGGATCGAGGCCGTCGACGGCTCGCTGGTGGAGGTCGCCGCCGACTCCGTCTGCGTGCACGGCGACTCCCCGGGCGCGGTCGCGATGGCGCAGGCGGTGCGCGGCCGGCTCGCCGGCGCCGGCGTCACCATCCGGGCCTTCGCATGAACGCCACCATCCGGGCGTACGGCGACCGGGCGCTGCTGGTCGAGCTGGGCGGGATCGAGCAGGCCCTGGCCTGGGTCGACGCCCTCGAGGCCGACCGGCCGCCCGGGATCGCCGACGTGGTCCCCGCCGCCGAGACCGTGCTCGTGCTGCTCTCCGACGGTGTCGCCGTCGACCACCTGCGCGAGGCGCTGCGCTCCGTCGATCCCGCGGCAGCCGCCCGTGATGCCGTCGAGCTGCCGCAGATCGAGATCCCGGTCCGCTACGACGGACCGGACCTCGCCGAGGTCGCGACGTTGACCGGGCTCGACGAGGCGGCGGTCGTGGCGGCGCACACCGGCACACCGTGGCGGGTCGGCTTCGGCGGGTTCGCACCCGGCTTCGGCTACCTGGTCGGCGGCGACCAGCGGCTGCACGTCCCGCGCCGCGAGAAGGCGCGCACCAAGGTGCCGGCCGGGGCGGTCGGCCTGGCCGGCGAGTTCAGCGGCATCTACCCGCGCGAGTCACCCGGCGGCTGGCAGCTGATCGGGCGGACCGACGTACTTCTCTGGGACCTGGACCGCGACCCGCCCGCGCTGCTCCAGCGCGGTGCCGAGGTCCGGTTCACGGCGGTCGAGCGATGACCGCCACGCTCGTCGTACGCCGGACCGGGCCGCTGGCACTGGTCGAGGACCTCGGCCGGCCCGGTCACGCCGCCGTCGGTGTCGGCCGCTCCGGCGCCGCCGACCGCTCGGCGATCCGGTTGGCCAACCGCGCCGTCGGCAACGACGAGGGCGCCGCCGCGCTCGAGGTGCCGCTCGGTGGCCTGGAGCTCGAGGTGCGCGGCGGCCCGCTGTGGCTCTGCGTGACCGGCGCGCCCGCTCCGGTCACCGTCGGCGGCCGCGAGACCGGGCCGTACTACGTCACGTCCGCTGCCGACGGCGACGTCGATCCGGCTCGGCACCCCGGCGCCGGCCTGCGCTCGTACGTCGCCGTCCGCGGCGGGCTCGACGTGCCAGCCAGTGCTCGGCTCGCGCAGCCACGACGTGCTGTCCGGACTCGGGCCCGCGCCGCTCGCCGTCGGCGACGAGCTGCCGCTCGGACCCGCTGCCGGCGAGCTTCCGGTGGCCGACCTGCTCCCGCCGCTGGCGCTGCCCGACGAGGTCGAGCTGCGGGTCGTGCGCGGCCCGCGCGACGACTGGCTCGCCGACGCCGAGGCACTGACCACGACGGCTGGCGATCCTCCGACGAGAGCAACCGGGTCGGCATGCGGCTGCTCGGTGAGCCACTGCGGCACGCCGACCCCGAGCGACAGCTCCCCAGTGAGGGTGCCTGGCGCGGTGCCGTCCAGGTGCCGCCCGGCGGTGAGCCCGTGGTCTTCCTCGCCGATCACCCGGTGACCGGCGGCTACCCCGTCGCTGCCGTGGTCGTCGATGCCGACGTCGACAAGGCCGCGCAGGTGCGCCCGGGGCAGCCGGTCCGGTTCCGGTGGGTTCGATGAACCCGGCCGAGGCTCGCGCGAGGTTCCGCGACGGGCTGGTGACGCCGACCGCGGGGTGGTGCCCCGGCTGGACCCAGGCCAACCTGCTCGTCCTGCCCCGCGCAGACGCCTGCGACTTCCTGCTCTTCGCCCAGCGCAACCCGAAGCCGTGCCCGGTGCTCGAGGTGATCGAGCCGGGTGCCGTGTCCGGGTCGATCCTCGACGGCGACGTCCGCACCGACCTGCCGCGCTACCGCGTGTACGTCGACGGCGAGCTCGTCGAGTCGGTGCCCGACGTGACCGGCTGGTGGCGTGACGACCTGGTGGCGTTCCTGATCGGCTGCAGCTTCACCTTCGAGGCCGCGCTGCTCGAGGCCGGCGTGCCGGTCCGGCACGTCGAGGCCGGGTCGAACGTGCCGATGTATCGCACCGACCGCGACTGCCGCCCCGCCGGATCGATGTCAGGGCCGCTCGTGGTGTCGATGCGTCCGGTCCCGGCGAGCCAGGTCAGCGACGCGGTCCGGGTCACCTCTCGCTACCCGGCCGTCCACGGTGCGCCGGTCCACGTCGGTGACCCGGTGGCGCTCGGGATCGCCGACCTCGGTGCTCCCGACTTCGGGGATCCGGTGGAGGTCCGGCCCGGGGAGGTGCCGGTGTTCTGGGCCTGCGGCGTGACGCCGCAGGCGGCCGTGATGCAGTCGCGACCGCCGCTCGCGATCGCCCACGAGCCCGGCCACATGCTGATCACCGACGCGCGCGACAGCGACTACCTGGTGCCTTAGTGGCTGGTGCCGGCCGGTTCGACGAGCTCCACGAGCACGCCGCCGGCATCCTTGGGGTGGACGAAGTTGATCCGTGAGTCGGAGGTGCCGCGGCGCGGCTCGTCGTACAGCATCCGCAGGCCACGCTCGCGCAGGATCGCGCTCACCGCGTCCACGTCGGTGACCCGGTAGGCGACCTGCTGGCAGCCGGGACCGTTGCGGTCGATGAACTTGGCGATCGTCGAGGTCTCGTCGATCGGCGCGAGCAGCTGCACGCACGAGCTGGAGTCGCCGACGGCCATCATCGCCTCGCGGACGCCTTGCTCCTCGTTGGTCTCCTGGTGCGCCAGGGTCATGCCGAAGGTGTCGCGGTAGAACGCGATCGCGACGTCCAGGTCGGGCACTGCCATGCCCACGTGGTCGATCGCGGTGAAGAGGTGCTCGGGGACGTCCAGACTCATGGGGCCATCGTCGTACGACGTCAGCGAGGCCGCGACCGCTTGTGACATGTGCCTCACGGGAGGGTCGCGGGCGACCCTCGCCGCGCCGCTGGCCCGTGGGTAAGGTCGGAAGGGCCCTGTCTCGACCCTGTTCGGCCGAGTTCGACAACTGCCTGGAGGCTCGTCATGTCCGGTTCCGTCATCGTCGCGGGGGCACGCACCCCCATCGGCCGCCTGCTCGGCGGGCTCAAGGACCTCAGCGCCGCCGATCTCGGAGGTGTCGCCATCAAGGGCGCCCTCGAGAAGGCCGGCGTCACCGGCGACCAGGTCGACTACCTGATCATGGGCCAGGTCATCCTCGCCGGCGCCGGCCAGAACCCCGCCCGCGCCGCGGGCATCGCGGGCGGTCTGCCGATGAGCCTCCCGTCGATCACCATCAACAAGGTCTGCCTGTCCGGCCTCAACGCGATCGCGATGGCCGACCAGCTGATCCGCGCCGGTGAGTGCGAGATCGTCGTCGCCGGCGGCATGGAGTCGATGACCAACGCCCCCCACTTCCTCCCGAAGTCGCGCGAGGGCTTCAAGTTCGGCGACGTGAAGCTCGTCGACTCGATGGCGTACGACGCGCTCTACGACCAGGCCACCCAGCAGGCGATGGGCGGGCTCACCGAGCAGGCCAACGCCGAGGGCATCAAGCTGACCCGCGACGAGCAGGACGAGTTCGCGGCGGCGTCGCACCAGAAGGCCGCTGCGGCCTGGAAGAACGGTCGTCTTCGACGAGGAGGTCGTGCCGGTCTCGATCCCGCAGCGCAAGGGCGACCCGATCGTCATCTCCTCCGACGAGGGTGTCCGTGGCGACACCACCGCCGAGTCTCTCGGCAAGCTGCGCCCGGCGTTCAGCAAGGAGGGCACCATCACGGCCGGCTCCTCCTCCCAGATCTCCGACGGCGCGGCCGCGGTGGTCGTGATGAGCAAGGCCAAGGCCGAGGAGCTCGGCCTGGAGTGGCTCGCCGAGATCGGGGCGCACGGCATGGTCGCCGGCCCCGACTCCACCCTGCAGATGCAGCCGGCCAACGCGACCGCGAAGGCCTGCGCCAAGGAGGGGATCGACCCGACCGACCTCGACCTGGTCGAGTTCAACGAGGCCTTCGCTGCCGTCGGCATCGAGTCGACGCGCGAGCTGGGCCTGGACCCCGAGAAGGTCAACGTCAACGGCGGCGCGATCGCCCTCGGGCACCCGGTCGGCATGTCCGGCACCCGGGTCGTGCTGCACCTCGCGCTCGAGCTGAAGCGCCGCGGCGGCGGGGTCGGCGCCGCCGCACTCTGCGGTGGCGGTGGGCAGGGCGACGCCCTGATCGTGCGTGTCCCGAAGAGCTGAGCAGAACGTCCCGGACCTCGTCGAGCGCGCCCGCGCCGGCGAGGCCCGGGCGGTCGCCCGCCTGATCTCCCTCGTCGAGGACGAGTCCCCGCTGCTGCGTGAGGTGATGGCGGCGCTGGCGCCGTACACCGGCAACGCCCAGGTCATCGGCATCACCGGGTCACCCGGCGTCGGCAAGTCCACCTCGACCAACGCGCTGGTCACCGAGCTGCGCAAGCAACGGCAAGCGGGTCGGCGTGCTCGCGGTCGACCCGTCCTCGCCGTTCTCGGGCGGCGCTCTGCTCGGCGACCGGGTCCGGATGCAGGACCACGCCACCGACCGCGACGTCTACATCCGCTCGATGGCCTCGCGCGGTCACCTCGGTGGACTGTCCTGGACCACGCCGCAGGCCCTGCGGGTGCTCGACGCCGCCGGATGCGACGTGATCCTGATCGAGACCGTCGGTGTCGGCCAGAGCGAGGTCGAGATCGCGGGCCTCGCCGACACCACGATGGTGCTGCTCGCTCCCGGCATGGGTGACGGCATCCAGGCCGCCAAGGCCGGGATCCTCGAGATCGGCGACCTCTACGTCGTCAACAAGGCCGACCGTGACGGCGCCGACCAGGTCCGCCGAGACCTGCGCTCGATGCTCCAGCTCGCCCAGCGGCCCGAGGGTGCCTGGCGCCCGCCCATCGTCAAGACCGTGGCCCAGAAGGCGGAGGGTCTCGACGAGGTGGTCGTCGAGATCGACCACCACCGCGCCTGGCTCACCGAGAGCGGCGAGCTCGAGAGGCGCCGTACCCGTCGGGCGCGCGACGAGATCGAGGCGATCGCGGTCACCGCGCTGCGCAAGCGCTGGGGAGACGTCCACGGCAGGTCCGAGCTCGACGAGCTCGCGGCGGCCGTGGTGGCGGGGGACACCGACCCCTACACGGCCGCCGACGAGCTCCTCGAGTCGTTCAGCGAGTGATCACCGGCACCGTGGTCACGACGTTCGGATCCATCGTGACCTTTCTCTTGGTCCTGTAGCCGGCGCCCAGACCGGCGACGGCGTACGTCGTGCCGGCGGGCAACCCGGTGAAGGTGAACCCACCGAGCTTGTTGGTCCGGACGATCGGCAGCTCCGGGTGCCCGACGACCCACATCCAGATGCCGTCCGGCTTGCCGTCCTTGGGCAGCCGGTCCGGGTCGACCACTCCGGACACCGAGATCAGCCCGGGCCGCACGAGGATCTCGTCGGTGACCGCGTTGGACTCGTTGCCTGCCTGGTCGCGGAACTTCACGAACACCGTGGCGAAGCCGTCGGCGCCGGGCGCCAGGTTCCACGGGAGGGTGGTGGCGATCGGCTGCCAGCTGGCGCCGGCGAAGTTCCCGTGGTTCGACACCATCATCTGGGCCACGTCGGCGTCGTCGACCCGCAGCCCCAGCGTGACTGCTGAGGTCTCGGCGTACGTCGCACCGCTGTTGATCACGACCGATCCGATCGGCGGCATCGGCTCCTTGCTGGCCCTGCCGCTGAAGACCGGGCTCTCGTCCGAGCGGTTGCCGGCGAAGTCGATGGCGACGACCTTGTAGTAGTACGTCGTGCCGTTGGTCAGGCCGGTGTCGCGCACCCGCCCGCCCTTGGCGGTCGAGTCGAACTTCATCGCCAGCTTGAACGGCCCGTTCGGACTCGTGGCCCGCAGCAGCTGGATCTGGTCGTACGACGGGTTCGCCGGGTAGCGGATCAGCAGCGACTTCGACTTGAAGCCCAGCCGGGGCAGGTGGTCGACCAGCTCGCTGATGACGGCCGCACCCTCGGGACGCGGGAGTGCGTCATCGGTGGCGTCGAACGGGTTGGCGCCACGCTTGAGCTCCGAGCCGTCCGGCTCTCCGCCGAGGTCCGTGTCGGCCAGGCACGGGTCGGTGCCCGCATCCCACTCGCGCTTGGACTCCAGGCCGTCCCCATCGGGGTCGGTCCCCGCGTCGGAGGGGTCCTGCGCCTCGAGGCACGGGTGGTAGCCCTCGTAGAGGTTCGGCATGCCGTCGCCGTCGACGTCCGGGTTGGGGTCGCCGTTCTCGTAGAGAGCGAAGCGACCGCTGGTCGAGCCGGGTGTAGTCGGCGCCCAGGTTGTTGGTGCCGGTCGCCTTGACCTGCACCTGGTAGGAGCCGTCCGGCTTCGGGGACGAGTCGTCGCTCCCGCGCCTCGAGAACGACGTGGTCCGGGTGTAGACGCCGGCGTACACACCGTCGTCGGCGGAGCCGTCGCCGTGGTTGCCGTCGTCGAGCAGCGGCAGCCGCAGGGTGGTGCCGTCGGGGTGGGTGACGTCGGCCCACACGTGGCCGCCCGCGACCCCACCGTTCCGGTCGTTCAGACCGGCGACGATCGGGATCTGCTCGCCCCAGCGGTGGCCGTCGAGCTGCTTCCGGAACTCGTGGTGGTCGGCGACGCTGGTCCACATGGTCGTGCCGTTGCCCGGCTGCCCTGCGGCCATGCCGACCCAACCGGTCGTCTTGCCGGGGTTCTGGACCTGCAGCTTCCACGTGCCCTTGTCCATCGTCGGGATCCGGTAGACCACGTGCGTGTCGGTCTCGGTGACCTCGACACCACCTCCCGGGTTGACGACGTTGCCGTGCGGGTCCTCGAGCCGGACCTTCAAGGGGTCGGACACCCCGGGCCAGTTCACGCCGATGACGGCGTTGGTCATCCCACCCTCGTCCAGGGTGATCTGCTTGGTGACGGTGTCGCCGGAGGCCAGCGTGCTGCCGCCCTCCCAGAAGCGCTCGAGATCGTTGGCGTCCTCGTTGGCCGCGAAGTACACGTCCGCGAGGTTGTCGGCCAGGCTGGTCCCGCCGATCGCGGCGCGGGCGACGCGAGCGCTCACGCCGCTGTTGACGTCCACGTAGTAGTACGTGCCGCCCGTGTCATCGGCGATCTGCTGGAGCAGCGCCTGGTCGGTCAGCGGACCGAGGGCGATCGTGTCGACCTTGACTCCCGCCGAGATCACGCTCGACCGGACGTCGCTCCAGAACCTGCCCTCGTTCTCCATGCCGTCGGACAGCAGCACGATGTGGTCCTCGCCGAGCGCCGTGCCGCGGATCGGGAACTCGGCAGCGCTCTTGAAGACGCCGTCGCCGATGCTGGTCATGCCACCGGCGATCAGGCCGAGCACCTTGGCGCGTGCGGTGTTGCGGTTGGCGCCGGTCATCGTCGACAACAGGGCGTCGAGCGTGGCGTCGTCGTCGGGCTCCGAGTTGTTGCCGCTGAAGCTGACGACGCCGAGCTTGTCGTCGGAGCGGGCCGCGTCGACGTACATCGAGGCCGCGTTGCGGGCGGCGTCGATCTTGGGTGCAGCGGCCGGTTCGAGCATCGAGCCCGAGCGGTCGATGGTGAGCATCTGGTCCAGGTGCTTGACCTGGTAGCTCACCGACTGCGGGTTGGAGGCGCTCACGTCACCGAGGTGGACGGTGAGGTCCTGCACGTCGGCGGCGGCCGCCGGGAACGACGGCGCCTTGACGGTCAGCCAGTACTCGCCCTGGACGTAGGCGCCGCTGACGACGTGCGCGTCCTCGGTGCCGACCTCGACCGTGAAGTCGCTGGGCCGCAGCCCCTCGACGGACGGCGTCCCCAGCTCGCTGGGACCGTGGACCTGCACCCGGACCTGGAACCGGTTGGGCGCGGACTTGGTGCCGACGAAGGCCTGGTCGGTCTGCGTCGGCTGCTTGATCGCGAGCTGGTAGGAGCCGCAGGCGAATCGGTAGCTGACGTTCGCGGCGTCGTTGAGCCCGGTGATGACAGCGCCGAGGCGGGTGATCCGCTTGTCGGCCGCGGCCTTGGTGCGGACCAGGATGGCGCGGGCGAAGTGGGTGCCGACCGACTTGTCGAGCCGCTGCACGACGCCCTTGCCGTCCTGGCTGGTCAGTGCGACGCCGGCCCGGTCGCCGTCGACGACGAGACCGGCCACGCCGGTGCAGTCGCCGATGTCGGCCTGGAGGTACTTGGCTGCCCAGCTGTTGACCGACAGGGCTGTGGGTCCGACAGTGGGCGGGATGGTGCCGACGTCGGTGACGGGCACGTCGGCGTACGGCGTCGCGCCGGCCTGCTGCTCGTCGACGTAGCGGTACTTCGTCGCGTCGGGCAGCACGCTGAGGTCCATCAGCTTGGTGTAGTTGGCGACCGTGAAGTCGTGGAAGAGGCCCTCGAGCGTCGCGTTCGAGTCGAAGTCGGAGATGGTCGAGCGGAGCGTGCCCAGGAAGTCACGGTTGGAGCCCGCGTCCTCCGCGTTCTGCCAGAACTCGCGGATGAAGTCGGTGCCGACGCCGGGCTCGGCGCGGTCGTTGCCGAGCTGCTCCATCAGGTAGTTCCAGAAGAGCGCGGTGGTGTACGACAGGCCCCACATGGTGCGGCTCGGGTCGCCGAGGTAGTTGTCGACCTGGGCCAGGTAGGTGATGCAGCCGGCGTCGGCGTCGAGGTCGTTGTAGAGCTTGTCCTGCATGACCCGCGCCGTGCCCTCGACGGGGTCGGAGCCCCACGTCGACCAGTTCGAGAAGCCGACCGCCTCGTACTGGATGTGGTGGAAGAGCTCGTGGCCCACGACGAGTCGCAGGCACTCCTCCGACGACGTCCGATAGGTCCCTGCCGGCATGTTGATCCGATCGGAAGGCGCGTTGCCGGAGTCACAGCCACCGATCGTGGAGCAGTCGAGCACCAGGACCTGACGGCCTGCGCCGTTGAAGTCCGGGCTGTCGAAGCCCTCGGCTGCGTACCCGTTGTGCAAGCCGTTCGGGACGCCCGGGGACGCAGCGTTGTTGTTGGACAGCGCGGTGGCGAGGCGCTGGGCCTGGACCTGCGGGAACTCGGCGGCCGTCACGGCCCCCATCCCGTCGTCGGCGGTGTAGGTGACGGAGTAGTTGTTGCTGGGGCTGTTCTCCACGGCGCCGTTGGCCACCGCTGTCGTCGTTGCGAGTGCCGCACAGGCGGCCAGGGCCGCGAGCCTGATCGTGGAAGGTCGTCGCATGGGTCCGTGTCTCCTCCGGGAAGGCTCGCCGGACGACGGGCCTGATGGGTGGAGGAGCGCGGGTCGAGAACCCAGATACGCGGAGCACGACGACGTGCCCCGATTAGGGTGCGACCCGTGAGCATCGCGAGCGGGCCAGTCATCCAGATCTGCTGGGTCACCGACGACATCCAGGCGACCGAGCGGCTGCTCTCGGGGCAGTTCGGGGTCGCTGCCTGGACGCGGATCCCCGATGTCCGGTTCGGCGCGGACACGACAACCCTGCGTGGCGAGCCGGTCGACTGCACGCTGCACGTCTCGCTCGGGTACGCCGGCGACCTCCAGCTCGAGCTGATCCAGCCGGTCGCCGGTCCGTCGATCCATCGCGAGTTCCTGGAAGCGAACGGTTCCGGCCTCCACCACGTCTGCTTCGCGGTCGACGACGTGGACGCCGCCTGTGCCGCGGCCGAGGCGTCCGGACTGCCGGTGCTGATGCGCGGTTCGATGATGGACGGCGAGATCGAGTTCGCCTACGTCGACGGCTCGGCCGGGGGAGCGCCGTACGTCGAGCTGGCCCGGATCGGGCCACAGATGCTGGCGTTCTACGACGCGGTGAAGAACGCATGAAGGTCGCGCTCGTCACCGGGACCGGGGCCGGCTCGCTCGGGGAGGCCACAGCGGATGCCCTGTCTGCGCAGGGCTTCCGTGTCCTGACCACCACGCGTAGCTGTGCGGCCACGGACGACACGCACCCGCTCGAGCTGACCTCGCGCTCCTCGGTCGCCACGCTCGCCGACTGGGTCGCAGCCACGACCGAGCGGCTGGACGTGCTGGTCAACAACGCGGGCGTCCACCTCGACCTGCGCTCGAAGTGGTCCGAGGCGCCGCTGGTCGACGGGCACGAGATCCACTGGCGCACCAACTACCTCGGCACCGCGCAGCTCACCCGCCTGCTGGTGCCACTGCTGCTCGCGACCGCCGACGTGCACGGTGAGGCGCGGGTCGTGAACGTGGTGTCCAAGCTGCACGAGCGGGGCCGCAACTGCTGGCTCGACGGTGCGGTGGCGCCGTACGACTCCTGGGCGGCGTACGGCACCTCCAAGCTGGCCCTGGTGCACGAGGCGGCCGAGATCGAGCGCCGGTACGGCGACCGCGGCCTGCACGGCTACTCCCTGCACCCCGGCTCGGTCTACACCCACGTCGCCGACCGCGGGCTGGAGACGGCACCCGTGCTCGCTCGCCTGCGCAGGCTGGCCGCCCCGTTGGAGCGCCGCAGCCTGGCCAGCCCGGCCGAGGGTGCGCGGACGTCGGTCTTCTGCGCGACCTCACCGGACGCGGTGCCGGGTGGCTACCACCGGCGCTCGGCGGTCGCCGAGCCGTCCACGGACGCCCGTGACGCGGTCGTCGGCGCCGGGCTGTGGGACGCGACCTCCGCCTGGGTCGGGTCGGTACTAGTCTCGCCAGCGATGACACTTCCCTTCGACCCCATCGACGAGGCAGCCCGGCAGTGGGGCGACCACTGGGACCGCGTGCCCGCGATGCACGCGGTCACCTCGCTGATGCGGGTGCAGCAGCTGGTGATCGCTCGGCTCGACGCGCTGCTCAAGCCGCACGGCCTGACCTTCGCCCGCTACGAGGCACTGGTGCTGCTGGTCTTCTCCTCCCGTGGCTCGCTGCCGCTCGGGAAGATGGGGGAGCGACTCCAGGTGCATCCGACCTCGGTCACCTCGATCGTGCGCCGGCTGGAGTCGGCCGGCCTCGTCGTACGACGCGCCCACCCCGAGGACGGACGCGCCGTGCTGGCCGAGATCACGCCGGCCGGACGCGAGCTCGTCGAGGTCGCGACCCAGGACCTGGTCGGCGCCGACTTCGCGCTCGGCGCGCTCTCCGACGCCGATCTCGCGGCGCTCTCCTCGCTGCTCACCCCGGTCCGCGAGGCGGCGGGGGACTTCTGACGGCGCCGGGTTGGGGAAACTACTAGGACGTCCTACTATCTTGGTATGACGGACAACGCACGCTCGCGCTGGCAGGCCCGCTACGAGAGCTCGCGGGTCCGTGAGATCGACTTCACGACGCTGAGCGGGGTCGAGGTCGAGCCGGCGTACGGCACCGAGGACTCGGAGTGGCCCGGCGAGTTCCCGTTCACCCGCGGGCTCTACCCGACCGGCTACCGCGGCCGGAGCTGGACGATCCGGCAGTTCGCCGGCTTCGGCAACGCGCAGCAGACCAACGAGCGCTACCGGATGATCCTGGGCCGCGGCGGCGGCGGGCTCTCGGTCGCCTTCGACATGCCGACCCTGATGGGACACGACTCGGACGCCGCTGTGTCGCTGGGCGAGGTCGGCCACTGCGGCGTGGCCATCGACTCGGCCGCCGACATGGAGATCCTCTTCGACGGGATCGACCTCGGCGACGTCACCACCTCGATGACGATCAGCGGCCCCGCGGTACCCGTCTTCTGCATGATGATCGTCGCGGCCGAGCGGGCCGGGCGTCGACACCGGCAAGCTCAACGGCACCCTGCAGACCGACATCTTCAAGGAGTACATCGCCCAGAAGGAGTGGCTCTTCGCGCCGGAGCCGCACCTGCGCCTGATCGGCGACCTGATGGAGTACTGCGTCGAGAAGATCCCGGCGTACAAGCCGCTCTCGGTCTCCGGCTACCACATCCGCGAGGCCGGCTCGACCGCCGCGCAGGAGCTCGCGTTCACGCTCGCCGACGGCTTCGGGTACGTCGAGCTGGGGCTCGCCCGCGGCCTCGACGTCGACCTGTTCGCCTCCGGTCTGTCGTTCTTCTTCGACGCCCACGTCGACTTCTTCGAGGAGATCGCGAAGTTCCGCGCCGCCCGCCGGATCTGGGCGCGCTGGCTGCGTGACGTCTACGGCGCGCAGAGCGAGAAGGCCCAGTGGATGCGCTTCCACACCCAGACCGCCGGCGTCTCGCTGACCGCGCAGCAGCCCTACAACAACGTCGTCCGCACCGGCATCGAGGCACTGTCGGCGGTCCTCGGCGGCACCAACTCGCTGCACACGAACGCCCTCGACGAGACCCTCGCCCTGCCCAGCGAGCAGGCCGCCGAGATCGCGCTGCGCACCCAGCAGGTGATCATGGAGGAGACGGGTGTCATCAACGTCGCCGACCCGCTCGGTGGCTCCTGGTACGTCGAGGCGCTCACCGACAGGATCGAGGCCGAGGCCATCGAGATCTTCGACAAGATCCTGGCGATGGGCGGCTCGACCCTGACCTCAGCCGAGCCCGAGAAGATCGCCGAGGCGGTCGGTCGGGGTGAGTGGCTGATGACCCGGGGTCTGCTCCGCGGCATCGAGGACGGCTGGTTCATGTCCGAGATCGCCGAGGCGGCGTTCCAGTACCAGGTCTCGCTCGAGAAGGGCGAGAAGCGGATCGTCGGCGTCAACTGCCACGAGGAGTCCGTGACCCACGACCTGGAGATCCTGCGGGTGTCCCACGAGGTCGAGGTCGAGCAGGTGCGCGCGCTCGCTGCCCGCAAGTCGGTGCGCGACGACGCGGCGGTGACGGCGGCACTGACCCGGATGGTCGAGGTCGCACGCACGGACGGCAACATGATCGAGCCGATGCTCGACGCGGTCCGCGTCGAGGCGACCCTGGGCGAGATCTGCAACGCCCTGCGCGCCGAGTGGGGCGAGTACCGCGAGCCCGCCCGGTTCTAGCGGCGGCCCTAGAGTCGAGGCATGGACCTCGACGGCGCACTGGCCGGGCTACCCGAGAACCCGCGGATCGTCGTCACGGGCAACCACGCCATCCCGTGGCACACGCTGCGACCTGGTCGACGCCGCGCTCGACAGCTACCGCCTGTGGGTGCTCAACGGCCAGTCCGGTCTGCCCGACCGTGACGGCGTCACGCTCGAGACGTCGTTCGTCGGTCCGGGCCAGCGGCGCAGCCCGCGGCTGAGCTACCTGCCGTCGCGGCTCTCGATGGTGCCGACGCTCTTCGGCCGCCAGCTCCCACCGGACGCAGTCGTGCTGCACACCACCCGGCCGCGCGACGGCAAGGTCTCGCTCGGGGTCGAGGTCAACGTGCTGCCGGCTGCCCTCGAGGCGGCGAAGCGGCGTGGAGGCGTCGTGATCGCGCAGGTCAACGACCGGATGCCGTGGACGTACGGCGACGCGCTGCATCGACCTCGACCTGGTCGACGTGCTGGTCGAGGCCGACGCGCCGCTGCCGACCGCGCCGGTCACGTCGATCGACGACGCATCCGCCCGGATCGGTGAGCTGGTCGCCGAGCGGGTGGGCGACGGCTCGACCCTCCAGGCCGGCATCGGCGCCGTACCCGACGCGACGCTGCACGGGCTCCGCCACCGCTCCGGGCTGCGGGTGTGGACCGAGATGTTCTCCGACAGCATCTTCGCGCTGGAGAAGGTCGGGGCGCTGGACCGCAACGTGCCGATCACCGCGTCGTTCCTCTTCGGCTCGCCGGAGCTGCTGGAGTGGGCGGACGGCAACGAGCGGATCGAGATGGCGCGCACCGAGGTCACCAACAGCCCGGCCCTGATCTCGCGCAACCCGGCGATGGTCAGCGTCAACACCGCGCTCCAGGTCGACCTCTTCGGTCAGGCCAACGCGTCGCGGATCAACGCCCGGATCCACTCCGGCTTCGGCGGCCAGACCGACTTCATCGTCGGCGCGATGCACACCGAAGGTGGCCAGGCCTTCATCGCGCTGCGGTCCTGGCACCCCAAGGCGGACTGCTCGACGATCGTCCCGCTGGTCGACGAGCCGGTGACGTCGTTCCAGATGACCGCGGTGGTCACCGAGCAGGGTGTCGCCGAGATAGCCGGTCACGACCAGCGCGAGCAGGCCCGCCAGCTGATCGAGCACGCCGCCCACCCGAGCGTGCGCGACGAGCTGCGCGAGGAGGCCGTCGCGCTCGGTCTCGGCTGACGTCCTTAGGATTGGCCCATGACGCAGCAGCCGTTCTCCCGTCCAGGCGCGATCGACCTCTCCGGGCTCAAGGCGCCCGCGGCACAGCCCGCGCCCGGAGCACCCACCGGCGCGGCCGGCGGGACGTCGTACTCACTCCAGGTGACGGAGGAGAACTTCCAGGCGACGATCGAGTCGTCGATGACCGCGCCGGTGCTGCTGGCTTTCTACTCGCCGACCCGGATGCCCGAGAGCGTCCAGCTCGCCGACGACCTGGCGACGCTGTCGGGCGAGTTCGAGGGCCGCTTCCTCGCGGGCCTCGTCGACGTCGACGCGGTGCCGGCGATCGCGCAGGCGATGCAGATCCCGTCCATCCCGCTGGTGGTCGCGGTCCTCGACGGGCGCCCTGCGCCGCTGCTCCAGGACGCGCTGCCGATCGAGGAGCTGCGCGCGACGCTCACCCAGGTGATGCAGCAGCTGACCGCCAACGGGGTTGCCGGGCGGCACCAGCCCCGCTCGACAGCGGTCGACACCGACGGCGACGGTGAGCCCGACTTCGACCCGCGTTACGCCGCCGCCCAGGACGCCCTCGGTGACGGCGACATCGACCGGGCGGTCGCTGAGTACCAGAAGCTCGTCGACGCCAACCCCGCCGACGCCGAGGCGGCCGCCGGGCTGGCGATGGCGAAGGTGCTCCAGCGCACCCAGGGCGTCGACCTGAACGCCGCACGTGCCGCCGCTGCCGCCCACCCCGAGGACGTCGACGCCCAGACGATGGTCGCCGACCTGGACATGCTCGGCGGGCACGTCGACGACGCGTTCAACCGGTTGGTCGACGTCGTCCGCCGTACTGCCGGCGACGAGCGCACCCAGGCCCGTGAGCACCTGCTCGGGCTCTTCGGCGCCGTCGGCAACGACGACCCGCGCGTGCTCAAGGGCCGACAGAACCTGATGTCTGCCCTGTACTAGGCGCCCAGGCGTCTCGAGGCCAGAGGAGTCGGCTGACGCGCCAGACTCGCCAGCACCGCCTGCACGGCGGGGGAGTCGGCCATGCTGCGCCGGTGCACCGCGATCACGTCGCGGGTCGGCTCGGGATCGTGCGCCGGTACGGCGACCAGCTCGTCGCCGAGTGCCTGACGGCCCAGGCGGGGCACCAGCGCGATGCCGAGGCCGGCGCGGACCAGGGCCAGGTGTGAGTCGAACTCCATCGCGGTGTGCGCGATCCGAGGCAGTCGCCCGGTCCCGGCGTACATCCGGGTCAGCCACTGGCGACAGATCGTGCCTTCGGGGGTGGCGATCCAGCCCTCCTCGAGGAGGTCGCTCGGGCTGACCAGGTCCCGGTCGGCGAGCGGATGGTCCACCGGGATGATCACGTCGGCGACGTCCCGGGCGACCTGGGCGGCCACGAGGTGGTCGGGGATGGTGATCGGCACGTCGCCCCACCGGTGCACGACGCCGAGGTCGCTCTGGCCGGTGGCGACCAGGTCGATCGTGTCCCAGGGCTCGCGCTCGGTGAGGGACAGCATCAGGTCGGGGTGAGCGGCGCGAAGGTCGCGGACGACCGGGGCGACCAGGCCGCGCATGGCGGTGGAGAACGCCGTCAGCCGGAGGTGACCGGAGACCGCGCCCGCGCGCTCGTGCAGACCTGACTCGACCTCCTCGAGATCGGCGAGCAGTCGCGCGCCGGCGTCCACCAGGTGCCGCCCGTGGTCGGTGAGGATCACCCCACGGCCGACCCGCTCGAGCAGTGGGACGCCGGTCTGCTTCTCCAGCCTCTTGATCTGCTGCGAGACCGCGCTCGGGGTGAACCCGAGCGCGTCCGCTGCCGCGACGACGGAGCGGTGGGTGTCGACGGCCCGCAGACTGGTCAGCGCGGCGAGGTCAATCATGTAGCGATGCTACATGGATCTATGCATGATCATTCGCTGGTGCTGCATGGTTGCCTACGGTTGGCTAGGGGGTGTGAACCGCCGCGACTCCCTTCTTGCCGCCCTGGTCGCCACCATCTGGGGCTTCAACTTCGTGGTCATCGACTGGGGGATGCAGGGCGTCCCGCCACTGCTCTTCGTGGCGATCCGGTTCGTCTTCGTTCTCTTCCCGGCGATCTTCTTCGTCGCCCGGCCGGTCGCCTCGTGGCGGGTGGTCGCAGGCGTCGGGGTCTTCATGTCGCTGGGCCAGTTCGGCTTCCTCTACGTGTCGATGGACGCGGGGATGCCGCCCGGCCTCGCCGCCCTGGTGCTCCAGGCTCAGGTCATCTTCACGATCGTGATCGCCGCCGGCGTGCTCCGCGAGCTGCCGACCCCGCCGCAGGTCCTCGGCGCCGTCGTCGGGGCCGTCGGGCTGTCCGTGGTCGCTGTCGGCCGGGGCGGGCACGTCACGACCCTCGCACTCGCACTGTGCCTGCTCGGTGCGCTGTCCTGGGGGATCGGCAACGTGATCTCCCGCGCGTCCGGGGTGAAGGGCGGGTTGTCGCTCACGGTCTGGTCGGCGCTCGTCGTACCCGTCCCGCTCGTCGCGCTGTCGCTGGTGGTGGACGGTCCGAGCGCCGTCCGCGCCGCGCTCGCGTCGTTCTCCTGGCAGGCCGGGGTCTCGACGCTCTACACCGCCGGGCTGGCGTCGCTGGTCGGGTACGGCGTCTTCAACACCCTGCTGGCCCGCAATCGGTCGTCCTCGGTGGTGCCGTGGGTGCTGCTCGCTCCGGTCGTCGCGATGGCGTCCGCGTGGCTGCTGCTCGACCAGCGCCCCAACGCGGCCGAGATGCTCGGCGGGCTGCTGCTGATCCTCGGCGTCCTGGTCGCGATGCGACCGGCCGTCACGCCGAGGGTGCGTAGAAGACCTCGTCGCTCGGGACGATCTCGCGTCCCAGCGGCAGCAGCGAGATCGGCACCATCTTGAAGCTGGCGATGCCGAGCGGGATGCCGATGATGGTGATGCACATCAAGATCCCGGTCAGGACGTGCCCGAGCGCGAGCCAGATGCCGGCGACCAGGACCCAGATCACGTTGCCGATGGCGGAGCCCGCGCCGGCCGTCGGCTTCCGGACCACGGTCCGCCCGAAAGGCCACAGTGCGTAGTTGGCGATCCGGAAGGAGGCGATGCCGAACGGGATCGTGATGATCAGGATGCAGCAGATGACGCCGGCGATCGCGTAGGCGATCGCCATCCAGAACCCGCAGAGCACCAGCCAGATGACGTTGAGGAGGAAGCGCACGCCGCCAATCTAGCGGGACTACGCCGCCGGTCCCTGCGCACGTACGTCGGCGACGGCGGTCATCGCGTCGCGGAGCTGGGCGAGCCAGTCGTCCTCGTGCTGTCCGACGAGCCGGACGCACCAGGCCAGCGCATCCGCGCGCGACCGGGCGACGCCGGCGTCGACCAGGGTGTCGAGGACGAGTCGCTGCGGCTGGCGCAGCCGGGTCATGACCGGAGCTGCGACATGGGTCCACAGCTCGTGGTGCTCGCCGATGGCCAGGCCCCAGGAGACCTTGCGCTCGAAGCGGTGCTCAGCCTCGCGAGCGATCTCCATCCGCTGCTCGCGGGTGTCCTCGCGGAACGCCGAGGCGCGACCCGCGCGAGCCTCGGAGAGCGCTGCCTCGGACGCGCCGTCGATCTCGACGTCGGCGCTGGTGAGAACGACCGTGATCTCCTCGCGGTCGATCGTGATGTCGGCGGGGGTCGTGGCCCACTCCGCCGGGAGCCGGCCGGCGAACCAGCCCGCCACACGTTCCTGCTGCTCGTTTGTAATCATGTAATCATGTAACCACAGCCATCCAAATGGCCGAGCCGGCGCCAGTTTCCACCTTCAGGGTGGAAACTGGCGCCGGCTCGGCTCTAACGGCCTGACTCTGTGTACGCCGGGCGCCCGCCCGCGTCCAGGTTCGCCAGCGCGGAGGTGATCCGGCGGGCGGTGAAGTCGGCGCAGCGCTGCTCGATCTGCTCCAGGGTGCAGAACTCCGCGGAGCGGATCTCACGGGCCTCGCGGACGATCGCGTCGGTGAGGGTGGCGTCGTGGACGCCGCCGTCGAAGACCAGGCAGAGCGCGTCGTCCCAGCCGCTCCACGGCGGCAGCCAGTCGGTGAGCACCAGGCCCCCGGCGGGGAGGTCGAGGCCGAGCTCCTCCTCGATCTCGCGGGTGACGGCCTGCTGGGGTGACTCGTTGACCTCCACGACGCCGCCGGGCAGGTCCCAGTCGGGCTTGTAGGTGAGCTGGCACAGCAGCACCCGGCCGTCGGGGTCACGCACCAGCATCTGGCCGATCGCCCGTTTGCGCGGGAGGAACGAGTTGAGCAGCGCCCGGAACCCCTCCGGCTCGTTGAGCGGGGTGTCCGTCGCCAGCCGCGCATAGACGACCCGGTCGACCGGCGCACCGTCGAGGGTCACGCCGCGCATCACGCCCTCACGCCGCAGCCCGGACCACGTCGCGGCGCGCTGGGCACCCTCGTCGTCAGGATCGATCAGGGTCTCCACCCGGACGTGCTCGACGAGGGCCGCCACCACGTGGTTGCGGATCACGTCGATCGGCTCGTCGGGCCCCCAGGCGATCCGAGCGATCCCGGCCGCGACGGTGGTCACGGAGGTCGTCGGCTCGGTCACGAGGAGACTCTATCGATCACTCCCGCTTCCTGAACCACACCGTCGCGAGGGGTGGTACGACGATGGTCGCGTGGGCCGGCTGACCGGACCAGTCGCCGGCCACAGCGGTGACCGAGCCGAAGTTGCCGACCCCGGATCCGGCGTACGCCTCCGCGTCGGTGTTGAGGATCTCCTCCCACACCCCGGCGGAGGGGAGCCCCACCCGGTAGTCGTCGTGCGGGACGGCAGCGAAGTTGGCGATGCAGACCAGGTCGGGCGTGTCGTCGGGCCCACGGCGTACGAACGAGAAGACGTTGCGGCCGGCGTCGTTGGCGTCGACCCACTGGAAGCCGCCGGGATCGTTGTCCCGCGCCCAGGCGGCGGGGGACTCGACGTACGCCTTGTTGAGATCGCGCACCAGGGTCGAGACGCCGCGGTGCTCGGGGTGGTCGAGCAACCACCAGTCGAGCTCGCGCGACTCCGCCCACTCCGACTCCTGGCCGAGCTCGCAGCCCATGAAGAGCAGCTGCTTGCCCGGGTGGGCCCACATGAAGCCGTAGTAGGCGCGGAGGTTGGCCAGCTGCTGCCAGCGGTCGCCGGGCATCTTGCGCAGCAACGAACCCTTGCCGTGCACGACCTCGTCGTGGGAGAGCGGCAGCACGAAGTTCTCCGAGAACGCGTAGACGAGCGAGAAGGTCAGCTCGCCGTGGTGGTAGGTCCGGTAGATCGGCTCGCGTGCCAGGTAGTCCAGCGAGTCGTGCATCCAGCCCATGTTCCACTTGAAGCCGAAGCCGAGCCCGTCGTCGGCGGTCGGGCGGGTGACGCCCGGCCAGGACGTCGACTCCTCGGCGATCGTGCTGATGCCCGGGATCCGCTTGTAGACGGTCGCGTTCATCTCCTGGAGGAACTGGACGGCCTCGAGGTTCTCGTGACCGCCGTGGATGTTCGGCGACCACTCGCCGTCCTCGCGGGCGTAGTCGAGGTAGAGCATCGAGGCGACCCCGTCGACCCGCAGCCCGTCGGCGTGGAACTCCTCGAGCCAGTAGATCGCGTTGGCGTAGAGGAAGTTGCGCACCTCGCGCCGTCCGAAGTTGAAGATGTGGGAGCCCCACTCCTTGTGCCAGCCGCGCTGCGGGTTGGGGTCCTCGTAGAGCGGCGTCCCGTCGAACCGGGCCAGCGCCCACTCGTCGGTGGCGAAGTGGCCGGGCACCCAGTCCAGGATCACGCCGACGCCGGCCTGGTGCAGCCGGTCGACGAGCAGCCGGAAGCCGTCGGGGTCGCCGTAGCGCGAGTCCGGGGCGAAGTACGACGTGACGTGGTAGCCCCACGATCCGCCGAACGGGTGCTGCATCACCGGCATCAGCTCGACGTGGGTGAAGCCCAGGTCGGCGACGTACGCCGGGAGCTCCTCGGCGAGCTCGGCCCACGACCAGAAGCGTCCGTCGTGGTGCTTCTTCCACGACCCGAGGTGCATCTCGTAGACGCTCATCGGCTCGTTGACCGGCTGCTTCGTGGCGCGGTCGGCGATCCAGTCGTCGTCCTGCCACTCGTAGCCGGTCTCGAAGACCTTCGACGCGGTGTCGGCGGGCACCTCGGCCCACGACGCCATCGGATCGGCCTTCTCGCGCCACTCTCCGTCGGGTCCGAGGATCGAGTACTTGTACGCCGCGCCGCTGCCGACGCCGGGCACGAACAGCTCCCACACGCCGGACGACCCGAGCTGGCGCATCGGGTGCTCGCGACCGTCCCAGCTGTTCACGTCGGACTTCAGGCGTACGCCGCGCGCGGACGGCGCCCAGACGGCGAACGAGGTGCCGCTGATGGTGTCGCCGAACGGCGTCGCGTAGTGGTGGACGTGCGAGCCGAGGACGTCCCACAGCCGCTCGTGGCGGCCCTCGTTGATGAGGTGGAGGTCGACCTCCCCGACGGTCGGCAGGAACCGGTAGGGATCGTCGACGACATGCTCGTCGGCGCCGTAGCTGACCCCGATCCGGTAGTCGGGGACCTCGTCGACCGGCAGCACGCCGACCCAGATGCCCTCGTGCTCGTGGGTGAGCTCGACCTCCGCCGACGATCCGGCGGCAGTGCCGTAGCGCACCACGACCCGGGTCGCGAGCGGCTTGAGCACCCGGATCGTGACGCCACCCAGGTGCGGGTGGGCGCCGAGGACGGCGTGCGGATGACCGTGCTCGCCGAGCGCGACCTGCTGCAGCTCGGCGGGGTCGATCGGACGGGCAGTGGGGGTGGGAATCATCGGGCTCCGATCCGTGCCATGGCTGCGAGCGGGATCTCCACCCAGGTCGGGCGGTTGCGGGTCTCGTAGACGGTCTCGTAGACCGCCTTGTCGGCGACGTACGCATCCAGCAGGAGGTGCTGATCGGCGGTCAGCTCGCCGCCGGCGTAGCCGACCAGGAAGTGGTTGTGGTTGCGGTGCGCCCACTCCTGGGCCCGGTACGCGCGCTGATCGGCGCCGCCCGCGTCGTCCTCGGCGAAGGACCGCTCGACGACGTGGGGTGCGTAGTCGAAGGAGCGGAGCATCCCCGCGACGTCGCGCCAGGGTGAGTCGGGCAGCAGCCGCTCGGCCAGCGGCTTGGCCGGCTCGCCCTCGAAGTCGACGATCTTCCAGCCCAGGCTGGTGCGCAGGGTCTGGCCGAGGTGCAGGTCGCCGTGGATCTGCTGGACGTCGAGTCCCGGCAGCCGGCGGACCGCGTCGTACGTCGCGCGCAGGACGTCGGCGTACGCCGCGAGCCCGGGCACGATCGGCAGGGCGGCGTCGAGCCGCGCCGTCATCGCATCGGCCAGCTCGGCGGCGGCATCGGGTCCGCGCCGCTCGGTGGGGAAGTGCTCGGCGAGCACGAGGTGCACCTCGCGCAGCGCCTCGCCGAGCCGGGTCGACTCGCCGGCGAAGTCGCCCCCGGCCTCGAAGGCGTGCAGATCCGCCTCGGTGAAGAGGTTGCGGGCGCTGGAGAGCGCCAGGTCCCAGCCGTCCGAGGCGGTGCGGAGGAACTGCTGGAGCATCGCCAGCTGCACCGTGGTGCCGGCGCCGTCCGCCTCCTCGTCGACCTCACGGTCGATCCAGTCGAGCCAGCCGTAGAGCGAGGCGATGTGCTCGGAGCCGGTGCGGGTCAGCACCTCGTGGACCCGGATGTCGGGGTTGACGCCGGGCGTGATCTTGCGGAAGACCTTCATCAGCGAGTCCTCGCCGAAGGCGACCGACGAGTTGGACTGCTCGCCCGAGAACAGCGTCGAGTGGGCGTCGAGGTCGAGGTCGTGGCCGGGAAGGCGGTGGAAGGCGAGCCCGGTGTCCGGGTCGTGCAGGTTGCCGCCTGCCTCGTTCGCGGCCCGGTCGAAGGTGTACAGCCAGTTGGCCATCGCATCACGGTCGTGGAGCGCGTCGTACGCGTGGATCCAGCCGTACTCAGGCTCCTCCCACCAGCCGATGAAGGCGTGGTCGAGCCGACTCTCCGGCTCGGTGTAGAGCACCAGCGGGACCTGGTAGAGGTCGGAGCCGCCCTCGGTGTCGCCGTACGTCACCTCGACCAGCTGGATCACCACGAGCGGACCGTGCTCGGAGCGCGGGACCTCGCCGATCCGGATCACCCCGGTCACCTCGAACGGGCGACCCTTGCCACCGAACCAGCGGGTGCGCTCGAGGTAGTGAACGAACAGGATCGGGTCGAGATAGTCAGGCCGGGTCACAGCAGCTGCCCTTCATGGGTCTCTTCGACGGGTGTCAACCGGAACCAGTAGAAGCCGTACCCGGCCAGGGTGAGCAGGTACGGCAGCTCGCCGATCTCGGGGAACGGCACCCCACCGAGGAGCTCGATCGGCCGCCGCCCCTCGAACCGGCGCAGGTCGAGCTCGACCGGCTGGGCGAAGCGGGAGAGGTTGTTGACGCAGAGGATGAGGTCCTCGCGGCCATCGGGACCGATGTGCTCGCGCACGTACGAGAGGACCGTCGAGTTCGAGCCGCCGAGGTCGTGGAACGCACCCAGCCCGAACGCCGGGTGGTTGCTGCGCGCGTGGATCATCCGCCGGGTCCAGTGCAGCAGCGACGAGGAGTTCTCCAGCTGGGCCTCGACATTGACCGACTGGTAGCCGAAGACGGGGTCCTGGATCACCGGCCGGTCCAGCTTGCCGGGGGTGGCGGAGGAGAAGCCGGCGTTGCGGTCGGCGGTCCACTGCATCGGGGTGCGTACGCCGTCGCGGTCACCCAGCCAGATGTTGTCGCCCATCCCGATCTCGTCGCCGTAGTAGAGGACCGGCGAGCCCGGGAGCGAGAGCAGCAGCGCGTTGAAGAGCTCGATCTGGTTGGTGTCGTTGTCGAGCAGGGGAGCGAGCCGGCGTCGGATGCCGATGTTGGCCTTCATCCGCGGGTCCTTGGCGTACTCGCCCCACATGTAGTCGCGGTCGTCGTCGGTGACCATCTCGAGCGTGAGCTCGTCGTGGTTGCGCAGGAAGATGCCCCACTGGCACGACGACGGGATCGCCGGTGTCTGCTCGAGGATCTCCGAGATCGGGAAGCGCGACTCGCGACGTACGGCCATGAAGATGCGCGGCATGACCGGGAAGTGGAAGGCCATGTGGCACTCGTCGCCGCCGACCTCGGGGTCGCCGAAGTAGTCGACGACGTCCTCGGGCCACTGGTTGGCCTCGCAGAGGAGCACCCGACCGGGGTAGTTGGTGTCGACGAACCTGCGAACCTTGCGCAGCATCTCGTGGGTCTCGGGGAGGTTCTCACCGTTGGTGCCCGGGCGCTCGTAGAGGTAGGGCACGGCGTCGAGCCGGAAGCCGTCCATGCCCATGTCGAGCCAGAAGGACATCGCCTCCAGCATCGCGTCGTGGACCTTGGGGTTGTCGAAGTTCAGGTCGGGCTGGTGGGCGAAGAACCGGTGCCAGAAGTACTGCTGGCGCACCGGGTCCCAGGTCCAGTTCGACGGCTCGGTGTCGACGAAGATGACCCGGGCGTCCTGGTAGAGGTCGTCGGTGTCCGACCAGACGTAGAAGTCGCCGTACGGGCCGTCCGGGTCGGAGCGGGAGGCCTGGAACCACGGGTGCGCATCGCTCGTGTGGTTCATCACGAAGTCGATGATCACGCGCAGGCCGCGCTTGTGCGCCTCGTCGAGGAAGTAGCGGAAGTCGTCGATCGTCCCGATCTCCGGGTGCACATCGGTGTAGTGCGCGACGTCGTACCCGTCGTCGCGCAGCGGGCTCGGGAAGAACGGCGGGATCCACAGGCAGTCGACGCCCAGCCACTGGAGGTAGTCCAGCTTCTCGACCAGCCCGCGGAAGTCGCCGGTGCCGTCGGCATTGGAGTCGCGGAACGCGCGGACCAGGACCTCGTAGAAGACGGCGGTCTTGAACCACTCGGGCGTTTCCTCGTTGACGACCTGGGTCACCGGGCCCCCTTCACTGTCAGGATGTGGGCGGGCTCGTGGAACGGGTCGAGGCGTACGTAGTTGTGCTCGCCCCAGCTCCAGTCCTCACCGCCGAGCTCGTCGTGGACCACGAAGGAGCTCCCCGGCGTCAGTCCGAGTGCGGCGAGGTCGAGGTGGACTGTCGTCTCTCGGGTGGCGTGCGAGTCGAGGTTGATGATCACGATGATCGTGTCGGCGCCCGCACGTCTTGGAGAAGACCAGGATGTTCTCGTCGTCGCTCCAGTGGATGTGCAGGTCGCGCAGCTGCTGGAGAGCGGGGTGCTGGCGGCGGATCTCGTTGAGCCGGGTGAGGTACGGCGCGAGCGTGCGGCCCTCGCGCTCGGCGGCCTCCCAGTCGCGGATGCGGATCTGGTACTTCTCCGAGTCGAGGTACTCCTCGCTGCCCGGCTTGACCGCGACGTGCTCGAACAGCTCGAAACCCGCGTAGACGCCCCAGCTCGGCGACCCGGTGGCGGCGAGGACCGCACGGATCTTGAACGCCGCGGGGCCGCCGTACTGCAGGTAGCCGTGAAGGATGTCGGGGGTGTTCACGAAGAAGTTCGGGCGCATCACGTGATCGGTCTCGGTGGCGAGCTCGGTGAGGTACTCCTCGATCTCCCACTTCGCGGTGCGCCAGGTGAAGTACGTGTAGGACTGGTGGAAGCCGACCGCCCCGAGACCGCGCATCATCGCCGGGCGGGTGAACGCCTCGGCGAGGAAGAGCACGTCGGGGTCGGTGCGCCGGATCTCCTTGAGCAGCCACTCCCAGAACGCGACCGGCTTGGTGTGCGGGTTGTCGACCCGGAAGATGCGGACGCCGTGCGACATCCAGAGCCGGACGATGCGCAGCACCTCGCGGCAGATCCCGGTCGGATCGTTGTCGAAGTTGATCGGGTAGATGTCCTGGTACTTCTTGGGCGGGTTCTCGGCGTACGCGATGGTGCCGTCGGCGCGGGTGGTGAACCACTGGGGGTTGCTGGTGACCCAGGGGTGGTCCGGCGCCGCCTGCAGGGCGAGGTCGAGCGCCACCTCGAGGCCCAGCGAGGCCGCCCGCGCCACGAACGCGTCGAAGTCGGAGAAGTCGCCGAGGTCGGGGTGGATCGCGTCATGACCGCCGTCCTTGGACCCGATCGCCCAGGGCGAGCCTGGGTCCGTGGGGCTGGGGTCGAGGGTGTTGTTCGGACCCTTGCGGTTGACCTCGCCGATCGGGTGGATCGGCGGTAGGTAGATCACGTCGAAGCCCATCGCCGCGACCGCGTCCAGCCGCTTGGCGGCGGTCCTGAAGCTGCCGCTGGTGACCTCGCCGGTCTTCGGGTGCTTGGTCGCGCCCTCGGACCGGGGGAAGAACTCGTACCAGCTGCTGTAGAGGGCCTTCGAGCGGTCGGCGTACGCCGGGTAGGGGCCCTCGACGGTGAGCAGCTCGCGGAGCGGGTGACTGGCGAGGATGCCGGTGAGCTCGGACGACTCGAGCGCCGCCAGCCGGGCGCCGGCCGGACGGCCGGTGTCAGCCGCCGCCGTGATCGCACCCGTCAGCACCGTCGAGGCGTCAGGGGCGGCCGGATCGCGCGGGTCGAGTGACTCCAGGACCCGCTCGAGCAGGAGCCTGCCCTCGAGGAAGGTCAGCTCGACGTCGACGCCGACCGGGATCTTCACGTGGGCGGCGTGCTGCCAGGTCGCGATCGGGTCGGACCACGCGGCGATCTCGAAGGTCCACGAACCGGGCCGGTCCGGAGTCACCCACGCCGTGTAGTGGTCCGGGACGTCGGCGTCCTGGCGCATCCGCACCGGCTCGTGACGGCGACCGTCCGGACCGGTGAGCACGACCTCGGCACCGAGCCGGTCGTGTCCCTCCCGGTAGACGCTCGCGGTGACGGGAAAGGGTTCGCCCGCTGTCGCCTTCGCCGGCTGGCGACCGAGGTCGACCAGCGGCGTGACGTTCATGACGGGGATGCGTCCGACCATTTCTCCAACCTAGCGAGCATGCGGGGGCGCGCGCCAAGTGCGCTTCGCCGACGGGTAGGCCGTACCCGCCACGGCAGGCGGGAAACAATCGGCGGGCCGACAGGTTCGTCAGCGACCGTGGCGTGAGCCCGACGGAGCGGATCGGGCCTGCCGGATCCTTTTGATCGATCCAAGCAGTTCGCGGTAGCGTCGCCACGTGCGTGCCATCCGACGTTTCACCGTCCGCCCCGTCCTTCCTCCGGCGCTTGCCGCTCTGAGCGATCTGGCGGGCAACCTCCGCTGGTCCTGGCATCCGGAGACGCAGGACGTCTTCGAGGCGGTCGACGCCCGGCTCTGGGAGTCGACGGGTCGCGACCCGGTCCGGTTGCTGGGCGAGGTCAGCCGAGCCCGCCTCGACGAGCTGGCCGCGGACCAGGGCTTCCGCGATCGCCTGGTCGCTGCCCGAGCCGACCTGGAGCGGTATCTCACCGGTGACCGGTGGTACCAGCGCCGTCTTGCCTCCGGCGTCGAGGGCCCGCGTGCGATCGGGTACTTCTCACCGGAGTTCGGCATCACCGCGGTGCTGCCGCAGTACTCCGGCGGCCTCGGCATCCTCGCCGGCGACCACCTCAAGGCCGCGAGCGACCTCGGCGTACCCATCGTCGGCGTCGGTCTGCTCTACAAGCACGGCTACTTCAAGCAGTCGCTGTCCCGCGAGGGATGGCAGCAGGAGACCTACCCGGTCCTCGACCCCGACGGGCTGCCGATCTCGCCCCTGCGCGACGAGAACGGCGAGCGCGCGACGATCAGCATCACCATGCCCGACGGGCCCGAGCTGCTGGCCCGGATCTGGGTCGCGAGCGCCGGCCGGGTGCCGCTGCTGATGCTCGACACCGACGTCGAGGCCAATCCCGACCACTACCGCGAGGTCACCGACCGGCTGTACGGCGGCAACAGCGAGCACCGGCTGCGCCAGGAGCTGCTGCTCGGGGTCGGTGGCGTCCGGGCGCTGCGCGTCTTCTCTCGGGTCACCGGCCATGCGGCGCCCGAGGTCTTCCACACCAACGAGGGCCACGCCGGATTCCTCGGTCTGGAGCGGATCCGCGAGCTCACCGTCGCCGAGGACGGCCCGAAGCTCGACTTCGACACCGCCCTCGAGGTCGGTCGTGCATCGACCGTCTTCACCACGCACACCCCTGTCCCGGCCGGCATCGACCGCTTCCCCCGCACCCTGGTGGAGCAGTACTTCAGCGAGGCCGGGGCAACTCCTGGCGTGCCCATCGAGCAGATCCTCGCGCTCGGCGCCGAGGACTACGCGGGCGGCGACGCCTCCGTCTTCAACATGGCGGTGATGGGCTTCCGGCTGGCCCAGCGCGCCAACGGTGTCTCCAAGCTGCACGGCCACGTGAGTCGCGAGATGTTCAACGGACTGTGGCCGGCCTTCGACGAGGCCGAGGTCCCGATCGGCTCGATCACCAACGGCGTCCACGCCCCGAGCTGGGTGGCTCGCGAGGTCATCGCCCTGGCGGAGGGGGAGGGTGCCGAGCGTGACTCCGACGACACCGACGGCTTCTGGGCTGCTGTCGACAAGGTCCCCTCGGCAGACATCTGGGCGACCAAGCGGGTGCTGCGCGAGCGGCTCGTCGTCGACGCCCGCAAGCGGCTGGCCCGTTCGTGCGAGAAGCGTGGCGCGGCCCGCGCCGAGCTCGGCTGGATCGAGAACGCGCTCGATCCCGACGTACTCACCATCGGCTTCGCTCGCCGCGCGGCGTCGTACAAGCGACTGACGCTGATGCTGCGCGACCCCGAGCGGCTCAAGCGGCTGCTGCTGCACCCCGAGCGCCCGATCCAGCTGGTGATGGCCGGCAAGGCTCACCCCGCCGACGACGGCGGCAAGAAGCTGATCCAGGCGATCGTGCAGCTGGCCGACGACCCGGAGGTGCGTCACCGCATCGCCTACCTGCCCAACTACGACATCGCGATGGCGCAGCCGCTCTACCCCGGCTGCGACGTGTGGCTCAACAACCCGCTGCGCCCCTACGAGGCGTGCGGCACGTCCGGCATGAAGGCGGCGCTGAACGGCGGCCTCAACCTGTCGATCCTCGACGGCTGGTGGGACGAGTGGTACGACGGCGAGAACGGCTGGGCGATCCCGTCCGCCGACGGCGTGGTCGACGCTGACCACCGCGACGACCTCGAGGCCACGGCTCTCTACGACCTGATCGAGAACGAGGTCGCGCCCCGCTTCTACGACGTCGACGGGGACGGCGTACCCACGCGCTGGATCGAGATGACCCGGCACACCCTGAAGTCGCTCGGCCCCAAGGTGCTCGCCACCCGGATGGTGCGCGACTACGTCCGCCAGCTCTACGCGCCGTCGGCGCTGACTGCTCGGCAGCTCAACTCCGACTACGCCGGCGCCGCGACCTTGGCCGCGTGGAAGAAGAAGGTGAAGGTCGGCTGGCCGGGCGTGCGCGTCGAGCACGTCGAGAGCAGCGGCGTCAGCGACGCCCCCGAGGTCGGCGACACGATGAGCGTGCGTGCCTTCGTCGCCCTCGGCGACCTCGCACCCGACGACATCGACGTCCAGCTCGTGCACGGCAGGAGCAACGGCGAGGACGAGCTCTCCGAGACCACCGTCGAGTCGCTCGCCGTCGCGGAGACCTACGGCGGTGGGCGCTACCGCTTCGACGGCGACCTGGTCCTCGACCACTCCGGTGCCTTCGGCTACACGGTCCGGATCATCCCGCGCAACAACCTGCTGGCCTCACCCGCCGAGCTCGGCGTGGTCGCCCTCCCCTGATCGCCGACCCGGCGCCAGTTTCCCCCCGACGCCGCGATTCCTCGCCGACCCGGCGCCAGTTTCCAGGAAACTGGCGCCGGGTCGGCATTTCTCTGGAAACTGGCGCCGGGTCGGCGGGAGGTTGGCTTCAGCGGGGGCCGACGACGTCCTCGACGACCTCGGTCAGCTCGTCCTGATCGAGGGTGGGTCGGACGGCCTCGCCGTTCCGGCTGATCTCCACCTGCCCGAAGCACGCCAGCTCGAGGTGAGCGACCACGGTGCCGTCGGAGGTGTGGAAGGTGAGGGTGACGAACGGGCCCGGCTCGCCAGGGTAGGGGCATGAGCCGACGAACGGCGGCTGCACGCTCGCCGGGAGGCCGTTGACGGCGTCGACCAGGCGGGCGATCTCCGTGTCGTCGTCCGGTGCAGTGAGCTGGACGGGTGGCAGTCGCAGATTGCCGCCCGGCTTCTGCGTACCACCCGGCATCACGCGCTCGATGTCGACGGCGGTGACGTCGCCGCCGACGTACGTCTCCGCGGTCCGGACCGCGCGCGCCGCGGTGGAGGTGTCGGCACGGACCAGCGTGCGGTCGCCGTCGGCCATCCACTGCACGTGGAGGGACACAGGCGTGTACGCGTCGGGGTCGGCCGACCGGTCCTGGACGTAGTCGAGGGTGCGGATGAAGTGGCCCGCGAGGTCGGAGATCGTGCCGATGCCCTCCTCGCGCGACATCCCCTCAGGCTCGTGGGCGAGGAGGTAGGCCTTCATCTCCTCGGCGGTACCCGGCACCGACGACCAGGCGGTCTCGGGTCAGCGAGGCGTCCGACGGCTCGGTGACGGTGCCGATCTTCGGCCAGGTGTCGGGCTTCGCCGGGAGCGACGTGGCCGACTCGGGCAACGGCACGAGCTGCACCACGCGGGCGGACTCGGCGGCCGCGAGCGCGCGGTTGTCCTGGTAGGTCGCGGTGCTGGCTGGTGGAGGCGGGCTCGGGCGGGTGACGGGAGGCTCAGTGGTGCGGCCGCCGACCAGGATCGCTCCGACCAGGGCGACCACGACCACGGCCGCCGCGGACGCGACGTACGCCGGCCACCGGCGGTGACCGGGCACCACCGACCGTGCCACGTCCTGGGCCGTGTCGGGGTCTGCCAGCCGCTCGCGGGACGTGAACGTCTCCCTCAGCAGGGTCTCGAGCTGGTCGTCGTTCATGACGGGTCACTCCCTCCGGAGGATGCGAGCCGCTCTCGCAGGGAGGCCAGGCCGCGGAAGGCGTGCGAGCGCACCGTCGCCTCGGTGCAGCCGAGCACGGTGGCGATCTCGGAGTCAGGCAGGTCCTCGTAGTAGCGCAGCGCGAGCACCGCGCGCTGCTTGGGCCGGAGCTCGGCCAGCCACGCCCACGTCTCGTCGCGGCGGTCGACCGCCTCCGCCCCGGACGGTACGGCGGGGTCGGCGCTGCTGCCGGCGGGGATCGCCTCGGTGCTGACGGTGCGGATCCGGCGGCTGAGCCGGCGTCCGCGCGACAGGTTCTCGTTGAGCATGATCTGGCGGAGGTACGCCGCTGGGGCATCCATCGCGGCGACCCGGTCGGCGTGCCGGACCGCTCTCAGCAGGGTCGACTGGAGCAGGTCCTCGGCGTCGGCCGGGTGTCCTGTGAGCATCACGGCAAGGCGCAGCAGCGAAGGAGCGTGCGCCGCGACGACGTCGGCGTACGACCGGGCTCCGGCGATCTCGCTCACCTCCATGCCCCCTAGAACGCCGGAACGAGCCGCTGCGTTGCAGTCGGCTCAGACCTGGCGGAGCACCACGACGGTACGGCGGCCGAGGGAGATCCGGTCGCCCGCCTTGACCAGGGTGCCGACGGGGAGCTTGACGTCGGTCGACAGCACGACCTCGCCGGTCTGCACCCAGTCGTTCTCGGGAAGCGAGATCTGCTGTGGCTGCCAGTCCGAGTTGAACCAGAGCATGAAGGACTTGTCGACCTGCTGCTCGCCGCGCGGCCCGGGGGAGCGGAGCGGCGCACCGGACACGAACATCCCGATCGCGCGCAGCGAGTGGTCGTGCCAGTCGTCGCCCGACATCTCGCGGCCCGAGGGGTGCAGCCAGGCCAGGTCCTTCGGGCCGCCACGGATCGTGGGCCGTCCCTCGAACCAGTGCCGCTGCCGCAGCGCCGAGTGCTCGCGCCGCAGCCGCAGCGCGGCCTTGGTGATGTCGTAGACGTCGAGCCACGCGTCGTCGGGCCGCCAGTCGACCCACGAGGTCGCGTTGTCCTGGGCGTAGGCGTTGTTGTTGCCGTGCTGGGTCCGGCCGCGCTCGTCACCCGCGGTGATCATCGGTACGCCGTTCGACAGGCACAGGGTGGCCATGATGTTGGCCGCCTGCCGACGTCGTACGGCGACCAGCGCGGGGTCCTCGGTCTCGCCCTCGACGCCGTGGTTCCAGGCCCGGTTGTTGTCGGTGCCGTCCCGGTTGTCCTCGCCGTTGGCCTCGTTGTGCTTCTGCTCGTAGGTCACCAGGTCCCGCACGGTGAAGCCGTCATGGGCGGTGACGAAGTTGATCGAGTTGTACGCCGAGCGCCCGTCGTCGGCGTACAGGTCCGACGACCCGGCAAGCCGGGTGGCGACGGTGCGCATGCCCGAGGTGTGGTTGCGCCAGAAGTCGCGGATCTCGTCGCGGTACTGGTCGTTCCACTCCACCCAGGGCGGCGGCATCCGACCGACCAGGTAGCCGTCCATCGACGCGTCCCACGGCTCGGCGATCAGCTTCACGTGGCGCAGCACCGGGTCCTGGCCGATCGCGACCAGCAGTCGGCAGCTCATGTCGATGTCGTAGCCGGTGCGGGTCAGCGCCGACATCAGGTCGAAGCGGAAGCCGTCGACATGCATCTCCGTCACCCAGTAGCGCAGCGAGTCGAGGATCAGCCGCAGCGCCAGCGGGTCGTTCGACTCGACGGTGTTGCCGCAGCCGGTGACGTCCCAGTAGTGGTCGTCGAAGACCTGGACCCCGGTGTCGGGGTCGGTCGTCGGCAGCACCCGCTTGTAGAACCCGCGGTCGTCGAGGCCGCGGAAGGAGATCGTCGGGCCGAGCGACCCGCCCTCGGCGGTGTGGTTGTAGACCACGTCGAGGATCACCTCGATGCCGGCGGCGTGAAGTGACTTCACCATCTGCTTGAACTCGGTGACCTGCTGGCCGCGATCGCCGGACGAGGAGTAGCCCGCGTCGGGGGAGAAGTAGCTGATCGTGTTGTAGCCCCAGTAGTTCACCAGCCCGCGCTCGAGCAGCGCCGGCTCCGAGAAGAACTGGTGCACCGGCAGCAGCTCGACGGCGGTGACCCCGAGGTCGCGCAGGTACTCCACGACGGCCGGGCTGCCGAGGCCGGCGTACGTCCCCCGCTGCTCCTCGGGCACTCGGTCGTGCAGCTGGGTGAAGCCCTTGACGTGCACCTCGTAGAGCACCGAGTCGCGCCACCGGCGGCGCATCGGGACCTCGCCCTCCCAGTCGAACGACGGGTCCACGACGACACTGCGCGCGGTGTACGGCGCCGAGTCCAGCTCGCTGCGCGTCGCCGGCTCACCGATCTGGTGGCCGAAGAGTGCCGGCTCCGGCCTGATCGTCCCCGACGTCGCCAGCGCGTACGGGTCGAGCAGCAGCTTGTTGGCGTTGAACCGGTAGCCCTGGGCCGGCTCCCAGGGTCCGTCGACGCGGTAGCCGTAGCGCGTGCCCGGCGCGATCTCGGGGAGCGCGCCGTGCCAGATCCCGAGCGACTGCTCGGTGAGCTGGTGCCGGGTCTCCGCGTCGTCGTCGTCGAAGAGGCACACCCAGCACGCGGTCGCGTTGGGGGAGTAGACGGCGAAGTTGGTCGACTCGGCGCTCCAGGTCGAGCCCAGCGGGTAGTTCCGCCCGGGCCAGACCTTGGCCTGTTGTCCTAGATGGGTCCAGATGCCAGGGCTCACGGCGAGCATTCTCCCCGATGCTGGCACGATGCCGAACGGAATGTCCGCGAGGAGAGGTGGAGTCATGGGTGAGTTCGTGCGGCTCGAGGTGTCCGAGGGCGTGGGCACGATCCGGCTGGACCGGCCGAAGATGAACGCGCTGAACGTGCAGGTGCAGGAGGAGATCCGCGCCGCCGCGACCGAGGCCGCCGACCGGGACGACGTCAAGGCCGTCGTCGTGTACGGCGGGGAGCGGGTCTTCGCGGCCGGTGCCGACATCAAGGAGATGGCCGACATGTCCTACACGGACATGGTCAAGCGCTCCGGTGCCCTGCAGTCCTCGCTCACCGCCGTCGCCCGGATCCCGAAGCCGGTCGTCGCCGCGGTCACCGGCTACGCGCTCGGCGGCGGCTGCGAGCTCGCGCTGTGCGCCGACATCCGGATCGCGGCCGACAACGCGACCTTCGGCCAGCCCGAGATCCTGCTCGGCATCATCCCCGGCGCCGGCGGCACCCAGCGGCTGACCCGGCTGGTCGGTGTCAGCAAGGCCAAGGACCTGATCTTCACCGGCCGGTTCGTCAAGGCCGACGAGGCGCTCGCCATCGGCCTGGTCGACAAGGTGGTCCCGGCCGAGTCCGTGTACGACGAGGCGGTCGCCTGGGCCCAGCAGTTCAGCGGCGCGGCGTCGTACGCGATCCGGGCGGCCAAGGAGAGCATCGACCGCGGCTCCGAGGTGGACCTGGAGACCGGCCTGGAGATCGAGCGCCAGCAGTTCGCCGCCCTCTTCGCCACCGAGGACCGGGCCGATCGGGATGGCGTCCTTCGTCGAGAACGGACCCGGCAAGGCGGAGTTCCGCGGCCGGTGATGTGGGAAGGTTTGCCCGCGCCTGACCCCGGGGCAGGACACGGGGCGAGACGACAGGGGAATCAGACGTGGCAGACCCTCGTACGACGAAGCGTGCCGGCTCCACGCTGCGGTTGCGCCTGTCCCAGCTCGTCTGGCTGGTCGCCGTCGTGTGCGCGCTGTTCCTGGCCGTCGGCGCGCTGCTGATCGCCCTCGACGCCAACCGGACAACGCGCTGGTCAAGTTCGTCCTCGACGTCGCCGACCGGGTCGACCTCGGGCTCTTCTCCCGCGACAACGGGATCTTCACGTTCGACGGCAGCGACGCCGCGACCAAGAACGCCCTGGCCAACTGGGGCCTCGGCTGCGATCGCCTACCTCGTCGTCGGGCGGATCCTCGAGCGGATCATCCGGCCCTGATGCTGCCCGGCACCACGGCACCGTGACAGCGTCGCTGTGACGAAGCCAACCCTGGACCGAGTTTCGGCCCGTCCTACGCGGCGGTAGCCTCACGAGCACATCCCGACCGCACAGGAGGGGCCGTACCGGCCACACCACCATGAACATTGTCGTCTGTGTGAAGTACGTGCCCGACGCCACTGCCGACCGGCAGTTCGAGTCGGACAACACCGTTGACCGCGTCGGCGTCGACGGACTCCTGTCGGAGCTCGACGAGTACGCCGTCGAGCAGGCCCTCCAGATCAAGGAGAAGGCCGGCGACGACACCGACGTCACGGCGCTCTGCGTCGGCCCCGAGAAGGCCCTCGACGCCGTCCGCAAGGCGCTGCAGATGGGCGCCGACAAGGGCGTCCACGTGATCGACGACGCGATCGCCGGCTCCGACGCGATCGCCACCTCGCTGGTGCTCGCCAAGGCGATCGAGAAGATCGGCGCCGAGACCAAGGTCGACCTCGTCGTCTGCGGCATGGCCTCGACCGACGCCAGCATGAGCGTCGTCCCGGCGATGCTCGCCGAGCGCCTCGGCCTGCCGCAGGTCACGCTGGCCGCCGTCGTCGAGATCCAGGGCGACCAGGTCCGGATCAAGCGCGACGGCGACACCGCGACCGAGGTCGTCGGCGGCACCATGCCGCTGGTCCTGTCGGTCACCGACCAGTCCGGCGAGGCCCGCTACCCGTCGTTCAAGGGCATCATGGCGGCGAAGAAGAAGCCGCTCGAGACCTGGTCGCTGGGCGACCTCGGGCGTCGACGCCGACCAGGTCGGCCTCGCGGCCGCCTGGACCGCGGTCGAGGACACCACGGCCCGCCCGCCGCGCACCGCCGGCGAGATCGTCAAGGACGAGGACGGATCGGGCGCCACGGCGCTGACCGAGTTCCTCGCCTCGAAGAAGTTCATCTGAGGAGCGCCTGATGTCTGAAGTTCTCGTCCTCATCGACCACGTCGACGGCGCGGTCACGCAAGCCGACCTACGAGCTCCTCACCATCGCCAAGCGGCTCGGTGAGCCGTCCGCGGTCTTCATCGGCCCGGCCGACAAGGCCGCCGAGGTCGCCGACAAGGTGAAGAAGTACGGCGCCGAGAAGGTCTACGTCGTCGACGACGCGCCGCTCAAGGGCTACCTCGTGGCCCCCAAGGCCGAGGTGCTGCAGCAGCTCGCCGAGAAGGCCGTCGGCGGGCGTCGCCGCGATCCTGATCCCGTCCTCCGCCGAGGGCAAGGAGATCGGCGGCCGCCTCGCGATCAAGCTCGAGTCCGGCCTGATCACCGACGCCGTCGACGTCAGCCCAGGAGGGTCCGGTCACCACGCAGAGCGTGTTCGCCGGCAACTTCACCGTCCAGGCGAAGGTCACCAAGGGCACCCCGATCATCACGGTCAAGCCCAACGCCGCCGCTCCGGAGGAGTCCGAGGGCGCCGGCGCGGTCGAGGAGTTCTCCCCGACCATCTCCGACGCCGCGAAGACCGCCCAGATCGTGGCCTCGCAGCCGCGCAAGGCGACCGGTCGCCCCGAGCTCACCGAGGCCGCGATCGTGGTCTCCGGTGGTCGTGGCACCGGCGGCAACTTCGAGCCGATCGAGGGCCTCGCCGACGCGCTCGGCGCCGCCGTCGGTGCCTCGCGCGCCGCGGTCGACTCCGGCTGGATGCCGCACAGCTTCCAGGTCGGCCAGACCGGCAAGACCGTGTCGCCGCAGCTCTACGTCGCCAACGGCATCTCCGGCGCGATCCAGCACCGCGCCGGCATGCAGACCTCGAAGACCATCGTGGCCGTCAACAAGGACGAGGAGGCCCCGATCTTCGAGCTCGTCGACTTCGGTGTCGTCGGTGACCTGCACAAGGTCCTCCCGGCCGCCACCGAGCAGATCACCAAGCGCAAGGGCTGAGCCCGGCGCGTTGACTCCGTTCGGATCCCTGCAGCCGCTCGAGGGCGGCTGGTCGGGCGAGACGTTCCTGGCCGAGGCCGGCGGAGACCGCACCGTGGTGCGTGTCTTCGCCGGCCTTCGGCCATTCTCCCGAGGCTGCGCGAGATCCAGGCCGCGCTGCTGCGGCTGGTGCGCGGGCTGCTGCCCGTGCCCGACGTCCTGGAGGTACGCCGCGCCGACCCCGCCACGGGGCTCCCGGCGCTGCTGGTCACCGAGTTCCTGCCCGGCGTACGCGGCGACCTGCTGCTCCCGACCCTCGACGAGGCCGGGCTGCGCCGCGTGGGCGAGCTCGTCGGCACGGTCGCGGCCACGCTCGGCGGGATGCCGATGCTGGAGCGCGGCATCTTCGTCGACGGCGACCTCGCGGTCGAGCCGTTCGACCTCGAGCTGCCCGCCTCGCTCGGTCCGATCGCCGAGGCGCGCAGAGCGCTGCTCGACGAGGAGACCCGCACCTGCCTGGTGCACGCCGACCTCAACCCGAAGAACCTGCTGCTCGACCCCGACACCCTGAGCCGTCACCGGCGTCCTCGACTGGGAGTTCGCCCACGCCGGCCACCCGTTCACCGACCTCGGCAACCTGCTGCGCTTCGACCGCCGAGCCGGCGTACGTCGACGCCGTCCTGGCGGCGTACGCCGACGCTGCGCGGCACCCCGCCCGACCGGGCGCTCGCGCTGGCCCGCGCCGCCGACCTCTACGCCCTGGGCGAGCTCGCCGCCCGCGCCGGCGAGAACCCGGTCGCCACCCGGGCCGCCGAGCTGCCTCGAGCACATCGTCGCGAGTCCGGACGGCTTCGTCGGCTAGGCCCGGACGGCGTGCTCGTCGTCGACCTTGACCAGCATCCAGTTGCGGTCGTCGCCGCCGAGCCTGGTCCGGGTGAGCGCGAAGGCGCCGCGCAGCCGCTCGCCGTGGAGCACCACCTTGAGGTGGCCGGCGTCGAGGGCCGTCGGCGGCATCGATACGGCGATGCCGTCGCGCTCGGTGACGTTCTCGAACCAGCCGGTGTCCCAGATGACGACCGAGCCGCGGCCGACTCACGTCGTTCTCGTACGTCGCGTGCGCGAGGTCGTGGTCGCCGACCCGGACGGCGAGCCGCTTGGTCGCCGGGGTCGAGCGATGGCTCCTTGGGGACCGCCCACGACACCAGGACACCGCCGACCTCGAGACGCAGGTCGAAGTGCACGTTGGTCGCGTGGTGCCGCTGGACCACGAAGACCGGCTCAGCCGGTGCCGCCGTACCGCTCCTCCTCGATGATCCCGACCTGCGGGACCCGGACGGTGCGCGCACCCTCCTTGCCGCCGATCACGATCTTGCGGAGCGCGACGTTGTTCGTGGTGTCCGACTCGACCAGGTTGCCCTCGGGGTTGCCGTTGACCGCGATGTAGTAGGTGCCGTTCGGCAGGCCCTTGAGCCCGAAGGACTGACCGGCGCGGTACTGCGTGTAGGTGTCGCCCCAGCCGGCCGCGAGCACCTCGCGGATGCTGAGCGAGGTGTAGTCACCGCACGACGTCGACAGGTCGGTGTTCTCCGGGCGCCAGTCGGCGTCGGGGACGGTCAGGTCGACGGCGTCGGTGTTGGCCAGGCAGAACGCCTCCTTCTTGGAGCGCTTCGCCTCGGTCATGTCCTTGGTGAGCAGCGAGTAGCGGGCGAAGTCCTCGAAGTGCCAGTGCTGGTGGGACGGCTTCGGGTCCCAGTGCATGTGCCCGACGTCCTGGTAGCCGGTCTGGTTGCCGTCGGCGTCGAAGAAGTACTGGTAGGCGTCCATCACGTCCTCACCGTCGCGGCGGAAGCCGTCGACGACCAGGGGGCTGTTGCCGGCGTTCCAGACCGTGGCCGAGAACCGCAGGTAGTTGCCGTTGTTGGCGACCGAGATGCCCCAGGCCGGCAGCGACCGCAGGTCCGGCATCGGGCCGGCCGCGTCGGCGGCGCGCTCCGGGCCGGTCGGCGGCTGCGCCGCGGGCCGGGCGATCCGGTTGACCGGGTGCGGGTGCGCCGGCTTCCCTTCGCTGTACTCGTCGGACGTCACGGTGAGCTTGATCGTGCGGGTTGCCTGCTCCGCGGTGAGGCCGAACGCGCGGACGTACTTCGGGGTGATCGTCGCCTGCACGTCGTACTTGCCGGCCCCGATCCGAAGCGGGCCGTTCGACGACAGGATCGGGGTCGCCCAGCCCTGCTGGATGCCCTGGACCGAGCCCAGGCTGAACGGGTTGTACCAACAGCCGGTGGGGTACGCCGACGACGCGGGGGCGTCCGGTCGAACCCGCTCGGAGTAGCCGTTGAGGCAGACCTTGCGCCTGACCTCGAGCGGGTCGCCGGCCCGCCTGGGCGTGATCGTCAGCGACAGGAAGCCGTGGAGCCCCGAGAAGTCGGTCATCAGACCGGTCGGCAGCGCGACGTCACCGTCGGGGGAGCGCCAGGTGGTCTCGATCTGGTCGTCGTAGGACGGGCGGTGCGACCACAGCTCGAACGCCGAGTCGTCGGCGATCATCCGCAGTCCCAGGTCGGTCCACGTCTTGCCCCGGTAGGCGTAGGCGGTCACCTTCTTCGGCGCCCACAGGGAGAAGGGCGGCGCGTCGCCGGCTGCGCGCGCACCGGGCTCGGCGGCGCCGGCCGGAATGGACACGGCGGTCGCCGGGACGGCGAGGGCCAGGGCAGTGAGGAGCCCGAGGGTGCGGGCGGCGGGACGAGACACGAGGAGTCCTCTCGAAGCGGTGCTGAAGCTCAGCCTGTGCAGACTACGACGCTGGCGAGGCGCGTTTGGTTGCCAAGGCTCAAGACACGATCTCTCTCGCGAGCCGGGCTGACTACGCTTTTGTCATGATTTCCCCGGATTCGGTGGACGAGCCCGTGGTCGACGAGGTCCTGGCCGTCGCTGCCCGGGCCCGGACGGCCAGCCACGGCCTTGCCCTGGCGACCCGCGCCCAGAAGGACCAGGCGTTGCAGGCGATGGCCGACGCGCTCATCGCGCGCGAGGAGGAGATCCTCTCCGCCAACGCCGAGGACGTCGACCGCGCGGAGTCCGGCGGTACGCCGCCCAACATCGTCGATCGGCTCCGGCTCAGCGCCGAACGGCTCGCCGGGATGGCCCAGGGACTGCGTGACGTCGCCGCCCTGCCCGATCCGGTCGGCGAGGTGGTCCGGGGGAGCACCCTCGCCAACGGGCTCGAGATGCGCCAGGTCCGGGTGCCGTTCGGGGTCGTCGGGATGATCTACGAGGCTCGCCCCAACGTCACCGCCGACGCCGCCGGGATCTGCTTGAAGTCCGGCAACGCGGTGCTCCTGCGCGGCAGCTCCAGCGCCCGGTCCAGCAACGCGGCGATCGTGGGCGTGCTCCGCGACGCGGTGGCCACCTCCGGGCTCGACCCCGACGTCATCCTGCTCGTGCCCGGCGACACCCACGAGAGCGTGAAGGCGCTGATGCGAGCCCGGGGCCACGTCGACGTGCTGATCCCTCGCGGAGGAGCGGGGCTGATCCGCTCGGTCGTCGAGGAGTCGACGGTGCCCGTCATCGAGACCGGCGTCGGCAACTGCCACGTGTACGTCGACGCGACCGCCGACCTCGACCAGGCGCTCGCCATCGTGATCAACTCGAAGACCCACCGCAGCAGCGTCTGCAACGCGGCCGAGTCGCTGCTCGTCCATGCCGACATCGCCTACGAGTTCCTCCCGCGCATCGTGACGGCTCTCCAGGAGGCCGGCGTCACCATCCACGGCGACAGCACCTTCCAGCAGTACGACGGCGTCGAGCCGGCGACCGACGAGGACTACGCCGCCGAGTACCTCTCCCTGGACATCTCGGCCGTCGTCGTACCCGACCTCGACGCGGCGATCACCCACATCCGCCGGTTCTCCAGCCGGCACACCGAGGCGATCCTGACCCAGGACCTGGCCGCGGCCCGTCGATTCACGGCCGAGGTGGACTCCGCGGCGGTGCTGGTCAACGCCTCCACGCGCTTCACCGACGGTGGCGAGTTCGGCTTCGGTGCCGAGATCGGCATCAGCACCCAGAAGCTGCACGCGCGCGGCCCCATGGGGCTGCCCGAGATGACGTCGACGAAGTACGTCGTGACCGGCGACGGCCAGGTCCGCTGAGACCGCTAGGCTGTCGCCATGAACACGCTGGTCACCGTGCTGCACACCGAGAACCCCAACGTGCCGAACCACTGGATCGTGGGTGGCGTGGTGCTCGCCATCCTGCTCTCCCTGATGGTGGCTCTCCTCATCTTCGGCGCGGGACGAGAGCACAGCTGACCACCGGGCTCGTGCCGGGCGCCCGCCGGGTCGGTGTCATGGGCGGCACCTTCGACCCGATCCATCACGGCCACCTCGTGGCCGCGTCGGAGGTACAGGCGTGGTTCGACCTCGATGAGGTCGTCTTCGTGCCCACCGGTGATCCCTGGCAGAAGTCCGACCGTGACGTCTCGCCCGCCGAGGACCGCTACCTGATGACGGTGATCGCGACCGCCGCCAACCCGCGGTTCAACGTCTCTCGTGTCGACATCGACCGGGCCGGTCCGACGTACACGATCGACACGCTGAAGGACCTCGCGTCGAGGTTTCCCGATGCCGAGCTCTACTTCATCACCGGTGCGGATGCGCTGGCCGACATCTTCACGTGGCGCGACGCCGAGGACCTCTTCGCGCTCGCGCAGTTCGTCGGCTGCACCCGTCCCGGCTACACGATGGACGAGGCGACGATCGCGTCCATCCCCTCCGACCGTGTGACCATGGTCGAGATCCCCGCGCTGGCGATCTCCTCCTCCGACTGCCGCGACCGCAAGCGTCGCGGCGAGCCGGTCTGGTACCTCGTGCCCGACGGCGTGGTCCAGTACATCGCCAAGCACGACCTGTACCCCAAGGACTGACAACCAGTGACAGCAACAGACCACGCCATCGAGCTCGTGCAGGCCGCCGCCCTCGCCGCGTCCGACAAGCTCGCCTCCAACATCATCGCCTTCGACGTGAGCGAGCAGCTCGCGATCAGCGACGCCTTCCTCCTCGCCTCCGCCTCCAACGACCGCCAGGTCAAGTCGATCGTCGACGAGATCGAGGACAAGCTCCGCGAGATCGGCGCCAAGCCGCTGCGCCGCGAGGGCGAGCGCGACGGACGCTGGGTGCTCATCGACTACGGCGAGATCGTGGTCCACGTGCAGCACGAGGAGGAGCGTCAGTTCTACGCCCTCGAGCGGCTGTGGCGCGACTGCCCGGCGATCGAGCTGCCCGCCGACGTCGTCTCGCATGAGCGCTGAGGCCCGCAGCCTGATCCTCCTGCGCCACGGGCAGACCTCCTGGAACAAGGCGCGTCGGGTCCAGGGCCAGCTCGACGCCGACCTCGACGAGACCGGCCACGGGCAGGCCGCCGCTGTCGCTCTGGCAGTGCGCGACATGTCGCCGGTCGCGCTGTGGTCCTCCGACAGCGTCCGGGCCCGCGAGACCGCGGCGTACGTCGCGAAGGAGACCGGCCTGGAGCCGGCGTACGACGCCAGGTTGCGGGAGTACTTCCTCGCTGATCGGCAGGGTCTGACCCACACCGAATACGCGGCACTCGCGCCTGAGGAGTTCGCCCGCTTCCGCCAGGGTGACTTCGACGTGGTGCCCGGCGGTGAGACGGCCGCCGAGGTGTCCGCCCGCATGGTCGAGGCACTGCAGGAGCTGCTCGCCTCGATCCGGCCGGGCGATCTCGCGGTCGCCGTCTCCCACGGGGCGGCCATCCGCGACGCCGTACCAGTGCTCCTCGGCTGGCCGGTCACCGAACGCACCGCGTTGCACGGACTCGACAACTGCGCCTGGGTCGAGCTCGACCAGGTCGAGGAGCAGGGAGTGGTGCGGATGCGCGCCTACAACCGCACAGCTCACCGGTGAGACACCCCGATTTCGCATCGGCCGGGGCGGTTGGCTAGTATTCCGCGAGTTGTCACCCGCTCGTCGGGGAAGCAATGGGGCTGTGGCGCAGCTGGTAGCGCACCTGCATGGCATGCAGGGGGTCAGGGGTTCGAGTCCCCTCAGCTCCACCGAGAGATGCAGGTCAGGGCCGTGTTCTAGATCCTCGACAGAGGAGCAGGACATGGCCCGGCGGCATTGAGGCGGCACTTTTCGCCCGGGGGTGTGTCTCGACCGCTGGCAAGTGTGAGAAGCAGCCATGAAGGCCCTGGCGAGGGTGGTGGGTTCGCCCGTATTCGCCCGTTCGAGGCGCCGATACCGTTCCCGCATGGCATCACTGACGCCTTCGTCTCCCGCAGACCTCTCCGGTCGGCGAGCGCTGGTGACCGGGGCCGCTAGCGGGATCGGCCGGGCCTGCACGATGCGTTTGGCCGCGGCGGGGGCTGATGTCCTGGCCCTCGACGTCGATGCCGAGGTGGAGGCGGTCGCCGAGGAGGCCGGCGGTGTCGCCCGCGTGGTCGACCTGGCCGACGCTGCGTTCCTCGACGACCTGCCGACAGATCTCGACATCGTGGTCAACAACGCAGGATTTCAGCTCGTTCGCCCGCTCGAAGAGTTCCCGGCAGAACGCTTCGCCATGATCCTGCGGGTCATGCTGGAGGTTCCGTTCTGGCTGATCTCCCACGCCCTGCCGCACATGTACGAGCGGCATTGGGGTCGGATCGTCAACATCAGCTCGGTGCACGGCTTGGTCGCCTCCCCGCACAAGGCAGCCTACGTATCGGCCAAGCACGGACTGCAAGGGTTGTCGAAGGTGGCGGCGCTCGAAGGGGCGGAGCATGGCGTCACCTCGAACTGCATCAACCCGGGCTTCGTCCGCACGCCGCTGGTGGAGAACCAGATCGCCGACCAGGCGCGGGTGCGCGGGATCACCGAGGACCAGGTGGTCCGAGATGTGCTGCTCGAGCGGGCCGCGATCAAGCGGCTGCTCGAGCCGGAGGAGGTCGCCGAGATGGCGGCGTATCTCTGCTCGCCGGCGGGGGCCGCCGTCACCGGCGCTTCGATGGTGATCGACGGTGGGTGGACTGCCCACTGACCCGCAGGCCGGGTGGTTGACGCGACGGGCGACAATCGGCGGCATGTGGACCGACTACCTCGCCTTGCTGTCCCGGGACGCGGCTGCGGTGGAGTTCGAGGCGCCGGGACTGACGGCCCGCGCCAACGGGGAGTCTGCCGAGGTGATCGACCAGCTCGAGGAGGGCAAGCGGCTCGCCCTCCAGGTCCGGGAGCGGTTGCTGGCCCAGCGTCGCCGCGAGGACGAGCTCACCGCCCTCTACGAGTCGGCGAACGACCTGGCTCGGCTCTCCGATCTCGACTCGGTTCTGGTGGCCATCGTCCACCGGGCTCGACAGCTGCTGCACACCGATATCGCCTACCTCACGATGAACGACGTCCAGGCCGCCGACACCTATATGCGGGTGACTGACGGTTCCGTCTCGGCGAAGTTCCAGCGGGTCCGGCTCGCGATGGGTGAGGGTCTCGGTGGGCAGGTCGCGCAGAGCGCGATGCCCTACTGGACGGCCAGCTACTTCGAGGACGAGCGGTTCAAGCACACGCTCGCCATCGACAGCGCTGTTGCGGAGGAGGGTCTCGTCGCGATCCTCGGTGTTCCACTCCAGCGCGGCACCACCGTGATCGGCGTCCTGTACGCCGCCAACCGGAGCGAACGGCCGTTCTCCCGCTCCGAGGTCGCGCTGTTGAGCTCGCTGGCCGCCCACGCGGCCGCCGCCATCGACAAGGCGCGGCTGCTCGATGAGACCCGGGAGGCGCTCGCCGAGCTTCGCGACGTGAACCTGCTGCTTCAGGACCGAAACCGGTCCGTGGAGCGGGCCTCGAGCGCGCACGACCGGATGGCGCAGGTGGTGCTACGCGGCGGTGGGGTCGAGGAGATCGCGCGGGCGTTGGTCGACGTTCTCGGTGGTGCTCTGCTCCTTCTCGACGAGGAGGGCCGACACTTGTGCTCGGTGGGAGACGTCGACCCGCCGGACGAGGCGACACTCGAGCGAGCGGTGGCCGCCTCGCTCGTCAGCGGCCGTGCTGCCCCGTGCGGTGTCGACGGCAGATCATGGTTCGTCACCGCCGTCACTGTCGGCCGGCAACGATTCGCGGCACTGATCCTCCAGCGCGAGGAGGAGCTCGACGACACAGACAACCGGATCCTCGAGCGCGCCGCCCTCGTCACGGCTTTGCTCTTGCTGAGTCTGCGTTCCGGGATCGAGGCCGAGAATCGCGTCCGCGGTGAGCTGTTGGACGATCTCCTCCGTGATCCCGGCCAGGACCCCGACGGGCTGTTGGACCGGGCCCGCCGGCTCGGCACTGACCTGATGGAGCCGCACACGGTGTTCGTCGTGGAGCTCGATGGTGCCGACCGTGGCCGAGCCGCGAACGCGGTCGACCATGTGGTCGCCCGCTCCGGCGGGCTCGCCGCCGCGTTCGAGGGCCAGCTGGTCCTGCTCCTTCAGGACCCCGACAGCGATCCCGCGGCGACCGCGCGAGCCCTCGCCAACGAGCTCGGCCACAGCCTCGGTCGCCCGGTGACGGTCGGGGGTGCGGGTCCGAGGTCGGGTGTCGGGCCGCTGAGCGCTGCCCACGGGGAGGCGGTCCGGTGTGTGGCGGCCCTGCGCTCGCTCGGGCGCGGTGGGCAGGGCGCGTCGCTCGCCGAGCTCGGGTTCGTCGGGTTGGTGTTGGGGGACCGCCCTGACATGGCGAGCTTCGTCGCCGGGTGCCTGGGGCCGCTGCTGGAGTACGACGATCGCCGCGGCACGGACCTGATCGAGACGCTGCAGGCCTACTTCGACGCCGGCGGCCACGTGAGCCGCACCAAGGACGTACTGCACGTGCACGTGAACACGGTCGCCCAGCGACTCGACCGGATCGGGAAGCTGATCGGAACGGACTGGCAGGAGCCGGCCCGCCAGCTCGAGCTCCAAGTGGCCCTGCGGTTGTACCGGGTCTCTGCACGCTGACCAGGACGGTCGAATCCGATCTACACGGGGCTTGAGCCACACAATTCCAGGCTGTGGTGTGGCGGATATCGACATGTCTAGGCGTGACCGGGGTCACTAGGGTCGGCCGGGTGACCTTGCTACCCGATTCGTTTCCGCGAGCATGAGCGACCTCGCGCAGGACGACGCCGGCCGACCCTCCGGCGGCAGCCCACTCCTGGAGGTGCGCGACCTGGTGGTCACCTACGGCGGTGCGGTCCGGGCGCTGAGGGGCGTGAGCATCTCGGTCCCCGAGGGCGCCGTCGTGGCGTTGCTCGGCAGCAACGGCGCGGGCAAGACGACCCTGCTGCGCACCCTGTCGAGCACCCTGAGCCTGCATCGTGGGCGGGTCGAGGGCGGCGAGGTCATCTACCGTGGCAAGAACCTCAAGGGTTTCGACCCGGCGCGCTGCGTCGCCAACGGCCTGGTCCAGGTCCCGGAGGGCCGACGCATCTTCACCCGGCTCACGGTGGAGGAGAATCTCAAGGCTGGTGGCCTGGCGATCCGCGGCCGCGACAGGCGATCGGGCGACTACGACCGCATCTACGAGATGTTCCCCGTGCTGGCCGAGCGGCGTTCCCAGCGGGCCGGGCTGCTCTCGGGCGGCGAGCAGCAGATGCTCGCGATCGGACGTGGTCTGATGTCCAGACCTCAGCTGCTGCTGCTCGACGAGCCGTCGTTGGGACTCGCGCCGCGCATCATCGGCCAGATCGGCGAGGTGATCCGCGAGATCAACCGCCAAGGGACATCGGTTCTGCTCGTTGAGCAGAACGCGACGATGGCCCTCGGAGTCGCTGATGACGCCTTCGTGCTCGACGTCGGGAAGGTGTCGTTGTCAGGATCGGCCGCCGAGCTCTCGAAGTCCGACGCCGTGCAACGCCTCTACCTCGGTCACGGTGCCGACGAGTCGTCCGGACGGCTCGTGGCCACGCCGACCACCAAGAAGCTGACGAGGTGGTCGCGATGGGGGTTGCGGGACGGCAGCAGTCGACCTGCGCGAGGACGTCGAGACCCTGACCGTCGAGAACGTCTCGGTGGCGTTCGGCGCGGTCAAGGCACTGACCGATGTGTCGTTCACCGTGCAGCCAGGCACCGTGCACGCGATCATCGGTCCGAACGGTGCCGGCAAGTCGACTCTGTTCAACGTGCTGTCCGGTGTCTACCGCGCCACGTCCGGTGAGGTACGTCTGGGCACGACGTTGCTCAACGGGCTGCGTCCGCACAAGATCGCTCGTCTCGGCGTCGCGCGAGCCTTCCAGAACATCGCGCTGTCGAACACCCAGACGGTTGCCGAGAACCTGATGCTCGGGCGGCACGGCCTGACCCATGCGGGATTCCTCGCATCCGGGTTGCGGTTGCCGAAGGCGACTCGGGAGGGACGCCGGCACGGGGCTCGCGTCCGGAGATCGCTGAGTTCCTCGAGCTCGGCGCGAAGCTCGACGTCCCCGTCGGCGTCCTGTCCTACGGCGACCAGAAGCGAGTCGAGGTGGCCCGAGCGCTGTGTACCGAACCACGCCTCCTGCTCCTCGACGAACCGGTGGCCGGCATGAACGCCGACGAAACCGAACGGATGGCGCGAGCGGTGCTCGAGATCCGCGATGGGCTCGGCATCTCCGTCGTCCTGGTCGAGCACGACATGGGGATGGTGATGAGCATCGCCGATCGCGTCACGGTCCTCGACTTCGGACGCCGGATCGCGGACGGCACCCCCGAGGCGACGCAGGCCGACCCAGACGTCATCCGCGCCTACCTCGGCGCCAAGGAAGACGATCCCGCCGGTGCTGCGGAACAGGACCATCACGAGGAGAGCTCGCCATGACGCAATTCCTGTCTCTTCTGTTGAACGGGCTGTCGCTCGGCGCCGTCTATGCGCTCATCGCGCTGGGCATCGTCATCATCTTCAAGGCCAGCGAAGTCACCAGCTTCATGCAGGGCTCGCTCCTGCTCCTCGGTGTCTACCTGATGGGTCGCTTCCACGAGACCCTGGGCTTCTGGGGAGCGGTGGCGGTCGGAGTCGCGGGGGCAGCGACCGCGGCGTTCCTGGTCGAACGCGTACTCATCAACCGCCTGCGCGGCACGCCGGTCATCAGCCTCGCGATCCTGACGATCGGCGTCGATCTGATCATTGTCACCGACCTCACCCGGCGCATCGGCTCCGAGATCCTCAACGTCGGCCACCCGTGGGGTGGCGAGTCGATCTCGCTGGGCGGGGTCGGCGTCACCACCAACCGCGCCCTCGCCATCGTGGCGGCGGGCGTGCTGATCTCGGCGTTCTTCGTCACCTTCAAGTACTCCAACTGGGGCATCTCCATGCGGGCCGCGGCTGAGGACGGCGAGGCGGCGGCCCTGATGGGCATCAGCCTGGGCCGCGTCTCGATGGTTGCCTGGGTGATGGCCGGGGTCCTGGCGGCGGTCGCCGGCCTCTTCGCGGTGGGCGCCCCGACACCCGGCGTGACACCGGCGGTGGCCACGGTCGCCCTGAGCGCCTGCCGGCCGCCATCCTCGGGGGGCTCGACTCGACTGGTGGTGCCCTGGTCGGCGGTCTGGTGATCGGTGTTTCCGAGGCGATGGCCTCCGGCTACCAGGATCAGATCGCCTTCCTGGGACGCGGGGTTCGGCGACGTGGTGCCGTATGTCGTCATGGTCGCTGTGCTCCTGGTCCGACCATCGGGACTCTTCGGAACTCGGGAGATGACTCGTGTCTTGACACCACAACCATCGAGGAACGACCGGCCCGCGCCGAACTCCCGTCGAGCTCCGCGCCATGGGCAGGTCGCCTGCTCAAGCTGGTCGCGGCGCTCGCCCTGCTCGTGGTGCTGCTCGCGCTGCCGCTGTATGTCGACGAGTTCTGGCTGCGCACCGGCTTCGCCGTCTTCGGCGCGATCATCGGCGCGGTGGGGCTCAACCTGCTCGTCGGCACCACCGGCC
>CAVOFS010000002.1:0-594217 GCA_963695055.1 uncultured Actinomycetota bacterium | reverse complement strand
GGCGTTCGCGGCGCCCCCCGCACTGGGGATGGCTGTCGCGATCGCCTCCTCTGAGCGTCAGTTGGGTGCAGACTGCCCGGGAGGCGGACCGAGAGTGAGTTCACGATGACTGCGACAGCCGAGCCCAACACCCGACACGGCGAGTCCAGCTACCGCGCGGCTTGGGTCATCCCTAACTTCCGCCGCCTCGTGATCGGGTCGAGCGCCTCGCAGATGGGTGACTGGCTCTACAACGTCGCACTTCTCGTGTACGTCTTCGACGCCACCGGCTCGGCCGCCTGGGTCGGCATCGCCACGGTCGGGCGGCTGGTGCCTTACGTCTTGTTCGGGCCGTTCGCTGGGGTCATCGCCGACCGGTTCGACCGCGTCCGCGTCATGGTCGTCACCGACGTGCTGCGGGCGTTGCTGATGGCCGGCATCACGGTCGCCGTCATCGCCGGCCTCCCCGCGCAGGTGGTGATCGGCCTGGCCTTCCTGGCGACCGCGGCAGGCACGCCGAACAGGCCGGCAGCCCTCGCCACCCTGCCCGACATCGTCGGCGAGAGCCGGCTGGCACCGGCCAACGCCCTGCTGCACACCGTCCAGGACGTCGGGATCGTCCTCGGTCCCGCCATCGGCGCAGTGATCCTTGCCCTCGGCTCCCCTGCGCTCGCCTTCGGGCTCAACGCCGCCACGTTCGTGTGGTCGGCAGTCGTGACCACGATGATCGACGTCCGCAGCCGCGGCGTCGGCGGCAGCAGCAATCAGGAGAAGCCTCCCTCGTCGCTCACGCTCATGATGGACGGCCTCAAAGCGATGCGAACGACACCGTACGTCTCGGTCATGACCGCGATGACGTGCTTCGGGGCGTTCACCTACGGCGCGGGCACGGTGCAGCTGGTGCTCTACGCCGAGCAGCAGCTCGGCCTGGGCGCCGACGGGTACGGCTATCTCCTCGCAGCCGCAGGACTTGGTGGAGTCCTGGGCGCCACCGTGAGCAACCGGATAGCCGCGCGGGCGCGCGTCGCGATCCCGATGATCGTCAGTGGCGTCATCTTCTGCGGCTCCCTGATCGCCTGGACCGGAACGTCCAGGCTCTGGCTCGCCGTGATGATCGGCGTCATCTCCGGCATGGCGATGGTCGTCTCCGACGTCGTAGGCGAAGTGGCGATCACCCGGTCGTGCGACCCCGCGACTCGCGGCCGCGTCTTCGGAGCTTTCGACAGTCTATGTGTCGGTGCGATGGTGCTCGGGGCACTCCTCGCCCCGTCCGTGATCCGCGTGTTCGGCTTGCGAGGCAGCATGCTGGTCATCGGCGGCGGTGCGGTCGCGCTCACGCTGTCCTGCTACCCCATCCTGCGCCGTCTCGATCGGATCTCGATCACCGCGACCGCCCTCGTCGCTCCACGCCTCGCGGCGATCTCGGAGCTGGGCATCTTCCACGGCGCGCCCCAGCGGGCACTGGAGGAGATGGCCCGTGGTGCCGCCGAGGTCGATGTCCCGCCCGGGGTCACGGTCGTGGTCCAGGGCGAGCCGGCCGACGCGTTCTACGTGGTCATGGCCGGCGAGCTGTCGGTGCGATCGACCGGCGAGGTCGGCGGCCCGCCGGTCTTCCTACGCACGTTGCGCGCCGGTGACTCGTTCGGCGAGATCGGCCTGATCGAGGCGATCCCGCGGACCGCCTCCGTCACGACGACCGCCGACGCGAAGCTCCTCCGCATCGGTGCTGACGAGTTCCTGTCCGCCTTGACGGCCAGCCCCTCAGGGATCGGTGGCCTCCGCGCCGGCATACGCCCCCTGCTCGAACGCACCCATCCCTCCCTGGCCGCGAACACCGATCCGGCATGAGCACCGAGTCCGGTCTCCAACAGCACATCGACCAGACGCCCGGGATCTGTGCCCGCGTGACGCGGACCTGCCGTCAGGCGTGTTGCTCAATGGTCGCCACTGTCGGAAAGCGGTCAGGATTCGAGAAGTCGCCGCCCGCGACACGGTTCTAGGGTGAGGCCATGGCAACCAAGACAACGACCGACACATCCGACTCCGGCTTCTCCGAGGACGAGCTGGCCGCCATGAAGCAGCGCGCCGCCGAGTTGCGCGCAGAGAAGAAGGGCGGTGCGAAGAAGGCCGACGAGGCCGAAGCGTGCGTCGAGGCAATCACGGCGCTGCCGCAGCCCGACCGCGGGCTCGCCGAGGCGATCCACCGGATCGTGCTCGACGTCGCCCCAGGGCTGGACCCGAAGACCTGGTACGGCTTCCCGTCCTACGCCCGCGATGGCAAGGTCGTCGTCTTCTTCAAGCCTGCGTCGAAGTTCAAGTCCCGCTACGCCTCCCTCGGGTTCGAGGAGGCTGCCCAGCTGGACGACGGCGCGATGTGGGTGACGTCGTACGCGGTGATCGAGATCGGCGCTGCCGAGGAGAAGCTGATCCGAAAGCTGGTCACGAAGGCAGCGGGCTAGTGGGTCTCATCACCGCTCCTCAGACGACGGCCCCCAGGCCCTCCTCCTCGGGGAGGACGACCTCTTCCATCATCGCCTCGATCTTGTCGGTGCTCAGGCACACTGAGATCGCCCAGTAGAAGATCGCGAAGCTGAACACCGTCGTCGCCAGCATGTCCCACCCGAACGGCAGGAGCGGGTCCTCCATCGGCCCGAAGGAGCTGACGTAGACGATCGCTCCCATGCCGAGGAGGTACACCGGCAACCAGGCCGCGGCGCGCCAGTCGAGCATCGGCTTGTGCTCGTTGAGCCCGAGGACGCGGTTGCCGATCAAGATCACGTAGCCGATCAGGATGGCGACCCCGAGCTTCCAGTCCGTGTCCCACGTGGTCCACAGGATGATCAGGCCGGAGATCGCGAAGCCGATGGGCGAGAGGATCTCGGCCACGGGCAGACGGAACGGTCGCTCTTGGTCGGGCAGCCGCTTGCGGAACGCGCTCAGCGACAGCGGCGCCCCGGCGTACATGAGCACCGACGCGCTGGTGATCAGACCGACAAGGGACTGCCAGCTCGGGAACGGCAGGAAGCAGATGCAGCCGGTGACGAAGGCCGCGATCAGCCCGACCCAGGGAACGCCACGAGCGTTGGTCCACTCGAAGATCGAGGGGACGTAGCCGTTGCGGGACAGGCCGTAGGCCACGCGCGAGGAGCCAGTGGTGTAGATGAGCCCGGTGCCCGCCGGGCTGATGACGGCGTCCGCCTTGATGATGAAAGCCAGCCAGCCGAGGCTCAGGAGCGTGGCGAGCTGGGCGAAGGGGCCTGTGAACACGGTGTAGTAGGCGTCGCTGGAGTTGTCGGTCCAGGTCTTGCCGATGGCGCTCTCGGGCAGGGCCATCAAGAAAGTGACCTGCAGCGCGATGTAGATGACGGTGCCGATGGCCATCGAGCCGATGATCGCCAGCGGGATGTCCCTCTTGGGGTTCGACGCCTCACCGGCGAGCTGGTCGGCCTGCTCGAAGCCCAGGTAGCTGAAGATGATGCCCCCGGTCGAGACCGCTTCCAGAACCGCCTTCAGGCCGCCCGGCGCGAAGCCGTTGGCGGCGTGCAGGTTGCCGGTGTCGAAGTTGGCGAACGACAGGGTGATGATCACCAGCAGCGGTACGGCGACCTTCCACCAGGTGGCCGCGCTGTTGGCAGCCGCGAGGTGCCGGACGCCCAAGAAGTTGATGGCCGTGAACACCCCCATCAAGATCACCGAGACCACGATGCCGGCGGTCGTCAGCACGCCGTTCTTGTCGTTGACCCAGCCCTGGGCGAAGTCCCACTCCTGGGCGTAGGTCAGCATCGCGGAGACCTCGATGGGTGCCACGGTTGCCGCCTGCAACCAGGAGAACCAGCCGAACGACGCGCCCACAGCGCCGCCGAAGGCATAGTGGGGGAACCGCGCGGTCCCCCCGGACACGGGGAACATCGCCCCCAGTTCGGCATGGATCAAGGCGAGCACGAGCATGCAGACCGCGCCGATGATCCAGGCGAAAATAGCAGCCGGTCCCGCAGCGATCAGCCCTTCTTGGGCACCGAACAACCAGCCGGACCCGATGATCGATCCCATCGATGCCCACATCAGACCGATCAGTCCGACCTCGCGCTTGAGCTTCGTGCTCCGCTTACGAGCCGGACGTTCTTCCACCGATGCTGTCATAGCGACCTCCCGACCGGGGTGTGGCCCAGGGTGACCCTGCGGGCACCGTACCGCCGCCGCAGACCCGCACCGCCACACCCCTGCGGGGGAGTCTGTGACGCCTGTTGGTCCGAGACTGCCGTCGTCGCACTCGGGTGATGTCGAGGCATTCGATGGCCTCTTGCATGTTGAGTAGCGAGTCGCACCAGTTGGTGAGCGTCGGCCGGCTCGATGGATGCAGCGACTGGTGGTCGACGGCCGGGCTATCGAGCCAGGTGCTCGAGCGCCTGCAGGATCACGTTGGTCACCTGGTCAGGCTGCGAGACCATCACGGAATGGGACGCGCCGGGCACCTCGGTGATGGTGACCGCCTCGGCACGGTCTGCCATGAACCGCAGACCCTCGACCGGGATGTTCTTGTCCGCGTCACCGAAGACGAACCACGACGGCAGCGACTTCCAGGCCGGGGTCCCGGCGGGCTGCGGCTCACCGAGCGCGAAGTCCCGGATCGGGCGCTGGGTCAGCGCCTGGACAGCAGCCTCGGCGACCGGCACGTCGGCCGCGAACTGCTGCGGGAAGAGCTCGCGGTCGACGAGGAGGTCGTTCGTCCCGTCCCCGAGGGGGTAGGGCCGCACGGTCTCGCCGAGGGTGCTGCCCGGGAACTGAGCGGTGAGCTGGAGGGCGTTCTCGCCGTGGTCCGGCGCGAACGCCGCCACGTAGACGAGCCCGACGACGCCAGGGTTGTCGACGGCCGCCTCGGTGATGACGGCGCCGCCGTACGAGTGACCGACGAGCAGGACCGGGCCGCCGATGCCCTCGGTGGCGCGCCGTACGTTCTCGGCGTCGGTGGTGACCGAGCGCAGCGGGTTGGGCGTCGCGACGACCGCGACACCCTGGTCGTGCAGTCGCGAGATCACGCCGGCCCAGCTCGCCGACTCGGCGAATGCTCCGTGGACCAGGACGACGGTGATGGGTGCAGACAAGGGAGTCTCCTAGACAGTGTCATGTGTGAGGTGCGTGCTGCGAGCGGATCAGGCGAACTCGACGATGAGCTCGACCTCGACGGGCGAGTTCAGCGGCAGGACGGCAACCCCGACGGCACTGCGGGCGTGGACCCCAGCGTCCTCGAAGATCGCCCCAACACCTCGGAAGCTCCGTCGACGACGCCGGGCTGAGCGACGAAGGGCAGCGCGCCGGCGGTGAAGACCATTCTGCTGGCCCTACTTCGCGATGAAGTCGAGGATGTCGGCGTCCAGGGCGACCTGGTAGTCGCCGTAGATGCCGTGCGGCGCGCCCGGGTAGACCTTGAGCGTGCCGTCCTTGACGATCTCGACGGTCTTGAGCGCGGCGGCACCGATCGGCACGATCTGGTCGTCGTCGCCGTGCGCGATGAAGATCGGCACGTCGAGCGCCTTCAGGTCCTCGGTGAAGTCGGTCTCCGAGAAGGCCTTCACGCAGTCGTACGCCGCGGCCAGGTTGACCAGCATGCCCTGGCGCCAGAAGTCGTCCTTCGCACCCTGCGAGACCTTCGAGCCGTCGCGGTTCGCGCCGAAGAAGGGCTCGGTCAGGTCCTGGTAGAACTGCGAGGCGTCGCCGAGCACTCCGGCCCGGATGCCGTCGAAGGCCTCGATCGGCGTGCCCTCGGGGTTGGTCTCGGTCTGGAGCATGAGCGGCGGCACCGCACCGACCGTGACGACCTTTGCGACCCGGCCGACGCCGTGCTGCGCGGCGTACCGGACGACCTCCCCGCCACCGGTCGAGTGGCCGACGACCACGAGGTCGCGAAGGTCGAGCGCCTCGACGAGGTCGGCGAGGTCGCGGGCGTAGGTGTCCATGTCGTTGCCCTGGTAGGTCTTGGACGACCGACCGTGTCCGCGGCGGTCGTGGGCGATGGCGCGGTAGCCGGCGTCGGCGAACACCTTGAGCTCGACCTGCCACGCGTCGGAGCTCAGCGGCCAGCCATGGCTGAAGATCACCGGCTGGCCGGAGCCCTGCTCGGTGTAGTAGATCTCGGTGCCGTCGGCGGTGGTGATGTAGGGCATGTAGTCCGTCCTCGTCTGCTTGCTGGGGGTGAGCGCCCAGTCAAGCGGATCGATGGGAGCGTGACCACGAAGAAGACATGCAGAACTGGCGAACGTCAGTCGTCGCCCTCGGACACAGCCAGCAGATGCCGGGCGGCCGCGGCTCCCGAGACGTCCCCGATCGACTCGCACAGCTCGATGAGGCACATCTGGTCCGCCTCGGCCTCCCCGCGGCGTCCCAGGGCCATCAGTGCCGTCGCCCGGGCTTCGAGGACTCGAGCCCGGATGGTGGCGACCTCGGTGACAGCGAGCAGGTCCAGTGCGGCCGTGGCTGCGGCGACGGTTTCAGCCCACCGCTCGAGGAGCGCGAGGCTGTTGACGATCGCGGAGAGACTGGCTACCCGCGTGAAAGCGGCAACCAGCGGGCTCACGGCGAGCGTCGGGTCGTCCAGCATCGCCTGCACCCCCCGTTCGTGCTCGATTGCGTCGTCGAGGCGGCCCAGCCACCGCAGCACGACCGCTGTCCCTCGGAGCGCCTGGAGGTGTCCTTCGACATCGCCGGCCGCTTCGAGCAGCCGAGCCGCATCCTGAGCACTGAGCAGCGCTTCGTCGTAGCGCCCGAGGTACTTGTAGGCCGAGTTGGCGTAGTTCGCCGCCCAGCCCTCCTGGGCCAGATTGCCCGCCCGGTGTGCCACGCGGCCGGCTTCCAACGCGTGCTCGAGACCTCGCTCCGGCTCCAGATGGGTGAACATCTCCGCCCAGGAGAGGTAGCCGAGCTGGGTGGCGAGCGCGTCGTCATCGCCGAGCGCCCGCGCCGCCTGGACAGCCAGCGAGAAGACCTCGTGCCAGTGGCCCCAGTGCGCCCAGAGGTCGGAGAACCAGTGCAGGGACTCAGCGACATCGATGACGAGCTGGTGCTCGCCCACCCGGGCCGAGTCCTGGAGCGCGATCAGCCAGTGCTCCGACTCCGCACGCAGCCAGGACTGCGCCTGGTCGGCGGCGGTCAGCTCGACCAGCGGGTCGGGCTCGAGCGGAGCACACTCGTACGCGGGCTCGAACCAGCGGCCGGCGAGGATCGTGACATGGAGCAACCAGCGGCGCAGGTCGATCTCGACGACGACCCGGTCGGCGACCGGCTCCTCCTCCTGCAGGCGGTCGCGGGCGAAGAGGCGCAGCAGGTCGTGGAGGTGGTAGCGCCCCTGCGCGGCGGGCTGCACCAGGCCCAGGTCGGCGAGCTCCTCGAGGATGTCCTCGGCGGACAGCAGGTCGGTCGGCACCAACCGCGCCGCCACCGCGTCCCCGAAGGTCGTGCCGCGCAACAGCGCCAGGCGTCGGAACGCCCGCCGTCCGCGCTCCGAGAGGCGGTCGTAGGACAGGGCGATGGCGGCCCGGATCTCCAGGTCACCGGCGCGCAGGCCGGCGATGCGACGGTCCTCCGAGGCCAGTCGGGCGACCAGGTCGTCGACGGTCCACGTCTGACGGCTGGCCAGCCGGTTGCCGGCGATCCGCAGCGCCAGCGGGACGTGACCGCACAGCACGGCGAGCCGCTCCAGGTCCTGGCCGTCGGTCTGGGGGCTCGGCACCAGCCGACCCAGCATCGCCACCGAGTCCGAGGCGGTCAGCTGGTTCAGCGGGACTCGTACGACGTCCTCCAGCCCGGCCAGCGTCCCTCTACTGGTGACGACCACCGCGGCCGGACCGGTCGCCGGCAGCGCCGCGCGCACCTGGTCCTCGGCAGCGGCGTTGTCGAGGACCACCAGCACCCGCCTGCTGCCCAGCACGCTGTGCCACAGCGCCGCCGCTTCCTCGATCACGCGGGGGGCCGCGCCGGTCTGCGGCTCGACCGCGTGGATCAGGCGGTTGAGCAGCGTCAGGACCTCGACGGGTCGGGGGTCGTAGCCTCGCAGGTCGACGAAGTGAACGGCATCGAACGAGCCGGCCAGGTCCGCGGCCACCTTGACTGCCAGCGAGGTCTTCCCGAAGCCCGGCGGGCCGCTCACGACGACCACTGGAGCAGGACTACCCGCGGTCGCGGAGGCCAGATGCGCGGAGACCACCTCCTGCTCGGAGAGGCGTCCGGTGAAGTCCGCGACGCTCCGCGGCAGCCCGGCCGGCGCCGACAGGCCCAACGGAACCCGAGCGCGACCCGCGCGCGCCGCGGCCAGCAGCGCGCTCCGGTCATCGTCGCCGAGCTCCAGGGCGTCGGCCAGCAGCTGGAGTGTCCGGCGTTGAGGCCCGAGGCTGACGCCTCGTTCGATGTCGCTGATGGTGCGACCGCTCACGGTGGACAGCTCGGCCAGGCTCTCGAGGGTGAGGTCCCGCGCCAGCCGCAGGCGCCGCAAGGACGCCCCCAACGACTCGGTCTCCACAGTCCCACCCTTGTCGACGTTCCGAGCCCGATCTGGGTTCGCCGAAGCCTAGGGCACTGCCAGGAGAGTGGCCGCCGGTGCCTTGGTGGACGGGACCGCACGGAATGGAGGTGCCAGGCACCTCGGTGATGGTGACCGCCTCGGCACGCTCTGCCATGGACCGCAGACCCTCGACCCCTTTCTTGGGCTAGACCCACGCGTCTTGGGGTGGGTTGTTGACGAGACCTTCCCGAGGGTCCATTCTCATAACTGTGTTAGGAGAACCGAACGTTGGTAGGGTTGCTCGTCGTCGTGAGGGCACGCGCAACGAGATCCTCGACGCCGCGTGGGCTGTGGTGAGGGAGTCCGGCTGGTCCGGACTTACGCAGCGCAGCGTCGCCGAGCGAGTAGGTATGCGGGCGCCCTCGTTGTACGGCCACTTCGACTCCAAGCTCGCGATTGTCGACGCGATGTTCGGCCAGGCATGGGCCGAGCTCGACGCCACCGCGGCCGAGGCCGAGCCCGACCTCCCCGAAGATCCGCGTGCAGCGTTGCTGGCGGCCGCCCTGATCTGGCTCGACGCGATGGCCGCGGACCCGGAACGCAACGCGCTGATGAACCAGCGTCCCATCCCAGGCTTCACGCCGAGCGCCGAGTCCTACGCGTTCGCCGTGCAGACCATCGAGCGCCTGCACCGCCTCCTAGTCCGATTGGGGATCACGGACCCCGACGCCGCAGACCTGTGGACCGCGATCCTCGCGGGCCTGGTCAGCCAGCAGAACGCCAACGACCCCGGGGGCGAGCGCTGGCGCCGGCTCGTGCCCCGCGCTGTCGACATGTTTCTCAGAGAAGTCGGACCCACAACGCCACCGAGGAAGAAGACCCGATGAAGACCAACCACCACACCCACACCACACCGACACCGGGGCACGACGGCCCCGCATGGACCGCGAGGTGGCCATGCGGCTCGCGGAGACTGAATACGCACGTTTCCTTGACCTGCTGCGCTCACTCTCACCAGAGGACTGGACCACAGCCACCGAGTGCCCTCCCTGGGACGTGAGGGCCATGGCGGGTCACACCACCGGGATGGCGCTGATGGCGACCGGGCTGAAGGAGACGTTGAGGCAGACCATGGTGTCCAAGCGCCGCGGCGGCAACCCGTTGGACGCCCTCACTGCCCTGCAGGTCGAGGAACATGCCGCCCTCACCGCCGACGCGCTGGTCGACCGATTCGCCACAGTCGGTCCCCGGGCCGCGCGCGGGCGTCGACGGGTTCCCGCCCTCCTCCGTCGGATGAAGCTGCCGGACCCTCAGGACGTCGGCGGTGGTACCGAGCGCTGGACGAACGGGTACCTCCTCGACACCATCTTGACCCGCGACCCCTGGATGCACCGCATGGACATCTGCCGGGCGACCCGACGCCCACCGGTGCTCACCCCTGACCACGACGGGCTCCTCGTGGCCGACGTCGTCGAGGAGTGGGCCACCCGACATGGCCGCGCGTACCGGCTTCACCTCACCAGTGCGGCGGGCGGCAACTTCTCACAGGGTGAGGGCGGGCCCGAGCTGACCCTCGATGCCATCGAATTCTGCCGCCTGCTATCAGGACGCACCGCCGACCAGCCGCTCGCTCACGACCTTCTCGACGTGGCCGTCCCCTTCTGAGAACGGTCCCGGCTTGGCCTCCCTGCCACATTTCCGCCACACCTCGGGCCGGCCAGCACCGTAGCCCGTTGCACCCACTACGGCGCGGCGCGCTCCGGGTCACTACCCTTTCGCGGCTCGAGTTCACCACGGCCGACGGGAACGACGGCTCCCGCAGCTCAGCCAGCGTGCCGTTGTCTTCCGGCGGCCACCTCGCCCAGACGCAAGAGGTCCGCGTGCAGTGCCTCGAGCCGATCCCCATGATCCGGGATGAAAGCGATCACAAACAGCTCGACCAGGCGCGGGAGCCGCAGGACCTCGAAGCTTTGGCGTACTCGCGTGCCGTCTTCCTGAGCCTCCAGGTCGAAGGTCCACCGAGTTGAGTCGCCGGTGAGACTCCCTCCTGTGACGTAGGCGAAGCGTCGTCCGGGAGTCAGCTCGGTGATCGTGCACACCCGGGACCAGGTAACCCAGGCCGCGCGATTGCGGCCCTGGAAGCGGACTCCCACCTCCGGTCCCGTTGCTCCGTCGAGCCAGTCCGCGCCGTAGCACTCGTGGCTCCACTCTGCGATCCGGGTGACATCACTGACTACCGCGAACACCTGATGAGGGTCTCCGTCGACGACGGCATCGACCTCGCCGGAGCGGGGGAGGTGCCAGCGTCTCATCGCTGGAACTCGGCGTAGCGCTGGATCGACAACGAGGGGAGTTGATCGGCCGGGCTGTGCTGCCAGAGCAACGTGCGTCGCTGCTTGTACGGGCGGCCGAGCAAGTTCAGCAGCACGAACCGCTGGACCGGGGGTACCAACGCCAACGTCAGGGCTCGCCCGTCCGGATCGAGGTTGTCGAGAAGCCAGTGACCCTCCATCGCGAGCTGCCGCATCGGCTTGTCGCCGACATTCATCTCGTCATCCCACTTCTTGAGCTCCCGCTGGGTGACGCAGGTCGCAACCACCGGCATCATCACGGTCTCCTCGCGGCTCAGGTGCGGGATGAGCACCGCCTCGAGACGGTCCATTGTCTCGGCCACGGCCGCCGTGGCGGTTGCGTTGTCGCGCCATCGCTCCGCCGCCGACACCAGGGCTGCCATCGCGGGGTCGATGCGTTGGTGGTCCGCGTCCATCTCCGCCACGAGCGCGGCCGTTGACGGATCGTTGCGGAGCACCATCGGGTACAGCCCGGCGTCCTCGCTCGAGTGGTGCTCATGGAGGAAGTCCATCAACCAGATCAGGTGCTCCGCGAGCGCCACTCGTCGCCGATCCGACAGCGGCGCCTCACCCTCCAGCACCAAGCGGGTCCGCACCAGGTCGCGGCGCAGGGCGGAGTGGACGACGCCCATCATCCGGGTATCGCAAGGGCCGTCCCGATCGTCCGGCGTGTGGCTCGCATTCATGGCCTCTCCCTGGTCAGCGTGGTCAGTTGGTCCACGTGGCCAGCCAGCCACGAGCGGTACTTCTGCGGACTCCAGTCGGCCTCCTGGGTCAACTGGAGATAGACCTCGTGGCTTCCGATGGCCCACAGGGCGTCGACGACATCGGCACTGGGCTCGCCGCCCGTGAGGAGCCGAAGCCCCTCGGCGTACGTCGCCCTCTGGCTCTGCCTCGACTCGCGCCACGCGTCAGCGAGCTCGTCATCATCCGCAGCAGCGTGCTCGAACGCACGGAGAAGCGGCGCCAACTGCTGGTTGCGCGTCGCGATCAGCTCGACCCCCGCCCCGATCCGGTCCGCCCGATCCCCCTCACCGAGGGCACGAAACTCAGGTCTGGCCGCGAGCGCCACCGGCTCGTCATCCCCGACGATCGCGATGTCGATCGTCCGCAACAGCAGCGCCCTCTTGGAGCCGGCGGCTCCGTAGACGGTCTCCACCGACACCCCGGCTGCCTTCGCGATGTCACGCATCCCAGTAGCGGCCCAGCCCCGGGCGGCGAACAGCTCCGATGCCGTCGCGAACACCGACTCCCGGTTGCGCGCAGCCACGGACCGGCGGTGCGTCGAGTCGTACGTACGGGTGGGAGCGGCGGCCATGAAAACGATGTTAGAACGCCAATGGATTGAATACAATCCCGTTTCGGTGAAATTTGTGGAGCGGAGTTCGGCTGGGTGGCTCTTGCCACATCCCTGCCACAGAATGGCGCCCTACAGGCCTCTGACCTGCGCAAATAGGCAGAACTAGTAGTACCAGGGGTACGGCGACCAGTCCGGCTCGCGCTTCTCCAGGAACTGGTCGCGCCCCTCCTGCGGCCTCGTCGGTCATGTAGGCCAGTCGGGTGGTCTCGCCGGCGAAGAGCTGCTGGCCGACCAGGCCGTCGTCGAGCAGGTTGAAGGAGTACTTCAGCATCCGCTGCGCGGTCGGCGACTTGCCGTTGATCTTGCGGCCCCACTCCAGCGCGGTCGCCTCGAGCTCGGCGTGCGGGACCGCCCGGTTGACCGTGCCCATCCGCATCCCGTCCTCGGCGGAGTACTCCTGGCCGAGGAAGAAGATCTCGCGGGCGAACTTCTGGCCGACCTGGCGGGCGAGGTACGCCGAGCCGAAGCCGCCGTCGAAGGAGCCGACGTCGGCGTCGGTCTGCTTGAACCGCGCCTCCTCGGCGCTGGCGATCGTCAGGTCGCAGACGACGTGCAGGCTGTGGCCGCCGCCGGCCGTCCAGCCCGGCACCACGCAGATGACGACCTTCGGCATGAAGCGGATCAGCCGCTGCACCTCGAGGATGTGCAGCCGCGCCGAGCTTGGCCTTGTCGACGGTCTCGGCGGTCTCGCCGTCGGCGTACTGATAGCCGGCGCGGCCGCGGATCCGCTGGTCGCCGCCGGTGCAGAACGCCCACTTGCCGTTCTTGGCGCTCGGGCCGTTGCCGGTGAGCAGCACGCAGCCGACGTCGCTGGAGCTGGCGCGCGTGCTCGAGGACGCGTGAGCAGCTCGTCGACCGTGTGCGGGCGGAACGCGTTGAGGATGTCGGGCCGGTCGAAGGCGACCCGGACGGTGCCGTGCGCCTTCGCGCGGTGGTAGGTCAGGTCGGTCAGGTCCTCGAAGCCGGGGACGACGTCCCAGGCGTCGGCGTCGAAGATCTCCGACACCCCGTCGATCGCGCTCATGCCTGGGAGGCTATCGCCGGGTGAAGGTGCTCCTGGAATACGGGACCGCCGCGTGGTCTTGTGGAGGCATGACGCTTGAAGGCGAGTACGAGCCCAGCCCCGAGCCAGTGGGTCCGCGACCAGGTCGAGCAGTACGAGGCGTCCGGCGGCACGCGAGGCCAACATCCTGCAGGGCCACCCGGAGTGGCCGATCGTGGTGATCACCTCGCAAGGGCGCCAAGTCCGGCAAGCTCCGCAAGAACCCGGTGATGCGGGTCGAGAAGGACGGCGTCTACGCCGCCGTCGCGTCCAAGGGCGGCACCCCCGAGCAGCCGACCTGGTACTACAACTTCCTCGAGCACCCCGAGGTCGACCTCCAGGACGGCCCCGAGCCGCACACCTACCGCGCCCGGGTCGCCGAGGGCGAGGAGCGCGCCGAGTGGTGGGAGCGCGGCGTCGCGCAGTACTCGCCGTACGCCGAGTACCAGGAGAAGACCGACCGCGAGATCCCGGTGTTCCTGCTCGAGCGCGTCTGACGGCCCCACAATGCCGGTGTGAGCACCGACACTCCCCCGTCTGGTTCGACTCTGCGTCGCTCGGCGCTGGCCGAGCCGACCGTCGACCCGCCCGCCCGCTGGATCGGGGCCGTCACGCTGGCCAGCGTCGGGCTGTGGGCCGGCTTCTTCGGCCCGATCAGGTGCTGCTCGCCCAGCAGGCCGAGGCGATCTGGCGAGCGACAAGAAGGAGATCCTCGCCGTCGTCCTGGGCCTCGGCGCCTTCATCTCGGTGGTCTGCAACCCGGTCTTCGGCGCGTTCTCCGACCGGACCACGCTGCGGGTCGGACGTCGGCTGCCCTGGGTGGTCGGCGGTGCCGTCGGCGGTGCGTTGTCGCTGCTGCTGCTCTCGGTCGCCCACAACGTCGTCGTGATGGCGCTCGGCTGGTGCGGCGTGCAGGCGACCCTCAACGCGATGCTCGCCGCCGTCACCGCGACCGTGCCCGACCAGGTCCCCGACGAACAGCCGCGGTCGGATCGGCGGCATCCTCGCGATCGCCCAGACCGTCGGGGTCGTCGGCGGCACCGGCATCGCGTCGGCGACCGGCAGCATCGCGGCCGGGTACGTCGTCACCGCGGCCGTGCTGCTCGTGCTGGCGGTGCCGTACTGCTTCGCGTCCCGCGACCTCGCGCTGGCGCCCGAGGAGCGCCCGGCGCCGTTCGACTGGGGTGCGTTCCTGCGCGTCGTTCTGGATCTCGCCGCGCGAGCACCCCGACTTCGCCTGGGCCTGGCTGACCCGCTTCCTGGTCAACCTCGGCAACGCGCTCGGGCTGCTCTACCTCCTCTACTACCTGCAGGACGTGCTCGGCTTCAGCCGGACGAGGCCGAGGACCGGGTCTTCCTGCTGACCGCGATCTACGGCGGCGTCCTGCTGCAGACCGCCGTGACCTTCGGCATCTGGAGCGACCGCACCGGCCGGCGCAAGGTGTTCGTGATCTGGTCCGGCGTCGTCGGCGGCGTTCGCGGCGCTGCTGCTCGGCCGTCGGGCAGACCTGGCCGACGGCGGTCGTCGCCGCGGTGCTGATGGGCTGGGCTACGGCATCTACACCTCGGTCGACTTCGCGCTGATCACCCAGGTGCTGCCGGGGGCCGAGGACCGGGCCAAGGACCTCGGCGTCATCAACATCGCCAACGCGCTGCCGCAGGTCGTCGCCCGGTCTCGCCGCGGTGATCCTGCTCGTCGTCGAGGGTCCGGCGGCGTGACCGAGACCGACGGCGACGGGTTCTCGGTCGGCTACTGCGTGCTCTACCTCGGGCGCCTTCCTGGTCGCGATCCTCGGCTCGATCTTCGTCACCCGGATCAAGTCGGTGCGCTCGGCGCTGTCGGGCCCTGGCCGCGCGGGTGATCGACTGGCCAGGCCGACCAGGTGGCCGAGCCGGGCGAGCTCGGAGTCGACGAACTCCGGGCCGCCGCGGCGGCCGATCACGATGATCTCGTTGCCGTCGATGCGGGCGCCGGCGTAGAGGGTTCTCGTCGTCGCCTCGACCTCGAGGGCGGTCGAGCTCGATCCAGGTCAGGTCGTCCGGGGCGGCGTCGGTGGCGTGGACGACGCCGTCGTGCGGTTGACCCGCGCACGCCCAGTCGGCGCGGAAGGTGACCGGCAGCAGGTCGACCACCCGGTCGAGCGCCCCTCGGGGTCGGCGGTGAGCTCCTCGACCACCTCGAGGTCGAGGAAGAGGTTGCCGCCCGCGGCGTACCGGCTGATCCACATGACCCGGACGCCCGTCGAGCGCGTTGCAGGCGGAGACGATCGAGTCGGGCATCGCGCTCGGTGCCATCTCGAGGAGCACGTCGTCGACCGCGGTGCCGTCGTGGCGCTTCTCGACGATCTCGATCGCCTCGATGTCGCCGCCGGCCTCACCGATCGCGTCGCGACCCGACCCAGCGAACCCGGGACGTCGGGCAGCTCGACGCGCAGCAGGAACGGCATCGTCGACACTCCGATCTGGTCCTCGACCCTAGCCGGCGACCGAGGTTGCGGCGTCGGTTTCCGCGGTCACACCGGCGGGTCAGCCGAGACGCTGCCGCAGCCCGGTCGCGCGGACCGCGCGGCGCTCGATGGCCGCGCGGACGTCGTCCGCGGAGCCGACGACCACGACGCGCTCGCGGGCGCGGGTGATCGCGGTGTAGAAGAGCTCGCGGGTCAGCAGCCGCGACTCGGGCGGCGGCAGGATCACGACGACCTCGTCGGCCTGGCTGCCCTGGCTCTTGTGGATCGTCATCGCGTGCATCGTCTCGACCTGCGCCGAGCCGGCTGGTGGCGAGGTCGAGCGGCCGGCGCTGCCGGCGATCGCGGCGCGCGCAGGCCGTGGTCGCCGGGCGGACCGCGACGCCGGTGTCGCCGTTGTAGATGCCGAGGCCGTAGTCGTTGGCGGTGACCAGCAGCGGTCGGCCGGCGTACCAGGTCGACCAGATCGGCTCGCCGGTCTCCTCGCCGAGCCAGCGCTCGACCTGGGGGTTCCAGTGGCGGACGCCGTAGGGGCCCTCGCGGTGGGCGCACAGCAGCCGCTGCCGGTCGAGCAGCTCGCAGCGCGGCGTCGGCGTCGCCGGCCTCGGCGGCGCGCAGCACCTCGAGCGCGTGGGGCGACCAGCAGCTCGCGCACCCGCGGCGGCCGGGTCGGCGTCGCGTCGACGAGCTCGACGTGCTCGCCGCCGGCCCGAGCAGCGCGACCGCCCGGTCGGCGTCGCCGGCGCGGACCGCCTCGGCGAGCGCGCCGATCGACTCGCCGAAGCGGTGCGAGGTCCGCAGCGCGGCGACGCCGACGTCGGTCCGGCGCGCCGAGGCCGTCGACCAGGTCGGCGAGCACGGCGCCGGCCTCGACCGAGGCCAGCTGGAAGGGGTCGCCGACCAGGATCAGCCGGCTGCTCGGGCCGCACCGCCTCGAGCAGCCGGGCCATCATCGTCAGCGAGACCATCGAGGTCTCGTCGACCACGACACGTCGTGCGGCAGCCGGTTGTCGCGGTGGTGCCGGAACCGCGAGGACGTGTCGGGCCGCGCAGCCCGAGCAGCCGGTGCAGCGTGACCGCCCGCACGCCGGTCAGCCGGGCCCGGTCGGCCTCGGGCAGCCTGGCGACCTCGCTCCTCGACCGCCTGCTGGAGCCGGGCCGCGGCCTTGCCGGTCGGCGCGGCGAGCGCGATGCGCAGCGCGGGCTGGCCGGCGCTCGGCCTGCTCGGCCAGCAGCGCGAGCAGCGCGGCGACGGTGGTGGTCTTGCCGGTGCCGGGCCCGCCGGTGAGCACGGTGGTGCCCTGGGTGAGCGCGACCCGGGCGGCGGCGCGCTGCTCGTCGTAGCCCTCGCTCGGGGAAGACCCGGTCGAGCCCGGCCTCGAGCGCGGCCGGCCTCGTCGGGCTGAGCGTCGACCGGCGCCGGCCGGGCGACCAGGTCGGCGTGGACCTGCTCCTCCTCGCGCCAGTAGCGGTCGAGGTAGAGCAGCCGATCGTCGAGCAGCCGCAGCACCGGGCGCGCCACCGTCGCTGACCAGCGGAGCGCGGCCCCGCAGCGCCGGCGACCACTCCTCGAGCGTCGGCCACGGCAGGTCGGGCAGCAGCGACTCCGGTCGGCGACCGGCGGCGAGGTCGACGCAGACCGAGCCGCCGCGGACCGCCGCGGACCACGAAGCGCCACCGCCAGCGCGACCAGCGGCGTCGTCGTCGCCGGCCAGCGCGCAGACGCCGCTGCGCGACGTGCACGTCGGCGGCGTCGAGCACGCCGGCCTCGTTGAAGGTCGCGCAGCAGCCCGCCGGCGGCGCGGCGCCAGCCGGGGGTCGTGCGGGTCCTGCGAGCTCCTCGGTCACCGGCACACCGTCCAGCAGGTCGGACAGCGCGGTCGACCAGCGCGGCCGGCGGCAGCCACGAGAAGACGCCGGCCGGGTGGCCGTCGTCCTCGGGGTCTCGGGCCCGCACATGCCGCGCACGTAGAGGTAGAGCACGCCCGCCGAGGTGCGTGGCCGGGTCGTAGCCGGGCTGGCGCCAGCGCAGGTAGCGGTGCACGACGACGACGTAGAGCAGCGCCTGCAGCGGGTAGTCGGAGTGCAGCATCGCCTCGGCCAGCCGCGTCGCGGGAGTAGGCGGCCGCGGTGAGCGGCTGGTCGGGAGGGCCGAGCCAGTTGGTCTTGTAGTCGACGACGAGGTAGCGCGGGCCCGGCGTCGCCCGGCACCCGCAGCACGACGTCGATCGAGCCGGACAGGTAGCCGCGCAGCGACTGGCCGCCGAGGCCGGGGCCCGGAGCCGGTCGGCGTACGGGCGCAGCGGGTCGTCGGCGCCGAGGTGCCGTCGAGCAGCGCGCCGACGTCGGCCAGGGTGCGCGCTCGCGGCGCGCCCGGCCAGGTCGCCGCCGGCCAGCGGGATCTCGAAGTCGAGCTCGCAGAGCCGGTCGGCCAGCCCGATCTCGCCGAGGGTCAGGCCGCGGCGCAGCGGGCCGAGCGAGGTGTGGTGCAGCGGCACCAGCGCCGCGGCCAGCGCCTCGGCCGGGCGTCGACCGGCCACCAGCGCCGCTGCTCCGCGACGTGGCGCGCGAGCTCGGCCGCGAGGTCGGGCGGCGAACGGGTCGGCCGTCCTCGAGCACGCCGTGCACCAGCGAGCCGAACGTCGCCCCCGAGGGCAGGTCGGCCATCGGCGAGGCGGCGCGGGTCGGCCGCCGCCGGCCGTCGACGAGGCTCGGCCGCCTCGTCGGCAGCTCGTCGACGCTCGTCGTCGCGCGGGCGCGACCTCGGGCTCGGAGCGCGACGCCGCCGGCCTCCTCGGCGGCGCGGATCAGCCCGGAGTAGGAGGTACGGCGCCAGTCGACGTCGATGGCCCGGTCGAAGCGGCGCACGCCGCAGGTCGGTCGGCGCGCCGGACTCGACCGCGGCCGGGACCCGGGTCGGCCCGGGCGACTCCTCGACGCCGGGCCGCCGGCGGCCTCCCACTTGCGGAAGTGGGCGAGGGCGTCGGCGTCGTCGATCTGGTCGGGTCGCGAGCGGCGCCGGGACCGTCGGCCTGCCCGGCGCCCGCCCGCGCAGCAGCCGGGACAGCCCGCCGTTGACCTCGTCCCACGACGGCGCCCACCAGGCCACGACCTGCGACTGGGCGCGGGTCAGCGCGACGTAGGTCAGCCGGATGTCGTCGCCGGCCATCTCGTGGCGGCCCGGCGCCGCGACGGCGTGAAGCCGGGCTGCCCGCGCCCGCCGATGTCGAGGCAGCGGGTGCCGTCGGCTCGTGGTAGAGCACGACGTCGCGCGGGCGGACGTTGCGGTTGAAGGCGAAGGGCAGGTAGACGAGCGGGTACTGCAGCCCCTTGCTGACCCAGACCGTCATGATCTGGACGGCCGCGGCGTCGCTGTCGAGGCGGCGGTTGCGCTCGGCGGCCGCCGGCCCGCTCCTCGCGCTGGGTGCGCAGCCACTCGAGCAGCGCCGGCAGCCCGAGGCCCTCGCGGTGGGCGACCTCGTGGAGCAGCTGGGTCGAGGTGCTCGACGTCGGTCAGGTGGCGCTCGCCGCCGCGCCAGGCGAGCACCCGCTCGGCCATCCCGGCGACGTCGCCGCCTCGAAGACCGCCGCGATGCCGCGCGCGCGGGCGTGGTCGGCCCACCGGCGCAGCGTCTCGGCGACCTCGTCGGTGAGGCCGTCGCCGCCGGCGGCCAGCTCGGCGGCGGTGCGCCCGAAGAACATCGTGGTCGCCGCGGCGCGCACCAGCCCGCTGCGGTCCGGCTGCTCGAACGCCTCGAGCAGGCACTGCCAGTCGGCGGCGGCCCGCGAGGCGAACACGTCGGTGTCGCCGGTGTAGACGGCCGGCACGCCGGCCGCGGCCAGCGCGTCGCGGCAGGCGCGGGCGTCGCGGTGGCCTCGACGATGACCGCGACGTCGCCGGCCCGCAGCGGCCGGCCGTCGTAGGTCGCGCCCGAGGCGAGCAGCCGCTTGACGTCGGCGGCGAGGTCGGCGGCGATGAACGGCGCGCAGGTCGTCCATCGGGATGGTGCGCGGGTGCCGCGCACGCCGAACGTCTCGCGGGACACCACCCGCAGCCGGAACGGGTCGTTGTGCGGGGCGCCCGAGCAGCCGGTGCCCCTGCGGTCGGCCGCGACCGTCGCGCACCACGATGTCGTCGTGGCCGAGCGCGGCGCCGTCGAGCACGGGTGCAGCCGGCTGCACCAGCGGCGCGTCGCTGCGGTAGTTGGTGTCGAGGGTCCACCGGTGGTCGGCCCGTCGCGGCCCGGAGGTAGGTGACGACGTCGCCGCCGCGGAAGGCGTAGATCGCCTGCTTGGGGTCGCCGATCAGCACCAGCGTCACCCGGCCGACGAAGGCCCGCTCGATGACCTCCCACTGCACCGGGTCGGTGTCCTGGAACTCGTCGACCATCACGATCGACCAGCGGCGGCGCATCCGGTCGCGGGCCGGGGCGTCCTCGGCCTCGAGCGCGACCGCGAGCCGGGAGAGCAGGTCGTCGAAGCCGAGGATGCCGAGCAGCCGCTTGCGGCGCTCGAGCTCGACGAGCACGTCGTCGGCGAAGGCGCGCCGGACGCCGGCGGCCGAGCTCGGCCGGTGGGTCGACCGGGGTGCAGGCGGGTGCGGGGGTTGGCGACCACCTCGTGGGCGAGCTCCAGCGCCTGGGCGCGGGTCAGCTCCGGCTGCTCACGCTGGTCGCCGAAGCGCTGGAGGTAGAGGTCGTCGACGATCTCGCCGACCAGCTCGTCGAGGTTCTCGACCAGGGTGACCCCGGCGTCGGTGTCGCCGGCGACGCCGAGCGAGCGCAGCACCAGCTGGCAGAACTGGTGGGTGGTCGCGATCGTGGCGGCGTCGAAGCCGGCGAGCGCGTCGCGCAGCCGGTGGCGGCGCTCCGCCAGCTCGTCGGCGGTGCCGGTCACCAGGTGGCAGGAGCAGGTCGTCGGCGCCGGCCGCGCGGGTCGTCGAGCGCCTCGGCGGCCTCGACCAGCTGGTCGCGGACCCGCTCGCGCAGCTCCTGGCTGGCGGCGCGGCTGAAGGTGATCAGCAGCATGTCGTCGAGGATCGGCCTCCCCCTCGGCGACGTAGCGGGTGACCAGCGCGGCCAGCGCGTAGGTCTTGCCGGTGCCGGCGCTGGCCTCGAGCACCGTGGTCGTCGGCCCGGACGGCAGCGGGCCGACACAGGTCGAAGGGCGTCCATCACGGCGGACCTCCTCTCGGTGCGCAGCAGCGGCAGCCACAGCCGGGCGGCCAGGGCGCCGAGTCGGGTGTCCTCGCCCGGCACCTCCTCGCCCGCGGCCGGCGGCCGAGCAGCCGTCGAGCGGTGCGTTGGCTCCCCAGACCCGGACGTGGGCCGGGTCGGCGTCCTCGCCGGGGTACAGGCCCGCTCTTCCACTTGCGGCCCGCCCTCGCGCGGGTCGTCGCCGTTGAGTCGGGCGCCGGCCCACGCGAACGACGTCTTGAGCGGCAGCGGCGAGCGGCGCGCGGCGGCCCTCGTCGTAGAGCGCGACCAGGTCGGCGAGCAGCGTCAGCGGCTCGTCGACCGCGGGTCCGAGCAGCCGCTGGGCGGCCTGGGTGCCGCGCGGGGCGCGGCCGATGGTCAGCGCCGTCCAGTTGTGGTCGGGGTGGCCGGCCGCCAGCGCCAGCAGCCGGACCCAGGACTCGAGCAGGTGCTTGCCGTCGAGCCGGGAGTAGCCGACCGCGACCAGCCGGTCGCCGTAGACGGGCGTGACCGTGCCGGTGAGCCGGCGCCCGTCGGCGAGGCGACGTCGACGTCGTACGTCGTCGGGGCGACCTGCCGGTGGGTGAGCGCGGCGACCGCGAGGTTCATCGCGGTCTCGCGGACCTCGCTGGCCTTGCGCCAGCCGAGCTGGCCGGGCGGCAGGGCGCCGCGCCGCCACTCGACGCCGAGCGCCTGGTCGGGATGGATCCCGCGCAGCATGTCGGCGAGCATCCGGTCGCCCACGCCCCACGTCTCGAGCGGGTCGATCTCGACCGGCATCGCGTCGCTGACGCCGTCGACGTCCCAGGGCAGGGTCAGGTCGAGGGCGCGGAAGAAGCCCTTGACCGGGTCGCGGAAGAAGCCGACCAGGTCGGTCAGCGCGATGTCGTCGAGCGCGGCCGCCGCGAGCGGCGTGGGCAGGAACCGGGGGCTGGCGGTCGGTCGCCGGCGGCCGTGCGGGCGGCGACCAGCAGCGGCGGGTCGAAGGTGAACGGCGTCGGCGCGCCGAGGCGGCCCGGGCTGACGTTGCGGACGTCGAAGCGCTGGAGCGGGTGCTCGACGACGAGTCGGTCCCGCACCGGCGCGGCGGTGGTGCGGTCGAGCGCGTCGAGCAGCTCGCCGAGAGGTACGGCGGGTGGCCGCTCCTGGCCGCTGTGCGCGTCGGCGCCGGTGTAGGTGACGACCAGCGTCTCGGTGGCCGCGCCGATCGCGTCGAGCAGCAGCTGACGGTCCTCGGAGCGGACGTCGCGCTCGCCGGTCACCGGCGTGCGGGCGAGCACGTCGTCGCCGTCGACGAGTCCGCTGTCGCGGGAAGATCCCGTCGTCGAGACCGAGCAGGCAGACCACCCGGTGCGGCACCGAGCGCATCGGGACCATCGTGCAACGGTCAGGCTGCCGGCGCGGAAGTTGGCGCGGGTGGGCCGCCCGGCGAGGTGGTCGCCGAGCAGCGCGCGGACGTCGGTGAGCCGCATCGGGGTGCCCGCGCGGTCACCGGCCTCGGCGAGCACCCGGGCGAGCTCGCGCTGCACCTGGCCGACCTGCCACTGGTCGTTGCGGTCGACCTGGGTCAGCGCGGCCACGCCGTCGGCGAGCGCGTCCAGCCACTCGGCCAGCGGGCGGGTGCCGGTGAGCCGGTCGGTGGCGCCGGACAGCCGGTCGACGAACTCGGCGAACCGGCCGGCCAGCTCGACCCGGTTGCTGCCGACGTCGTCGAGCGGCAGCGTGGTGCCGAGCCAGCCCTGGGAGTCGTCGGACATCGCGACGCCGATGAGCACCCGGTCGAGGCCGAACCGCCAGGTGTTCTGGAGGTAGTCGACGCCGAACGGCTCGCGGTGGTCGGCGTCGAACCCCCAGCGGACGCCGGACTCGCGCACCCAGTCGGTCATCGCGTCGAGGTCGTCGTCGACGAAGCCGAACCGCCGACGCACCGGCGGCGCCTGGGCGAGGTCGAGCACCGCGCTGGCGGTGGCGCGGCTGCCGGCGACGTCGAGCAGCTGGGCGGCGACGCCGAGCAGCGGGTTGGTCTGGGTGAGCGAGCGGTCGGCGAGCTGGACCCGCAGCCGGTGCGCGGGGTGGCCGCCGTCGACCACGTCACCGAGACCGAAGCCGGCGGTGATCAGCGGCGCGTAGGTCTCGATGTCGGGGCACATCACGAGGATGTCGCGAGGCTCGAGTGTCGGGTCGTCGGCGAGGAGCCCGAGCAGCACCTCGCGCAGCACCTGGACCTGGCGGGCCGGACCGTGGCAGCGGTGCACCTGCACCGAGCGGTCGTCCGCGTCGAGCGTCCGGCCCGCGGGGCGTACGGCGTCGGCGCGCAGGTCGTCCTGCAGCCAGCCGAGCAGCGTGTCGGGAGCCACCGGATCGCCGTGGTGCTCGTCGATCGCGCCGACGGCGACCAGGCTGCGCTGGAGCTCGCGGAGGTCGCGGCCCAGCGAGGCGAGCAGCGGGTGGCCGACGTCGCGGTGGCTCCGGTCGTCGGCCCGGGGGACGACGCCCGCGGAGCCGCTCAGCAGCCGCCACAGGTCGTCGCTGGGGTGCGGCAGCCAGAGGTGGAGGTCGTGGTGGGTCGCGAGCGCGGTCAGCAGCTCGATCTCGGTGCTGGGCAGCCGGGTGTGGCCGAAGAGCGAGAGCCGGGACGGCAGGTCGATCGGCCCGGACTCCAGCCGGGCGACGGTCTCGGCGTGCCGGACGTGGGGCGGTGGCTGGTCGACGGCGGACACGAGCGCGCGCCACAGCGGCGGCTGCCAGAGCAGGTCCGGCGCGAGCTCGCCACCCGCGCCGTCGGTGGGCCGGCCGGCGAGCCAGTCGACGAGCACCTGCGGGCGCTGGGCGGCGTACGACGAGAAGAGCCCGGCCAGCCGGCGCGCCACGGCGTAGCGCCGGCCGCGGCGGAACTCGGCCTCGTCGCCGATGTCGTCGTGACCCAGGTGGCGTGCGATCGTCTGCGCCCACGGCTCGTCGAGGTTGCCGTCGAGCACCTCGAGCAGCGGCCAGGCCAGCGCGTCCGGCGCCCACGGGTCGTCGTCGTCGTGCCGATCAGCTCGGCGATCAGCGACCGCGGCGAGCGGAACTCGACGCCTGCGCACACGCCGTCCTGGGCCTCGCCCCGCCCGAGGACGTGGGAGAGTCGCTGGCTCAGCCAGCGCTCCACGCCCTTCGCCGGCACCAGCACCAGCTCGGTGGCGAACGGGTCCTCCAGCGGCGTCGTCAGCAGCTCGCCGAGGGCGTCGGCGAGCTGGTCGGTGCGCGGAGCGCGGTGGAGGTGAAGCGCCACGGCCGCACCCTACGGGCTGGCGGGGACAGTGGCCCGACCGCACGACTAGTCGGAGGCCCGGGCGGGTACAACCAGTCCATGAGCGAATCCACGACCGACCCGCAGCCGGAGCCGACGGAGCCGCAGCCCGGGCCGGATGTGACGGCCCCGACCACTCCCCCTCCCACCAAGGACCCGCTGCGCTCCTCGCGGACCAGTGGCGCCTGGACGGCCGTCATCGTCTCTGCTGTGCTGCTCGTCCTGCTGATCATCTTCATCGTCCAGAACACCCAGGACGTCCAGATCTCGTTCCTCGGCTGGGACGGCACCGCCCCGCTCGCGGTCGCCCTGCTCGTCGCCGCCGTGGCCGGCGTCCTGATCACCGCGGTGTTCGGCACGATGCGCATCTGGCAGCTGCGCCGACGGGTCAAGCGCGACCGGAGCTGAGGGCTCTCAGCTCTCGTCGAGCACCTGCTGGGCGATCCGGAACGCCGTGTTGGCGTCGGGCACCCCGCAGTAGATCGCCGACTGCAGGATCACTTCCTTGATCTCCTCGACCGTGAGCCCGTTGCGCAGCGCGGCGCGCACGTGCATCGCCAGCTCCTCGTGGTGACCCCGGGCGATCAGCGCGGTGAGGGTGATCATCGAACGGCTGCGACGGTCGAGACCCGGGCGGGTCCAGATCTCGCCCCAGGCGTACGACGTGATCAGCTCCTGGAAGTCGCGGGTGAAGTCGGTGGCGTTCGCGGTGGCCCGGTCGACGTGCTCGTCGCCGAGCACCTCGCGGCGCACCTCCATGCCGTCCTCGTAGGTCATCGGGTCCTCTCGGAGCAGTGCTCGCGGATCAGGTCGGCCACGGTCCCAGGGTCCTCGGCAGGCGCCAGGTGGGCGACGTCGGCGAGCTCGACGAACCGCCCGTCCTGCACCCCCGCGGCGATCTCGCGCAGCTTGTCGGGCGGGGTCGCGACGTCGTGGGCGCCCGCGACCGCGAGCACCGGTACGCCGATCTCGCCGAGCCGGGCACGCACGTCGAAGTCCGCGAGCGCGCCGCAGACCGCGACGTACCCGGAGTCGTCGGTGTCGGACAGCGCGTGCAGCAGCGCCGAACCGCGGGCGGGCTCACGCTCCAGGAACCCGGGACCGAACCACCGTTGCGCCGACCCGGCAACCATCGCCGGGGTGCCGGAGGCGCGGACGACGTCCATCCGCTCGCGCCACGACTCGGGTGTGCCGATCTGGGCGCCGGTGCACAGCAGCACCGCCCCGAGCAGCCGGTCGGGCCGGTCCAGGGCGAGCTGCAGCCCGATCGCGCCGCCGACCGAGTCGCCGGCGAAGTAGAACGGACCGTCGACCGACGACAAGACGTCGGCCGCGAGGCCGGCGATGGTGAGCGGGCCGGTCGGCGGCGCGGCGCCGCCGTGACCGGGCAGGTCCCAGGAGACCAGGTCGAAGTCGGCCGAGAGCGCCTCGGCGCAAGCGCCCCACAGGGTCGCGACGGACGTGCCCAGCGACGGGGCCAGCACCAGCGTCCGCCGGCTCATCGCACGGTCTCCTTCGCGCGCGCCAGCACCTGGTCGACGTACGCCGATGCGTCGCCGAGGTACGACGACGCCGGGTCGTGCCCGGCCAGCCCGGCCATCGTGCGCTGCTCGGCGAGCACGTCGTCGCCGGCCGCTGCCAGGGTCGCGGCCATCCGGTCGGCGTGCACCACGAGTCCGTCGAGGAGGTCGCTGGTCTGGGACGCCGCCACGAGGGTGCGACGGACCAGGTCGCGCAGGGTCGCCCACTCCGCGTGCCAGGCCCCGTCGGCCCGGTCGTCGACCTGCTGGGCGGCGGCGAGGTGCAGGGTCGCAGCCAGCTGAGGAGTCGTCAGCGCAGCCCGGCGGACCAGCACGGACTGCACCGGGTTGGCCTTGTTGGGCATCGTCGAGGACCCACCACCCGTGCCCTCGGAGAGCTCGCCGATCTCGGGCCGCGACAGGGTGAGCACGTCGTTCGCGATCCGGGCGCACGCGTCGGTGCAGCCCACGAGCGCGTCGCCGATCCGGGTGACCGGCGCCCGGGTCGTGTGCCAACGCGGTACGCCGGCGGGCACCTCGCGGCCGAGCTCGACCATCGCCGCCCGGGTGCCGGCCGCGCCGCCGAGCTGGTCGGGGAACGAGAGCCGCGCGAGGTCCTCGTCGGCATCGAGCACCGCGGTCAGCCAGGCGGCGACCCGGAAGCCGAAGGTGGTCGGCACGGCGTGCTGGGTCAGGGTCCTGGCCACCATCGGGGTGTGCCGGTGCTGCTCGGCGAGCGCCGCCAGCCGGGTCACGATCGAGGCGACGTCCTGGCGCAGGCTGTCGACCGCGGCCTCGGCCATCCGCATCAGCGCAGAGTCGACGACGTCCTGGCTGGTGAGCCCGCGATGCAACAGCCGGCCGGGGTCCTGCTCGCGCAACAGATCGACCAGCGCGATCACCGGGTTGCCGCCGAGCTCGGCCTCCCGGGCCAGCCGGTCGAGGTGGGCGGGCACGTCGAGCGGCCGCCCGAGCCAGTCCGCCTCGACGTCGACCATCGCCCCCAGGAACGACTCCGAGGTGAAGTGGTCACCGGCGCGGTCGTCGCCGGGCCAGAACAGGTCCGTCATGGCCTCAGTCTTGCGCGTAGGACAGGAAGACGGTCTCACCAGCGCCCTGGAGCCTGATGTCGAACACGAAGCCGCGATCATCGGCCTCGGACTCGAGACTCGACAGGGCCGCCGGCGCCGCACCCGGCAGGTAGGCGCGGGTGAAGAGCCGGTCCAGCAGCCCCCGGGCGAAGACTGTCAGCGCGAAGTACGGCGTCGGGCCGCCCGGCACCACCGTCGAGAACTGGTAGTGCCCGGTGCGATCGGTGGCCGCCCGGCCCCAGCCGGTGAAGGTGTGGCCGTCGCGGTGCAGAGAGCCCGGCTGCCGGGAGACCACGCCGTCGGAGCCGGCCTGCCAGAGCTCGATCAGCGCGTCGGGCACCGGGTCGCCGGCGCCGTCGTACACGCGGCCGTGCAGGCGGATCGACTGCGGCAGGGTCGGCGGCACCAGGTCGCCGTCGCCGTCGTACGGCAGGGCGTAGCCGAAGAACGGGCCGACGGTCTGGCCGGGCGTAGGGGCGAGCGTCATGCCACGTCCTCTTCCTGCGGGGTGCGGTGCGAGCCGGTCAGCACGATGTCCCAGCGGTAGCCGGTCGCCCACTCGTGCTGAGTCACGTCGTGGTCGTAGGTCGCCACCAGCCGGTCGCGCGCGGCCGGGTCGACGATCGCCTGGTAGATCGGGTCGAGCGCGAAGAGCGGGTCGCCCGGGAAGTACATCTGGGTGATCAGCCGCTGGGCGAACTCGGTGCCGAAGAGCGAGAAGTGGATGTGCGCCGGGCGCCAGGCGTTGTGGTGGTTCTTCCACGGGTAGGGGCCGGGCTTGATCGTGGTGAACGTGTAGGTGCCCTCGGCATCGGTGAGGCAGCGGCCCATGCCGGTGAAGTTCGGATCGATCGCGGCCGGATGCTGGTCACGCTGGTGGATGTAGCGACCGCCCGCGTTGGCCTGCCAGATCTCCACCAGCTGGTGGCGCACCGGCCGGCCCTCACCGTCGGTGACCCGTCCGGTCACGACCATCCGCTCGCCGACCGGCTCGCCGCGGTGCTGGATGGTCAGGTCGGCCTCGAGCGGGTCGACGTCGCGCTGACCGAAGACCGGGGCCCACAGCTCGATCCCCTCGGGGTCGACCTGCTTCGGCGACTTGGTCGGGTGCCGCAGGATGCTGGAGCGGTACGGCGGGTAGTCGAGCCGTGCGCCGGTCTCGAGGACCCCGGCCGCGTCGTACTCCTTCGAGATCGCGCCGATCTCGGCGCTGATCTCGGCCTGGGTCGCGGCGGCGGAGTCGGAGTCGGAGTTGGTCACCTCGCCGACGTTAGAGACGCGCGCTGACGCTGACGACGCCGCGGTTCCGTTCAGTGGAAGACTGGCGCCATGGCCGGCAACACCTCCGCCCCGGGCGCGACAGTCACCTCCCGCGCGCTCGCACTCCTGGGCGCCTTCGACCCCGAGCACCGGCGCCTGACCCTGACCGAGCTCGCCGAACGGACCGGGCTGCCGATGCCGACCGCGCACCGGCTGGTCGGCGAGCTCGTCGCCTGGGGAGCCCTGGCCCGCACCACGACAGGTGCGTACACCGTCGGACGCCGGCTCTGGGACGTCGGGCTGCTCGCTCCCGTGCAGACCGGGCTGCGCGAGGCGGCCTCGCCGCACCTCCACGACCTGTACGGCGCCACCCTCGCGACAGTCCATCTCGCCGTCCGCGACGGCACGTCGGTGCTGTACGTCGACCGGCTCGCCGGCCATGCGTCGGTGCCGGTCGTCAGCCGCATCGGCTCGCGCCTCCCGATGCACTCGACCGGCGTCGGCAAGGTGCTGCTCGCCCACGCGCCTCTCGACGTGCAGCACGCCGTGCTCGCCGACCTGACGCGGATCACGCCGTACACGATCACCCAGCCGGGACTGCTCCGCCGCCAGCTCGCGCGGGCGGTCCGCGACGACTACGCCACGACGACCGAGGAGATGAGCCTCGGCGGCTGCTCGATCGCGGTGCCGGTCCGCCGCGGCACCGCGGTGGTGGCCGCGCTCGGCCTGGTGCTGCCCTCGCTCAAGGACCGGGCCAAGCTGGTCGGCGCGCTCCAGGTCGCGGCCCGCGGCATCGGTCGCTCCCTGCTTTCGTCCAGTGGAATCTCGTGATGGGTCAGCAACCGGCCTCGGCGGCACACTTCGGCCATGCGTACCCAGGTCGCCATCGTCGGTGCGGGCCCGTCCGGGCTCCTTCTCTCCCACCTGCTCGCGGCCGACGGGATCGAGTCCGTGGTCGTCGAGACCCGCTCCGAGGAGTACGTCGCCGGCCGGATCCGGGCCGGCATCCTCGAGCAGTCGACAGTCGACCTGCTCCGCCAGGTCGGGCTCGGCGACCGGTTGGACCGTGAGGCCGACCCGCACCGCGGCATCTACCTCCAGTGGCCCGACGAGCGCCACCACCTCGACTTCGTCGACCTCACCGGCCGGCAGGTCTTCGTCTACGGCCAGACCGAGGTCCAGAAGGACCTCGTCGCCGCGTCGCACGCCCGCGGCCAGGAGATCCACTACGAGGTCAGCGACACCGCGCTCCACGACCTCGAGACCGACCGACCGTCGGTGACCTTCACGGATGGCTCCGGTGTCGAGCAGCGACTCGAGTCCGACGTCGTCGTCGGCTGCGACGGCTCGTTCGGGCCCTCTCGCGAGGCGGTCCCGCAGGCGCTCCGACGGACCTGGGACAAGACGTATCCCTACTCCTGGCTGGGGATTCTCGCCGACGTCGCGCCCTCGACCGACGAGCTGATCTACGCCTGGCACCCGGACGGGTTCGCGATGCACTCGATGCGATCGGCGACCGTGTCCCGGCTCTATCTCCAGGTCCCGAACGGCACCAGGATCGACGACTGGTCCGACGACCGGATCTGGGATGCCCTCGCGACCCGGCTCGGTCACGGGCAGGACGGCTGGCAGCTCACCCCCGGGCCGGTGACCGACAAGAGCGTGCTGCCGATGCGGTCCTTCGTGCAGCAGCCGATGCGCCACGGCCGGCTCTTCCTGGCCGGCGATGCGGCCCACATCGTGCCGCCGACCGGCGCCAAGGGGCTCAACCTCGCGGTCGCCGACGTCGCGCTGCTCGCTCCCGCGCTGGTCGCATTGCTCGAGAAGGACGACCCGGGTCTCGCCGACACCTACTCCGACGCCGCGCTGCGTCGGGTGTGGCGGTGCACGCACTTCTCCTGGTGGATGACCACCATGCTGCACACCAGCGGCGATCCGTTCGACCAGCAGCTCCAGCTCTCCCAGCTGCGGTGGGTCACCTCGAGCGAGGCCGGCGCCACCGGGTTGGCCGAGAACTACGCCGGCCTGCCGATCGGCTTCTGAGCCCTACCCCCGGGGTTCACAGGCTGTGTACAGGAACTCCTCGGGATATCAGCAGGATCGTCGGTTGGGATAGGGACCATGACCGACCACGAATCGCCGTTCGACAGCACGCGCCCCATCGAGCGCACCCCGCAGCCCCCGGCGTACGACCCCTACGGCAACCCCTACCAGGACCCGTACGCCGCTCCGTTCCAGCAGGCCAGCACGCACCCGGCCCCGAAGCGGGCGAGCTGGAGCTGGCGCAGCACCGTCGCCGGCGCCGTCGCGGGCGGCGTGATCGCCGCCTCGGTCGCCGTCCCGATCACCTGGGCCGCCAACCACACCCAGCAGACTCCCGTCGCCTCGGCCGCCCCGGCCGCGCCGAAGCACCGGGCGCCCGCCCAGGAGGCGCCGCAGCAGACGCCGCAGAACCCGTTCGGCGACTCCGGCCAGGACCCCTACGGCCAGTCGACCTCGAACGAGCAGTCGAACGCCACCGACGCCGAGTCCCAGGGCGTCGTCCTGATCAACACCACGCTGACGAACGGCGAGGCGGCCGGCACCGGCCTGGTCCTCGACGAGTCCGGTCTGGTGCTGACCAACTACCACGTCGTGTCCGGCTCGACCAGCGTCAAGGTCACGATCGCGACCGACGGCACCACCTACGACGCCACCGTCATCGGCCACGACGCGACAGCTGACATCGCGCTGCTCCAGCTCGATGGCGCGTCCGGACTGGCCACGGTCAACCTCGACGACGACGGCGACCCGGCCGTCTCCGACGCCATCACCGCTGTCGGCAACGCCCAGGGCCAGGGCTTCCTGTCCGCGTCGCCCGGCGACGTCGTCGCGCTCGACAAGTCGATCACGACCCAGTCCGAGGGCAGCGTCCAGGGCGAGGACCTGTCCGGCCTGATCGAGACCAACGCGTACGTCGTCGGCGGCTACTCCGGTGGCGCGCTGCTCGACGCCGAGGGCGAGGTCGTCGGCATCACCACCGCAGCCTCCAGCGGCGGCATCGCCGAGAGCTACGCCGTCCCGATCGGCGACGCCCTCGACGTCGCGCAGGCGATCGAGGACGGCAACGAGGGTGACGGCGTCGAGATCGGCCCGTCCGCCTACCTCGGCATCGGCATCGCCGACAGCAACAGCCTCCGGATCGCCTCGGTCGAGTCCGGCTCCGCAGCCGCGGGCGCCGGCCTGGTCGCCGGCGACACGCTGACCTCGCTCGGCGACACCGCCCTGACGTCGTACGACGCCCTGCGCACCGTGATCGCCGGCTACGCCCCCGGCGACCAGGTCGCGATCGGCTGGACCGACAGCACCGGCGCTGCCCACACCGCCACGATCACCCTGGGCACGTCTCCGGCGAACTGACGCTCGGATGAGGCTGCGCGGCCTGGGTCAGCCCAGGTCGCGCAGCGCACGGCCCTCGATCTCACGCAGCACCTCGTCCGCGGCGGTGGCGGTCACCTCCCCGCGTCGGCGCTCGTCGAGGACCAGCGAGCGCTCCACGTCGGTGGCCTGGCCCAGCAGCTGATCGAGCTCGGCTGCGGGATCGGTGTCGTCACGGACCAGGTCCCTGGTCCGTGACAGCGAGGCCTGCACCTCGAGGTAGGACTGGTAGCGCAGCCGCGCGGCGTCACGGACGTCCTCGGACACGTCGCCGGCCTCGGGCGACTCCTCGAGGAAGCTCAGGGCGGCACCCGCAGCGCGCGCCCGCAGCTCCGCGACCTCAGCGCCCTCGTCGTGCTCGCTCGCGACCCCGAGCCTCGCGGTCAGCGGCGCGAGCGTGAGGCCCTGCACGACCAGGGTCACCAGCACGCAGACCAGGGCCGCGACCACCAGCAGGTGACGATCCGGGAAGGTCGAGCCGGAGTCGATGGCGAACGGCAGCGCCAGAGCGGTCGCCACGGTGACCACACCGCGCATCCCCGACCACGCCACCACCGTGGTCTCCCGCCAGCCGACCGGCATCAGCCGGTCCTGGCGACGGCGCCGAGCCCTGGTCAGCCAGACGGCAGGGAAGAGCCAGGCGAACCGGAAGAGCACGACGGTCACCAGCACGCCGATCGTGACGAGCGTGATCTCCGTGGTGCCCGGCTCCTCTGCCAGCACGGTCGCCAGCTCGAACCCGAGGACGGCGAAGGCCATGCTGGTGATCAGGAAGTCGGCGTAGTCCCACACCGACCTGCCGAGCAGCCAGCCGCGCGACGTGGTCGCCTCGTGACCGACGTTGCGCAGGTAGAGCCCGAGGACGAGGACCGCGAGCACGCCCGATCCCTCGACCCGCTCCGCACCCAGGTAGGCCACGAACGGGACGACCACGGTGATGGTGGTCTCGGTGTACGGATCCCGGATCAGCCGCAGCAGCCACTTCGCCACCCAACCGACGGCGAAACCGACCGCGATCCCGACGACGATGGTCACCACGAACTCCAGGCCGGTGTCGAGGTAGGAGAACTCGCCCGTGACCACGGCCGCGAGCGCCACCTTGTACATCACCAGCGCGGTCGCGTCGTTGAACATCCCCTCGCCCTCGAGGATCGTCACCAGGTGGTGCGGGAGCCGCAGGCGGCGCGCGACCGCGGTAGCGGCGACCGGATCCGGGGGCGAGACGATCGCGCCGATCAGCCACGCCGGGCCCCAGCTCAGGCCGGCCGCGTGGGCGACGACGGCGACGGCCGCCGCCGTACACACCGTCAGGCCGACCGCGAGCGCGACCACCGGCGCCGCCTGGGCCTGGAACTCCCGCGCCGTGGTGCGCTGGGTGGCCGCGAAGAGCAGCGGAGGCAGCACGACGGGGAGGATCAGGTCGGGCTCGATGTTCAGTGGTGACGCGAAGGGCATCAGCCCGGCGAGCACCCCGAAGATCGTCAGCAGCACCGGCTGCGGGATCCGCAACGGGTCGGCCACCGGAGTCAGCGCGACCACGCCGGCGAGGAGGATGGCGAGCAGCCACGGGTCACTCACGCGTCCACCTCCGTGTCGTCAGCCCCCGAACCGCTCGAGGTAGGCCTGCCCCTCAGCGTCGAGGTTCCCATGCGCCGCCGCGACCCGAGCCCACCGCACCGACATCTTCGCGAACCGCATCGGGTTGTAGATGTCCTCCTCGCGGCAGAACATGCCGTCGCCGGCGTAGGTCATGATCGTCAGGTTGGACTCCTCGTGCACCGACCCGTCACCGGGATCCGGCATCAGGTTCCGCACCTCGCAGATCAGCCTCGAGGTCTTCTCGTCGACGACCGACCAGGCGAGCGGGAAGCCGGTCATCACGACGCCGGGGAAGGACGTCATGGTCCGCACCGACCAGGCACGGATCTCCTCGCGGCCGTGGAACTCACCGAACGCGTGCTCCTTGTAGACCGCGTCCTCGGTGAACAGGTCGGCGAAGCCGTCCCAGTTCTTCGACTCCGCAAAGCCCTGGACGTGGCCGTGGACGACGGCGTACGCCGCTTCGATCTCTGCCTTGCTGTAGGTCACGCCGCCATCCAACCAGCCCGGTGGAACACGTTCTAGTCTTCGAACGTGCTCCGCGACCTCCGCACCGGACTGGCCATCGCCACGGTCGGCATGCTCATCATCGCCGGTCTGCTCGCCGCGGCCGGCACCGTCGAGGTGCTCGAGACCGGACTCGACCTGCGGGTGCTGGCGCTCGGGACCCTGGTCTTCGCGATCTCCGGGCTCGTCGAGGAGACGGTCTTCCGGCTGCTGCTGCTCGGTGGTCTGCGCCGCCTACTCCACTCGGGCACGGCGGCGGTGGTGCTCTCGGCCGTCGCGTTCGCCGGCGTGGAGATGCTGACGACCGACGGCTGGACGGCGATCTCGGTGACCAGCACCGTGCTGGGCGGCGTGATGTACGGCGTCGCGTTCCTGCGCACCGGCCGGCTCTGGCTCCCGGTCGGGATCCACTTCGGCTGGAACTGGGTGCAGGGCACGGTGCTCGGCTTCCCGGTCAGCGGCACCACTGACTTCAGCGGCGCGTTCGCGAGCCTGGGCGCGAAGGGGCCGGTCTGGCTCAGCGGCGGCGACTACGGCCCCGAGGGCAGCATCTTCTCGCTCGTCGGCCGACTGCTGATCATCGCGCTGGTGGTGCTGGCGACCCGTCAGTCGTCCGACGCCGCGAGCTCGGGCACCGGCTCACCGCGGACCCGGAACCGGCGGTAGCTGTAGACGATCAGCCCCAGGGCGATCAGGCCGGAGGCGACCTGGGTGATACCCGTTGCGATCCCGCCGGGCAGCCACCAGGTGTCCGAGAGCGGCCACCAGGCCGGCGCTGGCGGACCGGCGATCCACACGACACCGCAGGCGATCAGGCCCAGCCCGAGGGCGCACGACAGCGTGATCCGGAGCCAGCTCTCGACGCCCTCCGCGGCGCCGCGCAGCGCCCGCACCTTGACCGGCTCGAGTCGCCGCTCGGCCCACTCGTACTCCTGGGACAGGATCACCAGCCCGGCCGCCAGCATCAGCAGCCCCGGTCCGGGCAGGATCAGGGCGGCGATGCCGGCGACGATGAGGAGCCAGCCGAGAGTCTCCAGGGCGATCCGCCGTACGACCTTGGCGCCTGGAGCCTTCATGGGACCGACTCTCTCAGAGTGGGCCAAGCCGGTGGTGCAGGTGCACGAACCCGCTGGCGAACTCACCCGTCGACACCAGCTCCAGGTCGAGCCGTACGTCGTCGGGCCACGCGCGGGTGCCGCCACCGACGACGACGGGCGCCAGGATCTGGTGCACCTCGTCGACCAGCCCGGCCCGGAGCAGCGGCGCCGCGACCGTCGGACCTCCGATCGAGACGTCGCGGTCGGCAGCATCGACCATTCGCCGTACGGCGTCCGGCACCAGGTCGCGCTCGAGCCGGGTCCGCGGGGTGTCCACGGCCTCCAGGCTCCGGGAGAACACGATCTTGTCGGCCGCGCGCCAGATCGAGGCATAGTCACGGGTGGCCGGCGACCCGGACGCGGTGTCGACCGTCTGCCAGTAGCGCATCACGTCGTACATGCGTCGCCCGTAGACGTAGGTGCCGACCCCGCGCTCGAGGTCGTTGACGAAGGCGTGCACCTCCTCGTCCGGTGCGCACCAGGAGAAGTCGCCCTCGTCGTCGACTGTGTAGCCGTCGAGCGAGGAGATCACGGAGTAGACCAGCCGACCCATGGTCCCCAGCGTAGGGCGCTCAGGCGGCGAGGCTCAGGTCCTCCGCGGTGACCTCGGGGTCCACGCGCGCGGGCAGCCGGACCAGCCGGGCGTGCACGTGGGCGGGCATCCCGATCCGGGTCAGGATCACGATCGAGCCCGTGGTCGCGATGGCGGCGTAGATCAGGTTGGCATCGACGTCGGCCAGCACGCCGTACGCACCGGCGAGCAGCGCGTCGACGATCAGCATCGCCCAGGCCGAGGCGGCGATCGCCGAGACGTCGTGGCTGCGCCAGGCCGTCACCGCGGCCGGAGTGATCATCAGGGCGACCGAACAGCCGAGCAGCACCGTGATCGGGACCGCGCCGACGAACGGCACCGCCGCGGCGCCGATCACGATCGTCGCGGACCAGAGGATCGGCAGCCAGAGGCGGTCGCGCGAGCCGCCGCGGTTCCACGCGAGCACCAGGGCACCCGCTGTCGCGGGGAGGGCGGTGAACGCCGGGAGGGCGATCCAGACCTCGTGGTCGACGATCCCGAAGGTCGTCCAGGCCACGCCGCTGATCGTGGAGTTCGCGAGGGCCGCGACGCTGATGCCGGCGGCGGAGGACGTGCGGACCAGCTTGCGCAGCTGGGGGACGGTGTAGGCGAACGCCAGGACGGTGCCGGCCAGGCCGATGGCGGTCGCGGGGGTGATGCTCACGGGGCTGTTCTCTCTCTGCGCGGGCGCGCACAACGACAACGCGGCCGCTGCCCGCCGGAGTCTCACTGGCGAGCGACGACCGCGTCGTGGGTCGATCAGATGGAGTGCGCACGAGCCGGCGGGTGGTCAGCCGACTCGGGCGCTCCCCCAAGCCTAGGTCCTTAACGGACCGTGTCCGACCAAAAATGGGGTGAGGTCCACCACAGAACGCAAGAATCGCCCGTGAGGGGCCGATCAGAGCGGCGTTTCTTCGGCGAGGTCCCGCTCGGTCAGCGACCCTTCCACACCGGCGGGCGCTTCTCGGCGAACGCGGTAGCGCCTTCCTGGGCGTCCTCGCTGAGGAACGCCGGGAGCATCAGCTCGCTCTGCCTGGTCCACCCCTCGGCCAGCGTCCAGTCGCCGGATGAGCGGGCGATCTGCTTGGTGATCGCGACCGCGAGCGGACCGTTGGCGGCGATGGTGGCGGCCAGGTCGAGCGCGCCGTCGAGCGCACCGCCGTCGGCGGTGACCCGGTTGACCAGGCCCAGCGCGGCGGCGCGCTCGGCGCTGATCGGGTCGCCGGTCAGCAGCATCTCCAGAGCGATCGCCTGCGGGATCCGGGAGGCCAGCAGCATCGCCGCACCCGCGCCGGCGACCAGTGCGCGCTTGACCTCGGGCACACCCAGCTTGGCGGTGTCGGCAGCGACGACCAGGTCGCAGGCGAGCAGCAGCTCGAAGCCACCGGCGACCGCCCAGCCCTCGACCGCACCGATCAGCGGCTTGCGCGGCGGCGCCTCGGTGATCCCGCCGAGGCCACGACCCTCGATGCTCGGCACCTCGCCACGGAGGAACGCCTTGAGGTCCATGCCCGCGCAGAAGGTGCCACCCGCGCCGGTGAGCACCCCGACCCGCAGGTCGTCGTCCGCGTCGAGCTCGTCGACCGCGGCCGCGATCCCGGCCGCTACTGCGCCGTTGATGGCGTTCTTCGCCTCGGGCCGGTTGATGGTGATGATCTGGACGCCGTCACGGCGCTCCACCAGTACCTCGGACACGGTCTACCTCTTTCAGATGTCGGTGACCCGGATGCCGGCGTGCGCCTTGTAGCGCCGGTTGACGCTGATCAGGTTGGCGGTGAGGGCCTCGACCTGGTGCGCGTTGCGGAGCCGGCCGCCGTACACGCCCCGGACGCCGGGGATGGTTCCAGCCAGGTCCTGGACCAGGTCGGTGGCTTCGCGGACGTCGCCCAGGACGAGCACGTCGGTGTCGACCGAGCTGACCTCGGGGTCCTCGAGCAGGACGGCGCTGACGTTGTGGAAGGCGCCGACGACGGTGCTCTCGGTCAGGATCCCCTGTGCCTGCTGGGCTGCCGAGCCCTCCTCGACCGGGAGGGCGTAGGCGCCCTGCTTGTCGAAGCCGAGCGGGTTGACGCAGTCGACGACGACCTTGCCCGCCAGGGCGGGTGCCAGGTCGGTGAGCAGCTCGCCGTGACCGTCCCACGGAACGGCGACCACGACGATGTCCCCGGCCGCGGCGGCGCCGGTGTTGTCAGCTCCGGTGACGGTGCCGCCGACGGACCCGGCCAGCGCGCTGGCGGCCTCCTCGGCCCGTTCCGCGCTGCGGCTGCCGATCACGACAGGGATGCCGGCGGCGGCGAACCGGCGGGCGAGGCCACGGCCCTGGGGGCCGGTGCCACCGAGCACCGCGACGGTCTTGCCGGCCAACGATTCGGGGAGGTTGCTCATGGCTGTCACTCTCTCAGGTGGTCGAACCGGGTCGTGGTCGGGCCCGCCAGCCGGTCACCCGGGGCACGAGCACCCGCAACGAGTGCTCGCGCACGGCGCCCCACCACAGGCCGGCGCCGTAGGCCAGGTCGTCGAGCCGACGGGCCGCGAAGGCCTCCGGCGCCCGGGCGGGTGCGACCTCGCGGTGGTCCAGCAGGTCCCACACGGCTGCCGCGAGCAGCGCCCGGCGCGCTCGCCGGGAGAGGGCCGCGGCGGCGACGGCGCCGGGCCACCAGTGCCGAAGCAGCAGGTGAGAGGTCTGGCGCACGGTCGAGACCGACACCTCGGCAGTGAGGTCCCGCGCCAGGCGAGTCCGGTCCGGCGTGTCCGGGAGGGTACGGCGCAGCCGAGCGCGGACGACGACCACCGACGCGAGCGCGACCGGGACCGACCAGCGGCGCTGCGCGAGCAGCGCGCACATCCCGACCACAGGCACCGGCGAGAGCACCGCCGGCGCCATCCAGTCGCCGTGCCGTCGGGCCAGCCAGGCCCCGCCGGATCCGTAGAACGCCTTGCGGCCGAGCCAGGTCGTCCAGGTGCCGCGGCTGTCGTGGGTCGCCTCGTACGCCGGGTCGTAGCGGACCTGCCGGCCCGCGGCGATCAGCCGCCAGACCAGATCGACGTCCTCGCCGACCCGCCGGTCGGGTTCGAAGCCGGCACCGAGGTCCGCGGTGCGCACCAGCAGGCAGGCGCTCGGCAACCAGCCGACCCGCGACCACGGCCGGACCAGCGCCGGCCGGTCGCCGAGGTCGAGCGAGAGGCCGTCGACGTCCCACCGTTCGAAGCGCCGCGGGCGGTCGTTGCGAGCGGCGCCGCGGACCCGCGGAGCGACCGCCGCGACGCCGGGGTCCCTGAAGTGACCGGCCAGACCGAGCAGTGTCGGCGCGTCGACGACGACATCGGAGTCGACGAACGCCACGACCGGAGTGCTCACCTGCGCGATCCCGGCGTTGCGCGCACCGGCCGGACCTACGTTGGTGGCGAGCGCGACGAGGCGGGCGCCGTACCTCTCGGCGACGGCCGCCACCGCCGCCGGGTCGCGAGACGCGTCGTCGACGACCACGACCGGCGGGCCCCCGACCAGCGCCGCCAGCAGCCGGTCGAGCCGGTCGGCGCGGTCCCGGATCGGGACCACGACGGTCAGGTCAGCGGTGGCGCCGGGCCGGTCGAGGACTGGTACGGCGAGGCCGGCCCCGAGCAGGCTCTCCGCGACCACGCCGGTCGCCCGGTCGCGGACCTCCACGACGCTGCCGCGTGACACCGGGGCGGCGGGCTCGCGGAGTCGGAGGACGCGCAACGGCGAGCCGCCCACGAGGGTGCGGCCGCCGTCGTGGATGCGGACCTCGGCGCCGATCCGGACCCGGAAGCCCGTGGGCAGGCTCATCCCGTGAAGCCGCCGTCGGCCTGCACCACGCCACCGTTGAGGACGGCGCCCTCGACCGAGCAGCAGAAGGCGATCGTGGCGGCGATCTCGGCCGGGTCGAGCACCCGGCGGAGCAGCTGGTGGGAGGCGAAGTCCTCGACGTCCGGGAGACCGTAGAGGTCGGCCGTCGCCTCGAGCATCGGGGTCCGGGTCGAGCCCGGCGACACCGCCACCGCGGTCACCCCGGTGCCGACGAGGTCGGCGGCGAGCCCCTTCACCAGGCCCACGACGGCGTGCTTGGCGGTGTTGTACGCCGCCAGGTGGAAGAGCCCGCGTGAGCCGGCCGCCGACGCGACCGCGACGAAGCGGCAGCCGCTCGGATCCGGCTGGGCGAGGAGGTGGGGAACCACGACTGCCGCGGTGTTCCACACACCGACGACGTCGGTCTGCCAGAGGTCGTCGAGGTCAGCGGCAGGCGTCTGCCACAACGGCTGCCCGCCACGGATCACGGCCGCTGCGGCGACCGCGGCGTCCAGCCGTCCCCAGCGGGCGACAGCGAGGTCGGCTGCCGCCTGGAGGACGGCGCGGTCACGGACGTCGCCGATGACGTGGGCGACGGTCTCCGACTCGTCGACCTGCTCGGCCGCGGGCTCCAGGTCGACACCGACGACGGCGTACCCCTGGCCGACGAGGTGGGCGACGGTGGCGGTTCCGATGCCACCGGCCGCGCCGGTGACCAGCGCGACCCTCACGAGAGTCGGCCCACCACGTCCGCGACCATCACCTCGAGCACCCGTTCTCCCTCGGCCGCAGTCGCTCCAGCGGGGTCGCCGAGCACTCCGTTGGCGGACACGGCCGCGACACCTCCGGTCATCATCGCGGGCAGAATCTCCCTCAACGGCTGGGTGTTCCCGACCACGGCCCGATCGAGCCGGACCGACTCGGGACGCAGGTGCAGCATCAGGGACGTCTCGGTGAAACCGGCGTGAAGGTCGACGTCCTCGGTCACGCACGGCACCCACTCGATCTCGTCGGACGCCTTGAGGGCAGCCAGGTTGCCGCCGTGGGCGTTGACGAAGACCACACGGCCGGCCCAGGTGCGCAGGGAGCGCGCGAGCTCGACGAGCTGGTGGGTCAGGGCGTCGGTGCCGACCGACGCCGTGCCCGGGAACGACTGGTGCTCGCCACTGGAGCCGTAGGAGACGGCCGGTGCGACCCACGTGCCAGGTAGCTCGCGCGCGACCGCGTCCGCGACGGCGATCGCGATGGCCGTGTCGGTGTCCAGCGGCAGGTGCGGGCCGTGCTGCTCGATCGAGCCGACCGGCACCAGGACCAGTCCGGCTCCTGCGACCTCACGAGTGGTGGCACCGGCCAGGCCGGTCATGACCGGTGGAAGCCGTCGGGGATCAGCAGGTGCTCCGGGGTCAGCTCGTCGATGGACGAGACGCCGAGACCGAGCAACGCCGAGTCGATGCCGCCGTGCAGGACGTCGAGGACGTTCTCCACGCCCGCCTGGCCGTTGGCCGCAAGTCCCCACAGGTACGCCCGCCCGATCAACACCGCCCGAGCACCCAGAGCCAGGGCCTTCACCACGTCGGAGCCGCGTCGTACGCCGCCGTCCATGAGCACCTCGATCTGGTCGCCGACCGCGGTAGCGATCGGGTTGAGCAGTCGGATCGCCGCGGGAGTCCCATCGAGGTTGTTGCCGCCGTGGTTGGACACCGAGATCGCCGAGACCCCAGCGTCCACGGCTCTCCTGGCGTCGTCGACCCGTCCGACGCCCTTGAGCACGAACGGCGTGCCGGACAGCTGCGCCCACTGCTCACGCATCCAGGCGACGTCCTCCCACGACGGTGGCGGGGTGGTCATCCACTCGTAGTAGGCACCGAAGAACGTCGGACCCTTGTCGGCACCCGGCGGGGCCAGGTTGGGGGCGGTCAGGTCGGGGATCTGACCGGTCTTCCCGAACTGGTAGAGCCAGCGCGGCTTGGTGGCGACCTTCGGCGCCATCCGGACCATCGTCTTGAGGTCGACCTTCTCGGGGATCTCCGGGCTGCCCCAGTCGCGCCCCATCGAGAACGACCAGTCCAGGGTGGCGATCAGACCGATGGCACCCGCCTTGTGGGCGCGCTCCATTCGCTGGATCATCACGTCGCGGTCGCCGGTCCAGTACATCTGGAAGAACGTGCGCGGGCAGGCCTCGACGACCTCCTCGATCGACTTGGACGCGAAGTTCGACAACCCCATCAGGGTCCCGCGGGCGTTGGCTGCACGAGCGACCGCGACCTCACCGTCGGGGTGCACGGCCTGTACGCCGGTCGGGCTGATCAGCACCGGCAGCGACACCTCGTGGCCCAGCACCGTGCGCGACATCGACCGCTCCGCGTGGTGGCCCGCCACGTGCGGCAGCACCCCCAGCTCGGCGAACGCGGCCTGGTTGTCCGACACGGTCTGGCCGCGCTCCGAGCCGGCCACCAGCGCGGCGTACACCGGCTGCGGCAGCCGCTTCTGCGCGCGGCGCTGCGCGACCGCGACCGACTCGAACCAGGGGTTCTGCTTCCAGGGGTTCTCGACCTTCTTCACCTCAACCACCGGCCGGCACGAAGCCGGCCAGCGGGCTCTCCGCGCAGTCGCTGACCGGCGGGCGGGTCATCAGCTTGAGCATCACCGGCTGATTGCGGGTCGGGTTGGCCTTCGAGTGGTCCTGGCTGGACGCCGGGAGCACCCGGTCCCCAGCGAGCGCCGTCTCGCCGTACCCCTGCACACACTCGGGATCCGGCCCGTCCAGCGGCAGGCCGGTGAAGAACTTCGCCGCCATGCAGCCACCGCGACACGAGTCGTAGAAGTCGCACTTCGCGCACGCGCCGCCGGTCTGCGGCGAGCGCAGGTCCGCGAACAGCTCGGAGTTCTGCCAGACCTCCTTGAAGCCGCCGTCGGTGAGCAGGTTGCCGGCCAGGAAGTTGTCGTGGATCGCGAACGGGCACGCGTAGACGTCGCCGACCGGGTCGATCAGGCACACCACGCGCCCAGCGCCGCACAGGTTCAGCCCCGGCAGCGCCTCACCGAACGCGGCGAGGTGGAAGAACGAGTCCCCCGTCAGCACGTTGTCACCCGACGCCATCAGCCAGTCGTAGAGCACCTTCTGCTGCTCGGGCAGCGGGTGCAGCTCGTCCCACACGTCCGCGCCGCGGCCCGACGGGCGCAGCCGGGTCAGCCGCAGTGTCGCGCCGTACCTGTCGGCCAGCGCCTTGAACTCGTCGAGCTGCCCGATGTTCTGCCGGGTGCAGACCACCGAGATCTTCGCGTCGGAGAAGCCGGCGTCCTGCAGGTTCTGCAGGGCGGTGAGTGCCATGTCGTAGGAGCCCGGGCCGCGGACGTAGTCGTTGACCTCGGCCGTCGCGCCGTCCAGCGAGATCTGCACGTCGACGTACCCCGCACACGCCGGGCCCGCCAGGAACGCCGCGCGCTCGGCGTCGAGGCGCACGCCGTTGGTGGAGAACTTCACGCCGACCTGGTGGTTGACGGCGTACTCCAGCAGGTGCCAGAAGTCCGGGCGGATCGTCGGCTCGCCACCGCCGATGTTGACGTAGAAGACCTGCATCCGCTGCAGCTCGTCGATCACCGCCTCGGCCTGCTCGGTGCTCAGCTCACGGGGGTCGCGCCGCCCGGACGACGACAGGCAGTGCGCGCACTCCAGGTTGCAGGCGTACGTCAGCTCCCAGGTCAGGCAGATCGGGGCGTCGAGCCCCAGCTCGAAGTGCTCGATCAGCTTCATGCGCTCTCCTCCAGTACGTCGACCCGGGGGCGGATCATGTCGGCATCGGCGAGACCCTCGAGCGCCGCGGCGTACGCCGCGTGCTGCGGCTCCGGCACGCCGACGGCAACGAGGGTCGACCGCACGTCCGGGTGCTCGGCCAGCTGCTCGACCACCCGCACCAGCTCGGGGCGCTTGAGGAAGGTCAGCTTGCGGTTGCCGAAGTGGTAGGCCAGTGCCCCGAACGGCTCGGGACGCAGCGCGACCGACGGCGACAGCCGCCACGCTTCATCGAGGATCATGCCGAATCTCCTGGCGAGCTCAGTAGACGCCGCACATGCCGTCGATCGAGACCTCTTCGATCAGGTCCTCGGCGGTGACGTCCTGCTCGATGTTCTCGTTCTGCTCCGGGTTCATGGCAGCCTCCTCGTTGGATGTGGTGTGGGCCACACTAATGGCACCCAGCGCCAAAAAGATAGGGTCTCTTCATGAGCAGTCGTGGCCGTCCGGGCGCGACCAGTCACGCCCAGATCGAGGCGGCCGCGTTCCGGCTGTTCGCAGAGCGCGGCTTCGACGCCGTGACGATGGCCGACATCGCCGCCGAGGTCGGGGTCGGACGACGCACTCTCTTCCGCTACTTCGAGTCCAAGAACGACATCCCCTGGGGTCAGTTCGACCGCACCCTGGAGAGCTTCCGGCAGATCCTGCGCGCGCTGCCCCAGGACCTGCCCACCCACGAGATCGTGCAGCGCGGCGTCCTGATCTTCAACGAGCACGACGCCGCCGACGACCCGTCGCACCGCGAGCGGATGCGGTTGATCCTCGGCACCCCTGCCCTCCAGGCACACTCGGTGCACCAGTACGCCGACTGGCGCTCGGTCATCGCGGAGTACGTCGCGGAGCGGCACGGCCTGACACCCGCCGACATCCTGCCCCGCACGGTCGGAAGCGTGTCCCTGGCGCTGGCCATCTCGGCGTACGAAGGCTGGCTGGCCGACCCCGGGAGCGACCTGGCGACACTCCTCGACGCGACCATGTCCAGCCTGCGCGGCTACCTCGCCGACGTACCGTGATCGCATGCCTGCCTCACGCCTGCTGCCCTCCGATGAAGCCGTCGACCTGATCGCCCTGGTGCGCGACCTCGCGACCAAGGAGCTCAGCCCCGTGGTGGCCGAGGCCGAGCGCACCGAGACCTTCCCCCGCGAGGTCTTCCGCACCCTCGGTCGGACCGGCCTGCTGGGCCTGCCCTACCCCGAGGAGTACGGCGGCGGCGGACTCCCCTACGAGGTCTACCTCCAGGTGCTCGAGGAGATCGGCGCGGTCTGGGCGAGCGTCGGGGTCGGCGTGTCGGTGCACGCGCTGAGCTGCTTCGGCCTGGCGACCTTCGGCACCGAGGAGCAGCGGCACCGGTGGCTGCCGGACCTGCTGGGCGGCGAGCTGCTGGGCGCCTACTGCCTCTCCGAGCCGCACGCCGGGTCCGATCCGGCCGCGATGACCACCCGCGCCCGACGAGACGGCGACGACTACGTCATCACCGGCGCGAAGGCCTGGACCACGCACGGCGGGCAGGCCGACTTCTACAAGGTGATGGCCCGCACCAGCGACGACCGCAACGGCATCTCCTGCTTCCTGGTGCCTGCCGACACCGACGGCCTGGTCTCCGACCCCCCGGAGCAGAAGATGGGGCTCACCGGATCCGCCACGACGACGATGCGCTTCGACGGCGTCCGCGTGCCGGTCGAGCGCCGGCTCGGTGACGAGGGGCAAGGTCTCAAGATCGCGCTGGCCGGCCTGGACGCGGGCCGGCTCGGGATCGCGGCGGTCGCGACCGGCCTCGCCCAGGGCGCCCTCGACCACGCGGTCGCCTACGCGAGGAGCCGGGAGACCTTCGGCGAACGGATCATCGACCACCAGGGACTCGGCTTCGTGCTCGCCGACATGGAGGCGGGGATCGAGGCGGCCCGCGCGACACTGCTGCACGCCGCCCGTCTCAAGGACGCGGGCCTGCCGTACTCCCGCGAGGCGTCGGTCGCCAAGCTGGTCGCGACCGACAACGCGATGAAGGTGACCACCGACGCCGTCCAGGTGCTCGGCGGCTACGGCTACACCCGCGACTTCCCGGTCGAGCGCTACATGCGCGAGGCGAAGGTGATGCAGATCTTCGAAGGCACCAACCAGATCCAGCGGATGGTGATCGCCCGCTCGCTGGACCGCGGCGGCGCAGGCACGCTGAACCGGTCGGCCTGACCGACCTGATCCGCACCCGGAAACCATCCCCGAACCACCCGTTCCCAGGGTCGTGGGGTCCCCCACTCAGCCGGGATCAGTCGCCATACTCGACGTGTCTTGGCCTATCGGGCCACGCTCTCAGGAGGATGGTTATGGCAGCCACACCCACCACCAGCAAGAAGCTCACCGCCGAGTTCCTCGGCACCTTCGTCCTCGTCTTCGGCGGCTGCGGGACCGCTGTGCTGGCGACCACCAACTCCGAGGTCGGCGTCGGCTGGCTCGGCGTCGCCCTCGCCTTCGGCCTCACCGTGGTCGTCATGGCCTACGCCGTCGGCCACATCTCCGGCGGCCACTTCAACCCTGCCGTCACCCTGGGCGCAGCGGCCGGTGGCCGGATCCCCTGGAAGGACGCCCCCGGATACATCATCACGCAGGTGATCGCCGGCATCGCGGCCGGCGCCACCCTCCTGGTGATCGCCAACGGTCTCGACGGCTTCTCCGCCACGGCGAGCGGCTTCGCGTCCAACGGGTACGGCGACCGCTCACCGATGGGCTACGACCTCTTCGCCTGCCTGGTGATCGAGGTGCTGCTCACCGCGGTCTTCATCTGGGTGATCCTCGGGGCGACCGACACCCGGGCGCCCAAGGGCCTTGCCCCGCTCGCGATCGGGCTCTCGCTGACCCTGATCCACCTGATCAGCATCCCGGTCACCAACACCTCGGTGAACCCGGCGCGCTCCATCGGCGTGGGCCTGTTCGCCGGGACCGACGCGATCCAGCAGCTCTGGCTCTTCATCCTCGCCCCGGTCGCCGGCGGCCTGATCGCCGGCTTCACCTACGTGCTGCTGCTCGGTGACGACGACCCGGTGGGCATCCCGGAGGCGATGGAGAGCTGAGCCGGCGCCGGGCACCCGGCCGGTCAGGTGGCGATGAAGAGGATCTCGTCGCGGCCGTAGGCCATACCCGGGTGCTCGGCTGCGAGGTGCTGCTGGGTGAGCTCGACGAGCTCGTCCTCGTCCTGGGCCCTGATCACTTCGCCGCAGGGGCAGGTCAGTCGCGTCTTCATGGGAGCAGGATAAGGGTCACGACGCTCCCGGCGTGCGCGGAACGGGCGGGGACAGCACGCGCACGGACAGGTCGGCCAGGCTCGCGGCCAGGACGGCGGCGCTCGGCCGCTCCGGCCCGGCGTCCTGCAGGAGCCACGCGCGGACCACGCCGAGGAAGCCGGCCGCCGCATAGCGGAGCACCTCGGGGCCGGCGCCCGGCGAGCGGTGCGTGAGCTGGTCGACCAGCCAGGTCTCGACCGCGTCGCGCGAGGCCGAGAACTCCGTACCACTGCCGATGGTGCGTCGCCAGATCTCGCGCTCGGCGTCGAGCTCGGTGAGCCACGCGAGGAGCAGGCGACGCGAGGTCTCCGGTCCGTCGCCTTCAGGGAGCTCGGCTCTCAGCCGGGTGAGGCGCTTCTCGATGCCGGCGACGGCGACCTCGTCGAGGCTCGCGAAGTGCTGGTAGAAGGTCGGCCGACTCACTCCGGCCTCGGCACACAGGGAGGAGATCGAGATGTCGTGCGGGTTGCGGCTGCGCAGCAGCGTGCGCAACGCGTCAGCAAGCTGGGCGCGACTCCGCTCGGCGCGGGCGTCCGTCCGTGTATCTGACACCGCTGTCCGTCCTCCTCCCGATGAGTTCGCCAGACGTGACGAGTCGAACTCCAGTGTGAAGTGGCAACTGCCCACGGCACTAACTTACAGTTGTAAATGACAGGAACGGAGGAAGCGGGATGGCGGTGAGCACGGTCGCGCCGACCGAGTCCCGTCGTACCTCGGTGCCGGAGGTGGCCCGCGAGGTCGCCCAGGTGCTGGCCGCCTTCCTCCTCTACAACCTCGGCCGGATGCTGGCGACGCACCAGCTCGGCCATGCCGACGTGCACGCGCACGACGTGCTCGATGTCGAGCGCTGGCTGCGCCTTCCTGCCGAGGCCACCCTGCAGACCTGGGCGCTGGGTCACGACTGGATCGTCGAGCTGGCCAATCGCTACTACGTCTCTGTCCACTTCCCGCTCACGATCGCGGTCCTGGTCTGGCTCTACCGCTACCGCCGTCCGGCCTACCACTGGGCGAAGCGGGCGCTGCTGGCCGCGACCGGGGTCGCCCTGGTCTTCACCGTGCTGCTCCCGGTGACCCCGCCCCGGTTGCTCACCTCGCTCGGGATGGTCGACACCGGCCACGCGGGCGGGATCTCGATCTACCAGGCGCCGGTGCTCGGCAGCATGTCCAACGAGTACGCCGCCATGCCGAGCCTCCACGTCGGGTGGGCCCTGCTGATCGCGACCGTGCTGATCGCCGCCTGCCACACGCGCTGGCGCTGGCTGTGGCTGCTGCACCCGGTGGCGACGGTCTTCGTCGTGGTCAGCACGGCCAACCACTACTGGCTCGACGGCATTGCCGGCTCGGCCCTCGTGCTCGCAGCGCTGGCCCTGACCTGGCCGCGGCAGGGACTGTCAGCTCAGCCCTCGGCCTTGGCCAGCTCGGACTTCCAGGTCCGGAAGCCCTCCTCGGAGCGACCGCGCCTCCAGTAGCCCGAGATCGAGACCTGGTCGCGGGTCAGCTCCCGCTCCTTGAGCAGGTAGGGCCGGACACCGTGCATGATCTCCTGCGCCTCGCCGTGCACGAACGCCTGCACCCGACCGGGCAGCCACTCGAGGGCCCGGACAGCATCGGCGAGTGCGCCCTCACCGACGCCGTCGGCGCGGTGCAGGTAGGTGATCGTCGCGCCGGCCGGCGCCTCGAGCGCGAGCTCGTGGTCGACCGAGTCGACCAGCAGCACCACCTGCGCCACCGCGTCTGACGGCAGCGCGGCGAGAGCCGCCCCGATCGCGGGTACGCCTGCCTCGTCGCCGACCAGGAGGTGCCAGTCGGCCGTCGGGTCCGGCCGGTAGCCGCCACCGGGTCCGTTGACCATCAGCGTGTCGCCCGGCTGGGCGGCGGCGGCCCAGGGCCCGGCGACCCCCTCGTCGCCATGGACGACGAAGTCGATCGCGACCGTGCCGGCGGCGACGTCGGGGAAGAGCGCGGTGTACGTGCGCACGACCGGAAGGTCCTCAGGCGGCATGGTCCCGCGCAGCGCGCGCATGTCCAGAGGCTCCGGATAGACGACGCCGGGCTTCGGGAAGACCAGCTTCACGTAGCGGTCGGTGTCGATGCTGTCTGCGAACGCCGAGAGATCGTCGCTGCGGAACCAGACGCGGCGCAGGGTCGGGGTCACCAGCTCGGCGCTGGTCACGATCAGGTGAGTGCTCACGCCCCGAGACTACGGAGCGCTCACCAACTCTCCACCATCCGATCGACGACGTGCTCGGCGATGGCCAGGCTGGACGTCGCTGCAGGTGACGGAGCGTTGCGCACGCTGGTGATGCCGTCGGCCTGGTCGATCAGGAAGTCGTCGACGAGCGTGCCGTCCCGCTGGAGTGCTTGCGCGCGCAGCCCGAGGCGGCTGCGGGTCACGTCGCCGACCCCGATGTCGGGCACGTAGCGCTGGGCCGCCGCCAGGTAGGCGCGCTTCGACAGCACGCCCCGGATCTCGGAGAGCCCGGTCCGCCAGTGCTCCCCCGCGAAACGCCAGAACCCGGGCCACGCCAGGGTGTCGGCCACATCGCGCGGCGAGAGCGACAGCCGACCGTAGGCCTGGCGGCTGAGCGCCAGGAAGGCGTTCGGGCCGACGTCGAGCCCACCACCCACCCGGCGGGTGAAGTGCACACCGAGGAACGGGTAGCGAGGGTCCGGGACCGGGTAGATCATCCCGCGCACGAAGTCCTGCTTGGCCGCAGCGACCGACAGGTACTCCCCGCGGAACGGCACGATCCGCGGCGACGCCGAGCCCCCGACCAGCGCCCCGAGGCGATCGGACTCCAGCCCGCCGCACACGACCAGCCGGTCGACACGGTGCCGGTCGCTCCCGCACCCGACCTCGATCCGCCCGGTCGCCCGGACGACGTCGGTGACCGCTGCGGACAGCAGCACCTGGCCACCGGCGCTCTCGATCTCCGCCCCCAGTCGCTGCGCCACGGCGACGTAGTCGGTGATCGCCGTGTGCGGTGAGTGCAGCGCGGCGATCCCGACCGCATGGGGCTCGAGCTCACGGATCCCGTCGCCCGAGACCCGGCGGAGACCGGGTACGCCGTTGGCCAGCGCGGTCTGCTCCAGGCGCTCGAACCTGCCCAGCTCGGACCCGTCGACGGCCACCACGAGCTTGCCGCACTCGTCGTACGGCACGAGCTGCTCGGCGCAGTAGTCGCGCAGCATCAGCCGCCCACGGGTGCACAGCTCGGCCTTGAGGCTTCCCGGCTTGTAGTAGATCCCCGCGTGCACGACACCGGAGTTGTGGCCGGTCTGGTGCGCGGCCAGCCGGTCCTCCTTCTCGAAGACCACGACCCGGGTGCCGGGTCGGCGCAGGAGCAGCTCACGACCGACCGCGAGACCGACGATCCCGCCGCCGACGATGCCGATGGTCTGGTCGGCCACGGTCCTCAGCGCTCCGTGGCGAGGGCGACGATGCCCATGAATCGCCCGCAGGGTCGAGCCGCCCGGTCGGAGAAGAAGCGGTCCGAGCTGGTCCGGGTGTCGACGTCCATGACGTGCACGTGCTCGGGGACGACCCCTGCCCGGGCGAGCTGCCAGCGGACCGCAGCAGGTACGTCGAGCAGGTGGTGACCTGGCCGGACCGGGGTCGTGAACCCACGGCCCGGGAAGGCGCTGTCCATCGCCATCGCCTCCTGTTCACCGACCTCGTAGCTGGCGCGGTGGATCCCCGGCCCCACCCCTGCGACGAGGGCGGTCGGATCGGTGCCGAAGGTCCGCACCATCTGGTCGATCACCGCCGGGACGACGCCGGCGATGACGCCGTTGCGGCCGCAGTGCGCAGCGCCGACCGCGCGGCGTACCGGGTCCCAGAGGAGGAGCGGGGTGCAGTCGGCGACGAGGACGGCCAGCGCGCAGCCGGGTACATCGGTCACCAGGGCGTCGGTGGCCGGGAAGCTCGCCCGCGACTCGGCGACACCGCCGTGTCCACGACCGACCAGAGCGGCGGTGACGACGGCCACCGTCGCGGTGTGCTGCTGATCGGCGACGGTGAGCCTGCCGACGCCGAGCGCGTCAGCGACCCGGGTGCGGTTGGCGAGCACTGCGGTGGGATCGTCGCCGACGTGGTCGCCGAGGTTGAGCGAGGCGTAGGGGCCCGAGCTCACTCCCCCGTCGCGCGTGGTGACGACCGCGCGCACCGCGGGACCGTCGAAGGCGAAGGGCTCGATCATGGGCCCAGACCATCCATCGCGGCGATGAAGACCTCGGCACGCTCGGCGTAGTTCTTGAACCTGCCGAAGCTCGGGGCCGCCGGGGAGAGGAGCACGACCCCCTCGGGCCGGGCCCACGCGTGGGCAGCGCGTACGGCGCCCGGGAGGTCGTCGTGCTCCCGGACCTCGACGTGGGGCGCACCCTCGGCGAGCGCAGCCGCGATCCGCGGGCCGTTGTCGGGCAGGGTGATGACGAGCAGCGGTTCGGTGCGCCCGGCCAGGCCGGCCGCCAACGGCCCGTAGTCGATGCCGCGGTCCTGGCCGCCCACGAGCAGCGCCAGCCGGCGCCCGGGGAACGCAGCCACCCCCGCGAGCGTGGGCAGGGTGTTGGTGCTGAGGCTGTCGTCGACGAAGTCGACCCCGCCCACCGAGCCGACCGGCGTCAGCCGGCTGCTCAGGGGGCGGTACGTCGCGGCCGCTGCCTGCACGGCCACATCGTCCTCGGCTCCGGGTACGCCGAGCTCGACCAGGGCCCGGCGTGCCAGCAGTGCGTTGCGCAGGTTGTGGGTGCCCAGGAGCCCGAGCTCGCGGACCCAGGGCTCGTCGGCCTGCTCGACGTGGGTGACGTGGTCGCCGAGGAGGGCCGCGTGGCGCTCGAGCTCGGCATCGTCGGTCGGGGTGAGCACCACTCTGACTCCCGGCCGCGTGCACACCGACAGCTTGTCGGCGACGTACTGCTCGTAGCCGTGGTGCCACACCAGGTGGTCCTGGCTGAGGGACGTCACCACCACGACGGCGGACCCGCGTCGTACGTCGTGGGCCTGGTAGCTCGAGGCCTCGACGACGTACCAGTCGGCGGCCTCGACCATCGGGTCCCAGGGCGGCGTGCCGAGGTTGCCGCCGGTCAGGCAGCGCTGCCCGAGCCCGGTCGCGAGCGCGCCGGCGATCGAGGCCGTGGTGCTCTTGCCCTTGGTGCCGGTGACCAGCACGACCCGGTCCCGCGGGGCATCCCCCAGCCAGAGCCCGAGGCCACCGACCAGCTCGACGCCCCGCGCAGCGAGGGTCCGTGCCGGTTCGTCGTACGGGCTGATCCCGGGGCTCTTGACGACGACCTCGCAGGAGGCGAGCCGATCCAGGTCGGCGTCACCGAGCGCGGGCGCGTCCACCACGGCGTACGGCTCGACACCGTCGGCCGCCAGCCGCCGCAGGGTCGCGCTGCCCTCGACGCCGACACCCCAGACCCCGACCCGGCGACCCGCGAGGTCGCTCCAGGAGTCAGTCACAGCCGTTCGGCGGGCAGGAAGTGCCGCCCCTGGGGAGCGAGCAGCACCTCTTCCTCGGGGACCTGGCCGCCCTCGCGGCGGACGTGCGCTGCCAGGGACTGCAGCAGGGGCGTGTCGACGCGGTCCAGCCGGGCGGCGGCCAGCAGGGTCGCGCGCCGGCACTCGCCCTCGTCTCCCACGCACTCGAGCGGCTTCGGGCGCCCGACCTCGCCGAGCAGCGACAGGAACCGGCCCTCGAGCCGCTCCTGGTCGAGCGGCTCCTGGCCGCCGAAGATGGCCTGGAGCTGTTCGCGCCCGAGGTAGGGCGAGAGCACCAGGTCGATGAAGCAGCACTTGTCGCACTCACCGCACCAGGAGTCGTGCCGGATGCCGGCGTCGACGTAGAAGGCCTGGTTGCAGCTGCGGAACGCGTGGTGGTAGCCGGTGAGCTCGACGAACCGACGGCTGACCCACAGCTCGCTGTACGGGCGCAGCGCGGAGTAGTAGTCGACCCCCGTCACCGCGGCCTCCACGAGCGCACGGAACCGCTCCTCGAACGCCAGGCTCTTGCTCCACTGGTGGTTGACCAGGACGCCGTTGGCCACCAGCCCGGTCGGCTCGCTGGCGGAGTGCTCGTTGGACATCACCACCCGGTCGCGACCGTGCGCCACCGCGACCAGGACGGCGATGGCGGAGAGCACGCCGGTGACCGGCACGTGCCCGTTGAAGTAGCCACGCCGGGCCGAGTCCAGGATCTTGGGGTCCAGCCGGCGCCGCGCCCGCAGCACCGGCAGTTCGGTGACGATCGCCGTCTCCTCGATCGGCGCGAACCCGATGTCGGAGGTGTTGGCGACGAAGAGTGCCGCCTCCGGGTGCAGACGCCGAAGCTCCTCGACCACCACGATCGAGTCGATACCGCCACCGAACGGGATGAGCGGGCGACCGGGCAGCGTCGCAGCAACGGCCGCCGGCACCTCGCGCGACTCGGCCTCGAAGCGCACGTCACTGACATCGAGGCCGGTGACGTAGGCGAACTCGGCGAGGCCCTGGACGTAGAACTCGGCGAGGAACTCGCGCTCCAGGTCGCTCAGACCGCCCTCGACCACGACCCGGGGCGGCGCGCCGGCCTTGTAGTAGGACACACCGGCGAGAAGCCAGACCAGCCGCGCCGCTGCCCGAGCGGCCTCGGTGTCGAAGTCGCCGGGCCCGCACTCCATGCGCTCCTGGAAGGTCTCGCCATCGAGCTCGTAGGTGCAGGTGAGTTCACCGGTGTCGCGGAGGTCGAAACCGACGTAACGGAAGGTCCCCGACCGGGACAAGGTGTCGTCGCTCATCTCCCGGACAGCCTACTGGTCACCGCACGGCGGGCAGCGGCCGAGCCGACTGGGTCGTCAGCGGTCCCAGTCGATGGCGTCGTACTCGGCCAGCAGGCGCGCGCCGCGCGACACGTCGTGCTGGGTCACCCAGGCGATCCGGCCGCGCAGGTGGTCCTGGAAGGCCGGGTGGTCGTTGCGGTTCTGGGTGCTGGGTCCGTGGCGTCGGCAGTTGTGCAGGATGGCGCGGAGCAGGTCGACCTCGCTACGGGCGACGCGCGGGCGGTCGTTCACGACCAGACCGGCAAGGGTCTGGCGGCCCGCGCGGGGCATCACGCCCGTCTTGCGCTGGTTCAGTCGGAAGCCCTCATCGCGAACGATGACGTCGACGGTGTCGAGCAGCCGTGAGGTCCCCGTGCGCCAGCCAGGGCCACCGGAGAAGGCGAGGTCGTCGGCGTAGCGGGTGTATCGACCACCCCACGAGTCCGCGAGTGCCGTGAGCCGAACGTCCAGTCGGAACGCCGCGAGGTTGGCGACTGCCGGGGAGGTGGGCGCGCCCTGCGGCAGGTGCGGCGCCGCGAGACGTCGGCCCAGGCGCCAGTGCGCGTCGTGGAGCCGCTCGCTGGCGGGTCGCGGGACCGCCCGCCACGCCGACAGTGGCAGGACACTCGTCATCAGCCCGGCCAGGCAGTGGGCGACCGGCTCGGGGTAGCCGGCGGCGCGCCAGATGCCATAGATCCGACTCACCGTGACGCTGGCGAAGAACGCCTCCAGGTCCAGGCGTACGACGACGGGACGTCCGGCGTGCGGCGCGGCGTAGGACTGCACCGATCCGCCCGTCCGGAAGCCCCGGGCCGCGTCGTGCGGCGGGACCCGGCCCACGACCTCGTCGAGCAGGAGACGCTGGATGGCCTTCAGCCGCTGCTTCGGTGCCTCGAGGACCCGGATCGCACCGCTGGGCGCGACCCGATGACTCACCCGGTAGTGCTGCAGCGGGGCGGCCGCGGCCGTCCGGCTCAGGTGCCGTGGGTCGGCGAACCAGTCGAGCTCCCGAGGTGCTGACCCCCAGGAAGTGGGCGACGTCCGTGAGGTGGTCGAAGGCCGGCAGCCGCCAGGGGTTGGAGAGCATCCGGGTCTCGGCGACGACGAAGGCCACCGGTCGCGCGCGGAGCGCCTTCGCGGCCGCCGGGCGCGACGCGATCAGTGTCGACAGCTCACGCGGGCGGTCGAGAGGAGGCCGCGGGTAGAGGTCGAGCGTCTGACGCACGAGGGGCCCCAGCCACCGGGGTCGCCGACCCAGCACCACCGTCCCGCTCTCGACCAGCCCCGGCTGGGTCCACTCGCCGGCGAGGAATCCCGATGCGAGAGCCCGCGCGAGCTCAACCCTCATGAACGCGCGCTTGTTCGTCGTCGGGCGAAGGGTGCGGCAGCGCTGCTCGACCTGTCCTGTCGTGCGCGCGAGCACCTGCAGCGAAGCGCAGCGAGTCGCGCGCGGTGCAGTGCCCGAACGTTCCGGTGGTCCTCGGGGTAACCCCGAGGAAGCCGGCTGATGTCACGCATCAGCTTGCCGTCTCGAGAAGGCGCTGCCGCACTACCGCACCCTAAGGCGTGATGGTGGTCCGTCACCCGATTCGGGGCACGCGGACTCCGACGATCCGCACTCGTCATTCATGGAGGTCTCGTCAGAGTCGAGTCGATACGTTGGTGCGCGGACGGGGCCCGGGTGGCCCGAGCCCCGTCCGTTCACGGTCCCTCAGATCCTGCGCGTGCCGACGTGGCCGCTGTTGCGACCGGTCACGGACGAAGCGATCACGACCAGTACTGCGGCGCAGACGACGGCGACCGCCCATCGGACCCAATCGATGCCCGGGCTGCCGTTGCCACCGAAGGCCGTATACACGAACCAGCCGATGATGACGCCGCCGACGCCGCACACGATGGTGAGCCAGATCGGGATGTTGTCCTTATCGCCAGGTGCCAGGAACTTTCCCAAGAACCCGATGATGATGCCCGCGATGATGACTCCGATGATTTCCATGACCAGGTTTCACTTTCTTCGATGTTCCGGCCCCGGCCGGGGCCGGAACGCTGTGCCTGACCCCGAGGAAGGGCAGGCGTTCTACTGGTGCGACAGGTCGGTCAGGTGCCGAGTCGCAGGACTGCCAGCACTCGGTTGAGGAGGTTGGTCACGCGTGCGAGCGCACCACCGATCCCGCCGTCGAGCAGACCGGTCACGGCGCAGAGCAGGTTGCCCAACAGCGCGCCGGCACCGGACTTGGCCACCACGTCCAGCAGGACCTTGTCGAGGTGCACCTTGAGGCCGAGCAGATTGATGTCGAGCGGGCGGAGGACCAGGTGCAGCACCTTGCAGCTCGCGCGGGCCGCCGACTCGCGGCTGGCGTGTGCCGGGGTCCCGTTGATGGACTTGACTCGCATGGTGCGCTGGATCGCGAAGGTGTCGGTGGACCCATTGGCGCGGTGGACCACTCCTTGGAGCATCCCGCGGACCCGCAGCGCTCCATGTGACTTCGTGAACTTCATGGGCACGAACGATCCGGTGACGCGGCGGCCATTAGAAGTCGTTCCGACGATCCTCGACGACAGCGAGCCTTGGGCGTTGTGCGCCACCGTCTTCGCTGCCGGTGTCGCGGACCGCTTCATCGTGGTCGTTGCATTGGCTGCTCCCGCTGAGGCGAGCCCGAGCGACATGATCACCATCACGACGACGGTGACGGTGAACGATGGTGAGGTGATTCTCTTCATAGGTGGTCCTCCTTGCACTATCCGGCCCGGTTGGGCCGTGACCGAGGTGGAGCGTAGGTAGGCCGCGATCCAGGCGTACGGTGGGCCAGGTCGCCCCTCCTCACCTGTTGGCTGAAGGGGTTGACCTCTACGACGAGGACATGTCGTGAGTTCGACGGAGTGTTACAACCCGGGCTCGAGCGGACGATCGGTAGTGCCGCGGACCGGTGCTGCCGGCGTGGGCTGCACCCTGGATTCGCGAGCCTCGAGGACGCGGCGCAACCGGCCAAGGGCACGGTGGTGGGCGACTCGCACGGCTACCGCGGAGACGCCGAGGATCTCGCCGGTGGTCCGCGCATCGAACCCCACGACGTCGATGCACGCGACGACCTGGGCCTCACGCTCAGACAGCAGCGCCAAAAGGTCTCGGGTGCCGTCCAGCGCGCCGACGGTGTCGGTCCGGTCGCCGACCAGACCCCACAGGTCACCGTTGTCCGCGTCGACTGCCACCGGGTCGGTTCGCCGACGCTGGGCAGTCCGCCGTCTGCTCATCGACATGTTGCGGGCGATCGTGAAGAGCCAGCCGGCGAATCCGTCCTCGTCGCCAGAGAACTCATCGATCTTCGAGGCGGCCGTCATCCATGCATCTGCCGCGATGTCTTCCGCGGAGTGCGCCACGTCCGCCCGGGGCAGTGTCTGCAGCCACGTGACCAGCCGGCGGCCATGGGCCGCATACAGCTGGGACCATGCGTCTTCGTCCCCGGTCCGCGCCCGGGCCACGATGGTGTCGGGATCACCAGTCGCCATCCTCGCCCCCTCGAGGAATTCCAGTACCCCATTTCGGCGCGAACAGTAACGAGTCAGCCGACTCGTGGCATGGAGTGGACGTGGCCATTCGTCGTTCGCGTCGCGAGATCTCCCAACTGCTTCGCGCCGATACCTCCAAGCCGCTGGTCGACCCGGAATTTGTCGGCGTGCTCGCCCGACTCGCCGCCGAGCGGGCACGGGCGCGGCCAGCCAAGCCGAGGCGCGGTGTTCGGGTCGGCCTCGCCGCACTCGGCGCCTGTGTCATCACGGTGTGCGCCGGGTTCGGCATGGCGTACGCCGGGGGCATCTCCCTCCCGGGCTGGCTGCCGACCCCGGACCTACCCGGGTCGCCGCATCTCCCGGTCTCTCCCAAGCCATCACCCCGCACAGGTACCCCGGAGCCATCCGAGCAATCGTCTGCCGTGCCGCCGCCCTCGGTCAGGCCAGACAGCCGCGGCTCGCAGTCACCGGCGGAGTCTCACGGCGAGAAGGAGGGTCCACCGGCGAAGCGCGACAGCGACGACAAGGCCAAGGCCCACATCAAGGCCCACACCAACAGCGGCAACCCGAACGGCAAGGCCCACATCAAGGCCCACATCAAGGCCCACACCAACAGCGGCAACCCGAACGGCAAGGCCCACATCAAGGCCCACATCAAGGCCCACACCAACAGCGGCAACGCGAACGGCAAGGCCCACATCAAGGCCCACATCAACAGCGGCAACGCGAATGGCAAGGCCCACACCAACAGCAGAAAGACACACAACAAGGCCAAGTCCAACGCCAAGGGCAAATCCGCGGCGCCCAAGGACAAGTTGGCCGGCAGGCCCGAGCACGCGGCCCGGCCCAGGAGGGCCAACGGTCCTCAGGGGCCCGGACGATCACGCCCATGATGAGTCCCGAGGATCTCTCTCAGCGGTACGCCCTGACCGAATTGGTCGCTCGAGGCGGCACGGGAGACGTGCATCGGGCCACAGACCAACAGACCGGCCACGACGTCGCGGTCAAGATCTTGCGTCGAGGTTCCGGCATCGGCCGGGTGCAGATCTTGAACGAGGCCAGGTTCCTAGGAAGGCTGAGCCACCCCGGGCTCGTCTCGCTCGTTGCTCACGGTGAGTTCGACGGACGCGAATGCTTGGTCATGGACTTCGTCGACGGTCCGTCACTTGCCGAGCGCGGCGCACGCGATGTCCTTGCGCCGAGGCTGGCCTCGATAGGTGCGGATCTGGCTCGCGGGCTCGCCTACGTCCACGCTCAAGGCGTCGTCCATCGGGACGTCAAGCCGAGCAACGTCCTCGTCGGTGCCGATGGCGTCAAGCTCATCGACTTCGGGAACGCAGCGACTATCGACGAACCCTCGCTCCCACCGCACTCAGAATGCGTTGTCGGTACCCCGGCGTACATGGCCCCCGAGCAGATACGGGGAGAAGCGGTCGGACCCCCCAGTGACGTCTACTCGCTCGGCCTCGTCCTCATGGAGATCCTCACGGGGAACCGCGCCTACCCAGGGCCGCCCACAGAGGCTGCGCTGGAGCGCCTCCATCACCCGACACCAGTCCCCCAGAGTCTGCCCGCATGCTGGCGTCACGTACTCGTGCGAACGAACGCAGTCGATCAGAGTCGCCGACCAAGCGCGGACGAGGTGGCCGACGACCTTGCTGACATCGCTGGAATCGCCAACGGGTCCGCCGCCGAGCTTCACCAACATGCCGGTGATGCTGTGTGCAGGTGAGCCCGCCTCCCGCGTTGCCGCAGGTCACGGGCTGTTCATGTCTTGTGCGCCTGTAGGGATTCGAACCCCAAACCTTCTGATCCGTAGTCAGATGCTCTATCCGTTGAGCTACAGGCGCCCGTCGATCACCGAGGTGAACGACTGGACGAGAATAGCCGAACGCCGCACGGTTGCCGAAATCGGTACTCCGCTCGGGTCAGGGCGATCTCGGGGAGAGGATGGGCGGATCGCGACTCGCCGTCCATGGCCCTGTCGGCCGACCATGCCTCGTGGACCACGACGGTCCGGTTCGACCCCGACTCGCGAGCCGCGGCGAGACGGACCGCCCACGTTGCGGGAGGGTTCGGGGGCCTGGTGCTGATGGTCGATGGCGATCGCGTTCTCGACGTCGCCGACCCCGCCGACTTCGGTCCTCAAAAAGCCGAATCCTTAGGTCTTGAAAAGCCCGAAGCCTGGGCGGTCGTCGAGGCGTTCCGCCCCTAGAAATAAGGGATGTGACGATTCCCACCTAGCGTTGAACGATCCAATATGTGCCGTCCAAACTGCCGGGGTACTGTCGCCCCAACCCGGGGCCAGGATGCGTTCGATCGCGTCCCCGGGCCAGCACGAAATTCGCCGACAACGACGCCGCGCGATCCACAGCAACTCCACGACAACCTGTCGACACGCTCGACGGCACTCGCGAGAGGGAACAGCCACCATGGCAGACGTTGAGGCGGCGCTCGATGCCGCAGGACTCACCAACGAGAAGGTCCGGGAGTACGTCCGGTACTACGCCGACCTGACCGGCGCCGAGCGCGTCGAGGTAGTCACCGCAGCCGACGACGCGCGCCTGGTCCAGGAGGCACTCGAGGCGGGTGAGCTCGAGCCGGCCGGCGAGGGTCGCTACTACTCGCGCAGCTACCACAAGGACACCGCCCGCTCCGAGGAGCGCACGATCGTCGCCACGAGCGACCCCAAGGACCAGGGCGTCTACAACAACTGGCGCCCCTCCTCGGAGATGAAGCCGCTCCTCGAGGACCGGATGCGCGGGGCCTCGGCGGGGAAGACGATGTACGTCATCCCCTACCTGATGTCTCCTCCGGGCAACGCCCTCGAGCCGTGGGCGGCCGGAGTCGAGCTGACCGACGCCCGCACCGTGGTCCTGCACATGATCCGGATGTCGCGTGTCGGCGTCGGGTTCCTCAACGACCTCGAGGACCAGGACAGCTTCGTCCGGGCCGTCCACGTCACGGGCGACCTGGAGAACCTCGGCCAGGGCACCGACGAGGACCAGCGCTACTTCGTGACGGTCGCCGACGAGCGCACGATCCTGCACTTCGGTTCGTCGTACGGCGGCAACGCCCTGCTCGGCAAGATCGCCCACGGCCTGCGCCAGGCGGCGTACGACGGCTGGGCGTCGGGCAAGTTCCTCGCCGAGCAGTACATGCTGATCGGGATCCACGACAAGGAGACCGGGAAGACCTACCACATCTGTGGTGGCTTCCCGAGCGCCTCGGGCAAGACCAACCTGGCGATGATGCTGGCGCCGGACGCCCTCGGCGACCGCTACCACGTCTCCTTCTACGGCGACGACATCGCCTGGCTCTGGGTCGACGAGACCGACGGCCGCCTCTACGGCATGAACCCGGAGTACGGCGTCTTCGGCGTCGCCAAGGACACCAACGAGGTCACCAACCCCACCGCGCTGGGGTCGGTCGACCACGGCACCGGGACGATCTTCACCAACATCGCCTACAACCCGAAGTCGGGCGAGGTCTGGTGGGAGGGCCGCACCAAGCAGCCGCCGACCGACACCGACGGCTGGCTGGACTGGCGCGGCGCTCCGATCGCGGACCGCGAGGATGGTGACAACCTGCCCTGGGCCCACCCCAACAGCCGGTTCACCACGACCCTCGACAACGTCCCCAACATCGCGCCCGACTACAACGCCGCCAAGGGCGTCCCGATCGACGCGATCATCTTCGGCGGCCGCACCCGCGACCGCGAGCCGCTGATCCGCGCGATCACCGACCTCGCCGAGGGCGTGTACGACGGCCTGACACTCGGCGCCGAGGCCACCGCTGCGGCCGAGGGCGTCGAGGGCCAGCTGCGCTACGACCCGATGTCGAACCGCCCGTTCATGGCGTACGGCGAGGGCGACTACGCGGCCCACTACCTCAAGATCGTGGGCGCGGCGACCGACCAGCCGATCTTCGCGCACGTCAACTGGTTCCAGCGCGACCCCGAGGACGGCCACTTCCTCTGGCACGGCTACCGCGACAACCTGCGGCCGCTGCTGTGGCTGCTCCAGCTGCGCAACGGTGAGGTGAAGGGCCGCGAGACCGCGGTCGGGATCATCCCCACCGAGGACGAACTGGTCCTCACCGGGATGGACACCAAGCCCGAGGACCTCGAGAAGCTGCTGACGATCGACGTGGACCGCTGGAAGCAGGAGATGGGCTTCCGCGAGGAGCACCTCCAGCAGTTCGACCGGCTGCCCGAGGAGATCTGGGAGGCCCACCGTCGCGTCGCCGCGGCGCTGGAGGACTCCGAAGGCTGAGAACCCGAGCGAGCAAGTACGGCCCCGTCCTTCAAGGACGGGGCCGTCCTGCTTGTCACCCTGTGGGAGCATCGTCACGTTGACCTGGAGCTTGGGGATTCGGGCAGGAGGGGTGAATCGTGGCGACCCACGAGTCCGACGAGCGTGCGCTCTTCGAGGCCGAAGGGACGGCTCTCTACGTCGAGATCGTGACATCCAGTGGGCTGGAGGCGAGCGAGCCGCGGCTCCAGGAGGGCGGCGATCTCCATGACGCCCTGCTCCTTCTCCACAAGATGGGCTTGATCCGACTCACCGAGGACGCCGAGCACTGGGAGGCCGAGGACCCCTCGATGGTGCAATCCCAGGTGGTCGCGCCGCTGAGCACCGAAGGTGCTCGGTTGCTCAGCGAGTCCGCGCACTGGGCGAGCGCTTTCAACGCCGTGACCCAGGCGTGGCGCCGCGCCCCCACGACCACGAGCGGCGGCCCCTTCACCTATCTCCATGACACCGCCATCGAGCCCTACCTCGCCGGCCTGGTCGCGGACTGCGAGGAGGAGATGTTGACCGCCCAGCCGCAGGAGCTGCGCGACACCGGACGGCTGCCGATGATCGTGCTTCGCGACACCGCTCTGCTCGAGCGGGGGGCGAAGGTCCGCACCCTCTATCAGCACAGCGCCCGCCGCAGCAGCGTCACCCGGCAGTACGTCACGGCGATGACCGAGCGTGGCGGGGAGGTGCGGACCCTGGACGAGTTCTTCAACCGGATGATCGTCTTCGATCGTCGGGTCGCCGTGATCCCGAGCAGGGACACCGTGCGCGTAGCACTGGTGGTCCGTGAGCCGTCGGTGGTCGCCTACCTGGTCGACGTCTTCGAGCGCGCGTGGGCCCGGGCCCGCCAGTTCACCAGCCACGAGAGCCTCGACGATGCGCGACATTGCCGAGCGAGCAGCGGGCGATGACGCTGCGGATGCTGATCGAGGGCCACTCGGACCCGGTCTCAGCGAAGCGTCTCGGCGTCAGCCCTCGCACCTACGCCGGCTACGTCGCGGACCTGAAGGATGAGTTCGAGTCCGAGACCCGCTTCCAGCTCGGCTACGCCATCGGCCGACTCGGCCTGTCAGGTACCGAGGCCGACACAGCGCCCGAGGACTGAGCCCGGCGCGCAGTCCTCAGGCGGAACACGAGGGCAGTGACCAGATAGTCACTGCCTTCGTGGGGAGCCGAGCCAGGCCGGGGGGAGGCACTGGGACCGAACAAGTGGGGGGTGAGTTGGGTCCCTGGCTCGACTGGTTCTGGTGGTATGGTCACTTCCGCAAGGAGTAGCCCCAACCGCTGTCGCTGGCGCCGGCCTGCGCCGGCGAAGAAATCCCGAGAAGGCCGAACGCTCAAACCAGCAGCCACAGCCGCGATGGCGATCTTTCGAAGAATATTCATGATCCCGCTACCACCTTCTCAAGCGTTCGGGGTCCCACGGAGACCCGGTCACTCAAGTGTGGAGTGCGTCGGCGCGCGACACCTACGAAAGGGTGGCTCAACTATCGTGCAATGCAACAATGCTGCAATCTGCAAGATCATGCAAGATCACGGATCGGTAACGGCCGCGAGCCAGTCCGGGCGGGAACTGCCAGGACCCCCGACAGCTCGCGCTCTCGGGGGTCCTGGGTGGTGCGCTGGCGGAGGCGGAGGGATTTGAACCCTCGATGGGGTTGTAGCCCCAAACCCGCTTAGCAGGCGGGCGCCATAGACCGGACTAGGCGACGCCTCCCGGACAGCCAGGACAGGCTACTAGGCAGGCGCGGTCGCTCACCAATCAGGGCCGGGTCACGTGAGCGGACGTCGTCCCTGTCCGTGCTGCAGGTGGGCCTGGAGATCGCGCACGAACTCCTCCCGGTCGACCGCGAGCACAGCCACCGGGATCGTGGTCGTGCGCTCGTCGCCGAGTCTCAGCCGCACGACGGGAGAGCCGGCGACGGTCGTCGTCACCGCCTCGCTGACCTGCTTCCAGGGTGCGGCAGCGACGCCGACGCCGCGAATCAGGCGGACCCGGTAGCCCTCGGCACCCAGGTGCACGACGGACAGCCTGCGGGTCAGGACGTATCCCACCGCGAGGACGCCGGCCAGGCCGAGCGCCGCGACCACCAGCAGAACCTCCACCGGACCGCCCAGCACCGCGACCAGGACGGTCCAGAGGACCAGCAGCACCGCGAGCGCGACCAGCAGACCGCCCACGACCCGGACCACCAGGGCGGAGGCGAGTCGGTAGTCGGAGTCGGCAGGCGCAGACGGCATGGACTGATTGAACAAGACACCGAATTGGTGCCCCGCAGTGGGTTGTCGTGGAGCGCCTGCGGGGTCACACTCGAAGACTCAACCCCTCGGGCTGCAGGGAGGTCGCCATGACCGTCTCCACCACGGGCACCAACACGAGACTGTCGGCCGCGGTGCTCGGCCTCCAGCAGGCCCTGATCGCTCTCCCCCGACCAGGAGTCTCCTCGGGCAGCTGGCGCTGGCTCGTACGCCGCCAGATGGCGCACCTGCGCGACGCACTCCTCCTCGAGACCGACCCGGGCGCCGATGGCTGGGCCGCGGCCCGTGAGAGCAGCCTGCTGCGCGAACGCACCGCCCTGCTCGGCCGACTCAGCACGCTGGGTCCCCGCGTCCTGGACAGCCGCGACGAGCACGCCGTACGCACCGATCTGCACCGGCTGGTGGTCGACACGACCCACCACGTGCAGCGGCTCAACGACCTCGCCTACGACGAGGTCGAGCTCGAGCTCGGTGGCTCCGAGTGAGCTGACCCGAGGGCTCTCCTACACTCCTCCTGTGTGCCGGCCGCGTGCCGGAAGCACGGAGGGGTGCCGGAGTGGCCGATCGGAACCGCCTTGAAAGCGGTCGTAGGGAGACCTACCGCGGGTTCGAATCCCGCCCCCTCTGCTCAGTCAGCTCGGTCGGTCAGCTGACCAGCTCGACGAGGACGTCGCCCTCCTGGACGACGTCTCCGGCGGCGACCTTGATGGCTCGCACGGTGCCGGGAACCTCGGCCAGGACCGGGATCTCCATCTTCATCGACTCCAGCAGCACCACGGTGTCACCGACCTCGATCCGGTCGCCCACCGCGACGGCGAGGGACATCACGTTGCCCACCATCTCCGCGACGATCTCGGTCACCTGCTCACGCGCCATGCAGCGAACCTAGTCGTTACCGCTCCGTACCTCCGCACCAGGCGTCAGAGCAGAGCGCGGCTACGGCGTGGCTCGGGGCGGATGGCCGTGGCCTCCTCGGCCCGACGGGCACCTCGGCCGCGGCGCCCCCCACGCTGGCCGCTGACGGCGAGGTCGAGCCGGATCACCACGAACCCGATGACCAGACCGACCACCAGGCCGTAGGCGACGGAGAGCGCGCTCTCGACGAGGGTGATCGACGGGTTGACCAGGGCGTCGGCCACCGGAACCGTGGCCGCGACGCCGAAGGCGCAGACCCACCAGCCCTGGCGTCGGCGAGCGCGCATGTGGACGCCCCAGGCAAGGGCCGGGATGCCGAGAACCGTCTCGATCGGCCGTGGGAAGGCGCCGAGGTGGTCGCGGGACCAGCGCACCCGGTCGAGCAGGCTCTCGACCAGGCCGGGCGTCCCGTAGCGCCGGAGGAGCTCGGCGTACGCCAAGGTCAGGGCGAGCACCAAGGTGCCGATCAGGACGGCCAGGACGCCACGGCGGCCGAGGCCGTGCAGGCCGGCGCCGAGTCGGATCACCAGCGCGAAGGTGCTGAGGAAGGCGAGGCCGAGGGTGACGTACTCGAAGCGCAGCACGGTGACCACCGGCTCGAAGCCGACGGTGGCCAACGCACCGATCGCGGCGATCAGCAGCGCGATCAGCACCTCGCGGACGGCATGGATGAACCGGACCGCGGGCACGGTCGCCATCACCCCGAGCACGGCGGAGATGACGCAGGTGAGGACGGCGGCCCCGGTGCGGAGTGTCTCGTCGCCGCTGATCACGGTGACCAGGCCGAGCGTCAGGGCGAGCGGGCCGGCCACGAGCGGCGTTCCTCCGGTGCGGACCGCGAGCGCCCACGAGTACGCCGTCACGACGGCGACCGCACCGGCCCCGCAGAGCCAGTCGGGGCCGACCTCGAGGAGGCAGGCGATCAGCGCCGCGAGCCCGGCGGCCACCACCGCGGCACACAGGACCACCGGCCAACGGCCGCGGGCGAACCGCCCCCAGCGGCTCGGTCCCTCGAGTCGCTCGGCACGACGGCGGGGAGCGGACCTGGACACGGGGAGGAAGGTTACAGACGCCGGTTTGCCAGCGAGGGGTTGGTGCGGCGGGCCTGGAGGAGAACCTCCCGCTCGATGGTGGCGGTGATGACCGCGGGTCCCTCCCCGGCCTCGGCGACCACGTCCCCGAGCGGGTCGACGACCAGTGAGTGGCCGGTGTAGCGCGGGCCCGGCTGGCCAGCGGCCACGACGTAGACCGTGTTCTCGATCGCGCGCGCACGGACCAACGTGCGCCAGTGCTCGACCTTGCGGGCGCCGGCCACCCAGGCGGCCGGGATGACCAGCACCTCGGCGCCGCGATCGACCAGGGCGCGCGCGAGCTCGGGGAAGCGCAGGTCGTAGCAGGTCATCAGACCGACGCGGAATCCGTCGACCTCGACGACGACCGGGTCGGTCGAGCCTGCGCTGAGCCGGTCGGACTCGCGGTAGCCGAAGGAGTCGTAGAGGTGGATCTTGCGGTACGACGCCGTGGCGCTCCCCCGGGCGAGCAGCGTGTTCCACGGCCGGGCGGGGTCGCCGCTGGCCTCGAACATCCCGGCAACCACTGTCGAGCCGCGGGCGCCGGCGACCCGGGCGAGCTCGGTGGCGAACGGGCCGTCGACCGGCTCGGCGTACGCACTCACGTCGGAGCCGGCCTCCCCGAAGTCGCGGGCGTAGGCCTCGGGGAAGACCACCAGGTCGGCGTCGGTGGGCGTGAGCCGGTCCAGGGACGCCCGGTTGGCGTCCGGCTCGAGGCCGGAGGCCTCCTGGATGACGGCGATGCGCAACGTGGACACGGTGCGAGACTGCCACACATGACCTTCGCCGCGATCCTGCTCGCAGGCGGCCGTGCGGTCCGGATGGACGGGGTCGACAAGGCCTCGGTGGAACATGCCGGCCGGACCCTTCTCGAGCACGCGCTCGAGGCGTTGGCCGACGCCGAGGAGGTGGTCGTCGTGGGCGACCCGGTGCCGACGACGAGACCGGTCACGTTCACCCGCGAGGACCCGCCGTACGGCGGTCCGGTCGCGGCCCTGCTCACCGGGGTCGACGCACTGCTGCGGACCCCGACGGTGCTCGGCGTGCTCGCGGTGGACATGCCGCTGCTGAGCGCCGCGACGTTCGTCCGGCTCCGGGAAGCGGCTCTCGGGCACGACGGCGCGTTCCTCGCCGATGCCGGCGGCCGCCGCCAGCTCGCCGGGGTGGTCGACGCCGCACGGCTCGCCGCGATCCGGCCCGACCACGAGCAACAGCAGGGCATGGCGCTCTGGCGCCTGCTGGCAGGCCTCGACCTGGTCGACGTACCTCCCGTCGGCGGGGAGGGTCGCGACGTCGACAGCTGGGCCGATCTGCGGGACCTGGGTCCGAGCGGCTCCTGAAAGGGGGTTGCGTCACGCCCGGAGTTGCGGCAAACCTGGGTACGTGAACCTGCACGACTGGATCGACGAGCTGAGCGACGTCCTCGACGTCGATACCGAGGTCGACGAGGGTCTGGTGCTCGACCTCGCTCGCGTCGCCGCGCACGGCGTGGCCCGACCGGCCGCGCCGATCACGACGTACCTGCTGGGCTACGCCGCCGGGTCGCAGGGTGCCGACGCCGAGGCCATCGAGAAGCTCGCCGCCCGGGCGCAGGCGCTCGTGGACGGATGGGACCGGCCGGCGAACTCCCCCGACCCCGACGACGTGGACGACCCGGTCCCCGACGACAGCGCTGTGGACCACACCGGCGAGGCGTTCGAGGAGTAGGTCCCTAGGGTGGGCGGCATGCGTGCCGTGATTGCCAGTGGGGCCGGCGGCCCCGAGGTCCTGTCCGTGGGCGAGCTGCCCGACCCCGAGCCGGGGCCGGGCGAGGTGCTGCTCGCCGTCGCCGCCGCCGGGCTCAACCGTGCCGACCTGTTGCAGCGGCAGGGCTTCTACCCACCGCCACCCGGCGCCTCCGAGGTGATCGGGATGGAGTGCAGCGGCACCATCGCCGCGATCGGTCCCGACGTGAGCGGCTGGTCGGTCGGTGACCCCGCCTGCGCACTGCTCGCGGGAGGCGGGTACGCCGAGCTGGTCGCCGTACCGGCCGGGCAGCTGATGCCGGTGCCCGAGGGCATCGACCTGGTCACGGCCGCCGCCCTCCCGGAGGTCGCCGCGACGGTGTGGTCCAACGTCTTCATGGTCGCCGGACTCAAGCCGCACGAGGCGCTGCTGGTGCACGGAGGCGCGGGTGGGATCGGGTCGTTCGCGATCCAGCTGGCCCACCAGCTCGGGGCGCGGGTGTTCACCACCGGCGGGACCGCCGACAAGCTCGCAGCCTGTGCCGCACTCGGCGCGGACGTGACGATCAACTACCGCGACCAGGACTTCGTCGAGGTGATCCGGGAGGCCACGGACGGGCACGGCGTCGACGTCATCTTGGACAACATGGGTGCGAAGTACCTCGACCGCAACCTCGACAGCCTGGCGACCGAGGGGCGGCTGGTGATCATCGGGATGCAGGGCGGCACCAAGGCCGAGCTCGACATCAACAAGCTGCTGCGCAAGCGCGCAGCGGTCATCGCGACCGCGCTCCGGTCCCGGTCGGTCGCCGAGAAGTCGGCGATCTGCACGTCCGTGGTCGAGCACGTGTGGCCGCTGGTCGCCGCCGGACTCGTGCAGCCGGTCGTGAACGGCACCCTGCCGCTGGCCGAGGTCGCGGCCGCGCACGCCTTGATGGAGTCGGGCGACCACACCGGAAAGATCCTGCTCACCGTCTGACCGGTGTGGGTCGGCTCGATAACGTGTGCTCATGAGCGAGCAGGAGCCGGAGCAGCCGGTCGTCGTTGTCGGACCGGACGGGCAGCCGATCAACGCCGTGGAGGACGACGGTCTCGGGCTGACCGAGCTGGTCGAGCAGCCCGCGAAGGTGATGCGGATCGGCAGCATGATCCGCCAGCTGCTCGAGGAGGTGCGTGCGGCTCCTCTCGACGAGGCCAGCCGGGTGCGGCTCAAGGAGATCCACCAGGCGTCGGTCAAGGAGCTCGAAGCCGGGTTGGCACCCGAGCTGGTCGAGGAGCTGGAGCGGCTGTCGCTTCCCTTCTCCGAGGAGAAGACCCCGTCTGACGCCGAGCTCCGGATCGCCCAGGCTCAGCTGGTCGGCTGGCTCGAGGGTCTCTTCCACGGGATCCAGACGGCGATCTACGCGCAGCAGATGGCATCCCGAGCGCAGTTCGAGCAGATCCGCCGCGGGTTGCCCCAGGGCGCCATGCCACCGCCCGGCCCCGTGCCCGGCGACTCGGGCGGGATGTACCTCTAGCCGGTCAGCCCGACGTCAGCCCCGACGTCGGCCCAGCCCGGCGACCAGGACCAGCCCCAGGGCACCGACGATGATCAGAGCGAACCCAGGAGCGGCGAGCCGCCGGAAGTCCTGGGGCTCGGTCGCAACCGTGGTGAACGTGGCATCGATCGGCTCCGGCGCCACGGCAGGGTCGCCGCTGCCGAGGATGTCCTCGACCTGAGCGACCCGGTCGTCGGTCGCCGGCGTCGTGCCCTCGCGCTGGCGGACCTGGATCTGGTCGCCGTCCCGCTGGGCGAAGAAGACGTAGTCGGCACCGGTCTCGAGGTCGATCCCGCAGGCACCGACCGACGACGGCGTGGTCACCTCGACCTCGGCACCCGAGACCGTGCCCTTGTAGATCCGGTCCGGCTCGACCGTGTAGGTGACCGTGTCGCCGTGCTTCGAGCGGTCGGTGACGGTGCCGGTGAAGATGTCGTCGGCCTGCTTCGCCTTCTGCGTCGTCGTGGTGGGCTTACCAGTCGGACAGGCGAGGGCCGGACCGCCGATCGCCACGACGCCCGCGCAGGCGAGCAGCAGGGCGGCGATCAGCGTTCGGGGAACCAACACGCGCCCATCTCAACAGATCACAGGTCGAAGACACCAGCCAGGACCCGCGCCACGCCGTCCTCGTCATGTCCCGGGGCGACGTGGCCGGCCGCCTCGGTGACCGAGGGATGGGCGTCGGCCATCGCGTACGCCGTGCCCGCCCAGGACAGCATCGGCAGGTCGTTGGGCATGTCGCCGAAGGCGATCACGTCGACCGGTGCGATGTCGAGGTCGGCGCAGAGCAAGGCCAGCGTGGACGCCTTGGTGACACCCGGCGCGCTGATCTCGAGCAGCGCCGTCGCCGAGGACCAGGTGATCTCCAGCCGGTCGCCGACCGCCTCCTGCGCGAGGGCCCAGAACTCCTCCGGCCCGAGCTCCTCGTGTCGGGCCAGCAGCTTGAGAGCAGGGCGCTCGAAGAGCGACCCGATCGGCCGCCGGCGAGCACCCTCCGGGAGGGTCGCTCGCTCCATGAAGCTGGGTTCGAGGTCGATGCCGTCCAGCGACTCGACGGCGAACGTCGTGCCGGGCACGGCGGCGCGCAGCAGCTCAGCCACCTCGAGCGCGATGCTCGGATCGATGGTCCGGACGGTGTGCGCCTCGTGGCGCAGCACGTCCCAGACGAGGGCACCGTTGGAGACGACGGCCAGGCCGTGCTCGCCGACGTACTCGAAGACGGGCTCGGTCCAGCGAAGTGGCCGACCGGTCACGAACACGACGGGGACGCCGAGGGCCTCGACCGCCAGCAGCACGTCGCGGGTGTAGTCAGAGACGGTGCCGTCGGTGCGGACGAGCGTGCCGTCGAGGTCGGTGGCGACCAGCTTGGGTCGCGTCACGGTGCTGGAAGCGGGCGGGCCATCACGAGCTCGCCGTCCTCGTTGGCGCCACGGAGCTCGGTGAAACCGCACTTGGCCAGGACTCGGATGCTCTGGGTGTTGCCGGGCTCGACGCTGGCCCGGATGCGCACGCCGACGCGATCTGTCTCGACGAGAAGGGCCCGCAGCGCCTCGGTGGCGAAGCCCCAGCCGTGCGCCTCGTCGACCAGGCCGTAGCCGACCTCGGTCTCGGGGACGCTGTCGGCCGCCGGCTCGGGCGGGCCGAAGAAGCCGATCGATCCGAGCGCGGTGGCGCCCCGGACGATGTGGCGGGGCGCCCACGGGTCGTCGCGGTGGTACAGGCCCGCCGCGTCCCGGTCGTCCTGGCGCGGGTAGTCGCGGTGCCATCCCTCGCGGGAGTGGCCGGCCCTGATGTCGGCGGCCTCCTCAGGGGTCCACAACGGCAGCGTGAGGCGCTCGGTCACGACGACGCCGGGCAGGCTCATGCGAACCAACTGTCGAGCTCGGTGGCCAGACCGTCGTCGTAGACGCTGCCGGTCACCGCGTCGGCGGCGGCGATGACCTCCTCGATCGCCTGGCCCATCGCCACACCACGGTGCGCCCACTCGAACATCTCGAGGTCGTTGCGGCCGTCACCGACCGCGAGCGCGTCAGCAGCTGTCAGACCGAGCGCCTCGGCGACGTGCTGGAGCCCGGACGCCTTGGAGACGCCCACCGGCGCCAGGTCGAGCCACGCGGTCCAGCCGACGACGTAGCTGGTGCCGTGCAGACCGAGGTCGGCTGCGAGCGCGACGAAGTCGTCGGCGGTGGCCGCCGGGTCACGGATGATCACCCGGCTCACCTCGGCGGCGATCAGCTCGGCGACCTCGGTGATGATCATGTCGCCGGAGAGCTCGCCCTCCGGGAAGTGGGAGTTGACCCGGTAGCCCACGCCGCGCTCCTCGATCGCGACCAGCGCGCTCGGGTGCCGGTCGAGGATCGCCTCGACCGCCGGCCGGGCGTCGAACTTCTCCTCGTGGACCACCTCGAGCGGCGGGTAGCGGAAGACCACGGCGCCGTTCGACGCCACGATCCAGAGCCGGCCGCGCTGCTCGTCGTAGAGGTCGAGGAGGTCCGCGATGCGGGTCATGCCGTGCGGCGACCGGCCGCTGGCGAGGACCACGTGCGCCCCCGCGTCGAGCGCGCGGTGGACCGCCGCGTGGACCGCCGGCGCGATCACCTCGTGGGTGGTGCCGGCGCCCTCGACCCACTTGAGCAGGGTGCCGTCGATGTCGAGCGCGACCAGCCGCGGCTTCCAGTCGCTCGCCGTGCTCGTCACTGGGCGACCGGCTCCAGGACTTCGCGGCCACCCAGCCACGGCTGGAGCGCCTTGGGCACCCGGACCGAGCCGTCGGCCTGCTGGTGGGTCTCCAGGATCGCGACGATGGTGCGGGTCGAGGCGCAGAGGGTGCCGTTGAGCGTGGCGATCGGCTTGACGCCGTCGGCGAACCGCCCTCGGGTGTCCAGCCGCCGGGTCTGGAACTCCGTGCAGTTGGACGTCGAGGTCAGCTCGCGGTACTTGCCCTGGGTGGGGATCCACGCCTCGCAGTCGAACTTGCGGATGGCGGAGAGCCCGAGGTCTCCGGCCGCGGTGTCGATCACCTGGTAGGCGAGCTCGAGCTTGTCGAGGAACGACTTCTCGATCTCCAGGAGTCGCTGGTGCTCGGCGTACGACTCCTCGATCGTCGTGTAGACGAACATCTCGACCTTGTCGAACCAGTGGACGCGGATGATGCCCTTGGTGTCCTTGCCGTGCGAGCCGGCCTCCTTGCGGAAGCACGGGCTGAACGCGGCGTAGCGCAGCGGGAGCGTGGCACCGTCGAGGATCTCGTCGGAGTGGTACGCCGCCATCGGCACCTCGGAGGTGCCGACGAGGTACATGTCCTGGCCCTCGATCCGGTAGACGTCGTCGGCGGCCTGGCCGAGGAAGCCGGTGCCGTCCATGGCCCGAGGCTTGACCATCGAGGGCGCGATCACCTGGGTGAAGCCGTGGTCGCGGGCGGTCTCGTTGGCGAGGTTGATCAGCGCGAACTCGAGCTCGGCACCGACGCCGGTCAGGAAGTAGAACCGCGAGCCCGACACCTTGGCGCCACGCTCGATGTCGATCGCGCCCAGGATCTTGCCGAGCTCGATGTGGTCGCGCGGCTCGAAGTCGAAGGTGACGGGAGTGCCGACCGTCTCGATCACGGTGTAGTCGTCCTCGCCACCTGCCGGTGCCTCGTCGGCCGCCAGGTTGGGGATCGACATCAGCTCGGTCTGCCAGGCGGCCTCGGCGGTGGCCTGGGCGGCCTCAGCCTCCTTGACCTCGGCGGCCAGGATCTTGGTCTGCGCGAGGAGCGCCTGCTTCTCCTCGCCCTGTGCTTGCGGAATCAGCTTGCCGAGCTTCTTCTGCTCGCCACGCTTGGCCTCGAACGAGAGGATCGCCGCCCGTCGGGCCGTGTCGGCGGCGAGCGCCCGGTCGACGACCTCGTCGGACAGCCCGCGCTTGGCCTGGGCGGCACGGACGCGGTCGGGGTCGTCTCGGAGGATGCGGGGGTCGATCATGTCGGGGTCCCCGCGGAGTTGGGAGCGAAGCGAGCGACTTCGTGGGGTGAGGTCATGGTCTCAGGCTATCCGGGGCGCCTCCCGCGGCGCGCGTGAGATCTCCTCGGCTGGGGACGGCATACTTCTCCGCGTGCTCGACCGACCCCGCGTGATCGCCCTGACCTGGGCCGCGCTGTGCTTCGGGCTCTTCGCGCTACTGACCGTCGCGGTCGTCTCGGACTGGGGTCCGCTGGTCGATCTCGACAACCGCGGCCAGTCGAGCCAGGAGTGGGCGACCGACGTCTCCTGGCTGCACCAGGTGCTGCGGATCGTCGAGATCGCGTTCGGAACCGTCGCGATGACGGTGTACACGACCGTGCTCGTCGTGCTCCTCTTCCGCAAGCACCGGCGGGCGTCCTTCTACACCGCCGGCGTGATGATCGTGACGGCGCTCGCGACCACGCTGATCAAGCTGACGGTGGGCCGCGACCGGCCGTCGTGGCAGAACCCGGACGCGCTGCTGCACAACCCCGCTTATCCGTCGGGCCACGCGTCCGCGATCGCCGCGCTGGGCGGCATCGTGATCCTGCTGGTGTCGATGCTGGTCCGACGGGCCAACGTGCGACGACTGGTGTACGCCGGCGTCGTGCTCGTGGTGGTCGTGGTCTGCCTCGACCGGGTGCTGCTCGGTCGGCACTATCCCTCCGACGTGGTCGGGGGTGTGCTGCTCGGCGCCGGGATGGTCTTCCTGGGTATCGCCGTCTACAGCCCGCTCCCCCGCAGCCACGCAGCCAGCGTCCAGCCGCTGCCTGAGGTCTACGTCTCCGAGCGTCAGCTCGCCGTCGTGCTCAACCCGATCAAGGTCGAGGACATCGTCCAGTTCAAGGCGATCGTGAGCGCGATGGCCGCCGAGGCCGGCTGGTCGACCCCGTCGTGGCACTACACGACCATCGAGGACCCCGGCACCGGCATGGCATCCGCGGCCGCGGTCGCCGGCGCCGACCTGGTCCTGGTCTGCGGTGGCGACGGCACCGTTCGTGAGGTCTGCGCCGAGCTCGCCGGCACCGGCATCCCCGTCGGTATCGTCCCCGCCGGCACCGGCAACCTGCTGGCCCGCAACCTCGATATCCCGCTCTACATCCGGGCCGCGATCGACGTAGCGCTGACCGGTCAGGACCGGGCGATCGACCTGGTCAAGGTCTCCGGCGACGGTTTCGACGACACGCACTTCATGGTGATGGCCGGCATGGGGTTCGACGCCGCGATCATGGAAGGCGTCAACGAGGACATCAAGAAGCGGGTCGGGTGGCTGGCCTACGTGCTGTCCGCCCTGAAGTCCTTGATGTTCCCGGCGGTGAAGATCGAGGTGTCCGTCGACGACGGCGACTTCACCACCCACCGGGCCCGCACCATCGTGGTCGGCAACGTCGGCTTCCTGCAGGCCGGCATGCCGCTGCTGCCAGACGCCGCGATCGACGACGGCGTCCTGGACGTGGTGATCCTCCACCCACGCCGGTTCCTGTCGTGGGTGCCGCTCGCCTACCGGGTGCTCGCCCGCCGCCCGCACACCGACGACCTGGTCAACCGGATGACCGGCCAGACCATCGTCGTGCGCGCCGCCGCGGACACCCCGCGCCAGCTCGACGGGGACTCGATCGGACCCGGCAGGGAGCTGCGCATGGAGTGCATCCACGGTCGCCTGCTGGTCCGCGTTCCCCGCTGACGTCAGGCTTGCGTCAGGACCGCCCGGGTCGGCGTCAAGGAACCGTCAAGAGGCACCGGACCGGGGTGATCACCGGCGTCGAATGAGCACGTGACCGATGTCGTCTTCGTGCTGCTGACCCTCCTGGCCTTCGGGCTGCTCGCCCTCCTGGTGGGCTTCCTGGACCGGAGGTCGTCCCCGTGAGCAGCCTCGCGCCCGCCCTCGCCCAGATCGCGGTGCTCGTCGTCGCGCTGGTCGCCGCGGTCCCCCTCCTCGGGCGCTACCTGGCCCAGGTCTACACCTCGCCGAAGCACCTCTCCGTCGAGCGGGCGTCCTACCGCGCGCTCCGCCTGGACCCGGACGCCGACCAGCACTGGAGGACCTACGCCCTGTCGGTGCTGGGCTTCTCGCTGGTCGGCATCCTCGGGCTCTACGCGTTCGGGCGTCTCCAGGACCACCTCCCGCTCTCGCTCGGCTTCGCGGGTCTGCCGGCCGACGGCGCCTGGAACACCGCGGTCTCGTTCGTGACCAACACCAACTGGCAGTGGTACTCCGGCGAGGCCGCGACCGGTCACCTCTTCCAGATGTCCGGCCTGACCGTGCAGAACTTCGTCTCCGCCGGGGTCGGCATGGCGGTCGCCGCGGCGTTGTCCCGCGGCCTCGCGCGCAACCTCGAGGACGGACGGGTCGGCAACTTCTGGGCCGACCTGGTCCGCACCGTCGTACGGGTCCTGCTGCCGATGGCCCTGGTCGCAGCGGTGGTGCTCGTCATCCTCGGCGTCGTCCAGAACTTCCTCGAGCCTCAAGCCGTGCACACGCTGACCGGCGGGACCCAGGACATCACCGGCGGGCCGGTCGCCAGCCAGGAGGCGATCAAGGAGCTCGGCACCAACGGCGGCGGCTTCTACAACGCCAACTCCGCGCACCCGTTCGAGAACCCCACCCCGTTCACCAACCTCTTCGAGATCTTCCTGCTGCTCGTCCTGCCGTTCTCGATGGCGTGGGCGTTCGGCCTGATCGTCGGCGACAAGCGCCAGGGCGGCGCCGTGCTCGCCGTCATGGCCCTGCTCCTCGGTGTCTCGATCGCCCTCCTCACCTGGGCCGAGATGGCCGGGCCTGGCACCGCTCCGGGCCTGGCCGGCGGTGCGCTGGAGGGCAAGGAGGTCCGCTTCGGCACGGCAGCCTCGGCGCTCTTCGGCGCCGCGACGACCGGAACCTCGACCGGTGCCGTCAACGCGATGCACGACTCCTTCACCGCACCCGGTGGCGGCGTCGCGATGTTCAACATGATGCTCGGCGAGGTCGCCCCCGGCGGTGTCGGCTCCGGTCTCTACGGGATGCTGATGCTCGCCGTCGTGACGGTGTTCCTCGCGGGCCTGATGGTGGGTCGCACCCCGGAGTACCTCGGCAAGAAGATCGGCCAGCGGGAGATCGTGCTCGTCGCCCTCTACGTGCTCACCACGCCCGTCCTCGTGCTCACCGGCATCGCTGTCGCGATCACCGCGTCGCCGGGCCTGGCCGGGCTCCAGGAGTCCGGGCCGCACGGCCTGTCCGAGGCGTTGTACGCCGTCACGTCGGCGTCCAACAACAACGGCAGCGCCTTCGGCGGGCTCACCTCCGGCACCCCCTTCTGGAACACGCTGCTCGGGCTCTGCATGCTGCTCGGCCGGTTCGTGCCGATCGTGCTGGTCCTCGCCCTCGCCGGGCGCTTCTCGGCCCAACGTCGGCTGCCACCGGGCGCCGGCACCCTGCCCACCCATCGGCCGCTCTTCGTGGCCCTCCTCTCGGGCGTCGCAGTGGTCGTGGTCGGTCTGACCTACGTCCCGGTCCTCGTCCTCGGTCCGATCGTGGAGTCCCTGTCGTGACGAGCTCAACCCTGTGGCGGAACCTGACCGAGGCCCTGCCCGGCGCCTTCCGCAAGCTCGACCCCCGCGAGCTGATCTCGAACCCGGTGATGCTGGTCGTCGAGATCGGCGCCGCCGCAACGACCGTGATGGCGGTGCTCGACCCGAGCACGATGGCCGTTGGGGTCACCATCTGGCTCTGGCTGACGGTCCTCTTCGGCACCCTCGCGGAGTCGGTGGCCGAAGGTCGCGGCAAGGCGCAGGCCGCCAGCCTGCGAGCTCTCCAGCAGGAGACGACCGCCCGCCGCCGGCGCCCCGACGGTGGGGTCGACGTCGTCACCTCGACCTCCCTGCGGTCCGGTGACGTCGTGGTCGTCGACGCAGGGGAGCGGATCCCGGGCGACGGGGACGTCATCGAGGGGGTCGCCTCCGTCGACGAGTCAGCGGTCACCGGCGAGTCCGCTCCCGTCATCCGCGAGTCCGGCGGCGACCGGTCCGCGGTGACCGGCGGCACCGTGGTCCTGTCCGACCAGATCGTCGTCCGGATCACGTCCGACCCGGGTCAGTCGTTCGTGGACCGGATGATCGCGCTCGTCGAGGGCTCGGAGCGGCAGCGCACGCCCAACGAGATCGCGCTCAACGTCCTGCTCGGCACCCTGACGGTCATCTTCGTGGTGGTCGTCGGGTCGCTCTACTTCGTGGCCGACTACAGCGATGCCCACCAGTCGGTCCTGGTGCTGACCGCCCTCCTGGTCTGCCTGATCCCGACGACGATCGGCGCGCTGCTCTCCGCGATCGGCATCGCGGGCATGGACCGGCTGGTACGCCGCAACGTGCTGGCCATGTCGGGCCGCGCGGTCGAGGCCGCGGGAGACGTCGACGTGCTCCTGCTCGACAAGACCGGCACCATCACGTACGGGAACCGGCAGGCATCCGAGCTGCTCCCGCTGACCGACGTGACCTCCGAGGAGCTGGCCGAGGCGGCGGTGCTGTCCTCGCTCGCCGACGAGACGCCGGAGGGACGCTCGATCGTGACGCTGGTCGGGTCCTCCGGTCCGGCTCCGGCGGGTACCTTGATCGAGTTCTCCGCGACCACGCGGATGAGCGGGATCGACCTGCCCGGACGGGAGATCCGCAAGGGTGCGGCGTCGGCGGTGACGGCCTGGGTCGGACACTCCGACCCCGAGCTCGACGTCCTCGTCGAGCAGGTGAGCTCCTCCGGCGGTACGCCGTTGGTCGTCGCCTGCCACCGGGACGGAGCCGCCCGGCTGCTCGGTGTGATCCACCTCAAGGACGTCGTCAAGGAAGGCATGCGGGCACGCTTCGACGAGATGCGCGCGATGGGCATCCGGACGGTGATGATCACCGGCGACAACGCGATCACGGCTCGGGCGATCGCGGAGGAGGCCGGCGTCGACGACTTCCTCGCCGAGGCGACTCCCGAGGACAAGCTCGCCCTGATCCGCAAGGAGCAGGAGGGCGGCCGGATGGTCGCGATGTGCGGCGACGGCACCAACGACGCGCCCGCGCTCGCCCAGGCGGACGTCGGGGTGGCGATGAACACGGGAACGACCGCGGCCAAGGAGGCCGGCAACATGGTCGACCTCGACTCCGACCCGACGAAGCTCATCGACATCGTCGAGATCGGCAAGCAGCTGCTCATCACCCGGGGGGCGCTGACGACGTTCTCGATCGCCAACGACGTCGCGAAGTACTTCGCGATCCTGCCTGCCATGTTCGTGGTCGCCTTCCCGCAGCTGCACGTCCTCAACGTCATGCAGCTGTCGTCGCCGGAGTCGGCGATCCTGTCGGCCGTCGTGTTCAACGCGCTCGTCATCCTGGCGCTGATCCCGCTGTCCCTGCGCGGGGTGCGCTACACGCCGTCCTCGGCTGTCGACCTGCTGCGGCGCAACCTGCTGATCTACGGCGTCGGCGGCCTGATCGCGCCGTTCGTCGGCATCAAGCTGCTCGACCTCGTCATCTCCCAGCTTCCCGGCCTCTAAGAAAGCAGAGCCCTGAACATGAAGGACCTCTACATCCTCTTCCGCCAGAGCCTGGCCGGCCTGCGGGTGCTGATCGCCGCGACCCTGCTGCTCGGCGTCGTCTACCCGATGGTCGTGTACGGCGCCGCCGCGGTCGCCACCCCGTGGAAGTCGCACGGGTCGCTGGTCACCGCGACCGGTGCCCACACGACCGACCCCGACCAGGCCGTCGGCTCCGCGCTCCTCGGCCAGCTCGTGGACGACGACCGCCTCTTCCAGCCTCGGCCGTCCGCCGCCGGCGACGGCTACGACCCGCTCCACAGCTACGGCTCCAACTACGGCCCCGAGGACCCCGACCTGATCGCGGCCATCAAGGAGCGCAAGGCCGAGATCGTCGAGCGCGAGGGCGTCGACCCGGCCGACGTACCCCCGGACGCGGTCACGGCGTCCGGCTCGGGGCTCGACCCCGACATCTCCCCGGCGTACGCCGCACTGCAGGTCGCCCGGGTCGCGGAGGCGAACGGGCTGACCGAGGACGCCGTACGCCGCCTGGTCGCCGAGCACACCTCGGGCCGCACCTGGGGGGTGCTCGGCGAGCCGCGGGTGAACGTGCTCGAGCTGAACATCGCCGTGCTGGCAGGATCGTGAGCATGGAGGCCGATCCACGACCCGGACGCCGGGGTCGGCTGACGGTCTACCTCGGCGCCGCACCCGGCGTGGGGAAGACCTACGCGATGCTCGGCGAGGCCCGCCGGCGACACGAGCGGGGCACCGATGTCGTGGTCGGGTACGTCGAGACGCACGGTCGCGAGCAGACCGTGGCGGCCCTCGCCGGCCTCGAGCTGGTGCCCCGGATCGCAGGTGTCCTACCGCGGGTCGACCTTCACCGAGATGGACACCGACGCCGTGATCGCCCGGCAGCCGGCAGTGGTGTGCGTCGACGAGCTCGCGCACACCAACGTCCCGGGCAGCCGGACCGAGAAGCGGGCCGAGGACGTCGAGCGGCTCCGGGACTCAGGCATCGACGTGATCACCACCGTCAACATCCAGCACCTCGAGTCGCTCAACGACGAGGTCCAGCGGATCACCGGCGTGCGGCAGCGCGAGACGGTGCCCGACGAGGTGGTCCGCACGGCCGACCAGATCCAGCTCGTGGACATGTCACCCGACGCACTGCGGCGCCGGATGGCGCACGGCAACATCTACCGCGCCGAGCAGATCGACGCCTCGCTCACGTCGTACTTCCGGGTCGGGAACCTCACCGCTCTCCGCGAGCTCGCCCTGCTCTGGCTGGCCGACCGGGTCGACGACGCGCTCGGCGACTACCGGCGCGCGCACCGGATCGAGGCGACCTGGCCGACCAAGGAGAGGATCGTCGTCGCGGTCACCGGCGGCGCCGAGAGCGAGACGCTGCTGCGCCGCGGCGCCCGGCTCGCCCAGCGCGCCGCCGGTTCCGAGCTGCTCGCCGTCCACGTCATCGCCAACGACGGCCTGGCCAACCCGGACGAGACCCGGATCTCGCGCTCGCAGCAGCTGGTCGCGTCGCTGGGCGGCACGTTCCACTCCGTCGTCGGTGACGACGTGTCGGCCGCCGTGGTCGACTTCGCGACCGGCGCCAACGCGACGATGGTCGTCGTCGGGCGTGTCGCGACACGGCCGACTGCGGCGCCTCTTCACCGGCACGACGGGCGACCGGATCGCCTCGCTCGCCGGATCGATCGACGTCCACCTCGTCACCCACGACGAGGTCGCGCGGACCACCCGGCGCCGGTGGTACCTCTCGCCGCTGAGCCGGCAGCGCCAGGTCGTCGGGCTCGCGCTCGCCGTCGTGCTCCCGGTGCTGCTGACGGTGGTGCTGCACACGCTCGAGCGACCCCGACCAGCTCCCGGTCGACGTCCTGCTCTTCCTGGCGGTCACCGTGCTGGTCGCCCTGGTCGGCGGACTGGTGCCCGCCCTGGTCGCAGCGCTCGGCGGGCTTCCTGCTGATGAACTGGTTCTTCACCCCGCCGGTCCGCAAGCTGACGATCTCGGAGCCGACCAACGTGGTCGCCCTGCTGGTCTTCGTCGCCGTCGCGATCGGCGTCGCCACCGTCGTCGACCGGGCCTCGCGCCGGGCCACCGACGCGGTGCGCGCGCGGACCGAGGCAGCGACGATGAGCTCGCTGTCGCGCTCGGTGCTCACCGGTCAGGACACGGCCGAGGCGATCGTCGCGCGCCTGCGGGAGGTGTTCGGCCAGGCCTCCGCCTCGCTGCTCGCCCGGGGACCGGCCGGCTGGGAGGTGCTGGCCTCGAGCGGCACCTCACCGGCGGCCGCCGCCCGACGACGGCGACACCCGGGTCCGCGTCGACGACGACCACGTGATCGTGCTGCGCGGGTCGCCGCTGCGCGCCACCGACCAGCGCGTGCTGGAGGCGTTCGCCGTGCAGACCGGGCTGGTGCTGGAGTACCGACGGCTGCGCGAGCGCGACGACCGCGCCGCCGCCCTCGAGCGGGCCGAGGCGACCAGCACCGCGATCCTGCGCGCGGTCTCCCACGACCTGCGCACCCCGCTCGCCACCATGCGTACGGCGGTCGACGGCCTCGCGTCCGGGTCGCTGGACGCCGAGGACCGGGCCGAGCTGGTCGCCGCCGTCCAGTCCTCGACCGGCCAGCTCGAGCGGCTGATCGACAACCTGCTCGACCTCTCGCGGATCGAGTCGGGGCTGGTGCACCCCGTGATCGGCGGACCGCAGCCTGGAGGAGGTGCTCCCGATCGCGGTCGCCGGTCACCCCGACGGCAGCGTGGTCGCTGGAGGTCGACGAGACCGCGCCGCTCGTGAGCACCGATGCCGGACTGCTCGAGCGGGTGGTCGCCAACCTGGTCGCCAACGCCGTGCGGGTGCTCGCACGGCGAGCCGGTCCGGGTGCTCGCCCAGGTGCTGCCCGACACCGTCGAGATCCTGGTCGTCGACCGCGGCCCCGGGGTGCCGGTCGCGCAGCGGGAGCGGATGTTCGAGCCGTTCCAGCGACTCGGTGACACCGGTCCCGATGGCCTCGGCCTGGGACTCGCCGTCGCTCGCGGGCTGACCGAGGCGGTCGGTGGGAACCTCCTGGTCGAGGACACCCCCGGCGGCGGACTCACCATGGTGCTGTCCGTCCCCCGAGCCGAGGCGGTGTCGTGAGCTCCCCCACCAGGTACAAGGTCCTCGTCGTCGACGACGAGCCCGCGCTCGCCCGCGCGCTCGCGATCAACCTGCGCGCCCACGGCTGGGAGGTGGTCACCGCTGCCGACGGACGCTCCGCCCTCGACGCCGCCGCCACCGAGCACCCCGACGTGGTCCTCCTCGACCTCGGCCTGCCCGACATCGACGGCACCGAGGTGCTGGCCGGTCTGCGCGGCTGGACCACCGTGCCGATCGTGGTGCTCTCCGCGCGCCAGCACGGCGAGGACAAGGTCGAGGCGCTCGACCTCGGGGCCGACGACTACGTCACCAAGCCGTTCGCGATGAACGAGCTGCTGGCCCGCCTCCGCGCGGCCGTTCGGCGCGGCCAGGCGGCCGCCCCTGAGACCGTCGAGGTGGTCGCGGGCGACCTGGTCATCGACCTCGCCCGCAAGCGGGTCACCCGCAGCGGGAGCGACGTACGGCTGACGCCCACGGAGTGGGCCTTCCTCGAGCTGCTCGCCCGCAACGTCGGCCGGCTGGTCACCCGCGAGCAGGTGCTGCGCGAGGTGTGGGGCCCGGCGTACGAGCACGAGATGCACTACCTGCGCGTGTACGCCGCCCAGCTGCGCCGCAAGCTCGAGGCCGACCCGGCGCACCCCGTGCACCTGGTGACCACGCCCGGGCTCGGGCTACACGCTGGAGCCCTAGCGGGGCGTGAGCCAGAAGAGCGGGAGCTCGCGGTCGGTGCGCTCGGCGTACTTGCCGTAGTTGGGCCACTCGGCCACCGCGACCGCCCACTTCTCGTCCCGCTCAGGACCCGTGAGCTCACGGGCGTCGACGGCGACGGTGCGGGCCTTGAAGGTCACCAGCGGCTCGTCGGCGACCCTCAGGTTGGCGGCCCAGGCGGGCGGCTGCGGCGCGCCCCAGTTGGAGCCCACGATCAACCACCCGTCCTGGTGCGGCACGCACAGCAGCGGCGTCGAGCGGAGGATGCCGGACTTGCGCCCGGGCACCTGGAGCAGCAGCTCCTGCAACCCGGTCGCCGTCATGATCGTCATCCGCCCCCGGGTGAGCCGCTGGATCGCCTTGTCAGAGCCGACGATCACCCGGGAGTACTTCGACAACCACGGCTGGCCGCCCAGCGTCACCGCCATCCAGCGCATCGGGTTCATCCGCGGAGCATAGGGCTCCGCTCCAGGTCGTGGCGACGCTCACCGAGCGGGAACGGCCTCCGGCTCCTCCGCCGCAGGCGCCGGGGCACCTTGCTGGACGAAGTCCTTCTGCCGGATCAGCACCAGGCAGAGCGCCCCCACCACGAACGCCGTACCGGCTCCGATCATGACGATGTGGTTGAGCGCATCCACGAAGCTCGCGATCGCGGGGGGCTGCAGCGCCGGGGGCAGGACCGAGACCTGGCCACCGGTGACCGCCGCGGCGATCCGGTCCGACTGGCCCGCGGCCGCCGTACCGGCCAGCTTGTCGTGCAGCGCACCGGCGACCTGGTGGCTGAAGATCGAGCCGAGGGCAGCGATGCCGGTCGCGATACCGACCTGGCGGAAGGTGGAGTTCACGCCCGACGCCATGCCGGCGCGGGCCGGGGCGACGACACCGACCGCGGTCGAGACCAGCGGCGGGTTGATCATGCCGACGCCGATGCCGGAGACGATGAGACCGGGGATCAGGTGCGTCCAGCCGGAGCCGGGGTCGATGCCCATCACGAGCAGCAGGCCGACGCCCAGCACCAGGAACCCCGGACCGATCAGCCACTTGGTCGGTAGGTGGTCCATGAACCTGCCGGTCACCGCCGAGGCGAGGAAGGTGGCCGCCGAGAGGAAGAGCAGCCGCACACCGGTCTCGACCGCGGAGTAGCCCAGGACGTTCTGGAGGTAGATCACGATGTAGGTCAGCAGCGAGAAGATCGAGGCCGAGACACCGAACGCCGCGAGCAGGCCGGCGGTGAAGGTCGGCTTCCTGAGCAGCGCCAGGTCGAACATCGGGTCCTTCTGCAGCAGCTGGCTGACCACGAAGGCCACCAGCAGCACGGCGGAGGAGACCAGGCTGGTCACGACCGTCGTGTCGCTCCAGCCGTCCTTGCCGGCCTCGATCAGGCCGAAGACGAGCAGTCCGAGCGCCGAGCTGAAGGTGACGAAGCCGATCCAGTCGGGGCGGCCGGCGTGCGGGTTCTTCGACTCGTGGACCTTGGTCATCGAGATGTACATCGCGACCAGGCAGATCGGCAGGTTGACGAAGAAGATCCAACGCCAGGACAGGCCGCTGGTGAGGATGCCGCCGAGCACCGGGCCGATCGCCACGGCCACACCCGTGGTCGCACCGAAGGCACCGAAGGCGACGCCGCGGTCCTTGCCGGTGTACGTCGTGCCGAGGATGGCGAGCGAGGTCGCGAACATCGCGGCGCCGCCGATCCCCTGCGCGGCCCGGGCGATCGCGAGGAACTCGATGCTGGGCGCGAGGCCGCAGAGCAGCGAGCCGAGCGTGAAGAGTGCCGTGCCGATCACGAAGACCTTGCGGCGGCCGAAGATGTCGGCCAGCGACCCGGCTGTCAGCAGCAGCGCCGCGAGACTGAGCGCATAGGCGTCGATCACCCACTGCAGGCCGGACAGCGACGCGTCGAACTGGCTCTGGATGTCGGGCAGCGCGACGTTCACGATCGTCACGTCGAGCAGGAGCATGAACACTCCGGTGCAGACGGCGACCAGGGTCCACCACCTGCCCTTGTCGGGTGCTTCGATCTCCGTCTGAGCGCTCATCTTCATCAACCACCAAATCATCATCTACTTAACGATTACCTCCAGTACGATACGCTCATTCGTTCGATCGTCAAGTGCCTAACGATCAGGAGATGGAGCGCATGGTTCTGCCGGAGGCCTCGGTCAGTCGCGAGCTCCTCCCTGCGCTGGCACGGAACGACGGCCACCTCTTCTGGCGCGCGGCGGCCCGGGTGCACGCCGCCCTGGCCGAGACGCTCCCTCTGGGCGTCGACGTGCACGAGTACGCCGCCCTCCTCTCGCTCGCCGGTGGTGTCACGCGCACCCAGCAGTCGATCGCGGCGGCGATCAGCACGAGCCGGACCACCGTCGTCAAGGTCGCAGCCGACCTCGCGGCCCAAGGGCTGGTGACCAGGGTCCGCAACCCCGAGGACCGACGCTCCTACGCGCTCACCCGCACCGCCGAGGGCGCGGCGGCCGCCCAGCGCTGGCGCCGGCACGTCGAGGACCTCGACGACGCCCTGACCTCGGTCTTCACGATCGACGAGCACGAGGACTTCCGTCGGATCCTGGTCCGGATCTCGGAGCACGACCTCGCAGCGGACACCCCCGCTCCGCTCCTCGAGAGCGTCGCGTTCCTCATCACCCGCGCCCACTTCCGGATGCACCGCGACTTCTCGGCCGCGCTCGCGCCGCTCGGGATCGAGCCCCGCCACAAGGGCTGCCTGGCCGCCCTCACCGAGCAGGGGCCGATCCCGCAGGCCGAGCTGGCCCGGATCCTGGGGGTCAGCGGCGCCAGCGTCGTGCAGATGGTCGACGACATGGAGCGCCGCGGCCTGGTCGAACGCCGTCGGCTCGAGAGCGACCGGCGCACCCAGCTCCTCCACCTCCTCCCCGAGGCGGACGTCGTGGCGAGCCAGGCGCGGGTGCTCAGCGACGAGCTGACCTCGACCCTGCTCGCGATGCTGACGGCGGTCGAGCGGAAGCGCCTGACCGGCTACCTGGTCCGCTTCGTCACCGCGCCCTGAGGCTCAGGGCCGCCCGAGCAGGAACGACAGGACCAGCGCCATCAGGCCGACGGACCAGGCCGCGCCCGTCGGCGTCGGGGAGATCAGCAACGGCACCGTGCCGAGGAGCAGGACGTCGAAGCCGCGCAGCACGCTGAAGTAGAGCGAGGTCGGGACGGCGCCCATCGGCGAGGTGACCAGCGGCAGCCGGTAGTCGGGTGGGTGGCTGGTCATCCAGCGGACCGCGGCGGTCGCCACCGTCACCCCGCAGGCGAGCGCCAGCGTGACGCACGACCCCCAGGTACCGCCGATGGCAGCGTGGATCGCGGGCGTGGTCGCGAGGGACCAGACGAGCAGCACCGCGGCCGGCACTCCGACGCACGCCACCCGGACGGCAGGACGCCGGGAGCGGGAAGCAGCGCAGCAGGCTCGCCGTACGACTCAGGACGCGGAGCGAGGTGAAGAGCCCGACGCCGGCGAAGAACCCGGCCAGCGCCACCACGACGACCAGCACGTGGCCCAGGCCGAGGGCGGCCGCGAGGTAGGGCAGCACCAGCGTGCCGGCCAGGCCGATCAGCACCTGCGGCGTACGGCGCAGTCGGACCACCTCGCGCCAGACCAGCGCGCCGGCACCGCTCCCCCGGCCGCGGACCACCCGGACCGTGCTCCGCGACCGCCAGTGCCGGGCGACCAGGATGTCGTAGAAGAGGGTCAGGTCGAGGCTGGACAGCGCACCCGAGATCCCGGGCAGGAGCGTGCCGCCCGAGACGAGCCGCTCACGACGGATGCGAGCCCAGGCTGCGGTAGGCCAGGAGGAGCAGCACGACGCCGACCACCGCGGTGGTGACGACCGCGATCTGGAGGGGGACCACCGCCGGGACCCGCAGCAGTGCGGGCACGGTGTCGCGCGCGACCAGCACCAGGCCCACCCACAGCACGATGCCGAGCGACCAGGCGAGCACACGCACGACCTGTCCGCCACGGGCCTGCGCGACTGTCGCGACCGCGACGATCAGCACACAGGCGACGGCGGCAAGGAGGGTCAGCCATCCGATGACGTCCGCCGGGTAGGCACTCAGGGTCGCACCGATCGCGGCCAGGCCGGCGCCGACCAGGGCAGCCACGACCGACGTACCGATCAGGCGGCCGCGCACCAGCGCGGTGCGGTCGACCGGAGCGCTCAACAGCCAGGTCCCCACAGCGGGTGAGACCAGCATCGGCCCGAGCAGCCGGGTCGCTGCCAGGACGAACGTGATCGCGGCCAGTCCGAAGAGCCAGCCGAGCGCGTCGCGGGCATCCAGACAGGACACCGAGGAGCAGGCGCCGGAGCTGACGACGCGGAGGTTGACGATGACGCTGACGGCCATCGCGCCCAGGACGAGCGCGGAGAAGACCGCGACGTACGCGTCGCTCACCGCCTCCATCAGGCTGGTGTCGACGCGACCCCTGCGCCAGGTGCGGATCTGGGAGCGGAGCGCCCGGACCTCGGCGGTGGCGGCACTCACGAGGACGGCTTGTCCAGATCGAGGACCCGGTCGGCGACCGCCTTCACGAGGTCGGGGTCGTGGCTGGCGAGCAGGATCCCGAGACCGTCGGCCTTCTCGCGCAGCAGCCGCTCGGTCAGCCACGCGAGACCGGCCTCGTCGAGCCGGGCCTCGGGCTCGTCGAGCACCAGCAGTCGGCGCGGTCGGACGAACGCGCTGGCCAGCGCGAGTCGGCGCTTCTGGCCCGACGACAGCGTGCCGGGCAGCTGGGCGGCCTGCGGGGTCAGCCGGACCTCCTCGAGCACGTCGTCGACCAGCGTCTCGGCATCGGGTACGCCGTGGGCGCGGGCGAAGAGGTCGAGGTGCTCGATGACGCTGAGGTCGGGGAAGAAGTCCATGTCGTCCATGACGATCGCCAGGTCGCGGCGCACCGCCACCGAACGCTCGTCGACCGGGACGCCGTCCAGCTCGACCGTGCCGGACGTCGGGGCATCGACGCCGGTGATGCAGCGCAGCAGCGTCGACTTGCCGGCACCGTTGCGCCCGCGCAGTGCCAGCGCCTTGCCGGAGGTCACCGTGAGGTCGACGCCGGAGAGGACCTCGACGTCACCGAACTTCTTGGTCAGCGCGCGGACGCGCAACAGCTGCGGGTTCTTGCTCGGCCTGCTCACGGGCGGGCGTGCTCGATCGTCTCGAGCTCCTCGGGCGACAGCTGCTGCTCGCAGGTCCAGCCGCTGATGTTCTTGGCGTAGGTGCGGGCCTCGCTGCGCCCGTGGATCGAGGTCAGCACGACGCCGTTGCCGCTGTCGTCGACCAGCGCCAGCGACCAGGACAGGTGGCCGCCCATGTCACCGAACGCGTCGTACCGCACGACCGAGAGGTTCCGCAGTGCGTCGGCACCTTCGGCGCGCAGGGCGGCAACCTCCTGGCGCAGACCGTGCAGGTCCTCGGGCAGCAGGTCGGCGGGATCTCGGACCTGAGGCAGGCTGCGCCAGAAGGCGAGAGCCGCAACGAGCAGAGCGATGACGGCGACGGCGAAAGCGGCGAACTCCACGTCCTTCAGACTAGGTCGCTCCCGGTTCGGTCCGACTGACGGCGCGCACAGTGCAGGTGCGTGGGACCATGAACGACGTGACTCGACGCATCGCCTACCAGGGCGAACCCGGCGCCAACTCCCACATCGTGTGCAAGCAGCACTACCCCGACTGGGACGCGCTCGCCTGCGCGTCGTTCGAGGACGTCTTCGCGGCGGTCGAGGGCGGGGACGCCGACCTGGCGATGATCCCGATCGACAACTCGATCGCCGGCCGGGTCGCGGACATCCATCACTTCCTGCCCGACTCCGGGCTGCACATCATCGCCGAGCACTTCCTGCGGATCCGGTTCAGCCTGATGGGCGTCCCAGGCGCCTCCCTCGGCGACATCCGCACCGTGCACAGCCATGTGCACGCGCTCGGCCAGTGCCGCAAGGTGATCCGCGCCCATGGCCTCACCCCCGTGATGTCCGGCGACACCGCCGGAGCCGCCCGCGAGGTGGCGGAGGCCGGCGATCCGACTCAGGCCGCGATCAGCCCGCCCCTGGCCGCCGAGATCTACGGGCTGGAGATCCTCGCCGACGACGTCGAGGACGAGGACCACAACACGACGCGCTTCGTCGTGCTCTCCCGCGACTACGTCCAGGCGCCCGCCGGCAACGGCCCGGTCGTCACCTCCTTCATCTTCAACGTCAAGAACCTGCCTGCAGCGCTCTTCAAGGCACTCGGCGGCTTCGCCACCAACGGCGTGAACATGACCAAGCTGGAGAGCTACATGGTCGGCGGCGCCTTCACGGCGACCCAGTTCCTCGCCGAGGTCGACGGCCACCCCGAGGACCTCGGGCTGAAGCGCGCGCTGGAGGAGCTGACGTTCTTCACCACCGAGGTCAAGATCCTCGGGGTCTACGCCGCGGACGGCTTCCGCGCGGACGGCTGATCAACCGGCGGCCATCAGGTTGAACATCGCGCCCTGGGGGTCGGCCAGGACCGCCATCCGGCCGACGCCGGGCACGTCGAACGCGGGCGCGAGGACCGCGCCACCGAGCTCGGCGGCCTTGGCGACCGTGTCATCGACCGACTCGACGTTGAAGTAGACGTTCCAGTGAGGCGGGACGTCCATCATCGGCGGCATCGCGCCGCCCACCTGACGGCCGTCGACGAGCAGGCAGGTGTACGCCGGGCCGCCCTCCATCGGCTGCTCCTCCCAGCTGACACCCAGCAGGTCGGCGTAGAACCTCGTCGCGGCCGCGAGGTCGGGAGAGATCAGCTCGTTCCAGATAGGGGTGCCCGGCTCGTTGGCCCGCTGCGTCCCGGGATGGGACTTGGCCTGCCAGAGGTTGACCCGCGCTCCGGACGGGTCCTGGATCGCGGACATCCGCCCGTGCTCCATCACGTCGAACGGCCCGGCGTCCACCGTGCCACCGAGCTCGGCGACTCTCGCGGTGGTCGCGTCGACGTCGTCCACCGCGAGGTAGACCCCCCACCAGCCGGGGTGCCCGTCCATGCCGGGCATCTGGCCGCCGATGCCACCGACCGAGTCGCCCTCCTTGGCGAAGGTGACGTAGTAGCCGTCGTCGCCCATCGGGACCTCCGCGAACTCCCATCCGAAGAGGGGACCGTAGAAGGACTGAGCGGCGGCCTGGTCGGGCGTGATCAGCTCGACATAGTTGGGCGTGCCCTGCAGGTAGGACTCGAACTTCGACATCTCGTTGCTCCTTGGTCTGTGCTCCGACGACCCCTCCTGCCAGACAACACCCGACCACCGACAGTGGCAACGCTTCTGGGGTGAACGAGTAGGTTCTCCTGCGTGGAGCAGCAGGATCCCCGGATCGCCGACCTCGGTTTCGCGCGCGTGGACATGGATCGCGCCGCGCGCACCGGCGACCCCGAGGTCGTCTACGGTGCCGGCAAGACCCCCGACCAGGTGGTGGCGATCCTGCGCGCCCTGCACGACAAGCACCCCGAGCGCGCGGTGCTCGCCACCCGGCTCTCCCCCGAGGCGATCGAGGCGATCGAGGCGACCCTCCCCGAGGCCGCGATCGACCTGGTCGCCCGGGCCGCCACCCTGGGCCCGCTGCCCGAGGCCCGAGGCACCGTCGCGATCGTCAGCGCCGGCACGTCGGACGCACCGGTCGCCGCCGAGGCCGCCCTCACCGTCGCCGTCCACGGGGCCGGCGTCGACCGCATCGACGACGTCGGCGTCGCCGGCCTGCACCGCCTCCTCGGTGTCCGCGACCGGCTGGCCGCACCCGACTGCCTGATCGTGGTCGCCGGCATGGAAGGCGCGTTGCCCTCCGTCGTCGGCGGGCTGACCGGGGTCCCGATCGTCGCCGTCCCCACCAGCGTCGGGTACGGCGCCTCCCTCGGCGGGATCGCGGCGCTCCTGGCGATGCTCAACTCCTGCGCGCCGGGCATCACGGTCGTCAACATCGACAACGGCTACGGCGCTGGGGTGCACGCCGCCCGGGTCGCCCGCCAGAGCGTGCCTCGGTGACGGCCGTCTGGGTCGACGCGTCCTCGGGCGCGAGCGGCGACATGCTGCTGGGTGCGCTGGTCGGTGCCGGTGTGCCCGTCGAGGTGCTCGCGACCGCTGTCGAGGCGGTCGCCCCCGAGCCGATCACCCTCCGGGTGGAGACCGTACGGCGAGGTGCGCTGGCCGCGACCCGCTGCCACGTCGACGTCGCCGACTCGACCACCCACCGCACCTGGCACGACGTACGTGGCCTCCTCGACGCAGCCGCCCTCGACGAGCCGGCGCGCGCTCTCGCGCTGCGCGTCTTCGAGCGGCTGGCGGTCGCCGAGGCGGCCGTGCACGGCACCTCGCCCGACGACGTGCACTTCCACGAGGTCGGCGCCCTCGATGCGATCGCCGACGTGGTCGGGGTGGCCGCCGGCTTCGTGCACCTCGGCGCCACCGACGTCACGGTCTCACCCGTCGCGGTCGGCTCCGGCGCCATCCAGAGCGCCCACGGCACGCTGCCGGTGCCGGCACCCGCTGTCGCCGAGCTGCTGCGGGGCGCCCCGTCGTACGCGGGTGTGGTCCCGATGGAGATGTGCACCCCCACCGGAGCCGCGCTGCTCACGACCCTCGCCACTGCCTGGGGCCCCCAGCCCGCGATGAGCGTCGACACCATCGGCGTCGGCGCGGGCGGGCGGGACCCGCACGGGCACGCCAACGTGCTGCGACTGTTCGTCGGAGGTGGATTCGAGGCTCGCTCCGCTCGCACCTCAACCGACGTCGGGCCGCTCGCTGCTTGAGTGCAACGTCGACGACCTCGATCCGCGGGTCTGGCCGACGGTGATCTCGGCGCTGCTCGAGGCCGGCGCGTCCGACGCCTGGCTCACCCCGATCCTGATGAAGAAGGGTCGTCCAGCCCACACGCTCAGCGCCCTGGTCGATGCCCGCCGCGCCCCCGAGGTCCGTCGCGCGATCTTCCGGCAGACCTCGACCATCGGCCTGCGCGAGCAGCCGCTGACCAAGCACTCGCTCGAGCGCGAGATCGTGGTGATCGAGGTCGACGGCCAGCCCGTCGACGTCAAGGTCGCCCGCCACGACGACGTCGTGGTCAACGCCCAGCCCGAGTACGAGCACGTCGCCCGCGCAGCGGCCACGCTCGGGCGCCCCGTCAACGACGTACTCACGGAGGCGCAGGCCCTGAGCCGCGCCCTCCTCGCCGGCAACTCTCCCGGGAGGGACTGATGGATCCGATCGCCATCGTCGGAGTCAGCTTCCTCGCCATCTTCGTGGTCGAGCTGCCCGACAAGACCTTCCTCGCGACGTTGGTGCTCGCGACGAAGTACCGACCGATCCTGGTGTGGATCGGCGTCGGTCTCGCCTTCACGGTGCAGACCCTGGTGGCGGTGCTGCTGGGACACGCCGTGTCGTTCCTGCCCGAGCAGGTGGTCCAGGCGGCGGCCGGTCTGATGTTCCTGATCGGTGCGGCGATCCTGATCAGGGAGGGCCGAAGCCACCAGGAGGCGGCCGAGTCGGACGAGGAGGTGGAGACCAAGGAGGTCCACGGCGTGCGGGCGGTGATCGCCAGCTTCCTGGTGCTCTTCGCCGCCGAGTGGGGCGACCTCTCGCAGCTGCTGACGATCTCGCTGGTCGCCAAGTACGAGGCGCCGATCGCGGTCTTCATCGGCGCCCTGGCGGCGTTGCTGCTCGTCAGCGGCCTCGCCGTGATCGCCGGTCAGCAGCTGCAGCGCTTCGTCAAGCTGCACGTGCTGCACTACATCGGCGCCGGCGTCTGTCTGCTGCTCGCGGCGGTCACGGCGTACCAGCTGATCTCCTGAGCGGACCTCTAGAGTCGGACGCATGGCACCCCACGGCGCCGACAGCGAGGTCGGCAGGCTTCAGACGGTCATGCTCCACCGGCCGGGCAACGAGCTGAAGCGGCTGACCCCGCGCAACAACGACCGGCTGCTCTTCGACGGCATCCCCTGGGTGGGCCGGGCGCAGGAGGAGCACGACGCGTTCGCGGAGGCGCTCCGTGCCCGCGAGGTCGAGGTGCTCTACCTGACCGACCCTGCTCACCGAGACCCTCGCGCAGGACGACGCCCGCAACCACGCGATCACCACCACGCTCTGGCCGGGCTCCACCTCGGCGACACCATGCGCGACTACCTGGCGCGGTTGATGACCGAGCCCGCCGGAGGAGCTGACCGGCTACCTCACCGCCGGGATCCGCAACGACGAGGTGCGCGGCGGCTTCGGTCTGGTCACCTCGCTGCTGGCCAGCGACGACTTCCTGATCGACCCGCTGCCCAACCTGCTCTTCACCCGCGACTCCAGCGTCTGGGTGCGCGACCGGGTCGCGATCACCTCGCTGGCGATGCCGGCGCGCTCGCGCGAGACCCAGCTGACCGAGCTCGATCTACACCGAGCACCCGCGCTTCCGCGGCACCCGCAAGATCCACGGCTGGCACCACGAGCACGTCGAGGGCGGCGACGTGCTGCTGCTGGCCCCTGGTGTGATCGCGGTCGGGGTCGGCGAGCGGACCACCCCGGCGGGTGTCGAGCGGTTCGCCCGCCAGGCCTTCCACGCCGACCTGGCCCACACAGTGCTCGCCGTACCCATCACGCAAGAGCGAGCGACCATGCACCTCGACACGGTGTGCACGATGGTCGACGTCGACAAGATCGTGATGTACCCGAACGTCGCCGACTCCCTGCAGGCGTACGCCGTCACGCTGGTCGAGCACGCCGAGGACGACCGCGACCTGGCGCTGGCCGTCGCGGGAGCCGAGCCGTTCCTGGTCGCGGCCGCGAAGGCGATGGAGATCGACACGCTGCACCAGATCGACACCGGTCTCGACCCGGTCACCGCCGAGCGCGAGCAGTGGGACGACGGCAACAACACCCTCGCGATCGCGCCGCGGGTGGCCGTCGCCTACGAGCGCAACGACGAGACCAACGCGCGCCTCGAGGACGCCGGCATCGAGGTCGTCCGGATCGCCGGCTCCGAGCTCGGCTCCGGTCGTGGCGGCCCGCGGTGCATGAGCTGCCCGGTCACGCGCGCGCCGCTGCCGGTGGACTCCACACAGGCGTGAAGTCAGTCCTCAGGGACGACTCCATGCCGCCGCGACGACGCGGAAGCCGCAGTCCGGCAACGCACAGCTGTCACGGAGGTGGCGTTGAACGCGTGACCCGATCAACCACGAACAGAACAACCCCCACGGCGATGACAACCAGCCCGAACGCGGCAGCCAGGTATCCGACCGCGAGCAAGTCGGAACTCGAGCGCATGCCGACAGCCGCGAGTCCCGCTGCCGCCAACGACACTCCCGCGAACAGACAGAACCGGGCGTGCATGCGAGTCAGGCTGTGTCCCGCAAGTGTGCGGGGCTGTGGCGCAGGTAGCCCACGGCGCGTCGCGCGCCGGGCTCGCCCGAGTTCACGCGATGTCATGGGCGTGGCGTCCGCAAACTGGCCAGGCTCCCAACGACGCACGATTGCCGCCTGCATCGCGACTGCATCGTCACTCGACCCGACGAACTCGACGTGGACGGCGTGGAACATGGTCGCCCGACTCATCGGCTTGCTGGAGACGACGACCTTCCATCTCGGGTCGATGAATCTGCCGATCAGGCTCGACACCAGGTGGGTGACGAGATCCAGGATCAGCGACGTAGACCGTCCCTGAGTCATCGCGATCGGCATCATCGAGGGGTAGATGGCGACCTCGTAGATACTTCCCTCGTCCTTGAACCAGAGCTCCGGCCGATCCGAATCGGGTGCGTCGAGAGGATCCCCCATCACGGTGCACTCACCTGACCAGGCTAGCCGGGCGCACACCGCATTCTCAGGCGGGGCGAAGTTGATGGATCGGCCACGGACCGACGTCCCCCCGTGCCAATTGAGCAGGTGTCCCCCAGATTCTCAGTCGTCATCGGCGCGCTCTCGGTCGGCCTGGTCGTGTTGTGCGGCTGCAACGACAGCGACCCCGGTACCGCCTCGTCACCGACCCCGGGGCCGAACATCGTGTCCCCTGAGGCGAGTTCACCGTCTCCGTCCACGGATCCTGACTCCGTCGTGCGCGCGGTCGGGGTGACACCGAAGGACCTGCCCGCGAGTTTCGGTTCCAAGGAGCGGTTCGGACCCTCGGGTGACGAGGTCGACGGACAGGTCACCCTGGACTTGTGCGGCTTCGCCTTCCCGAGCGAGGACCTGCGCACAGCACGTCACCAGGTCGCCTACACCACTCAGGACGGGCAGATGGTGTCCAGCGAGACCGTCACGTACCAGCCGGGCGGCGCGGAGGCAGCCATGAACGAGATCCGCTCGGCCATCGCCCAGTGCCCCACCGGGTTCGTGGCGTCCGGTGTCGCTCGTAGCCCAGCCACCAAGCAGCTCTTCCTTCCGCTGGCGATAGGACCGGGCTGGGCGGCGGACACCGTCGCGCACAAGGTCGTGATCGTCGAGAAAGGCGGGGCCGAGCACCCTGGAGCGATCGTCTACCAACGTTCGGGAGACACACTCTCGGGCCTCTACACCTGGGGGCCCCCCGGGCAATCGGCTCAGCTCGCGAGTCGCCTGGCGGCCCACTTGAGCAGCGAACTCGACGCCACCGACTCCGGCGGCACCGCCCTGTGAGCGAACGTCTGGCCGGGTGGCGGTGTGCCGGCAACCGGGTGTCACCGCCAGAAGGTTGCTGACGCACCGCTGCTCGCGCGGCGGTCCGGGCAGCGGTGAGCAGGCAACCGAAGTCAGCGACGAAACAGCTGCTGGCTCACCGGTCTTGAACTCGGCAGGAGCAATGAGAAATGAAACCCGGCCGCTGTCGACGGGGGATGCGACAACGACCGGGCTCGGGGAAATCTACGTCGTGACCTGCCCTGGGGACAACTCCGACACCGCCAGCGGAGCGTGATTCGCGTCCACCTCGGCGTTCATCGCAACGTGACTTGACGGTTCGCCAGTCCGGAGCGCGCCGAGCGCTGCCCGGAGGTGAGGTCGCTGGTGTCGGCGAGCGCTTCGGCGAGCGCGGCCGCGAACGTCTCGGCCGGGTCCTCGAGCGCCTCCGGGCCGGTGCCGAGCGGCAGGTCCCAGACCGGGGCGAGCAGACCGTGCGCGCGGAACATCCCGACGAACCGCGAGCCCTCGACCAGGTGGTCGCCGCCGCCCGCGTGCAGCCGGGCGAGCGCGTCGAGCAGCGCGTCCTCGGGCTCAGGCATCACCCAGCGCAGGTGCTCCTTGGTGCCGACGTTGGTCCAGTACGCCGACTCCACGGTGGTCAGCCGGGACGTCGGCATCGCGGCGGCGTTGGCCTGCTCGAGCGCGGCTGCCATCGCGGACCGGTCGGCGTCCTCGATGTCGGCGATCCAGAAGTCGAAGCCGTCGTGGACGGTGACCTTCAGCTCGGTACCGGTCACCAGGTCCTGGAGGCGCGGGCCCTCGCCCGGAGCCTCGGTGAGGCCGACGATCCCTGCCTCGGCCTCGAGCGCCAGGGTGAGGACCGCCCCGAGGTCACGGCCCGGGTCGCCGAAGTTGTGCTGGACCTGCAGACCGAGCCAGATCTCGCCGCTGTCGCGCACCATCGCCGGTGCGGCCATCGGCAGCAGGGAGCAGAGCTGGACGACGCGGTCCGGGTGGTCCTTCACCGTCAGGGGCGCGGTGGCGGCCGGCACCAGCTCGCGCATCGCGACGACGTCGCACTCCGAGGGCAGCCCCTGGAACGGTCGGTTGACGAAGACGCTGCCGGCGCCGCCGACCGCGCCGTGGCAGGCCTTGTAGCGCTTGCCGGAGCCACACGGGCACGGCTGCCGCGGGCCGACCTCTCCGGGGGCGGTCGGCTGCTGGTCGCGGGTCTTGGTGCGGGACTTCTTGGCCATGCCCGTGAGGCTATCTGCCCGGTCGGTCCCGTTCGTCGAGCAGGTCGACGAGGTACGCCGGCCGATCGGTGATCACGGCCTTCACCCCGAGCTCCAGGCAGAGGTCGAGCTGGGTCGGGGTGTTGACCGTCCAGACATGCATCTCCCGGCCGCTCGCAGCGATCCGGCGGCCCAGCTTGGGGTGGTCGGTGAGCTCGTCGATGCCGGGGCCGACCAGCCAGTCCGGCCCGATCATCCGGCGCAGCATCGACCACTGGCGAGCGGAATCGATGAGCATCACGAGGGTGACGTCCGGCGCCAGTCGCTCGACCCGCTGCAACGCGGTCCACGAGAAGCTCATCACCCGCACCGGACGAGCCGGGCCGGTGCCAGCCGAAGTGCCGCAGCTGGTCGACCAGCCGGCGCTCGACCAGTCCGCCGTACCGCGTCGGGTGCTTGGTCTCGATCGCGACCTCGATCCGCCGGTCGTAGTCGGCGACCGTCTCCAACAGGGTGCGCAGCGTGAGGACCTTGTCGAGCCGCTCGTCGCGTGGCGGCGCCTCGTCGTCGAGGTCGGCCCAGGGGTTCTTCCACGACGCGAAGTCGAGCGCGTCGAGGTCGGCGAGCTCGGTGTTCGAGACCAGCTTGGGGGTGCTCGCCGTACGGCGCAGGTCGCGGTCGTGCACGCAGACCAGGTGTCCGTCGGCGGTGAGCCTGACGTCGCACTCCAGCCCGTCGGCGCCGGCGTCGAGGGCGGCCACGTAGGCGCCCAGGGTGTGCTCGGCCTTCTCGTGGCTCGCGCCCCGGTGGGCGACAACCTGAGGTCTCACGGAGACCATGGTGCCAACTCAGGACTCCTGCGTCACGACGCCGTCCACGACACGCCAGCGTCGGTCCAGGCTGACGTTGTCGAGCAGCCGCCGGTCGTGCGAGACCAGCAGGAGCGCGCCGTCGTAGCTCGCCAGCGCCTCCTCGAGCTGCTCGATCGCCGGCAGGTCGAGATGGTTGGTCGGCTCGTCGAGCACCAGCAGGTTGACCCCACGACCCTGGAGCAGTGCGAGCGCGGCGCGGGTGCGCTCTCCCGGCGAGAGGCGCCCGACCTGGCTGGCGACCTGGTCGGCCTTGAGACCGAACTTCGCCAGCAGGGTGCGTACGTCGGCGGGCGACGAGCTCCGGCAGAGCCGCTTCCACGGCGTCGCCGAGCGGGAGGTCCTCGGCCAGACCGGTGCGCGCCTGGTCGATCTCGCCGATCGCGACCGACGCACCGAGGCTGGCGGTGCCGCTGTCGGGCTGCTCCCGGCCGAGCAGCAGCCGGATCAAGGTGGTCTTGCCGGCGCCGTTGGGCCCGGTGATGCCGATCCGGTCGCGAGCGCTGACCTGCAGCGAGACCGGTCCGAGCCGGAAGCCGCCACGCTGCAGCGTCGCCTCGTTGAGGGTCGCGACGACCGCGCTCGAGCGGGGGCGCGCTGCCGATGCTGAACTGCAGCACCCACTCCTTGCGCGGCTCCTCGACCTCCTCCATCCGGGCGATGCGGGACTCCATCTGGCGCACCTTCTGCGCCTGCTTCTCCGAGGACTCGCTCGCGGCCTTGCGGCGCATCTTGTCGTTGTCCGGGTTCTTCTTCATGGCGTTGCGCACACCCTGCGAGCTCCACTCGCGCTGGGTGCGGGCGCGGCCGACCAGGTCGGCCTTCTTGTCCGCGAACTCGTCGTACGCCTCTCGCGCGTGCCGTCTCGCGACCGCGCGCTCCTCGAGGAACGAGTCGTAGCCGCCGTCGTAGACGGTCACCTGGTTCTGCGGGAGGTCCAGCTCGACGATCCGGGTGACGCACCGGGACAGGAACTCGCGGTCGTGGGAGACCAGGACGACGCCGCTGCGCAGCCCGTGGACGAACGCCTCGAGCCGGTCGAGGCCGGCCAGGTCGAGGTCGTTGGTGGGCTCGTCGAGCAGGACGACGTCGAAGCGACTCAGCAACAGCGCGGCCAGGGCGGCACGGGCCGCCTGGCCACCGGAGAGCGAGGTCATCAGGGCGTCCGGGCCGACGTCGAGGCCGAGGTCGGCGAGCAACGGCGGGATCCGCTCATCGAGGTCGGGCGCACCGCTCGTCATCCAGCGGTCGAACGCGACGGCGTACGCGTCGTCGACCCCGGGCTCGCCGGAGCCCAGTGCCTCGGCGGCGGCCTCCATCGCTGCGGTGGCGCCGGACGCGCCGGTACGTCGTCCGACGTACGCCGCGACCGTCTCGCCGGGGATCCGCTCGTGCTCCTGCGGCAGCCAGCCGACGAACGCGTCGGAGGGCGCCGTCGAGACGGTGCCGTCGTGAGGCTCGAGGTCACCCGCCAGGATCCGCAGCAACGTGGTCTTGCCGGCGCCGTTCGCGCCGACGACCCCGACCACGTCGCCGGGCGCGACCGTCAGGTCGAGGCCCTCGAAGAGGGTGCGGTGGCCGTGGCCGCCCGCGAGGTCCTTCGCGACCAGGGTTGCGCTCACGCGCACATCGTAGGAGCCACTCAGAGTCCGGCGCTGCCGGACGACCCCAGGTAGTCGGGAGTAGCGGCGAAGGTCACCTCGTAGCCGAGGTTGATGGCGACGGCCAGGGCGTCGAGCGGTCGCTTGCGCAGGTCACAGGTGGCGATGCCCTGCGCGTTGGTGGTGGCGGTGCACAGCGGCACCCGCCAGGCCTTGAACACGACCACCTGACCGGCCAGGGGGGCGCCCGTCCGGGCGTGGGTCAGGGTCGCCTTCAGCACCAGCGGCGGCTGGTTGCTGAGCGCCCGGGTGGCGGTCAGCTTCGTGGCCGCAGCACCGACGACGATCGCGATCTGCGCGGAGGCCGTCGAGCCGTACTTGTCCGTGACGGTCACCGTCAGGGTCGTGCTCCCGGCCTTGGTCGGAGTCCCCCCGATGACCCCGGCGGGGCTCAGGGTGAGCCCGGCGGGCAGCGTCGACCACGGGGCCAGGCCCCACGTCAGCGGCGCAGCCCCACCGGTGGCGACGAGGTCGGTGCGATAGGCCACCCCGACCGTGCCAGCGGGTGGCTGGGGCGGTGTGATCACCGGCGGGGGCGGCGCGTCGATGACGATCGTGACCGGGGCTGCGGCGGTGGCGCCGTTGCTGTCGGTGACCGTCACCGTGAACGTCGTGCTGCCAGGGGCGGTCGGAGTCCCCTCGATGGTCCCGTCGAGGCCCAGGGTCAGCCCGGCCGGCAGCGTCGAACCGGCGGCGAGGCCCCAGTAGAGGGGCGAGGTGCCGCCGGTCGCGGTCAGCGCTGTCGAGTAGGCCACTCCCGCGGTCCCGTGGGCAGGGGTGGCGGCGTCGATCGCCGGCGGAGGCGGAGCCGGGCCTTCCGGCGTCACCCGGTAGCCGTCACCCTCAGCGGTGTCCAGGCCGACCGCCCCGACGCCGTTGGCCGCCTGGACGACGAACCGGACGCCGTCGTAGGACTGGCCGTCGGGGAGTCTGAAGCTGCCGGACCAGTGGGTCGAGTCGGTCGTGTCCTGGCTCAGGTCGACCGAGGCCCACTGCCCCCGGCCACCGGCGCCGGGGCCACCGGTCCAGGTCACCCAGACCTCCTGCACGCCCGCCGACGGATCGCCGGTGACCTGGGTCGAGAAGGTGACGAGCCGGTTCTTGACCGTGCCCGTCACCGCCCCCAGGCTCGGCGCGGCCGCGAGCGCGGGGTTGTTGCCGCTGTACGACTTGCTCCGGTCGCCCGAGTAGTAGAGCCGGAGGTCAAGACCCGAGTACGCCCGCTCGGTGTTGGTGGACGCTCCACCGGCGTCCGACCGGTACTGCGCCGGGGAGAGGACGAGGGACGTCCGACCGCTCGAGCCGAGGGCACCGAAGTAGTTCGGTGTGACCAGTCGCTGGGGGAAGAACGCAGCCGACTCGAACGTCGTGTTGGCGGTCGATCCCTCGATCGCCGGCGCCCCGGTCAGCGGAAGCATTCCCGACCTGTCCACGTAGGCGCCACCTCGGAACCCGACCCCACGCAGCAGCTGGCCCGGCACCGAGACGTCCTCGATCTGCTTGGGCAGAGCCGGTGCGCCCGGTTGCGCGGTGACCCCGTCGCTGCCCTCCAGCCACTCCAGGGTCGCGGGCAGCCCGCTGCCGGCCCCGGACGACTTGGTGGCACGGGTCGTGGGGGTCGCGAGGGGCAGATCGTCGGTGCTGAGCCCGAGGGTCGCGCCCGGCCCGGTCTTGACCGGCTCAGGCGAGACGGGCGACGCATCCTGGCCGAGCGGCGAGCGCCCGGGCGCGTCGAACCCGGTCATCGGGAGCCCGTAGAGCGTCGCCTGGAGGACGACCTTCTGGTCGAGGCCGGTCACGGTGCCCAGGCTGGCCAGGTAGTCCTGCTTGGCGAGCAGCAGCGCCTTGCCGATCGGCACCGGTGGCGCGGCGCCGGTGGTGGGGCCCTCGTGGAGCCGACGGGCGAGGTCGAGGTAGAGGCGCTCGCTGTACTCCAGGAAGTCGGTGTCGCCGTACTGGTAGCCGGTGCCGCCGACCAGCACCGCGTGCTGCTGCGCCATCCGCTGGGTCCAGTCGAAGGTGTTCGTGACCTGGGGGACCGCCGCTCCGTCGACGATGTTGTATCCGGAGTGGCAGCCGGCGCTGAGCACCAGGGTGTTCTCGAGCGCCGTGGGGTGGGTTCCGCCGTCGGACGCCGGAGCGAGGACGTCCGCGTCGAGGGTCGTGTTGAAGTCGGCCGCGAGCGTGTCGTTGGCACTGAAGTGGCCGGCCAGGTAGACCAGCTCGTGGTGGCTGCCCAGGAGAGCGTTCTCCAGGGCGTCGGCGTTCCAGGACTGGTCGAGGGGAGTACCCGACTCGGCGATGAGAGTGTCGTGCCGACCGCCGGGCAGCGCTGCGGTGAACTCGTCGTTGACCTCGTGGGCAGCATCGGCCAGGAAGTCGTAACCGGTGACCAGCGAGGCGGACGGGCGACCGGTGGGAGCCGGGAGCGTCCCGCCGGCAAGGCCGAGGAAGTTGCCGATGGTCGACTCGATCTCCTGGGGCGTCTTCACCAGTCGCCCGACCGACAGGTCGGGCACCGGCAGGGTCGCCCCACCGATGGTCACCTCGGTGGACGATCCGTAGGCGTCCTGGCTCTGCACCTGGTCCTGCCGGAGGCTGGCTCCGGAGGGCGAGTCGGACCGTACCGGCGGGTCGAACTGGCTCTCCTGGCCGAGGCCGGAGACGTCGGGGTAGCGGAAGAACGGGATCACGTCGTCGCCGCCGGCGATCACGACATAGGTGCTGTTGTCGTTGCGGTAGGAGTCGACGATCTCCTTGACCGCCCGGGCGACCAGGTTGACGGCGTACGGGCAGTCCGGGTGTCCGTCCACCTGGGCCTGCAGGTCCTGCACCCGGACCGATCCGTTCACGTCGACGACCGCACCGTCGGTGCGCGCCGCCAGGCCGGCCAACGAGGCGAGGTACGTCGCGCGCCCCTGGCTGCCCGCGGCGAGCCCGAGCTTGTTGGTGTCGGTGACGATGACCGTGCGGGCGTCGCCGCGGGTGGGCGCCAGCGTGGGCTGGTCGGAGAAGTCGTCGAGGCCGACGCAGGCGCTGCCGGCCGAGACGGAGCGGTTGAGGTGGAAGAGTCCGTTCGGGTCGGACACCACGTCGTCGTGTCCCTGCACCCGGACGTAGAAGTACCCGTCCGTGTTGCCGGTCGAGGCGGAGACGCGCTCGGGCGCGCGGTCGGTGTTCGCGGAGACCGCGAGCAGTGTCTGGTTCTGGGCGGCGGAGAACGCGTTGCGGAAGTCGTCATCCGCGTCGAGATCCGCGTTGTAGGAGTCCGGCGCGTAGATCCTGGGGGCATAGATCCGGGGTGCGTAGATCCGGGGTGCGTAGATCCTGGGCGCATAGATCCGCGGTGCATAGATCCGGGGGGCGTACGTCGTGGAGCCGAACTCGGTGGAGGGCAGCTCGGTCGCCGAGGTCGGCACCTGCGTCACCTCGTCGGGATAGACGGGGACCTGGGTCTCCGAACCCGGGGCCCCGGCGGCCGACGCGGCCGCGAGCTGGGTGATGTCCGAGCCGGCGCTCAGCTGCTGGAACGCCGCCCCGATGTCGCCGTACAGGGCGACGTCGTAGTCGGCGGGCAGGGTGGACAGGTCGACGGTGGCGTGCTGGCCGGGCACGACCGGGAAGCGGAACCAGCGAGCCTCGCCCGGCTCGTCGAGGGTTCCTGTGATTCCCTCGGGCGGCAGCGGGGCGGCGTCGGTCCACTGGCGGTTGTCCGTGCCGATCGCGGGATCGACGTACGGCTTGGTGCTGAGCGTGAACGTGCCGTGGAGGAAGTTGTTGCTGTCGAAGTTGGAGCCACTCAGCCGGAACCCGTAGGTGTCACCGGCCGCGACGGCGAACGTCGCGACGCCCCCGTACTCGAAGCCGTTCGACGGGCTGGTGCAGCAGTCGGCTGGGCCTTCCTGGACCAGGGTGCCGACCACCCGCCCGTTGACGACCGCCTGCAGCGTCGTGGTCACCTGGAACCACGCGTGCAGGCCCGTCCAGGTGTAGGGCACCTTGACCGATCCCGCCGCGGTCGCCCTCGCCGTGAAGGACCAGGATGCTGAGCGGCTGATGCCGTTGTCCGCGTTGTAGGACATCGACGCCGCCGACGCCGAGCCGTCGGAGACGGTCTTCGCTCCTGGCCCACTGGCCGTCCAGCCCGGGTCGACCGGCGCCGCCGTGGCGGGACCGATTGTGACGGACAGGAAGCCGGTCAGGACCAGCGCCACCGCCACGCCTGCTGCCGTCAGGCGGCTGCGATGGAGGTTCCGGGCGAAGGTTGGCGAAGCCACGATGTGAACCCCTGGGATCGTCTACGGCGACCTGGGAGCCACGTCTCCCGAGACCCAGACGTTCGCAAACTATCGTCTAGACGCACCCTTCGGTCCCGAGTGGTCTAGACCAGGTGGGACCGCTCCAGGAGCCCTCTGGCGCGGGCGACGACCATCTCGAGCTGCGCCTCGCGTCCGGCTGCGGCCGCGCGCTCGAGCTCGGCGCCGGTGGAACGGGCGTGGGCCAGGCCCAGCGCCTCCGCCAGGATGCCCTCGGTCGCCGCGAACCGGGGCGCACCTATCTCGGACCGCAGCTGCTCCGCGGCCGCGAGCAGCGACACCGCCTCGGTGTCCTTGCCGGTCCCCTCGGCGAGCACCCACAGCGCGATGTCCTCGAACAGGTGTGCCATCGACCAGCGGTCGTCCCGCTCGGCGTAGGCGCTGAGGGCCTTGCCGAGGTGATCCGCGGAGGCGTCCTGGTCACCGAGGTCCCGGGTCAGGTTGCCGAGGTTGTGGTGGCCCACGGCGACCACCCAGGGGTCGCCGACCTCCTCGGCCAGCTCCTGGGCCTCGTCGAAGCGCTCGAGGGCGAGCGGCAGGTCACCACGGACCGTCGCCAGCATGCCCATGTTCGTCAGGGACACGCTCACCGCGCGGCGGTCGTCCAGGGCCCGCCGGCGGGCGAGCCCCTCCTGGCCGAGGCGTTCGGCCTCGGGCAGGTCGTCCTCGTCCTCGGCGACCAGAGCGAGGTTGGTGAGCAGCGCGGCGACGCCGGCCTCGTCACCCGTGATCTGACGCAGAGCGAGGCTCGACTCGTAGGCAGCCCTGGCCCGATCGGGGTGACCCTGCATCGAGGCCAGGGTCCCGCGCAGGTGCAGCACGCGGGCCTGCCCGGCCTGGTCCCCGATCTCGAGGAAGGTCGTCTCGGCCGCGGCCAGCTCGGTCTCGGCCTCGGCGTACCTGCCCTGCTTGCGGGCCAGGTCGGCCTGCGCGATCCGGGCCTGGGCCACGCCCCCGGGCTGGTTCTCGAGCTCGGCCGAGTCCCGGGCCCGGCTCACCGCGTCCTCCGCGGCCACCCAGTCGCCGCCGACCTCCAGGGACTCGGCGAGCTCGAGCAGCACGCCATGGCGCTCGTCGGGCTCGACGAGCGGGAGCACCTGCTCGAGGTAGGAGATCGCTGCCGCGTTGGCGTAGGCCGCCCGGGCAGCCGCGGCCGCGGCCCCGAGGTAGTGCCGCATCTTCACCAGGTCCTCGCTGCGCGAGTAGTGGTAGGCCAGCAGGTCCAGGTGCCGGCGCGGGCCGTCCGGCTCCGCCTCCAGGACGTCGCCCACGCGACCGTGCAGCACCGTGCGCACGCTGTAGGGCAGGGAGTCGTAGGCGACCTCGCGCGTCACCGCGTGACCGAAGGCGAACGCCCTGGCGGATGCGTCCTCGAGCCCGATCAGGCGGGTGGTGCTCAGTCGGACGAGGTCCTCGTGCACCGCGGCCTCGACCCCCAGGTCGGGGTACGCCGCAGCGACGAGCGGCGAGCGGAAGGCCCGTCCGATCACGCTCGCGACCTTGACCGCCCGCCGTGGACCCTCCGGCTGCGCGTCGATCCGGCTGAGCACGAGGCTCTGCAGGCTCGGAGGGCAGCTCGAGCGCGTCGGGGTGGAGGGAGCCGTCGGCGCGGTCGGCGTGTGCCAGGACGAAGTCCAGGAGCTGCTCGAGATAGAAGGCGTTGCCCTCGGCGCGCGCCACGACGGTCGCGACGAGCTCGGGCGTCGGCGCCTCGCCCTCCAGCAGCCGGTGTCCTGGCCTCGACCAGGGCCGCCGAGGCCTCCGCGGTCCAGTGCCTCCAGGACCAGGTCGGTGACGTGGTCGGAGGGCCGGATCGGGAGTCCTGCGAGCGCCGTCCCGTCGGGGCGCGAGGTGACCAGCAGCAACACCGGAATCCCTGCACACGTCCGCGCCACCAGCTCGAGCAGGTCCCGCGACAGCGGGTCCAGCCAGTGCGCATCCTCGACGATCAGGGCGAGGCCTCCGAGCGCGTGCGCGGGCAGCCAGCAGCCGGCCCAGGAGGTCCTCGAGCGAGGTCTTGCGCAGCTCGCCGTCGAACGAGGCGGTCAGGGCACTGTCGGGCAGCGACAGGCCGAGCAGCGGGCCGAGCAGGGGAGCACGGCCGACGAGCCGCTCGTCCAGCAGCTCGACCGCGCGCAGCACGTCGTCGGCGTCCGCGTGGCCCAGGTCCAGACCGAGCAGGTCCGCCCACACGTCACGCCAGCCGGCGTACGCCGCCTGCGCGGCCAGCGGGGTCGCCTCGACCGTGCCCGACCGAGACGCCCTCGGCGACGAGCTCGGCCACCAGCTCGGCCACCAGGCGGGACTTTCCGGTGCCCGCCTCGGCCTGGACGACCACCACCTGCCCGCGTCCGTCGCGGGCCGCGCGCCAGAGCGCGCGCAGCTGGCCCAGCTCGGCGTCGCGGCCGACCATCAGGTTGAGCGAGCCGGAGCCCGCCGCGGGACGACGTTGCGTCGCGCGGCCGAGCAGCGCCCGGACCGGCACCTGCTGGGTGCGGCCCTTCACCGTGATGTCCGGGAGCTCGTCCCACACGAACCGTCCGCCCGAGGCCTCGGCCACGTCTCCGTGCACCCAGATCCCGTCGGCCGGCGCCCGCGTCATCAGCCGGGCCGCGAGGTTGACCGCGTCCCCCAGGCAGCAGAACGTACGCCGCTCCGCGTGACCGTAGGTACCGCTGCGCAGCTGCCCCGCTGCGATGCCGACTTGCAGGTCGGTCACCGGCAGCTCGATCGGCGATCTCGAGCAGCCGGAGTGCGGCCTCGCAGGCCCGCGCGGCGTCGTCCTCGTGGGCAACCGGGGACCCGAACACCGCGTAGAGGTAGGCACCCTTGTCACCGATCGTCAGCTGCAGCACCCAGCCGCCCTGCTCGTTGAGGGCCCGTTGTGCTCGCGTGACGAACTCGTCCAGGACCTGAGGTGCATCGCTGTCGCGCTCGAAGTCGAGGCCGCCGAAGCGTACGAAGATCGGGACCGCCGGGCGGAGGTCGGCGAGGAACTCGCCGCGCCCGGCCACCATCCGTTCCCACACCGGCGGCAGCAGCCACTGGCGGGCGACCTCCTCGGGGAGCTCGGGCCAGTCGGGGAACGGATCGAGCGCGGGCGGTGCCTCGAGCAGCGTCGCCAGCACGCCCACCGGCCCGCGCTCGCCCTGCCGGACCTCGTGCAGCCTGGCCCGCTCGCCGAGCGCCGCCAGGGCCCCCGCGTCGAGGACGACGTCACCCGGCGCCGACTGCGCCTCGGCGGCAGCGAGTGAGTCCATCAGCTGCCCGGCGAGGACGTCGATGAGCTGGACCTTCGGGTCCCCGACGACGAAGCGGTGCACGCTTCCCACCGCCACCGCGACCTTGACGCCCAGCGTGACCACCCGCCCACCCGGCACGGTGATGGTCCCGACCCGGTCCATGACCTCCTGCATGGCGAGGCCGCAGGCGGCCGCCCGGCTGCCGTCGTCCGAGTCCAGCCACGCGGTCACCGCGTCACCGCTGAAGTAGACGACGTTGCCGCGCCACGCGTGCAGCGGCTCCATCAGCGCGGCGAAGATCAGGTCGAGCGTCGCGCCCAGCTCCTCGGCCCCGCGGCGTCCACCGAGCTCGCGCGCCAGGGCCTCGGTGAGCGGGGTGAAGCCGGAGATGTCGACGAACAGCGCCGACCCGGTCGCCAGCGGCGGCAGGTCCTCTCCGCGTGCGAGCGCCCGGCGACGATCGGCAGGGATGTAGGCCTGAGGATTGTCCCCGGGCAGGGTCTGTGGCAAAGGATCCTCTCAACGCTGGCTCCCGAGTCGTCACATTCTGGCACCACGAAACCAGCCGCAGCCTGGACCGGCATGTGAACATCGGGCGGTGAACGTTCGTGCGGGCATTCTCGGGAACCGCTCCCTGGTGCGATCCCTGCTCTCCTTCGGGTTCGCGTTCACCGCGGAATGGGCGTTCACCGTGGCCATCGGCCTGGTCGCCTACGAGGACGGCGGCGCCCTGGCGGTCGGTCTGGTCGGGCTCCTCCGGCTGGTGCCGGCCGCCCTGCTGTCCCCCGTCGTCACGACGTACGCCGACCGGATGCCTCGGGAGCGGGTGCTCGTCGTCACCGGGGTGGTGCGCGGCCTGTCCACGCTCGCGGCTGCCCCTGTCCTGCTCGCCGGCGGACCGACAGTGGTCGTCTACGCGCTGGCCGTCGTGTCGACTGTCGCCTTCACGCCGTACCGGGCGAGCCACTCGGCCCTGATGCCGTCGCTGTGCCGAACGCCCGCCGAGCTCGCCTCGGTCAACGTGGCACGCGGCGCCCTCGACTCCGTGAGTGTGATCGTCGGGCCCCTGGTGGCGGCCCTGTTGGTGGCGGTGGCCGACGTGGCGGCGGTGTTCGTGTTCGCGGGGACGTGCAGCCTCGTGTCGGCGGTCCTGCTGATCCGCCTGGCCTACGAGCGGATCACCCCCTCGTCGACGCGACCGCACAACCTCGGTGCCGAGGTACGTGAAGGGATCGCCACGGTCACCTCCGACGGTGACCTCACCGCGGTGGTCGGCCTCGTCGTCCTGCAGGCCGCCATCCGGGGCGCGTTCACGGTCTTCGTCATCGTCATCGCCCTCGACCTGCTCGACCGGCCCGAGGCGGCCGTCGGCGTGCTCCAGGGCACGGTCGGCATCGGTGCCCTGATCGGCAGCCTGTTGTGCACCCTGCTGGTCGGCAGCCGCGCGATGGCCCGATGGCTCGGAGTCGCTGTCGTCCTGTGGGGGCTGCCCCTCGCACTGATCGGTCTGGTCCCGCACTACCTCGCCGCTCTGCTCGCGGCAGCGGTGATCGGAGTCGGCAACGCCCTGGTCGACGTCACGGCCTTCACCCTCATCGCTCGGATGACCCCCGACCCCGTGCTGGCCCGCGTCTTCGGTGTCCTGGAGAGCGCCGGGGCACTGGCTGTCGGCCTCGGGTCCCTCGCCGCCCCACTGCTGATCGGGCTCCTCGGCAGCCGCGGGGCGTTGCTGGCGGTCGGTGCCGTCGCCCCGGTGGTGTGCCTGCTCGCCTGGTCGAGGTTGACGGCGATCGATCGGACAGTCGGCGTCCGGACCGATGACATCGACCTGCTCCGACGGGTGCCGATGCTGCGTCCGTTGCCCGTCCCGGTGATCGAGCATCTCGGACGCGACCTGCGTCGGATCACGGTGCCGGGAGGACAGTCGGTGTTCGAGGCCGGCGCCGTCGGCGACGGCTTCTACGTCATCGCCGACGGCACGGTCCAGGTGCTCGACGACGAGCGGGTCGTGCGTCGGATGACCGCGGGACAGGGCTTCGGCGAGATCGCGCTGATGGGGAACACGACGCGCACCATGACCGTGCGGGCCGTCAGCCGCGTGGAGCTCTGCGTGATCAGCAGCGCCGCCTTCCTCACCGCGGTCACGAGCATCAGCGGGGCTCGCGCCGCCGCGGAGGAGGCCCGGTGGACCTACCTGGCCCACGCATCCGGCTCCCAGGTCGAGGAGCCCGGTCCTGCCTGACGACCCGACCCCTGTCGGATCCGCCGCCGGTCCAGCAGACTGGGATCGTGGCCGACCTGCTCGCGTTCAGCACGGATCTTCCCCGCCTCGAGTTCGCCTCGGGTGACCTGGTGATCGCCGAGGGCTCGCCGCCGGACCGGATGCTCATCCTGGTGTCCGGCGCCGTCGTCATCGAGCGAGACGGCGTGCCCTTCGCCCGCATCGACACGCCCGGTTCCGTCTTCGGCGAGATGTCGGTCGTGCTGGGTCGTCCCGCCACAGCGACGGTCCGTGCTGCGGAGGACGTGGTGGTGCGGGTCGTGGAGGACCCGATGACGTTCCTCGTCGAGCGACCGGGCGCCGCGATCGCGGTGCTCCGGACGACGGCGGCCCGCCTGGACGGCGTGACGCGCTACCTCGTCGACGTCAAGCAGCAGTTCGGGGACGCCGAGGGCCACCTCGCTCATCTCGATCAGATCCTGGACCATCTGGTGCACCACCAGGGACCGGCCGCGCGCACCGGGTCCGCGCGTGACCCGGACGGGAATCACGAGCACCCGGTCTAGCCACCGACCAGGCCCGTCTCCTCACGCCAGGTCGACGGTCTCCGACTCGTAGACGCCGTACCAGTGCGCCGTACCAGCTGTGGTGTCCAGGGTGATGTGGGGCGGGATCTTGCCGATCTGCTTGCCCGCGTTGAAGACCCAGGTCTCGCCGAGCTGCGCGTGCCAGGAACCCCCTTCGGCCCAGGGCGCCTGGTGGATGTGCCCGCACAGCACGACGTCGGGGTGGTGCTCGGCGATCCAGTCAGCGAGATCCTGGTCAGGGAACGTGCGTCGACCGTCGAAGCACAACGGGGTCCCCGCCGGAGGCGCGTGGTAGAGCCAGATCCAGTGCGCCGGCCGGTCCACCGCCGCGGCGGCGAGCTGGGCGCCGACCTCGTCGCGGGTGACCGGGCCGTCCCACCACGGGCAGACCGTGATCCGGACGTCGCCGACGTCCAGGCTCGAGCCGTCGACGTGGAGGCCGTCGAGGTCCAGGCGCCGCAACCAGGTCGCCACCTGCTCGCCATGCTCGCCCGGCCCGTCGAGATCGTGGTTGCCTGACGCCACGAAGAGAGGCGTGCGTCCCGCCACCAGGGTCAGGTACTTCGTCAGGACGACTGTCTGGACCTCGTGGGGCACCGGGCTGACCACGTCGGCGAGGTCGCCGACCAGCGCCACGGCGTCGACCTCCGACGCCGCGGCGACCAGCCAGTCGTAGTGCGGGAGCCGGTAGTGGAGGTCTGAGAGGACGAGGATCCGCACGGTCAGGTCACACCGCGGTGACGGCGCGTGCCGACGGTGGGGTCTCGAGCAGCGGCTCCTCGGCCAGGGAGGTTGCGCCGAGCTCGCCGGCCGTCTCCTCCAGCAGCGCGCGGGCCGCCGCGCGACCGGCCAGCACCATCCGGTCCAGCTGGTGGAACTCCAGGAGCCCGACACCGAGTGTCGGCGGGGTCACCACCCAGGCCCCTTGCGCCCGCGCCGCGGCGACCGCACCCCCGCTGCCGATCATCATCGTGCGCAGCAGGGTCTCGCCGAGGGCAGGGACCCGGGGCCGCCCCGTCCGGGCCCGACCGCCCCCGCCGCCGGTGCCTCCCATCGAGATGTTCACCGCCACCACGGGTCCTTCGTCGCGCTCGGTGAGGGTGTCGACCGGCAGGTTGTCGAGCACACCACCGTCGATGAGCAGGCGACCCGTGTCGTCGGGGATGGGGGCGAACAGCACCGGTAGTCGAACCGATGCCCCCACGGCGTCGACCAGCGGTCCGCGCCCGTGAACCTGCCGGGTACGGGAGACCAGGTCGGTGCTGACGGTGTGCAGCTGGTGCGGGAGACCCTCCAGCACGGCGTCGGCACCGAAGGCGCGGACCAGAGCCTCACGGACGCGTCGGCCCTTCGCCAGCGACTGCAGAGGCAGGCGCCAGTCACTGAACGGCTGGCGTCGCACGAACTCGGCGTAACAGATGTCCTCGAGCTCCTCGCCCTCGAACCCGGCCGCGTGCAGCGCCGCGATCACGGCGCCGATGCTGGTTCCTGACACCCGGTCGACGTGCAGACCGGCATCGGACAGCTCCAGCAGGACGCCGACATGGGCGAAGGCCCGCGCACCGCCGCCACCCAGGGCGAGCCCGAGCGCGCGGCCGGCCAGCCGGTCGGCGATCGCCCGGATGCCGGACGCGAGGGCGCCGTCGACGACCGTCAGCTGCCAGGCATCGGTCGCCGCCACCCAGGCCGACCTGCGGTCCGGCCCGGGGTCCTGACCCAGGAGCACGACGTCCGGCTGCCGCACCGGCCCGGGACTCACGCCCCGCACCTCCTCGGCGGCGCGGGACACGAGGACGACCGCGTCGGCCTGGCGGATGCAGAAGTCGCGCCACGCCAGCTCCTGGGTGTCCCCTCCGCCGTCGGCCACCAGCAGCACCCGCTCGGCTGCGGCCTCGGCCCGGTCCAGGCCCTCGGGCTCGAGGACCCCGGGTGCGACCACCGTCCCGTGCACCTCGAGACGAGCCTTCAGCACCTCGGCGACGTCGGGGGCCCCACTCCCGGCGTGCATCCCGACCACCGCGATCACCGCCGGCCGAGCCGGGCGCCGGCGCTCCGGCGCCGGGCCGGCGGTGCGCAGGCGTTCCACCACCTGGCCGAGCACGAAGCTCGACGCGGACAGGTCGGTCGCCAGCACCTCCTCGAGCGCCTCGCGCGGGACCTCGAGCACCGTCGAGTCGCGCCGGGCACGAACACTCGCCGAGCGCGGTTCGCCGGTGATCAGCGCCAGCTCACCCAGCACGTCGCCCGGCCCGAGCTCGCGCACGATCCGATCACTGACGCTCACCTCCAGCCGACCACGCCGGACGACGTACGCCGAACCGGGCGGGTCGCCCTCGCGGAGCAGCCAGGTGCCGGCCGGCACCTCGCACAACCGGGACGCGGACTCGAGCAGGCGCCGGGAGTCGGGCGGCAGCCCGACGAACAGGGGCACGTCGGAGAGGCCGGTCGGGTCGTCGACCGGATCGACCCGACGGGGCGGCACCGGACCCGACGGGTCCGGCGCTTGGATCCGGGCCGGTACGCCGTCGTCGACGTCCTCGGCCTGCGCGGAGGTGTGCAGGCGCCCCAACGGGAGAGCGACGACGGCGACCACGATGAAGGCGACGATCGACAGCATCCACCCCTCGCGGAAGACGGTGACAGCCGTCGCCGGCGTCGGGTCGCCGATGATCACGACCAGGATCGCGATGCCGATCACCCCGCCGAGCTGGCGCGCGCTGGACACGACGGCCGATGCGGTGGCGTAGCGTCCGCCCGGCACGGCAGCCAGCGCGGCGCTGCCCAGCAGTGGCAGGGTCGCACCGACGCCGATCCCGCTGAGCACCTGGCCCGGCAGCCACTCGGCCCAGAAGGCGGGCACCACGCCGACCTGCTGGTGGTACCAGAGGTAGGCGCCGGCCCAGACCAGGGCTCCCGGGACGACGAAGCGTCGGTAGCCGTGGCGATCGGCCAGCGGACCGAGCTTCGCCGCGACGACCGCGGCCACCAGCGCGCCCGGCACCAGGGCCAGGCCGGCCCGCAGGACGTCGTACCCCCAGACGTACTGCAACCACAGGACGTTGGTCAGCATGTAGGCGAAGAAGCCGAACCCCGCGACGACCGTGGCGAGCGTCGCGACGCTGAACGAGGGGATCCGCAGGAGGGCCGGATCGAGCAGCGGGGAGCGGTGCCGCTGGGAGCTGCGCACGAAGAGCACGAGCAGGACAGCGGTCACGCTGAACGTGGCGACCGCGGCCGGGCTGGTCCAGCCCCAGTCAGCGCCCTTGATGATCCCCAGGTTGAGGAGCGCCAGCGAGGCTGCGAGGAGGGCCGCGCCGGGCAGGTCGGGCAGACTTCGACGTCCGGGGGCCCGGCTCTCGACCAGCTCACGGCGTGCGGCCCACAGTGCGGCCGCGCCGAACGGGAGGTTGATCAGGAAGGCCCAGCGCCAGCCGCCCAGCTCGACCAGGGCGCCGCCGATCGGCGGACCGAGGCCGGCGGCGACGGCCGCGGTCGCACCCCAGAGGCCGATCGCGTGGGCGCGTCGCTCGTCGGGAAACGCCTCGATCACGAGGGCCAGTGAGGCGGGCACGAGCATCGCCGCGCCCAGCGCCTGCAGGATCCGCGCGGCCACCAGCAGCGAGACCGAGGGCGCCACGGCGCACAGGACCGACGCCGCGGTGAACACCAGCACCCCGAGGACGAAGCCGCGGCGCCGGCCGACGAGGTCGGTGAGCCGGCCGAAGACGATGAGGAAGGCCGCGAAGACGATGTTGTAGGCGTTGAGGACCCAGGAGAGGTCCCCGATCGACGTGCCGGGGAACGAGTCGACGATCGAGGGGAAGGCGATGTTGACGATGGTCGCGTCGAGGAACGCCAGGAAGGCCCCGGCACAGGACACCAGCAGGACACGTCCTGGAGCGACGCGCGCGCTCGATCGGGCCATGGGGCGACCGCCTTCTGCGGCCACGCCGCCTGCAGAGTGTGTCCGCGCCCGTGGAGACCTGCAACCTGTCTAGACCGGTGGGCGACGGTCAGCGTGCGCGGAGGAACTTGCCGAAGTGCGGCACGGTGAACGCGACGCTCCCGCGCTCGCCGGAGTAGACGAGGCCCTTCTTGATCAACCCGTCACGCGCCGGCGAGAGCGACTGCGGCTTGCGGGCCAGGTGGGTCGCGACATCGGCCGTGGCGATCGAGCCGTCCACGTTGCCGTCGACCCGGTCCACACCGAGGTCGGCCATCGCGGTCATGTAGTCGCGCTCGGCAGGCGTCGCCCGGTCGTAGCGGGCACCGAAGAATCCCACCGCCAGCTCGGCCTCCGCGACCGGCGCCGCCTCGTGCACGTCGGACAGGCGGATCGGCGAGCCGACCGACGCGTCCCAGGTGACCTTGCCGTAGGCCTGGACGAAGTAGGGATACCCGTCGGTCAGCCGGTAGAGCTCGTCGAGGGCCTCGTCCTCGAAGTCGACGCCCTCCTCCGACGCCGGGAGTCGCCAGGCGCGCTCGGCCATCTCACGGGGCAGCCGGTCGACCACGACGTAGCGGAAGAGGCGTTCGGCGTACGACTTCGACGCGGCGAGCGCGACCGGGAGGTGCGGCAGCCCAGCACCGACGATGATCAGCGGCGCCCGCTGTTGGCTGACCTCGTGACAGGCGCCGCAGAGCGCGGCGAGCTCGGCGCCGGGGATGTCCTGCATCTCGTCGACGAAGAGCGCGATGCCGACGCCGAGGTCGCCGGCCAGCGTGGCGACGTCGGCGAACAGCTCGATCAGGTCGAGCTCGAGGTCACCGGAGTCGGCGCGACCGCGGGCAGCCGGCACATCGGTCGGGGGTGTCCACCGGAAGCCCTTGCGGTCGTCGACCCGTGTGCGCAGGGCGAAGCTCTTCAGCACGCCGGCCACCTCGTCGACCCGATCGGGATCGCGGTGCCGGTGGGCTACCTCACGGACCGCGGCGTGCACCGCCTGGGCCACCGGGATCCGGATGCTCTGGTCGGGTCGGGCCTCGATCTTGCCGGTGCCCCAGGCACGCCGTACGGCCTGACCGCGCAGCGCGTTCAGCAGCACCGTCTTGCCGACACCGCGCAGGCCGCTGAGGACCATGCTGCGCTCGGGCCGGCCGGCCGCCACTCGCTCCAGGGTCACCTCGAACTGCTCCAGCTCGCGGTCGCGCCCGGCCAGCTCGGGCGGGCGCTGGCCCGCACCGGGGGCGTACGGGTTCCTGATCGGGTCCACGTCAGGACGATATCGAGGTGTCTAGCAGATTCCGTAGAGACGCGCGGAAACTCACGCCGACTCGACCGACGAGAGCCGGTCACGGGCGGCGTCGTAGGACTCGAGCACCCCGGCGCGGAGCAGGTCGATCAGGTCGGGGACCTCGTCGATGGCCAGTCGGAACGAGCCCGCGCAGACGTTCTCGCGCCAGAGCGAGAGCACGACCAGCCCGGAGTCCTGGTGCCAGGAGACTCGCAGGGCGCGGTCGCCACCACGGGCGTCGAGGAAGATCGACCCCGTCTCGGGGAGCGGGCGGACGGCGGGCACCTCTCCATCATGCTCCTGACGAACAATCCTTGTCACCGGTTCTCCGTACGATGTGGAGGTGCCCGAGCTGCCCGAGGTGGAAGCGCTGGCCCTCGACCTGAGGAGCCGGCTCGACGGCCACGCGATCGCCAAGGTCCACATCGCCGCCTTCAGCGCCTTGAAGACCTTCGACCCGCCCCTGTCCGCCCTCGAGGGCACGATGGTCGACGGGGTCACCCGGCACGGCAAGTTCCTCGACATCGAGGCCTCGGGGATCCACCTGTGCCTCCACCTGGCCCGCGCGGGCTGGGTGCGGTGGCGCGACGAGGTGCCGACGATCCCGCCGAAGCCGAGCACCAAGTCGACGCTGGCGGTCCGCGTCGTCCTCGACGACCAGTCCGGGCTCGACATCACCGAGGCCGGCACCCGCAAGAGCCTGGCGCTGTACGTCGTCCGCGACCCGCAGGACGTCCCCGGCATCGCCCGGCTCGGGCCCGACCCGCTCACCGCCGAGTTCACCGTCGACCGGTTCCGCGAGATCCTGGAGGCCGAGGGACGCAAGCAGCTCAAGGGCGTGCTTCGCTACCAGAGCACGATCGCCGGCATCGGCAACGCCTACTCGGACGAGATCCTGCACGCGGCCAGGATGTCGCCCTTCAAGCCGGCGAACAGCCTGACCGACGACGAGCTCCAGTCGTTGTACGACGCCCTCCGCAGCACCCTCGGTGACGCGGTCGACCGCTCCCGCGGCCTGCACGCCAGCGAGCTCAAGGGTGAGAAGAAGTCCAACCTCGCCGTGCACGGCCAGACCGGGAAGCCGTGCCCGGTCTGCGGCGACATCGTCCGCGAGGTGTCCTTCGCCGACTCCAGCCTGCAGTACTGCCCCACCTGCCAGACCGGCGGCAAGCCCCTTGCCGACCGGCGGATGAGCAAGCTCCTGAAATGAGTCAGCGATGAGCGAGATCCCCACCGTCGGCGTCGACGCCGTGCCCGACCCGCTGCCCGAGGAGCTCTCGGTGCTCGACGTGCGCGAGCCGTTCGAGTGGGAGCACGGGCACATCGACGGCGCTGTGCACATCCCGATGAACGAGCTCCCCGAGCGACTCGACGAGGTCGGCGGCGGACAGACCCTCGTGGTCTGCAAGGTCGGTGGCCGCTCCGGCCAGGTCGTCGCCTGGCTGGCGGAGCAGGGCTACGACGTCGTCAACCTCGACGGCGGGATGCTCGACTGGGCGTCGGCCGGCCGGCCGATGGTCAGCGACACCGGCCAGCCTCCGCGCGTCGTCTGAGCTCAGCCCGCCGAGGCCGTCAGCTCGCTCATCATCGACTCGAGCGCGCTCGGGTCGGTGGGCAGGTCGCTCGGCATCAACGAGGCCATGTCGGAGGGCAGCTCGGAGGGCGGGTCCCCGATCCCGGGGAGCGCCGCCGGGCAGTTCTCGGTCGCCCAGCTGCCGAAGCTCTCGCCGGCGTCCTGGTCGGCCTGGCTGAGCTCGCTGCCGAGGCTCTGCAGGTCCCCGAGCGTGGCGTCCTCGTCGATGTTGGAGGCCGCCTCGACGAACACCTCGAAGCCCTGGCGCGCGTCGTCGGGCATGTCGCTGGGGGTCCCGACCTCCTTCATGTTCGCGGCCCAGTCCTTGATCGCGGACACGGCGTCGGACAGGTCACCCGTCCCGGCCTTCGCCAGCACGTCGGTGACCAGTCCGTTGAAGGCCGTGCAGAAGTCGTCCTTCGAGGCGTCCCCGCCAGCACTGGCGCCGCCAGCACTGCTGCCGCCGTCGCTGCCTCCGTCGCTGTCGCTGCCGCATCCCGCCAGCGCACCGAGCGCGAGTGCGGTGCTCGCGACGACCAGCGCGGCCTTGCGTGCCGTTGCTCCCATGGTGCGGTCTCCCATCGTCGGTGCTTCCGCTTCCGTGCGTCACCCGGGCCGGGCGAAGAGTGCGGGCGCCTGCACCTCAAGAGCACGGCGGAGCCGACGTTGATACGTCGCTCGCGGGATCTCCACGGCACCCAAGGTCTCCAGGTGAGGTGTCAGCCACTGTACGTCGAGCAGACGGTCGTCGGTGTGCTCGTCGCGGAGCCCGTCGACCAGCGCGACGAGCGCCACCTTCGAGGCGTCGCGGACGTGGTGGAACATCGACTCCCCCGCGAACAGACCCCCGATCGCGACGCCGTACAGGCCACCCGCCAGCCGGCCGTCACGCCACGCCTCGACGGAGTGCGCCCAGCCCAGCCGGTGCAGCTGGAGGTACGCCGCTCGGATGCCGCTGTCGATCCAGGCGCCGGTCCGCTCCGGGTCGGCACACGCGTCGACGACGTCGGCGAACGCCGTGTCGACGCGGATCTCGAAGTCGCGCAGCGAGCGGCGCAGCGACTTGGTGACCACGAGCCCGTCGAGCGGCAGCACCCCCCGGCGCACCGGGCAGAACCAGTACATCGGGTCACCGGGAGAGCCGGACGGCATCGGGAAGAGCCCGCGACGGTACGCCGCCAGCAGGGTGCCGGGCTCCAGGTCAGCGCCGACGCCGACCAGGTCGTCGAGCGGGTCGTAGGCCGCCGGGTCGCCGAAGGACCAGGCCGACGGCGCTGGCTCGACGGGCATGGACCCGACCGTAGCGGCCCACTCCGTAGGATCGCGGCATGGGGACCGGGGCCAGGGCATCGCAGCGACTGGTGCAGAAGCACGCGCCGCGGCTGCCGCACCTCGCGCCCGAGCTGACCGACTCGTTCGTCCGCGATGCCCTGCACCGAGCCATCCACGGCGTCGGCCCCCTGCCCGCGGCGGCGGAGGCGGCGGACAAGCAGCTGGCCGAGCAGCACGGTGACGTCGAGCGCGGCATCCACGAGGTGATCGAGAACCATGTCCGGTACGCCGGCGCGCAGGGGCTCGTCACCGGCCTCGGTGGGGTGCTGACCGCGGTCGTCACGATCCCGGCCAACATCGCCGGGCTCGCGCTGGTCCAGGCCCGGATGGTGGCCGGCATCGCGCACCTGCGTGGCTACGACCTCGACGACCCACGGGTGCGCAACGCGATCCTCGCCTGCATGCTCCGTGAGGACGTCGTGAACAGCCTGGTCCTGCGCAAGCTGCTGCCGGCACCGCCGATGGCGATCGCCACGGCTCCGGTGCACGACCCCCACCTCGACCGGGTCCTCTCCGCGGAGGTCGCGTCCGACCTGATCACCCAGGCCGGAGGCAAGCGGCTCGCGATCACCATCGGCCGACGGGTGCCGCTGGTGGGCGGCGCCTTCGGCATGGGCATCGACGGCTACGACACCTGGCAGGTCGGTCGCTACGCCGGCCGCGAGCTCCGGCCGCGCACCCGCCGGTAGAACCTCAGCATCCCCCGGCCGGCCCGACCCGACTGCAGCGCCTTGACGGTGCGCTCGCGCCAGCGGTAGGTCGGTCGCAGGTAGGAGCGGTCGAGCGCCACCTGGGTGTCGCGCAGCTCGGCGCGCGCCCGCGCCTCCGCCTCGCGCAGTCGGACGGTCTCGAGCAGCAGCGCCCGGATCGCGTCGATGGCGGCGGCGCTGACGTCGCGCTCGGCGGGGTGGTCGGGATCGGCGTACACCGCCACCGGTGGGGCTCCGACCAGGTCGGCCAGGTCGCCGACCACGTCGTACCCACGACGTTCGATCTCGGCGATCCAGGCACCGGTGAGATCGCTGACCCAGGGGTGCATGTCGGGGGGCAGGGTCAGCCGGGCCGACCCGGTGCGGAGTGAGAGCGACTGGTGGGCCAGCAGCTCGCGCACCAGCGGTCGGTACTCAGCGGGCGGGAGCTCGTGGTTGACCGCGCGGTTGATCCGGCGCACCAGGGTGGTCTCGGGGACGCCCAACGACGGGTTGGCCCGCTCGGCCTCGAGGTCGAGGTCGAGACCGTCGAGGCCGAAGGTCGCGCTGAAGCGCTCCCAGAGCAGCTCAGGAGGGCCACCGGGCGGCGGCACCGTGACCAGGTGGATCCGCTCCGGCGGCAGCGAGTGCCCCCAACGATCGAGGATGTCGGGCAGCTCCTGCACGCTCCAGAACCAGCTGGCGATCCGCGAGCCACGGTCGGGGTCGCGGATCCGGTCGAGGAAGGCGCCGTACCCGAGCCGGGCACGGTGCTTGACGTTCTCCTGCCACTCCGCCGGGATCTGGCGGACCAGGTCTCGCACCGACAGGACCAGGTGCACCTCGGTGCCGGACCCGTGACCGAGTGACTCGAGCGCCCGGTCCGCCTGGGTGCGCGAGGCGGCGGCGAGGATCTCGTGGCTGAGGATCGAGGTGCCGGAGTGGCGACGGACCTCGGTGGCGAGCCGGTCCCAGCGACCGACCGCCTCGGCCTCCAGGCCACCCCACGGCAGCCGCATCAGGTCGAGCGCGGCCAGGAAGTGCGCGTCGAAGCGGTCGGCGGGATAGCGGATGCCGGCCGAGCCGAGGGTGCTCTTGTTGCGGTTGAGCACGTCCTGGAGGTGCGACGTCCCGGTCTTCGGCGTCCCGACGTGGAGGAGGACCCGCTCGCTCAACGACTTCCCTTCTCCAGCAACAGGCGCATGGCGAGCGCCAGGACACCGGCGCCGGACGGCTCAGCGACGCCATCGCGATCGACGGGCAGCAGCGCATCCGGATCGCCGAGGACAGCGTATCGAGACGCGACCAGCGCGGCGCGCATCCGCTCCGCTCGCAACCCCACCAGGTCCGCCAGCGCGGGCGGCAGCACCAGCGGTGGACCCGGGTGTGCGGCGAGCCGCGGCCTCAGCGTCTCGCGCAGCAGCGCCTGGCGCAGCGGGGGCACCGCGAGCACACCGAGCACGTGGCCCACCTGCCGGGCGAGCTCGACGGCGTCGGCCGAGAGCACCGGCGCCGTGGCGAGCGGACGGCGTACGCCGAGGAGGCCCGGGAGGGCGTCGAGGTCGAGGACCACCCGGACCCGTCGGGTGCCGATCCGCTCGGCCCACCGGTCGGCCACCGACACCAGGTCGATCCGCGGCGGGAGCGCGCGTCCCGCAGCGACCGGTTCGAGGCTCGCGTGCCAGCTCGGTGCGCCGTCGCCGAAGCTGCGTGCGGTCCAGGTGTCGACGACCATCTGGCCCAGGTCGGTGCCGAGCACCAGGATCGTCGGGCGTCGGCCGCCCGGCGGCCGACCCTGGCTGACCAGGTCGGCCCGGCGGACTCCGGTCAGGACCGGGTCACCGGCCAGGCGGTAGTGGGTTCGCCAGCGCCGCGGCGGCGGGGCCGGTGGCGTCTCGGGGAGGCCCGCGGCGACGACGTCGTCGGCGAGCACGCTGACCGCGACCCGGATCAGCTCGTCGACGGCCAGCTCAGCGGGATCGACCGGCCTCGGGCCGAACGCCGGCCCGCCGGCGGCGCCCACCAGCGCGAGATCGGGCCGGCCGCGACCGGGCACGCTGGAGGCGAGCACCCGGCTGGCCAGGTCGGCGGTGGGCGTACCGATCTCGTTGAGCCGTCGGAGCAGCTCGAGCTGCTGGGCGCCGGGCACCGGGGCCGCCGTACGGGAGCTCGTCGCCGGGTAGCGGTCACGCCAGACGGCCCACGGGTCGGTGCCGCCTCGGCGCAGGTGCTCGACCCAGCTCAGGGCAGGGTCGTCGCCCGGTCCGGCGGCGGCGGGCTGGGACGGCATGCCGGAATCGTGCCACGCCGCCCGAGTGCGAGGATTGCCAGGTGAACCGCGCCGTCGCCTACTTCCACGTGGGTCTGATGAAGACCGGCACGACCTACCTCCAGGACCGGGTCCTGGCCAACCGGGACTCCCTGGCCGAGAGCGGGATCCACTTCGCCGGTGCTGTGTGGTCGCGCCAGGTGCGCGCCGCCCAGGACCTGATGCACCTCGATCAGGACGACCCGCGCATCGCGGCCCTCAGCGTCGGCGCCTGGGACGAGCTGGTCGCCGAGATCCGCGGCCGCCGTGACGGCGCGACCCTGGTCTCGATGGAGTTCTTGTCCTTCGCGGGTCGTCGGGCACTGAACCGGATCGCCCAGGACCTCGCCGACGTCGACCTGCACGTCATCGTGACCGTGCGCGACGTGACCTCGACGATCCCCGCCCAGTGGCAGACCAGCGTCACCTCCGGCTCGACCCACACCTGGAGCGACTTCCAGGCGGGCGTCCAGCGCTCGACCAGCGCGTTGTGGCCGGTGCACGCCGTCCGGGGCGACACCGGGGTGCGGGAGTTCCGGCGTACCCAGGACGTCAGCCGGGTGCTCCGGATCTGGGGGCGCGTGGTGCCGCCCGAGCGGCTGCACGTCGTGACGGTGCCGCTCGACCGCAGTGAGCCCGACGTGCTCTGGAGGCGGTTCGCCACCGCTCTCGGGGTCGACCCGGCACGCGCCCCCGAGCCTGCCCGGAAGACGAACCCGTCGCTCGGCGACGCCTCCACCGAGCTGGTCCGCCGGCTCAACGTCGCGCTCGAGGGGACCCTGACCTGGGACCTCAACCACACCATCAAGACGCCGCTCGCCGCCAAGGTGCTCGCCGCTCGACGTGGGGACGAGGGGCGGCCCGCACTGGCGCCGGCCACCGCCGACTTCGCCCGCTCCTGGAACCAGCGCAGCCGGGAGGCCGTACGGCGCTCCGGCGCGCAGCTGGTCGGCAGCCTCGACGACCTGCCCATCGATGCGTCGCTCGAGCCGGCCGGCGCGGTGCGGACCGGCGGCGGGGAGCCGGGAGCCACCGAGGTGCTGGTCGCCGCCCGCGACGCGTGGGAGGGCCTGGTGGCGCTCGTCGAGCGCCGCCGGCGTCGGCTGGCCTCGGTGATGGGTGCGAACCGTCCTGCCCCGTTCCCCTCCGAGCCGCCCGGGTGGCTCGACCCCGCGAGCGAGGGCACGGCCGACCTCGACGGCGCGGTCCGCGACCTGGCGGTGCTGTGCCGCACCGCGATCCAGCTCCGGCGCGACCTGCTGGAGATGCGCGAGGGCACCGAGACCGACTCCGGGGACGACAGCGACGACGCCTGAGGGTGCTCAGCCCGCGAGTGCGCGGACCACGGCCGACGGACTCGGGCGCCCGAGGTGGCCCGCCATCCAGACGCTGGTCGCCGCGACCTGCTCCAGGTCGACACCAGTCCCGATGCCGAGGCCACGCAGCATCCAGACCAGGTCCTCGGTGGCCAGGTTGCCGGTCGCGCTCTTCGCGTAGGGACAGCCGCCGAGGCCACCCGCGCTGGCGTCGTACGTCGTGATGCCGGCTCGCAGCGCGGCGTAGGTGTTGGCCAGCGCCTGGCCGTAGGTGTCGTGGAAGTGCATCGCGAGCTGGTCGATCTCCATGCCCGCGTCCACGAACGCCTGCACCAGCGCGGTGACGTGACCCGCCGTGCCGACGCCGATGGTGTCGCCGAGACTGAGCTGGCTGGCGCCCAGGTCGAAGAGTCGCTTGCCGACATCGACCACCTGGTCGATCGGCACGCCACCCTCCCAGGGGTCGCCGAAGCACATGGAGACGTAGGCGCGGACGTCGAGACCGGCCTCGCGGGCCCGCCGTACGGTCGGCTCGAACATCGTGAACTGCTCGTCGAGGCTGCGGTTGAGGTTCTTCTGCGCGAAGGTCTCGGTGGCCGAGCCGAAGATCGCGATGTGTCGGGCGCCGAGCTCGAGCGCCCGGTCGAGGCCGCGCTCGTTGGGGACGAGCACCGGGCAGTCGCGCCCCGCCTCGCCGAGCACCGTCATCAGCTCCGCCGCGTCGGCGAGCTGGGGCACCCACCTCGGGTGGACGAAGCTGGTCGCCTCGACGATCGGCAGACCGGCGCCGAGCAGGCGCCGTACGAACTCGGCCTTGACGTCGGTCGGGACGGTCGCCTTCTCGTTCTGCAGACCGTCGCGGGGACCGACCTCGTAGATCGTGACCTCGGTCGGCAGGCCCTCAGCCGGGATCACCGTGGGGAGCTCAGTCATCGGGCTGCACCTCCAGCAGCGTGGTGCCGAGCGCCACTTGCGCCCCGGCGTTCGCGGTGAGCGCTGCGACGGTCCCGTCGAACGGCGCCTTGAGCGACAGCTCCATCTTCATCGCCTCGAGCACGACCAGCACCTGCCCGGCCTCGACACGGTCCCCGTCGGCGACGCGTACGTCGAGCACGGTGCCCGGCATCGGCGCGGTGATCGCACCGTCGCCGACGTCGACCGCCTGGTCGCCGAAGACGTCGGGTCGCTCGAAGGCGAAGCGCTGGCCGCGGAAGGACACCTCGGCGACGTGCGGCTGGACGTTGACGACGGCCCGGTGCCGCTGCCCGTCCACCGCGAGCACGAGCGTGTGGTCGGCCGCCGAGATCTGCCGCACGCTGGTGCCGTCGACGGTGCCGCGGGCGCGGTCGACCAGGACCGGCCGATCGAGCTCGACGATGGTCGGCGCCGGGTCGGCGCCGGAGCGCCAGCCGTCCGACTGGAACGGGTGACCTGCGTCGTCGAACGCGACGAGCATGGCGCTCACCCAGGCCACGAAGATCCGCGGCAGCTCGTCACCGGGCCTCTCGACCACCGCCGTGTCGAGCCACGCGGTGTCGATGGTCGCGTCGCGGAAGTCGTCGCTGGCGGCCAGCGCCCGCAGGAAGCCGACGTTGGTGGTCAGCCCGAGGATCGCGGTGCGGTCCAGGGCGTCGACCATGGCCGACCGAGCTGCCTCGCGCGTGGGACCGCTCGTGATGATCTTGCCCAGCATCGGGTCGTACGACGTGCTGACGACCTGATCGGGCTCGAGCGCGTGATCCACCCGCACGGTGGTCGAGACCCCGGGCCAGCGGACGATGCTGGTGGTGCCGGCCTGGGGCAGGAAGCCGCCGAACGAGTCCTCGGCGTAGACCCGGGCCTCGATCGCGTGACCGGAGACCGTGACGTCGGCCTGGGTGATCGGCAACGGCTCGCCCGCGGCGATGCGGAGCTGGAGCTCGACCAGGTCGAGTCCGGTGATGGCCTCGGTGACGGGGTGCTCGACCTGGAGGCGGGTGTTCATCTCGAGGAAGTAGGCCTCGCCCGAATCGGCGTCGAGCAGGAACTCGACGGTGCCCGCGTTCTCGTAGCCGACGTGCTCGGCCAGGGCGACCGCGCTCGACGTGATCAGCTCGCGGACCTCCGCCGTGATCGTCGGCGCGGGTGCCTCCTCCAGCACCTTCTGGTGCCGGCGCTGGGTGGAGCAGTCGCGCTCGAAGAGGTGGATGACGTTGCCGTGCGCGTCGGCCAGCACCTGGACCTCGATGTGACGACCGTGCTCGACGTACCTCTCGACGAGCATCGTGTCGTCGCCGAAGGAGGACTGCGCCTCGCGCTTGGCGGCGGCGAGCGCCTCGTCGTACTCCTCGGCCGAGCGGACGATCCGCATGCCCTTGCCGCCACCACCGGCGGCGGCCTTGACGAGCACGGGGAAGCTCATGTCGTTGGTCGAGCCTGTCGAGATCCCGCGCGGCACCACCGGGACGCCGGCCGCGACGGCGATCTCGCGGGCGGCGTCCTTGCGGCCCATCCGGTCCATCACGTCGGCGGACGGGCCGACCAGCTTGATGCCGGCCGCCTCGACGGCGCGCGCGAAGGCCGCGCGCTCGGAGAGGAAGCCGTAGCCGGGGTGGATCGCATCGGCGCCGCACGTCCGGGCGGCGCCCACGACTGACTCGATGTCGAGGTAGCTCTCGACGCGCACCGCGTCGTCAGCCGCGCGGACGTGCGGGGCGTCGGCGTCGAGGTCGGTGAAGAGCGCGACGGTCCGGATGCCCATGGTCGTGGCGGTGCGCATCACCCGCAGCGCGATCTCGCCACGGTTGGCGATGAGGAGGGTCTGCATGCCGGTCACATCCGGAAGACGCCGTAGGACGGCGCGGGGATCGGGGCGTTGGCGGCGGCCGCGAGGCCCATGCCGAGGACGCGTCGGGTGTCGGCAGGGTCGATCACGCCGTCGTCCCAGAGACGGGCGGTCGAGTAGTACGGCGAGCCCTGGGTCTCGTACTGCTCGCGGATCGGCGCCTTGAACGCCTCGTCCTCCTCGGGGTCGTCGAACCCTCGCACCGTGGCGAGGACGGACGCCGCCTGCTCGCCACCCATCACCGAGATCCGGGCGTTGGGCCACATCCAGAGGAAGCGCGGGTCGTAGGCGCGACCGCACATGCCGTAGTTGCCGGCGCCGAACGAGCCGCCGATGACGACGTGAACTTCGGGACCACCGAGCAGGCGACCGCGGTGACGAGCTTGGCGCCGTCGCGGGCGATGCCCTTGTTCTCGTACTCCCTGCCGACCATGAAGCCGCTGATGTTCTGCAGGAAGACCAGCGGGATGCCGCGCTGGTTGCACAGCTCGATGAAGTGCGCGCCCTTGAGCGCCGACTCGCTGAACAGGATGCCGTTGTTGGCGACGATGCCGACCTGGTGGCCCCAGATGTGCGCGAAGCCGGTGACCAGCGTCTCGCCGTACAGCTTCTTGAACTCGTGGAACCGGCTGCCGTCGACGACCCGGCGGATCACCTCGCGCACGTCGTACGGCGTGCGGGTGTCGGCGGGCACCACGTCGTAGAGCGTCGCGGGGTCCTCGTGCGGCTCCTCGACCTGCCGAGCCGGCGCCAGTTTCCGCACAGATCCAGCCGAGTCGGCGCCGTTCCGGAAACTGGCGCCGGGTCGGCAGGGTGTCGACGATCGAGCGGACGATGGCGAGCGCGTGCGCGTCGTCCTCGGCGAGGTGGTCGACGACGCCGGAGGTGCGGGCGTGCACGTCGCCGCCGCCGAGCTCCTCGGCCGTGACGACCTCGCCGGTCGCGGCCTTCACCAGCGGCGGGCCGCCGAGGAAGATCGTGCCCTGGTTGCGCACGATCACGGTCTCGTCCGACATCGCCGGGACGTAGGCGCCGCCGGCGGTGCACGAGCCCATCACGCTGGCGATCTGCGGGATGCCCGCGGCCGAGAGGTTGGCCTGGTTGAAGAAGATCCGGCCGAAGTGCTCGCGGTCGGGGAAGACCTCGTCCTGCATCGGCAGGAAGGCGCCGCCGGAGTCGACGAGGTAGACGCACGGCAGCCGGTTGTCGGCCGCGACCGTCTGCGCGCGCAGGTGCTTCTTGACGGTGATCGGGTAGTAGGTGCCGCCCTTGACGGTCGCGTCGTTGGCGACGACGACGACCTCGCGTGCCGCTGACCCGGCCGATGCCGGTGACGATGCCGGCGCTCGGTACGGCGTCGCCGTACATCCCGGTCGCGGCCAGCGGGCTCAGCTCGAGGAACGGGCTGCCCGGGTCGAGCAGCCGGTCCACCCGGTCGCGCACCAGCAGCTTGCCGCGGTCGGTGTGCTTGTCCCGGGCCGCCTCACTGCCGCCGGTGCGGGCCACCGCCAGCCGCTCGCGCAGGTCGTCGACCAGCTCCGTCATCTGGGTCACGCCGTCAGGTTAGCGATCATTAACCTGCGGGTCCACCGATCCGGCCCAGGAACAAATCCGCGCGGTCGGCTCCCGTTGGACCCACATGACCGCCGTTGCGTTGACCGCCGACACCTTCGAGCAGACCGTCGTCGACAACGACGTCGTGCTCGTCGACTTCTGGGCCTCCTGGTGCGGCCCGTGCCGGCAGTTCGCGCCGGTCTTCGAGGCCGCCTCCGAGCGGCACGACGACGTGGTCTTCGGCAAGGTCGACACCGAGGCGGAGCAGTCGCTCGCCGCCGCCGCGCAGATCACCTCGATCCCGACCCTGATGGCCTTCCGCGAGGGGATCCTCGTCTTCGCCCAGCCCGGCGCGCTGCCCGGCGCCCGCGCTCGAGCAGGTGATCACGCGCGGTCAAGGACCTCGACATGGACGACGTACGCGCCCAGATCGACGCCCAGCAGAGTGGGCAGCAGGACCCCCGGAGTTAACGGCCACTAACCTGCTGGCATGAGCCGCCGCGAGCAGATCCTCGCGACCGCGGCCGAGCTGTTCGCCGCCCGCGGCTTCCACGGCGTCTCGGTCGCCGACCTCGGCGCCGCCTGCGGGATCTCCGGCCCGGCGCTCTACAAGCACTTCGCGTCCAAGGACGCGGTGCTCGCCGAGATGCTGGTCTCGATCAGCGAGGAGCTGCTCCGGGTCGGCCCGCAGCGGGCCGCGGCCGCCGCCGGCCCCGACGCCGCCCTGGCCGCGCTGGTCGACTGGCACGTCGACTTCGCGCTGCGGCACCGGCCGCTGATCGTCGTCCAGGACCGCGACTGGGAGTCGCTGCCCGACGAGGCGCGCGAGCAGGTGCGCACCCTGCAGCGGGAGTACGTCGACCTCTGGGCCGCCGAGCTCCGGCTGCTCGACCCGGACCTCGACCTGCCGACCGCGCGGGCGATGGCGCACGCGGCGTTCGGGCTGATCAACTCCACGCCGCACAGCGGCCTGCTGCCCGACCCGCAGATGCGCGAGGTGCTGACCCGGATGGCGCTCGGCGCCTCGGGGTCAGCTGACCGGCTCGTCGGCCTCCTGGACCAGACCGGGCGGCGCAGAGCGCGGCCTCGAGGGCGGCGTCCAGGTCGACCTCCGCTCGGCGTGCTCGTCGACCACCGGCGCGCGGCGCGCGTGCAGCCGGGCCAGCAGCTCGTCGCGGGGCAGCCCGCGCAGGTGGAGCAGCACGAACGGGTCGGCCTCGACCAGCCAGGTGAGCTGCTAGAGCACCGCGAGCGCGTGCGCGCACGGGTCGACCCAGTCGTCGCAGGTGCAGGTCGAGCCGAGCTCGGCGCCGTACGGCAGCAGCTCGACGCCGGCCTCCTCGGCGTGCTCGACCAGGGTGTGCGGCAGGTCGCCGGCGAGCAGCGCCGCGATCCGGCCGGACTCGGCGGCGACGGTCTCGACCAGGGCCGACCTGGCGCCCGTCGTCGAGCACGGGCAGCGTGCCCGTCGACCGTCCAGAGGCCGCGCGCGTCCTCGACCGCGGCGACGAAGCGGCCCGGCTCGGTCGCGATCTGGCCGACCTGGCCGCTGCGCGAGAGCGCCCGCGCGCGCCAGGTCGCCCTCGGCGTACGCCGCCTCCTCGACCGCCCGCACCCACGCCTTGCCCCACCAGGTGCGTGGCCCGGGCGGTCGAGCGCCGCGGGCGCGACGCGCGGGTGCAGCGACGGCGCCGGTCATCAGTCCGCGGCCGCAGCGTGACCAGGTCGCGCAGCTCGTCGTTGCTGAGCTCGGTCAGCGCCGCCTCGCCGCCGCCGAGCACCGCGTCGGCCAGCGCCCGCTTGCGGGTGAGCAGCTCGGCGACCTTCTCCTCGATGGTGCCGCGGGTGATCATCCGGTGCACCTGGACCGGCCGGGTCTGGCCGATCCGGTAGGCGCGGTCGGTGGCCTGCTCCTCGACGGCGGGGTTCCACCAGCGGTCGACGTGGACGACGTGGTCGGCGCGGGTGAGGTTGAGGCCGGTGCCGCCGGCCTTGAGCGAGAGCAGGAAGACCGGCACGCTCTGCTCGCCCGGCCCTGGAACCGCCGGACCATCGCCTCGCGCTCGCGCACCGGCGTGCCGCCGTGCAGGAACTGGTGCGGGACGCCGGCCTGGGTCGAGGTGGCCCTCGAGCAGCCGGGCCATCGCGACGTACTGGGTGAAGACCAGCACCGCGCCGTCCTCGGCGAGCACCGTGCCGACCAGCTCGTCGAGCAGGTCGAGCTTCTCGGAGCGGCCGGTGAGCCGGACCGCCGGACTGCTTGAGGAAGTGCGCCGGGTGGTTGCAGATCTGCTTGAGCCCGGTGAGCAGCGCCAGCACCAGGCCGCGGCGGGCGTCCTCGTCGGCGCGCTCGATGCGCTCCATCGTGTCGCGGACGAACGACTCGTAGAGCACGACCTGCTCGCGGGTCAGCTGCAGCGGGTGGTCGGTCTCGGTCTTGGCCGGCAGCTCGGGCGCGATGCCGGGGTCGGACTTGCGGCGGCGCAGCAGGAACGGCCCGATCAGGTCGGCGAACTGGCGGGCCTTGCTCGGCTCCAGCCCCGACTCGATCGGCGCGGCCCAGACCTTGCGGAAGGCGTTGCGGCTGCCGAGCAGGCCGGGAGTCGCCCAGTCGAGGATCGCCCAGAGCTCGGTCAGGTTGTTCTCGACCGGGGTGCCGGTCAGCGCGACCCGGCCGGCGCTCGGGATCGGGCGCAGCGCCCGGGCGGTCGAGGAGCGGGGGTTCTTGACGTGCTGCGCCTCGTCGGCGACGACGAGGTCCCACTGGACCGCGGCGAGCGTCTCGGCGTCGCGTCGCATGGTGCCGTACGTCGTCAGCACGAACCCGTCGCCGGCCCCGGACAGGTCGCGCGCGCTCCCGTGGAAGCGGCGTACCGGCACGCCCGGGGCGAACCGGTGCACCTCGTCCTCCCAGTTGCCGAGCAGGCTGGCCGGGCAGACGACCAGCGTGGTCCGGCCCCGGGTCGGCCGGTCGGCCCGCTCGCGGCGGTGCAGGTGCAGCGCGATCAGCGTGATCGTCTTGCCGAGGCCCATGTCGTCGGCCAGGCAGGCGCCGAGCCCGAGCGAGGTCAGCTCGGCCAGCCAGGTCAGCCCGTGCCGCTGGTAGTCGCGCAGCGTCGCGTGCAGCCCGGCCGGGACCGGACCGGCTCGCGGGTCGCCGCGGTGAGCAGCCGCTCGCGGACCTTGAGCAGCGTGGCGCCGACGACCACCTGCTCCTGCAGTCTCGGCGACCTGGACCACGCCGGTCAGCGCCGCGGCGACCGCCTCGGCCGGCTGGACCGTGCGGACCAGCCGCTTGCGGGCCTTGCGCGCGATGGCCGGGTCGACGACGGTCCAGTTGCCGCGCAGCCGGAGCAGCGGCGACGCGGACGCGGCGAGCTGCGTCCATCTCCTCCGCCGTCAGCGGGTCGCCGTGCAGCGCGAGCTGCCAGTTGAAGGTGAACAGCGCCTCGGTGCCGAGGAGCGGGTCGTTGAGCGGCTCCTCGCGGTGCGCCGACGTCGGCCGGGCGCCCGGTCGAGGACCGTGGTCGCGGTGAGGTCGCGGCCCAGGCTGCGCGGCCAGAGCACGTCGACGCCGCGGCCCGCAGCGCGCCGACGCCCGTCCTCGAGCAGGCTGACCAGCTCGTCGCTGTCGAGGGTGATCTGGTCGGGCACCCGCAGCTCGAGCAGCCGGTCGAGCACCGGCCAGGCCTCGGCCGCGGCGCGCAGCGCGATCGTGGCGTGGGTGCGGGCCCGGTCGCCGAAGCCGTGCTCGTCCGGGGTGTCGGTCCACAGCACGCGCGGCGTCGCAGAGGTGGAGCGGGTTCTGCTCGTCGTGGACCTGGAGCACCAGGCGTACGGCGCCGGCGACCAGCTCCTCCTCGTCGGCCTCGACCCGCAGCGAGACGGTCACCAGCTGCGGGCAGGTCGCCCGGCTCGACGCGCTGGTGGCGCGCCAGCCGGGCGTGGAGGCGCTGCTCGAACGTCGGGCCGGCTCGCGCGGCGCGCGGGTGGCGGCTCGCTCGACCGGGGGCTGGCGGGGCATCGCGTCGGCGACCGCGTCGAGCAGCGCGCGGACCATCAGCTCGGCCTCGCGCTGCGGAGCGCGACAGCATCGCGATCCGGTCCTCGTCGTCCCGGTCGAGCCCGGCGATCCGCCAGCTCGGTGCGGCCGTGCGGCGGCGCGGCCGGCGCGAACTTGCCGGCCGCGACCAGCCGCATCCCGAGCAGCGCGGCGCCCGACAGCAGCCCCACGCTCGGGTGCAGGTCGTCGCGGCTGTGCGCCTTGGTGAGCACCGGCAGCGCGGCCCGGATCGGCAGGCGACCGTGCGCCGCTCGTCGGTGAACTCGACGACGCCGTCGCGCGGCGGCTCGCGCGGCCCGGAACGTCGCCGGTGCCGGTGACGGGGACGAAGCTCACGCCGTGACGCTAGCCGGAGGCGCCGACACGGGCGCTTCGTCCCGCCTTCTACGATGGGCGTATGAGCATCCTCGACGCCCCGATCGCCCGTCTCGACGGCACCCCCACCACCCTCGGCGAGATCACCGGCGGCCGCCCGGCCCTGCTGGTCAACGTCGCCAGCAAGTGCGGCCTGACCCCGCAGTACGCCGGCCTCGAGGAGCTGCAGGAGACCTACGGCGACGCGGGCTTCACCGTCGTCGGCCTGCCGTGCAACCAGTTCATGGGCCAGGAGCCCGGCATCGGCCGAGGAGATCGCGGAGTTCTGCTCGGCGACGTACGGCGTCACCTTCCCGATGACCGAGAAGATCGAGGTCAACGGCGACGACCGGCACGAGATCTACGCCGGCGCTGGTCGACACGCCCGAACGAGAAGGGCGAGGCCGGCGACGTCACCTGGAACTTCGAGAAGTTCCTCGTCGACGCCGACGGCACCGTGGTCGCCCGGTTCAGCCCGCGGGTCGATGCCCGAGGACCCGCGCTGGTCGACGCGGTCGCCAGGCCCTGGCTGCCGCCTGACTCCTAGCCTGCTCGCCGGTGAGCACCGAGACAGTCCTGACCCAGCCCGACTCCTCGGCTTCCGACACCGGCTCGACCGCCGCGTCCTGGTGATCGCCGGCGTGGTCGTGCTCGGCGCGATCATGTCGATCCTCGACATCACCGTCGTCTCCGTCGCGCTGCAGACCTTCCAGACCGAGTTCGACGCGACCGCCGCGCAGGTCGCCTGGACGATGACCGGCTACACCCTGGCGCTCGCCGCGGTGATCCCGATGACCGGCTCGGCGGCCGACCGGTTCGGCACCAAGCGGCTCTACCTGATCGCGATCGTGCTCTTCGCGCTCGGCTCCGCGCTCTGCGCCCTCGCCACGTCGCTGCCGATGCTGGTCGGCTTCCGCGTCGCTCCAGGGCCTCGGCGGCGGCATGCTGATGCCGCTCGGCATGACGATCCTGACCCGCGCCGCCGGGCCGGAGCGGATCGGCCGCGTGATGGCGGTGATGGGCATCCCGATGCTCCTCGGCCCGATCTTCGGCCCGATCCTGGGCGGCTACCTGATCGACGTCGCGAGCTGGCACTGGATCTTCCTGATCAACGTCCCGATCGCGGTCTGCGCCATCGTGTACGCCGCGATCGCGCTCCCGAAGGACCAGGTCGAGCCGTCCGAGACCCTCGACTGGGTCGGCATGCTGCTGCTGTCGCCCGGCCTCGCGCTCTTCCTCTTCGGGATCCTCGACGATCCCCGAGACCGGCACCTTCATCGCCACCAAGGTCGCGGTGCCGGTGGTCATCGGCACCCTGCTCATCGTCGCCTTCGTGCCCTGGGCGCTCAGCCGTCGCAACCTGCACCCGCTGATCGACCTGCGGTTGTTCCTGAACCGCAACATGACGATCGCGGTGATCGCGATGGCGCTCTTCGCGATCTCGTTCTTCGGAGCCAGCCTGCTCTTCCCGCTCTACTTCCAGCAGGTCCGAGGCGAGGACGCCCTCCACGCCGGTCTGATGCTGGCGCCGCAGGGCATCGGCGCCATGATCACGATGCCGATCGCGGGTCTGCTCGCGGACAAGATCGGTCCCGGCAAGGTCGTGCTGGTCGGCATCACGCGTCACCACGCTCGGCCTGGCGATGTTCTCGACGCTCACCGACACCACGTCGTACGGGTTCTTGATGTTCTCGCTCTTCGTGATGGGTCTCGGCATGGGTGCCACCATGATGCCGATCATGTCCGCCGCACTGGCCACGCTGCGCGAGCACACCATCGCTCGCGGATCGACGCTGATGAACATCGTCCAGCAGGTCGCTGCGTCGATCGGCACCGCGGTCTTCACCGTGCTCCTGACCAACGGACTGCAGGACAACATCACCGCCAGCACGCCGCCGGCCGAGATCCCCGCGGCGACCGCCTCGGTCTACGGCAACGTGTTCGTGGTCGCGGCCGTCCTGGTCGCGCTGGTGCTGCTCCCGGCCTTCTTCCTGCCCCGCAAGAAGATCGAGCACGCCGTCGACCCGGCCGTGCTCGTGAGCCACTAGGTGCGGGCTCCGGCGGTCAGCCGGCGATTGCCGCGACCCGACCGGTCATCGGCGGCAGGTCCGCCAGCGTGACGATCCCGGGCAGGCGCGGCGACGACGTACGGCACGGCGTTGGTGACCGGCATCGCGGTGTAGATCATCCCGAGGTCCATGAAGCCCTCGGTCCAGTCCTTCGGGGGCAGGCAGTGGATGACGGTGCGCATGTTGGGCACCCCGAAGACCTGGATCACGTGACCGTGCGCGAGCGGCTTCGGGCGGCACGACGTGCTCGCCCATCGTCCAGTTGAAGCCGACGCTGACGACGTTGCGGTCGCCGACCCAGCCGCGGTGGTAGCCCATCACCCCGCCGACGGTGCCGGCCGGGATCGTCATGAAGCCGAGGTCGCGAGTCGCCGGTGGCCTCGGTGAAGGTGACGTCGAAGGTCATCCGGTCCAGCGTCACGCCGAGCGCGTCGGCCATCATCGCGGCCGACTCGGCGAAGACCTCGCTCTCCCGACGCACGTTCTCGGCAAGGCCCGGAGTGTCCGGCGCCTGCGAGAAGCCCATCGCGGTCTGGGTCTCCGCGCGACTCGTACGTCGAGCAGTCGACCGACTCGGTGATCCGGATCTCGTCCACCCGCTCGCAGGAGCCACTCAGCACCATGCCGACCAGGTTGGTCATGCCCGGGTGCGCGCCGCTGCCGAAGATCGAGGCGTTGCCGCTCTCGCACGCCTTCTGGATCCGCTCACGGTCCTCCGGGGACTGCTTGCCACCGGTGATCCAGGCCGCACTCGTGCAGACGTTGACGCCCGACTCGAGCAGCGCGCAGAGCTCGTCGATGCTCGGCCACAGCGGGTTGTAGCAACACGCATCGGCACCGAGCGCGACCAGCGCTGCGATGTCGTTGGTGGCCAGGATCCCGGTCGGGGTCGGCCAGCCGCACAGCTCGGCCGCGTCGCTGCCGACCTTGTCCGCGCCGTGCGCGTAGACCCCGACCAGCTCCATGTCGGGGCGAGCGAGGATCGCGTGCAGCGATCGCCGTCCGATGTTGCCGGTCGTCCACTGGATCACGCGCAGAGGTCTGTCCATGGGGGCAGACTAGAACGTGTTCTACCGACGGTCCAGCCTCGCCGGTCCTACCGATGGGCGGGCAGCACGTCGGAGGCGACGGCCTCGAGCACCTCGAGCGACCCCGCGAACGGCCCGTCCTGGCGGGGCCAGTGGGTGATCAGGTCGGTGAAGCCGAGCTCGGCGACCCGGCCGGTCAGCTCCTCGAAGATCCCGGCGCTGTCCAACGCGAAGCGGTGCACCGACGACAGGTGCGGGACCGAGTCGGTCAGCACGTAGCGGCGTACGTCGTCCGGCGCTCGGCCCGCGGCGGCCAGCGCCTCCTCGAAGGTGTCGCGGGCCCGGGCCAGACCGGCCAGCCAGTCGTCGAGCTCGAGGTCGCCGGACGGACCGACGGTGATCCAGCCGTCGCCGGCGCGCGCGGCGTACCGCAGCGACCGCGGACCGTTGGCCGCGACCAGCAGCGGCGTACGGCGCAGACCCGGCAGCGTGCGGGCGTCGACGGTGGAGAACCAGCGGCCCGCGCTGGTCACGTGGTCGCCGTCGCGAAGCAGACCCAGGGTGTCGACGAACTCCTGGAACCGGTCGACCCGCTCCTTGATCGCCAGCTGCTCGCCGCCCAGGACGTGGGAGTCCAGGTCACCCCCGGTGCCGAGGCCGAGGAGCAGTCGGCCGTCGGAGATGTCCTCGAGCGCCTGGACGTCGCGGAAGAAGGAGTACGGGTGGCGGAAGTTGGGCGAGGCGACGAGCGTCCCGAGCCCGATCCGGGAGGTCCGCGAGGCGGCGGCGGCCAGGGTCGGCACCGCCCCCACCCACGGTGACTCCGGCAGGCCGCCCCAGACCAGGTGGTCGAAGGTCCACCCGTGGTCGAAGCCCATCTCCTCGACGGCCGACCACCGGGGCCCCGCCTCGGCCCAGGGGAGGTCCGTGAGAAGTGTCAGACCGAAGCGCATGCGTCGAGCCTAGGCCGGGCGCTACGACTGGAGGCCAGCACCAGCGGCCGGACCTCGGCCGCACCGGCCGCGGCGAGCGCACGGGTAGCCAGGGTGAGGGTCCAGCCGGTGCCGACCCGGTCGTCGACGAGCAGGATCCGCTGACCCGCCAGCGATGAGGGACCGCCGTCGGTCTGCAAGGCGTAGCGGCGCCCGACGGCGGCGACCCGCTGCGCGGAGTTGGCGGCGCCCTGTCCGGGCGCGACGTCGGGGTCGACGATCGCGTAGCGCCCGAGGACCGGCACCTTGAGGTAGCGCGACAGCCCGTCGGCGAGGTCGGCGGTGAGCGCTCCCCTGGTCGCGGACTCCACCACCACGATCCCGTCGACCGGCGGGCGCCAGTCGCCGAGCACCTCGACGACCGCGCGCACCAGTGGCACCGGGACGGCGCCGTCGGGGGTGGCCGGGGCGAACAGCTCGCGCAGCGCCTGGCCGTGGCCGAGGTCGGTGAGCCGCGCGACCGAGCGACCCTCGTGGGCGGGCTGGGCGATCTTGCCCTTGAGGTCGATCCCGAGGTTGGCCAGCGCCGTCGGCCACATCTTGCGCGGCTCGACGACCACGCCGGGCCGAGCCAGCCGGGCACCGGCCTCCTCGATGGCGCTCGCCGAGACCTCGGTCGAGAGCTCGAACCCGCCGCAGTTGTCGCAGCGGCCGCAGTCGGTGGCGCCCGGGTCGTCGAGCTGGTCGCGCAGGAAGCGCATCCGGCAGCCGTCGGTGGCGAGGTAGTCGAGCATCGCCTGCTGCTCGCGCGCGCGGGCCTCGCTCACCCGGCGGTAGCGCTCCTCGTCGTAGGCCCACGGCTGCCCGGTCGACTCCCAGCCGCCGCGGACCCGGCGTACGGCACCGTCGACGTCGAGCACCTTGAGCATCGTCTCGAGACGGTTGCGGCTGAGGTCGACGTAGGTCTCCAGGCTGGCGGTGCTCATCGATCGGCCCGCGTCGGCGAGCACCGCGAGGGTCTGGCGCACCTGCTCCTCGCGCGGGAAGGCGAGCGAGGCGAAGTAGGCCCAGATGTCGCGGTCCTCGAGAGCCGGGAGCAGCACGACTGTCGCCTCGTCGGTGCCGCGACCGGCACGGCCGACCTGCTGGTAGTAGGCGACCGGCGACGCGGGGCTCCCATGTTGACCACGAAGCCGAGGGTCGCGTCGAAGCCCATGCCGAGCGCACTCGTCGCGATCAGCGCCTTGACCCGTCCGCTCGCGAGGTCCTGCTCGAGCGCCTGACGCTCGGTGGTCTCGGTCTGGCCGGAGTAGGCCGCGACGTCGTGGCCGCGCGAGCGCAGGTAGTCGGCGATCTCCTGGGTGGCGGCCACCGTCAGGCAGTAGACGATGCCGGAGCCGGGCTGCTCGGCGAGGTGGTCGGCCAGCCAGGCCAGCCGCTGCTGGGCGGTCTTGAGCCGGACCACCCCGAGCCGCAGCGACTCCCGGTCGAGCGAGCCGCGCAGCACCAGCACGTCTCCGGTCCGGCGCTGCCGAGCTGCTCGGCGACGTCGTTGGTCACCCGCTGGTTGGCGGTCGCCGTGGTCGCGAGCACGGGGATGCCCGTCCGGGAGGTCGCCGAGCAGGGTGCGGATCCGGCGGTAGTCGGGACGGAAGTCGTGGCCCCAGTCGGAGATGCAGTGCGCCTCGTCGACGACCAGCAGGCCGGTGGTCGCGGCCAGCCTGGGCAGCACCTCGTCGCGGAAGCCGGGGTTGTTCAGCCGCTCGGGGCTGACCAGCAGGACGTCGACCTCGCCGGCTCGGATCGACTCCTGGATCGGCTCCCAGTCCTCGATGTTGGTGGAGTTGATGGTCACCGCGCGGATGCCGGCCCGCTCGGCGGCGGCGATCTGGTTGCGCATCAGCGCGAGCAGCGGCGACACGATCACCGTCGGCCCGGCACCCTGCTCGCGCAGCAGCAGCGTGGCGACGAAGTAGACCGCCGACTTGCCCCACCCGGTGCGCTGCACGACCAGCGCCCGACGCCGCTGGACGGCGAGCGCCTCGATCGCCGACCACTGGTCCTCCCGCAACCGAGCGTCGTCGCTGCCGACCAAGGCCCGCAGGTAGGTCTCGGCGCTGGCTCGAGCGTCGGTCTGCGCGGCGGTCTCCATGCCGCCTGTCTACCAGCGGGCACGGACAGCCCCGGCAGTTCTCGACCATCCCCGGCTGCTGACCGGCCCAGCTGGTCGATCGGCGACATTGCCCGGGCAGGTAGGTATCTGCCTGCGGTTGGTGCGCCTCCTCCTCACCGAAGCGGCTCATCCCGGGCCGCCATCGATGAGGAGTAGTCATGCTCAAGTCCACCCCCGCAGCCCTCGCCGGCCTGGCCACGATCGCACTGGTCGGCGGTACCGCTCTCACCTTCACCCCCTCGAACGCGGCGGAGGGCAACCACCCGACCCAGCAGGAGCACGCCGCGTCCGCGCGGGCGACCGGCCCCGTCAAGTGCGACGGCGGAGCCGCGCTAGGTCTGTCCACCCGGCTCTCGGCCGACCCGTTCTCGTTCGATGGCACCAGCAACTCCGTCATCCCGGTGACCGGTGCCAAGGTCACCTTGAAGGGCCCCAAGCACGGGACCGACACCGTCCTCGTCACGTTCTCGGCCGAGACGTACTACAGCGGCAGCGGCTGGATGACGCTCGAGACGCACAAGGACGGCGTTCCGATCGCGCCCTTCGCCAACAACGGCAGCCCGTACGCGTTCACCTCCGCGGCGGCCTATGCGGGCAACTCCGCGCAGTTCTGCACCAAGATCGGCCGTGGGCTGCACACCCTGTCCGTGAACGCCGGCACGACCGGCGGCTCTGGCGAGTTCGGATGGATCGACGACTGGACGATGAGCGTCCAGCGCTTCAACTAATCGCTCGCGACGAAGGCACCTTCGTGGAGGACGGGTACGGCGTCGGCGACATCGAGCTCGGCGGCGACGTCGACGTCCGCACCGAATCCGGCGTCCACGAGCTCGCGTCCGCTCGCGCAACCGCGCAGCTCGGTCGCGAGCCGGGGCGCCACCGCGCGGAACGCGTGCTCGGCGACCCGGGCCTCGGGGCTCAGGTCGCCGGCGCCGCCGTCGACCAGCGCCGCCAGGACGGCCCCGGCGCCCCACAGGTCCTCGACCGCCGGCCGCAGTGAGCCATCGGGCCAGCGCTCCCCGGCAGCCACGACCGCGACCGGTCGTCCGTCGTCGGCGCACCATCGCGCCACAGCGGTCGCGTTGCGCAGGGACGCCCCGACGACTGTCGCGCCCGAGCGGGCGAGCCCGAAGCTGATCGACGAACCGTTCGGCGACGGCAGCACCAGCCGTCGTACGCCGACCGCTGCACGCACGGACGCCGGTGACAGGCTCACCCCCTCACGCACGGACCGGCCGCGGGCCAGGACGGCGTCGTGCTGGGCGGCGTACGCCTCGGCCCGCTCGTCCTTCCAGCCGAACGGGAAGACCGTCATGCCGGCATCGATCGCCACCGAGAGGGTGGTGGTGAAGGAGAGCACGTCGACGACCACCGCGACTCCTCCGGAGGAGACCACCGCCGCCGCACCGGTCGGCCCCCACTCGAAGCAGATCGGTTGCGACACGCTCGGTCTGATCACCAGATGCGCACCCGCTCGGCCGGATCCAGCCACAGCGCGTCCCCCTCGGCGGTCGCGAAGACCTCGTGGAACTCGTCGAGGTTGCGCACGATGTTGGCGCGGAACTCGGGCGGGGAGTGCGGGTCGACGGTGAGGTACTGCTGCTCCTGCTCCTTGCGGCGCTTGGTGCGCCAGCAGTAGGCCCAGTTCATGAACAGCAGCTGCCGGTCGTCGGTGCTGGCCGAGCCGCCCTGGGCGAGGAGGTACGCCGTGTGGCCGATGGTCAGGCCACCGAGGTCGCCGATGTTCTCGCCGACCGTGAGCGCGCCGTTGACGTGCTCGCCCGGCAGCGCGCGCGGCTCGAAGCCGTCGTACTGCTCGATCAGGGCCTTCGACTTCACCTCGAACGCCGCCTTGTCGGCGGGCGTCCACCAGTCGTTGAGGTTGCCGGCGCCGTCGTACTGCGCACCCTGGTCGTCGAAGCCATGGCCGACCTCGTGCCCGATGACCGCACCGATGCCGCCGTAGTTCTCGGCGGGGTGGGCGTCCGGGGCGAAGAACGGCTTCTGCAGGATCGCGGCCGGGAAGCAGATCTCGTTGGTGCCCGGGTTGTAGTAGGCGTTGACCGTCTGCGGAAGCATGAACCACTCGTCGCGGTCGACCGGCGAGCCGATCTTGGCCAGCTCCCGGTCGGTCGCGAACGCCGAGGCGGCCGCGACGTTGCCGAGCAGGTCGTCGGCACTGACCTGCAGCGCGGAGTAGTCGCGGAACTTCTCGGGGTAGGCGATCTTCGGGCGGAAGGTCGCGAGCTTGTCGTACGCGCGTTGCTTGGTCTCCTCCGACATCCAGTCGAGCTCGGCGATCGACTGGTGGTAGGCGGCCATCAGGTTGGCGACCAGCTCGTCCATCATCGCCTTCGACTCCGGAGGGAAGTGCCGGGCGACGTACTCCTTGCCGACGGCCTCGCCGATCGCGCCCTCGACCAGCCCGACGCCGCGCTTCCAGCGGGCCCGCAGCTCGGGGGTGCCGTTGAGGGTACGGCCGTAGAAGTCGAAGTTGGCCTCCACGAAGTCGTCGGTGAGGTAGGCGGCCGACGCGCGCAGCACGTGGGAGAGCAGCCAGGCGCGCCACTCCTCGAGCGGGACCTCGTCGAGGACGGTGGAGAGGTGGGCGAAGTACGACGGCTGCCGCACGCACACCTCGGCCACCGTCTCGTCGCTGCCGCCGAGGTTGGTCACGTAGGCGTCCCAGTCGAACGCCGGGCAGAGCTCGACCAGCTCGGCCTTGGTCATCAGGTTGTAGGTCTTCTGGACGTCGCGGGTCTCGGCGCGCTCCCAGTGGCCGGCGGCGATCCGGGTGTCGATGGCCAGCACGACCTCGGCAGCCGCAGCCGGGTCGGTGTGCTCCCCGAGGCCGAAGAGAGTGGTCAGGTAGCCGACGTACTTCTCTCGGATCTCGGCGAACTTGTCGTCGCTGTAGTAGGACTCGTCGGGCAGCCCGAGCCCACCCTGGACCAGGTTGAAGAGGTAGCGGTCGGAGTTCTTGCTGTCGGTGTCGACGTAGGAGCCGAAGAGGCCGCGGCCACCGATCCGCTCGAACTCGCCGAGGAACGCCGCCAGGTCGCGCACGTCGCGCAGCCCGGCGACCGCGTCGATCAGCGGGCGCACCGGGCGCAGGCCCTTGCGCTCGATCGCCTCGGTGTCCATGAACGCGGTGAACAGCGCTCCGATCTTGTGGGCGTCCGCGTCGACCTCCTCGCCGGAGGCCACCCGTCCGGCGAGATCCTCGATGATCGCGTGGACCTGCACCTCCGCGATGTCGGCCAGCTGGACGAAGGGGCCCCAGCTCGAGCGGTCGGAGGGGATCTCGGTCTCATCGAGCCACCGCCCGTTGACGTGACCGAAGAGGTCGTCCTGGGGACGGATGTCGGGGTTCATGCCCGGCCGGGCGTCGTCGAGAGTCGTCACGGCCCCGACGATAGACGAGGGCTCCTGGGAGCGACACGCCGCTTCGCGCAGGGCGAACGGCTACCGTCGCAGCATGACTGACCTACCCGCCGACGCTCTGCACGTCGTGGCCACCATCCCGATCGACCCGGCCAAGGCCGCCGAGGCCGGAGCCGCCCTCGCTGAGCTCGCCGCGGCGACGAGGGGCGAGGAGGGTTGCTATGCCTACGACGTCTACGAGTCGGCCTCCGCGCCCGGCGTCTTCGTCACCGTCGAGGCCTGGCGCGCCCAGGCCGACCTGGACGGCCACATGACCACCCCCCACATCGCCAAGGCATTCGAGGTCCTCGGGTCTGCCCTCGCGGGCGAGATCGCGATCCACCCGCTCAAGCCGGTCTGAGGTCCGGCCCCTCGGGATGGAACGGCCGCCACTACCCGTCGGGTTGTGGCTCTGGAGCGCGCTGAACATCGCGGCGTACGCCGTGGTGGTCGGTTTCGCCACCGCCGGCACCACGCTCGTCGTGCTGATCGGCAGCGACCACGAGTCGATCCATCTCGATGACATCGCGCGACCGGCCGTGTACGGCGGGGCCGCGGGCATCGTCGTGGCCGTCCTCGTCTCGCTCGCCCAGCGCCGGGCGACGGTGTGGGCGGCCCCGATCGTGTACGGCGGCGTGGTGGCGGGCTGGTACGCCGGCACGCCCGAGCTCTTCCTGGTCCCGCCCTTCCTGCTCGCGGTCTCCGGGGTGCTGCGCGCCTGGTACGGACGCCGCTACGACCCGCTCCTCCCGCTGGCGGCCCGGCACTGGATCGGCGCCGGGCTGACCGCGGTCCTGGTGCTCCTGCTCGCCGGCACGACGGCACTCGTCGCCTACCGCGTGCAGCCCACGCAGGCGTACCTCGCCATGCAGGACGACCCGATGGGCGCCGACGACCTGCCCGGGCTCCGGGTCGTGTCGGACCACTCCACCGACCAGAGCCAAGGCGTCTTCGGCAGTACCGACGCGACCGTCTCTCGCCGGTGGGCGATCACCGACGGCGCGCGGCCCCGCGAGACGATCGGCCGGCTCGCGGCGCTGGCCACCGAGGCCGGCTGGCAGGCCGGCGATCCCGCCACCTGTCCGTGGCAGCGGACCGTCGACGACATCGACCTCTGCCTGTGGGTCGAGCGGTCCCCCGGCACGCGTGACATCGACGTACGACTCGCGGAGCGCACGGCTCCGGATCCCGACTCGCCGGTCTCGTGACACGTCGGCAACGTCGCTCGTCGATACTGCTGGACATGCCCACCATCGATGTCGCCACCGAGCCCCGCGACTACGGAAGCAAGATCGCCGCCGTCGAACCAGGGGGCGTGGAGTTCATCCCGCTCGAGGAGCGCCACGGCTCACCGGTCCAGCTGCTGTGGACCTGGGCGTCACCCAACCTGGAGTTCGCGACCGTCTTCGTCGGGGTGATCGGCACCCTGTTCTTCGGGCTGTCCTTCACCCAGGCCGCGCTGGCGATCCTGATCGGCACCGCTCTCGGGGCGACCACGCACGGCTACCTGTCGACGATGGGCCCGCGCACCGGCCTGCCGCAGATGGTCGCCTCGCGCACGGCGTTCGGCTTCTGGGGCAACGCGCTCCCGGCCGTGATCAGCTCGGTGATGGCCGGGATCGGCTGGTTCGCCGTCAACAGCGTCAGCGGCGCGCTCGCGCTGGCCTCGCTCACCGACCTGCCGGGGGTCGTCTGCCTGCTGATCGTGGTCGGTGTCCAGGTCGTGGTCGCGTTCTTCGGCTACAACTTCGTGCACGTCTTCGAGCGGTTCGCCTTCCCCGTGCTGGCGGTGATCTTCCTGGTCGCGATCGTCATCGTCTTCACCAAGGCACACCCGGGCGCGCCGGGTGGCGGGGGCGGCTTCGGCGGCTTCATGCTGCTGGGCGCGGCGAGCTTCGGGTACGCCGCCGGCTGGAACCCCTACGCCTCCGACTACTCGCGCTACCTCGCCCCCGACACCAGCCGCACGCGTGTCTTCCTGTACGCCGGGCTGGGCATCTTCCTCTCCTGCGCGGTGCTCGAGCTCGCCGGCGCGGCAGCGGTCACCGCCGGGCCCGATCCGTTCTTCGGCAACCCGACCACGGCGTTCACCGATCTCCTTCCGACGGCCATCGGGCAGCTCACCCTGCTGGCCATCGCGCTCGGCGCGGTCTGCGCCAACGTCCTCAACATCTACTCCGGCTCGATGGCCTTCCTCGCGCTGGAGATCCGGCTGCCGTCGCACATCCGCCGCGCGCTGGTCGCCGGCGTCTTCGGTGTGATCGGCTTCTTCGTGGCCTGGAGCGGGCTCTCCGACGCCGGTGCGAAGTACGAGAGCTTCCTCCTCGTCATCGCCTACTGGGTGGCGCCCTGGCTCGGTGTGATCCTGACCGACCGGCTGCTGCGTCGCGGCACCTCGTCGGTCGGCGCCATGCTCACCCTCGGCTACCGCAACTGGGCCGGCCCGATCGCCTTCGTGGTCGCGATGGTCGTCTCCGTGTGGCTGTTCTGCGACCAGACGAGGTACGTCGGTCCGGTGCCCGAGGCCCATCCGGGGATCGGCGACCTGACCCCGGTCGTCGGCTTCGCGCTGGCGGCCGCGCTGTACGTCGTACTCTTCCGCTTCCTCGTCGCACCCACGCCGCCCGTGCCCGCCGACGTACCGGCGTCGGCATGAGCAGCCTGTCGCGCGACCTCGCGCAGGAGTGGCTCGCGACCGCAGTCGCGGAGGCCCGGCTCGGTCTCGCCGAGGGCGGCATCCCGATCGGTGGCGCGCTGCTCGGGCCGGACGGGACCGTGCTGGGCCGCGGCCACAACCGCCGGGTCCAGGACGACGACCCCTCCATGCACGGCGAGACCTCGGCCTTCCGCAACGCCGGCCGCCAGCGCACCTACGCCGGCACCACGATGGTCACGACCCTGTCGCCGTGCTGGTACTGCTCCGGGCTGGTCCGCCAGTTCGGCATCTCCCGCGTGGTCGTCGGCGAGGCGACGACCTTCTTCGGTGGCCATGAGTGGCTGGCCGAGAACGGCGTCGAGGTCGTCGTGCTCGAGGACGCGGAGTGCATCGGTCTGATGGAGGCGTTCATCGCTGACCGTCCGGACCTCTGGTTCGAGGACATCGGGGTCGACCCGAGCTAGCGGGATCACCGTGACCACGTGGCTGTTGCTCCTCGGCGCCATCGCGAGCGAGGTGACCGGGTCGCTCGCCCTCAAAGGAGCGCTCGACCTCCCCTGGCTGTACGTCGTCGTCGCGGTCGGCTACGTCGCCTCGTTCGTCCTGCTCAGCGCGGTGCTGCGCCGGGGTATGCCGCTCGGCGTGGCCTACGGGATCTGGGGAGCACTGGGTGTGGCCTCCACGGCCGTCATGTCCGCGCTCCTCTTCGACGAAACCATCACGCCCGTCATGGGACTCGGCATGGTGCTCGTCATCGTCGGCGTCCTGGTCGTCGAGCTGGGCTCGCACGTCGCCGGGGTCCACTCGCAGGAGGACGCCAGCTGATGGAGTGGGTCTACCTCACCGCAGCGATCGCCAGCGAGGTCACGGCGACGATCTGCCTGCGCGTCGCCTCGACCGGGCGCCGTCGCTGGTACGTCCCGGTCGTCGCCGGCTACCTCGCCGCCTTCGTGTTCCTGTCGCTCGTGCTCGACGAGGGGCTGGGCCTCGGTGTGGCGTACGGCGTCTGGGCAGCAGCAGGCGTCGCCCTGACCGCCATCGCCTCGAAGGTGCTGTTCGAGGAGCCGCTCACCCTGCTGATGTCGAGCGGCATCGTGCTCATCATCGGAGGAGTGCTGCTCATCGAGCTGGGAGCGCCGCACTGACGAGGTCGACATCCTGGTCCTCGCCACTGATGGCGTGGGCACCACATGCTCAGATCTCGACCGGGTAGCGCGCGGTTGACCCGTCGAGGAGGTCTCGGAACAGGTCCGGCAGCTGCCGAGGCCGGAACGCTTCGACACCCGCTGCGTGTTCCATGTCCGCGAGTGGCCACCACCTGAACTCCGTGATGCCCTCGGCTGCCAACAGACCGGCGGCCTCGTCCCCCGCTGCCAGGAAGGCGTCGCACCGCACCAGGAAGTAGTCATGGATCGCGCCGTCCCAGCCTCGGGCGTAGGTCGGGGAGATGACCTCCTGGTGCCACACGTGCTGGACATCGTCAGCACTTGCCGTGTATCCGACCTCCTCGACGAGTTCCCGAACAACAGCATCGACCGGCGTCTCGCCCGGTTCCAGTCCGCCACCGGGCGGCGCCCAGATCACCTCTCCGATGTGCCGGCGAGTCAGGTCGTGCCGGGCGAGCAGAAGTCGATCGTGCGCGTCGAGGAGGAGAGCGCGCGCGGTGTGGCGAAGTCGTGGTGTCGGCACCGCGTCACCGTAGCGACACCTCGACCGTCACCGACCAGAACTTCACCCTTGTTGTTCGAACATATGTTCGATATCATGGGTCATGGCCACCTTCTCCGACACCGACGCCCTCCGCAGGCTGGACGCCGATCTCGGCGCCCTCACGGTGGCGGACCTGTCGGATCTCGAGCGGGTCGACCTGATCCGGCACGCCGAGGATCTCAAGGCCAAGCTGTGCGCCCTGCAGGCCCGGTTGAGCGCCGACCTCGACCGGTCCGTACGGGCCGCGCACGCGGACCTCGGTCTACCGGCCGGCCTGCGCGGTCGGGGCGTGGCCGGGCAGATCGGGCTGGCCAGGCGCGAGTCGCCCGCCAGAGCCAGCCGGTTGCTCGGACTGGCCAACGCGCTGACCCACGAGCTCCCGCACGCGCTCGCGGCGATGGGAGCAGGCGTCCTCTCCGAGTGGCGCGCAACGCTGATCGCCCGCGAGACAGCCTGCCTCGATCCAGCAGCACGGCTGCAGGTCGACCACCTCCTGTGCGGGCGCCTGTCCGACGGCACCTGGCGGTTCGAGGGCTGGGGCGACCGGCGGCTGGCTGCCGAGGCACAGAAGCTCGTCTACGCCGCCGACCCGCACGCCGTCGTCAACCGCCGCGCGAAGGCGGAGGCCGACCGGAGGATCTCGTTGCGCCCGGCCCCCGACACGATGAGTCAGCTCTCGGGGCTGCTTCCGCTCGCCCAGGGGGTTGCCGTCTGGGCCACTCTCAGCGCCGCTGCGGACGTGGCGAAGGCTTCAGGCGACCCCCGCAGTCGCGGCCAGGTCATGGCCGACACCCTGGTCGCCAGGGTCACCGGGCAAGCGGAGGCTGCCGCCGTGCCGATCGCGGTCAACCTGGTCGTGTCGGACGAGACTCTCCTCGGCGGCGGGGGCCAGCCCGGATGGCTGCTCGGCTACGGCCTGATCGGACCCGACCACGCCCGCGACCTGGCCCGGACGGCCGTCGACCAGGCCCTGGCGACCCTGCGTCGCCTCTACGCGAGCCCGGCCACCGGCCGGCTCGTCGCCATGGATTCCGCCGCCCGAGACTTCCCCCGAGGTCTGGGCCTGTTCCTCGACCTGCGCGACCTCGCCTGCCGCACCCCGTGGTGCGACGCCCCGATCCGCCACCACGACCACGTCACCACCGTCGCAGACGGTGGGGCGACCAGCGCCACCAACGGTCAGGGCCTCTGCCAGCAGTGCAACCACACCAAGCAGGACCCCGGTTGGCACACCCATACCGTCGAGACCGTCACCCCCACCGGACACCGACATCGGTCCCACGCCCCACCGGCACTGAGGCCGATCCCGCTACGACTGACGACAGGTCCGGCCCGACCACGCGTCGACGTGGTCGCCAGCGACGTCCGGCTCGAGTACGCCGCCTAGGCACGCGGATCCGGGGCGGCTACGACCGCACGTGCACGACGGACTTGCCGAGGGTCTTGCGGTCGTCCATGTCGATCAGCGCCTGACCGAACTCCTCCATCGCGTACGTCGTGCCGACCGGCGGCTTGATCACACCGGACTCCATCATCGGCAGCAGCGCGGCCCACTGCTGGTGCATGTAGCCCGGGCGCACCATCGCGTAGGCACCCCAGCCGACGCCGCGGACGTCGACGTTGTTGAGCAGCAGCCGGTTGACCTTGACCTCGGGGATGCCCTGACCACCGGCGAAGCCGACGACCAGCAGCCGGCCCTGGGTGGAGAGCGAGCGCAGCGAGTCGGTGAAGAGGTCGCCGCCGACGACGTCGACGATCACGTCGACTCCCTGGCCGCCGGTGAGCTCCTTGACCGAGTCGCGGAAGCCTTCGACCAGCACGGTCTCGTCGGCGCCGGCAGCCTTGGCGATCGTGGCCTTCTCATCGGTGCTGACGACGGCGATGGTGCGGGCGCCGTACCCCTTGGCGACCTGGATGCTGGCGGTGCCGACGCCACCGGCGGCGCCGTGGATCAGCACCGTCTCGCCCTCCTGCAGCTGGCCGCGCTCGGCCAGGGCGAAGTGGGCGGTGAGGTAGTTCATCGGCAGGGCTGCGCCCTCGTCGAAGGAGAGGCCGTCGGGCAGCAGGAACGTCGACGTCGCGGGGTTGGCGACCAGCTCCGAGCCGCCGCCGTACCCACCGACCCCGGCGACCCGCTGGCCGGGTTCGTAGCCGTCCGGGCCGGACAGCACCGTGCCGGCGAAGTCGACCCCGAGGGTGAACGGGAGCTCGGGCTTGAGCTGGTACTCGCCCTTGCTGAGGAGGAGGTCCGGGAAGGAGATGCCGACCGAGTGCACCTCGACGAGGACGTCGTCGGGACCGGGGGTCGGGTCGGGTACGTCGCGGACGACGACGTCGGAGGGACCGGTGGTGGTGACGACCTGGACTGCGCGCATGACCCCGACGTTAGCGGGCGGTCACTTCGGACTCACGATGGTGTTCATCTCGAAGTGCATCGGGTCGGTGTAGTGCCAGTCGCCACCCCAGGTGAAGCCCCAGCGCTTGAAGATCGCGACCACGCCGCGGTCGATCAGGCCGGCGGTGCCGCGCTGGTTCTCGATGGCGTTGATGTCCAGCGCGAGGCCGAAGGCGTGGTTGGAGAGCGTGGTGGTGCCGGCGATGAACCGCGGGTAGTAGCAGCCGGCGTACTCGCCGGGATGGATCGTGTCGGCCAGTCCCTGCGCCTGTACGTCGGTCAGCGCGGCGATCAGCTGCGGGAAGATCGCCTTGTTGCAGGTGACGCTGCCCAGGATCGGGACCGTCCTGGTGGCGATGTGGGCGGCTGCCCACGCGGGGTCCGGCGCGATGTGGCCGCCGGAGAGCACGGTGTAGCGGAAGATGCCGACGGCGTCGGAGACGGTGCCGACGACCACCGCGGTCTGGACGACTGTGGGGTCCAGTCCGTAGCGCGCCACCGAGTCCGTCATCTGCACCGACGCCTTGGTGCCTCTCAGGATCTTCTCGATCGGGGTGCGCAGCGTGCTCGGCGAGGTGCTGCCGGTGCGGATCAACAGCGCGTTGTCGGGCGTCATCTCGAGCGCCGGGATCCAGGTGTCGTTGACGACGGCGTCGATCTGCGGCGACAGCTGGGCGAGCGCGCCGATGTGCATCTCGGGAGCGGCGTCGGTGCCGCCGAGCGCGAGGAAGTCGGACTTGTCGATCGGCAGCTTCTTCTCCAGTGCCGGGCGGATCGCGAGCTCACCGTCGGCGACCCGGTCCCAGACCGCGTCCTGCTCCGCGCTCTTGACCATGGTGAAGTTGCGGTAGGTCGCCGGGTCGACCGCGGCGACGGTGAGGGCCTGGTTCTCGATCGGCACATCGACGAGCGCGATCGGCTCGACATCCTGCACGCCCCGCAGCCGCTTGATCGCAGCGATCGTGTCGGCGTCGAGCGTCTTCGAGCCGTTGACGATGATGTCGGAGGGCGCGATGGCGCCGGAGCGCCTGCCGGGGCGGGCGACGGCGTGCGCCGGGTCGAGAGCCGGCTCCGCGGTCTGACCGCCGCCGGTCTGACCGCCGGTCCCGGGGGTGCTCGGCGTGCTGGTGGACGGCCTGGTCGTGTCGACGGTCTCCGACGGGTCGCTGCACGCCGCCAGCGTCAGCACCAGCGCGCAGGGCAGCAGCGCCACGCCCATCGCCCGCACCAGCCGCATCAGAGACCACCCCCGCGAGCAACGGTACGACCTACTGACGACTGCTCGAGCGGGGGCAGTCACCCATATGAGGGTTGAGGCACTGCGACGGCAGGCGTTTGCTGGATCTCATGGGTCACCGGCTCCCGCTGTCTCGGCTGATGTCGCGCGGCGCCCTGGTCGTGGCCCTGGTCGGCGCCTCGGTGCTCTCGATGACGCCGGCGGGCGCCCAGCCAGGAGTGGCGCGAGTGGCGCGTTCCACCGTGACGGTGGTCGTGCGCGGGTGTCGAGCCTGCACGGTGCAGCCAGTCCGCTACGTGCCGTCCGAGGGGGAGCACCAGTGGTGGTCGCACCCCCGGAAGGTCGGTGCCGACGGTCTGGTGACGTCTCGTGGTGCCCTCGAGTCGCACCACGGGGATGACCTTCTTCGTCGATGCCCCCTGGCACGGCGCCGACGGGGTCGCATCCGTGATGGTGGCCCGGTACGCCGGCCACCCGACCGGGCAGCGGGTGGAGCCGAGACAGGCCCGGTCCGCTCGCCGCGGCGAAGCGTGTTGGGCGGGCACGACTGCCACGGCGGCGCGGGTGGTGATGCGCGTGGAGCGCTTCCGGTCGCGGACTCTCGCCGAGGGTAAGCGCACCTGGCATCCGCGTGCCTATGCGGTCCGTGGGCTGGCCTCGATGCCCCCGATGGCGCCGACGTACAAGGGTTCCCTCGGCGCGCAGGACGCCTACCCGTGTGGTCCCGTGCCGAGCGCACGGACCGCGGCGCGCGCCCAGGGACGTGGCGGTACCACCCAACTGACGGTGCGGATCCCGCGTTGCGACGGATGTCGGGTGCGGCTCGGCCAGTGGTCGCACGTGACGCGGACCCCGTGGCGCACCGCAGAGAGAACAGTCCGGCACGGCCGAGCCCGGTTCACGGTGCCCAGCGGTCGCACGCACGGGATGGAGGTCGCCGTCACGGCGCCATGGGAGGGCGCCACCGGCTATCAGACCTTCGCCGTCTTCCGGTACGGCGATCGGCAACCGGGACAACAGATCGGGTTCTCGGCCGCCCGCCGACAGAGGAAGGGATCCGCGTGCTGGGCTGGGACAGCAGCATCTCGCCGGACGCTCCGGCTCGCGGTCCGGCGGGTCCCGGTGCGCGCCACCAGCGGCGCCCGGGTGCCTGGTTCACTGGCCTGGTCGCCACGGGCGCTGAGGACATGGGGCCCGGTCCGCCCCGTCCGATCCGGTGTCTACGGCTCGGAGGAGGCGACCCTGTGCGAGCGCCCCACCTCATGAGCCTGGCAGTCACCCGGAGCGGCGGTTCCGGATCTCCGCGTTGATCGCGGGCACGACCTCGTGCAGATCGCCGATCACGGCGTACGACGCCTTGGTGACCATCGGGGCGTCCGCGTCGGTGTTGATGGCCAGGATGTTCTTGGCGGTCGAGCAGCCCGCCCAGTGCTGGATGGCGCCGCTGATGCCGCAGGGGATGTAGAGGTCGGGCGAGATCCGGGAGCCGGTCTGGCCGACCTGCTCGTGGTGCGGCCGCCAGCCGAGTGAGGTCACGACGCGGGAGACACCCAGCGACCCGCCGACCAGCTCGGTCAGCTCCAGAAGGTCCGCGAACCCGTCTGAGCTGCCGGCGCCGCGGCCGGCGCCGACCACGACGCGCGCCGACTTCAGGGTGCCGGACAGGTCCGGCTCGGGCTCCTCGCTCGACACCACCCGGGCGACCAGGTCGGCCGCCGCGATCTCCGGCACGTGCTCGACGACGTCCGCGGCGCCGGGGGTAGCTGCCGGCTGCCGCCTCGACCGCGTGGCCGGCGACGGTGAAGACCGCGGGCCGGTCGCCCAGCCGCATCTCCTCCAAAGCCCCTCCGCCGACGACCTGGCGGGTGACCACGAACGGCGCGAGGCCGCTGAAGGACAGCACGTTGGCCGCCATGGCGACGCCCTCGCGGGCGGCGACGTGGGCCATCACCTCGTTGCCGCGCGGCGTACCGGCGGCCAGCACGACCACCGACGAGCCGCGCACGGACTGCAGGCCGGCGGCCCAGGCCGCACCGGCGTACGCCGAGTACGCGTCGCCGGTCAGCGCGTGCACCGTGCGTACGCCGTACGCCGCGAGCGTGGCGACCAGCTCGTCGGACGGCGTGCCGACGACGACCGCGTCGACAGGCACACCTCCACCGGACTCGGCGAGGGAGCGGGCGAAGGTCAGCGCCTCGCGCGACACCTCGATCGCCTCGCCCGCGGGCGTGGTCTCCACCAGGACGACGATCATCGGGCCAGCACCCCCAGCTGCTCGAGCAGGTCGACGACGGCCGGCGCGGCCTCGGCGCCCTTGCCGAGGATCCGTACGTCGGACGGCGTGGGCGGAGGAAGCAGCAGCCGCACGCGACCGGGCCCGACCGGTGCTCGCCGTGGGCTGACGCTCCTCGATCGCGATCTTCTTGGCCTTCATCCGACCCGGGACGGTGGGGTAGCGCGGCTCGACGCCGCCCTCGAGGACGGTGACGACCGCGGGCAGCGGCACCCGGTAGGTCTCGTGCCCGTCGGGTCCGGCTCCGTTGGCGGTGACCGCCCCATCGGCGACCGAGACCTGGGCGATCCCGTTGACCACCGGCCGGCCGAGCTCGTAGGCGAGCCGGATGCCGACCTGGAAGTCGCCGCTGTCGGCGGCGTCGTTGCCGAGCAGCACCAGGTCGTGATCGGCCGCGACCACGGCGATCTCGCGCGCCACGTCCGCCGGGCCGAAGGTCTGCGGGTCGGCCACGATGTGCACGGCCGCGGTGCAGCCGACGGCCAGCGCCGCGCGCAGCTGCTCGGTCGCGTCGGCGTCGCCGAGGGTGAGGACGGTCGCCGTACCCGCCGGTCGCCGCGGCGATCTGGACCGCGAGCTCGACCGCACACTCCTCGTGGGCGCTCATCGTGAAGCCGGCGTACCGGCCGTCGACGGCCTGGCCGTCCTCGGTGAGGACCACCTCGCTGGAGGAGTCGACGACCCGCTTGATGCAGACCAGGACGGACGTCATCAGCGGATCCGTGAGTTGGTCGGGTCGAGGAGCGCACTCGCGTCGACCGAGCCGACGGTGACCGGGTAGAGCTCCTCCATGTAGGAGACGGTCAGCTGGTTGCCGATCGACGCCTCGGCAGCGGGCAGGTAGGCCAGCAGCACGTGCTTGCCGAGCGACGGCGCGGAGCCGGCCGTGGTGACGTAGGGGTGATGGCCGTGGCCGTCGGTGAGTGTCTCGCCGGTTGCGCTGAGGATCGGCTCGCCGCCGAGCATGTAGCGCTTCACTCCGGACGCCGACGTGTGGTCGTCCACGACCAGGGTGCAGAGCACCGACTGGACGGGGGCGTCCCGCTGGGCGACGTACGCCTCCCGGCCGACGAAGTCGGCGGCCTTCACCTTCGGTCGCTGCATCCCGGCCTCGACGATGGAGCGCTCGGAGTCGAGCTCGTAGCCGAACGCGCGGTAGCCCTTCTCGATCCGGCCGGTCGTGCCGTAGACGCCGATCCCGACAGGTACGGCGCCGTGCGCGGCCCCCGCCTCGAGCAGCGTCTCCCACAGCTCGGCCGCGTCGTCCATCGCGACGTAGAGCTCCCAGCCGAGCTCACCGACATAGGAGATCCGCGAGGCGAGGACGACGGTCCCACCCACCTCGATCTCGCGGCAGCTCAGGAACCCGAAGCCCTCGTCGCTCACGTCGTCAGAGGTCAGCCCGCTCAGGATGTCGCGTGCTCTGGGACCCCAGAGGCCGATCGTGGAGACGCCGTCGGTGTGGTCGGTGATCGTGGTCGCACCGTCGTCGGGCAGCTGGTTGCCGAACCACTGCAGGTCGGCGCGGCCGTGAGCTCCGCCCGTGACCACGCGGAACTGCTCGTCACCCAGCCGCATCACGGTGAGGTCCGAGACGAAGCCGCCCTTCGCGTCGAGGACCGGCGTGTAGATCACCTTGCCGACCGCGACGTCGCACTGCGCGACGCAGGTGCGCTGGACGGTCTCGAGCGCGCCGGGCCCGGTGACGTCGAAGACCTGGAACGCCGACAGGTCGATCACGCCGGCGGCCTCGCGCATCCGCAGGTGCTCGGCGTTGATGATCGGGCTCCACCAGCGGGAGTCCCACTCGTGCTCGCGCGGCATCACGGCGTCGCCGTACTCCTCGAGCAGGCCGGCGTTGGACTCGTACCAGTGCGGCCGCTCCCAGCCCGCGGTCTCGAAGAACATCGCGCCGAGCTTCTGCTGGGAGGCGTGCATCGGGGCCAGCCGTTGGTCGCGGTCGGACTCGTACTGCTCGGCCGGGTGGATGATCCCGTAGGTCTTGATGAACGCCTCGGTGGTGCGCAGCTTGGTGTGCTCACGGCGCATCTGGTGGGGGTGGAAGCGCGCGATGTCGCTGTGGTGGATGTCGATCTCGCTGTGCCCGTGGGTCATCCACTCGGCGACCGCGCGGCCGACGCCCGGGCCCTCCTTGATCCAGACCGCGGACGCGGTCCACAGCCCCTTGACCAGGCTCTCGCCGAGGATCGGGTTGCCGTCACACGTCAACGACAGCAGGCCGTTGATCGCGTAGCGCATCTCGGCGCCTTCGGCGCCGAGCAGCTCCGGCATCAGCTCGTAGGCCTGCTCCAGCTGCGGGTCGAAGTCGTCGGAGGTGAAGGGCATCTCGGTCGGCGACAGCTTGGCCTGCTCGATCGAGGGGATGTCCTCCGGATCGTGCAGGATCGCGCGGTGCGCGTAGGAGCCGACCTCCATGTCGGCACCGTGCTGGCGCTCGTAGCAGAAGGTGTCCATGTCGCGGACGATCGGGAAGCTGATCTCGCCCTCGCGCTCGGCCAGCTGCGGGCACGGTCCGACGCTGATCATCTGGTGCACCGCGGGCGTCAGCGGGATCGAGATCCCGGCCATGTCGCCGATCTTGGGGCTCCACACGCCGCACGCGATCACGACGTACTCCGTCTCGATGTCGCCACCGTCCGTGCGCACCCGCGTGATCCGGCCGTCCTCGACGTCCAGACCGATCACCTCGACGGTCGGTACGACGGTCAGCGCGCCCGAGGCCAGCGCGCTCTCACGCATGATCGTCCCGGCGCGCAGAGAGTCGACGACGCCCACGCTCGGCGTCCAGAAGGCGCCGATGAACTGGTCGGTCTCGATGAAGGGGACCTTCTCCTTCACGAACTCCGGGCTGACCAGCTCGGACTCGATCCCCCAGGCCCTCGCGCTGGACATCCGGCGGCGCAGCTCCTCCATCCGCTCCTCGGTGCGGGCCAGCTCGAAGCCACCCGACTCCGTGAAGACGCCCATCTCCTTGTACTGCCGCACCGAGTCCAGCGTCAGGTCCGTGATCTCACGGGAGTGGTCGACCGGGAAGATGAAGTTGGAGGCGTGCCCGGTCGAGCCGCCGGGGTTGGGCAGCGCTCCCTTGTCGAGCTGCACGATGTCGCGCCAACCGAGCTCGGCCAGGTGGTGGACCAGGCTGTTGCCGACGATGCCGGCGCCGATGACGACGACCTTGGCCGTGGTGGGGACGGTGGCCATGGGAGCTTCCGATCTATCGAGACGTGTTGCGTCATACGCAACGTGATTCGTCATGCGAAACCAACTCTAGGATCGCCCGTACCCGGCCGGGAGGTCAACCCCCGGCCGGGGACGTCACCTGGGTGTCACTTGAGCCAGGCGTCGACCTTGTCCTGGTTGGCGTCGATCCACTTCTGGGCCGCGTCCTCCGGGTCCATCTGGTCCTGGGCGATGTACTTGGCCACGAGGTTCTGGTCGTCGTTGGTCCACTGGAAGTTCTTCACCAGGTCGGCGGCCGGGCTGTCGGAGTCCATGAACGTGGACGAGACGACCTTGTTCAACGGGTACGGCGGGTAGTCGCAGGCGACCTTCTCCGGGTCGGCGTCGCAGCCGTCCGTGTACGGCGGCAGGTCGACCTTCACCAGCGGCACCTCGGCGAGGAACCACTGCGGCTCGTAGAAGTAGCCGATCATCGGGGTCTTGTTCTCCTCCGCCGTGCGGAAGGACTCGATCAGGGCGTTCTCGCTCCCGGCGTAGACGACCTTGTAGTTCAGGTCGAGGTTCTTGACCAGCGCCTCGTCGTTGGTGACGAAGCCGGGGTCGCCGTCGTACAGGGTGCCGAGGTCCCCGGACTCGCTGGTCTTGAACATGTCGGCGTACTTGTTCAGGTTCTTCCAGTCGGTGATGTCCGGGTACTTCTCCGCCATCCACGGCGGGACGTACCAGCCGATCACGCCGTTGTTGCCGGTCAGCCCCGCGTCGACGGCGCTGCCGTCGCCGCCCTCCGAGGTCATGTACTTCTTGGCGAGCTCGGGGTGGCCCCAGTTCTCGATGACGACGTCGACGGTCCCGTTGCCGAAGCCCTTCCAGGACACCTGCTCGTCGAGGTCCTTGTAGTTGACCGTGCACCCGAGCTGCGTCTTCGCGACGGTCCCGACGACGTAGGCATCGGCCTCGTAGCCGACCCACGGGTTGTTCGCCATGTTCAGTTCGCCGCAGTCGGCGCCCCCACCGGCGGGTGCGGCGGCGTCCGAGATGGAGTCGCCGCCACAGGCGCTGAGCGCGAGTGCCGACGTGGTTGCCAGTGCCGCGAGCACCGCTTTCGTGCGAGTGACTCTCATGTGATTAGAACCTTCCTACTTCGCTTGACCTGCGGTTGGTGTTGGGGGTTCACAGGACCGATTGCGGGATCGGTCGGGGGACCTGCGCGCGTTTGCGCCGGAACGTCGAGGCTCCACCCGAGCGCTGCGCGGCGTACGTCGTGATCCGGTCGAGCATGATCCCGAGCAGCACCAGCGTGATGCCGGCGGCCAGGCCCTTGCCGGCGTAGTCGGCCTGGCGGAAGCCCTTGACGACGTCGAAGCCGAGGCCGCCCGCGCCGACCATGCCGCCGATGACGACCATCGACAGCACGTAGAGGAGGCCCTGGTTGGTGGCGAGCAGCAACGACCCGCGAGCCATCGGCACCTGGACCTTGGTGATCTCCTGCCACCCGTTGGAGCCGGCCGAGCGCGCGGCCTCGACGGTCTCGGGCGAGACGCCCCGCACGCCGTCGGCGACCAGCTTGATCGCGACCGGGGCGGCGTAGAAGATGCCCGCCACGATCGCCGTGAAGCGGCTCGGACCGAAGAGGATCAGGGCCGGGATCAGGGGGATGAACGGCGGCAGCGTCTGACCGGCGTCGAGGAACGGGCGGATGGCGCGGTCCATCATGCTGCTGCGCCCCATCACGACCCCGATGACCACCGCCAGGGCCACCACCACGACGGTGGCGACCAGGACCGAGGTCAGCGTGACCATCGCGTTGTACCAGAGGTCGAGCAGGACGATCCCCGTCAGGCAGAGGGCGGTGGCGACGAACGCCCGCAGTCCCCCGACGATGGCGGCGATCAGCACGATGGCCGTGCCGGTGACGAACCACGGTGACTCCGCGATCAGGCTCTGGACGGGGTTCAGGAACCAGTTGGTGAAGTTGTCGGCGATCGACGACGTGAACGACGACAGGTCGGTCAGGAGCCACTGGCCGAACCGGTCCACCTGGTTGCGGATCGGGGTGCCCAGGTCGGGCTTCTCGGGGAACTCGTTCGCCCAGACCTGGACGTGCGAGATGTAGACCGCGATGACGGTGCCGATCGCCCCGAGCCCGAGCGCCGCGAGGCGCAGCCGCCGACCCTTGTCCCCGGCCCGCTTGGCCTGCTCGGAGCGCACGCTCGCGGCCGTCGTCGTGCGGTCGAGCATGATGGCCATGATCACGATGGCGAGGCCGGCCACGAACGACGTGCCGAGCTGCCCGCGCTTGAGGCCGTCGAGCACCGGCTGGCCGAGGCCCGGTCCGTCGATGAACGCCGCGATCGTGGCCATCGAGAGGGCCGCCATCATCGTCTGGTTGACGCCGACGATGATCGTGCTCTTGGCGAGCGGCACCTCGACCTTGGCCAGCCGGCGCAGCGAGCCCTGCCCCAGCGACGTGGTCGCCTCGATGATCTCGGGGTCGACGGTCCGGATGCCGTGGGCGGTGACCCGGATGACCGGCGGCATCGCGTAGACCAGCGTGACCATGATCGCCGCGGCCGGGCCGATGCCGAACAGGATCGCGAACGGCAGCAGGTAGACGAAGGACGGCATGGTCTGCATGACGTCGAGGACCGGCGTGACGATCGCGCTCACGACCCGGTTGCGCCCCATCCAGACCCCGAGCGGGATGCCCACGACGCTGCAGGTCACGACGGTGATGGCGATGACCAGCAGCAGGTCGAGCGAGTCGGTCCAGTAGCCGAGGAAGCCGAACGCGAGGAAGGACGGCACCACCAGGAGGACCAGCCGCCAACCGGCGGCGGCGAACGTGACGTACGCGGCCAGCGCGACGGTGCCGAGCCAGCCGATCTGCGGGTAGGGCCGCGGGAAGGGCGCCACGGTGAACAGGTGCTGGAGCCACACGAAGACCGAGTTGAGGGCGTCGGAGAAGGCGCGGATGACGTTGATGAACGGGCTCGTGCCGGCGGTGGCCGCGTCGTCGACCCAGACGCTCAGCTTCAGGAACCAGCCGTGCACGTCCGTGCGGGTCGAGGTGCTGATCTCGAGAGTGTCCTTGCCCTCGAGGACCGCCCAGAGCGCGATCCAGACCACGACGACGGCGAGCAGCGACCACAGCCGGGGGTGCTCGCGCATCCCAGCGACGACGCGGGAGCCTCCGCGGGTGGGAGCTGCCGTGCTGGCGACGGCGGTCATGCCGGACCGCTCTCCTCGGCGACGACCACTCGCAGGATCGCGTCGTCGTCGACGATGCCGACCAGCGTGCCGTCGTCGACGACCTGAAGCGGGTGCGCGGACGCGAGTGCGGCCCGGGCCGCCTGCCGGACGATCGTGGTCGAGGGCATCACCGGACCCTCGCGGGAGTCGTCCGGGCGTGGTTCGCGCATCACCCACTTGAGGGTGAGGACGTGGGACTTCGGGACCTCGGAGACGAAGTCCTTGACGTAGTCGTCCGCGGGCGCGCCGACCACCTCGTCCGGGGTGCCGATCTGAACGATGGCGCCGTCGCGCATGATCAGGATCCGGTCGCCGAGCTTCAGCGCCTCCTGCAGGTCGTGGGTGATGAAGACCATCGTCTTGCCGAGCTCGTGGTGGAGGCGCAGGACCTCGCTCTGCATGTCGCGGCGGATCAGCGGGTCGAGCGCGGAGAAGGGCTCGTCGAAGAGCAGGAGGGACGGGTCGTTGGCCAGCGCCCGGGCCAGGCCGACGCGCTGCTTCATGCCGCCGGACAGCTGGTCCGGGTAGGAGCCCGCATAGCCGGTCAGCCCGACCAGCTCGATGATCCGCTCCGCCTTCTCGCGGCGGACCGCCTTCTTGATCCCGCGTACCTCGAGCCCGTAGGCGACGTTGTCGATGACCTGGCGGTGCGGCAGCAGCCCGAAGTGCTGGAACACCATCGAGGTGTGGGTACGACGCAGGTCGCGCAGCTCGCTCTCGTTGGCCTTCACGATGTCGTGGCCGTCGATGACGATCTCGCCGGAGGTCGGCTCGATCAGCCGGGTCAGGCAACGCACGAGCGTGGACTTGCCGGAGCCGGACAGGCCCATCACCACGAAGACCTCGCCCGGCGCCACGTCGAAGGAGACGTCCTTGACGCCGACCACGCAGCCGGTCTTCTCCTTGAGGTCGGCGCGCGAGAGGTCCGCATCCGGCGTCCCGATGATGCCGTCTGCGCCCTTGCCGAAGATCTTCCAGAGGTTGCGCACCGAGAGCGCGACCTCTGCTCCCGTGGGCGGCATGGTCGTCTGGGTTTCGGTGACTGCACTCATGAGGACTCCTCGTTGCGGCTGTCGCCGGGCGGGTAGAGCGGCATGCCGTCGCGGTAGCGGTAGTACGGCACGTCTGCGGGCGGGAGAGGTGTGTTGCCGGCGATCAGGTCCGCTGCCTTCTCGGCGACCATCATCACCGGGGCGTAGATGTTGCCGTTGGTGACGAACGGGAAGACCGAGGCGTCGACGACGCGCAGTCCCTCGACGCCGTGCACGCTCATCGTGGTCGGGTCCACGACGGCCATCTCGTCGACGCCCATCTTGGCCGTGCAGGAGGGGTGCAGCGCGGTCTCCGCGTCCGCGCGTACCCACTCGAGGATCTGCTCGTCGGTCTCGACGTCCTTGCCCGGCGAGAGCTCGCCGTCGTTGTACGGCGCGAACGCGGGCTGGTTGAGGATGTCGCGCGCGACCCGGATCGCCTCGACCCACTCCCGCTTGTCGTTCTCGGTCGAGAGATAGTTGAAGAGCAGCGACGGGTGCTGCTTCGGGTCGCGGCTCCTGATCCGCACGTGGCCACGGGTGTCGGCGTACATCGGTCCGATGTGCACCTGGTAGCCGTGGCCCTCGGTCGGCGCGGATCCGTCGTACCGGATCGCGACCGGGAGGAAGTGGAACATCAGGTTGGGGTAGTCGACGTCCTCGTTGCTGCGCGCGAAGCCGCCGCCCTCGAAGTGGTTGGTCGCGCCGAGCCCGCGCCGGTGCACGAGCCACTGGTAGCCGATGCCCGGGCGCTTGCGCCACTTCAGGCCGGGCGCGATCGAGACCGGCTGCTTGGAGGCGTACTGGATGTAGACCTCGAGGTGGTCCTGGAGGTTCTCGCCGACGCCGGGCAGGTGGTGCACGAGCGGTACGCCCTGCTCCTTGAGCAGGGCCTCGTCCCCCACGCCGGAGAGCTGGAGCAGCTGCGGCGTGTTGATCGCGCCGCCGCACAGGATCACCTCGCCGGCACCGACGCTGCGGCGCAGCCGACCGGCGCGGAGATAGTCGACGCCCACAGCTCGCTTGCCGTCGAAGCGCACCTGCGTCGCCATCGCGAGGGTCTCGACGCTGAGGTTCTTGCGGTGCCGGACCGGGTGCAGGTAGGCGCGGGCCGCGGAGAGCCGGCGGCCGCGGTGGAGGTTGCGGTCGAACTTCGCGAACCCCTCCTGGCGGTAGCCGTTGACGTCGTCGGTGCGCGGGTAGCCCGCCTCCACCGTCGCGTCGAAGAACGCCGAGAAGAGCGGGTTGTCGGCCGGCCCGCGCTCCAGCACCAGCGGTCCGTGGCCACCACGCCAGTCGTCGGGCCCGGCGAGGCAGTTCTCCATCTTCTTGAAGTACGGCAGGCAGTGGAGGTAGTCCCACTCCTGCATCCCCGGCTCGGCGCCCCAGCGCTCGTAGTCGAGCGGGTTGCCGCGCTGGAAGATCATCCCGTTGATCGAGCTGGAACCGCCGAGCACCTTGCCACGAGCGTGGAACACCCTGCGATTGTTGAGGTTCGGCTCCGGGTCGGTCTCGTACTTCCAGTCGTAGAGCCGGTTGCCGATCGGGAAGGGCAGCGCCGCCGGCATGTGGATGAACGGGTCGATCCTGAAGTCCGACCGCCCGGCCTCGAGCACCAGGACCGACGTACCGGGATCCGCGGAGAGCCGGTTGGCGAGCGCGCACCCCGCCGAGCCGCCGCCGACGATGACGTAGTCGTACCGGTCCCGGCTCATCCGCTGAACCCTTGGGTTGAGGGCCGGGCACCAGGCGAGTCTGGCGACGAAGGAGCTTGGCTCGCCTCGTGCTTGGCGTCACGAAACCAGCGTTGCTCGGCCGGGCGGATGTTGTGCCAGACGTGCTTGGTCTCGCGGTACTCCGCGAGCCCGGCCTCGCCGAGCTCGCGACCGAATCCGGACTGCTTGTAGCCGCCCCACTCGGCCTGCGGCACGTACGGGTGGTAGTCGTTGATCCAGACCGTGCCCATCCGCAGCCGGCCCGCGACCCGCTGGCCCTTGCCCGCGTCCTGGGTCCAGACCGCGCCGGCCAGCCCGTAGATGCTGTCGTTGGCGATGCGCACCGCGTCGTCCTCGTCGGTGAAGGTCTCGACGGTCAGCACCGGCCCGAATGACTCGTCCTGGGTGACGGACATGGCGCTCGAGCAGTCGTCCAGGATCGTCGGCAGGTAGTAGAAGCCGTCCGCGAGGGCCGCATCGTCGGGCCGCGCTCCGCCGCAGCGCAGTACGGCGCCCTCCGCGAGCCCGCGGGCGACGTACGCCTCGACCTTCTCGCGGTGAGCCGCGCTGGTCAGCGGACCGGTCTCGGCCTTGTCGTCGAAGGGTCCGCCGAGCCGGATCATGCCGGCCCGCTCGACCAGCCGGTCGACGAACTCGTCGTGGATCGAGTCCTGCACGACCAGCCGGGCGCCGGCGGAGCAGACCTGCCCGGAGTGCAGGAAGACGGCGGTGAGGGCGAAGTCGACGGCGACGTCGAGGTCGGCGTCGGCGAAGACCACGTTCGGGTTCTTGCCGCCGAGCTCGAGGGCGACCTTCTTGACGGTGCCGGCGGCCGCGGCCATCAGCCTGCGGCCGGTCTCCAGTCCGCCGGTGAAGGAGACCAGGTCGACCCGGGAGTCGGTCGACAGGGGAGCGCCGGCGCTCGCCCCCGCGCCGAGCACGAGGTTGCCGACTCCGGCCGGGAGCCCGGCCTCCTCGAGGAGCCGCATCAGGTGGATCGCGGTGTGCGGGGTCAGCTCGCTGGGCTTGAGGACGAACGTGTTGCCGGCCGCCAGGCAGGGCGCGACCTTCCAGGAGACCTGGAGGAGCGGGTAGTTCCACGGGGTGATCAGCGCGCACACGCCGACCGGCTCGTGCACGATCCGGCTGACCACGTCCGGGTTGCCGGTGTCGACCATCCGACCGGCGTCCTCGGCGGCCACCCGGCCGTAGTGGCGGAAGACCGACACGATGTCGGCGATGTCGTACTGGCTCTCGACCAGGCGCTTGCCGGTGTCGAGCGACTCCATCCGGGCCAGGTCGTCGGTGTCGCGCTCGAGGAGGTCAGCCAGCGTGAGGAGCAGGTCGCCACGCTCGCGGCTCGAGGTCGATCGCCAGGGCCCGTCGTGGAACGCGGCGTACGCCGCGGCGATCGCGGCCTCGGTGTCCTCGGCGCCGGCTTCGTCGACCTCGGCGACCAACGAGCCGTCGGCCGGGCACCGGATCTCGCGGCGTGCACCAGCCCGCGCGCTCACCCAAGTGCCGTCGACGTAGAGCTCAGCCACTTGCGGACCCACTCCCCGCACGACCAGCTAGTTGCGCATCACGCAACCAATTGCTTGTCGCGCAACCAGTTCTTGGTCCCGAGAATGGTGTCAGGCTCCCGAACCGTCAAGGGGATGCGGCCGGTTGTAACTCAACGTTGACCCCAGCCGAGGCGGTGCGAGACCTCCGCAGCGGCCTCGACCAGCATCCGTACGACGTCCTCGACCCGCTCGTCGGGGAGCCGGAAGGTCGGGCCGGACACGCTCATCGAGGCGACCACGTCGCCGTGCGCATTGCGGATCGGGGCGGCCATGGCGGTCAGCCCCTCCTCGAGCTCGTCGACGGCGACGGCGTACCCCTGCTCACGCACGAGGGCGAGCTCCGTGCGCAGCTTGCCCTTCTTGGTGATCGTGGCGGAGGTGTAGCGCGACAGGTTGCCGAGCACCTCGGTCACGCGTTGGTCGTCGAGGCCGCTGAGCAGCACCTTGCCGTTGCTCGTCGCGTGCAGCGGGATGTGCTGGCCGACCCAGTTGTGCGGCTGCAGCGCCGAGGAGCCGGCGATCTGGTCGAGGTAGAGCGCCGAGCTCTCGGAGAGGACGGCGATGTTGACCGTCTCGCCGGTGTCGGCGGCCAGCTTGCGGCAGACCGGCCGGGCCTCCTGGACCAGGTCGAGCCGGGCGGTCGTCGCGCCGGCCAGGCGCAGCACCCCGACGCCGAGGCGGTAGCGGCCGCGGTCGGAGGTCTGCTCGACCAGGCGGTGCGACTCCAGCGTGCTGACGAGCCGGAACGCCGTGCTCTTGTGGACACCGAGATCGCCGGCGATCTCGGTCACCCCGGCCTCGCCGACCCGGGCCAGCAGCTCGAGAATGGTGAGCGCGCGGTCGACCGACTGGACCCCGGCGCTGCCCTCGCTCATGGCGGCGAGACTAGCGCAGCGACTGTTGCGTATTACAGACTGCGTTTCGGTCAGCGCAACGGCCGTCCCCTCGACCAGAAGGTGTTCCTCGTGCCCTCACTCGCCACCCCGACCGTCGCCGCGGGTGACTACGTCCTCATCCTCTCCTGCCCGGACCGGCCCGGGATCGTGCACGCGGTCTCCGGCTTCCTGGTCGAGCACGGCGGCAACATCGTGGAGAGCCAGCAGTTCGGTGACCGGCTGACCAGCCGCTTCTTCATGCGGATCGACGTCCAGGTCCCCGGTCCGGTCGACGCGGCCCTGATGCGTGCGGCGTTCACGCCGATCGCCGAGCAGTTCGACATGGACTTCGAGCTCTGGGACGCGAAGGCGAAGTACCGGACCCTGCTCCTGGTCTCCAAGCAGCTGCACTGCCTCAACGACCTGCTCTTTCGCACCAGCACCGGCTCGCTGCAGATCGAGGTGCCGGCAGTGGTCTCCAACCACCGCGACGCCGAGGCCCTGGCGGCGTCGTACGGCGTGCCGTTCCACCACATCCCGGTGACCGCCGAGACCAAGCCGGAGGCCGAGGCCGCGCTGATGCGCCTGGTCGACGAGTACGCCGTCGACCTGGTCGTGCTGGCCCGCTACATGCAGGTGCTCTCCGACGGGCTGTGCCGCCAGCTGTCCGGGCGGGCGATCAACATCCACCACTCGTTCCTGCCGAGCTTCAAGGGCGCCAAGCCCTACCACCAGGCCTTCGACCGCGGTGTGAAGCTGGTCGGCGCGACCGCGCACTACGTGACCGGCGACCTCGACGAGGGACCGATCATCGAGCAGGACGTGATGCGCGTCGACCACGGCTACGACCAGGAGCAGCTGGTCTCGGCCGGGCGCGACGTCGAGGCGCAGGTGCTGTCGCGTGCCGTCCGCTGGCACTCGCAGTCGCGGGTGCTCCTGAACGGTTCGCGCACGGTCGTCTTCCGGTAGGTCGACCCGGCGCCAGTTTCCACCCATGAGTGCCGAGCCGGCGCCAGTTTCCACCCATGAGTGCCGAGCCGGCGCCAGTTTCCGCGGGTTGCCGGAAACTGGCGCCGACTCGGCTGTACTGAGAGGGAAACTCACGCCGACTCGGCGGTAGCACCGGTGCGACGGAACCGGGACGGGAGGATCCTCGTCCCATGGGCATGCGTCTCGTGGTCTCGTTGCTCGTCCTGCCCCCGCTCCTCGCCGGGCTCCTCGCCGCGTGTGGCGAGGACACGGTGGTCGCCGCCGACCCCGCGGGTACGCCGTACGACGGGCCGATGTACGTCGAGATCGACCACGGCGACCGGCGCCACCGCGCTGGAGGCGTCAGGCGCGGCAGGGCAGGCGCTCGAGTGCGATGGAACGCCGTACCGCGGCGGCGGCGGCGCTTACGAGGACGGCCTCGAAGAGGTGCAGGACTCCCCCGACGAGGCCCTCGACAACTGGCGTGACAGCGAGGGGGCGCCGGTGCCGGACGAGCGGCTACCGGATCGAGCGGGTCGACGACGGCCGGGCGCTGCTGTCCTGGGATGTCGAGGAGCGGACCCGGGTCGCGGTGGTCGTCAAGGAGGACGTCACCGACTACCAGGGCCACACCGGTTGGGGCGTCGAGTCGTGGGCGTCGTGCGACCCGGCCGAGCTCGGAGATGAAGTCGCGGCCGACCTCGGCATCGAGCTGTGGACCGACGCGAACGGCCGTCCGGTGCCGACATCCGAGGTCGTCTCCTCTCCGGGTCCCGAGCACTGCGGCTGGCAGGACACCACCTGGCTGCACCTCGGGTTGGCCAGCGACATCGACCGGACGTACGACGAGTACGTCAGCAACGACGACGGCGGCGAGCTCGCCGACTACCTGACCACGACAGCCGACGACTCAGCCCCCTGCCCGACAGTGCCACCGACACCGGCTGGCAGCGCGACGGCCGTGAGCTCTGGATCGGCGAGCACCCGCGTGCGGCGTACCTGGTCAGCGTCGACGACAAGTCCGATGTCCAGCGCTGGCCGGCAACCAGGAAGCCGATCGGCTGTGCCTGAGCCGAGCCGGCGCCAGTTTCCCGCGGTCAGGTGGAAACTAGCGCCGGGTCGGCGGGTCTCGGGGGAAACTGGCGCCGGGTCGGCTCAGTCGCCGAGCTCCGCGCGGCGGCGTACGACGTACTCCTCGAGCTCCTGGCGGATCGCGTCGTCGAGCGGCGGCTGCTCGTACTCGTCGAGCTTCTTCTTGTAGATGTCCGTGGCCCGGGCGGCGGTGTCCTTGGCGCCGTTGCGCATCCAGCGCTCGTAGTTGTCCGACGAGTTGAGGAAGGGCCGGTAGAAGCAGGTCCGGAACCGCTCCATCGTGTGCATCGCCCCGAGGAAGTGGCCGCCGTGGCCGACCTCCTCGTGCGCGCCGAAGGCCATCGAGTCCTCGTCGATCTCCAGCGGGGTGAACTCGTGCTGGAGCATCTCGACCAGCTGGGCGTCGATGACGAACTTCTCGAAGCCGGCGACCAGGCCGCCCTCGAGCCAGCCGGCGGAGTGCATGACGAAGTTCGCGCCGGCCAGGAAGGTCGGCATCATCGTCATCAGCGCCTCGTAGCCGGCCTGGGCGTCGGGCACCTGCGACGACGTGAGCCCGCCGCCGGTGCGGAACGGCAGCCCGAAGTGCCGCGCGATCTGTCCGGTGCACAGCAGGCCGATCCCCGACTCCGGCGTGCCGAACGTCGGCGAGCCGGACTGCATGTCGATGTTGGACAGGAAGGAGCCGAAGACGACGGGGGCGCCGGGCCGGATCAGCTGGGAGAGCGCGATCCCCGACAGCGCCTCCACGATCTGCTGCACGAGGGCGGCCGGGATCGTCACCGGCGACATCGCGCCCATCAGGATGAACGGCGTCAGGATGACGGGCTGGTTGGCCGAGGTGTACTCGAACTGCGCCTCGAGCATCCGGTCGTCCCAGCGCAGCGGCGAGTTGCAGTTGATCAGCGAGATCGAGCGCCGGCGTCTCCTCGATCGACTCCCGGGAGCCGAAGAGGATCTCGGTCATCGCGATCGTGTCGCGGGCGTTGACGCCCGAGACGACGTTGCCCATGTAGATCTTGTCGGTCAGCGTCTGCAGCGCGTAGGTCATGTCGAGGTGCCGGCTGTCGAGCGGGGTGTCGTTGGGCTCGTTGATCACGCCACCGGCCGAGTCGAGCACCGAGAAGCTCTGGGCCAGACGGGTGAAGTTCCCGAAGTCGTCCATCGTCCCGTCGCGGCGCACCTCGCCGTCGCGGACGAACGGCGGTCCGTAGACCCCGCTGAACACCATCGAGTCGCCGCCGACGTGGACCGAGTTGCGCCGGGTTGCGGGCCTGGAGGTCGAACTCGCGCGGCGCCTTGGCCACCTGCTCGAGCACCCAGTCGGGGTCGAGGAACGCCGTCTTGTCCTCCACGCGCTGGCCGGCCTGGCGGAACAGGTCGAGCGCCCGGTCGTCCATGAACTCGACGCCGATCTCGGTCATCAGCCGGCGCCAGCCCCTGTCGAGAGTGGCCATCGCCTCCTCGGACAGGATCTCGTAGCGCGGCATCTTGTTGCGGAACATCGGTCCTCCAACCTAACCTCATGATGTGGGACCACAGTTCCACATCATGGAACCCCACGGAAGCGCAGAGTGGAAGCATGGCCGAGACGAGCACCGGGACGCAGGCGGTGGACCGCGCTGCCCAGCTGGTGTCGACCGTCGTGCACGCCGACGAGCCGCTCACCTTCGCCGACCTCCAGGAGTCCAGCGGCCTCGCGAAGTCGACGACCTCGCGGATGCTGACCGCGCTCGAGCGCACCGGCCTGGTCGAGCGCGACGCCGTCCGGGTCGTACGTCGCCGGCTGCGCTCTTCTGGCTGTACGCCGCCCGCCACGACCCGTGGGAGGAGCTGGTCCGGCTGGCCCGCCCGGCGATGGAGCGGATCGGCGAGGACACCTCGGAGACCGTGCACCTCAGCGTCACCCGCGGCGAGAAGGTCGTCCAGGTCGCCCAGGTCGACTCCCGCTACCTGCTCGGCACCCGCGACTGGACCGAGATCGAGGTCCCGCCGCACACCTCGGCGCTCGGCAAGGTCTTCTACGCGTGGGGCGCGCTGCCGGTGCCGCACGGCGACCTCGAGCAGCTGACCGAGTCGACGGTCGCCGAGCCCGCGAGGCGCTGCGCCGCGACGGCATCGCCACCCGCAAGCGCGGCTGGGCGGTCACCCACGACGAGCTCGAGGTCGGCCTCACCGGCATCGCCGTACCCGTCCAGGGTCCGCGCGGCGACGTGGTCGCCGCCCTCGGCATCTCGGGACCCACCGCTCGGCTCGAGGACCGGCTCGACGAGCTCGGTCGCAACCTGTCGTCCCACGCAGCCGACCTCTCGGGTCTGCTGCGCGGCCGGACCCCAGTCCCAGTCAGCAAGGAGGGCGTGGCATGAGCACACCGGAAGAGATCCTCCAGGGCCTGTACGACGAGACCCTGGTCGGCAACGCCCCGCGCGTCCTCGAGCTGACCGAGGAGGGGCTGGCGCATCGACATGGAGCCGCAGACGCTGCTCTTCGACGCGCTCATCCCCTCGCTCGAGGAGGTCGGCGCCCGCTTCGAGCGCGGCGACTTCTTCGTCCCCGAGATGCTGATCGCCGGCCGCGCGATGGCCGGCGCCATGGAGCGGCTGCGACCGCTGCTCGCCGAGACCGGCGTGCAGACGATCGGCAAGTTCCTGATGGGCACGGTCAAGGGCGACGTCCACGACATCGGCAAGAACCTCGTCAACATCATGCTCGAGGGCGCCGGCTTCGAGGTGATCGACCTCGGCGTCCAGGTGGCGCCGGAGAAGTTCGTCGCCGCGATCGAGGAGCACCAGCCCGACATCGTCGGCTTCTCGGCGTTCCTCACCACCACGATGCCGATGTTCAAGGCCAACCTGAACGCGCTCGAGAAGGCCGGCCTGCGCGACTCGGTCGTCGTCATGGTCGGCGGCGCCCCGGTCACCCAGGAGTACGCCGACGCGGTCGGCGCCGACGGGTACGCCGCCGACGCCTCGGCCACCGTCAAGAAGGCCAAGGCGCTGCTGCACGAGAAGCGCTCCAAGGTCCCCGCCTGATGCCCGCCGACCCGACGGCGAGCCGCTCGAGACCGTCCTGCGCGGCACCGGCGCGGACGTCGTCATCGGCCACGGCCGCCGCTTCTGCCTGATCGGCGAGCGGATCAACCCGACCGGCCGCCGGATCTTCCAGGAGCAGCTGCGCGCCGGCGACCTGTCCGCGATCGAGCGCGACGTGATGGCCCAGGTCGAGGGCGGCGCCGACGTGCTCGACGTCAACATGGGCGTCCCGCTCACCGACGAGGCCGACCTGCTCGCCCGGGCGATCCAGCTCGTGCAGAGCATCACCGACAAGCCGATCTGCATCGACTCCTCGGTCATCGAGGCGCTCGAGGCCGGGCTGTCGGTCTACCAGGGCCGGGCGCTGGTCAACTCGTGCACCGCCGAGGACGACCGGCTCGCCGCGATCCTCCCGCTGGTCAAGAAGTACGACGCCGCGATCATCGCGCTGCCCAACGACCACGACGAGATCCCGATGGAGGCCGACAAGCGCCTCGAGCTGACGGCCAAGATCGTCCGCGTCGCCACCCAGGAGTACGGCATCGCGCAGGCCGACATCGTGATCGACCCGCTGGCGATGCCGATCGGCGCCGACACCAGCACCTCGCGGGTCACCTGGGAGACGATGCGCCGGATCCGCGACGAGTTCGGGGTCAACATGACCTGCGGCGCGTCCAACATCTCGTTCGGCATGCCCGACCGGCACACCCTCGGCGCGGCCTGGCTGCCGATGGCGATGACCGCCGGGCTCACCAGCGCGATCATGGACACCCGCACCCCGCAGATCGTCGAGGCGGTCAAGGCCGCCGACGTGTTCCTCGACCACGACGAGTGGGGCATGGCCTGGATCGCCGCGCACCGCGCGAAGGCGGCCGCGACCGCATGAGCACCGGGTGAGCGACGAGCCGGTCGAGGCCTTCGACCTCGACGACATCCGGCGCGAGGGCCTGACGCCGACCTTCGGCGCGGAGATCCCCGCGCACGACGGCACCGGCCGGGTCGAGCTGTCCTTCACCGTGCGGGACGTCGACCCCGATCGCACCGCTCAGCGCCAGGTGCGGGTGCCGCCCGGCGTCACCGTCTTCGACTCGGCGTCGTGGAACGGCATCGCGATCGACTCCACCTGCGGCGGCCACGGCACCTGCCACAAGTGCAAGGTGGTCATCGAGGGCCCGTCTGCGATCACCCGGCACGACGTGAAGACCTTCAGCCGCGACCAGCTCGACGAGGGCTGGCGGCTGGCCTGCCTGGTCAACGCGACCCGCGACCTCGTGGTCGACGTACCGCCGCTCACCACCCGGCCCAAGGCCGCGACCGTCGGCGTCGGGCGTCAGGTGATCCTGCGACCGGCCATCCAGAAGCGGTACGTCGAGCTCGACGAGCCGCACCTCGCCGACCAGCGCACCGACCTGGACCGGCTGCTGGCCGCGATCGACGACCTCGAGCCCGTGGCCGACCTGCACGTGCTGCGCCGGCTGCCGACCGTGCTGCGCGCCGCCGACTTCAAGGTCACCGCCGTGATCGTCGACGAGGCGCTGATCGACGTCGAGCCCGGTGACACCACCAGGACGCAGTACGCCATCGCCTTCGACCTCGGCACGACGACCGTGGTCGCCACGCTGCTCGACGTCGCCACCGGCACGCCGGTCGCGGTCGCCTCGATGCTCAACAAGCAGCAGCCGTTCGGCGGCGACGTGATCACCCGGATCAGCGCCACGATGATGGACCCCGAGGCGCTGGGCCGGCTGCAGCAGGCGGCCGCCGACACCCTGTCCACGCTGGCGATCCAGGTCTGCACCGAGGGGGCTGTCGACCCCGCCCACGTCTACGAGGTGGCGATCGCCGGCAACGCGACGATGACCGCGCTCGCCCTCGGCATCGACCCCGAGCCGCTCGGCGTCGCGCCGTTCATCATGTCGTCGCCACAGCCGCCCGACATGCTCGCCTCCGAGCTCGGGCTGTCGCTGCACCCGCGGGCCCGAGCCACCCTCTTCCCGGCCCTCGGGGCGTACGTCGGCGGCGACATCGTCGCCGGCATGCTGGCCACCGGGATGGACCGCGACAAGCGCACCCGGCTCTTCATCGACGTCGGCACCAACTGCGAGATCGTGCTCAGCGACGGCGACCGGATCCTGTCGACGGCCGCGCCCGCCGGTCCGGCGTTCGAGGGCGGCGCGATCCGCTGCGGCATGCGGGCGGCCGACGGCGCGATCGAGGTCGTGAGGATGACCGAGACCGTCGAGCTCGGCGTCATCGGCGACGTCGAGCCCCGGGGCCTGTGCGGCTCCGGTCTCGTCGACGCCGTCGCCGAGCTGGTCCGGGTCGGGCTGCTCGACGACTCGGGGCGCTTCGTGCCCGAGGAGACGGCAGCCGAGATCGCTCCGGCGCTCGCCGACCGGCTGACGAAGATCGGACTGGAGCGGGTCTTCGTGCTGCACCGACCGACCCCGGACGCGGCGATCGAGGACTGCGTGGTGCTCACCCAGCGCGACGTCCGCGAGCTGCAGTTCGCCAAGGCCGCCATCTCGACCGGCTGGTCCCTGCTGCTCGAGGAGCTCGGCCTGGAGCACCGCGACGTGCAGCAGGTGCTGCTCGCCGGCTCCTTCGGCAGCTACCTGTCGGCCGCGTCCGCCGTCCGCATCGGGCTGGTGCCGAAGCTGCCGGTGCTGCGCATCGTCGCTGCCGGCAACGTCGCCGGCGAGGGCGCGAAGATGGCGCTGCTGTCGGTGCGCGAACGAGCCGGCGCCCGGGCGCTGCTGGAGGAGGTGACCTATGTCGAGCTCTCCGACCGTCCCGACTTCAACGACCGCTTCGTCGACCAGCTCGGCTTCGGCGGGTGACCGGACCGCGCTGATCGCCTGCGGCGCGATCGCCCAGCCCTGCCAGGAGATCGTGCAGCGTCACGACTGGCCGGTCGACGTCCACCCGCTCCCGCCGCTGCTGCACAACCAGCCGCAGCTGATCGCCGGAGAGGTACGTCGGCTCGCGGCCGACCTCGCCGCGTCGTACGACTCCGTCGCCGTGGGCTACGCCGACTGCGGGACCTACGGCGCCCTCGACGAGGTCTGCGCCGAGCTCGGGCTGGTGCGCTTGCCGGGGCTGCACTGCTACGACGTGTTCGCCGGGGCGTCGCGGATCGAGCAGTTCTTCGACGACCAGCCCGGCACCTACCTGCTGACCGACTTCCTGGTCCGCTCGTTCGCGCGCACCGTGATCCAGGAGCTCGGCCTGGACCGCTACCCCGAGCTGCGCGACGACTACTTCGCCCACTACACGCGGGTGGTCTGGCTCGCCCAGCAGCCGGACGACGAGCTGCGCGGGCTGGCCGCCGACGCCGCGGCCCGGATCGGGCTGCCGCTCACGGTCGTCGAGACCGGCGATGCCCGGCTCGAGGCCGCACTGCAGGGACTCCTCCCGGTCTAGCCCCTCAGCCGGTCGAGCAGGTCCCGGCGCCACGCCTCGGTCTCGGCGACCTGGTTGAAGGTGAAGACGTGCAGCCCCTCGACCAGCGCGGTCGGCTCGGCCAGCGTCGGCGCGCACTTCTCCAGGAACCGCTCGCCGGTGAAGCCGCCCGGCGCGGCCAGCCGGGCGAAGGTGCCCTTGTGCTTGGCCAGGAACCGGGTCGACTCGCCGACCCCGATCTTGGTCGCCATCGTGAGCAGCTTGGTCCGGTCGACCGGACCGGGGATGCCGAGCAGCAGCGGCATGGTGATCCCGCGGCGGCGCATCCGGTGCGACCCAGTCGCGGATGATCGCCGGGTCGAAGGTCAGGTTGCTGACGACGTGGGTCGCGTAGCGGCGCTTGTCCCACATCGACTGCACGGTCAGGTCGTCGTGGATGGTCGGGTGCGACTCGGGGTAGCCGGTGATCCCGACCTGCGCGAACGGCCGGCCGAGGGCGGTGAGGTCCTCCAGCAGCGACAGGGCGTCCGGGTAGTCGCCGGCCGGGTCGGCGTCGCCGCCGGGCACGAAGACCCGGCTGATGCCCCGGCCGAGGTCAGCCGGTCGCAGATCTCCGCGAGCTCGGCGCGGTCGCTGCACCATCCGCGCGGCGAGGTGGGGTACGGCGGCGTACCCGTGCCCGGTCAGCCGCTCGGCCAGCGTCGAGCGTCGGCCTCGAGGCCCTTGCCCGGCGAGGCGGTCACGGTCACGGCCAGGTCGCGCGGGCACGTGCGCGAGCACCTTGTCCTCGGTCGAGGCCGTGGGCAGCACCTCGTAGCGCGCCTGTCTCGAGCAGCCGGGTCAGGGTCCGCGCGGTCGCCAGTTTGTTGCGCATAGAGCAACTCGTTTCGTGATGCGCACCTAGGTCGCCGAGTCTAGACCCCCGCGGGCGCTCACGGAACGGTGAAGGTCCGCGAGACGACCGGCCCGTGCTGTCCGAACCCGTCGAGCGCTGCGAACATCGCGCACTGGTCTCCCTGCGACTCCGGGTAGACCGTCCAGATCCCCGGCTCTCCTTCGTAGCCGTCCGACCAGCCGGCATCTGCCGGCGGCGTGCCGGGACAGGGTCCCCCGATGACCTCGACGCCCAGCTGGTAGCTGTCGTCGGCCAGGCTGGCCGGCACCGTCGCCACCCCGGCGTCGGAGTCGTAGCGGATGCTGCCGACCGTGGGGGTGACCGCCGGCGCCGGCACCTGGAGCACCACCTGGGTCCCGGGGCTCACCGAACCCCACGAGGAGACCGCGAAGAAGGTGACGCACTCCCGGGCGGAGCCGGCCCAGACCAGCCACCGGTTCGGTCCGTCCTCGTAGGGCCGGTCCGCGTAGTCCTCGTCGTACGACGAGGGGCAGATGCTCGGGTCGTCCGACGACCGGACCACCTCGAGGTGCGTGCTGTCGTCCGGTGGTGTCCACGAGACCCGGAACCACCCATCGGCGGGCACCCAGGTCGGGCTGCCCACCACCGGAGCGTCCGGGACCGGTGCCCACCGCTCCAGCTCACGGACGACGGCGGGCGGCCCGGCGCCGTACCTGTTGAGGAGCTCGATCCCGTAGCACCAGCGACCCTGGCCGTAGCTCGGGTCGGTCCACGACCCGGCCCGCGGGTCGACGGCCACCCGGCGCTCCCAGGAGACCGGCTCCTTCGCGCAGGACGTTGCACTCCAGACGGTGATCCAGAGCTTCGTGCCCTCGCGGATCCGGGTCGGCGCCCTCCACGTGACGCGAACAGGCGCGTCCTCGGCCTGTCCACCCGAGAAGCGGACGTCGCCCAGCGGATCCGGGAGCGCCTCGATCAGGCACAGCACCGGTGGGCGCTTCGCGCGTCCGCCGTACATCGCCACGAAGCGACGCAGCAACGGCCGGTCGATCCAGCGGCAGTTGTAGTAGCCGGGCGCATCGTCGGGAAGGGGCGGGCAGAGGCCGAAGTCGTAGACCGGGTACATCAGCGAGCACTGGCCACCGGTGTGGTTGAACCCAAGCACGTGCCCCAGCTCATGGGTGAAGAGACGCCCGACCCAGACCCGGATCGCGGGGTCGTACTGGTTCGCGTGCTTGTACCCCGGCGCCAGGTGGATGTAGTTGGTGCGCTGGAAGCCCAGGGTGCCGACCCCGTCGGCACCACCGGTGTCGCCGTACCCGATCGACAGCTGGGCGTGGCGCTTCCCGCTCTCGACCAGCCTGATCCCGCCCCCCGACGCGTTCCAGTGCTCGACCGCCTGGTCCAGGCTCCAGTCCCACTTCGCCGGGATCGTCTCGTGGTAGCGGATCGTCTTCCCGGGCCACTTGCGGATCCTCCAGCGCTGGAGTCCGTCGACCCGCGTACCGACGGCGTCGCCCGTGAGGTCGTACGTCGACCCGGTAGCGCGGCTGTTGTCGGCCGGGGCCGCCGCCACGGACGGGCCGATGACCGTGACTGCCGCGAGCAGGAGGAAGCCACCGAGCAGGGTCGTGACGGTCGCGCGGACTGTCCTCACCGTCGCAGTGTGCTCGGGCTGTCGAGGCGTCGGGGGGATGACGGAGTGAATACCCAAGTCTGACTACACCCCCGGGTTGCGGATCGTCACCCACGAGAGCACGCCGCCGCTCACGAGCAGGACCGCACAGATCACGACAGCCGAGCCGTACGCCGCGTCGAAGGCCACCGGGTCGGCGTACTCCTCGCCGCTCAGGCCGACGGCGAGGGGCAGGGCCGCGACCGCCAGCAGGGAACCGGCCCGAGCGACCGCGTTGTTGACGCCGCTCGCGATGCCGGCGTGCTCGTCGGGGACGGCCGCGAGCACGGTCGCGGTCAGCGGCGCGACCATCAGGGCGAGGCCGAGGCCGAAGATGGTCAGTCCGGGAAGCACGTCGGTCCAGTAGTCCACGTCCGGGCCGACATCGAGCAGCAGCAGCGAGCCGACGGCCATCACGATCGGGCCGACGGTCATCGGGATCCGGGGCCCGATCCGGGTGCCGAGGGCGCCGCCCCTGGATGCGAACAGCAGCATGCAGACGGTGATCGGGAGCGTCGACACCCCCGCCTCGAGCGCGCTGTACCCGGCCACGGTCTGCAGCTGCAGGACCAGGAAGAAGAGGATCGCGCCGAGCGCGGCGTAGACGAGCATCGTCATCGCGTTGGCCGCGGTGAAGGTGCGGTCGCGGAAGACCTCGAGCGGCAGCATCGGGTGCTCGCTGCGTCGCTCGTCGATGACGTACCCGATCGCCGCGAGGACCGAGATGCCGATCGCCCAGGGGGCGAACGCCCCGCCCCACTCGATGAGGGCGTAGGTCAGCCCCCCGAGGAACACGGTCGCGAGCAGCGCCCCTGCGAAGTCCGGGCGACGCGGCGCGTGAGGGTCGAGAGTCTCGGGGACCGCCTTGATCGCGACCACCACGGTGACCACCGCGATCGGCAGGTTGATCAGGAAGATCCAGCGCCAGCTGGCGTAGTCGACCAGGAAGCCGCCGAGGAACGGGCCGATCGCGGAAGCGATGCCGCCGAGCCCGACCCACGAGCCGATCGCCTTGGCCCGGTCGTCGCGCACGAACGCGCCCTGGATCATCGCGAGGCTGCCGGGCACGAGGAGGGCGGCCCCTGCCCCCTGGAGCACCCGCGCCGCGATCAGCACCGTCGGTCCGGGGGCCAGTCCGCACAGCAACGAGGCAACGGCGAACCAGATGGTGCCGATCACGAAGATCCTGCGACGGCCGTAGCGGTCGCCCAGCGCTCCGCCGAGGAGGATCAGGCTGGCCAGCGAGAGCAGGTAGCCGTTGGAGATCCACTGCAGCTGGGCCAGCGATGCGTCGAGGTCCTCGCCGATGGTGTGCAGCGCGACGTTGACGACGGTGCCGTCGAGCATCGTCATCCCCGAGCCGAGGACCGCCGCGAGCACCACTGCCCGGCCGGTCGTCGTACCTAGACGGACGTCACCCGATCCGTTGCGGTCTGTCACAACGAAGACAGTAGGGGTCATCCTGGTCACGGGGGACCTCGTGGGGTGGTAGGAGTGAGGCGTGACCGACCCCGCCGCTCGACTCGCCGTACTCATCGACGCCGACAACGTCTCACCCTCCAACGCCGCCGCGATCCTGGCGGAGCTGGCTCGGTACGGCGTCCCCACGGTCAAGCGGGCGTACGGCGACTGGACGACGCCCCAGCTCGGCAGCTGGAAGACCGAGCTCGTCCGGCACGCGATCCAGCCGATCCAGCAGTTCGCCAACACCGTCGGCAAGAACGCCACCGACTCGGCCCTGATCATCGATGCGATGGACCTGCTCTACTCCGGCAACCTGGACGCGTTCGCGATCGTCTCCAGCGACAGCGACTTCACCCGGCTCGCGACGCGACTGCGCGAGTCCGGCAAGACCGTCTACGGCCTCGGCAGGCGTCGTACTCCCGCGTCCCTGCAGGCGGCGTGCGACAAGTTCATCTTCCTCGAGGTGCTGCGCAGTGACAGCGACCCGAGCGTGGAGCCGGCACCGACGGCCGAGGAGGAGGCCGACCTGCCCGACCTGCGGCCGCTCCTGGAAGGCGCCATCCGCAGCACCGCCCAGGACGACGGCTGGTCGCCCCTGGGGACTGTCGGCTCCTACCTCGGCAAGGCGCACGCCTCCTTCGACCCGCGGCACTACGGGTTCTCCCGGCTCGGTCTGCTGGTCGGCGACCAGGACTACCTGGAGGTCGAGCACCCGGACGGCGGGGACCCACGGGTGCGGGTCAGGCCACGACGGGCGGCCCGCAAGCGCTCGCCCGCGAAGAAGGCAGCGGGCTAGGTTGATCCCATGGCAGAGCAGCCCTTCGGCATCGACTTCGGCGGTACGGGCATCAAGGGGGCGCCGGTCGACCTGGAGGCGGGAGCGTTCGCCGCGGATCGCGAACGGATCCGCACCCCGGAGAAGTCGACGCCCGACAACGTGGCAGCGATCTTCGTCGAGCTGCTGGAGAAGTTCCCCGACTGCAAGGGTGCCGTCGGGGTGACGGTGCCGGGCGTCGTCCGCCACGGCGTCGTCCACTCCGCCGCCAACATCGACAAGGCCTGGATCGGCACCGACGCGGACGCACTCTTCACCGAGGCCACCGGTCGCGAGGTCCACGTGGTCAACGACGCCGACGCCGCCGGCCTCGCCGAGGTGCGGTACGGCGCCGCCAAGGGCCGGTCGGGCCTGGTCATCGTGACCACCCTCGGCACCGGCATCGGCTCGGCGATGGTCCACGACGGCGTGCTGGTGCCCAACTCCGAGCTCGGCCACCTCGAGATCGACGGCCACGATGCGGAGTCGCGCGCGGCCAACAGCGCACGGACCCGTGAGGACCTCTCGTGGGAGCACTGGGCCAAGCGTCTCCAGAAGTACTACCGCACCCTCGAGATGCTCTTCTCCCCCGAGCTGTTCGTGGTCGGCGGTGGGGTGAGCAAGGAGAGCGACGAGTTCCTCCCGCTCCTCGACCTCGACACCGAGATCATCCCGGCACAGCTGCTCAACAAGGCCGGCGTCGTCGGCGCCGCGCTCTACGCCAGCGAGGGCGGCGGCGTCAGTCCAGCTCGATGACCGCGTCGAAGGCCTCGAGCGCCCGACGCAGGTAGCGCGCCACGACCGCGCGCTCGTCGTCGTCGAACTCCGCGTCCAGGCGGGCCAGCTCGACGAACATCGGCATCAGCAGGGCGAGGACCTCCTCGCGTCCTGAGTCGGTGACGTGCACGTCCGTACGGCGGCGGTCCTCGGGGTGGGGACGGCGCTCGACGTGACCACGAGCGACCAGCCGGTCGACGATGCCGGTCGACGCGGCCGTGCTGACCTCGAGCAGCCGGGCGACCTCCGCGGGGCCGCGGGCGCCGAGGATCAGGTGCTGCAGCGTGACCAGGTCCGTCTCACCCAGTCCGGCACGCCGCGCCACGACCCGACGGACCTTCCCGCCGGCGTCGACGACCTCGCGCAGCGCCTGCAGCGACTCGGTCTGGGCGAACCGCTCGGAGAACTCAGTGGCCGAGCCTGGGTCGGGCGCGCTGCTCGAGGTCATTTTGTAACTCACCTACTTAGTTGCTAACTTGCTTAAGCATACCCGATCGCCTTCTTGGGAGCCCGCCTTGTCTCGTGACCCTCTCCATCCTTCCAGTGCGACCGGACTGGTGGGCCTGATCACCGGACGCCGTACGGCGTGGGCGGTGACCCTGGCAGCGTTCGCGTTCGCCGCCCTCGCGCTCGGCGGTCTCGGCGAGGCGAGCCATGAACAGAGCCCGACCGACGCACTGCCGCGAGGAGCCGACAGCACACTCGCCGCGGAGCTTCGCGAGCAGCTGCCGCAGGCCGACTCATCGGCGGCGATCGTCCTCTACACCGCCGACCAGGGCCAGCTGACGCAGCAGCAGCTCAGCGCGATCGAGCCCGAGGACGCCAAGCTGGAGCAGTCGAAGGACGGCACCGCCGCCCTCGTCGTCGTCCCCGTCACCGCGAGCAGCTCGGAGGCGACCAGCGACGCCGTGGCCGAGCTCCGCGACAAGGTCAGGGCGTCGGCACCCGACGGCGTCACCGCCCAGGTGACCGGCCCGGCAGCCGTCACCGCCGACCTGTCAGCAGTCTTCGACGGCGCCAACACCCGACTCCTGCTCGCCACCGCCGGGGTCGTGGCGCTGCTCCTGCTGCTCACCTACCGGAGCCCGGTCCTCTGGCTGATCCCGCTCACGGTGGTGGCGATCGCCGACCGGCTCGCCACCGTCTTCGCGACCCAGGTCATGGCCGTCCTGGGCGTCGCCTGGGACGCCTCGACGACCGGGATCCTCTCGGTCCTCGTCTTCGGCGCCGGCACCGACTACGCGCTGCTGCTGATCTCGCGCTACCGCGACGAGCTCAAGACGACCCCGTCCCGCAACCTCGCGATGGCCCGTCGCGTTGCGTCGTACGGCGGAGGCGGTGCTCGCGAGCGCCACGACCGTCTTCCTCGGCCTGCTCACGCTGCTGCTCTCGCTGATCCCGACGACCCGCGGCCTCGGCCTGGCCTGCGCGATCGGCATCGTCGTGGCCGCGACCTTCGTGCTGCTGGTGCTGCCCGCCTTCCTGGTCCTCTTCGGTCGCTGGGTCTTCTGGCCGCGGGTGCCGCACGTAGGGCGACGTGGCGCTCGTCGACGGGCGCGGCTGGTGGCGCCGGGTCGGCGACCGGGTCGCGCCGGTCGTCCTGCGGCCTTCATCACCGGCGCACTGGTCCTGCTGGCCGTCCTGGCCGTCGGCGTCGCTGCAGCATCGACGTCGGTCTCGACGACTCCGACCAGTTCCTCGACAAGCCCGAGGCGATCGCGGCCGCCGACCGGCTCGGCGGAGTCCTTCCCCGCCGGCACCACCAACCCGACCCAGGTCCTGACCCGCGACGACGCCGGCGCAGGTGCTGCAGACCGTCGAGGAGACCGGCGGCGTCGAGTCCGCCGCTGCAGGAGCCCAGGGCAACGGCGTCGCAGAGATCATCGTGGTCCTGTCGGCGGCGCCCGGCACCGAGCGCGGCCCAGCAGGGCATCGACACCCTGCGCGACCGACTGGCGCCGTACGACGACACGCACGTCGGCGGCTCCGAGGCCGAGGCGATCGACGAGCGCGCCGCCGCCCAGCGCGACCGGCTGCTGATCTTCCCGCTGATCCTGCTGCTCGTCCTCGGTGCGCTGCTGCTCCTGCTGCGGTCGGTGGTCGCTCCGCTGCTGCTGGTCGCGACGGTGCTCGCCACCTTCGTGCGCCGCGCCTCGGCGCGTCGTGGTGGATCTTCACCGGCCTGCTCGGCTTCGACGCGATCGACGTCAACGTGCCGCTGTTCTCGTTCCTGTTCCTGGTCGCACTCGGCGTCGACTACAACATCTTCCTGGTCACCCGGGCTCGCGCAGGAGGCCGTCGAGCACGGCAGCCGCGGAGGGCATGCTGCGCGCGCTGACCGCGACCGGCGGCGTCATCACCAGCGCGGGCATCCTGCTGGCGGCGGTGTTCGCCGTGCTCGGCGTGCTGCCCCTCGTCGTGCTGGCGCAGATCGGCACCGTCATCTGCGTCGGCGTCCTGCTCGACACCCTGCTCGTCCGCACCGTGCTGGTCCCCGCCCTCGCGCTGGCTCTGGGCGACCGGTTCTGGTGGCCCGCGGAGGATCAGCGAGAAGGTCAGCTCCCCTTGACCGCCGCGGCGACCGCCTTCGGCACGTCGGGGTGGAAGACGGACGGGATGATGAAGTTGGGGTTGAGCTCGTCGTCCTTCACCACGAGGGCGATCGCCTCGGCGGCCCGGAGCAGCATGTCGATGGTCACCTGGGAGGCGCGAGCGTCGAGCAGACCGCGGAAGACGCCGGGGAACGCCAGCACGTTGTTGATCTGGTTGGGGTAGTCGGACCGTCCGCTCGCCACCACCGCCGCGAACTTGTCGGCCTCGGCCGGGTCGACCTCGGGGTCGGGGTTGGCGAGCGCGAAGACGACCGCGTCCGGAGCCATGTCCAGGATCCACTCGGGCTTGAGCACGCCCGGCGCGCTGACCCCGATGAAGACGTCGGCGCCGGCGAGGACCCCGTGCAGGTCGCCGCTGACCCGCCGCGGGTTGGTCACGGCAGCCAGCTCCCGATGCACCGGCGAGAGCGTCTCGTCCTCGGCGGAGAGCGCGCCCGCGCGGTCCACCACGACGACGTCGGTGACGCCCGCGGCGAGCAGCAGGGTCACGATCGCGGTGCCCGCGGCGCCGCCGCCGGAGACGACGACCCGGACGCTGTCGAGCTCCTTCTTCACGACCCGCAACGCGTTCGTGAGCGCGGCCAGCACCACGATCGCGGTGCCGTGCTGGTCGTCGTGGAAGACCGGGATGTCGAGGCTCTCGCGGAGGCGACGCTCGATCTCGAAGCAGCGGGGTGCGGCGATGTCCTCGAGGTTGATCCCGCCGAAGCCGGGTGCGATCAGCTCGACCGCGCGGACGATCTCGTCGGTGTCCTGGGTGTCGAGGCAGATCGGCCACGCGTCGATGTCGGCGAACCGCTTGAAGAGTGCCGCCTTGCCCTCCATCACCGGCATCGCGGCGCCGGGTCCGATGTTGCCGAGCCCGAGCACCGCCGACCCGTCGGTGACGACGGCGACCGTGTTGCCCTTCGTGGTCAGTCGCCAGACGTCCTCGGGGTGCTCCGCGATCGCCATGCTGACCCGACCGACGCCCGGGGTGTACGCCATCGACAGGTCGTCGCGGTTGCGCAGCGGCACCTTGGAGGCGACCTCGATCTTGCCGCCGAGGTGGAGCAGGAAGGTGCGGTCGCTGGTCTTGTAGACCCGGACACCGTCGACCGCGTCGACCGCGGCCTCGACCAGCTTCGCGTGGTCGGCGTCGCTGGCCGAGCAGGTCACGTCGACCACGAGCCGCTCGTGGCTCGACTCGGCGACGTCGATCGCGGTGACGATGCCACCGGACTGCGCGATCGCTGTCGCGACCGCGCCCACGACGCCGTGGTCGGGCGCGGTGTGCAGGCGCATGGTGATCGAGTACGACGAGGTGGTGGCGGCCATGGACGCACCCTCCTCCGGCTTGTCGGTTACCGGCAAGTCGGCTCCGCGATACCTCGTATCCGGTGGTGTGACGAGCGCCACATTTTTGCACTCTTTGGTTGATAGTGCAAGAATGCACTCCATGATCGAAAGTGCAACGGGCCTGCGTGAGCTGAAGCGTTGGGAGACCAGTCGGCGCATCACCATGTGCGCGCTGCGCCTCACCGACGAGCGCGGTCTCGACGGCTTCACGATGGAGGATCTCGCCGACGCTGCCGAGGTATCCCGCCGAACTCTCTTCAACTACTTCCCGAGCAAGCTCGACGCCGTGCTCGGCGAGCACCCGGAGATCCCCCCGTCGGTCCTCGCGACGTTCCACGCCGGCGGCCCGCACGGCGACCTCCTCGAGGATCTCGCCGAGCTGGCGCGCGCTGCCCTCTCGGCCAAGCAGACCGACCGGGAGAGCCTCGAGCTCTTCCGCCGGGTGATGGCCGCCAATCCCCGACTTCTCGCGGCCGCCCACGAACGGTTCGAGGCGGTCACCGAGGAGTTCACCGCTCTGATCGTCGAGCGTGAGGGCGCCGACTTCGGCGCGACTCGCTCCCGCTTGCTGCTGCGCCTGCTCCTCGCCCTGTTCGACTCCGCACTCTTCGAGCTCCTCAGCGCCGACGGCGCCGACGACGAGCGCGAGCTCGCCGACATCTTCGACGACCTGCTCCGGTACGCCCGCGAGCTCTTCGCCTGACCACCCACCTCTCCCACCGACTTCCAGGAGCCCACCCATGGCCACCCTGCTCCAACGACTCGGCAAGACCGCCTACCGGCGCTGGCCGTACTTCATCGCCGGCTGGCTGGTGCTGCTGATCGCAGTCATCACCATCGCCGCCGGCTTCTCCAAGCCGATGAGCGACGCGTTCACCATCCCCGGGATCCCCTCGGAGAAGGCCGCCGACCTCCAGTCCGAGCTGTTCCCGGGCTCGGCCGACGCGCTCGACCAGGCCTCGGTGACCGTCGTGGTCGCCGCCCCCAAGGGCCACACCCTGGACGAGCCCACGTACTCGAAGGCCGTCGACACCCTGGTCACCGACCTGGGCGACCTGCCGCAGATGGCCAAGGACGTCCCGCTGGCCAACCCCGTCGAGGCGGCCAGCACCCAGACGCAGCAGATCCTGGACGCCGCCGAGCAGAGCGGCACGCCTCCCTCGGAGGCCAAGGACAACGCCGACGCGCTCTCCCCGGTCTCCGCTGACGGCCGGGTCGGCACGATCAGCTTCACCTTCGACGTCGACACGGTCGCCGACGTCGAGCCGGCCACCATCGACGCGCTCACCGACGCCATGGACCAGGCCCGCGACGCGGGCCTCACTGTCGAGGCCAACGGCTCCGGCTCGCAGACCCAGGAGATGGGCGGCGGTTCCTCCGAGCTCATCGGCATCGGCATCGCCCTGATGGTGCTGCTGCTCACCTTCGGCTCGTTCGTGGCCGCCGGGCTCCCGATCGTCAGTGCCGTCTTCGGCCTCGGCGTCGGCCTCACCGGCATCACAGCCCTGACGGCCTTCATGGACGTCAGCTCCAGCACCACGATCCTCGCGACGATGATCGGCCTCGCGGTCGGCATCGACTACACGCTCTTCATCCTGGCCCGCTATCGGACCGAGCTGCACAACACCGACAACCGCGAGGAGGCGGTCGGCATCGCCGTCGGCACGGCCGGCTCCGCCGTCGTGTTCGCCGGACTGACCGTGCTGATCGCGCTGTCCGCTCTCTCCGTGGTCGGGATCCCGTTCCTCACCGCCATGGGTCTCGCGGCTGCGGCGACCGTGCTGATCGCGGTGCTGATCGCGCTCACCCTGCTGCCGGCGATCCTCGGCATGTTGAAGTCCAAGGCCTTCGGTGGCCAGTTCCGTCGCTACTCCCCGAAGCGGGACGAGGACGGCCGGGTGCTCAACAACGGCGTCCGGTGGGCCCGGTTCGTGGGCAAGCGCCCCGTCGCCCTGGTCATCCTGGTCGTCGTCGTCCTCGGCGCCCTGGCGATCCCCCTCAAGAACCTGCACCTCGCGTTCCCGACCGACAGCACCGCGTCGACCGACACCACGCAGCGCCAGGCGTCCGACCTGATGTCCGAGGCCTTCGGCCCCGGTCGTGAGGGTCCGCTCCTGGTCGTCGTCGACGGCCGCGACATCGCTGACGACGGCGCCCGCGCCGACGCCTTCACGGACATCGCCGACTGGGCCTCGGACCAGGGCGACGTCGCCAACGCGCAGGTGGTCGCCACCAACGCGGAGTACGACGCCAAGGGCAACGTCACGGCCCCTGCCACGGGTGCGCTCGTGCAGGTCACGCCGGCCTCGGGTCCGGACGACACCGCGACCGAGGACCTGCTCTCGAACCTGCGAGACGGCCAGGACGCCATCCAGGCCCAGACCGGCACCGACATCGGCATCACCGGCCAGACCGCCATCCAGACCGACGTGTCCGAGCGGCTCAGCCACGCGCTGCCGATCTACCTCGCGATCGTGATCGGGCTGGCGTTCCTCCTGCTGATGATCGTCTTCCGCTCGATCCTGGTCCCGCTCACCGCGACTGTCGGCTTCCTGTTCAGCGTGCTCGCCACGCTGGGCGCGACGGTGCTGATCTTCCAGGAGGGCACCTTCGGCCTGATGCAGGGCCAGCCGATCGTCAGCTTCATGCCGATCTTCCTGATCGGCGTGGTCTTCGGTCTCGCGATGGACTACCAGGTCTTCCTGGTCTCCCGGATGCGGGAGGCGCACGTCCACGGGATGTCGACCAGCGAGGCCGTCGTCGACGGCTTCCGCAACAGCGCCCGCGTCGTCACGGCGGCCGCGACGATCATGACCGCCGTGTTCGCGGCGTTCATGCTCCAGGACGACCCGATCGCCAAGTCGATGGGCTTCGCCCTGGCGGCAGCCGTTGTCTTCGATGCCTTCATCGTCCGGATGGTGCTGATCCCGGCGCTGCTCTACCTGCTCGGCGAGAAGGCCTGGTGGCTTCCGAAGTGGCTCGACCGGATCCTGCCGAACGTCGACGTCGAGGGCGAGAAGCTCCAGCGGGCACACCTGATCGGTCGTCCCCTCGAGGAGGACCTGATCGACCTGGAGGACGAGGAGTCGGTCACGGTCTGAGGTCTACGCGACCTCTTCTGCACCCAGGTGGGCGAGCAGGTTCTTCGAGAACCGCTCGCCCATCTGTGCGATCACGCCGTTCATGGCGGCCTTCACGGCGCGGCCGGAAGCCCTCGGCAGTGGGAGGTCCAGGGTGATCTCCAGCGAGGTCACCAGACGGGTGCCGTCGGCGACCTCGCTCAGCTCGTACCAGCCCGACACCCCGGCCTTCTCGTTCGCCCCGGACGGCGGGTCGTGGCGGAACTCGATCCGCTCAGGCTCGTCGTACGACATCAGCTCGGTGAAGGAGGGCGCGATCCCCACCCCGAGCACCTTCAGACCGCTCAGCTTCCAGCGCCAACGGTCGCCGTCGGCCTTGATGCTCCTCACGAACGGCGTCATCTCGCCGACCAGGTCCGGATCGGTGAGGGCCGCCCAGATGTCGGCGCGCGACGCGCCGACCACTGCCTCCGCCCGAGTCTCGGCGGAGAAGCGGGTCATTTGCACGGCCAGCGCCTTCTCGATGTCAGCGGCGATCTTCTCCGGCTTGGTGGTCGGTGCGTAGCGCCCGATCACCCGGCCGTCGCGACCGACGAGGAACTTGGTGAAGTTCCACTTGATCTTGTTGCCCATCAGGCCGCCCTTCTCCGATCGCAGCCACTGGAAGACCGGGTGCGCCTGGTCGCCGTTGACGTCGACCTTGGAGAACAGGGGGAAGGTCACTCCGAAGTTGCGCTCGCAGAAGCCCGCGATCTCGGCGTCCTCGCCGGGCTCCTGACCACCGAACTGGTCGCAGGGGAAGCCGAGGACCTCGAAGCCCTGCTCGGCGTACTCGTCCTGGAGCTTCTGGAGACCCTGGTACTGCGGGGTGAAGCCGCACTGCGATGCGGTGTTCACGATGAGGAGCACCTCCCCGTCGTACGCCGCCAGGTCGAGGTCCAGACCATCGATGGTCGTGGCAGAGAAGGTGCCGAGGGTCGTCATGGCGGGAGCCTTTCCGTCGCGCGGCTCGGGAAACCGCCGCGGTGTGTAGAACACGTTTCAGTTTCCAGCCTATCGAACCGCGACTACTGAAGCGTGGCGGTCAACCGCATCACGTTGTCGAGATAGCGCTGGCCGCGGGTGCGCTTGCCCCAGTCGTCGAGCGTCAGCTCGGTCGAGAGCTCGCGATAGGTGTCCTGCACCTTCGAGATCCGAGCGACGATCTCCTCGCCGGTCATCATCATGACCACCTCGTAGTTGAGGGCGAAGGAGCGCATGTCCATGTTGCTCGACCCGACGACCGCGACCTGGTCGTCGACGGAGAAGTGCTTGGCGTGCAGCACGAACGGCTCTGGATAGAGCCAGATCCGCACGCCGGCCTTGAGCAGCGCCTCGTAGTAGGACCGCTGGGCGTGGGCGACCATGAACTGGTCTGCGGTAGCACCGACGAACAGCTCGACCTCGACACCGCGCTGGGCGGCCGTGGTGACGGCGTAGAGCAACGAGTCGTCCGGCACGAAGTACGGACTGGTCAGCGACAGCCGCCGCTCGGCGGAGTAGATCATCGCGTTGAAGAGGCGCAGGTTGTTCTCGCCGGAGAAGCCCGGGCCGCTCGGCACCACCTGGACGCCCACCTCGCTGATCGCGCCGGGGCGCTCGCTGGCAGGCGGGGCCAGCACGGACACCACGGCACGGAGGTCCTCACCCGTCTCGCTGAACCAGTCGGTCGCGAAGACGACGTTGAGCTCCTGGACGACGGGTCCTTCCAGCCGAGCGATCAGCTCGACCCACGCGCGCCCGAGCTTCTGGTTCTTCGGCTTGTCATAGCAGGGCTCGATCAGGTTCTGAGAGCCACTGAACGCCACCCGGCCGTCGACGACCAGGATCTTGCGGTGGTTGCGCAGGTCGGGCCGTCGGAACTCGCCCTTGAGCGGCTTGATCGGCAGCATCGGAGCCCACTGGATCTTGGTCCCCTCGAGCTTGGCGAGCATCTCCTTGTAGACCGGGATGCCCTTCGAGCCGATGTGGTCGAAGAGGAACCGTACGGTCACGCCGCGCTCGGTCGCGCGGACCAGCTCCTCGAAGAAGGGAGCGGTCATCTCGTCCCACGCGGAGATGTAGAACTGCACGTGCACGTAGTCGGTGGCCGTCGCGACCTCACGTGCCATCTGCTCGATGCCGCCCTGGTAGTCGTCGATCAGCTCGACAGTGTTGCCGAAGCTCAGCGGGAGCACACCGAGCTTGCGGTTGAGGCGCGCGAAGCTCTGCACGAGCGGCGGCAGCCGGACCCTGCGCTCGTGGTCCTCGAGGTCCTCGAGGTGGGCGGCCGCCAGGATCGCCGCGTTCACCTCGTCCTGCCGCTCGCGACGCTTGCGTCCGACCGACGTACGCCCGAAGAGCAGGAAGAGGAGGAAGCCGACGAACGGGATCGCCAGGATCAGCAGCAACCACGCCATCGCCGTCTGGGGTCGCCGACCGCCGGGCAGCACCACGAACGCGGCGATGACGATGGCGATGTTCGCCACCGCGAGCGCGGCGCTGATCAGGGCAGGTATCGAGGAGACAACGTCCGACATGGAGTCAGGCCCGCTCAGGCGAGCAGACGCTGCTTGGCGGTCGCGAATTCCTCGTCGGTGAGGATGCCCTGCTGGTGCAGCTGGGCGAGCTCGTTGAGCTTGGTGACAAGGTCGTCACCGCCCCCGGCAGCCGGTGCAGGTGCGGGCGGCGGCGGCGGGGCGTACTGCTGCGGCGGTGGCGCGACCTGCTGCTCCTGGTAGGCCTCCGCGTCGGCCGCGGTCTGCGCCTTCTCCTGCTGGCGCCGGTTCACCGCACCCGCCGTCGCGGAGGCGGTGCCCGCGATCACGGCCGTGCGGGCCATCGTTCCGACCAGGCCGGGTCGGCCCATGCGTCGTCTCATCGGTCATGCCTCCTGTGCTGCGAACGCCGCTTCGACGTCCTCGGGTGCGATCCGGGCAAACAAGGCGATCTCCGCTCCGAGATCCTCGAGCTCTTCGACGGCGCGCTTGGCCCAGACCTCCTCGAAGACCAGCGCCATGCCCTGCTGGCCCTCGGCGAGCGTCGCGACGAACAGCTCGAGGTCGGCGTCGCTGAGGAGGTCGTTCTCGTCGATGTCCAGACCGGTGAGGGCAGCCGGAAGGCCCTCCTCGAGGTCGAGCAGACCGACCTCACCGCTCTCGTCGCGCAGGGCGACCACACAATCGATCAGCCGGATCACGCCGGCCTCGACGGGCTTGCGGACCACCGACACCATCTCCGCCAGCTCGACATCGGCTGGGAACCCGATGAACAACAGCTCGACTGGGCCTCGTTCCATGGCACTCTCCTACCTCAGGTGATCAGCTCGCTCGGCCACACACTATGGACCCCGACCCGTGGAGAGGTCACCCAATGCGGGTGAGCCGTCCGACCTCCTGGTTCACCCACCCCGTGGGGGCGACCGCTCGCACCGCGTCGGGATGTCGGGAGAGCCGCCGGTCAGTCCGGGATCGTGACGACCTCGACGACGGCGATGCCCAGCGTGGTCAGCAGGTTGAGCACACCCTGCAGCTCCTCCTGGTCGGTCATCTCGCCCGTCAGCGTCGTGGTCGCGGGCTGGGTTCGCGCGGTCAGGTGGGGGAACGCCCCCGACAGCTCGTCGGACAGCTCGGCGTCGACGCGAATCAACATCCGGGTCATCAGCGCGTCCGCACCGGGCGCGTACGTCGTGCTCGACGTGACACCTGCATCCCCGGCTCCCTCGATCGCGGCCCCTGTCGGGCGCTTGATCTGACGCTAGGTCGCATCGAGTCCGCCCGCCTCACCGAAAACGGGCGAGGCCTGCCGACGGGCGCGTCCGATTCGCCCTCCACAATTCGGACCGGGTTGCTCCGGAGAGACCGGACGACCGAGACTCTTGGGGGAGGAAGCACCGCATGAGCTCACGCACATCGACCGACGTGCGCGAGAGCGCGCCCGGACCCGTGCGCACGCCGTCGGCCCCGACGATCCCCCGACCACCGCTGATCTTCGTCCGGCGGCCCCGGCTGGACGCGTTCCTGGACGAGGTCCCGGATACCCCGCTCACCGTGATCTCCGCGCCGGCCGGGTCCGGCAAGACCGCAGCCGTGGCCGCGTGGAACGAGCGCTTCCAGCGCGTCGGCGCGGTGCCGGTGACCTGGTTGCGTCCGGAGCAGGCCGGTCTCCTCGAGCGGCAGATCGGGGTGCTCCGCAACCGCACCGACCGCTCGGCTCCTCCGATCATCGTCATCGATGACGCCCACCTGCTGGCTCCGGACAGCGCCGAGGTGCTCCGCTCGGTACTCGCCGAGGACCCCGAATCGGTCCGGTTGCTGCTGATCGGACGCCGCGAGCCCGGCTTCATCCCCGTGAGCGCGGCCCTCGCCGGCCACGTCCGGCCGCTGCGGGTCGACGACCTGCGGTTCACCCGCACCGAGGCGGTCGAGCTGGTCCGCGCCCACTTCCCCGACGGCGACGACAACGCCGTCACCGCGGTGCTCGACCAGGGTGACGGTTGGGCAGCGGCGCTGGTCCTCGGCGCGCTGGCACTCCAGACCTCCGGAGACACCGCCGACGCCTCGGCCTCGCTGGCCGCAGCCCGGCAACCGCTCCTCGACTACCTCCTGCACGAGGTGTTCGAGTCGCTGGCGCCCGAGCTGACCCAGGTGCTGCTGACCACCTGCCAGGAGGACCACGTCACCGCTGACTCGGCGGTCCTGCTCTCCGCCGTACCCGACGCCCCTGAGCTGCTGAGCCAGGCCGCGGGCTCGGGACTGCTGGTCACCGGCTACCGCGACGAGCGCGGCGCCACCGCTCCCGGCTGGCGCTACCACCCCCTCCTGCTCGACCTGCTTCGCCGCCGCACGGCGCCGAGCGGACCGGACTGGATGCGCATCGTCGAGGCCCACCAGCGGGCGACGGCGGCGTACGTCGACCGACGCGACCCCAGCCGAGCGGTCCGGCACGCGCGGCTCACCGGTGACCTCGACCTGCAGCTGCGGGTGCTCCGAGAGTTCTCGACCGTGCTGATCAGCCAGGGCCGTGCCTCGGAGGTGGCCGAGGTCCTCGGCTCGATCCCGGTCGACATCCGATCCCAGCACCAGGAGCTGCTGGTCCTCCAGGCGACCCTGCATCGCGCGCGGCTGCAGGTGGACGCCGCGAAGGAGGCCAGCGACCGGGCACTGGCCGCCGACGCCGGCCACCTCGGGTCCGGTGTCTCCCGCGACGTGGAGGCCCAGCTGGCCATGCTCGACCTGTGGCAGGCCCGGTACGGCTGGCGCGAGTCGGCGCCGGCGCTCCTGCGTGCCCAACAGGTCCTCGGCTGCCGCCACGACGGTGAGGTCAGCGCACACGACATCACCGGCATCCCGGCACTTCGCGCCAGCTGGCTGACCATGGAGCTGGCCTCGTTCCAGACCTGGCTCGGTGAGCTCGAGCTGGCCGCGATCCACGTGCAGGACGCGGCGATGTACTCCCACCAGGTCGACCTGCCGCTGCTGGAACGCTCCGTGCTCGCCCATCAAGCCCTGCTCGAGCTGACCGACGGTGCCTACCAGAGCGGGCTCACCTCGGCCGACGCCGCACTTGCGATCGGCAACGGCGAGCTCATGCCCGACCTGGCCGCGGCCCGGGCTCATCTGACCCGGGGCTGGGCCCGCTTCCAGGAGCTGCAGATCGCCGACGCGGAGGCGGCCCTGGTCGCGTTCGAGGCGACACCGCGCGAGCTGCTCGACCCGACCCTGCTCGTCTACGTCCGACTGCTCCGCGCCTGCATCCTCACCGCCCGCGGCGATGTCGCCGCAGCCCGGCGGGTGCTCGACAGCCGGGGCGACGTCCCGCAGCTGCTCCCGCTGTACCTCGACCGGCTCGACCGCATGGTCAGGCTGCTGGTCTCGGTCGCGCTGGGTGACCTCGCCGGCCTCGAGGCCGAGGCTCGGTCGATGAGCACGGACGGCCTGGCCGCCGAGGCGATGCTCGGTGAGGCGGTCGTCCTCGGCCTGACCGGCGAGGAGCACCGCGCCGTACGCCTGCTGGACTCGCTGCTGCCGCTCACCGTCGACGCGCCGGCGACCGTCGGTCTCGGCGCGGCGGTGGCCCGGGTGGCCATCCTCCAGCGCATCGGCACGGCGGCGTCGCTGGCGGCAGCCCAGGATCTCGTGCCCGACCTGCTCAGCCGGGCGGCACCCCAGCGGCTGCTGTGGATGCTGTCCCTCGGGGCGCTGATCAGCCCGTCGTACGTCGACCTGCTCGCCGCCCAGGCGGAGTCAGCCGTGCCGCACCCCTTCGCCGCCGAGGCGGTCACCGCTCTCCGCGGCCACCCGCGTCCGTACTCCGACGTGGCCACCCACCGGGCGGCCGGGCCGGTCCCGGGAGTCACCGGGATCCGCAACGATCCCGACGACCGGATGCGGACGATGCTGACCGCCCGGGAGCTCGAGGTGCTCGAGCAGCTCGCCCTCGGCGGCGCCAACGCCGACCTGGCGCGGGCTCTCTTCGTCAGTGAGAACACGGTGAAGACCCATCTCGCCTCGATCTATCGCAAGCTCGGGGTCGAGCGTCGGGTCGATGCCCTCCGGGTGGCCCGCGCCCGCGGCCTGATCTGAGCTGAAAGATCACCCGAATCTCACCCGGCCGGAGGGACGGAGCGGCGACGTGCGATCCGCTAGATTTCAACTCCAAGCCCGAACCACGCTTGTCGGTTCTGCGCGCCCTAGCACCACGCCAGCCTCGCGGAGGCGTTGATGACCACTCGGCGACGAGTTCTGAGTCCTCTCGGCACCGACCACGTCCCACGACTCCCGCGGGTCTACGTTCCGCGCGCCCGCCTGTGGGAGCGGCTCGACGAGGCCACCGACGCGGCGGTCACCGTCCTGGTCGGACCCGGCGGTGCCGGCAAGACCCTCGGCGTCAGCGGCTGGCTGCGCCGTTCCGGTCGCGCTGAGGCGACCGCCTGGGTGCGCGCCGACGCGACGCTGGACGCCCGCCCGGCTTCTCGCGATCCTCGACTCCTCCACCGACCCCACCGGTCGGCCGGCGCTGGTCGTGGTCGACGACGCGCACGATCTGCCGATCGCGACGGTCCGGGCCATCGACCGGCGCCTCGACCTCGACCCCGAGTCTTTCCGGGTCCTGCTGGTCTCGCGCTGGGACCTCCCGCTCACCCGACTCGCCCCCGAGCTGCTCGGGCACCTCACCATGCTCCGCGGCGAGCTGCTGCGCCTCGACGAGTCCGAGTCGGCCGCCCTGGTCGCTGCCCACGTCCGCACCAGCTCCGCCGAGATCGCCGAGGCGATCTCCGGGCGCGCCCGCGGCTGGTGCGCGGCGGTCGTGCTGACCGCGCGGGCCGTCGCCGTGGCCCCCGACCCGCTCGAGACCGCGCGCCGCTACGCCGAGGGCGGTACGTCGGTCGCGGACCGGGTCGCGAGCGAGGTGTTCGCCGCCCTGCAGCCTCGGCAGCGGCACCTGCTGCTGTGCGTCGCCAACGAACCCTTCGTCACTCCCGGCCTGGCGGTTCACCTCTCCCACGACTCCCGTGCCGGCGAGGTCCTGGCCGAGCTCGAGTCGATGGGCCTCCTCGTCACCCGCCTCTCCGCTCACGAGGACCCGCGTCCGCGCACCGAGCTCGACGACGACGACCTCGCCCGCTACGTCATCCACCCGCTGCTGGCCGAGGTGGTCCGACGCCGGATCGCCGCCGGGGGGGTCGACGTGGCCCGGGCCTCCGCGACCGTACGCCGCGCCGTCGGGCTCGACGTCGCGGGTGGCGTCATCGACGCGACCTTCCGACGCCTGGTCGCCGTCGGCGACCGTCCGGGCGCGGCCCAGCTGCTCGCCGAGGAGGGCACCCGGCTGCTCCTCCGCGGCCACGGCGACGGCGTCCACGCCTTCGTGCTCCAGCACCCCTCGGCCGTGGAGGTCAACCCGGCCACGTGGTTCGCCGATCGCGCTGGACCGTTGGTTCGTCAACGACATCGCCGCCGCCCGGCCCTGGCTCGACCGGATCCTCACCGACCCGATGCCCGACGACCGCGAGCACCCGCCTCCAGGTCGCCTGCGTGCGGCTGATGCGCTCCCGACTCGGGCTCGAGCCGATGCCGGCTGCGGTGCGCCACGCCCGCCAGACGCTGGCCACCGACGACGGGCTCACCAACGACGCCGATCGCTCCGATCCTGCTCTGCGAGCTGGCCATCACCGAGAGCTGGCTGGGTGCCCTGGGCGACGCCGAGCTCGACCTGGCCACCGCGCTGCGGCTCAGCCGGTCGCAGGACCTCCCCGCTCTCACCGCCGTCGCGCTGTCGCACCTCGCGCTGACCGAGTTCATGCAGGGCCGCGAGTCCGCCTGCCTCCAGATCGCCGACGACGTGCTCGAGATGGTGAGCCGGGCAGGTCTGGAAGGCCAGCTTCTCCGCCGGCCGGGCCGTCCTGGCCCGCGACCTCGCACTGCTCACCGACGTCCGCACCGTGAGCGTGCCGCCCACCTCCACCGGGCGGCAGCGTGGTCCCGATGCACGCTGCCGATCCGAGCACCCGGTTCTGGGCGCGGATGTACCGCTCCCGGGTCGAGCTCGCTCGCGGCTCGGTGTCGGCTGCGGAGCGCGCGCTCGACGCGCCCATGGAGACGCCGGAGCCACCGCGACACCTCCAGGCCACGGTGCTGCTCGAGCGCGCCTTCCTCGCGAGCCTGACGGCCGACCAGCAGGCCTTGGCTCCGGCGCAGCGCGCACTGGCCGAGCTCGGTGCGACCGGCGAGACGGCACTGGTCGCCGGACTTCGCGCCGACCTGACCGGCGACCGGCGGGCCGCAGTCGCCCGCTTCGCCGAGGCCGCGGAACTGGCGCAGATCCAGCAGCCGCCGGTCCGGGCTCTCGCCCTGGTGACCGCCGCCCAGCTCCTCGACGGGCTCGGCGACCACGATGCTGCCCTCGACCTGATCGACCGGGCAGCCGTCGCCACCGAGGTCGCGCCGCAACGCCGTGCCCTTCCTCGGCTGGAGCAGGCACGGCAGCCAGGTCCCCGACCTGATCGAGCGGCTGGCGCGACGGCGTCCGACGCCGTGGGTGCTCGAGATCGGCGACGGGGATCTCCGGGGTGTCCGGCATCGCCACCTACTTCGGCCCGACCACCGCACTGCCGCGCGAGCGGGTGGAGATGCCCGAGGGCGCGATCCGGCCGACGCTGAGCCCACGCGAGCGCGACGTGCTCTACGAGCTGGCGCGCGGCTCGACGTACGCCGACATCGCGACCAACCTGTTCGTCTCCGAGAACACCGTGAAGACGCACGTCTCGAGCCTGTACGCCAAGCTCTCGGTCAACCGCCGCAGCGCCGCGCTCGCCGCGGCACGCACCATGAACCTGCTCTGACGCCTCCGGCAGATCACCCAGTCCACCCGATTCGGGCGAGGGCATCAGGTGACGGCACGCCAGTTGGATGAAGGTGCCCAGTTCCATGCGCCCGGGAGGGTCGATGAGCCAACACAACGCGCGACACGCCGCGCCAGAGTCCGAGGCGGCCACTCCGTCACCCCCTGGCCTCGTCCCGCCTCGCTGATCACTGGGGCCTGGTGCTCGCCTACGGCCTGGTCACCCTCGGGCTCGGCATCGCCCTGGTCGTCTGGCCCGAGGCCTCGGTCACCGTCTTCACCGTGCTGCTCGCGATCCAGCTGATCATCGCCGGCATCTTCCGGATCATCGCGGCGCTCTCGACGAGCCGCTCCGACGGCGGCGTCCGCGCCCTGCGTCGGCCTCTCCGGCGGCATCGCCCTGATCGTCGGGCCTGCTGATCCTGCGCGACCCGCTGCAGACGGTCCTGGTGCTGGCCCTGATCCTCGGTGTCTGGTGGGTGATCGCCGGCATCATCGACATCATCAGCGCCTTCGTCAGCCCGCCCGGCCGACGGCCGCGGCTGGGAGATCGCCACCGGGGTCATCAGCGTCCTGGCCGGCGGCTTCCTGCTCGTCTACACCGACCTGTCGCTGCACCTGCTGGTCGTCTTCGTCGGCGTCTGGCTGATCCTGGCCGGCCTGATCGCGACCTTCGTGGCCTTCCGACTCCGCTCCCAACGAACGGCAGTCGTCATGACCACCGATCCAGTCAACCCGAAGAACCGACCGACGCCGAGATCGAGGCGCTCCGAGCCGAGGTCGAGCAGCTCCGGGCGCAGGTCCGCCAGCCCGAGGCCACGGTCGTCCCTGCCGGTGCGAGACCCGCCGGCAGGGCTGGTGGCGCCCGATCGTGGTCACCGTCCTGATCCTGATCATGACGATCCTCGCGCCGCTGGCCGTGGTCGCTCGCTGGGCTCACAACGAGGTGTCCGACACCGACCGGTACGTCGAGTCCGTCGCCCCGCTCGCGAGCGACCCGGCGGTCCAGAAGGCGGTGATCGACCGGATCACCACGGAGATCACCAGTCGGCTCCAGGTCGAGGCCGTCACCCAGCAGGCGGTCGACGCGCTCGCCGACGCGAGGCCTGCCGCCGCTGGCTGCGACCAGCCTGCAGGCGCTGGCCACCCCGCTCTCCAACGCGATCGAGAGCTTCGTCGAGCGAGCAGGTCACCACGCTCGTCGAGTCCGACCAGTTCGAGCAGCGCCTGGGAGGACGGCCAACCGTGCAGGCGCACACCCAGCTGGTCGCGGTGCTGACCGGCAAGGACACCGACACCGTCGAGATCACCGGTAACGCCGTCAGCATCAACCTCGCGACCGTCATCGACGCCGTGAAGCAACAGCTGGTCGACCGCGGCTTCACGCTGGCCGAGCGGCTGCCCGCCAGTCGACGCGCAGTTCACGATCTTCGAGTCCGCCGACTCACCAAGGCGCAGAACGCGTTCCGGCTGCTCAATGCGCTCAACACCTTGCTGCCGATCCTGGCGCTGCTGCTGCCTGGCCGGGGCGGTCGGCGTCGGCCGCGCGCGACGCCGGACCCTGGTCATCGGGTCGCTCGCGGTCGCCGCCTCGATGCTGCTGCTCGGCGTCGCCCTCAACGCGTTCCGGATGGTCTACCTCGACGCCATTCCCACCGACCAGCTCCCGACCGACGCGGCGGCGCGCCATCTACGACACCCTCGTCTACTTCATCCGACTCAACCTGCGCGCGGTGCTCGCGCTCTTCCTCGCGGTCGCCTTCATCGCGTGGGTCAGCGGGTCGGGACGTACGCCGATGGCAGTCCGCCGCGGCACCGGGAACGCCATCGGGGTCGTCCGGGGAGGCTCGCAGCGGGCCGGGCTCGACACCGGCCGGTTCGGCGCCTTCCTCGACACCTACCGGGGCGCGATCCGAGGCACCGTCCTCGGCCTCGCGCTGCTGGTCTACGTGATGAAGGACCACCCGACCGGGAAGTTCACGCTGATCGTGCTGGCCGTGGCAGCGGTCGTGCTCCTGATCATCGAGCTTCTGGCTCGTCCGCCGGTCGTCGTCGAAGCCGCGCCAGGCTCGGTTCCAGAAGATCCAGCCAGTGAGCTGACCACCTTGATCACTGTCGGGTCCTCGGACACGACCCGTCCGACGAGGGCTGACGCCGACCATGATCCCGGCGTAGCCGATCAGCCAGGTCGAGACGGCCAGGATGATGCCGAGGGTCCCGAACTGGTCGGCGTTCGCCTGGACGTACGGCGGCATCAGGATCGTCGAGCCGCGGGTGTAGACCACGCCGAGCACGCCGGTCAGCACCGCACCCAGCGCGATCCGCCGCCAGGCCACCCGGCCGAAGAGCAGCACCCAGGTGGTGACCCACCAGACCAGAGCCAGGGCGATCATCTGGAGGACCAGTCGGGCCGTGCCTGCCGCCAACCCGTCCACGGCCACGAAGACGGCCCGGAGGCCGCCGATGAGCTGGAGGGTGACCAGCCAGCCGATCAACCAGAAGAGACAGCGGCGGTACCCGACGACACCGCCGATGTGGTGCTGCTCCCAGACCTTCTCGTACATCCGCTGGATCGCCCGCGAGAAGCTGCTCGCGGAGAAGATCGTGATCAGGACGCCGGCGACGCCGGTCTGGGCGCGCACCTGGTCGGTGCTGACCTCGCCCTGCAGCATGGTGTTGCCCGACTGTCCCACCCCGGTTGCCGCGGCGAAGGTGTGGACAGCGTCGCCGGCGATGTGCGGGAAGAACGAGGCGATGACGACCAGCATCGGCACCAGCGCCAGGAGACCCTGGGCGGCGATCAGCATGCACCGGTCGATCAGCTCGATCCGGACGAACTCGGTGAGCAGCCGCCCGGCGATGGGGATCCGGTCGATCAGGTCCAGCGCCTGGGTACGACGGGACTGGAGACTCTCCGTCATGCGCTCCCGGAAACCGGCGACGTCCATCGGTGTGTGCTCGCCTCCCCTGTGGTCGCCGACCGATCCGGCAGGATGAGCCTAAGCGTGGGCGTCACAACCCCGTGACCGACACCCGATGTGGGTGAAACAGAGCGAAGGAGTTGCGCATGGTCGGGTGGCGGCGCTGGCTGCGGATGGCTGTCGTCCTCGGCCTGGTACTGGTTGCCTACTTCACCGTCCCGGTGTCCTTCGAGGTGCAGGTCGGTGACGTCGGCACAGCTGGTCATCAGCGTGGTCGCGCTCGCCCTGCTCGCGCTCGCCGTGCTGATCCAGGTCCGGCACCAGCTGATGGACAGTGACCGCCGCGTCGACGGCCTGGTGCTGGCGCTGATGATCTCGGTCCTCGGCTTCGCTCTCGGGTTCTACGTGATGGCCCTGAGAGATCCCACCCAGATCGCCGGGCTCCACACCCGGGTGGACGCGCTCTACTTCACGCTGACGACACTGACCACCACCGGGTACGGCGACATCCACGCCGCGGGTCAGGGTGCCCGGGTGCTGGTGATGATCCAGATGATCTTCAACTTCGCGATCCTGGCAACCGCCGTGAGCACGATCAGCAGCCGGGTGCGGACCAAGGCCGAGCTTCGCGCCGAGGCGCACCGGCTGGCGGTGGCCGAGGGGACGGTGCCCCTGTCTCGGCGGGCCGAGCGTCAGGGCCGTCGCCGTACGCACCGGAATCCGACGTGAGACGTCGTGTCCCGCACCCCGTGACCCTGTCGAGCGGCGGGCCGGTAGCGCTGGCAGTAGTCCGGCGAGCACAGGTGTGAGCCGCCCTTCGTGACGAACCGGTCCGTCTCGACGAGTCGGAGGCTGCCGCTGCAGCACGGGCTCGCGGTCGCTGCCGACGAGACCACGTCGCCCGGGCGGGCGTGGTTGTCGGACCAGCGGGACGCGGTCCACTCCCAGACGTTGCCGATCATGTCCGAGAGGCCGTGCCCGTTGGCGGGATAGGTGCCCACAGGCGAGGTCTTGTCGTTGCCGAACGGGTCCTCGCTGCGCCACGGGAACGCGCCGCGGAAGGTGTTGGCCAGCACCGCCCCACCGGGCGACAGCTCGTCACCCCAGGCGAAGTCGCGGCCGACCAGGCCGCCGCGGGCGGCGTGCTCCCACTCGTGCTCGGTGGCGAGATCCTTGTCGGCCCACCGGGCGTACGCCGTGGCGTCCTCCCAACCGACGTGCACGACCGGGTGCTCGGGGATCTCCTCCCACGAGCCGCCGGGACCCTGAGGCGCACGCCAGGACGCGTCCGGCTGCCAGCGCCACCACTGCGTCCAGTCGCCGAGGTGCACCGGACCGCGGGTCAGGGTGAAGACCTGGGAGCCCGGCACCAGCAGCGCCGGGTCCGCACCCGGGAAGTCGGCCGGGTCGGGCGCGATCTCGGCGACCGTGACGTGGCCGGTCTCGGCCACGAACCTGGCGAACTCGGTGTTGGTCACCGGCGTCCGGTCCCACCAGACGTCGTCGACGGTGACGTCGCGGAGCGGTCGCTCCTCCGGGTAGAAGTGGTCGTTGCCGATCATGGTGGTGCCGCCGGCGACGAGCACCATTCCCTCCGTCACCGCTCCTGTCTAGCAGACCCCCTCGTGGCCGAGCACGGAAGAAGCGGTGGCCGTGGCGGGCGCTAGCTCCTGAGCCGGATCGCGAGCATCGTCGTGTCGTCGTCGACGACCTCGGCGACCTTGAGCAGCCCGTCGACCCAGGTGTCGAGGTCGACGCCCTCCTGGGTCGCGGCAGCGAGATCGGCCAGCTGGGTGATCCGCTCACTGGTGTCGGCGCCACGCCGCTCGACCAGCCCGTCGGTGTAGAGCAGCAGCGTCGCGCCCGGCGGCAGGTCGAGCGTCGTGACTCCTGCACTCCCTGCACCCACGCCGAGCAGCGGCCGGGCGTCGATCTCGACCTCCTCGGCCTGCGCGTCGCAGCACCAGGAGCGGCGGTGGGTGACCGGCACTGGCCAGCTCGACGGTGCCGGTCGCGCGATCGACCACCGCGACCACCGCCGTGGCCACCCGCTGATCCAGGAGTCCGGACATCAACCGGTCGAGGCGGTCGAGAGAGACACCGGGCGCGTGCCCCTCGAAGAGGTAGGCGCGCAGCGCTGTACGCACCTGGGTCATCGCCGACGCCGCGGTCACGCCGTGGCCCGCGACATCACCGACCGCGAAGGCCAGACGGCCGTCGGGCAGCTCGAAGGCGTCCCACCAGTCGCCGCCGAGCTGGTAGGTCGATGCCGGGAGGTAGCGGGCCGCGATCTCGACGCCGGGGAAGGTCGGGGCCCGGTCGAGGACCACACTGCGCTGCACCGACTCGGCCATCGCGATCTGCTCACGGGAGCGCATCAGCAGCAGGCCGATCATGTGCTTGCCGAGCGCGTCTGCGCTGTCCAGCTGCCAGGGGGTCCACGGGGTGCTGCGGCCGCGGACGACCTGGCGCCACTTGTCGAAGGACTTGCGCGGGCTGAGCCGGATCTCCGGGCCCTCGGTCGCGGCGATCAGCTTGTTCGTCGGATCGCCACCCCAGTCGACGACCTGCTCGAACTCCGGTCGCAACCACACCAGCCAACGGTCGGGCGCCGAGCCGATCCGGAGGGCGCCGGCGGCGCTGGCCGGCACGTCGACCAGGTCCGGCAGGAGTGCGCCGACCTGGTCGGTGGCGGTGGCGTACCGGTCGGGATCCTCGAGCGCTGCCGAGATCCTGCGGAGCAGCGACTCCTCGACGACCTCGCCGCAGACGGTGAGCACGCCGTCGTAGCAGAGCGCGGCGCCCCGCGCGTCCATCAGGTCGAGCAGGTCCGGATCGGCGATCAGCGCCTTCAGCGGCGACTCGGGACTGGCGGAGATCCGGGCCGCGATCGTGCTCACCGCGGTCTGGGTCGCGAGCGCAGCGACTCGCGGGCGTCGTCGCGCTCGCGACCGGCGACGACCTGCGAGGCGATCTGGCCGAGGAACTCCGCCGCGTCCCGGGCATCGTGGGTGGGCCGGTGCGGACCGGAGTAGTGGTGGCAGGCGATCAGGCCCCAGAGCTGGTCGTCGACGACCAGCGAGATCGACATCGAGGCGGTGACGCCGATGTTGGAGAGGTACTCGACGTGGATCGGCGAGACGCTGCGCAGCGTCGAGTGGGAGAGATCGAGCGGCGCCTCGGTGCTCGGATCGAACACCGGGTGCAGCGGCACCGGCCGGTAGCCGATGTCGGCGATCAGCCGGGTCCAGTTGACCGTGTAGAGCCGCCGCGCCTGGGCGGGGATGTCGGTGGCCGGATAGTGCAGGCCGAGGAACGCGTTGAGGTCCTCGCGCCGCTCCTCGGCGATCACCTCGCCGTTCCAGTCCTCGTCGAAGCGGTAGACCATCACCCGGTCGAACTCGAGCAGCGACCGGACCTCCCGGGCGAGCGCGCGGGCGAGGTCGGTGACCGACGAGGCGCCCGCCAGTCGCGCCATCGCACCGCGCGCGGACTGGTAGGACAGGGCCGATGCCCCGACCCGGCTCAGCGGCTCGAGCTCGACCACCAGCCGCTCGCCCGAGCGGTGCACGCGTACGTCGACGTCGACCCCGCCGACCGTGTGCACCAACGGTTCTCCCGGGAGTCCCGCAGCGGTCCGCGCGGCCACTGCCGCTGACAGCTCGCCGCCCACCAGCTCGGCGAGGGTTCGCCCGAGCGCGTCGTCCGGGGGCACGCTCAGCAGCGACGCGCTGTTGGCCGAGATCATCACGACCGACAGGCCATCGTCGAGGGCCAGCAGGACGCCGTGCGGCTGGATCGCTCCCGGGATGTGGATCGGCTCACGGTCGCAGCTGGTGAGGTCCACCTCGCCGTACGCGGGGGTGTGCGCGGCTGCGTTCGTCTCGGACACTGCTCCCCCTCGGCGCACTGGCCGGGCGGTCGCCCGGGGGGTTCAGTGTCCCGCATCCGACCGACGGCGGCACACCCCTCCGGGTGTCCGGGGGCAGGTCCTCAGAGATCCAGGTGTCGCGTGAGGAAGGCGTTGCCGAACTTCCGGTCCGGGTCCATCCGCAGGGCGAGGTCACGGAAGTCGTCGAAGCGGGGGTACGCCGGACGCAGCAGATCGGCTCCGGCGACGAAGCACTTGCCCCAGTGCGGGCGAGCACCGAGCGTCAGCAGCGCGGCCTCGATGGCCGGGAGGACGGCGTACACGCCCTCGACGTCGCGCACCCAGGTGAAGTGGAAGCACACGACGTCCTCGCCGTACGCACCACTGAGCCAGAGGTCGTCGGCCGCGACCGTGCGCAGCTCGGTGACCTGGAGCAGCCCTGCAAACCTCGGCGCGAGCGCCCGCATCCGCTCGATCGCGGTGGGTGCCTGGGCACGCGGGACGAGGTACTCCGTCTGCAGCTCCGCGCCACGGCTGGGGGTGAACTCCATCCGGAAGTGCGGCAGCCGGCGCTGCCACGGACCCACCACACCGCCCTGCCGGGTGACCGCGGCGACGTCGGCGCCGGCGAGCATGTGCAACGTCTCCGCCGCGGCCGGCGCGCCCCAGAGGTCAGGCGGCGGCGTGGTGTCGCGGCTCTTCAGCCAGACCTGGCCGATCGCGTCGCCCGTCCAGTCGGTGAAGAGGCTGACGCTGTAGGCGCTCGAGGTGAGCTCGTCGAGGTGGTCGATCGCGGTGTCCCAGCTCAGATCCGTGTAGAGGTCCTGGCGGACGTCGTACGTCGGCTCGATGTCGAGGCGCACGTGGGTGACCACTCCGAGGGCGCCCAGGGCGACGACCGAGCCCCCGAAGTCCGCGTCGCCGCGGCTCACGGTGCGCAGCTCCCCGGCGGCGTCGACGTACTCGAGCGCAGAGACCGCCGACGCGAGCGAGCCGGTGCGGTCCCCGGAGCCGTGGGTCCCGGTCGCGACCGCGCCGGCCACGGAGATGTGCGGGAGCGAGGCCATCGTGGCGAGCGCCCACCCCTGACCGGCGAGGTGGGTGCCGAGGTCGCCGTACCGCAGGCCACTGCTGACGCGGACGGTCTCGTCCTCGAGGTCGACGTCGACCTCGACCGGGAGGTCGACGGTCGAGACCAGCTCTCCGTCGGTGTCGGCGAGGTCGGTGAAGGAGTGTCTGGTGCCGAGCGCCCGAACCCGCCCGAGGCGGGCAACGATCGTCGCGGAGCTCGGCCACGCTGGTCGGGTGGTGCACGCGCTCGGCCGCGTAGGTGTGGTTGCCCGCCCAGTTCTGAAGCACGCACACATCCTGCCCGCACCCCGGCGCGGATGCCTCACCCCGCACGGTGCAGGCGGCATACTGAGCCCGCGCTTTCACCATCTCACTAGGAGTCGACATGTCACAGCAGACCTCTTCAGGCACCCGGATGTGGGCCGATGGCCTCGGGATCTTCGCCGGCTCGGCCCTGCTGATGGTGGGCCTCTTCCAGCTCCTCCAGGGCATCTCGGCCGCGCTCAAGGACCAGGTCTTCACCGTCACGCCGAACTACGTCTTCAGCTTCGACCTCACCACCTGGGGCTGGATCCACATCGTCGTCGGCGCCGTCATCGCCATCGTCGGCGGCGCGATCCTCGCGGGCCAGCGCTGGGCCCTCGGCGCCGGCGTGGTGCTGGCCATCGTCTCCGCGCTGATGAACTTCGCGTGGATGCCCTACTACCCCGTCTGGGCGGTCATCATCATCGCGCTCGACATCGCGGTGATCTGGGGTCTCAGCACCCTGCTCAGCGTCGGTCGTCGCTGACGGCGGTCCCCGGCAGGCGGGCCGCCTGCCCGGTCAGGTGGTCGCGCTCGGCCGCCGAGGTGGCCTGGCGGGCGGCTGCCACGTAGAGGTCGTGCGCGATGGCCCGATCACCGGCACGCTCGTGGAGGTAGGCCCGCACAGCCGTGTGCCGAGGTACGTCGTTCGGCACCTGCTCCACGGCGCGCAACCCGGCCAGCGGTCCGTCGACCTCGCCCACCGCGACCGCGCGGTTGAGGGCGACGACCGGACTGTCGGTGAGGCGGACCAGCTCGTCGTACCACTCGAGGACCTGGGGCCAGTCGGTCTCCTGCGCCGAGCGGGCGTCGGCGTGGAGAGCCGCGATCGCCGCCTGGGCCTGGTACTCCCCCAACCGGTCGCGGGCCAGCGCCGCCTGCAGGAGGACGACTCCCTCGGCGATCGTCGGCTGGTCCCAACGGGACCGGTCCTGCTCGGCGAGGGGTACGAGCGAGCCGTCAGCGGCGAAGCGCGAGGCGCGTCTGGCCTGATGGAGGAGCATCAGCGCCAGCAACCCGGCCACCTCCGGCTCCTCGCTGGACACCGCCAGCTGGCGGGTCAGCCGGATCGCCTCGGCCGACAGGTCGACCGTCCCCGTGTAGCCCTCGTTGAAGATCAGGTAGAGAACCTTGAGCACCGTGCCCAGGTCGCCCGGGGCGCCGAGGTCGGCTCCGGCGATGCTCCGCTTCGCGCGGCTGATCCGCTGCGCCATGGTCGCCTCCGGCACCAGGTACGCCGCGGCGATCTGTCGCGTGGTCAGGCCCCCGACTGCGCGCAGGGTGAGCGCCACTGCCGACGCCGGGGTCAGCGCGGGGTGGCAGCACAGGAAGAGCAGCTGCAGCGTGTCGTCGCGCTCCTCGGTCGGCCCGGGCGGTGGCACCACCACCTCGGCGAGCTCCCGACGCCGCCGGGCCTCCTCGGAGCGCCGTGCGTCGAGGAAGCGCCGCCACGCGACCGTCACCAGCCAGCCCTTCGGCTCCGCGGGCATCTCGTCGGGCCAGCGTCGGACCGCCTCGACCAGTGCCTCCTGGACGGCGTCCTCGGCCGCCGCGAAGTCGGCTCCGCGGCGGACGAGGATGCCGAGGACCTGCGGGCCCAGGTCCCTGAGCAGCTCCTCCATCGGCACTGACATCGGTCCCGTCAGTCCGTCACCGTCGGCGGCATCTCGAGGAACGGCCGGACCTCGAGCCACTCGTTGATCGGCTCGCCGGCCTTGCCCGGCGCGGAGGAGAGGTACGCCGCCGCCTCGTACGCCCGCTCCTCGGACTCGACATCGATGACCATCCAGCCGGCGATCAGGTCCTTGGTCTCCGCGAACGGCCCGTCGGTCACCGGCGGCCGGCCCGGCCCGTCGGACCGGACGAAGGTGCCGTCCGGCGAGAGGGCCTGGGCGTCGACGAACTCACCCCGCTCACGCAGGTCGTCGGCCACCTCGTTCATGAACGCGATGTGGCGGGACACCTCCTCCGGCGTCCACTGGTCCATCGGGACATAGCCCCCGCCCGAGTGCTCGGGTCCGCCGCGGTAGTGCTTGAGCAGCAGGTACTTCGTCATGGTGGTGCTCCTTCGGAGTCCGTGGCGACCCATTCTGGCCGCCCGCACCCCTAGGTCGGAGCAGTCCCGACGTTCTCGACATGACGCAGGTCGGCTATTCGCCCGAAGCGTCTCGTCGCATCCGTGAGATCGCGTCCAGGTCCCAGCCGGGATGCGGGACCGAGGACAGCAGCAACCGGGTGTACGGGTGCTCCGGCGCAGCGAGCACGTCGGCGTGGGCCGTTGCTCGACGACCACCCCCCGGCGCATCACCAGCACGTCGTCGCAGACGTAGCGCACGACGGCGAGGTCGTGGCTGACGAAGACGAGCCCGACGCCGGTCTGCGCGGCGGATGTCGTCGAGCAGGTTGAGCACCTGCGCCTGCACCGAGACGTCGAGCGCCGAGACGGCCTCGTCGAGCACCAGCACCCGGGGCTCGACCGCGAGCGCCCGGGCGATCGCGACCCGTTGCCGCTGCCCGCCGGACAGCCGGCGCGGCAGCGCCTCGCCCTCGCGGGCGCCGAGCCCGACCTGGTCGAGCAGCTCGGCGACCCGTCGCGGCGCGGGCGGCCCGGTCGAGGCTGGTGTGCAGGCGCAGCACCCCGTCGATGCAGTCGCCGACCCTGATCCGCGGGTCGAGCGAGAGGTACGGGTCCTGGAAGACGATCTGGACCGCGCGGGCCCGCGCCAGCGGGCCGCGCGCCCCCGCGCCGAGGTCGAGGGCCTGGCCGCCGACGACGGATCGACCCGCTGTCGGGGTCCTCGAGTCCGACGAGCATCCGCGCGGTCGTGGTCTTGCCCGACCCGGACTCCCCGACCAGCCCGACGGCGCCACCGGCGGCAGGGTGAACGACACCCCGTCGACGGCCTGGACGACCGTGTCGCCCACGCGCGTAGGTCTTGCGCAGGTCGCGTGACCTCGAGCAGCGGCCCGTGCGTCGCTCATCGGCCGCACCTCCTCGTCGGTCGACCAGGCCGGCCAGCTCGGCGCCGAGCTCGCGCTGACCGGCAGGCACCGGACCGCGTGTCCGTCCGTGGTCGACCAGCGGCGGCACCTCGGCGTCGCAGAGGCCCTCGACGGCGAACGCGCACCGGGCCGCGAACGCAGCAGCCGACCGGGCTCCTCGAGCAGGCTGAGCGGCGCGCCCGGGATCGGCACCAGGCGACGGTGCTCCCCGGACAGGTCGGGCGTCGAGGCCAGCAGCCCGGCCGTGTAGGGGTGCGCGGGCGCGCCGAACACCGTCGGCCGCCGGCGCGCTCTCGACGATCCGGCCGGCGTACATGACGTAGACCCGGTCGCAGACGGCGGCGGCCAGGTCGAGGTCGTGGGTGATGAACAGGACGCCCATCCCGCGCTCGGCCTGCAGCCGCCGAGGATGCCGCAGGATCTCGGCCTGGGTGGTGACGTCGAGCGCGGTGGTCGGCTCGTCGCAGAGCAGCAGCCGGGCTCGACGGTGAGCGCGCCCGGCGATCATCACCCGCTGCAGCATCCCGCCGGACAGCTCGTGCGGGTACTGGCGGAGGTGCCGCTCGGCGTCGTCGAGCCCGACGGCGCGCAGCAGCTCCACCGCCCGCGCCGGGCGCGCGCGGCCGGACCACCCGCGGTTGAGCCGCAGCGACTCGGTGAGGAAGTCGCCGATCCGGCGCATCGGGTTGATGCCGGCGCGAGGGTCCTGGAAGATCATCGAGACCTCGGAGCGGCGCAGCGCGCAGCAGCCGCTCGCGGCCGGCGGTCAGCACGTCGCAGTCGCCGACGCGCACCGCGCCCTCGACCTCGGCACCGGTCGGGCCGCAGCCCGAGGACCGTCGCGGGCGGTGACCGACTTGCCGGAGCCGGACTCGCCGACCAGCCCGACCATCTCGCCCGTCGCCGACCGCGAGGGACACCTCGTCGAGGATCGGCCGCTCGGCCCGCCCGGGCAGCCGCAGCGACAGGTCGTCGATCTCGCAGCAGCGCGGTCATCAGCGGTCCCGCCCGGCGATCCGGTCGGCGAGCTCCTCGCCGACGATGTTGAAGGCGACCACGACGATGACGATCGCGATGGCCGGGGCCACCGCGGACAGCGGCTGTCCCGGACAGGATCGCGCCGCGGCCCTCGTTGATCATCGCGCCCCAGTCGGGCGTGGGCGGCTGCACGCCGAGGCCCAGGAACGACAGCGCGGCGAGGTCGATCAGCGCGTAGCCGAAGTTCAGCGTCGACTGCGCGAGCACGGTCGGCGGCGATGTTCGGGCAGCAGCCGGCGCGACCGCGATGTGCACCGGGCCGAAGCCCTGCACGCGGTAGGCCGCGACGTAGGGCCGCGCCTTGGCCTGCAGCACCAGGCTGCGGACCAGCCGGGCGACGAACGGCATGTAGGCGATCGACATCGCGATCACCGGCGCCACCAGGCCCTTGCCGAACAGCGCCACCGCCAGGATCGCCAGCAGCAGGCCCGGGAACGCGAACAGGATGTCGAAGACCCGGCCGAGCGCGGCGTCGACCCAGCCGCCGCGCCAGCCGGCGAGCAGCCCGACCAGCGATCGCCGAGGACCGTCGAGAGCACCACGACGGCGAGCGGCCCGACCAGGCTGGTCCGGGAGCCGTAGATCAGCCGCGACAACGTGTCCTGGCCGACCTGGTCGGTGCCGAGCCAGTGCTCCGGGCTCGGCGGGGCCAGGGAGTTGAGCAGGTCGGTGGCGTCCGGCGGGTACGGCGCCAGCAGCGGCGCGAAGACCGCGAGCAGCGACGAAGCCGACGAGGACCGACGCACGACAGCGACGAACAGCCAGCTGCCGCCGAACGACGCGCAGCCGCGACATCCGGCCGGCCCGCGGCTGCAGCTCCGACCAGGACGCTCATCGGGCCGCGCTCCCGGCCGCACCCGCGGGTCGATGAACGGGTAGGCGAGGTCGACGACCGTGTTGACGACGACGAAGGCGAACGACCACCAGGAGCACGATCGCCTGGACGATCGCGAAGTCCTGCTTGTCGACCGACTGCACGAGCAGCGAGCCGATCCCGTCGAGCGCGAAGGCGGTCTCCACGACCGCGCTGGTGACCAGCAGCCCCGCGACGAGCAGACCGGTGATGGTGAGGATCGGGCCGAGCGCGTTGCGCAGCACGTGTCGGCGGACGACCGAGCCGCCTGGTCATCCCCCGGCTGAGCGCGACCTCGACGTGCTCGCGGCCCAGCTCGTCGAGCATCGAGGAGCGGGTCACCCGGGAGACCAGGGCGATGAAGGTCAGCGACAGCGCGACCGCCGGCAGGAAGAGGTGGTAGAGCCGGTCGCCGAGGCCGTCGCCGGCGCCGAGGTCGGGAACCAGCCCAGCCGCACCGCGAACACCGAGATCAGGATGATCGCGGCGACGAACGACGGGATCGCGGCGAGGATCGTGCTCAGGATCAGCACGGCCTTGTCGGCGCCCGGCCGGCGCGCAGCGCGCCGACGATGCCGGCGGCCAGCCCGACCACGCAGATGATCAGCGCGGACATGGCGATCAGGCCGAGCGTGGTCGGCAGCCGGGCGCCGATCAGGGTGCCGACGTCCTCGCGGAACTGCAGCGAGCGACCGAAGTCGACGTGCAGCACCCCGACCAGCCAGTGCCAGTACTGCACCAGGAACGGGTCGTCGAGGCCGTACTGCTCCGACACCGCCGCGACCATCTCCGGCGTCGGGCTGCGGCCCTGCAGGAGGAAGTCCAGCGGGTCGCCCGGCGCGACGTACAGCGAGGCGAAGACCAGGAACGAGGTGACGAACAGCGTCAGGACCATGCCCGACGAGCCGGCGGACCACGAAGCGCATCGGCCGCTCCTCCACCGACCGCCGCCATTACCCCTTCGCCCCGATGGTCGCCGCCCACGGGTAGTACAGGTAGTAGATCGACGGCGCGACGCCGGTGATCCGGTCGCCGAGCCACAGCGCTCGTCGGCGGCGTGTAGAGCGGCAGCCACGGGCAGCTGCTCGGCCGCGATCGTCCTGCGCGTTGGCCATGGCCGTCGTGCGGGCCGGGTCGTCCGAGCGGGTCGGCGATCGCCTTGTTCGGTCTGCGGCGTCGAACGTCGCGTCGGACCAGCCGCCGTAGTTGCTGAACTCGCCGGTCGCAGCACGCCGTACATGTCCATCGGGTCGGCGATCGAGGTGTACCAGGCCGTCAAGAACAGGTCGATGCCCTTGCGCGCCGCCGGGCGGCTGAACAGCGCGTGTACTTGTCCGGCGAGATCGTCTTGATCTGCGGCGTCGAGGCCGATGTCGCGTGCGGCCTGGGCGATGGCCTGGGTGATGACGTCCGCCGCGACGCAGATCGGGCTGGTGGCGATCACGATCTTCTGGCCGGCGACGCCGGCGTCGGCGGCGAGCTCCTTGGCCTTCGGCGACGTCGTAGGCGTAGGTCGGGCAGCGTCGTCGTAGGTCGACGTCGACCTCGTCGCTCGGACAGCCCGCCCCAGGTGCTGCTGCGTGACCAGCGAGTCGGCGACCTCGCCGACCCCGGCCTCACCGGCCTTGATGATGCCGTCGCGGTCGATCGCCATCAGCAGCGCCTTGCGGACGTCGGGGTCGCCGAGCGGGCCCTTGAGGTTGGAGACGACCTGGCTCGACGACGGTGGTGTTGAGGCCGTAGTAGAGCGTGCCCGGCGCCGCTGTTCTTCAGCTGCGTCGTAGGCGTTGGACGGGACCATCCAGCCGCCGTCGACCTCGCCGTCCTGCCAGGCGTTGACGCGGGTGTTCGGGTCCTGACTGGAAGACGAACTTCACCTCGTCGGACTTGGCCTTCAGGTCGGGTCCCAGTAGTCGTCGTAGCGCTTCGAGGGTGATGCTCTGGCCCGGACGTCCAGGAGTCGAACGGAACGGGTCCGGTGCAGTTGACGCCCGTGCTCGGGTTGCCGTAGTCGGCGCCGGCCTTGCGCGAGGGGGCCGCGGACTCGATGGTGCCCGGGCGTGACCGCCATGTACTGGTTGAACATCGAGTCCGGCTTGGTCAGCGTGACCGTGACCTCCATGTCGCCGGTCTTCTCGATGGACTTCACGTTGCGGTAGACGCTGGCCCAGTAGCGAGCCGACCGTCGGGTTCGAGGTGCATGCTGCAGCGACGCGACGACGTCGTCGGCGGTCAGCGGCGCTGCCGTCGTGGAAGGTGACGCCGTCGCGGATCGTGTAGACCCAGGTCGTCGGGTCGGGTTCGTCGAACGCCGAGGCGAGACCGGGAGAGATCGACAGGTCCGCGTTCCAGCGCAGCAGGCTCTCGCAGACGTTGGAGAGCACGGTGTTCGGCGGGTAGTCGAAGGCGTACGGGAAGGCGAGCGACGAGCGGCTCGGCGTACAGCGACCAGGTGAAGGAGTCGATGTCGCCGGCCGGCGTCGGGGGTCGTGGTCGAGATCTGGTACGCCGCGCCGCCGCCGCCCGGACGCCGAGTCGGACGCTCGGAGCTCGGCGGTCCCGCTGCAGGCGGCCAGCAGCGAGCGCGGCGGCGGCCGCGGCGCCGGCGGCCAGGAGCCGCCGGTGCGGCGAGGTGGATGGACATCGGTCCTGGTACCTCCGGGTGCGGGGTCGGCGCGGACTGGGCGGGTGCGGAGTCAGCCGGCGGAGTAGACGCGTTCGCCCTCGACGTACGTCGCGACGACGCTGGCGTCGGCGATCTCCTCGGGCGGACCGGCGAACGAGTCGCGGTCGAGGACGACGAGGTCGGCGAGGTAGCCGACCTCGATGCGGCCGGTCGCGTCGTCGAGGTGGTTCACGTAGGCGCTGCCCGGCGGTGTAGGCGGTGAGCGCGTCGGCGAGCGTGAGCGCTGTTGTGCGGGTACAGCGGCTCGCTCGGTCCTCAGCCCGGGCGCGACCCGGTTGACCGCGACGTGGATGCCCTCGAGCGGGTTGGGGCTGCTCACCGACCAGTCGCTGCCGGCCGCCAGCCGGGCGCCGGCCCGCAGCAGGTCGCCGAACGGGTACTGCCAGCGACGGCGCGGTCGCTCGCCGAGGAACGGGATGGTCAGCTCGTCCATCTGCGGCTCGTGGGCGGCCCACAGCGGCTGGATGTTGGCGACGGCGCCCAGCTCGGCGAAGCGCGGCAGGTCGTCGGGGTGCACGACCTGCAGGTGCGCGAGGTGGTGGCGGCCGTCGCTCGGGCCGTTGGCCGCGCGCGCGGCCTCGACCGCGTCGAGCGCCTCGCGGACGGCGCGGTCGCCGAGCGCGTGGAAGTGCACCTGGAAGCCGGCGCGCGTCGAGCTGCGGTCACGTGGTCGCGCAGCGCGACCGGGTCGACGAAGCTGAGGCCGGAGTTGTGCGGTGGCGCAGCCGTCGTGGTCGAGGTAGGGCTCGAGCATCGCGGCCGTGAAGTTCTCCGCGACGCCGTCCTGCATGATCTTGACGCTGGTGGCGGCGAAGCGGCCGACCTGGCCGCTCGGCGCGGCGCGCCACCAGCTCGGGGATCTGCTCGGCGCCGCGATCGCGGTCCCACCACAGCGCGCCGACGACCCGCGCCTTGAGGTCACCGGACGCTGGCGGCCGCCAGGTAGACGGGGTAGATGTCGTCGAGACCGAAGAGCCGACCGACCGCGGCGTCCTGCCAGGCCGTGATGCCGAGGGAGAACAGCAGCTCCTGGGCGGCCAGCAGCGCCGGCGTACATGTCCTCGGCGTGCTGCTGCCGGGAGCAGCCGGCCGACGAGGCGCGCCGGCGCCCTCGTGCAGGGTGCCGGTCGGGTGAGCCGTCCGGCTCGCGCTCGATCCGGCCGTCGGCCGGGTCGGGGGTCGATGGCGTCGATGCCGGCGAGCTCGAGCGCCGCGGTGTTGACCCAGGGGCCGTGGCCGTCACGGTTGGTCAGGAAGACCGGTCGGTCCGGGACCACGGCGTCGAGCGCCTGCGCGGGTGGGCGTGCCGCCGGGGAAGAACGCCATCGACCAGCCGCCGCCGACGATCCACTCGAGGTCGGGGTTGGCGGCGGCGTACGTCGCGATGATGTCCAGGCACTGCGCCGCCGACGTCGTGCCGTGCAGGTCGCACTGCCGCATGGCCAGGCCACCCATCACCGGGTGGACGTGGGCGTCCTGGAAGCCCGGCAGCAGGCAGCCTGCCGGCGAGGTCGACGACCTCGGTGCCAGGCCCGGCCAGCCCGGCCAGCTCCTGGTCGGACCCGATCGCGGCGATCCGACCACCGGACACCGCGACCGCCGCACGGGTCGAGGACTCGGCGCCGGGGAGGAACACCGACCCTCCGGTGAAGAGGGTGTCGACCTGCTGACTCATGTGCGTCCTCCAGAAGCTTCGTCCGGCCCACCACCGCGGCGGTTGGCCGGAACGCTAGGAGTAGTCAACGATGATGTCAATGGTGTTGACAAAGGATTTGCGAACGGTGTCTGCTTGGCTCGTTCCGAGCCCGTTCAACCCAGCCCGAAGGAACCCATGGCATCCGCGAGGAAGAATCCTGCCGCCGGCTCCGCCCGGACCCCGCCGCGAGTACGTCCCCAGCTGGACGTCGCGACGATCCTGGAGGCCGCGCTCCGGATCTCGGCGGGCGGCAACCCCGAGCCGTTGACCGTCCGCAGCCTGGGCAAGGAGCTCGGCGCGGATCCGACCGCCATCTACCGGCACTTCCGCGACAAGGACACCCTCGTCCTCGCCGTGCTGGACCGACTGATCGTCATGGGTCTGGAGCCGGTCGACCCGACCGCCGACTGGCGCACCCGGATGACCCAGATGGCCGACTCCACCCTGAAGGTCTTCCAGACCTACCCCGGAGTCGGAGCGGGTGCGGGAACTCAGACCACCGGTGGCCCGGGTGAGCTGGCCGCGATCGAGATGATCCTGGTCGCCATGACCGAGGCGGGGCTGGGTCGCGAGGACGCGGTCCGCTTCTACGGCGTGCTGTCGTCGTACGTGATCTCGTTCGCGGCCGCCCAGGCCGGCGCCATCGTCGCCGAGAACCACGACTCCGACCCCGTCTGGATCGGTGTCACCCGATCACTCGACCAGACCCGGCATCCCACGATCCTGGCCGTGCGTGCCGAGCTGGAGGCCCTGCACGATCGCGACATCTACCACTCCGGCGTCCAGGTCATCCTCGACGCGGTCGAGGCGCGCGCCCGGGCGACCCGCGCCTGATCACCCTGGTTGCTCCACAGGCTCCCGCGTTGATAGAACGTTCGACCAACGCCGGAACGTCCGCCCGGAGCCCGAGCGCTGCGGAATGCCCTTCCGACCCCGGCGCGGTGCCGCCACATCAGCGGGACCGAGGTGCAGCGTCGGGGCACCGCTCTGCGGCTACCCGCGGATCTGGACTGGCGGCGCCTGCTGCCCTCGCTCCTTGCGGGAGCCGGTGGTGCTCATCCCGGACAGCGGTGCCGATACCTGTAAATGCGTCGAGGCCGGGAAACCTTGGTCTAGGTCTCCCGGCCTCGGAGCTCCCCGGGAAATCTCCCAGGTCCACGTGCGCGAGGGGGGATTTGAACCCCCACGCCCTTTCGGACACTGGCACCTGAAGCCAGCGCGTCTGCCGTTCCGCCACTCGCGCGTGAAGCGGAGCAAGGTTATCCCAGCGCCTCAGTTTGGCCCAAACCGGGGCGAGGGCGTCCCGCACCTGTCGCGGTGATCCCGTTACGATCGTCGCGACCCGGCCTCCGGTCCGGGCTGCTCAGCCTGCCGTCAACCGACGGCTCGATCATCGGCGAACGGAAGGGAGGCGACGTGGGAGGGCTCCAGCGTCTCGAGAACAAGCTCGAGCAGATGATCTCGGGCGCGTTCGCCCGTGCCTTCCGCTCTGCCGTCCAGCCGGTCGAGATCGCCGCGGCGCTCCAGCGCGAGTGCGACAACAACGCCCAGATCCTCTCCCGCGAGCGACGTCTGGTGCCCAACGACTTCCACGTCGAGCTCTCGACCGCTGACCTCGACCGCCTGGCGCCGTACGACAGCGCGCTGGCCGAGGACCTCACCAAGCAGGTGCGCGACTACGCCGACGAGCAGAGCTACGTGTTCCCCGGCCCGGTCGCGATCGCCTTCGATCCGGCCAGCGACCTGACCACCGGCCGGTTCCGGATCCGCAGTCGGGCCCAAGCCACGGTGACCGGCAACGCGACACACACCCAGGTCGGCCGGGCTCGTGCCTTCCTCGAGGTCAACGGCACCCGCCATCCCCTGCAGGCACCTGGCCTGGTCATCGGCCGCGGGACCGAGGCCGATGTGCGGATCAACGACCCCGGCATCAGCCGCCGCCACGTCGAGTTCACCGTGACCGGTGGCGGCGAGCACGGGATCTCGATCGAGGCCCACGACCTCGGGTCCACCAACGGCATGCTGGTCGACGGACACCGGATCGCCCACACCGGGTTGCACGACGGCTCGCAGGTACGCATCGGCAACACCACGATGACCGTCCGCGTCGTCGAGGAGGGCTGAGGATGTCGGAGCTGACGCTGTTCCTCATCCGGATCGCCTACCTCGCGATCCTCTGGATCTTCGTCCTCTCAGCGATCTCGGTCATTCGCTCGGACATGTTCGGCGCCCGCGTCCCCGAGGGCGCCCGCGGCACCGGCGGCAAGACGCCCAAGCCTCCCAAGCAGCCCAGCAAGCGCCGCGGCGCCCCGACCCACGTGCTGGTCACGGCCGGCAGCAACGTCGGCGAGCGCGCCGAGCTGTCCGCGGGGCCGGTGCTGATCGGCCGTGGCAACGACGCGGCGATCCGCCTCGAGGACGACTACGTCTCCACCCGGCACGCCCGGATCGCGGCGTCCGGCGACCAGTGGTTCGTCGAGGACCTCGGCTCGACCAACGGCACCTACGTCGGGACCGTGCGGATCAGCCAACCCACCACGATCGCGATCGGCACCCAGGTCCGGATCGGCAAGACGATCCTCGAGCTCCGGAAGTAGCCGCGGATGTCCGACGCTCCTGCCGAGCAGATCCCCCAGGGGTCGGGTCCGCTGCGCCTTCAGTTCGCCGCGGTGTCCGACGTCGGACGGGTGCGCAAGGACAACCAGGACTCCGGCTACGCCGGCCCGTGGCTGCTCGCGGTGTGCGACGGCGTCGGTGGCGCGGCCCGCGGTGACATCGCCTCGGCCACGGCGATCTCCCAGCTTCGCCGCCTCGACGAGCCGCCCATCACCGGCGCACCCGACGAGCTGCTGACCCGGGTGGCCGGCGCCATCCACCGGGCTCACGACCGCATGGTCGAGCTGGTCGACGAGGACCCGGCACTCAGCGGCACCAGCACGACCGCGACAGTGGCGGCCTTCGACGGCACCCGGCTCGGCATCGGGCACGTCGGCGACAGCCGGGCCTATCTCTACCGGGACCACGCGATCAGCCAGCTGACGCTCGACCACACCTTCGTGCAGACCCTGGTCGACGAGGGCCGGATCACCCCGGACGAGGCACGGGTCCACCCCCACAAGAACCTGATCCTGCGGGCCATCGACGCGGTCAGCGACAGCGAGCCCGACCTGTTCGTCCTCGATCTGATCGCCGGCGACCGGATCCTGCTGTGCAGCGACGGCGCGTGCGGCGTGCTCGAGGACGGGCGCCTCGCCGACATCTTGTCGACCGGCAGCGTCGAGTACGCCGCGGTCGAGCTGGTCCGCGCCAGCCTCGAGGCCGGCAGCTCCGACAACGTCACCTGCGTGGTCGGTGACGTGACCGAAGCACCAGCGGCCGGCGCCGAAGCCGACTCCCCGCTGGTGGTCGGCGCCGCGGCCGAGCGCAGGTTGCACCGCCCCCGCAGCACCGGTGGTGCGATGGGCGGTCTGTTCCGGGGCCATCGCTCCGGCGACACCGGTGAGCTCGAGCCGGTGCCACCTCTCCCGGACGACGTGCCCTTCGCGATCACCAACGATCCGGTCGACCCCGAGGCCGTTCGCTACGCCCCACGCCCGCCGGGCCGGTTCGTCTGGTTGAAGCGGCTCCTCGTGACCGCCATGGTGATCGGCGTCGTGTGGGTCGGTGTCGCCGCCGCGTGGTCGTGGAGCCAGCAGCAGTACTGGGTCGGTGAGCAGGACGGCACGGTGGTGATCTTCCGCGGCGTCAACGCCTCACTGCCCGGTGTCGATCTCTCGGAGACGTACCAGACGACCGATGTCCACGTGGACCGGCTCTCGGACTTCGTGGCCGGCACCGTGCACAACGGTCTCGACGCGGACAACCTCGCCGACGCCCAGAACACGGTCCAGAACCTCGCCGACGCGCAAGAGCCGATCGACTCCACGGACGGTGGCTGAGGTGGCCCAGACCGGGAGCCTGATGGGCTTCGTGCACCGGCGCCGCCGGGGTGCGGAGCTCTTCCTGCTCGTCCTCGCACTGGCTGTCGGCATCGGCGCCTACGCCGCCGTCGGCATCGGCGTGCAGGGCGAGGTCCCGGCCGACCTGCTCGCGTACGGCGGGTGGCTCGCGGCACTGGTCATCGGCGCCCACCTGGTGATCCGCCTGGTGGCGCCGTACGCCGATCCGGTCCTGCTCCCCGTCGTCGCGGCCCTCAACGGCCTCGGTCTGGCGGTGATCCACCGCATCGACCTCGCGAGGGAGGCCGAGGGCGACAGCCACGACTTCGCCCAGCAGCAGCTGATCTGGATGACCCTCGGCGTCATCCTCTTCGTGCTCACGCTGCTGGTGATCCGCGACCACCGGGTGCTCCAGCGGTTCACCTACACCTGCGGGCTGGCGGCGATCCTGCTGCTGCTGCTGCCGATGCTGCCCGGCATCGGCGCCACCATCAACGGCGCCCGGATCTGGATCCACCTCGGACCCTTCAGCTTCCAGCCCGGCGAGGTCGCGAAGGTGCTGCTGGTCATCGCGTTCGCCGGCTACCTCGTGCTCCACCGCGACGCCCTCGCGCTCGCCGGCCGCCGGGTGCTCTTCGTCGACCTGCCTCGCGGACGCGACCTCGGCCCGATCCTCGGGATGTGGCTGGTCAGCCTGGCCATCCTGGTCTTTCAGCACGACCTCGGCTCGAGCCTGCTCTTCTTCGGGCTCTTCCTGATCATGCTGTACGTCGCCACCGAGCGCCCGGGCTGGCTCGTGGTCGGTGGCGGGCTCTTCGTCGCCGGCGCCTTCGCGGCGTACACCCTCTTCGGGCACGTCGCCCAGCGCGTCGACTTCTGGCTCCACCCGATGCGCTACTACGACCAGAGCCCGGGCAGCTTCCAGCCGGTCGAGGCGATGTTCGGGATGGGCTGGGGCGGGCTGATCGGCCGTGGCTTCGGCAACGGCGACCCCAACCGGGTGCCCTACGCCAACTCCGACTTCATCCTGGCCGCGATCGGCGAGGAGCTCGGCCTGACCGCGGTGATCGCGGTGATCCTGATGTACGGCCTGATCGTCGAGCGCGCCCTGCGCACCGCGCTGATCTGCCGCGACGGCTTCGGCAAGCTGGTCGCCACCGGCCTCGGCAGCGTCTTCGCGCTCCAGGTCTTCGTGGTCGCCGGCGGCGTCACCGGGCTGATCCCCCTGACCGGTCTCACCACACCGTTCCTGTCGTACGGCGGGTCGTCGTTGATCGCCAACTGGGTGATCATCGCGATCCTGCTGCGCATCTCCGACCAGGCCCGACGCCCGGTCCCGACGCTGTCCGACGACACGAGCGCCTTCAGCGAGGACGCCACGCAAGTGGTGAGGCTGGGGTGACCACGACATGAACAAGCCGATCCGCACCGTGTCCATCTTCTGCCTGCTGCTGTTCGTCGCGCTGATGATCAACGCGACCTACCTCCAGTACTGGAAGGCCGGCTCGCTCAACGACGACCCGCTCAACCGCAGGGTCCTGGTCGCGTCGTACGCCCGCGAACGGGGCGCGATCCTGGTCGGGCGCAACAGCCCGGTCGCCGAGAGCGTGAAGTCCGACGACAAGTACCAGTACCAGCGCACCTACCCGAAGCCGTTCGAGTACGCCCCGGTCACCGGCTACTTCTCCTACTACGGAGCCACCGGCATCGAGCGGTCGCGCAACGACGTGCTCTCCGGCGACGACTCCCGGCTCTTCGTCACCCGACTGCTCGACCTGCTCAGCAACAACCCCGCGCAGGGCGGCAACGTGTCGCTCACGATCAACCCGGCGGCCCAGGACGCGGCGTACCAGGGGCTGAAGGGTCTCGGCGAGGACGTTCAGGGCGCCGTCGTCGCGATCGAGCCGGCGACCGGCAAGGTGCTGGCCATGGTGTCGCTGCCGACCTACGACCCCAACAAGCTGGCCTCCCACGACCTCGCGTCGGTCACTACGGCCTCCAAGCGCCTCAACGACGACCCGACTGAGCCGCTGCTCAACCGCGCCATCCAGACCCGGCTCCCCCCGGCTCGACGTTCAAGGTCGTGACGGCGGCTGCCGCCATCGAGAAGGGTCTCTACGACGCCGACTCGCAGGTGCCCGGCGGCGTGACCTACCAGCTGCCGTTGACCCAGGGCCCCACCGGCGAGATCGACAACGAGGGCCGCAGCTGCGGCGCCAACGGCTCGAAGATCCCGTTCAGCCAGGCCATGGAGCAGTCCTGCAACACCTCCTTCGCCCAGATCGCCGGCGAGGTCGGTGCCGAGGACATGGCGAAGACCGCTGACGGCTTCGGGTTCAACCATCACTACTTCGACGACCTCTCGCCGCAGGCGCTCTCCGTCTTCCCGACCGAGCTCGACAAGGCTCAGCTCGGCCAGACCGGGTTCGGTCAGTACGAGGTCGCCGCGACCCCGCTGCAGATGGCGATGGTGGCCGCGGGCATCGCCAACGGCGGCAGCGTGATGACGCCGTACCTCGTCGACGAGGAGCAGTCCGCCAGCCTCGACGTCCTCGACAAGACCGAGCCCGACGAGCTCTCCCAGGCGGTCTCGGCCGGCACCGCCAGCGAGGTCACCAAGCTGATGGTCGACACCGTCGACAACGGCACCGCCAGCCCGGCCGCCATCCCCGGGATCTCCGTCGCCGGCAAGACCGGCACCGCACAGACCGGGGAGAGCGACCGCTCCCCCTATGCCTGGTTCATCTCCTTCGCACCGGCCGACGACCCGCAGGTGGCCGTGGCCGTGATGATCCAGAACGCCGACATCCCCCGCGACGAGATCGCGGGCGGGCTGCTGGGTGGCCCCATTGCCAAGGCAGTGATGGAGGCAGTGATCAAGTGAGCCAGACTCCCGGGTTCGGCTACGCCGACGACGCGCGTCGCTACCGGCTCGAGGGCCGGATCGCGACCGGCGGCATGGGCGAGGTGTGGCGGGCGACCGACACCCTGCTCGGCCGTGAGGTCGCGGTGAAGATCCTGAAGACCGAGTACGCCGACGACGCTGCCTTCCGCGTGCGCTTCGAGAGCGAGGCGCAGCACGCTGCGTCCCTGCACCACCCCAACATCGCCACGGTCTACGACGTCGGTGAGTCGACGGCCCGCGACGGCTCGCGTGGCCAGCGCCCCTACCTGGTCATGGAGCTGGTCGACGGTCAGCCGCTGTCCGCGCTCCTGCGCCCCGGTGAGCCGATGACGCCGCTCGCCGTCCAGCAGCTGCTCGCCCAGGCCGCCGACGGGCTCGGCGCCGCCCACGACGCAGGCATCGTGCACCGGGACGTGAAGCCGGCCAACCTGCTGGTGACCCCCGACCGCACGGTCAAGATCACCGATTTCGGCATCGCGCGCGCCACCGAGGGCGTCGGACTCACCAGCACCGGTGAGGTGATGGGCACGCCGCAGTACTTCTCCCCCGAGCAGGCCCAGGGCCAGACCGCGACCCCGGCCTCCGACGTGTACTCGCTCGGCGTGGTCGCCTTCGAGTGCCTCGCCGGACGCCGACCGTTCGTCGGCGAGACCGCGGTCGCCACGGCGCTGGCCCACCTGCGAGACCCGGTCCCCGACCTGCCGGCCTCGGTCCCGGCCGACCTGGCCGCCGTCGTACGTCGCGCGCTCGCCAAGGATCCGACCCAGCGCTTCCTCGACGGTCGCGAGCTCGCCGGTGCCCTGCGCAGCCCCGCGACCGCCGCCACCTCGGTCGTGGCCGCGGCGGTACCCCCGCCGGATGGCACCCAGGTGCTGCCCGCGGCCGCACCGCTGGTGCCGGTCGCCGAGGAGGAGCGCCGCAACTGGGTCTGGCCGGTCCTCGGCGTGATCGCGCTGGTGGCGATCGCGGTCCTCCTGGTGCTCCTCATCACCCGCAACGACGACGGGTCCGGCCCGTCCGACGACACCAGTGTCAGCCCGTCGCCGTCGAGCTCGGCGCCGTCCTCCCCCAGCCAGCCGACGACCAGCTCGTCCATCGACCAGACGATCCGGATCGACGAGTCGACGTACGTCGCCCGGCCGGTCAGCGAGGTCCAGCGCGAGCTCGGCAACCTCGGCCTCCGCGTCGAGACGACCCAGGTCGACAACCCGGGCGACGAGATCGAGGGCGACGTCGTGAGCGTCAACCCGACCGGCGCACTCCAGCCCGGCGACACGGTGACGGTCACCTTCTGGGGCCCGCTCGTCACACCGAGCACCCCGGCAACGTCCGGACAGCACGACCCCCAGCGACAGCACGTCCCCGAGCAGCTAAGGCAAGGTCACCCCGATGAGCAACCAACAGCCGATCCTGATCGGCGGGCGCTACGAGCTCGGCGAGCTCTTGGGCCGAGGCGGGATGGCCGAGGTCCGCAAAGGCACCGACACCCGTCTCGGTCGGGTGGTCGCCGTCAAGCGGCTGCGCACCGACCTCGCGAGCGACTCGACGTTCCAGGCCAGGTTCCGCCGCGAGGCGCAGTCGGCGGCGTCCCTCAACCACCCCGCGATCGTGGCGGTCTACGACACCGGCGAGGAGCCGTCCACCGACGGCTCCGACGTGGCCCAGCCCTACATCGTGATGGAGTTCGTCGCCGGCCGGACGCTGCGTGACATCCTGCGCGAGGGGCGCAAGATCCTGCCCGAGCGGGCCCTCGAGATCAGCAGCGGCGTGCTGTCCGCGCTCGACTACAGCCACCGGGCCGGCATCATCCACCGCGACATCAAGCCCGGCAACGTGATGCTGACTCCGAGCGGCGACGTGAAGGTGATGGACTTCGGGATCGCCCGGGCGATCAGCGACGCCTCGTCCACGATGACCCAGACGGCAGCCGTGGTCGGGACCGCGCAGTACCTCTCCCCCGAGCAGGCGCGCGGCGAGACCGTCGACTCGCGCTCGGACGTCTACTCCGCCGGGTGCCTGCTCTACGAGCTGCTCACCGGTCGGCCTCCCTTCGTCGGCGACAGCCCGGTCGCGGTCGCCTACCAGCACGTCCGCGAGCCCGCGCTGCCTCCGTCCGACCACGACACCGACCTCCCCCCGGAGATCGACGCGATCGTGATGAAGGCGCTGACCAAGCGGCTCGAGGACCGCTACCAGTCGGCCGCCGAGATGCGCAACGACATCGAGCGCTACCTCGCCGGTCGGCCCGTGCAGGCGCCGATACCGGTCCCGCTCGTCGTCGCCCCACCGGTCACCGACCTGACGGCCACCTCGGCCGTCCAGCAGGTCGAGGACGACTCCCCCGGCAACCGGACCGGACTGCTGATCGCACTCGGACTGCTGCTGCTCGTGCTGATCGCGGGCGCGGCGTACCTGATTCCGCGCATGTTCGACCAGACGCCCGAGCAGGTGCCGGTGCCCAACGTCATCGGCAAGTCCGAGAACCAGGCGCGAGCCCTGATCGGCGACGCCGATCTCGCCGTCGGGCCGGTGGACACGGAGAACAGCAGCACGGTGGCTCAGGGCAAGGTGATCCGGCAGGACCCGGATCCCGACACCTACCTCGATCCGAGCTCCGAGGTCTCGTTCGTGGTCTCGCTCGGCAAGCCCGAGGTCGAGGTGCCGTTCGTGATCGGACAGAACAAGAACGACGCCCGGGAGACGCTCGAAGGCGCCGGTTTCAAGGTGACCTTGAAACAGGAGGAGTCGGACGAGGACAAGGACACCGTCACCCGTACCGATCCGTCGCAGGGCGAGACCATCGCCGAGGGCACCACGATCATCGTCTACTACTCCGACGGACCGGAGAAGGTCCCGGACGTCGTCGGCCTGCAGCAACAGGAGGCCGAGACCGCGATCCGCAACGCGGGCTTCGAGCCGCGGGTCTTCACCACCGACGACACCAAGAAGCCCAAGGGCACGGTGATCGACCAGAGCCCGCCCCCGGGTGAGACCCCGACGAGCGGGTCCACCGTGACGATCCAGGTGTCGAGCTACGAGAAGCCGAGCAAGTCGCCCTCGCCGTCCGAGACCCCATCGGAGACGCCGTCCGAGACCCCGTCCGAGACGCCCTCGACGACGGCGCCGGCCTTGCGAGTCCCGCGGTTCAGCCCGCGGTAGCCGGCGTCAGCGGGACGGCGTAGTTGAGGTCGAGCAGGCCGTCGTACGCGGGGGCCGTGACCAGGTTCTTGAGCTCGAGGTCCCAGCCGACCGAGATCGACGGGTCGGCCGCAGCTTCGCGGTAGAACCCGACGTAGGGGTCGTCCTCGACCGCGGTGAGCAGCGACGCCTGGTCACCGACCGCCTCGATGACGTACGGAGGGGGGTAGGGCACGCCCTGGATCTGGACGGAGTTGCCCTCACAGCGGATGCCGGTGGTGGACACCAGCCGCTGGCCGGCGATCGTGACGGCGGTGGCGCCGCCCTTCCAGAGTGCGTTGACCACGGCCTGGATGTCCTGCTGGTGGACCAGGAGCGGGTTGATGTCGCCCGTGGTGGAGTTGATGACGTCCTCGGGCGCGTCCGAGAGGGTGATCTGGACGCCGGGTCCGCGCCGCGTCACCAGCCCGGCTGGATCCTCGAGCCGCTTGCTCTGGCGCTGGTAGCGGTCGACGTCGCGGTCGCTGACCGCCGAGCTGAGCGTGGTCACCTCGTCGTTGAGCCCGGCGACCTTGGCCCGCAGCGCGTCGTAGTCGTCGGACTCGTTCTTCACCAACGACGCAAGATCGGTGTAGCGGCCGGGGCGAAGGTCGGTCCCGTCGCTGTTGGCGGCGCTGACGACGAACAGGCCACCGCACAGCAGGACCACGACGGGGGTGCCGATCCGCCACACGCCGGCTCGACGCGGGCTGGAGCCACGGCGCAGGTGGCGCAGTCGGTGACGGAGTCGGGGCAGGCGATCGGGCTCCGGGTCGCTGGACCCGGAGGGCCTCGCGTGGGATCCGCCGCTCACGCCCACTAAGGTAGCCCGGAGCCCGCGCTGGACCCGCAACGGCGAGCACATGTACTTCGTCACGAACCAGGAGCACCCCGTGTCCAAGCAGCCCAAGATCAAGGATCCACTCGCCCCCGACAGCGGCCCGCTGGTCTCGCCGAGGTTCGTGGTCGCCCTGGTCATGATCGCTCTCGGCATCGCCTGGATGGCCTACTACTACATCGCGGTGCGCGTGGACCCGACCGTCGTCCCGGCGCCCGACGCGGGCAAGCCGAAGTTCATGGCCGACCTGGCCAACTGGAACTACGTGATCGGCTTCGGGCTGATCCTGGCCGGCCTGGTCGTCTCGGCCCACCCGTCGACACCGCTGGGTCGCAACCGTGGCGTGGTGGTCGGGATGCTCGGTTGCTTCCTGATCGGCCTGGTCTGGATCTGCACGTTCTACGTGTTCAGCAACGACCACCTCGACAGCATCCCGATCTTCAACGACCTCGGTCAGAAGAACCTGATCGTGGGGATCGGCTTCATGGCCGTCGGCTTCGTCTTCGCCACCCGCTGGGAGTGACCCGCCGAGCGCACTGAACACAGCACGAAGAACGCCGGTCGCCCCCAGGGGCGGCCGGCGTTTCTTGTCCACACCTGGGGATGAACCTGTGGAGAACTACAGGCGTGTAGTTCTCCACATATCCATCCACAGCTGTGCAGAACTCACGGGTCAGGCCAGCGCAGCGATACCCGTGATGATCGCCAGTGCCGTCGCGGTGCCGATCGCCACCAGCCCCGAGACCTGGACCAGCGTTCGCCGTGGACCCCGGGGCGCGAACACGAGCACGGCCGCGACCAGTCCCCCGCCCACGAATCCACCGAGGTGGCCCTGCCAGGAGATGTTCGGGCCGAGGAAGGTGAAGGCGACGTTGACGGCCATCAGTGCCCAGAGCGAACGCATGTCGCCGCCGACCTTGCGGGCGATCACGAGCAGGGCGGCGAAGAGGCCGTAGATGGCGCCCGAAGCGCCGAGGGTGAGCTGGTACTCGGGCGCCGCCCACATCACGACGGCCGAGCCGGCCAGCAGCGCGAGCAGGTACAGCGCCAGGAACCGCGTCCGTCCGACGGCCAGCTCGATCTGCGGGCCGATCACGTAGAGCGCGAGCATGTTGAAGCCGATGTGCAGCGGCTGCACCTGGGTGAAGCCGCTGCTGATGAGCTGCCAGTACGCCCCGTCGGCGACGCCCCACAGCCACTCGCCGCCCTGCGAGGAGCAGGCGGCCTGGGAGACGTCGAACCCGCTCTGGCCGAGCAGGCAGAGGCCGTTCGGGCGCAGGCCGAGCGCATCGACCAGCCGGCTGCCGGAACCCCCCGTGGCGAGGATGGCGATCCAGATCACGGCATTGATGCCGATCAGGACGTACGACGTCAGGCCGGCGTTGCTGGGCCGCATCCCGCCGAACGCGGTGCGCCCGGAGCGGGTGGACTTCCTGCCCTCGGCGACGCAGTCGGGGCACTGGAACCCCACGGCCGCATCACGCATGCAGTCCGGGCAGATCGGCCGGTTGCAGCGCTGGCAGCGGATGTGCGACTCGCGGTCGGGGTGCCGGTAACAGGTCGGCACCCCGACCGGAGCCGGTTGATCGGTCATGGTGTGTGGAGGATCAGGCGCCGACGATCTCGACGGTCTCGATGACGACCGGGTCCTTGGGCTTGTCGCCGGGGCCGGTCGGGGTGGCACCGATCGCGTCGACGACGTCGCGCGACTCCTGGTCGGCGACCTCACCGAAGATGGTGTGCTTGCGGTTCAGCCAGGGGGTCGGCGCGACCGTGATGAAGAACTGCGAGCCGTTGGTCCCCGGTCCGGCGTTCGCCATGGCGAGCAGGTAGGGCTTGTCGAAGACCAGCTCGGGGTGCGGCTCGTCCTTGAAGGTGTAGCCGGGGCCGCCGGTGCCGGTGCCGAGCGGGCAACCGCCCTGGAGCATGAAGCCCTCGATCACGCGGTGGAACCCGAGGCCGTCGTAGAACGGACCGGACCGGCCGTTGCCGGCGTCGTAGTCCTTGGTGCCCTGCGCGAGGCCGACGAAGTTCTCGACCGTCAGGGGCGCGTGGTTGGGGAACAGGTTGATCCTGATGTCGCCCCGGTTGGTCTTCAAGATGGCCTGTTGGTCAGCCATGACTGCCTCTCGCTGTGAATGGGTACACGTTCGGGCGTACCTCGGTGCTGGTGGTGCCGTCCGATCCTCGCACGCTCCACAAGCACATCCCACACGCGCTCCACCAGCACCACTGCCCGCCGGCCAGCACACTGGTTCTGTCCCGGGTGACATGATCGAATGAGTCAGGACACGACGAGAGGAAAGCCAGATGGGTCTGCGCAAGAAGAAGTCGCTCCTCGACCAGGCGAGCGGCTACCTCGACCAGGCGGTCGACCAGTACCACGACCAGGTCAAGCCGCAAGTCGGGGCCGCTGTCGCCACGGCGATGGAGAAGGCAGGCCCGGCCCTCGCGGACGCGAAGGCGAAGGCGGCACCCGTGATCGCGGACGCCAAGGCCAAGGCCGGACCCGCCATCGCCGCCACCGCCGCCCTCGCCGCCGAGAAGGTCGCAGCCGGTGCGACGATCGCCGCGGAGAAGACCAGCGGGGCTGCCGAGGCCGCGGCCGACAAGGTCGCCGACGTGGCCACCCCGAAGAAGAAGAAGGGCAGCAAGCTCAAGAAGCTGCTGCTGATCACCGGCATCGCGGCGGCAGCGGCGTTCGTGGTCAAGAAGATGCAGGCCGGCAAGGAGAGCGACAACTGGCAGTCGTCGTACACCCCCACCCCGGCCCCGGCCCCGGCTCCGGCTCCGGCTCCGGCCGCACCGACGGCGATCAACGACGACGAGGGCGGTGCCTCGCCCGACGAGGCGATCTCGGACCAGGCGGAGGCTCCCCACGACGTCACCACGCCCGATGACCCGGCCGAGGTCATCGACGTGGACAAGAAGACGACCTAGCGATCAGCGTTCAGGACCGGCTCGAGGAGACATCCTCGGGCCGGTTCTGCTCTATCCACTCGTCGATCTGCTCCCACCAGCCGAAGAGCCAGTCGATCCGCTCCTCGCGTCCGGTGGGGATCTCGTCGCGGGGCACCTGCCACCAGCGCATCACGATCTGCTTGTCCATCGGCAGCTCGCGCCAGACGTCTGCGACCGAGACCAGGTGGTCGAGCCCGGTGTGCGCAACCAGCACGACGTCCGCGGCCGGCGCGGAGTCCAGCGCGGCCAGGAAGCCACCGGGCCTCGGCGCCAGCACGTGGATCATCCGTTCGGCGCGCTGCGCCATCCGCTCCATGCCGAGCCGGCGTAGTCGGTCGATCGACTTCTGCCGGCGCTTCGGGGTGAAGTTGCCGCCCTCGGGGAAGATCACGAACGCGTCGTTCTCGTCGAGTCCGGCGGCCAGGTCGGCGATCTGCGCGTCGAGGTCGACACCGGCCGACGGGTTCGGACTGATGAAGGTCGCCGGGATGCGGCGCAGGACCACGTCGATGGCCGGGTCCCAGGCCAGCGTGTCCTTGAGGACGACCCGCGGCTCGCGTTGGTACCACGCCATCAGGGTGTGGATCAGCACGAACGAGTCACCCACCCCGGCGTGCCGGCAGCAGACCAGGATCGGCCGGCCCGGGTGCGCCGCAGGCGTGGGTCCCTCGGTCTCGATCCGCAGTCGCAGCACCCGCCGGGCCGCATGGAAGAAGACCCACATGGTGCCCTGGACCAGGTCGTAGTGGATGCCCTCGAAGTACGGCGAGCGGATCTTCCACCCGAAGCCGGAGGCGACCCACAGCCCGAGCATCACCGCCAGCAACAGCGCCTCGCAGGTCAGGTAGACGAACGCGACCCAGATCACGCGCAGCGGGCGCAGTCGGCCCGGGAGGATCGGCGACAACACCGCGGCCCCGATCAGCCAGACCGGGAGGGTCACCCACATCAGCGCTGCAAGGGCGATCACCAGAGGAGCGATGACCAGCCGCCGCAGCACCCAGGTCACGTCTCGCCCGCTGTCACCGGTCCGAGTCGTTGGTCCAGGTACTCCACGGACGCCGCGTAGGTCTCGTCGATGCGCTCCTGCACGCCGGTGAAGTCGCGGCTGCCGAGCACCGAGTCGTCCTTGCCCGACGTACCCCGGGCAGGCAGGACGTGCGCCTCCACGCTGGCGGGCAGCTCGTCGAGCTCACGGATGAAGCGGTGCCGGCGGGCGATCTCGAAGGACACCCGGGCGACCTCCCACGGCCGCTTCGGCACCTTCAGCGGACGGTCGATGCGACCGACCTGCAGGACGAAGACCCGGCTCGCGCCGAGCTGGACCGCGCGCCCGAGCGGGATCGAGTTCACGATGCCGCCGTCGAGGTAGTGCTCACCGTTGACCTTGGCCGGCGGCAGCAACCCGGGTACGGCGGCGCTCGCCACGACCGCGTCGACCAACGGGCCGGACTCGAACCAGTGCTCGGCGGCGCGCTCGATGCTGGCGGCGCAGACCTGGAAGCGGACCGGCAGCTCCTCGATGGTGAGGTCACCGAACTCGTCCACCAGTGCCTGGTGCAGCGGCTTCGAGGACCACAGGTGGGTGCCGGTCGAGACGGCTCGCCGGACCGTGCGCAGCGGGCTGTCGCCGTACATCTCATGGCCGGCGGACCCGGCGCTCCTCCAGAGCTCGGTGAGCTTGTCGATCACGCCGATGTCCGGATCGCGCGCGACCATCGCGCCGTTCAGCGCCCCGATGCTGGTGCCGAGCACCAGGTCGGGCGTGATGCCCCGCTCGAAGAGCGCGCGCAGCATGCCGACCTCGACCGCGCCGAGGACGCCGCCGCCCCCGAGCACGAATGCGGTCGTCATCGGCTGGTCACCGCGGGGGCGTCATGCCGGCGCAGGTGCCAGCAGGTCGGGGTACTCGGCGCGCATCTTCTGACTGACCTTGTGCTCGACCCAGAAGATCAGCAGCGGGATCAGGCCGGCCACCAGCATCACGCCGGTGAAGGCGATCGACCAGCCGGCCTTGCGGGCCAGCAGGAAGGCGACCACGACGTAGATCATGAAGATCCAGCCGTGGAAGAGCCACATGATGCTCGCGGACTCGCCGAACTGCTGGAGAGTGCCGCCCTCGGTCGCGAGGTACTTCAAGGGCGCGGCGACGAGTGCGCAGAACGCGAGCAGGACGCCCACGACGAAAGCGAGCACACGGTAGACGTTGAACAGGTTCTTCACGCTGCCAGCCTACGGACCGGTCGAGGCGACATCGGCGTCCTGCTCCTCGCGACGTCGTGCCGCTGTCGTGTCGGTCACCCAGCGCCACCAGATGAAGAGCGCGAACAGGCCGAAGAACCACCACTCGATCGCGTAGAGCAGGTTGCGGACTCCGGTGAACGCGCCCGCGTCCGGCAGCTGCTCGAGGGTCGCCGGCTCGAGGCCCTGCTCGGGCTCCTCGGCGACGCCGTACGCGCCGTAGAGGTCCTGGTCGACGTGCTGGATCACGTCGGCGATCCGTAGCTGCGGCAGCACGTCGTCAGTCGGGTCGTCGTCGACGGCGCCGGTGCCCTCCGGGGGTTGCAGCCACGCGACCAGGTCGGCGGATCCGGTGGGCGGCGGAGGCGCGTCGTCGAGGTCGGCGACCCAGCCCCGGACGATCGGCAGGGCTGGAGCATCCGCCCCACCGACGGCCAGCGGGGTGACGACCCAGTAGCCCTCGCGGCCGTCCTGGACCCGGTCCGAGACGTAGACCGTGCCGTCGGGCACCCAGGTGCCGGACACCTCGACCGGCTGACCGATCTGGGTGCCCGGGAACGGGTCGTCGGGCCCGATCACGTCATCGATCGGCTCGGGGTCGGCGTGCGTCAGGTCAGCGGCCTCCGCGGTGCGGTGAGCCTGCCACGCGTCGTACTGCCAGACGCCGAGCCCGACGGCGATCGCGACGAGTACCACGGCGAGCAGGTGCGCGCCCCAGTAACGCGGGGCGAGCAGGCGGGGCACTGCTCCAGGGTACGCAGCCGCTGCTTGGGTACAGGTCGTGCCCCGGTCTACCCGAAGACTCCGCCTCGAGCGTCAGCGCGGCGGTCCACCGCGCAGGAGCTGGCCGAGCTCGACTCGCCGGAGCCGGTGCCACTCCACCTGGGTGAGGATCACGACGGCGACGATCAGCGAGACCGGCCCGAGGAGCACCCACGGCGGGACGCTGACGGACGGTGCGCTCGCCTGCCCTGTCACGCTGTCCAACGGCAGCTGCCCGAACATGACCACGGCTGCGCTGAGCCCCAGGACGAGACCGGCGAGGGCCCCGACCAGGACCGGCGCCAGCAGCTCACCGCCCAGGACGCCCCGCAGCTGACGGTCGCGAAGTCCGAGAGCGCGCAGACGTCCCAGGGACGACGCGCGCGGGTCAGCCTCACTCGCAGCCGCCATCACGACGCCGAGGATCGCGAAGAGAAGCAGCAGCAGCGACGCGGCCACCGCCAGCCGCACCAGGCCCTTGACCAGGGGCGCACCGCGGCGAGCGGCCAGCGCGTCCGAGTAGAGCACGACCTCGTCGGAGCTCCTGACCTGTGCTCGGAGTGCCGAGGCGGCGCCCGGCCCGACCACCCAGACGGTGTCGGGCTCTGCGACCCCTCCGGCGCGGGCGTAGGTGGCCGCATCGACGACGACCACCGGTTCGAAGGTGTCCTGGACTCGCGGCGCCGTACCGACCACGTTCAACCTCACGGCGGGACCGTCGGAGCTGCGGACCGAGAGACCGTCCTGCAGGTCGGCCGCTCCACCGAGCAGCAGGGCCGGCACCTCAGTGCCGTCGTCATGGGTCAGCCGGCCGAGCTGGGGTGCATCGGGAAGTGCGCTCACAGCCAGGAGGTGCTCGTAGGCGGATGCGTCGACCACCGCGAGCACCACCGTGTCGGCGCTCGCCCCCGACGTGGCGTGCACCCCGTCGTCGATCCGGGCGGCGACGGCGGCTCTGACTCCCGGGGACGCGGCGGTCGCGCGTGCCACGTCGGTCGCCGAACGTCCTGATGCCAGAGTCGCGCGGGCGTCGCCGCCGACGCTGAGCAGGGCACCGGCTGCCTGCCCACGCTGCTCGGTGCTGGTCAGCGTGATGGCGAAGGTGAGCTGCGCGACCGCCACGGTGACCACGACCAACGGCAACGCACGGGCACCTGTCTCGCGCACCCTGGCCGCGACGAAGAAGACGACACCCGAGCGCCGGCGAGCGATGTCGAGGAGCAGGCCTGTCAACGCCGGGACCAGAGCAACCACGAGCAGGGCGCCTGCGATGGCCCACCAGACCGGAGCACCGGCCGCCGTGAGGTCTCCACCATCGCCCACCACGCCCCGCTGCCGCAGGGCGACGAAGGAGAGCGCGGCTGCGGTGACCACCGCAGCCACGGCCGCGACGCGGCGCAGCTGCCGGCCACGGGCCAGGACCCGTCGGGCGTTGCGGTTGGCCGGTGTACGACGCGGATCCGTGGCGCGCGACGCGAGAGCCGCTCCCCTCGCGCCTGCTGCGGCCGCGGCGAGGAACGGGACCGCGAACCACCAGGACCACCCCGTGTCGCCGAGCGCGAGCCACGCGCAGAGGATTCCGATGACGACCCCGGCCAGCACCCACCCGGCAGCCTCGATGAAGAGCTCGGCGGCGATCTCGGCCAGGGTCGCCCCGCGTTCCCGGGTCAGCAGGACGGATGGTGCCCGGCGACGTACGAGGAGGTCCGCGGCCAGCCACAGGACGAGCAGGGCACACACGAGGAGCGACAGGAGCAGTACGTCGGCCTGTCCACGTGCGGCGGCCACCTCCGACCGGCCGTCCTCCAGGACCTGGTCGAGCGCGCTGTCCCAGACCGCCCCGCCCGGCACCTGCGGAGACGCCTTGAGGAAGCCGATAGCCCGCACCAGCTCGTCCGAGTCCGACCACCGCACGGCGTCCGGTCGCGGCGACGCGACGATGCGTTGGTTCAGATCGGCAGCGGGTACGGCGAGCTGCAGGTCGGGAAGGGCAGCCGCCGACACGAGCGCTCCGGCCGCCGCGCTGTGCACCCCGGCCGAGACACCCTGGACCGGCTGCAGCAGCTGCGGGACCGGCTGCCAGGCCCGCTCACCGGGGTCGCTTGCCACGAAGATCCCGCTCACCCGGGCTGCGACCGGGCGCCCCTCCTGGTCCTTCATCGTGAGCCGGTCACCGGGTCGTAGTCCCAGCGCCGTCGCCGCCGCCCTCGACAAGGCGACCTGGACGGGCCACGGGGCCGCGTCGGCGGTCACCTCGGCCTCCGCGCGGTCGGCGCCGACGGTGGCTCGTGGTGGGCCACCCGAGACGTAGCGCACCCGAGGAGGGCCTGCTGGGCCGTCGAGGTAGGCCAGCGTGAGGTAGCGCCCGGGTCCGGCGTCGAGCAGCTGCAGGGGTGTGGTCGTGACGCTGGTCATCCCCGGTTGCACCACGTCGGCGACCCGGTCCGGGAGCAGCAGCTGGGCGCCGTTCACGGCCGCCCGGAGCTTCTCCGCCGCCTTCGGGTCGCGCGTGCGCGTGTCGTAGACGATCTCCCCTCGGTCGAACGTCCCGACGACGGCGCCCTGGGCCCCGGCCCTGCGTACGGCGTCAGCGAGGGCCTGGTCCGAGGCGCGCGTCGTCAGCGGACCCGCCACTGCCAGCAACGACGTCGTGAGCGCGACGACCACCGCCATCAGGACGAGCGGGCCGGGGTCGGTCCGCATCCGTCCGACGATGCTCGGCACGTGCAGCCTCGGTCGAGCGAGCATCGTCACTCACTCTCCCGCAGCTGCGTCAGGTCCGAAGCGCCGACCTGCGAGACCGCGGCCACCGCCGCGATCGCCAGGCACGCGGCGACGAGACCTCCCGCAAGCAGAGCCTCCGTCCCCCAGGGCCACACCAGGACCGCTGACGGGACCGGGGCCGTCCCGTCCTCGGACCGGACCAGGTCACGGCAGAGCGCGACAGCGGCTGCTGCGCCGATCGCGACCCCGGTGACGACGAGGGCGACCAGGAGTACGCCGTGCTGCACGAACACGAGCCTCCGGGCTCTGCTCCGGGGCAGGCCGAGGGCACGCAGTCGCGCGACCTCGGCCGTCCGCCTCCGCTGGTCCGCGCTCACGACGAGCGTGAGTCCCGCGAGGAACAGCAGCACGGCAGAACCGGCGACGGTCGCGTACGCGACGGGGAGGACGACCTGCAGCGGGCCGCCGGTCAGGTCGGCGGTCACCTGCTCGCGCGTCGTGACGTCGCCCAGCTCCAGTCCGCGCAGCGCGCTGGCCGCTCCGCTGGTGGGACGGGAGACCCAGAACCCGTCCACGGCGGGCTCGAGCTGTCCGCGACCGATCAGGGCGCGGGACAGCGTGTCGACATCGGCCAGTACGGCGACCCGCCCCGGCGCGGAGGGCACCGACGGGACGATGTCCACGACGTGCAGCGTGAGGGTGCTGGTGCTGACCGTGGCGGACAGCTCGCCGCCGACCTTGGTGCCGAGGGCGTCGGCCAGCGCCTGGGAGACGGCGACCGGGACCGACGACGGTGGGTCGAAGGACGTGGCGAGCACCTCGCCCTCCTCGTACAGGAGGTAGGAGATCTGCACCCGCGCTTGCGTCGTCAGGACGACGGCATCCTCGGTCTGCCGAGCGGACACCGACGGGCCGACGACGACGCCGTCGGTGCCCAGCACCTGTTCGCGCCAGTCGAGAGTCGGGTCGACGTCTCGACCCGGGATCCGCAGCGACACGGAGACCGGGGAGCCCGCGTCGTCTCCGACCGCGCTGCTTCCGTCGTCCCTGAGGCTCAGTCGGACCGCGACGATCTCCCCGCCTTCCTCGGGGGCCGACGACCAGCTCAGGGAGTGGGGCCTGCCGTCGACCGGCACCGGCGCAGCCTCCAGGGTGCTGCGGAGCCCCGTGGCGTCCTGGACGACGACGGTCGGCGCCACGGAAATCACCGCCCCCGGAGGAGCGTGGCCGACCACCGTGACTCCGGCGCCGCCGGCAGGGAGCGGTACCCCCCGGACCTCGTCGCCCGGCATCAGTCGATCGCCGACGTCGGACCACGTCGCGCTCCCGTCGAGCCGTCCGCGGAGGAGGCTGCCCGCGTGCCGCGTGTCGATCGCGACCAGCTCGGGCGGCTCACCCGGCTGGCCGAGGAACTCGCCCAGGGTCAGGAGCCGTGCGGTGACCGGCGACGCGAGCGATCCGTCGGTCTCCTGGCCGTCGCCGACCGCGGTGCGCACGATGCTCGTGGCGTCATCGGCGGTGGGCGGTACGTCGAGTGCGACGGAGAGGTCCGTGCCCACGCGCAGGTCCGCCTGGTCGCGCTGCGAGCGTTCCCACGTCGCGTGGGTCACGACGCCGAAGGCCGCAGCAGCGGCCGCCAGCGAGATCAGCACCAGCGCCGTCCCGGCGCCGAGGCGGAGCGCCGGCGGGTTGAGGGACAGTGGCAGGAGTGAACGGGACCGGCGTGCGAGCCCGGCGGCGGTCTCGAACAGCGGCGGCAGGGCGCGCACGGCCACCACGGTGACCGCGGCCAGGCACACAGCTGGTGCGAGCAGCAGCAAGGTGTCGCCGCCGGCGGACGTCGGCGACCGGGAGTCGAGCTGCCACCAGGCGGCGACCGCCGCCACGAGGAGCAGCACGTCGATCCCGGAGCGAGCCCATGCACGCCGGCGTCCCGGTGGACGAGCCGCATCCGGGCTCAGGAGCGGCGACACGATGAGGACCAGGCTGAGGACGAGGGCACCGGTCGCCACCACCACGAGGAGGCCCGGCGTCACGGTCAGGCCCTCGGTCAGCTGGGCGGTCCGCAGGCTCGGCAACCGGGTCACCGAGGCGTACGCGACGGCGGCCGCCGGCACGGCCACGACCGCTGCCACCGTGGCGAGCAGGACCGACTCGACCAGGGCAGAGCCGAGCTGCTGGCCGGGTGAGAGGCCGAGGGCGGTCATCAGCTCTCGCTCGCGCGTCCGGCTGTCGGCGAGGAGCCGACCGGCCAGCACGAGAGCGGCGATCCCCAGCATCGTGTCGAGCAGCAGGGCGACGAGCACGGCCGAGCGGGTGGTGGCCTGTTGGGCATGGAGTCGATCGAGGGTCGCTGGAAGCCCCGACCCGACCCGGGTGATCTCGGCCGAGTCGCCCACCCGCTCCGAGAGCAGGGTGGTGGCACCGCTCAAGGAGCTCACCGTCGCGCGCAACGAGGCGTCGTCGGCGAGGCTCAGGTCGGGGTGGCCGTCCACTCGCAGCGCGGTCAGGTCGAGGCCGGTGCCGACCAACGCAGCGTCGCCGACCAGGAACGGTCCGTACGCCGCAGTGGTCACGCCTCCGGTGGTGAAGGCAGGGTCCGCCCCCGCGCCCGTCAGCGGGTCGCTCTCGGCGGCCGGGTCCGGCAGGCTGCGGAACGTCCCCACGATCACGATCGTCGCCCGGTGCTGACTCGCGCCCAGCCCCCTGCCGGGCCCCAGGTTCAGCCGGTCGCCGACGTGGAGGTGCAACGCGCGGGCCGCGGCATCCGGGGCGACGGCCTCGACCGCCTTCCCCGCCCGGTCACCGGGCCAGCTGCCCGACGTCAACGTCCCACGTCCCGAGGCTGCGTCGGTGGTCGCCAGGTATCCGAACCGACCGGAGTCACCGATCTGTCGCATCTCGGAGGTCGCCGTACTGACCAGGGAGGGATGCAGCGGGGCGAGGACGTCCTGGACCACGCCGCGGGCCTCGTGACGGGTGGCCTCGAGGTCGTGTCCCGCCAGGCCGACGACGTAGGCGGTGACACCGACGTCGTCAGGCTGCGAGCGCTGCACCTGCTCGGAGAAGGACCTCGGCCCCGTGACTCCCAGCAACAGTGCGTAGAAGCCCAGGAGAGTCGTGGCCACGGCGACCAGGACCACGATCGCCGCCAGGAGCCGGCGTTGGACCCAGGCTCGCCGGACGACGAGCCTCAGCACGGCCTGGTCATCTCAGGTCCCGACCCGGCCGTCGGCGATGGTGAGCACGCGGTCCGCCAACGCGACCAGCACCGGGTCGTGCGTCGCCACGACGGCGGTGACGCCCTCGGACTCGACGATGCCGCGCAGCAGCGCCATCACGGCCAGGCCGGTCTCGGCATCGAGCTGCCCGGTCGGCTCGTCCGCGATGAGCAGCCGCGGCGAGCCGGCCAGTGCTCGGGCGATCGCCACGCGCTGCTGCTGCCCGCCCGACAGCTCGCCGGGTCGTTGCTCGGCGTGCTCGCTCAGCCCGACCAGGTCGAGGAGCAGCGCCGCCCGGTGCTCGCGCTCGGCCACCGGCGTACGACGCAGGCGGAGCGGGACGCCCACGTTCTCGGCGGCGGTCAGCGCCGGCAGCAGCCCGAAGGACTGGAAGACGTAGGAGACCGTCTCGCGGCGTACCGCGCTCAGACCCGCGTCGTCGAGAGCTGTCACCTCGATCCCGTCGACGTGGACCGTCCCGGTGTCCGGGTGGTCCAGGCCGCCGAGCAGGTTGAGCAGGGTCGTCTTGCCCGAGCCGGAACGGCCCACCACGGCGACCATCTCGCCGGCCGCGACCTCGAGGGAGACGTCGCGGAGGGCGTGCACGATGCTCGGCTCGGCGCCGTAGGTCCGGGACAGCCCGTGTGCCGAGACCATCGGCGATTCGGCGCGATGCCTCACTGGGTCTCACCCCGATCGGAGCGGATCTCGATCCTGTCCTCGGTGAGCGCGAGGCGTACCCGGTTGGTCAGCTCCAGGGCCTCGCGGAACTCGCGGGGCACCTGGACGCGCCCGGCCCGGTCCATGACCGCGAACTCCTCGGCGATCCCGGGGACACCCTCCACCTCGTCGCTGCGCAGGACCTCGCTGCTGGTGCGACCGTCACGGATGGCGACGGTGCGGGCCACCTGACCGCTCACGGCAGCGTCGTGGGTGACGATGACGACCGTGGTGCCCCACTCGCTGTTGGCCGTCCGAAGCGCGGCGAAGACCTCCTGCGCCGTGGCGCTGTCGAGCTCGCCGGTCGGCTCGTCGGTCAGCAGCACCTCAGGACGGTTGGCGAGCGCGACACAGATGGCCACCCGCTGCTGCTCCCCTCCGGACATCTGGTGCGGCTTCAGGTGTGCGCAGTGCTGCACGCCCAGGGTGTCGAACAGCTCCGCGGTCCGCAGCCTCCGCTCTCGGCGCGGCACCCCGGCGAAGCTCTGCGGGAGGTCGACGACCTGGCTGGCCGTGAGGTACGGAACCAGGTTGCGCGTGCTCTGCTGGCGCACGAACCCGACCACGTGCCGGCGGTAGTGCACCCGTTCGCGGCGCGTCATGCCGAGCAGGTCGTGCCCCGCCACCCGTGCCCGACCGGCGGTCGCTGCGTCGACCCCGGCAAGCACCTGGAGCAACGTCGACTTGCCGGACCCCGAGGCGCCGACGATCGCGATCATCTCGCCGTCGTGCACCAGCAGGTCGAGGCCCTGCAGCGCCTGCACCTCGACGGTGTCGGTCTGGTAGATCCGGAGCAGGTTGTCGCACACGATGACGGCATCGTGACCGAACTCGCGCGGGCGCTCGACGGCGATTCCCATGTCCTGCCCTCCTCCGATCGCCAGGACCGGACCGGCGCGGGCCTGGCGGCGCGGGCTCGCCCCCCGCGTCGCGACTGTACCCAGCGGTGCCGACCCCTGGTGTGAGGCGCCCGGACCGACCTGCGCGCGGCAGGCATACGTCTTCCACCAGGTGCGACGATTTGGCCAGGCCGTGCTCACTGACGTGGCCGAAAGGCAGGGTGTGGCGGGACGGAACTCTGGGCCGCTACTGGGTGGGCGACTCCGGGCCGGCGCGCTCGACGGCGTACCGGACGTGGGTGGCGTACGACGAGCTCCAGGTTCCGAGGATGTCGAGGTCGAGGTCGTGGTCGAATCCCTCGAACAACCGCTTCCCGCGGCCGAGCACCAGGGGCGCCATGGAGATGGCGAGCTCGTCGACCACGCCGGCTGCGAGGCCCTGACGGATCAGGTCGGCGCCGCCGCCCAGGGAGACCGCACCGTCGCCGGCCAGCTCGCGCGCCTTCAGCAGGGCCGCGTCGAAGCCGTCGATGAACACGAAGCCCGTGCTCGGGTCGGGCTGGTCCTCGGTGCGATGCGTCAGCACGATCAGCGGGCCGGGGAACGGATTGGTGCCGCCCCAGGCGCCGGCCGCCTCGTACATGTTGCGGCCGACGATTCCGCAGCCCAGTCCTGCGGTGAGCGCCTCGAAGTACTCCCGGTCCGCGCCATGCATCCCATTCGTGTCATGGCCTTCGTCAGCGTAGGTCCACGGGCCACCCATCACCCAGTAGTGGAGACGCTCGCCCCCGATGCCGAGCCCGTGCTCCGGCCCGTCCTGCGGCCCCACGATGTAGCCGTCGACCGACGTCGTGATCGCGGCGATGACCTTGCTCATAGCTGCTCCTTCATCCGGCGTACAGCGGTGCCGACCGTCGCGCGCGCCCAGAGTCATCGGTCCTGGGGATGGTCCGGACCGTCGGGCTTCTCCGCCAGACCGTCGAGGGCCTGCATCTCCACGGCTTGCTCAGGCAACAGATTCGCCTTCAGGTGTCGTGCGTAGCCGTCCATCGGGCGCAGCTTCGCAGCTCGACGCTGGAGAAGCTTGGTGCTGCGGCGGGTCACTTCCCCGCCAGTCCCGCACAGCACCGGATCGACGATGATTCCTTGGCCTCCAGAGATGACAGTAACCGCAGGCTGACCTGCGGTTTCGTCTGGTGGAGCCTAGGGGACTCGAACCCCTAACCCCCTGCTTGCAAAGCAGGTGCGCTACCAATTGCGCCAAGGCCCCCGGGTGGCCGCATGCGGCCGGGTGGGATCAGCTACGAACGCTGTCGGTGGCCTCGGCCCAGAGGGCCTGCTCGTGCTTGCCGGCGTCCATCTTCTTCTTGACCACGACTACCGCGCCGACGGCGAGCAGGGCGAGGGCGATCATCTTCATCGGGACTCCCATGGGGATCGGGTGCAGCCGGGGCGGGGGAAATGTGGGTGGGCCTAAGAGGACTTGAACCTCTGACCTCTTCCTTATCAGGGAAGCGCTCTAACCGTCTGAGCTATAGGCCCGAGCCTGGCGTACTGCCAGATGGCCGCCTCGCGGGCGACCGAGGGGGAACATTACCCCACCGCGGAACGACCCGACAAAACGCCGGATCGGTCTCAGTGCTCGTCTTCCGCGAGGGTGAGCTCGACCCCGCCGAGCAGGGCCGCGGACATGTTGTACAGGAACGCGCAGAGGGTGGCGATCGCGGTGATCAAGATGACGTCGACGACAGCCACCAGCATGGTGAAGCCCATCACGCGAGAGAGCCCGACGTACTTCTCGACGTCCCAGGTGCTGGCGTCCTCACCACCGACGACGTCCTGCACGGTCTGGTTGATCGAGTCCCACACACCGGCGGCGGACAGCACCGACCAGATGATGAAGACCGACACCACGGTGACCACGCCGAAGGCGATGGCCAGCAGGAACGACGTCTTCATGACCGACCAGGGGTCGATCCGGGTGAGCCTCAGCCGGGCCCGGCGCGGGGGACGCTTGCCGGCCGCCGCCTTGCTCGCGGCGACGTTCGACGTGGGGTTGGCGTTGGCGCGATGCTCGTCGGTGGCCTTCCCGACCTTGGCCGCGATGCGTTCGCGCAGCCCGGGGTTGACCGACGTGTCATCGGGTCGCGGGCGGTCGCCGGGAGGGCGGGTAGCGGTTCGCTCGGCGGATCGGTCGCTCATCAGGCCTCACTATCCCCGTCGGTATCGGGGCCGGGTACGTCGGTAGCGGTATCAACCGCTGTTCCGTCGATTGTTGCACCCGAGTCCGTATCAGACGACTCGTCGCCGTTCGGCTCCGCCTCGTCCTCGTCGCGGGCCTCGACCGATCGGGCCACCACGGCGACCGAGTCACCGGACTTGGGCGTCACGAACTTCACACCCATCGTGGAGCGTCCGGTCGGACGGAAGTCGGCGTTGATCGGGCTGCGGACGACCTGGCCGGCGGCGGTGATCGAGAGGATCTCGTCGCCCTCCTCCACGATGAACGCACCGGCCAGCTGGCCGCGGTCCTCGTTGGCCAGCGCCATCGCCTTGATGCCGAGACCGCCGCGGTTGGTGATGCGGTACTCCGAGATCCGGGTGCGCTTGGCGAACCCGCCGTCGGTGATCGTGAAGACGTACTGCTCCTTCACGTCGGGCAGCTCTCCCGGCGCGGTGGAGGCGCCGGCCTCCGCGGCCTGTGCGGCCGCGGCTTCCTCGGCGGCCACCTGCTCGGCGCGGATCACCGACATCGACAGCACGGAGTCGGCGGCCGAGCGGAACTTCATGCCGGTCACACCGGACGTCGCTCGGCCCATCGGGCGCAGCTGTGAGTCGGCCGCCTGGAAGCGGATCGCCTGACCCTTGCGGGAGACCAGCAGGATGTCGTCCTCGGCGTTGACCAGCTCGGCCCCGATCAGCTCGTCGTCGTCCTCACGGAAGTTGATCGCGATGACGCCGGCCTGGCGCGGGCTGTTGTAGTCGCCCAGGCGGGTCTTCTTGACCAACCCGTTGCGGGTCGCCAGCACGAGGTACGGCGCCTGCTCGTAGTCGCGGATCGCCAGCACCTGGGCGATGTTCTCGTCGGGCTGGAAGCTGAGCAGACCGGCGACGTGTCCACCCCTCGCGTCGCGCGACGCCTCGGGCAGGTTGTAGGCCTTGGTGCGGTAGACCCGGCCGGCCGTGGTGAAGAACAGCAGCCAGTGGTGGTTGGTGGTCGAGATGAAGTGCTGGACGACGTCGTCGCCACGCAGGCTCGCGCCGCGCACGCCCTTGCCGCCCCGCCGCTGGGTGCGGTACTGGTCGGCGCGGGTCCGCTTCGCGTAGCCGCCGCGGGTGATCGAGACGACCAGCTCCTCGTCGGGGATCAGGTCCTCCATCGAGAGGTCGCCGTCGGCCGCGATGATCTGGCTCCGGCGCTCGTTGCCGTACTTGGCGACGATCTCGGCGAGCTCGTCGCTGACGATCTGACGCTGGCGCGTCTCGTTGGCCAGGATGTCCTCGAGGTCGGCGATGATCACCTCGAGCTCGTCCAAGCGGTCCATGATCTTCTGGCGCTCGAGCGCGGCGAGCCGGCGCAGCTGCATCTCGAGGATGGCGTTGGCCTGGATCTCGTCGATCTCCAGGAGCTCCATCAGGCCGGTGCGCGCCTCATCGACGTCCGGGGAACGACGGATCAGGGCGATCACCTCGTCCAGGGCGTCCAGCGCCTTGGCGAGGCCGCGGTAGATGTGCGCCTGGCGCTCCGCCTCAGCGAGGCGGTAGCGGGTACGGCGCTGGATGACCTCGATCTGGTGAGCGACCCAGTTGCTGATGAACTGGTCGATCGACAGGGTGCGGGGCACGCCGTCGACCAGCGCCAGCATGTTGGCGCTGAAGTTCGTCTGCAGCTCGGTGTGCTTGAGCAGGTTGTTGAGCACGACCCGGGCGACGGCGTCGCGCTTGAGCACGACCACCAGGCGCTGACCGGTGCGGTCGGAGGTGTCGTCACGGACGTCGGCGATGCCCTGGACCCGGCCGGAGTCGGCGAGCTCGGCGATCTTGAGCGCCAGGTTGTCCGGGTTGACCATGTAGGGCAGCTCGGTGATCACCAGGCAGGTACGGCCGCGTGCGTCCTCGTCGACCTCGATCACGGCGCGCTGGGTGATCGAGCCGCGGCCGGTGCGGTAGGCCTGCTCGATGCCCTGGTGGCCGACGATCAGTGCGCCGTTGGGGAAGTCGGGACCCTTGATCCGCTCGAGCAGCGCGTCCTGGAGCTCCTCGCGGGTGGCATCGGGGTGCTCGAGCGACCAGGTGGCACCCGCGGCGACCTCGATCAGGTTGTGCGGCGGGATGCTGGTCGCCATGCCGACGGCGATACCGGCGGAGCCGTTGACCAGCAGGTTGGGGAAGCGCGCCGGCAGCACGACGGGCTCCGAGGAGCGACCGTCGTAGTTGGGCTGGAAGTCGACGGTGTCCTCGTCGATGTCGCGGACCATCTCCAGGGCCAGCGGCGCCATCCGGCACTCGGTGTACCGCATGGCCGCGGCGGAGTCGTTGCCCGGCGAGCCGAAGTTGCCCTGGCCGTTGACCAGCGGCGCGCGCATCACCCAGGGCTGCGCGAGTCGGACCAGGGTGTCGTAGATCGCCGTGTCGCCGTGGGGGTGGTACTGCCCCATGACGTCACCGACGACGCGCGAGCACTTGGAGAAGCCGCGATCCGGGCGGTAGCCGCCGTCGAACATCGCGTAGAGCACCCGGCGGTGCACCGGCTTCAGGCCATCGCGTACGTCGGGCAGCGCGCGACCGACGATGACGGCCATCGCGTAGTCGATGTAGGCGCGCTGCATCGAGGTCTGCAGCTCGACGGGCTCGATCCGGCCGCCGGGTCCGGCGCCATCAGTGGGGGTCTGGGTCACAGTTCTGATCTCTCTCGTCGGCTCTACTGGAATCTAGGGATCTCGCTAGAGATCTAGATATCCAGGAATCGGACGTCCTTGGCGTTGCGCTGGATGAACGAACGGCGCTGCTCGACGTCCTCGCCCATCAGGATCGAGAAGATCTCGTCGGCGTGGGCGGCGTCGTCCAGGGTCACCTGGAGCATCAGCCGCTGGTCGGGATCCATCGTCGTCTCCCACAGCTCCTTGGCGTTCATCTCACCGAGGCCCTTGTAGCGCTGGACCGGGTTCTCCTTCGGCAGCTTCTTGCCGGCGGCCTGGCCGTCCCTGAGCAGCGCATCGCGCTCGGAGTCGGAGTAGACGAACTCGTGCTCCTGCGGCTTGTTCCACCGGAGCCGGTAGAGCGGCGGCTGGGCCATGTAGACGAAGCCGCCCTCGATCAGCGGACGCATGAAGCGGAAGAGCAGCGTCAGCAGCAGGGTGTTGATGTGGTGGCCGTCGACGTCGGCGTCGGCCATCAGCACGACCTTGTGGTAGCGCAGCTTGTCGATGTTGAACTCTTCCTGGATGCCGGTGCCCAGGGCGGAGATGATCGACTGCACCTCGGTGTTGGCCAGCACCTTGTCGATGCGGGCCTTCTCGACGTTCAGGATCTTGCCGCGGATCGGCAGGATCGCCTGGATCCGCGGGTCGCGGCCCTGGCGTGCCGAGCCACCGGCGGAGTCACCCTCGACGATGAAGACCTCGCACTCGGCGGGGTTGGTCGACTGGCAGTCCGAGAGCTTGCCGGGCAGGCTGCCGCTGCCGAGCAGACCCTTGCGGGAGCGGGCCAGGTCGCGCGCCTTGCGCGCGGCGATGCGCGCCTGCGCGGCGGCCTGCGAGCGACGGATGATGTCGCGACCCTCGGCGGGGTTCTGCTCGAGCCAGGCACCGAGCTGGTCGTTCATGATCCGCTGCACGAAGCCCTTGGCCTCGGTGTTGCCGAGCTTGGTCTTGGTCTGGCCCTCGAACTGCGGCTCACCCATCTTGATCGAGATGATCGCGGTCAGGCCCTCGCGGATGTCGTCGCCCGAGACCCGGTCCTCGGTCTTCTTCATCAGGCCCCACTCGAAGCCCCAGTTGTTGACCAGCGTGGTGAGCGCCGCCCGGAAGCCCTCCTCGTGGGTGCCGCCCTCGTGGGTGTTGATCGTGTTGGCGAAGGTGTGGACCGACTCGGAGTACGTCGTGTTCCACTGCATCGCGACTTCGAGGCTCATGTGGTTGGCGACCGTGCCGGGCGTCTCGGCCTCGAACGAGATCACCGTCGGGTTCGCGACCTGCTTGCGGCGGTTGAGGTACTCGACGTAGTCGACCAGACCGCGCTGGTAGCAGAAGGTCTGCTCGATCCCGCCGCTCTCACCACGCTTGATCGAGTCGTCGCGGGCTGGAGTCGACGTCCGCGGCGACGGTGTCGTCCTCCACCGCGTCGACGATCTCGGCCGCGGCGGCCCGCTCGTCGCGTACGACGATGGTCAGACCCTTGTTGAGGAACGCCATCTCGCGGATCCGGGAGGTGATCGTCTCGAGGTTGTACGACGTGGTCTCGAAGATGTCGGGTGAGGCGTAGTACGTGATCGTGGTGCCGGTGCTCTCGCCGGGCTCCATCGGGCGGATCTCGTCGAGACCGCTGTCGGGCACGCCGATGCTGAAGCTCTGGCGCCAGAGATGGCCGCGGTTCTTGACCTCGGCGACCACGCGGCTGGACAGCGCGTTGACGACCGAGACGCCGACGCCGTGCAGGCCACCGGACACCTTGTAGCCGCCGCCGCCGAACTTGCCGCCGGCGTGGAGCACCGTGAGCGCGAGCGTCAGCGCCGGCAGCTCCTGTCCGGGTGCGGTGTCGGTCGGGATGCCGCGGCCGTTGTCCTCGACCCGGATCCCGCCGTCCTCGAGCAGCGTCAGGATGATCCTGTCGCAGTGACCGGCCAGCGCCTCGTCGACCGCGTTGTCCACGATCTCCCAGATCAGGTGGTGCAGGCCGCGCTCACCGGTCGAGCCGATGTACATGCCCGGCCGCTTGCGGACCGCCTCGAGGCCCTCGAGGACCTGGATCGCGGAGGCGTCGTACTCGACCTCCGTCGTGGGGGGTGCGGGCGGAACGGCGGGGGTCTCGTCGGAGGATTCTCGACGGGGCTGTCGTCGGACACACGCACCTCTTCACAGGCTTCTGTGGACATGGAGACGGCCGCAGCACGGGACGCTGGCGGCCGATGTCCATAGTACCCGTCAGAACGTCGCATTCCACGTCCCGACCCCCAGGAGGGGGTGGTCTGGGGACAAATCGTGGCCGTGAGCGGCTCGTGAGTGGCTCCGGAGCGGCCGAACAGGGGTGCGGACGGGTCCCCGTACGTCGAAGCGGCCCCCAGAGCGTCTGTGAGCGGCTCGGCGGATCTCAGCCGTAGGTGTCGCGCGGACCGCGTCCGTCGCGCACCGAACGGGGTCCCTTCTTCCAGGTCGGCAGGTGCGGCCCGACCACCTCGATCACCGTGACGGTCCCGTGGCCGAGCTCCTCGTTGAGGCGCCGTACGACGGTCGGCGTGAGCAGCTTGCAGCTGGGTCGCCCAGGCCGTCGAGTCGGTGCGGACCACCAGGCGCCCGTCCGCGAACGACTCGGGGGTGCAGTGCTCGGCGACCTCGGCTCCGACCAGCTCGGGCCACCGGCCGAAGACGCCCTGCACGCGCAGGTCGAGGGCCCAGCCGTGGTCGGCGACCAGCCGGCCCAGGGTGCTGTCGAGGGTCTGCGGGTCTCGGTCGTCGGGGTGCGACCCGCTGACCCGACCCCGCGTCGGTCGCTGGTCACGGCGGCGCTGCTTGGTCCGCGCCTGCGGGGTCGACTTCGCGGTCGCCCGGGTCAGCGCCTTGGCCAGGTCGAGACCGTCGTCATCGTGCTGCTCCGGCGCCGGCTCCCGGGATCCGTCTCTCGAGTCCGTCGTGCGCTCGTCACTGTTCACGGGTGACCTCACCACCGGCCACGACGTACCGCGTGCCGGCCAACGCCTCGGGTACGTCGGCCGCGACCGCCGCGGTGACCAGCACCTGCTCCGCGCCGGCCACCAGGTCGGCGAGCTGGGCCCGGCGCTCGGTGTCGAGCTCGGCGAAGACGTCGTCGAGGATCAGGATCGGGTCGTCGCCGTCGGACCGAAGCAGGTCGTACGACGCGAGGCGCAACGCGAGCGCGAAGGACCAGGACTCCCCGTGGGACGCATAGCCCTTGACCGGCAGCCGGACTCCCGCTCCCGCCGGTCCCGGACCGTGACCCAGGGTGAGGAGCAGCTCGTCGCGGTGCGGGCCGACCAGGGAGATCCCGCGGTCGAGCTCGTCGTTGCGACGGCGCTCGACCTCCGCGAGCAGCGCCTCGGTCAGGTCACCCTGCTCGGTCCTGCCGTCGAGGTCGAAGGACGGCTTGTACTCGAGATCGGCGTCATCGTGGCTCGCCCCTCGTGCGACGGTCTCGTAGGCCTTGCCGACGTAGGGGCGCAGTGCCTCGACGAGGGCGAGTCGCTCGGCGAGCAGCTCCGCACCGGTCCGGGCCAGGTGCGCGTCCCACACCCCGAGGGTGGAGAGCGCTCCCTCCTGGGAGCTGCTCCCGCGACGTGCGTTGCCGGCCGTCTTGAGCAGGGTGTTGCGCTGGCGCAGGATCCGGTCGTAGTCGGAGCGAGCACCGGCCAGCCTCGGCGTCCTCAGCACGAGCAGGTCGTCGAGGAAGTGTCGGCGGTCGGACGGGTCGCCCTTCACGAGGGTGAGGTCCTCGGGGGAGAAGACGACGGTCCGCACGAGGCCGACGATCTCGCGTGCACGGGGGAGCTGGGAGCGATTGACCCGGGCCCGGTTCGCCTTCCCGGGGTTGAGCTCCACCTCGAGGATCGCCGTACGTCCGTCACGGACCACCGCTGCCCGGACCACCGCCTGCTCGGCGCCGGCCCGGATGAGAGGCGCGTCGGTCGCGACCCGGTGCGAGGCGAGCCGCGACAGGTAGTCGATCGCCTCGATCAGGTTGGTCTTGCCCTGCCCGTTGCGCCCGATGAACGCCGTCACCCCGGGCGACAGCTCGACCTCGGCCGAGGCGTAGGACCGGAAGTCGTGGAGGCTCAGGTGCGAGACGTACACGGACCTGGTGTCACGGCGTCGGGTTCGCGTCGCCGCCGGCAGGAGGACCGGTGTGGACGGCGTGGCCGCCGAACTGGTTGCGCATCGCGGCGATCGCCTTCATCGCCGGGCTGTCATCCTGGCGCGAGGTGAAGCGCGCGAAGAGCGAGGCGGCGATGACGTTCATCGGGACGGCGTGCTCGATCGCGGCCTCCACGGTCCATCGACCCTCACCGGAGTCCTCGGCGTACCCGGAGATCTTGTCGAGGTGCGGGTCCTCCTCGACCGCAGCGACCAGGAGGTCCAGGAGCCAGGAGCGGATCACGGTGCCGGAGCGCCACGAGTCGAAGACCTCGGTGACGTTGTCGACGAGGTCGACCTTCTCGAGCAGCTCCCAGCCCTCGGCGTAGCTCTGCATCATGGCGTACTCGATGCCGTTGTGGACCATCTTGGCGAAGTGACCGGCACCGGGCTTCTGCCCGGCGTGGACGAAGCCACCCTCGTCCGGCTTGAGCGCGTCCAACGCGGGCTGGACCTTGGCCACATCGGCGTCGGTACCGCCGCACATGAGGGCGTAGCCGTTCTGCAGACCCCAGACGCCGCCGGAGACTCCGCAGTCGACGAAACCGACGCCCTTCTTGGCCAGCATCTCGGCGTTCAGCTGGTCGTCGGTCCACTTGGAGTTGCCGCCGTCGACGACCAGGTCGCCCTCGCCGAGGAGCTCGCCGAGCTCCTCGATCGTCGCCTTGGTCGGCTCGCCGGCCGGCACCATCACCCACACGACCTTGGGCGAGGGCAGCTGGTCGACCATCGCGGCGAGGCTGTCGGCGTCGGCGAGGTCGGGGTTGCGGTCGTAGCCGACCACCGTGTGCCCCGCGTTGCGCAACCGGGTGCGCATGTTGCCACCCATCTTGCCGAGTCCGACGAGTCCGATGTCCATCGCTGTTCCTCCCGTGGGGCGGCGGTGCGGGTCGTGGCTCAGCCTAGAGCCCGAGGTCGTCGGTCACGAGAGCAGGCGTCGCGGCATCAGCAGATAGCGGAACGAGGAGTCGTCCTCGCCCTCGGCGACCTTGCCGCTGAGCACGACCGGCTTGGAGGACTGGGTGAACGCCAGCTCGACGACGGGCTGGTCGATCGCGGTCAGCCCGTCGAGCAGGAACTGCGGGTTGAAGCCGGTGGTGATGTCAGCGCCATCGATGGTCGCCTCGATCGACTCCGAGGCCTGGGCCTCGTCGCCGGACCCGGCGTCCAGGGTCAGCACGCCCGTCGCTGAACGCGAGCTGGACGGCCGTGTTGCGCTCGGCGACGAGGGCCACGCGCTTGACCGACTCGATCAGGGCGGCCTTGTCGACGAGGGCAGTGGTGAGGTGCTCACCCGGGAACAGGCTGCGGACCTTGGGGAACTCACCGTCGAGGAGTCGGGTCGTCGTACGACGATGGCCGCCTGCGGCCTGGCCCTCGAATCCGATGATCCCCTCGCCGCTGCCGGTGGTGGCGAGCGCGATGGTCACCTCGCCGCCGGCGGTCAGGGCCTTGGCGGTGTCACCGAGGACCCGGGCCGGCACCAGGGCTGCCACCGACTCGTCCGGAGTCCGCGGGTTCCAGTCCAGCTCGCGCAGGGCGAGGCGGAAGCGGTCGGTGGCCAGCAGCGAGATGGTGGAGCCGTCGATCTCGATCCGGACTCCGGTCAGGACCGGGAGCATGTCGTCACGACCAGCGGCGGTGACCGCCTGGGCGACCGCGTGGGCGAAGGCCTCGCTGGTGACGGTGCCGGTGGCCGCCGGCATGTCGGGGAGCGTCGGGTAGTCCTCGACCGGCATCGTCTGGAGGCTGAACCTGGCGGAACCGCAGGTCAGCGACACGCGCGTCCCGTCGAGGACCATGTCGATCGGCTTGGCCGGGAGACTGCGGCAGATGTCGGCGAGGAGTCGACCACTGACCAGGGCGCGACCCTCGTCGCTGACCTGTGCGGTGAGCGTCGCGCGGGCGGACGTCTCGTAGTCGAAGGTGGAGAGCACCAGGCCATCGTCGGTCGCATCGATGAGCAGACCGGCCAGGACCGGGACGCTCGGACGGACCGGGAGACTGCGAGCAGCCCAGGCGACGGCATCGGCGAGCACGTCGCGCTCGACGCGGAACTTCACGATTGCGTCCTTCGGTCAGCGGTGGTGGGAACCGAATCCTGCCATGCACGGCGGGTCGGCGGGTGGTTCGGTGTCGTTTCTCCGGAAGGAGGGCGCCGTCCAGGTGCTCGGCGTCCGGGAGGTTGTCCACAGAAAGGTGCCCGGATGGATGTTGACCGAGGATCTCCCTGGCTCTAGGTACGTTGTAGTCATAGCAACGGTGGAAACTGTGGAGAACTTGTGTTCGTGCAGGTCAGACCCCGAAATTTCGGTGCACAGGGGCTGTGGAATCACGCTGCTCCGATGGTGGCCGGGTGTGGAACGCGGACCACGGTGCTCTTCCGGGGCCTGTGGTTCCACAGCTGGGCGGGGTGGATGTCATGTGGTCCCACATGACATCCACAGGCCGGTGAACGACAAGATCAGGACTGGCGGGCCTGCAGCTTCACTCGGTTGGTGAGCTCGCTGACCTGGTTGAAGACCGCGCGACGCTCGGCGAGCAGCTGGTTGATCTTGCGGTCGGCGTACATCACGGTCGTGTGGTCCCGGTTGCCGAACTGGGCGCCGATCTTGGGCAGCGACAGGTCGGTGAGCTCGCGAGTCAGGTACATCGCGATCTGACGCGCCATCACCAGGTGGCGGCCTCGGCTGGGCCCGGTGAGGTCCTCGATCGAGAGCCCGAAGTACGCCGCGGTCTGCGCGATGATCAGGGCCGCGGTGATCTCGGGCTCGCCGCCCTCCGGGATCAGGTCCTTGAGGACGATCTCGGCCAGGGTCATGTCGACCTCCTGGCGGTTGAGGTTGGCGAACGCCGTCACACGGATCAGCGCCCCCTCGAGCTCGCGGATGTTGGTCTGGATCTTCGAGGCGATGAACTCCAAGACGTCCGGTGGCGCCGTGAGCCGGTCCATGGCGGCCTTCTTGCGCAGGATCGCGATCCGGGTCTCGAGGTCGGGCGGCTGGACGTCGGTGATCAGGCCCCACTCGAACCGGTTGCGCAACCGGTCCTCCAGCGCCTCGAGCCGCTTGGGCGGCCGGTCGGAGGTGAGGACGATCTGCTTGTTCGCGTTGTGGAGGGTGTTGAACGTGTGGAAGAACTCCTCCTGGGTCTGGGTCTTGCCCTCGAGGAACTGGATGTCGTCGATCAGGAGCACGTCGACATCGCGGTAGCGACGCTTGAACCGGTCCTGGCGGTCGTCGCGGATCGCGTTGATGAACTCGTTGGTGAACTCCTCGCTCGACACGTAGCGCACCTTGGCGCCGGTGTAGAGGGAGCGGACGTAGTGGCCGATCGCGTGGAGCAGGTGGGTCTTGCCCAGGCCGGAGTCGCCGTAGACGAGCAACGGGTTGTAGGCCTTGCCCGGCGCCTCGGCCACGGCGACGGCGGCGGCGTGGGGGAACCGGTTGGAGGAGCCGATGACGAAGGTCTCGAAGGTGTACTTGGGGTTGAGCCGGGTTTCGAGTGCCGTCGGTCGGCTGGACTCCAGCGGGGCGGAGATCGGGGGCGGGGCGATCACCGCAGGAGCCGACAGGCGCCATCTTTGTCGACAAGTCGGTTTCTAGACTTGTCGACTCATCGACTGGATTGCCGAGGGTGTCGTCGTCGAGCTGCGGGTTGACCGTGACCGCGATCCGGATCTCGCGACCGAACCGGACCGTCAGGGCGTCCTCGAGCTGGGCGCGCAGCCGGCCCTCGAGCTGGTTGCGGGTGAAGTCGTTGGGCACGGCGACGATCGCGGTGCTCTCGTGGAGCGTGACCGGCTCGCTCGCACGCAGCCAGGCTCGCTGGTTGGGCTGCAGGTCGTCGACAACCCCACGCCATGCCACGTCGAGGTCCGAGGTGTTCTGGTCCACCGTTCCCGCTTTCTCACATTGTCGAGCCGTCCGGCCGGTTGCCGTGGTCTCATCGTCCAGGACGTGGGGCGATGTCGCTGGAGAACCGATTTCCGGGGGCTACTGACGCGCATCCACAACTTTGTCCACAGGTTGTGAACCCGACTCCCAGGTTGTGGAGGGAGTCGTTCCGAGACGCGCCCTCGATCGGATCGGACGAACGTTTCCGCAGGTCAGCGCGTGAATCGACACGTGTGTCGGTCGTCACACGGCCTACGGTTCCGGTCTGAAACGAGGGTGGCGGGGAACCTCGGTTCGGATGAACGTAACAAGTCTCGACGGGCTGCGGCAAGCCGTCATCCACAGGCTGATCGGGTCTCGGCTCGCGTCGGTTTGACCCTGTGGAATCCCAGCGCGTACCGTTGCTCGGTCACCCGGTGTCGACCGGTGCCGCATGTCCACGAACGCAGTCACCCTCACCGGCCTGTTTCGTGGGTGGGCGGTGCCAGCCGAAGTAGGCCTTCATCGCCGCCCGACCCGGACTGCCTTCCCCGACCAAGCATGGAGAGAAGCTCGTGAGCAAGCGTACCTATCAGCCGAACAACCGTCGCCGTCACAAGGTGCACGGTTTCCGCCTCCGGATGCGCACCCGCGCCGGCCGCTCGATCCTGTCGTCGCGCCGCCGCAAGGGGCGCAAGAGCCTCGCTGTCTGACGGACCAACCAGGCCGCGGCGGGTCAGCCCCGTGCTGTCCTCGGCTCATCGCCTGACAGACGCAGCATCCTTCCGATCGACTGTGCGCAACGGTCGGCGGGCCGGCAGCCGTACCCTGGTGCTCCACCTCGTGGAGGACGGAGGCACCGGAACCGGACCCCGTGTCGGCTTCGTGGTGAGCAAGGCCGTGGGGAACTCTGTCATCCGCAACCGTGTGAAGCGCCGACTGCGACACCTGGCCCGGGAATGTCTGTGGACGCTCCCGGGCTCTGCTGCGCTCGTGGTCCGTGCGCTTCCGGCAGCGGCGAGCGCTGATGCCGCGGAGCTCTCGGCCGATCTGGAGCGTTGCCTGCGTCGGGTGCGTCCGGAGGTGAGCGCGTGAGGTACGACCCCGTTCGCTATCTGTTGATCGGTGTGCTCCGGGCCTACCGTGTGGTGATCAGCCCTCTCTACGGCCAGGTCTGCCGCTACCACCCCTCGTGCTCCGCCTACGCCTTGGAGGCGGTCACGGTGCATGGCAGTGTTCGTGGCTCCTGGTTGACGGTCCGTCGGCTCGGTCGGTGTCACCCTTGGTCAGCCGGGGGCTACGACCCGGTGCCACCCCGTCCTTCCCGCGTCCCTGCGGGCTCAACTCCCTCATCTCAGCAAGGAGCCTGACCCGTGGGATTCCTCGGCGAAATCGGCCACTTCATCATGACGCCGCTGTACTACGCCATCTCAGCGGTCCTCGTGGCCTGGCACTGGTTCTTCAGCGACGTCATCCACATGGACCCCAACGGGGGCGCCACCTGGGTCCTCTCCATCATCGGCCTGACGCTGACCGTGCGGGCGCTGCTGATCCCGCTCTTCGTCAAGCAGATCAAGTCCAGTCGCAACATGCAGCTGATCCAGCCCAAGGTGAAGGAGCTGCAGAAGAAGTACGGGCATGACCGGGAGCGTCTCGCTCAGGAGACGATGAAGCTGTACAAGGAGAGCGGGACCAACCCGTTCGCCTCGTGCCTGCCGATCCTGATCCAGATGCCGATCTTCCTGGCGCTCTTCCGGCTGCTCGACCACCACGCCGCGAAGGGCGACGGCGTCGCGTTCCTGACCGAGCCGCTCGCGAGGAGCTTCGGCAACGCCGAGCTCTTCGGTGTGGTGCCCCTCAAGGCCACGTTCCTCAAGGCCGACGGCGTGCTGGCCGTGCAGATCGTGGCGGCGATCCTGGTGGTCGCGATGACTGCCACGACGTTCACCACGCAGCGTCAGCTGATGAGCAAGAACATGCCGGCCGACGCGCTCTCCGGCCCGTACGCCCAGCAGCAGAAGCTGCTGCTCTACGTGCTGCCCCTGGTGTTCGCCGTCGGTGGTATCGCGTTCCCCATCGGTGTCCTCTTCTACTGGACGACCTCCAACCTCTGGACCATGGGGCAGCAGTTCTACGTGATCCGCAACAACCCGGCCCCCGGAACCTCCGCCGCCAAGGCCAAGGAGGAGCGCGATCGCGCCAAGGCTGCCAAGCACGGCAAGCCGGTCGAGGTGATCGAGACCGTCGCCGAGCCTGACGAGGTCCGGCGCCCGCAGCAGCGGCAGCAGCCGAAGAAGCAGTCCCGCGAGCAGCGCAAGAAGCAGAGCCCCGGTGGGTCGAAGCCCGCCCCGAAGCCCAACCCTGAGGGAGAACAGCTGTGAGTGACGATCAGGCAGTCGACGAGACGGTCGAGACCGAGGTCTCCGAAGACGCCACGGACGAGAACGAGCAGGCGCGCGCCGGCGACCTCGCGGGTCGACCAGCTCGAGCAGGAGGGCGACATCGCCGCCGACTACCTCGAAGAGCTCCTCGACATCGCCGACCTGGACGGCGACCTGGACATGGACGTCGACGGAGACCGCGCGGCGGTGTCGATCGTGGGAGCGGACCTCTCGCAGCTGGTCGGCGCGAACGGCGAGGTCCTGGATGCACTGCAGGAGCTGACCCGGCTGGCGGTCTACCGCGAGACGGGGGAGCGGTCCCGCCTGATGCTGGACATCTCCGGGTTCCGTGCCGAGAAGCGGGTCGAGCTGGAGAAGCTGGCCGAAGAGACGGTGGCTACCGTCAAGGAGACCGGTGAGCAGGTGTCGCTGACCGCGATGTCGCCCTTCGAGCGCAAGGTCGTCCACGACGCCGTTGCGGCCGCCGGCCTGACGTCGGAGTCCGAGGGCGTCGAGCCCCGTCGCTTCGTGGTGGTCCTCCCCGGGTGACCATGGACCCTGTTTCACGTGAAACGCCCTCTACGCCCGACGCGGCGCGGAGGGCGTTTCCGTCTGACCGTCTGACCCTCGCGGAGCGCTATGCCGAGCTGTTGGCCACCGACGGGGTGGTCCGGGGTCTGATCGGACCGCGGGAGGCCCCCCGGCTCTGGGACCGGCATCTCGTGAACTGCGCGCTGCTGGCCGGGCCGATCGCCCCGGACGCCACCGTGTGCGACATCGGATCCGGTGCCGGACTCCCCGGGCTGGTCCTGGCGATCGCCCGGCCCGACCTGCGGCTCACCCTCGTGGAACCGCTGCTGCGGCGTACGACGTTCCTGACCGAGGCGGTCGCCGCGCTCGGTCTCGACAACGTCGAGGTCGTCCGCGGCCGCGCCGACATCCTGCACGGCACGAGACGGTTCGAGGTGGTGACCTCACGTGCCGTGGCGCCGCTCGGACGCCTGCTCGACTGGTCGATGCCGCTGGTGGAGCCCACCGGCGCCCTGCTGGCGATGAAGGGGTCCTCGGTCGAGGCCGAGATCCTCGAGGCTCGCCCCGACCTGAAGCGGTGGGAGTGTGCCGAACCGGAGGTCCTGGTGCTGGGCGAGGGCCTCGGTGTGCCCACCACCACCGCCCTCCGGGTGGCCTGGGCCGAGCCCGGCCGGGTATCTTTGCCGTTTGCGGCGGGCCAGCCTGCGAAGGGTGCAGCGGGCCGCGGTCGTGCCACAGCGAAGCGGAGGCGTAGGACGTGACGGAGGACCTCGGGTTCGCAAAGTTTTCCACCGGTCTAGAGGGCCCCCCTGAGCGTAGTTATCCACAGAACGCGCCGGTTCCTCCACAGGTCGGTGCTGGCGCGGCGACGGGCGCTGTTTCACGTGAAACAGCCACCAAGGCCGTAGATCCAGGCTTTCGAGTCCGCACCGCGGAGGACATCGCTGTCGACGCGGCCACGATCGACCACGACGGCGCCACCCCCCTTGCGCACGCCGCCGAGCACAGCGTGCTCGTCCGGCAGGGCACCCGACTTCGCCCGGCGCTGCCGCGTCCGGAACGCACCCGGGTCTTCGTGGTCGCCAACCAGAAGGGCGGGGTCGGCAAGACCACCTCCACGGTCAACGTGGCAGCCGCCCTCGCCCAGCTCGGGCAGCGGGTCCTGGTGATCGACCTGGATCCGCAGGGCAACGCCTCGACCGCTCTCGGGGTCGAGCACCGCCGCGGTGTGCCCTCGACGTACGACGCACTGGTCGACGGCGTTCCGCTGGCCGAGGTCGCCAGCCCGAGTCCGGAGACCGAGGACCTGTGGGTCGTGCCCGCCACCATCGACCTCGCCGGTGCCGAGATCGAGCTGGTCTCGGTCGTCGCCCGTGAGGGCCGGCTCCGCAAAGCCGTCCACGGGCACCCCCAGGTGGGCACCGCGGCCGAGGCCGGCGAGGAGCGCTTCGACTACGTCCTCATCGACTGCCCGCCCTCGCTCGGCCTGCTGACCCTGAACGCCCTGGTGGCCGGCGACGAGATGCTGATCCCCATCCAGGCGGAGTACTACGCACTCGAGGGACTCGGACAGCTGCTGGAGACCGTCGAGATGGTCCGGGCACACCTCAACCAGGATCTGGACGTCTCGACGATCCTGGTGACGATGTACGACGCCCGCACCCGCCTTGCTGCCGGCGTGGCCCAGGAGGTGCGCGAGCACTTCGGTGACCGGGTGCTGAAGACCTCGATCCCACGCTCGGTGCGGGTCTCCGAGGCCCCGTCGTACGGCCAGACGGTGATGACCTACGATCCGGGATCGCCGGGCGCGCTGTCCTATCTCGAAGCCGCGCGGGAGATCGCGAGCAAGGGAGCACCGACCAGATGAGCACCGCCAACCGCCCGCCGCAGCGCCGCGGACTCGGACGGGGCCTGGGCTCCCTGATCCCGACGGCCCCTCCGCCCAGCGAGGACGGCGTCGCACGCGCACCTGGCTCCGCTCCGGGGTCGGACGACCTGGCCCCGGTGGCCGGTGCCTACTTCGTGGAGCTGCCGGTCGGGCAGGTCAGCCCCAACCGGGTCCAGCCGCGCCAGGTCTTCGACGAGGAGGCGATGGCCGAGCTGGTCCACTCGATCCGTGAGATCGGGGTGCTTCAGCCGATCGTCGTGCGCAAGCACGGTCCTGAGGACTACGAGCTGGTCATGGGCGAGCGTCGGTGGCGCGCGAGCCAGGAAGCCGGCCTCGACGTGGTGCCGGCGATCGTCCGTGAGACCGACGACGTGGACATGCTCCGCGACGCGCTGCTGGAGAACCTGCACCGCTCCCAGCTCAACCCGCTGGAGGAGGCCGCCGCCTACTCGCAGATGCTCAACGACTTCGGCTGCACCCAGGAGGAGCTGGCGACGCGGATCGGTCGGTCCCGACCTCAGATCAGCAACACCATGCGGCTGCTGAAGCTCACCCCGGCGGTCCAGCGCCGTGTGGCGGCAGGAGTGCTGTCGGCCGGGCACGCCCGCGCGCTGCTCGCCATCGAGGACTCCGACCTGCAGGACCGGCTCGCCCAGCGCGTGATCGCGGAGGGGATCAGTGTGCGCGGCCTCGAGGAGATCGTCGCCGTGCGTGACCTCGACTCCCCGAGTCAGCGGTCGCGGCGGGCCAAGCCGCACGCTCCGGGTCTGGCCGACCTGGCGGACCGGCTCTCCGACCGGTTCGAGACCCGGGTCAAGGTCGACCTGGGGCGGTCCAAGGGCAAGATCACCGTCGAGTTCGCCTCGCTGGACGACCTGCAGCGGATCGTCGACATCATGGACCCACGCAATCGGAGCGACAAGCCCATCTAACCTTTAAGCGACCTAACCACTTATCGCTTTGTCGACTTATTGGCTCGTCGCTGGGCTCGTTCACGCTTCTCCGCGGCGTCCAGCCGGGCTGCCTCCTCGAGGGTGGGAGCGCTGCCGCCGTACGAGGAGGGGACCCACCACGCCCCGGGGGCTGCTCCGCCGCCGGATAGCCACGGATCGCCTCGTCGAGCATGGTCGACATGACCGCACGCAGCTCGGCGGTCTCGGCGACCGGGTCGGCGCCGGTGGGATGCAACGGCTCACCCACGCGGATCGAGATCGTCTTGCCCCGCGAGAAGTCGCGGGGGTGGTCCTTGGTCATCATCCGCTGGGTGCCCCACAGGATCACCGGGACCAGCGGGACACCGGCCTCGGCCGCGATCCGCACGGCGCCGGTCTTGAACTCCTTGAGCTCCATCGCCCGGGAGATCGTGGCCTCCGGGAAGATCCCGACGGCCTCGCCGGCCCTGAGGTAGTCGACAGCGGTGTCGAAGGACGCCACGCCGGCGCCCCGGTCCACCTCGATGTGGTGCAGCGAGCGCATCAGCGGCCCGAGCATCTTGTGGTCGAAGAGCTCACGCTTGGACATGAAGCGGACCAGGCGCCTGGACGGGTGGGCGGCGAGGCCGCCGTACACGAAGTCGACGTAGCCGATGTGGTTGTAGGCGAGCAGCACGCCGCCCGTGCGCGGGACGTGCTCGGTGCCGGTCATCGCGAAGCGCTGCCCGAGCGCCCGGAAGCCGGTCTTCGCCGTGACGATGATGGGCGGGTAGGTGAGATCGCGCATGCCGCCGAGCCTAGGCCCCTGTCAGCCGGGAGCTCAGTGGCGACGTACGGCGAGGAAGTCGGCGATCCGGCCGATGGCCTCCTCGAGCATCGCGACGTCGGGAAGGGTCACCAGGCGGAAGTGGTCGGGCGTGGGCCAGTTGAAGCCGGTGCCGTGGGTGACGAGCAGCTTCTTGGCGCGCAGCAGCTCGATGACGAAGGCCTCGTCGTCCTCGATGGGGTAGACCTCCGGGTCCAGGCGCGGGAAGCAGTAGAGGGCGCCCATCGGCTTCACGTTGCTGACGCCCGGGATCTCGTTCAGCAGCCGGTGCGCGAGCATGCTCTGCTCGTAGTAGCGGCCTCCGGGCCCGACCAGCTCCTCGACGGACTGGTAGCCGCCGAGCGCGGTCTGGATCGCGTGCTGGGCGGGGACGTTGGAGCACATCCGCATGTTGGCGATCAGGGTCAGCCCCTCGATGAAGTCCGCGGCCAGCTCTCGTGGGCCGGAGATCATCACCCAACCGGCGCGGTAGCCGCAGACCCGGTAGGCCTTGGAGAGTCCGCTGAAGGTCAGGCACAGCACGTCGTCGCCGCCGAAGGTCGCCGCGTGGTGGTGGACGGCGTCCTCGAAGAGGATCTTCTCGTAGATCTCGTCGGCCATCACGACCAGGTCATGGCGACGCGCGATGTCGATCAGACCCTTGACGACGTCCTCGCTGTAGACCGCACCGGTCGGGTTGTTCGGGTTGATGATCACCAGCGCGTGGGTGCTCTCGGTGATCTTGGCCTCGATGTCGGCGAGGTCGGGGTTCCAGCCGTTGGCCTCGTCGCAGCGGTAGTGCACGGCCGTGCCGCCCGCCAGCGTCACGGCGCCGGTCCACAGCGGGTAGTCCGGCGCCGGCACCAGGATCTCGTTGCCGTCGTCGACGAAGGCCTGCAGCACCATCGAGATCAGCTCGGAGACGCCGTTGCCGATGAACACGTCGTCGACGCGGACGTCCCGCAGCCCGTGGGACTGGTAGTAGTTCATCACCGCGGTGCGGGCCTCGTAGATGCCGCGCGAGTCGGCGTACCCCTGCGAGTCGGGCAGGTGGTGCACGATGTCGGCGACGATCGCCTCGGGAGCCTCGAACCCGAACGGCGCGGTGTTGCCGATGTTGAGCTTGAGGATCCGGTGGCCCTCGCTCTCGAGGCGCTGAGCCTCGACCAGGATCGGACCACGGACGTCGTACCGAACGCCTCGGAGCTTCCTGCTCTGCCGGATCTCGCGCATGCGCCCATCCTCGCAGGCCGCCGCCTACGATGAGAGAGAGGGAGGAGGGCGCCATGTCGCGCAAGATCGTCCGGCTCACCCTGGACCATCTCGACGCGTTCTCCGCGCCCTGCCGCTCCTGCCTCTTCTGGGAGCTCGACCCGGTCCGTCGCGAGCGGGTCGAGGACGCCTGCGCCGAGAAGGACGCCTGGGTCTCGGAGGTGCTGCGCGACTGGGGCTCGTGCGGCCGGGTCGCGCTCGTCGACGACGTCCCGGTCGGGTACGTCGGGTACGCCCCGGAGGCCTACCTACCGGGTGCTGCAGCCTTCCCGACCGCCCCGATCTCACCGGACGCCGTCCTGCTCACGACGGCCTACGTCGCCCCCGAGCACCGCGGTGGCGGACTGGGACGGATGCTGGTCCAGGGCATGGCCGCCGACCTGATCGGTCGGAGGGGCAGCGGCGCCGTCGAGGCCTTCGGCGACGTCTCGGGTCGCGGTGGACGGTGCCTGGTCCCGGTCGACTTCCTGAGCAGCGTCGGCTTCAAGACCCATCGGCCGCACCCGACCACACCCAGGATGCGGATGGATCTGCGGACGGCGCTGACCTGGCGCGACGAGTTCGAGGCGGCCTTCGACCGCCTGGTCGAGGCGATGCGTCCGGCCCGGAAGGCGCGAGGCCCGGCGCCGAAAGCGACGCGGGCCTCGCGGGAGCTCAACTGAACCTGACCGGGGTCTCGACAAGCTCGTCGCGGCCTCGGCTCCGGATCACGCGATGAAGTCCGCAAGCTCCTTGAGCAGCGTGGCCTTGGGCCGCGCGCCGACGATGGTCTTCACGACCTCGCCACCCTGGTAGACGTTGATCGTCGGGATGCCGGTGACCCGGTAGGACGACGGCGTCACGGGGTTCTCGTCGACGTTCATCTTGAGGAACGTGATCTTGTCGCCGTGGCTGGTCGCGATCTCGTCGAGGATCGGAGCGACCTGGCGGCACGGACCGCACCACTCTGCCCAGAAGTCCACGAGGACGGGCTTGTCGGACTTGAGGACCTGCGCGTCGAACTCGGCGTCGGTCACGGCGTTGATGTTGCCCACAGTGGATATCCCTTCATTGGTGAACTCGAGGTCTGTCAGTAGTCAACCGCAGGCAGAGGGCGGTTGTTCCCCACCACGCGGCGGCGACGCGGTGTCAGGCCCCTGCGGTCTGCGCGACCCCGGTCAGCAGCTCGGTGTCCGCGATGTCCTTCGCGTCCCGCGGGCTCGCGGCGATGTGGTCGAGGTCGGCGAGGTAGCGCTCGGCGTCGAGGGCCGCCGCGCAACCGGTGCCTGCGGCGGTGATCGCCTGGCGGTAGTGATGGTCGACCAGGTCACCGGCGGCGAAGACACCGGGCAGGTTGGTCGCCGTCGAGGGGTGCTGGACGAGGACGTAGCCGTTCTCGTCCAGGTCGACCTGGCCGGCGAGGAGCTCGGAGCGCGGGTCGTGGCCGATCGCGATGAACAACCCCGTCGAGGCCAGGTTGCGGGTCTCGCCGGTGACGGTGTCCTTGAGGGTCACGGACTCGAGGCGGTCGGCGCCGTTGATCTCCTCGATCACGGAGTTCCACTCGATCTCGAGCTTCGGGTCGGCGAACGCACGCTCCTGCATGATCTTCGAGGCGCGCAGCTCCTCGCGACGCACGATCAGCGACACCTTCGAGCCGAAGCGGGTCAGGAACGTCGCCTCCTCGATCGCCGAGTCGCCACCGCCGACGACGGCGATGTGCTGCTCGCGGAAGAAGAATCCATCGCAGGTCGCGCACCAGGAGACGCCCCGTCCGGAGAGCTCGTCCTCACGGGGCAGGCCGAGCTTGCGGTAGCCGGAGCCGGTCGAGAGGATCACCGCCCGGGCGGCGTAGGTGTCGGTGGCGGTCTTCACGATCTTGACGTCGCCCGTCAGGTCCACCTCGACGACGTCGTCGGGGACCAGCTCGGCGCCGAAACGCTCGGCCTGCGCGCGCATCTCGTCCATCAGGGCCGGGCCCATGATGCCGTCGCGGAAGCCCGGGAAGTTCTCGACCTCGGTGGTGTTCATCAGCGCACCGCCGGCGGTGACCGACCCCTCGAAGACCAGCGGCTTCAGGCTGGCGCGGGCGGCGTAGACGGCGGCCGTGTAGCCGGACGGGCCGGAGCCGATGACAATGACGTCGCGGACGTCGGCATGGGTGTCGGACATGAAAGCGCGACTCTCCTCGGAGGTGGGTGCTGCGGTGGTGGATCCCGCACCGCTACAACCGATCGTAGGTGAGGAATCTTCCCTGCCAGTGCGGGGCTCACTGGTCGGGTCAGCCGACGGGGAGCGTGATCGACCGCTCCGCCTGCTCCTGCCCGCACAGGAAGAGGTCGACCACCTGGGTCTCGCCCTTGGCCACCCGGAAGACGAGGACGGCGGGAGCACCGTCGTACGTCACCGAGACCAGGCGTCCGTCGCCCCAGTCCTCGGACCGGGCATCACTGCGGCAGGTCCCGGCCAGGGTCTGGTACCTGTCCGAGGCGGCGCCGGACGCGGTCGGGCGCAGCTCGGCGTCGGCATCGGCACCGAGCCGCCTCACCTGGGCACCGAACCGGTCGGAGTCGAGAGGTACGACGATCCCGCTCGCTCTGGCCGGTCCGTCCCCCTGGTCACCGCCTGCCTCGTCCTTCGAGGACTCTCCCTGCAGGGCGGACGCCGCTGAGCCGGCGCTGCCCCCGGAGTCGTCGCTGGTCGAGCCGGACGTCAGGTCGAGCTGGTTGATGCCGACGCCCACCGCGATCACCGCGGCCGCGGCGACCAGCCAGACTCGCGCGTTGCGTCGTCGTCGGACCACGGCCAGGTCCACCGGGCGCTGGGTCGGGCGCGCCGGGTCCTCGGCGTGGAGGTCGGCGAGCACTCCGTCGAGTCGGGCCACCACGTCGGTGGGCATCGGCTCGGTGAGGCGGGCGTCGGCGAGGAGTCGACGGATCTCCTCCTCATCGGGAGTCAGGTCGTCGTGGGACTGGGGCACGGGTGGTCACCTCCTCGCTGGTGGTCAGGGCGTCGGATCAGAGGTCGGCGGGTGGTCCGCGCGGGCTGTCCGGTGTTTCGACGGTACGGGGGGCGTTCGGGTTCCTGCCCGCGGCGTGGGGCTGGTCACTCCCGTCGGCGGCCAGGAGCGGCGCGAGCATCGCAGCGAGCCGGGCCCGACCGCGCGAGCAGCGGGACTTGACCGTGCCGACGGCGCAGTCGAGGATCTCCGCGGCCTCGGCGACCGGGTAGCCCTCCATGTCGACCAGCACCAGCGCCGCGCGCTGCTCGTCCGGGAGCACGCGGAGCGCGTCGAGGACCAGTCGGCGCCGTTCGTCGCCGACAGCGACGTCGGCCGGGTCGTCGACCTCCGCCGTGGCGGACGCCAGGGAGCCGCGGTCGCGGTGGTCGTCGAGGTCGTCGGGGAGTGCCTCGGTCCGGCGTACCTTCGCCGCGCGCAGGCGGTCGAGGCAGGCGTTGACGACCACGCGGTGCAGCCAGGTGGTGACCGCAGCGTCGCCGCGGAACGTCCCGGCCCGGCGGTACGCCGCCACCAGGCCGTCCTGGAGTCCGTCGGCCGCGTCCTCCCGGTTGCCCATGGTGCGTACGGCGACCGCCCACAGCCGGTCGCGGTGGCGGGCGAACAGCACGCCGAACGCCTCCGGGTCGCCGTCCACGTGGGCGCGCAGCAGGGTGGCGTCGTCGGCCTCGTCGAGGTCGCTCATCCGCGGGCGGTCACCTCGGCGACCTCGCCCTCGAACCCGCCCGGGACCGGAGGGAGCGAGGTCAGCCAGACGGTCAGGTACCGACCCGGCGCGGCATCGGTCACCTCGACGCGTTCGTGGGCACCGGTCATCGTCGTGCTCGCGATCGGGGTCAGCGCCCGGACGGCGGTCGGCACGGCGTCGGTGAGGTAGAGGGAGAAGGTGGTGGGCGCTCCGACCAGGGTCAGGTCGACGGCGCTCACCGTGCGGGACGAGCCGAGGTCGAGGATCAGACCGACGCCGGTCTTCAGCCCCTGCGGGCCGAGGTTCTCGTCGTAGGTCTGGGTGTGCCACGCGGTCGTGGGATCACCGTCGACCGCGAGCTCGGCGAGCTCGGGAAACTCCTCCGGTGGATCGGCCTGGGGGTCGAAGTCGGTCGCGGTCACACCGGGGATCGGGGTGGCGCTCGCGGACGGGGACGTCTGGGCGGACGGGGTCTTCTCGGACTGGTCGGGGGGGATCGAACCCAGCGGGGTGCGGCCACGGCCCAGGTTGTAGGCGATGACCACGGCCACCAGGAGCAGCAGGCAGAGGGCGATCACACCGGCCAGTCGGAGCCAGTTGCGGCCCGGGACCTCCTCCTGGGCGCTGTCGTCGGCCACCGGCGTCGTACCGGTCCCGGTGGACTCCCACGGCCAGAACACGCTGGCGGGGGCCGCCGCGGCCGCGAGGCGCCGGGGAGTGCGGACCGGGTTGCCGGTCGCTGGACTGGGGGCGAAGAGCGGTCGCTCGGGCGGTTCCTCGAACGGCGGTGGCGGCGCTGCCGGCTCTCCCGGCGCGGTCAGCCAGGAGACGTCATCGGTCTCGTCGTCGAAGATCGGCAGCCCGGCCTGGGTCGGCAGGTCGGGCGCGGCCTTGGGTTCTGGCTCTGGCTCGGGCTCGGGCTCTGGGTCGGGCTCTGGGTCGGGCTCTCGGACCGGCGGGTCGACCATCGCCGGCAGGGTGACGGTCTCCGACTCCCGGTGCCCGGCGGCCGCCTCCGCCTCGGCCAGGCCGGTCGAGTCACCGACGAACGCCGAGAGGTAGTCGGCGATGCCTTGGGCGCTCGCCAGGTCGTGCTGCTCGCGAAGCCGGGCGGTGCGTGGGCCGGAGAACGGGTTGACCACCTCGTCACAGAGACCGTCGAGGGCGCGGGGGATCCCGGCCCGGACCTGACGCGGTCGCAGCACCTGCCCCTGCTCCAGCGGGGCCGGGGGTACGGCGGACACCGAGACGCCCGGCCACTTCGCCGTGAGCGCGCAGTAGAGCAGTCCGCCCAGGTCGGCGACATCGGTGGAGATCCGCCCGGGCGGGAGGCCGTGCATCGCGGCGTCGACGGCGAAGCCGATCAGCCGGACACCGCCGGTGTGGTCGACCAGCACGTTCTCGGGGATCAGGCGGCCGTGGGCGAGCCCGACCGCGTGACCGGCGGCGACCGAGGCGGCGACCTCGGACACCAACCAGGCCGCCCGGCGCGGCTCCAGCGTCGTCCCCGCGGCGAGCATGATGTCGAGCGAGTCCCCCGATCCCCACTCGTTGACCACGTAGCAGAGGCCGTCGGTGCGATCGGCGTCGAGCACCCGCAGCGGGCGCCGGTCCCGCACCATCGTGGACCGCTTGGCTGCGTCGAGGAGAGCATCGGCGCGCTCGTCGTCGGCGGCGATGACGTGCAGGGCGACGTGCCGCTCGAGAACCCGGTCATGGGCTCGCCAGAACCGGCCGCCCCCGCTCTCGGTGAGGAGGTCGACCAGGCGGTACCGACCGGCGAGCACGTCGCCGGGCCGGATCGAGCTCGGCACTCAACTCCCCTCGTCGACCACCTGTGCAGGACCGGATCTGCAGCCCACGGCCATCGTAGGGCGCGGTCAGGGGCGACGCGGGAGGGGCAGGCGGCGGGTCACCGTGTCGACGACCGCGCTCACTTCCTCGAGGTGCAGGATCCTGGCCAGCACCACGAACACCGTGAGGTCGGCCGCGCCCACGACCACCAGGGTCAGGGCGGCCATCACCAGCCCCGGATCGCTGTCGATGCGATGGGCGGCGTACGCCAGCGCGGCCGCGACGACGGTGGCGCCGACGGCGGCGATCAGCACCCGGACGAGGAAGCGCACCAGTGTCGGGGTGCGCAGACCGCCGAGCAACCGGCGGAGCACGGAGTAGGAGATCACGGAGCCGACGGCGTACGCCGCGCTGTAGGCAAGGACCAGGGCCGGCGAGGTGTGCTCGGCATCGGTGACGTGGACCAGGACCACGGCCGCGACGATGTTGGTCGCGGAGACCGCGCACTGGATCCAGAAGACGGTGCGGTTGCGCTCGAGTGCGTAGAAGCCGCGCAGCATCAGGTAGTGGACGGTGAAGAACACCAGCGCGATCCCCAGCAGCGAGACGGAGGGTGCGTACGCCTTGAACTGGTCGGCACTCGCGCCGTACCCGAACGTGAGATGGGACAGGTTGATCGCGATGAACGGGAGGATGAGCGCGAACGGGATGACGACGGCCAGCGCACTGCGCAAGGTCTCGGACAGGGATCTCGCGACGCCGGCGAGGTCGTCGGCCGCGGCTCGGGACGCGAGCCGGGGCAGGATCGCGGTCGCGAGCGAGACGGTGACGATCGAGTGGGGGACCATCATCAGCAGGAAGCTCTGCGAGTAGATCGAGTAGCCGGTGCCGTCGCCGCCGGACGCCGTACCGCCCGACGACAAGCGGACGATCACGGTGTAGGCGATCTGGTTGACGATGACGAAGAGCACCGTCCACACGCCGAGCCGGAAGGTGTGGCCGAGCCCGGTGTGCAGGAAGTCGAAGCGCGGTCGGAAGTGGAAGCCACTGGCGCGCAGGTAGGGCACCAGGATCAGGAACTGCGCCACGATGCCGGCCGTGGAGCCCAGACCGAGCAGGAGCTCCTCGTTGGTGGAGTAGGGGCCGAAGAGGTCCTGGGCGGGCCCGAACACGACCAGGTAGACCACCAGGACCGCGATCGAGATGACGTTGTTGGCGATCGGGGCCCACATCATCGGTCCGAAGCGGCCACGGGCGTTGAGCACCTGGCCGACGAGCACGAACATCCCGTAGAAGAAGATCTGCGGGAGGCAGAAGCGCGCGAAGGCGACGACCGAGTCGCGCTGCGCGGCCAGGTCGGGCTGGTCGTAGTCCGCGTTGAGGAAGAGGTCCATCAGCCAGGGCGCCGCGGCCACCAGCACGATGGTGACGAAGCCCAGGAACAGCGCGGCGAGCGTGATGATCCGGCTGGTGTAGGCGTGGCCCTGGTCGTCGTCGTGACGCATCGCGCGCACCAGCTGCGGGACCAGCACGGCGTTGATGACGCCGCCGGCCAGCAGGATGTAGAGCATGTTCGGCACGGTGTTGGCGATGTTGAAGATGTCGGCGTGCAGCCGGTTGCCGAGCGCCGCTGCGAGCAGGCCGCCCCGGACGAACCCGCTCATCCGCGAGACCACCGTGCCGGCGGCCATCACCGCACTGTTGGCGAGGACCCGGCTCTGCTCGTCGTCGGGCCGCTCGTCGTCGAACGTCGTCACGATCGGGCCGCTGCCCGGATCCGGCGGAACAGCCGGACCGCGATCGCGCCGAAGAGGAGGGCCACGCCGGTGCCGAGGATCAGCCAGATCACGTTGCTGACGCGGTTCGAGCGGATCGGCAGGTCGGCGGAGGAGCCGAGCGGCACGTCGTCGGAGTCGGTGAGCTGCAGGGTGACGTTGCGGACGCCGACCGCCGAGGACGACGCGTTCAGCAGGACCGTCCTACGGTCCTCCGGTCCGATGTCGACGTTGTCCTTGGGGACGAAGACCTTCAGCGGCGGGTCTGCGACCGCGTGCAGCTTGACCGTGACCGGCTGGTCGAGGTCGTTGGTGATCGTCGCCGAGAACCGGCCGCTGCCGCTGGAGAGGATCACCGCCTTCGGCGCATCGACTCGCACCGAGCGGAGCAGCTGCTCGATCGAGGCGCGGGACCGGTCGGCGGAGCTCCGGGCCAGCCAGGGGCGGATCCGGGTGGCGTAGGAGACGTCGGTGTAGGCCTCGTCGCGGACGGTGCCGGCCACCTGGTCGTTCAGCGTGAGCAGGTTCTGCAGGGTGTCTCCCGCTTGGATCAGGCTCGAGGCCGCGGTGAAGCTGACGCCGTCCAGCGCCAGGTCGGCCTGGGTATCGGGGTAGTCCAGCCGGTCCGGGGCGACGTCGTGGCCCACCCGCTGGGTGATGTCACCGACGGTGGTCAGGTTCAACCAGCTCAGGTCCAGGCCGTCGAAGAAGTCGGTCGTCGACGAAGGTGACCAGGTCGACGGGAAGACCACGACCAGGGGTCGATGGCCGGGGGAGATCGACCGGAGGGCGGCGTCGCTGACGATCCGCTGGCGCAGCGCCACCGAGGACAGCGGGTCGTTGGGACCCGGCCCGCCGGTCGCGACCGCCGAAGCGACGGCCACCATGGTGCGGCCGTCGACCCGGTTGACCGTTGCCGGGTCGCCCGGGAACATCCGGTCGGTGGCGAGGATCGTCGTGGACGGCTCCGTCAGCCTGATCCCGCCGCCGTCGAGGTAGCCGCTCGGCGACGCGACCACCGGCGAGGTGGGCAGACCCCACGGCGCCAGCTCGGAGCCGGAGCGCTCCCGGGCATCACGGTAGAGCTGCGGATAGTGGCGGGCGGCTCCGTCGACGTCGACGTCGCCGTACGGCGTCGTGAGGATCTCCGAGCCCTCGAGACCGGTGTGCAGACGGTCGAGCCAGCTGGTCCCGGCCTCGCTCGCCGCCGCGAGCTCCGGGTCGTCGGCCGTGTCGCCGCCGTTGTCACCGCTCTCGCCCTCGGTGGCACCGTCGGTGGGGCCCCCTGATTCCCCGGGATCGGGGGATGGGTCGGCCGACGTGGACGCGTCCCCGTCGGCCCCGCCCGGTTCGATGGTCGGCTCCACCGAGCGTGGCGGGTTGCCGGCGACCAGCGACTCGACGGTGTCGACCACGGCCGGGTCGATCAGCCAGCTGATCGGTCGGGACCCGGCCGCCACTCCGAAGTCGACGAGCGAGCGCAGCCGGCCGCCGAGGGAGAGATTCCGGGTCCACGAGGCGACGCCGGCGATCCGACCGTCGGGGTCGTGCCGCACCCCACGCCGGATCGGCACCACCAGCGCGGTGTCGACACTCTTGGCGTTCTTCGGCAGCAGCGGGAGGAAGGTGCGGGCGCGGCCGTCGGCGACGTCGTCGCGGCCGGTGTCGGCCTCACCGAGGGCGTGCACCCCGAACCAGTACACCCCTGCCTCGTCGACGACGATGCGTGAGCGCGGGACCGAGAAGGAGTACGGCAGGGTCTCGCCGGGAGCAAGCTCGTCGACGATGTCGTACGGACCCGGGTCGATGATCCGTTCGCCGACGAAGGTGTCGCTCGGCGTGGCCGCGGCCTGGTCGAGCTCGGCGGAGGTGGTCATCGGGGTGTCCGACAGGAAGGGGTAGAAGTTGATCGTCGTCCAGGTCGTGTCGTCGACGTTGGTGACCTCGCCGCTGACCCGGATCGGACCCGACTTCGGGATCGTGGAGGGGGACAGGCTGTCGATGGTGATGGCGAGCGGCTCGGCCGGGGTCTCCGCGGCGGAGTGCGAGGCAGACACCTCTCCCGGCCGTGAGGTTCTCGGCGGCGGATGCCGGCAGGGTCAGCCAGGTCGCGACGCAGGCCACCGCCACGAGGGCAGGCAGCAGCGACACCGGACGAAGCACGCACCGACTGTATCGGGGGTACCTGTGCGAATCGGGCCCCCGGGCCGACCTCCCCTAGACTCGACTCCCGTGCCCGAAGCTCCGCCGCCCCAGCTGCAGATCGTCGATGTCCAGCGCGCCGTGACCCAGGAGCTGGACCGGATCGCCCCGCTCATCGACGAGCTCGGACGCCGCTTCCTGACGGCCGGCTACGAGCTGGCCCTGGTGGGTGGCCCGGTGCGCGATGCGATGCTCGGCCGTCAGCACAACGACCTCGACTTCACGACGTCCGCGCGGCCCGACGACACGGAGCGACTGCTCAAGGGCTGGGCGGACGCGATCTGGGACATGGGCCGGTCGTTCGGCACGATCGGCTGCCGCAAGGGCGACTGGCAGGTCGAGATCACGACGTACCGCTCCGAGGCCTACGACCCGTCCTCGCGCAAGCCCGACGTCGACTTCGGCGACTCGCTCGGAGGCGACCTCGGCCGGCGCGACTTCACTGTCAACGCGATGGCGGTGCGGCTCCCGGGCCGCGAGCTCGAGGACCCGTACGGCGGCGTCGTCGATCTGGCCCACCGGGTGCTGCGTACGCCGGGCCGGCCGGAGGACTCCTTCTCCGACGATCCGCTGCGGATGATGCGCGCCGCCCGGTTCGCCGCCCAGCTCGGCTTCACGGTCGACCCGGCCGTCGTCGCCGCGATGACCGCGATGGCCGGCCGGATCGAGATCATCTCCGCCGAGCGGGTCCGCGACGAGCTGGTCAAGCTGGTGTGCGCGCCGTACCCCCGGCTCGGCCTGAGCCTGCTCGTCGAGACCGGGCTGGCCGAGCTGGTGCTGCCTGAGCTGCCGGCACTCAAGCTCGAGCGCGACGAGCACCACCGGCACAAGGACGTCTACGAGCACACCCTGACCGTGCTCGAGCAGGCGATCGACCTGGAGCCGCGACTGCCGGGCGACGGCCCCGACTTCGTGTCCCGCTTCGCGGCGCTGATGCACGACGTCGGCAAGCCGCGGACCCGCCGGTTCGTCGAGGACGGCACCGTCACCTTCCACCACCACGACGTGGTCGGCGCCAAGATGACCCGCAAGCGGATGAAGGCGCTCCGCTTCTCCAACGACCAGGTCGACGCGGTCGGCCAGCTGGTCGAGCAGCACCTGCGCTTCCACGGCTACGGGTCCGGCGAGTGGACCGACTCCGCGGTGCGGCGCTACGTGCGCGACGCCGGCGACCAGCTCGCGCGGCTGCACGTGCTGACCCGTGCCGACTGCACGACCCGCAACCAGCGCAAGGCCGACAAGCTCCGCCGTACCTATGACGAGCTCGAGCAGCGGATCGCCCGGCTCTCCGAGAAGGAGGAGCTGGAGGCGCTGCGTCCGGACCTCGACGGCAACCAGATCATGGCGATCCTCGGGATCGGTCCTGGCCGGGAGGTCGGCGAGGCCTACAAGGTCCTCATGGAGCTCCGGATGGAGAACGGTCCGATGAGCGAGGACGACGCCACCGCGGCGCTGATGGAGTGGTGGGCGGCCCGCCCGCACTGACTCCGTTCAGGGACGACAAAGTGGCTGTCAGAACGAATGTTCTGACAGCCACTCTGTGGTGACGGCTCCGCGTCAGCGGAGACCGGGATGAGCGAGGAAGGTCACTCCTCGCCGGCGATGAAGGCCTCGACGCGGCGGCGACCCTCGTCGTCGGGGAGCTGCACCGGCGGGGACTTCATCAGGTACGACGAGGCCGAGATGATCGGGCCACCGATGCCGCGGTCCATGGCGATCTTCGCGGCGCGGATCGCGTCGATGATGATGCCGGCGGAGTTCGGGGAGTCCCAGACCTCGAGCTTGTACTCGAGGTTGAGCGGGACGTCACCGAAGGCGCGACCCTCGAGGCGGACATAGGCCCACTTGCGGTCGTCGAGCCACGCGACGTAGTCGGACGGGCCGATGTGCACGTTCTTGCTGTCGACCAGGCCGGACAGCGGGCCGGTCAGGTTGGACGTGACGGCCTGCGTCTTGGAGATCTTCTTGGACTCCAGGCGCTCGCGCTCGAGCATGTTCTTGAAGTCCATGTTGCCGCCGACGTTGAGCTGGTAGGTGCGGTCGAGCACCACGCCGCGGTCCTCGAACAGCTTCGCCATCACCCGGTGGGTGATGGTGGCGCCGACCTGGGACTTGATGTCGTCACCGATGATCGGGACGCCGGCGTCCTCGAACTTCTTGGCCCACTCGGGGTCGGAGGCGATGAAGACGGGCAGGGCGTTGACGAAGCCGACGCCCGCGTCGATCGCGCACTGGGCGTAGAACTTGTCGGCCTGCTCGGAGCCCACCGGGAGGTAGGAGACGAGCACGTCGACGTTGGCGTCCTTGAGGACCTGCACGACGTCGACCGGGTCGGCGCCCGACTCCTCGATCGTCATCCGGTAGTACTTGCCCAGACCGTCGAGCGTCGGGCCGCGCTGGACCTCGATGCCGAGTGTCGGCACGTCGGCGATCTTGATCGTGTTGTTCTCGGAGGCGTTGATGGCCTCGGACAGGTCCTTGCCGACCTTCTTGTCGTCGACGTCGAACGCGGCGACGAACTCCACGTCCGAGACGTGGTACTCGCCGAAGGCGACGTGCATCAACCCCGGGACGGCCCCACTGGGGTCGGCGTCCTTGTAGTACTCGACACCTTGAATCAGGGAGGTGGCACAGTTGCCCACTCCCACGATTGCTACTCGAACCGAACCCATAGGGCTTCCTTTCCTGTTCACAACTTCTGGTCAGCCGCGGGGGTCGCGGGTGGCCTGTTCGTAGACGCCTCTGGCGTCGCGATCGACTTCTGGACCTGCTCGCCGTTGCGCTCGGCGTTGATCAGCTCGGAGAGCCACCTGACCTCGCGCTCGACCGACTCGACTCCGTGGCGCTGAAGCTCCCCGGCGTACCGGTCGACCTCCTTCTGGGTCATCGAGAGCTGGGTCTGGACCCGCTCGAGACGCTCCTGGAGGCGGGTACGGCGTCCTTCGAGGACGCGCAGCCGGATCTCCATGTCGGTGGAGGAGAAGAACGCGAAGCGGATGTCGAAGTTGTCGTCCTCCCAGGCGGTCGGACCCACCTCCGACATCAGCCGCTCGAACTCACGCGTCCCGGCCTCGGTGACCTGGTAGGTGATGCGCGGCCGCTTCGACACGGGTGTGCCCGGCGTCTTGGTGGCCAGGGACTCCTCGATGAGGGAGGCCCGCAGCATCTTCTTCAGGGCGGGGTAGAGCGATCCGTAGGAGAGCACCCGACCCCAGCCGAGCATCAGGTTGAGCCGCTTGCGAAGCTCGTAGCCGTGCATGGGTGCCTCGTGCAGCAGTCCGAGGACTGCGAGCTCGATGGTCTCCGCACGACGTGCCATGAGACCTATCGTAGCGATATATCCGGCCGTTGCGAACATTCGACCCGTCTGAGATGTCGATCACCCGCTACGAGGCCTCCGGGTCCCGACCCCGTGCGCCGTCTTGGGTCGACGCGGCGCGCCCCCGTACTCTGACCAGGATCTCGACCCAGACCTGACCCTGACCTGCGGAGCTTTTCGACGTGAGTGGTAAGCGCAGGGCCGCCGGCCCCGATGCGAAGAAGTCGTCGTCCAAGCGACCCCGGACCCGGAAGCAGAAGGTCTGGCGGGTCGCGAGGTGGTTCCTCCTCGTGGGCCTGGTGCTCTCGGTGACCGCGGTCGGTGCGTTCATCTACGTCTACCAGACCACCGACATCCCGGACCCGAACAAGGACTTCGAGACCCAGACGTCGTTCGTCTACTACTCCGACGGTGAGTCCGAGGTCGGTAGCTACGCCACCCAGAACCGGGAGTCGATCACGCTCGACGAGATGCCCGACACCGTCCAGGACGCGGTCGTGGCGGCCGAGAACCGGTCGTTCTGGACCGACAAGGGCATCGACCCCCGCGGCATCGTCCGCGCGGCGTTCAGCAACGCCTCGGGCAACTCGACGCAGGGCGCGTCGACGATCACCCAGCAGTACGTCAAGATCCTCTACCTCAGCCAGGAGCGCTCCTACCAGCGCAAGATCAAGGAAGCGGTCCTGTCGCTGAAGCTCCAGCGGACCAAGTCCAAGTCCGAGATCCTCCAGGGCTACCTCAACACCATCTACTTCGGGCGTGGCGCGTACGGCGTGCAGGCCGCGTCCCAGGCGTACTTCGACAAGGACGCCAAGGACCTCACCCTGCGTGAGTCGGCCGTCCTCGCGAGCGTGCTGAACAACCCGACGAACTTCGACCCGGCGAACGGCAAGGACTCGAAGAAGGCCCTCAAGGAGCGCTACGACTACGTCCTCGACGGGATGGCCGAGGCCGGCAACATCACCGCGGCGCAGGCCGAGAAGGCCAAGAAGCGGCTGCCCAAGTTCCCGGTGATCGAGGCGGAGAGCCGGTACGGCGGCCAGAAGGGGCACATGCTCACGATGGTGCGCAACGAGCTGCACACCCTCGGCTTCAAGGACGAGGAGATCGACGGCGGCGGTCTGCGGATCACCACCACCTTCACCCGCAAGGCGATGGCGGCAGCGGCCGCCGGTGTCGCCGAGCAGCGCCCCGAGGGCTTCTCCGACAAGTACCTCCACGTCGCCGTGGCCAGTGTCGAGCCCGGCACCGGCGCGCTGCGCGGCTTCTACGGCGGCCAGGACTACCTGGACTCGCAGATCAACTGGGCCGTCACCGGCGGCTCGGTCGGGTCGACCTTCAAGCCCTTCGCGGTCGCCGCCGCTCTCAAGGACAACTTCTCGCTGAAGGACACCTTCGACGGCAACTCGCCCTTCTACTACAACGAGGAGGGCACCGGCGACCGAGTGCGCAACGAGGGCCTCGGGTCCGACGGTCTCGGCACCGACTACGGCTCCTCGGTCAGCCTGCTGGAGGGTCTCGAGAAGTCGATCAACACCGTCTTCGCCGACCTCACCGTGTCGATGCCCGACGGTCCGGACAAGATCCTCGAGACCGCCAACGAGCTTGGCATCCCGAAGTGGGACAAGTCGCAGAGCGGCTACAACAACATCGACAACAGCCCCGGTCTCGAGCCGGTCTCGGGCATCGCTCTCGGGTCGGCCACCATCGCGCCGGTCAACATGGCCAACGCGTACGCCTCGATCGCCAATGGCGGCGACGCCGCACCGGTGCACGTCGTCGACGAGGTGGAGAGCAAGGACGGCGAGGTGCTCTACCAGAGCAAGCAGAGCACGACCCAGGCCGTCTCCAAGGACGTCGCCGCCGACACGTCGTACGCCATGCAGCAGGTGGTGACCTCCGGCACCGGCCAGGCAGCCCTCGCGCTGGAGCGTCCGGCCGCCGGCAAGACCGGTACGGCGACCAACGGGCTCGACCAGGTCTCCTCGGCCTGGTTCGTCGGCTACACCCCGCAGCTCGCGACCGCGGTGATGTACGTCCGGGGCAAGGGCAACGGACAGCTCGACGGCTGGCTGCCGAGCTACTTCGGCGCCGACTACCCGGCGCGCACCTGGACCGCCGTGATGAAGATCGACATGGAGGGCCTCCCGGAGGAGGACTTCCCCGAAGCCGCCAACCTCGACGGCGACGCCCCTGACGACGGGCACGCGCCGTACACGCCGCCGCCCTCGACGTCGGCGCCGAAGCCGAGCAAGGCCCCGCCGAAGACGCCGACCCCCAGCGAGACGCCGAAGCCGAGTGAGACCCCGTCGGAGACGCCGACCACCAAGCCCCCGACGGAGTCGCCGAGCCCGACCTGCCCGCCGGCGGGGTGCGGGACCCCGTCCGGCTCCCCGACCGCCAGCACCAGCAGCGCACCTCCGGCCAACGGAGGCGGCGGCGGACAGGCCGGCCGGGAGCGCCGTGGTCGCCGGGTGCGGCGCGGCTGATGACCCAGCCGGTGGGTCGTCGTTCCTGGGTGGATCCCACCGCTGACGATCCCGTCGTCGCCTCGCTCAGCGAGGGGGTCGGAGGACCGGTCGGCACCCGTGCCGGCCGGCACCGGTGGTGGACGCCGGTGCGCGTGATCCTGGCGCTGACCGCGATCTGCTTCGCGCTGGGCATGGTCCAGAAGTCCGGCTGCTACAAGAGCACCTGGCAGAACGACCAGGCCCGCTACACGCACATGTGCTACTCCGACCTGCCCTATCTCTACACCGGCCGCGGCTTCGTCGAGCTGAACTGGCCCTACAGCGACGACGAGCAGGTGCGGGCCCGCTACGAGGTGATGGAGTACCCCGTCGGGATCTCCTACTGGGCCTGGGGGACGGCCTGGGTCACACACTGGCTCAACGGGTCGCCCGACCTGAGCGAGCGGTACCTCAAGCCGATCGGCGACGTCTCCGCCCAGGCGGACGTACGGCGCGAGATGCGGATCTTCGTGATCGTGAACGCACTCGGGTTCGCGGTCCTGGCGCTCCTCTCGGCGTGGCTGCTCGCCGGGGTCAATCCGCGTCGACCCTGGGACGCGGCAGCGTTCGCGCTGTCACCGGCGCTGCTGCTCACCGGTCTGATCAACTGGGACATGGTGGCCGTCGTCTTCGTGGCCGGCGCGCTCTGGGCCTGGGCGCGCGACCGACCACTGCTCACCGGCGTGCTGATCGGGCTCGGCGCTGCCACCAAGCTCTACCCGCTCTTCCTGCTCGGCGGGATCCTGGTGATCTGTGTCCGACAACGGCGCTATCGCACGCTCGCGGTCACCGCAGCGGCCACGGCCACGGCGTGGGTGCTGGCCAACCTGCCGGCGTACCTCTCGGGTCCGAGGGAGTGGAAGGTGTTCTGGTCCTTCAACACCCGACCGCGGTGCGGACCTCGGGTCGATCTGGCTGGTCCTGCAGCAGGCACTCGACACGACCGCCGACCCGTTCGCGTTCGGCGCGCACACCATCAACGTCGGGTCCTGGCTGTTCTTCGGTGCCTGGTGCGTCGGCGTGCTGCTGCTGGGGCTGCGCGCGCCGGCGACCCCGCGGCTGGCGCAGCTGGGCTTCCTGGTGGTCGCGGGCTTCCTGCTGATCAACAAGGTCTACTCGCCGCAGTACGTCCTCTGGCTGCTCCCACTCGCGGTGCTGGCCCGGCCGCGCTGGCGCGACCTGATCATCTGGCAGGCGGGTGAGGTGATCTACTTCGCCGCTGTCTGGTGGTACCTCGGCGGGTTCCTCGCACCTGCCGCAGGCGGCGACGCCGGCTTCTACTGGGTGGCGACCCTGCTGCGGATCGCCGCCGAGCTCTACCTGGTCGTGATGGTGGTGCGCGACATCTGGCAGCCGCGGCACGACCCCGTGCGGCAGACCGTATGTGACCACGACGCGGTCGAAGTCCGTCGCGGTGTAGCGCACGCGAACCTCGATCTGGTCGCCGATCGCGGGCACCCGGGCACCGTGCGGCAGGAACAGCATCGAGGCCTGCATGTGCGGCGGCTCGGCGAACAGCCGTTGCTTGCCGTCGATCGAGAACGGCGAGCGCACGAATCCGGCCGCGTCCAGGCCACCGCGCGCGAGCGTGGTCGCGCGCGCCTTGATCCCGGCCGTCACCTTGAGGGGCCTCGAGGCCGATGCCGTGCGCGGTCCCGCCGCTGACCACCAGGAGGTGACCGGCCTTCGGCGCGGTGCGGTGGCGGTAGCCGAACAGGTCGCCGCGCGCGACCTCGTGCACGTCGAGCAGGGTGGCGGTCACCTGCAGCGCGCCGCGGTCGCCGAGCCAGAGCTGGGTGCCGACCCGCGGGCGGAACGTCAGGTCGGGGTAGGACGCGCGCAGCTCGGTCAGCTCGCGGGCGGAGAGGTGGCTGATCCACGATCGGTGTCGAGAGGCAGCTCCGCGGCGACCACGTCGTTCATCAGCCGGTAGACCTCCGACAGGTGGGCGCCGTGGGCGAGCGGCAGGTGCAGCGCCACTCCCTGGGGCCGGGCGCGCGGCGACTCGGCGACCAGGCGGGCGGCAGCCCAGAGCTCACGGGCGGTCATCCCGTGACGGAGCATGCTCGTCGCCCGCTCGAGCACGAACCGGGCGTCGGGCTGGCGCCCGAGCAGGTCGGCGACGTCCTCGAGCCGGCTCAGCGTGTGGATCAGCCGTCTCGGCGAGGGCCGGGTCGACCTCGAGCGCGGAACCGAACGGTCGCCAGGGCGTCATGACCAGCAGGTCGCCTGAGTACCGGGTCGCGACCTCGGGCAGCTCGTCGTACGTGCCGACAGCGAGGGTGTCGACCCCCAACCACTCGGCCTTGCGAGCCAGGCGGCCGAGCGTGAGGCCGTAGCCGTTGCCCTTGGCGACCGGGACCAGCCAGGGCTCGGCGTCTGCGACCGAGCGGAGATGGCCACGCCAACGGGGACCGTCGACGGTGAGCGTGAGGCTCATGCGCGCCTCGCCATGTAGAGGTCGAAGGCCTTGTAGAGCGGCCGGTTGAGGGGGAGGTCCCACTCGCCGACGTACTCGACGGCCTCGCCTCCGGTCCCGACCTTGAACTGGATCAGACCGAGGTGGGGGTCGTCGGAGTCGAGGGTGTCGGTGATGCCGCGCAGGTCGTAGACGTCCGACCCCGCGGCGATCGCGTCGCGGATCATCGCCCACTGGACGGCGTTGGAGCCGCGGACCTCGCGCTTCTCGGTGGAGGAGGCGCCGTAGGAGTACCACGCGTGGGCGCCGACCCGGATCGCGATCGTGGCCGCGACGAGCACGCCGTCGTGATGGGCGGCGTACAGGCGGATCCGGTCGGGATCCTCGCCACCCAGTGACTCGACCATGGTGCGGAAGTAGGCCAGCGGGCGCGGGGTGAAGTGATCGCGCTCGGCGGTGTGGAGGTAGAGATCGTGGAAGGCCGAGAGCTGGTCGAGGGCCTCCGCCGTGGTGCTGCTCGCGGTGACGACCACCCCCTCCTTGTCGGCCTTCTTGATGTTGCGGCGCCAGAGCTGGTTCATCCCGGCGAGCACGTCGGCCTCGCTGCGACCGGCGAGCGGGATCCAGAAGACGTACTGGGGCTGACCCGCCGCGAACCCGCCCTCGACGGCCTGCGGACGCCAACCGAGCTCGTGCAGCTGGGAGACCACACGGGCGCCGACGTGGGTGCGCTCGGTGGGGGTGAGGTCGCCGAGGCGCCGTACGTCGGGGTTCGCGATGCCGTCCTTGATGGTGGCGGCGTCCCAGCGGCGGGTGACGACCGGCGGGCCCATCCGGACGCCGAACGCGCCGCGGCTCTTGAGGTGGGCGCTCATCGGCGTCAGCCAGGACGCGAGGTCCTCGTCCTCCCAGTCGAGGACCGGGCCCTCCGGGAGGTAGGCGAGGTAGCGCTTGACCCGGGGGAGCTGGCGGTAGAGCACGAGGCCGACGCCGACCAGGGTTTCGGTGCTCGATCCGGCCGCGACCCGGAACCAGCCGAGCGACTCGCTCCTCCACTCCGACTTCACCCGCGCCCAGGCGGGAGTCTGCAGGAAGCTCGTGGACCGTCCGCCACGGATGAACTCGAGGTGGTCCTGCTCCGTGATCTCCCGAACGCTCAGCACCTCACGAGGCTATCGAACACCCGGGTGATCCCGACTCTCACCCGCTCCGGGCGAGGGCCTGCACAGGGAATTCGGTCGAGGATGTATCAGCGACAGGGTCACGATGCTCTTCGGAAGTCGTGATCTTGATCGAGAGACAGCGGGGAGCAACCCATCCCATGACCAGGTCCGGCGCACGTCGCACCGGTGGCGAACAGGCCGACGGCGCAGCGCGCCCGGGCGCGGTCTGGGAGCAGGCGACCGACGGCTTCAACCGGTGGGTCGCGGGGGAGCCCGCCGGCCTGGACGACCTGGTCGCGGTGATGACGCCGGTGCTCTGGCACGTCGTACGCGCCTACCGCCTCTCGGAGACCGCCGCCGAGGACGTCGTCCAGACGACCTGGCTGGCGCTGGTGCGCCGCCGTACGGCCATCCTCGACCCGGTCGCCGTCGGCGGCTGGCTGACCACGACCGCCCGCCGCGAGGCCTGGCGGGTCGCGCACGCGTCCTCGACCGCGCTGCCGGTGGAGGACGAGGACCTGGCGCCGCTGCTTCCGCGACAGCGCTCGGCGGAGGAGAGTGTCGTTCAGCACGACGAGGGTGACCGGCTCTGGGCCGCCGTCGACGGGTTGCCTGAGCGGTGTCGTCGGCTGCTACGGGTGGTCGCGTTCGAGAACCGGCCCGACTACCGGGAGCTGGCGAGCGACCTCGACATGCCGGTCGGCAGCATCGGACCGACCCGGGGACGATGTCTCGCCAAGCTGCGGGTGGCGCTGATGCAGGCAGGAGGGCACTGATGAGCGAGCTGAGCCGTGAGGCGTTGCTGGGCATGGTCCGAAACGTCTGGGAGCGCCACGACCCCGTCCCCGACCACCTGGTCGCGGCCATGCAGGCCGCCGCGGCGTTGGCCGCCTCCGACCTGGACGTCGAGCTGATGGAGCTGGTCGAGCGGTCGACCGAGCTGGTCGGTGCGCGTGGCTCCACGGCGTACACGCTGCGCTTCGTGCACGGCGACACCGACCTGTTGCTGCGGATCGCCATCGACGGCGATCGCTCGCGCGTCGACGGTTGGATCGTCCCCGCCGAGCCGATGACCATCCGCGCTCTTCCCGGCGAGCAGCCGAACGGCCACGACGCCGTCGTCAGCGAGTCCGGGCGCTTCGAGCTCACCGACCTGCCGGTCGGACTGATGCGCCTGCGGCTCGAGCCGCACGACGTCACCCGGGCAGCCTTCGCCACCCCCACCTTCGAGATCTGACCCACCCCTCGGAAAGGTCCACCGTGCAGCAACAGCGTGACGAGAACCCCAGCCCACGCCAGCCCCTCGACCGGGACCCGAGTCCGCCGCCACGGCCGGACATCGCGGGCGTCGGCGGCCGGGTGCTCGACCCGGCGACTGCCATCGTCATCGACGGCGTGGCTCCGCGACCGACCGTGTACGTCGGCTCCCGGCTGACGGTCTCGAAGTCGGTCGATGTCGAGGCCGCCCTTCGCGTGCTCCGCGCCGTTGCCGAGCCACTGGGGTGGACGGTCGACCTCGAGCCCGAGGACCCGCGCACCGAGGGTCTCAAGTTCGGAGTCCGGACGGCCGTCATCAACATCGCCTCCGATCGGGCCACCATCGCTCCCGACGCCTGGACCCTTCTCCAGCAGACTCGACTCCAGTTCGGGGTCAAGGCGGTGGTCGGCGTCGGGCTCGACCATGTCGTGTTTCCGGGTGCCCTGACCAGCGACCCGTTCCACGTCAGCAACCCGTTCCATGTGAGCAACCCGTTTCACGTGAGCAACCCCGCCGGGTTCGAGCAGTCGGGCCCGGTCGCCAGCTACGCCTTCCCTGGGTCCGGTGGCCGGCAGCCGGTTGCGTACGTCGGACCGGCGCCGACCCGCGCCGCGTCCTACAGCGGTCCGCGACGCCCGGTGGTGGCCATCCTCGACACCGGTTGCGGCCAGCACGACTGGCTGGACGCAGTCGTGACCAAGGGGATCGCACTCTCTGGCACGACATCGGGTACGACGATCCTGCGACGGACCCCGAGGTCGCCGGCGACCTGGTCGGTCCACTCGACGGACTGATCGATCCCCTCTCCGGGCACGGCACCTTCATCGCCGGGCTCGTTCACCAAGGCTGCCCGGACGCTGACCTGCTGGTCTGGCGGGTGGTCCCGTCCGACGGGCCGATCGTCGAGTCCGACCTGATCGCGTCGCTCGCCCAGATCGCCGAGCTGGTCCGGCGCTTCCACGCCGGCGAACCGGATGGCCGGGTGATCGACGTGCTGACCCTGTCGATGGGGTACTACCACGAGACGCCGGCGGACGCGCTGTTCGACCCGACGATGTACGCGATCCTCGAGGATCTCTCCCGGCACGGCACGCAGGTGGTGTGCTCTGCGGGCAACGAGGCCACCAGCCGGCCTGCGTTCCCTGCCGCGTTCGGGCCCTGGTCCGATGGGTCGGGGCCAGTCGAGACGGCGGATGACTGCCTCCCGATCCTGTCGGTCGGCGCCCTCAATCCCAACGGCCGCACCGACGCGCTCTTCAGCAACACCGGTCCGTGGGTCCGGGCGTACGCCCACGGAGCCTCGGTGCTGAGCACCCTTCCCCGGGACTTTCAGGGCGGTCTCCAGTCGGCAGCAGCCACGTCGGCCTTCGGTCGCAAGCGCGACTCCATCGACCCGGACGACTTCAGCGGCGGCTTCGCCGTCTGGAGCGGGACCTCGTTCGCGGGTCCGCTGATGGCCGGGCGGGTGGCGGCTCACCTGGCCGGCGGCCTCGGGACCGGAGATGACCCAGAGGCCGCACGGAAGCGGGCCCGCGCGGCTCTGGCGGCGTTGACCTCGATCCAGCCAGACTAGGCGCGTGATCTCGGCCGAGGACCTGCATGCTCGTGCTGTCGGCGCGATCAATGCCGGCCGCTTCGGCACCGCCCGCCGACTCCTGGGGCGGGCGCTTGCGGTGGCCGACTCCGACCAGCTGGTCGGTGCCGTCGAGGCCAGCCTGGCCTACCTCGAGGCGGAGACCGGAGACCGGGCAGAGGCGATGCGGCTGTGCGAAGGTGCGCTGGCCCGGCCCGGGCTGAGTGAGGAGACCCGGGGCACCATCCACAGCCAACGGGCGACATTGATGATGCTGGAGGGTCGCTCGGGCGATGCCCTGGTCGAGCTCGGGGTCGCGATCGCGATGCTCGACGGCTCGGGGAAGCCCCTTGGTCGCGCGCACCTCAACCGGGGCAACCTGCATCTGCAGCGCAACGATCTGGAGGGCGCCGAGCGTGACCTCGAGGCCGCCGCGCATCTGCTCGCTGCGGTGGGGCTGCCCGAGGAGGCCGCGATGAGCGAGCACAACCTCGGCTACACCCGCCTTCTGGCGGGGGACCTGATCGGAGCACTCCGCGACATGGACCGCGCCAGGACGGTGCTGGCTCCTCTCAGCCCGATCGCTCAGGCCACGTGTGACCAGGATCGCGCCGAGGTGCTCATGGCCGCGGGGCTCGTCGCCGAGGGCAGAGAGGCGCTGGTCGCTACTGCTCGGGCCTACGGGTCGCGTCGCCTCGGCCGACGTCAGGCCGAGACCGAGCTCGGCCTGTCGCGCGCCCTGTTGCTGGAGGATCCCGACGCGGCTCGAGTCATCGCTCGGGTGGCTGCTCGGCGCTTCGGTCGGGCGGGTGCCGAGGCGATGCGGTCGCGTGCCGAGGCGGTGGCCCTGGCGGCCGACGTCGAAGTAGGGAGGGCCACACCCGCCATGGTGCGGGATGCGGATCGCCTCGGCGATGAGTTCGAGGCCCAGGAGATGGGGTGGTCCGCGCTGATGATCCACCTCCTGGCCGCGCGGATCTCGATCCGCCGTGCGGACCTGCCCAGTGCCCGGTCGCGCCTCGTGCGGGCCAGGGTCGGCCGGCGCGCACCGCTCGCTGTCAGTCTGCTCGACCGCGACGTACGTGCCGAGCTGGCGGCCGCCCAGGGACGCCGGGCGAACGCGCTGCAGCACCTGCGAGCAGGGCTGGCGGACCTGCACGCGTGGCAGAGCTCCTTCGGGTCGCTCGACCTGCAGACCGGTGTCGCCGGGCAGGGGGTTCGGCTCGGCGTGCGAGGACTCGCGCTGGCGGTCGAGTCCCGCAAGCCCGCGGTGCTCTTCGAGTGGTCGGAGCGGGCCCGGATGCTGGCCAGCCGGGTGCAGCCGGTGCGAGCTCCCGAGGACGAGGCGATCGTCGCCGACCTGACCGAGCTGCGCGAGATCGCCCAGGCCCGGCAGGCCGGACGACGGACGTCGGTCGAGCGGGAGGCCGAGCTGCGACAGCGGGTCCGCGAGCGTGCCTGGCAGCACCGCGGGTCGGGAGAGGTCGCCGAGCCGGTGACCCTCGCGGAGATGAGGGGCGCGCTCGAGGAGCAGACCGCACTGATCGCCTACGTCGTGACCGCCGAAGCGGCGGTCGCGCTGGTCGTCACGACCGAGGGCGCGACCTGGGTCGACCTCGGCCACCGCTCGGAGCTCGACGACCTGCTGGGTGGATTGCTGCCCGACCTCGATGTGGCCGCCTCGAACCTCCCCGAGGCGATGGGCCGGTTCGTGCGTGAGGAGCTCGCCGGTCGGCTGGTCACCATCGCCGACCTCCTGGTCGGCCCCGTGCTGGACGCGGTGGGCGATCGCCGGGTGGTGCTCACGCCGTCGGGGGTGCTCGCCGGGGTGCCGTGGACGTTGCTGCCCGGGTTCGTCGGCCGACCCGTGACCGTCGCCCAGTCCGCCACCGCCTGGCTGGCTCGCCGTACGACGCCGCTCCGGGCCGCGTCGGCGGGCTTCGTCGCCGGTCCCCGGGTCGCGCGCGCCGAGGACGAGGTCACGGCCGCGGCGAAGGAGTGGGACGGCGCCCGCGTCCTGGTCGGCGAGGACGCCAACGCCGCCGCGGTCTCCGAGCTCGCCGAGACGGTCGACGTGCTGCACGTCGCCGCGCACGGCCGGCATTCTGCGGAGAACCCCCTCTTCTCCGGACTCCAGCTCGCGGACGGGCCGTGGTTCGGCTACGACATCGACCGGCTCCGACAGGTGCCCGACGTGGTGCTCCTGTCCTCGTGCGAGGTCGGCCGCTCGACCGTGCGCTGGGGCGAGGAGCTGATCGGCATGACCACCGCGTGGCTGCACGCGGGCGCCCGCTGCGTGATCGCCTCGGCGGCGGCGGTCAACGACCAGGCCGCGTACGACGTCCTGGTCGCCGTCCACCAGCGAATCGCCGCCGGGCTCGACCCGGCGGTCGCGCTCGCCGAGTCGGTTCCGGGCGTCTCGGCCGACGCCGCTCCGGTGCCGCTGGTCTGCTTCGGGTAGGTCGTGCGCCGGGTCTTGTATCTGACGGCTCGGGGCGCGCTCCTCACCCCTGAAGCCACCAGAGGAGACCACCGATGTCGCTACCGCACCGCGCCACCTGCCACGTCCTCCAGGACCCCCATCCCGGCCAGGTCCTCACCGTTGAGCCGGGCACCCGGCTCGAGCTGAGGTTCCGTCGCCGCGGGCTCGGCCTCAGCCGGTGGCAGGTCGTCGAGCGGCCGGGTCACCTGCTGCCGCTGGAGGAGAGCGACCACGGGTTCCTCTTCCTCGTGTTCGGGGGGGACGGCGACGCCGAGCAGCCGCTGCGGCTGATCCGCCGCCGCGTCGATCGCGCCGGCCCGGGCGAGGTCCGCGACCTCACCGTCCGGGTGAGCTGACGTCTCGGGGGACGGGACGTCCGGGCGCTCCTGGGGGGCCGCCCGGCCGTTCACCCTCCTGATGAACACCCAGCTGCGCATCGCGAAGAAGCGCATCACCGTGACGACCAGGTTCGCCACCGTCAGGACGAGGACCTCCGCACCGCGATGCGTCGAGCCGGCCGCATGCAGCAGCCACAGTGACCCGCTGGTGACGCCGAGTCCGATCGCGAAGACGACCAGGCCGCGCAGCTGGTGGCCGAGTGCTCCTTCCCGGCTGCGGACCCCGAAGGTCAGCCGCCGGTTGGCGGCGGTGTTCGCGACGGCGGTGGCCAGCAGAGCCAGCAGGTTCGCGGTGAACGCCGAGAACGGCCCGCGCAGCAGCAGGAAGAGCGCGGCGTACACCATCGTCGAGGCGACGCCGACCAGTCCGAACATGACCATCTGCATCCCGAGGCGTCCGCCACCCGCGTCCGCCGAGGCGCGACCGAGTCGCTCCGCGACGTCGCCGACCGCAACCCGACCGGTGAGCAGGTTGCGGCCCAGGCGGGCGATGCCGCGTACGTCGGCGGCGGCGGTGCGGGCGAGGTCGACCCGGCTGTCCGGGTCGTCGACCCAGTCGACCGGCACCTCGTGGATCCGCAGCCCGGCCCGCTCGGCGAGCACCAGCAGCTCGGTGTCGAAGAACCACGCGTTGTCCTCCACCAGGGGCAGCACGACCCGCGCCACGTCGGAGCGGATCGCCTTGAAGCCGCACTGTGCGTCGGAGAAGTGTGCGCGCAGGGTGCCCTTGAGCAGCAGGTTGTAGCCGCGGGAGATCAGCTCCCGCTTGGGCCCGCGCTCGACCCGTGACCCGCGCCGCAACCGGCTCCCGATCGCCAGGTCGGAGTGGCCGCTGATCAGCGGCGCGACCAACGGCAGCAATGCGTTGAGGTCGGTCGAGAGATCGACGTCCATGTAGACCAGGACCGCGGCCTCGGACCCGCTCCACACCTTCTTCAGCGCCCGGCCGCGGCCCTTCTCGGCGAGGTGGACGACGCGGACGTCGGCGTACGTGTGGGCGAGGCGTCGGGCGATGACGGCGGTGCCGTCGGTGCTCGCGTTGTCGGCGACGGTGATCCGGAACGACCACGGGAAGGTCGCCAGATGCTCGCGCACCCGCTCCACGGACGCGGCCAGATCGCGCTCCTCGTTGTAGACCGGGATCACCACCTCGAGGGTCAGCAGCGACGTCCCTGGCACGACCTCGGGCGGCTCCCACGGCTGCGCGATGCTCATGACGTCGCCCCGGTGCTCAGGTCGTAGAGGGTGACGCCGCCGACCGTGGTGGCCTCGAAGCTGTCGGCCACCCAGGTCGCGATGTCGGTGCTCGTGTCGCTCCCGCCCATCGACTGCCCGAAGCCGCCGCCGCCGATGAACCAGTGGATGTCGCCGGCTGCGACGTCGGTCTGGAACTCCGCGAGCGTCGGGCTCGGGTCGGAGCCGTTGAAGCCGCCGATCGCCATCACAGGCTCCTCGGTGGCCAGCTGGTAGCCGGCCGCGGTGTTGGAGCCGATCGTCGCGGCCACCCAGGTGTAGGACTCCGCGTCCTGGGTCAGCACGTCGCTCAGCTCGGTCGAGGGTGAGCTGCTCGAGAGCAGTCCGCCCAGCCCGCCACCGGTCGCTGCGGCCGGTGGAGCTCCGGTCTGCGTGCCGATCTGCATCCCGGGCGGCCCCCCGAACCCACCACCCGGTCGGCCACCGCCGCCGGGCGTGAACCCCGAACCACCACTGACCGCGGGCCCTGCGGTCGGGATCGAGCCGTTGTGGGCGACGCTGGCCGTCTGCACGGCGTACGCCGCAGGGCCGGCCAGCGAGACCGCGATCGCCGTCGCGGCGGCCAGGATCGCCGAGCCGCTTCGGCAGCCACCCCAGGCCGGCGACCGCCACCGCTGACAGCAGACCGAGCACCAGGACCACCCAACGCAGCCAGGGCAGGAAGTCGGCGCTGCGGCTGAGCAGCACGAACGACGTGACGGTCGTGAGCACGACGACCGCTGGTGCGACCACGGTCGCGACCAGACTGCGCCGGTGCTCCCAGAGCAGCCACGACCCGATGCCGACGAGCGCGGCGACGGCGGGCGCGAGAGCGACGGTGTAGTAGGAGTGGAAGATGCCGGCCATGAAGCTGAAGGTCAGCCCGGTGACCAGCAGCCAGCCGCCCCAGACGATCAGGCCTGCGCGGACCAGGTCGGTGCGGGGTCGTCGCCAGGTGAACCAGAGACCGGCGGCGAGCAGCACCAGCGCGGCCGGGAGGAGCCAGGCGATCTGGCCGCCGATCTCGCTGGAGAGGAGCCGGGTGATGCCGGGGTCGCCCCACATCGATCCACCGGTGCCGATGCTGCCGCCGACCGACCCGGTCTCGTCGCCGGTGAGCCGCCCGAAGCCGTTGTAGCCCAGAGTCAGCTCGAGGATCGAGTTGTCCTGCGAGCCGCCGATGTAGGGGCGGCTCGTCGCCGGCCACAGCGACACGATGGCCACCCACCAGCCACCGGCCACCAGCATGGTGCCGAACGCGATCAGCAGGTGACCGACCCGCTTGAGGACACTGGGTCGGGCGGCGACCAGGTAGACCAGTGCCAGCGGCGGCAGCACCAGGAAGGCCTGCAGCATCTTGGTCAGGAACGCCAGTCCGATCAGGGCGCCGGCGAACGCGAGCCACCGCACCGGGTGCCGCGCTCCCGACTCGAGCGCCCGCATCGTCGCGTAGACCGACGCGACGAGCAGCAGGACCAACATCGCGTCCGGGTTGTTGAAGCGGAACATCAGGACCGCCACCGGCGTCACCGCGAGCGCGAGTCCGGCCAGCAGGCCGGCCCACGCGTTGCCCGTCGTACGGCGGACCGTTGCGGCGAGCAGCCACACGGCCAGCACGCCCTCGATCGCCTGGGGCGCCAGGATCGACCACGAGGAGAGGCCGAAGACCCGCACCGACAGCGCCATCGGCCACAGCGACAGCGGGGTCTTGTCGACGGTGATCGAGCTGGCCGCGTCGGAGGACCCGAAGAAGAACGCCTTCCACGACTCGGACCCCGCCTGGACCGCGGCGGAGTAGAAGCTGTTCGCCCACCCCGACCCGCTCAGCCCCACGAGGTAGAGCACGGCGGTGCCGAGCAGCAGGGTGACCAACGCCAACAGCTGCCCAGCGCCGACCGGGTGCCGGCAGCACGGGTGCGGTCGGGGCGAGTGGGTGGTCCAGGACGGGTGCGGTCATGCCTCCACGGTGGGTCGCCAGGTTGGCGTAACCCCGTGGGTCGTCTGTGAAGTCGCTGTGGCTAGATCCTGGTCCGGATCCAGTCCGCGTCGGCGGTGTGCTCGGTAGCACCGCCCGGGGTCTCGAGGACGACCGGCGCACCCGCGTCGCGGACCACCGCGGCGAGCAGGTCGGGGTCGACCTTCCCGGCGCCGAGGTTGGCGTGCCGGTCGGCGCCGGAGTCGAACTCGTCGCGGCTGTCGTTGCAGTGCACCAGGTCGATCCGACCGGTGATCTGCGAGGACGTCGTCCACCACGGTCTCCAGGCTGTTGCCGCCGGCGTGGGCGTGGCAGGTGTCGAGGCAGAACCCGACCATGTCGGCCTGCTCGGTCGCGGCGATCGCGTCCCAGACCCGGCCGATCCGCTCGAGATAGCGGGCCATCGCGTTGTCGCCACCGGCGGTGTTCTCGATCAGCAGCGGCAGCTTGAGGTCGGTCGCGTCGATCGCCTTGCGCCAGTTGTCGAAGCCCTTCTCCGGGTCGTCGTCCTTGTTGACGTGGCCACCGTGCACGATCAGGCCCTCGTGCGCCGATCGACGCCGCGGCGTCGACGTGCTGCTGGAGCAGCTTGCGACTGGGGATCCGGATCCGGTTGTTGGTCGTCGCGACGTTGACGATGTACGGCGCGTGCACGTAGAGACCGACGCCGGCCGCCTCGGCGTCCGCCCTGAGGCCCTCCGCGCCGCCGGCGTACTGGACCTCCGGGCCCTGGTAGCCCTGCGGGTCACCGAGGAAGAACTGCACGTGCGGAGCGTTGCGGGCCTTCGCCTCGGCGATCGGGTCGGCCTGGTCGACGTGGGCTCCGATGGCGATCACTGTCATGGTCACAGCCTAGGTTTTGCCGCCGACGGTTGTTGAGGAGGTCGCGCTGGCGACCGTCGCCCCGGTTGTTGAGGAGGTCGCGCTGGCGACCGTCTCGAAACACCCGGCCAGGACGCCGAAGTCCGCATTGCCGCCGGTGTGCACGACGGCGACGCGACGGCCGGCGACCAGGTCCTTCTCGGCGAGCAGCGCGGCCAGGGCCAGCGACCCGGCAGGCTCGGCGAGGTTGTGGGTGGTGCGGTACATCAGCGCCATCGCCTCGGCCGCCTGCTCCTCGGAGACCTGCACGATCCGCGCCGCGCCCGCGTGGATGGCGGCGACGGCGTCCGGGTCCGGCGTACGACAGGCGACGCCGTCGACGAACGTGTCGGCGCTCGGGGTCGGCGACGACCTCGCCTGCGTCGAAGGACAGGGCGTACGCCGGCGCCCGCTCGAGCCACCACTCCGACGACCTCGGTGGCCAGGCCGAGCAGGTCGCGGACCGCGATGTTGGCGCAGATCCCGCTGCCCATCCCCACCGGCACGTAGACGACGTCGAGCTCGGGCACCGCCTCGTGCAGCTCCGCGGCGTACGTCGCGACGCCCTCGACCAGCCACGGGTGGAACGGGGGTACGGCCAGCAGGTCGCGTTCGCCGGCCAGCGCCATCGCGTGCTCCAGCGACTCCTGGAAGTCGCGGCCGTGCACGATCAGCTCGGCGCCGAAGGCCTCGGTCGCGGCGTTCTTGTCGGCGGAGTTGCCCTCCGGGACGACGACCGTGACCGGCACGCCGTACGCCGCACCCGCGAAGGCGAGGCTCTGGCTGTGGTTGCCCCTGCTCGCCGAGATCAGCCCGCGCCGCTCGCCGGTCTCGACCATCCGGGCTGCCAGGTTGAGGCCGCCGCGGACCTTGAAGGCACCGGTCGGGTTGTGGTTCTCGTGCTTGACCCAGGTCGACGTGCCGGTGGAGCGCTCGAGCAACGGCCAGCGGCGTGCGGGGGTCGGCCGGCACGTGGCGCCCGACGCGAGCCCGGGCAGCGGCGAGGTCGGCGTGGTCCATCTCGCCACGCTAGCGCTCAGCGCAGCATCAGGTAGTCGGCGACCACGCAGGCCGCGATCACCAGCACCGAGGCCACGATCACGACGTTCGCCCACCGCTGGCCGGTCGCCTCCGGGACGTCGCCGACCCGGTCGGGCACCACGGGCCACGGCCCGTCCAGGGGTACGTCGATCCGCCGCAGCCGCTCCAGCGCAGCCGTCGCCGACGGCGGACGCTGGTCCGGGTCGGTGGCGACCAGGGACTCGAGCAGTGGTCGCAGTGGCCCGTCGGGGACCGCCGGCGCGCGACCGCGGTCGCGGTGCCCGACCGGTGAGCAGCTGCACGGCGACCACGCCGGCGGCGTACAGGTCCTGGCGCGGGTCGGGCGCGGCGCGCGTGCCACCTGCTCGGGCGCCATGTAGCCGTCGGTCCCGACCGCGCCCGGGCCGCGGGTCAGGCGGACGTCGTCGACCGGCACGGCCACCCCGAAGTCGCCGAGCCGCAGGTGCGGGCCGACCGGTGCTGGGCTCGAGCAGCAGGTTGGCCGGCTTGACGTCGCGGTGCACGACGCCGGCGGCGTGCACCGCGGCGAGCGCCTGCGAGCAGCTGGTCGAGCAGCACCGCGACGTACGACTCGGGGAGCGGGCCGTGCTCGGCGAGCAGGGTCTCGAGCGAGCCGCCGCGGACCAGGTCCATCGTGAAGACGACCCGGTGGTCCTCGGCGGCCCAGCCGGTGGGAGCCACGACGTGCGGGTGCCGGATCCGCACCGACTGCTCGCGCACGAAGCGCAGCAGGATGCTGCTGTCGTGGGCGCCGAGCACCTTGGCGGCCACGACGCTCGCCCTCGTCCGGTCGCGCAGGTCGCGGGCCCGCCAGACCGAGCCCATGCCGCCGGTCCCGACCTGGTCGAGGAGGACGTAGCGGCCGGCGAGCGGGGTCGTCGTACGGTGGGGCAGCGTCGGTCACCTACCCCGCTGGTCGCCGCATTTATGACCACACGTCGTCGCCGCTGTTAGCCTTGGGCGTTCTCTGCGGCGACCATCCGGGTCGCGCGCGGGACGACAACGCAAAGCCCTCCTGCCACGGAGAGACCGTGGCCGCCGAGTCCAGAGGAGGTGGAGACCGCTGTGCGTGCATACGAAGTGATGGTCATCCTCGACCCGAGCCTCGAAGAGCGGACCGTCGAGCCGTTCGCTCGACAAGTACCTCAACGTCATCCGCAACGACGGTGGCTCCGTCGAGTCCGTCGAGGTGTGGGGCCGTCGTCGCCTGGCCTACGAGATCAAGAAGAACGCCGAGGGCATCTACGCCGTCATCACGCTGAACGCCGAGCCGGCCACGGTCAAGGAGTTCGACCGCCAGCTCACCCTCAACGAGTCGATCCTCCGCACGAAGGTCATGCGTCCCGACGCTCACTGAGCATCGGGACCCCGTCCTGTGGACGGCCACTTCCCACTGTCGGTGCCTACGGCAACGATGGGCGGACGTGGTCGGACGACTCTGATCAAAACCATCGCTTAGGGAGACTTCATGGCAGGCGAGACCGTCATCACCGTGGTCGGCAACCTCATCGACGACCCGGAGCTGCGCTTCACCCCCTCGGGTGCGGCCGTGGCCAACTTCCGGATCGCGTCGACGCCGCGCACCTTCGACCGTCAGACCAACGAGTGGAAGGACGGCGACGCGCTGTTCCTCTCCTGCTCGATCTGGCGTCAGGCGGCGGAGAACGTCGCCGAGTCGCTCAGCGCGGCATGCGTGTCGTCGTGCAGGGTCGCCTGAAGCCGCGCTCCTACGAGACCCGTGAGGGCGAGAAGCGCACCGTCGTCGAGCTCGAGGTCGACGAGATCGGGCCCGTCGCTCAAGTTCGCCACCGCCAAGGTCACCCGGGCCATCCGCTCGGGTGGCGGCGGCGGCTACTCCGGCGGCGGCGGCCAGGGCGGACAGTCCCGGCCGCAGCAGTCCGGTGGCGGCAGCAACGACCCGTGGGCGACGCCCGCCCCTCAGGGTGGCGGCGCTCCGGCCGGTGGCGGCCAGCCCGCTCCGGCCGGCGCCGACCCGTGGGGTGCCCCGGGCGTCGGCTCCGAAGAGCCTCCGTTCTGACCCCCGCTGCCGAGCAGCGGTTTTGATCCCAGCACCACCTATCCGAACACCCTCAACCATTCCGGCGTCCGCGCCGGGCTTCTAGAAAGGGAGCACCACAATGGCCAAGGCAGTGATTCGCAAGCCCAAGAAGAAGGTTTGCCAGTTCTGCAAGGAGAAGGCGACCGGTGTCGACTACAAGGACACCGCTCTCCTCCGCAAGTTCATCTCCGACCGCGGCAAGATCCGCGCGCGTCGCGTGACCGGCAACTGCGTCCAGCACCAGCGCGACGTGGCCATCGCGGTCAAGAACGCCCGCGAGGTCGCACTGCTGCCCTACACCTCCACCGGTCGCTGAGAGGGGATGACGACATGAAGCTCATCCTGACCCAGGAAGTCACCGGTCTCGGTGCCCCCGGCGACATCGTCGAGGTCAAGGACGGCTACGGCCGCAACTACCTCGTCCCGCGCGGCCTGGCGCTCCGCTGGACCCGTGGTGCGGAGAAGACCGTCGAGTCGATCAAGACCGCGCGCTCCACGCGTGCGGTTCGCGACCACGACCACGCCGAGGAGATCAAGACCAAGCTCGAGGCCGAGCCGGTCGCCGTCAAGGTGCGCGCCGGTGCCGGCGGCCGCCTGTTCGGTGCCGTCACGGTCACCGAGATCGCCGGCGCTCTGACCGACGCCTCGGGCGAGCAGGTCGACAAGCGCACGATCGTGGTCACCAACCCGATCAAGTCGCTCGGTGCCCACGAGGTGTCGGTCAAGCTGCACGACGAGGTGTCCGCCACGGTGGCCCTCAACGTGATCCCGGCCTGACCCAGCTCGACGCACCGCCGCGCGCAGCGGCAGATCATCGACAGGGGTCGTCCTTCCTCCGGGAAGGACGGCCCCTGTCGCTGTCTGTCCGGCCGCGACAGCTCCCTGGAGGTCAGCTGCGGTCAGCTCCGGTGACCAGCCAGGCGTCGCCGCGGGCGCGACGTACGAGCACGAGGAGGCGCGCGCCCATGAAGACCACGCAGAACGACCACCAGATCGCGACCAGTCCGGCCGAGCTCGCTCCCAGGACCAGGGCGAGCGGGGCGTAGACGACGAGGGTGACCAGGCCGGCCCGAGCCAGGTAGCGACCGTCGCCGGCACCGATCAGGACGCCGTCGAGCACGAAGACCACGCCCGCGACCGGCTGGGTGAGTGCCGCGACGAGGAGCACGGGCACCAGCAGGTCCTGCACCGCGGGATCGCTGGTGAACAGGGATCCGATGACGGTGCTCACGCCGGCGAGCAGGAGTCCGGTGACCACTCCGCTGACGATGCCCCACCGGATCATCACGCCGGGTGGTCGCCCGGGTGCCGGCGACGTCACCGGCGCCGAGCGAGCGACCGGTGAGGGCCTGAGCGGCGATCGCGATCGCGTCGAGAGCGAAGGCGAGGAAGGTCCACAGCGTCATCGCCAGCTGGTGGGTCGCGAGGTCGACCCGCTGCTCGGTGGCGTCGACGGCGGCGAGGCTGACGGCGAACGTCGTGACCAGCAGCGCCGCGCGCAGGGTCAGCGTGCGCACGACCAGCGCGGACCCCGGCGCGTGCGGCGGCTCGGATGCCGGGGAGGTCGGGGCGCAGCGTGGCGCCGTGCCGGCGAGCGGCCCGGACGACCACGACGACGAAGGCCGCGGCGCTGGCCAGCTGGGCGAGGACCGAGCCGAGAGCGGAGCCGGCGATGCCGAGGCCGAGGGGGTAGACGAGCAGCAGGTTGAGCAGCACGTTGAGCGCGTTGCCGGCGACCGCGACCACGAGCGGGGTCCGGGTGTCCTGGAGGCCGCGGAGCACCCCGGTCGCGGCGAGCATCACGAGCAGCGGGATGGTGCCGAGGAAGGCGATCCGGAGGTACGCGGTCGCGTGATCGGCCACCGCGTCGTCGACGCCGAAGAGGTCGACCAGCGGATCCGTGCAGGCCACCCCGACGACGGTCACGACGGTCCCGATCAGGACCGCGAGCCAGAGCCCGTCGATGCCCTGGGTCAGCGCGCCGCGCAGGTCGCCGGCCCCGAGCCGTCGTGCGACGCTCGCCGTGGTGCCGTACGCCAGGAACACGCACAGGCCGACGGCGGTCTGCAGCACCACAGCGGCGACCCCGAGGCCGGCCAGCGGCGCGGTGCCGAGGTGTCCGACGATGGCGGCGTCGGCGAGCAGGAAGAGCGGTTCGGCGACCAGCGCGAGGAAGGCGGGTACCGCGAGACGCAGGATCTCGCGGTCGCGGCCGGCGCTCACCCGGCGACTTCGGCTGAGGTACTAGTCACGGTAAGAGTCATCCTCAATCAATGCTTCCTACCTGACTAGTCATCAACACCTGTGGATGAACTCGGGATAACCCGGAACCGGGCGCTATGTCGACTTATGGGCAGGTAACGTCCACGTGTCTTGTCCATGAACGAAGACCAGTGCCCAACTATTTTCCATACACAGCTGTGTATAAGCGTTTCCGCAGGTCAGCGAGCATATCGAAGCAAAAGTCGGATGGTCCTCCACAGGTCGCTCCCCAGGTTGGTGCACACCGGTGAGCGTGTCGTCCACGTGCTCGCTCAGGTTATCCCCAGGCCCTGTGGATAGGCCGCTTCCAGTTGACCCGTCCGACCGCATACGGTCGGGCTCGCCTCGGTCGTCCTGAGCAGCCTTCAGGTCGTCATCGGGGCTGTCGGTGGTCGGTTCTAAGGTCCGAGGCGGGCCAGTCGAGATCCGGACGAGACTATCGAAGGAGCCATGGGTGAGCGTCGCCGAGCAGGACTCCCGGGGGTTCCCGGACCCGCCGATCGACGACTGGGGCGACGGTCCGGCGTCCTACGCACCCGGTGAGCGACCGTCTCGACCGGGCGACCGCACGCCGCCCCAGGACATGGCCGCCGAGCAGTCCGTCCTCGGCTCGATGCTGATCTCCAAGGACGCCATCGCGGACGTGTCCGAGGCGCTCCGCGGGGTCGACTTCTACCGGCCGTCCCACGAGACGATCCACGACGCGATCATCGACCTCTACGGCCGCGGTGAGCCGGTCGACATGGTCACCGTCGCCGCCGAGCTCCAGCGTCGCGGGGAGCTGCAGCGCATCGGCGGCGCGGCGTACCTCCACACGCTCTCGGCCAACGTCCCGATCGCCGCCAACGCCGCCTACTACGCCGAGATCGTCCGCGAGAAGGCGATCCTGCGACGCCTCGTCGACGCCGGCACCAAGATCGTCCAGATCGGCTACGCCGGCGAGGGCCAGGTCGATGACATCGTCGACACCGCCCAGGCCGAGGTCTACAAGATCACCGACCGCCGCTCGGCCGAGGACTACTCCCCGCTCTCCGACATCATGGACGGCGTCCTCGACGAGATCGAGGCGATCAGCAACCGTGAGGCGGGCCTGTACGGCGTACCCACCGGGTTCGCCGACCTCGACGACCTCACCAACGGTCTCCACTCCGGCCAGATGATCATCGTCGCGGCGCGTCCCGCCATGGGCAAGGCACTCGCGCTCGACACTCCGCTCCCGACCCCCACCGGCTGGACCACCATGGGCGCGGTCCGTGTCGGTGAACGGCTGTTCGACGCGCAGGGCCGCCCGACCAGGGTGGTCGCGGTCACCGAGGTCATGGTCGACCGCCCCTGCTACGAGGTCGAGTTCTCCGACGGCTCGCGGATCGTCGCCGACGCTCAGCACCAGTGGCTGACCGAGACCCTGGCAGCGCGGGCGGCCGAGGAGGCTGCCGATCGCCAGGACGACCGGATGCGCAACCAGCACGTCTTCGCGTCGGTCGTGACCACCGAGGAGATGGCTCGCTCCGCCCGGGTCGGCTCCGAAGGACGAGCCAACCACGCGGTGCTCAATGCCGGTGCGCTCAGCGGGCCCGAAGCAGCGCTGGACATCCCGGCTTACGCGCTGGGTGCATGGCTGGGTGCCGGGCACAGCGACAGCGGGCTGATCACCTGCGAGACGGCTGAGATTCCGATGCGTCTGGAAGGTGACAGCGACCTCGTCGTCCAGCACCGCGGCGACATGCTCTACAGCATCACGCTTCCTGACGACGAGCACGCCGTCCCGAACGGCGTCTGCGTTGACTGCGGGCAGCAGGCAGGCAAGCGCACTCTCTGCCCTGCCTGCCACACCGACCATGGCACGTTCGTGGCGCTCCTTCGCAAGGTCGGAGTGCTCGGCAACAAGCACGTCCCACAGCAGTACCTCCGGGCATCCGAGCCACAGCGCCGCGCCCTGCTCGCCGGCCTGATGGACACCGACGGGACCGTGGTGAAGGGCGTCGGTTCCTGCCAGTTCGCGGTCACCAGCAAGCGACTCGCTGACGACGTCTACGAGCTGGTCGTCAGCTTCGGCTACCAGTGCAGCCGGACCATCAAGCGAGTCCGCGGTCGGTCAGAGGCGAGCTCGACCTGCTACATCCTGAGCTTCTCGACCACCGACGACGTCTTCCGGCTGCACCACAAGCACCAGCTCCACAAGCAGGAGCGCCCGGAGACCACCACCCGCATCGGCCGGCGCTACGTCACGGCCGTTCGGCAGGTCGAGAGCGTTCCCGTGCGCTGCGTCCAGGTCGACAACGACGACCACCTCTACCTGGCCGGCGAGTCGATGATCCCGACCCACAACTCGACCCTGGCCCTCGACTTCTGCCGCGCTGCGTCGATCCAGAACAACCTGACCAGCGTCTTCTTCAGCCTCGAGATGACCCGCTCCGAGATCACCATGCGGCTGCTGTCGGCCGAGGCGAAGGTGCCGCTCAACCACATCCGCAACGGCAACATGACCGACGACGACTGGGCCAAGCTGGCCCGCAAGATGGGCGAGGTGTCGTCGGCGCCGATGTTCATCGACGACTCGCCCAACATGACGATGATGGAGATCCGGGCCAAGGCACGGCGGCTCAAGCAGCGCCACGACCTCAAGCTGATCGTCATCGACTACATGCAGCTGATGAGCTCGGGCAAGAAGGTCGAGTCCCGCCAGCTCGAGGTCTCGGAGTTCTCCCGCCAGATCAAGCTGCTCGCCAAGGAGCTCGAGGCTCCCGATCATCGCCCTCTCCCAGCTCAACCGTGGTCCCGAGCAGCGCGGCGACAAGCGCCCGATGATGAGCGACCTGCGCGAGTCCGGTTCGCTCGAGCAGGACGCCGACATGGTGATCCTGCTGCACCGCGACGACGTCTACGAGAAGGAGTCGACCCGCCCCGGCGAGGCCGACCTGATCGTCGCCAAGCACCGCAACGGCCCGACCCGCGACATCACCGTCGCCTTCCAGGGCCACTACTCCCGCTTCGTCGACATGGCGCACTGACACCTCCGCAGCAGCTGCCGACGCTCGCCTGACCTGCGTTCGGCCCTCACTTGCTGGACGGAACGCGCACTCGCGCGACCAGATCTCACGTCACGCCGGCAGGCGCCTCGGAACGAGTGGTCCAGACCAGAACGAGTTTTCGAACAGGGCGACGGACTTTCGCTGCCGAACCGGTCTCGGGGACGGTACCGTCCCCAAGTCCTCAAGCAAGACCGAGGACATTTTTTCGGTGGCATGAACCGTCCGGTGGGGGACCCCGGGACGGTCCATGCCACACCGTCGAACCACAGGGGGGGACCCTCATGAACAAGACTTTCAAGCGCGCCAGCATCGTTGCCGGTGGAGTCGGCGCGGTCGCGTCGATCGGATTCGCGTCTTTCGCGTTCTTCACCGCAACTTCCTCGGTCACCGCACAGGGCGCGACCGAGGCCGTACAGACGGTGGAGGCCCGCGACGCGACCATCTCTCCGGCGCTGTACCCCGGAGACTGCTCCGACATCACGTTCACGCTGCACAACCCGAACAGCCACGCCGTGAACGGCATCCGCTCGATCACCAAGGTCGACTTCGGGAGTGCGGACACCAACCTGAACGCCAACCTGCGTCTGCCCTACATCAACGCCGAGGGTCCGACCTCGAACAGTGTCCTCATCGCGAACGGCTACGACTTCCAGCCGATCGCCGCGTACGCGGACCGCCAGATCGTCCTCCCGAACGCCGTGTGCCTCACGCAGTTGGCACCCGACAGCGTGCGGGGCAAGGACGTCACGGTGAACCTGTCGATCGACTTCAAGCAGACTGTCGGCACGGAGTACACGGGTCTCTGACCCGAGACACCGCAGTCGCACGGACAGCCCGCCCCAGTCACTGGGGCGGGCTGTCCGCGTTGATGGGCGACTAGTAAAAGCTGATGCGGAACTGCGAACGCCAGGCGCACCACGGGACGTTCAGTCTGCCTGCAGAGCTAGGTTCGGTCCTGACGACAGGTGGAGGCCTCGGGTGAGCCGCACAGCAGCAATAGCGACACCACACACCTCGGCGACCGAGGCCGGCGCCCGTGTCCTGGCGGGCGGCGGGACGGCGGTCGACGCAGCAGTGGCCGCCGCGGCCGTCCTCTGTGTGACCTACCCCAACAACGTCGCGCTCGGCTCGGATCTCGTCGCCCTGGTCGCTCACCCCGACGGCCGGATCCACGTGCGTCAACGCCTCCGGACCGAGCGCCGCCGCGCAGAGTCTCGCCGGCCTGCGATCGCGGTACGGCGAGCAGATGCCGACGCGTGGGGTGGACACGATCACCGTCCCGGGAGGGATCCGCGGGTGGGGGTCGCTGCTGGCTCTCGGCGGCAGTCGTTCGCTGAGCGAGCTTCTCGTCCCGGCGATCGCGGCCGCCCGATCAGGCGTTCCCGTCGCACGATCCGTGGCCGCCGCGATCGGCGAGCGGACCGCCGCGCTGCGAGAGGACCCCGGTTGCCGTGACACCTTCCTGCCCGGTGGGCAGGCGCTCGAGGTGGGCGACCTCCTGGTCCAGGAGCAGCTCGCCCGGTCCCTCGAGGCGCTCGCTCGCCACGGAGTCGACGAGTTCTACGAAGGTGAGCTCTCCCGGACCTGGCTGCACGGGCTCACCGGCCTCGGCTCGGTGCTGCAGGCAGACGATCTCGCGGCCTATCAGCCGGAGGTGACCGAGCCGCTGACCGGCACGGCACTCGGACACACCCTCCACACCAGTCCGCCGAACACCCAGGGCTTCGCCTTGCTGCGCACCTTGGCCGCGGTGGATGCCGAGGGAGGGCCGGACGTCGACATCGCCGGCCTCGCCCGCGCGTTCCGGGTCGCCAACGATGCTCGCGATGCCTGGCTCGCCGACCCTCGAGCCAGTGCGGTCGACCTGGCCCGGCTGCTCACCGGCTCCCCGCCGAGGATGGCCTCCGAAGACGCCGCCGAGGTGCCCCGTGGCGACACCGTCGGCATCAGCGTCGTGAGCTCCGACGGGTACGCCGTCTCGTTGATCCAGTCCGTCTTCGGCGGGTTCGGGTCCCGGGTGCTCGAGCCCGCGTCCGGGATCCTGTTCCACAACCGCGGCGCCTCCTTCACCCTGGACCCGTCCTCACCCAACGCGTTCGCGCCGGGCAAACGCCCCCTCCACACGCTGATGCCGGTGGTCGTGGCGCGCCCGGACGGACGGGTCGCGTGGGTCTCCTCGACGATGGGTGGCCAGGGACAGCCGCAGATCCACGCACAGGTCCTGCTGAGGGCGATGAGCGGTGATTCCCCGGCCGCCGCGGTCGCGGCTCCCCGGTTCGTCGTGGGCCGGCAGGACGACGGTGACCGGGCTGAGACCCTCACCGTCGAGTCCGACGTCCCCGCCGCGACCAGGGTCGTCCTCGCCGCTGCCGCTGACTTCGCACTCACGGTGGTGCCGCCTCACGACGAGCTGCTCGGCCACGCCAACCTGGTCGCCGTCGATGCCGACGGCGGGGTGACCGCGGGAAGCGATCCGCGGGCCGACGGCTCGGCGATCGTCCTCTGATCGTCGGCCTGCCGGCCTCGGACCGCGAGCAGGGGGACCGCCCCGTCGGAAGTGCCTCTCACACGTCGGTGGCGGTGACTCGGTCGCGCCACTCGTCGGCGAGCAGTGCGTAGGTCATCCCGTCGATCCAGCCCCGGGTGCGGTGCAGCGAGTCCTGGACGGCGTACTCCTCACGACGCATGCCGACCCGTTCCATCAGCCGCCACGACGGGGTGTTGTCGGCGAAGCAGAGCGCCCGGACCCGGCGCAGACCGAGGTCCTCGAAGCAGATCCGGAGCAGCCCGGCGACGGCCTCGGTCGCGTAGCCCTGGCCGCCGTGGCCCGGGTCCAGGACCCAGCCGAGCATCGCCTGCACGTGATGGGCGCGGTCGCTGACGTCGCTCTGCGACCAGGAGTCCTCCAGGAGCAGCATCAGATCGCCGACGACCTGGCCGCCGAGCTCGATGACCAGGGTGGTCGCGAGTCGGTCCGGATCGAGGAACCGCTCGGCGTACTCCTCGCGAACGCTGAAGTCGTGGCCGAGCCACTCGCCGACCTCGGGGAGGCGCCGGATCTGCCAGGTGCTCTCCAGGTCGTCGGCGGTCGCGGGGCGCAGCGACAGCCGCTGGGTGTGCACCGGCCAGGGGACGGCGCCGAGGTCCTGCGTCATCCCACCATTCTCGCGGCCAGGGGGCCGGCGGTCGAATACCTTTGCCGCGTGCCTGCGGCGAGATCCCAACACTGGATGACGGTGGTGCGCGCTGCCTTCCCCCGCCGGCTGGCGGTGGTACTGGTGCTGATCCTGCTGGTGCAGGGCGTGTTGATCGCGGTGATGGTCTTCGGCGGCGACGGGATCCGGCCGCGGCAGGTCCCGATCAAGGTCGTCGCCTCCTCGTCTCTGGTCGCCGAGGCCTTCGCCGACCGGATCTCCGCGGTCGAGGACCACCCCTTCGAGACGTCCATCTCCGACGACCCGAAGGCCGCGCGCCAGGACGTCCGCGACGGCACCACCGTCGTCGCGCTCCTGGTCGACCCGAGCGGCACCGAGGACACACTCGTGGTCAACGAGGCGACCGATCCTCAGCTCGTCGACGCCGTGGTCGACAGTGCGGACGTGATCTCCCGGGCCGGTGGTCGCACGTTCGTGATCGAGCGGACCCACGCAGACGGAGCACTCCTCGACAGCACGGACGCGACGTACACGGCGATCCTGCTCGCCTTCATGCTCGCCTTCGGACTGGTCGTCGCGATCAGCCTCGTGCGGGGGCCGATCGCACGAACCTTCTCCCTCGGCGTGCTGCGGATCGTGGGCATCGCGGGGACGGCCGTCGTCGTCGGCGGCCGCCCTGACGGCTGCCACCGGGCTCCTCTCCGGGCCCGACCCACTGCTGGTGGTCGGGGTCGTCGCGCTCGCGTTCCTGGTGGCCGGCACCCTCACCGCTGCGTTCGAAGGCCTCGCCGGGTGGGCCGGGCTGGCGATCGCTGCCGGTGCCTTCGTGGTCATCGGCACTCCACTGCTGACCCTGACCCACCCGGACCTGCTGCCTCCGCCGTGGGGTGTCATGGCGCCGTGGACGCCCAGCGGCGCGAGCCTGAACGCCCTCTGGGCGGTCACGGCGTACGGCGGGCACGGCGCTGATCACACCGGTCCTGATCTGTGCCACCTGGTGGCTGGTCGCCGTGGTCGCGCTGATCGTGGCCCGGGGGCTCCGCCGCGATCTCGGAGTGGCGCTGACCGAGGACGGTGAGCTGGTCGAGGCGCCCACCCACCACGCGCATGCGTTGACCGTCTGGCGGATCCGGGTGCTGCTGGTCATCGTCCCGGCGGCCGCGCTGCTCCTCGTCGCGGTCGAGTTCGTCGCCCAGGGCTCCGTCGAGGCAGCACCGCGGGTGCCGAGCCTGGCCTCAGAGACCCACTGCATGTCGACCGGCCAGGTCGACTCGGTCGCCGACCTCAACCGGGTGGCCGGACGGCTCCGCAGCCAGCCCGGCTTCCAGGGTGGCGACGTGGGCGCCGACGCGGGCATCCAGGGCGGGCAACGGGTCTGGATGTTCGGAGACACGCTGCGCGACGAGTCCTTCGGTGGCCAGCAGTTCGTCCGCAACTCGATGCTGATCGACAGCGGGGACTGCCTGAGCGTCGTCTACCCCGAGTCGAAGGGTGCGATCGTGCCGGACCGGGGCGACGGTGTGGGCTACTGGCCGATGTCGGTCACCAGCCGGCCCTACCCCGGCTACGACCTGGTCTACGTCGGCCTGCAGCGGGTGCACAGCACGGGTGACACGGCCTTCGCGTTCGAGAGCCTCGGGCCGGCGATGGCGGTGTTCCTGGTGCCGAAGGGCGGCACACCGCAGCTGGTCGACCTGGCCGATCTCGGGCCCGACTCCGCCGACACCAACCGGCCGATGTGGGGAGCGGCCGCCACGACCAGCCACGGGTGGGTCTACCTCTACGGCACCGCCAACCCGGGCGACGACTCGGCGTTCGGCTACTCGGTCCGGGTCGCGCGGGTGCGCCCCGACGACATCGTCGACCAGGATCGCTGGACCTACTGGGACGGCAGCACGTGGTCGACGGACGCCGACGACGCCGTCGAGCTGATCCAGGCGGTCGGTGGGGTGTCCCAGACGTTCAGCGTCTTCAAGCGGGATGGCCGGTGGTACGCGCTCAGCAAGCAGGACGAGTTCCTCGGCACCGACCTCGACGTGTGGCCCGCTCCGAAGCCCTGGGGGCCGTTCGGCGACCCGGTGGTGGTCGACAACCTGCCCTCCAACGCCGCCGACGGGCAGCTGCGCTACATGCCGTTGGCGCATCCGGACCTGATCCACAAGGAGGGCAGGATGCTGGTGTCCTACAGTCGCAACACCACCGACGTCGACAAGGTCATCAAGGACCCGCTGCTCTACCGGCCGAAGTTCCTGCTGGTGGACCTGCCGTGACTGCGACCGAGGAGACGATGGTGCGGAGCGCCTGACCCAGTTGGTCAGAGCGCGACGTACACCTTGCGCAACGCCTCGGTCACCGTCCAGGTGGTGCGCTCCCCGGCGCGCAGACGTACGGCGACACCCGGGGCGAGACTGATGACCTCGCCGTCCTCGAACTCGACGGTGCCGCGGCCGGCGAGCACCACGAAGACCTCGTCGGTCTCGGTGTCGTGGTCGACGCCGGGGTCCATGCCCCAGAGCCCGATCTCGGCGTTCCCGAGCGACGTGAGGGCGTCGAGGTCGGCGGTGGCTACGTCGCTGGTGAGTACGCGGTCGCTCATGAGTCGAATCCCAGTCCTACGGCGTCGAGGGTCTTCAGGAAGAGGTTGCGCTCGCCCTGCCGGTGGTCGGCGCGGTCCAGCGACCACCGGGTGAGGTTGATGCCGGCCGCGGCCAGCGGCTCGGGCGGGAAGGGCAGCGGCTTGCGGCGCACCATCTCCAGCCGGGTGCGCTCGGTGGTCAGTCCGGAGAGCCGGTCGAGCATCACCTCGGCGGCGAACCGGGTCGCACCGACGCCCAGACCGGTGAACCCGGCGGCGTAGGCGATCCGCCCGCGCGAGGCGAGGCCGTGGAAGGCCACGAACTGGGTGGACGTGTCGATCGCGCCGGCCCAGCGGTGGCTGAACGTGATGCCCTCCAGCTGGGGGAAGGCCGCGAGGAAGTGGGCAGCCAGACGCCGGAAGGTGTCGGGGCGGTCCTCGTACGAAGCCCGCACCCGGCGACCGGAGTGGTAGATCGCGTCGTAGCCGCCCCACAGGATCCGGTTGTCGGCGGTAAGCCGGGAGTAGTGGAACTGGTTGGCCAGGTCGCCCAGGCCCTGCCGGTTGGCCCAGCCGATCGAGGCGAGCTGGGCGTCGGTCAGCGGCTCGGTCATCAGCACGTAGTCGTAGACGGGCACCGTCATCAGCCGGGTGCGGCGCAGCAGCGACGGGAAGACATTGGTCGCCAGCGCGACCCGGTCGCTGGTCACCGAGCCGCCGGTGGTCGAGACGGTGACCGGGCCCCGGGTCGGGCTGTTCAGCCCGGTGACGCGACTGTGCTCGTAGACCTCGACCCCGAGATCGGTGGCGACCCGGGCCAGCTCGCGGGCCAGCCGCGCCGGGTGGACCAGCGCACAGTCGTCGCGGCTCCAGTCGCCGGCCAGGTAGAGCGGGCTGTTGATCTCGGCGCGGGTCGCGGCCGCGTCGAGGTAGTGCGGGGAGTCACGCAGCCACCCGACCTGGTGGTCCTCGACGGCGACGGTCAGGGTGCCGGTCCGCTCGAACTGGCAGTCCAGCCCCAGCTCGCGGACGTCAGCCTCCAGGCCGTCGAGGTTCTCGGCGCCGAGCCGCTCGAGCGCGTCGTACTCGTCAGGCCAGCGGGACCTGCCGTTGTCCTCGCCGTGGGTCAGGCTGGCCTCGCAGAACCCCCCGTTGCGACCCGAGGCAGCCCACCCGATGGTGCCGGCCTCGAGCAGCACCACCCGGGCGCCGGGGTTGCGGCGCTTGGCGAGCACAGCGGTCCACAGACCGCAGTAGCCGCCGCCGACCACCGTCAGGTCGGCCGTGGCGCTGCCCGTGAGGCACGCGTACGTCGTCCCGGGCGCGTCCTCGAGCCAGTACACGGCCTGCCGGGCCGGCGCCAGGGCGGCGTCGACCGCGGCCGGTGCCGGGGCGTGCCGTTCGTAGGCGGTCGGCTCAGCCGCGGGCATGGACGTCGCCGGCCTTGAGCGCGTCGTCCAGGATCGCCAGGCCCTCGCGGGCCTCCTCGTCACTCATCGTGCACGGCGGCACCACGTGGATGCGGTTGGTGTTGGAGAAGGGCAGCAGCCCCGCCGACTTGCAGGCGGCGACGATGTCGCCCAGGCCGGCGGCCGACATCGGTGCGCGGGTGTCGGCATCGGTGACCAGGTCGAGGGCCCAGAAGGCACCGACGCCACGGACCTCGCCGACGCAGGCGTGCCGCTCCGCGATCTCGGCCAGGCCGGGACCGAAGATCTCGCGACCGAGGCGGTCGGCGTTCTCGACGATTCCCTCGTCACGCATGGTGTGGATGGTCGCGACCGCGGCCGCGCAGGCCAGCGGGTGACCGGAGTAGGTGAGGCCGCCGGGGTAGGGCAGGTGGTCGAAGGTCGCCGCGATCTCGTCGCTGATGATCACGCCGCCGAGCGGCACGTAGCCGGAGTTCACGCCCTTGGCGAAGGTGATCAGGTCGGGGCGGACGTCGTACCGGTCCAGCGCGAGCCAGCTGCCGGCGCGACCGAAGCCGGCCATCACCTCGTCGAGGATCAGCTTGATCCCGTGCTCGTCGCACAGCGCGCGGACACCGGGGAGGTAGCCCGGCGGCGGCGCGAAGATGCCCGCGGTGCCGGGGATCGTCTCGAGCAGGATCGCCGCGATCGTCTGCGGACCCTCGGCCTCGATGGTGCGTCGGAGGTGGGCGAGCGCGCGCTCGCACTCCTCCTCCTCGGTGGTCGCGTGGAACTCCGAGCGGTAGAGGAACGGGCCGAAGAAGTGCACGGCGCCAGCGGTCGCTGTGTCGTTGGCGAAGCGCCGCGGGTCGCCGGTCAGGTTGATCGCGGTCTGGGTGCCGCCGTGGTAGCTCCGGTACGCCGTCAGCACCTTGAAGCGACCGGTCTGCAGGCGTGCCATGCGTACGGCGTGCTCGTTGGCGTCGGCGCCGCCGTTGGTGAAGAACACCTTGGTGAAGCCGTCGGGAGCGATCTCCGAGATCAGCTCCGCGGCCTGCGCGCGCTGCTCGTTGGCGAAGGCGGGTGCGACCGTGCACAGCCGGTCGGCCTGCTCCTTGATCGCCGCGATGACGCGCGGGTGCTGGTGGCCGATGTTGGTGAAGACCAGCTGGCTCGAGAAGTCGAGGTAGCGGCGGTCCTCGTCGTCCCAGACGTAGGACCCGCGCGCTGCCGTGATCACCATCGGGCTGATCTCGGCCTGGGCGGACCAGGAGTGGAAGACGTGCTTGCGGTCCAGCTCGAAGACGCTGCTCATGTCGGTGCCCTTCTCAGTCGTGCGCTCAGTGGTTCTTGGGGAAGGCGAGCTCGAGGCCGCCGGCGGTGCCCGGGTCGGGCCAGCGGCTGGTGACCACCTTGCCCTGGGTGAAGAAGTGCACGCCCTCGATGCCGTGGGCGTGGGTGTCGCCGAAGAGCGAGGACTTCCAGCCGCCGAAGGAGTAGTAGGCCATCGGCACCGGGATCGGGACGTTGACGCCGATCATGCCGACCTGGACGTCCATCTCGAAGGCGCGCGCGGCGCCACCGTTGCCGGTGAAGATCGCCGTGCCGTTGCCGTACTTGTTGGCGTTGACCAGGTCGAGTGCCTCCGCGTAGGTATCCGCGCGGACGACCGCCAGCACCGGACCGAAGATCTCGTCGGTGTAGATGCTCATCGACGGGGAGACGTGGTCGAAGAGCGACGGGCCGAGCCAGAAGCCGTCCTGCTCGCCGTTGGCGTCCACCTTGCGGCCGTCGACGACCAGGGTCGCGCCCTCGGCCTCGCCGGCGTCGACGTACGACGCCACCTTGTCTCGGTGCACCTTGGTCACCAGCGGGCCCATGTCGCTGTCGAGGGTGCCGTCGCCGATCTTGAGGGTGTGGGTGCGGGTGGCGATCTTCTCGACGAGGGCGTCGCCGGTGTCACCGACCGCGACGACCACGCTGATCGCCATGCAGCGCTCGCCGGCCGAGCCGTAGCCCGCGCTGACGGCGGCATCGGCGGCCAGGTCGAGGTCGGCGTCGGGGAGGACGACCATGTGGTTCTTGGCCCCGCCGAGTGCCTGGACCCGCTTGCCCTGCCGGCTGGCGCGCTCGTAGACGTACTCGGCGATCGGGGTGGACCCGACGAAGCTGATCGAGGCGACGTCCGGGTGGTCGAGCAGGCCGTCGACGGCGACCTTGTCGCCCTGCAGCACGGTGAAGACGCCGTCGGGGAGACCGGCCTCCTGCCAGAGCCTCGCCATCCAGATCGCCGCGGACGGGTCCTTCTCGCTGGGCTTGAGGACGACCGCGTTGCCGGCCGCGATCGCGATGGGGAAGAACCACATCGGGACCATGGCGGGGAAGTTGAACGGGCTGATGATGCCGACCACACCGAGCGGCTGCCGCAGGCTGTGCACGTCGACGCCGGTCGAGACCTGCGGGGAGTTCGAGCCCTTCAGCAGGTGCGGGATGCCGCACGCGAACTCGACGACCTCCTGGCCGCGGGACACCTCGCCCAGGGCGTCGGAGTGCACCTTGCCGTGCTCGGCGGTGATGATCGTGGCGAGCTCGTCCTTGCGCTCGTTCAGCAGCTCGCGGAAGCGGAAGACCACCTGGGTGCGGGCGCTGACCGAGGTGTTCGCCCACACCTTCGACGCGGCCTTCGCGGTGGAGACCGCGGCGTCGATGTCGGCGCCGTCGGCGAAGACGACCTGTCCGGTGACCTGGCCGGTCGCGGGGTTGGTGACATCGCCGAGGCGAGCCTGCGAGCCGAGGTGGGTGCTGCCGTCGATCCAGTGCGCGATGGTGGTCATGACTCCATCGTGCTGGCGCCTGCTGGGATCAGCGAGGGACACAGCGTCGCGGGATCACATCGTGCGGCGACGGACCGTCGCTTACCTGCGCACGAGGCCCCGGACGGCCTTGCGGTCGGTCTTGCCGACGCTCGTCAGTGGCACCGCGTCGACCACGAGGATCTCGCGCGGGTACTTGTACTTCGCGAGGTGCGCCCGGGCGAACTCGATCAGCTCCTCCGGGGTCGCCTCCGCGCCTGGGGCCAGGGCCACGACCGCGACGACCTCCTCACCGCTCTTGGCGTCCGGTCGGCCGACGACGGCCGCAGCGGACACCGCGGGGTGGCCGACCAGGACGTCCTCGACGTCGCGCGGGTAGACGTTGAAGCCGCCGCGGATGATCAGGTCCTTGACCCGGTCGACGACGTAGAGGAAGCCGTCCTCGTCGAGGTGGCCGACGTCGCCGGTGTGCAGCCAGCCGTCGACGATCGTCGACGCGGTCTGCTCCGGGTCCTGCCAGTAGCCCATCATCACGCCCGGTCCGGCGATGCAGATCTCGCCGTCCTCCCCGGTGGCGACCGGCGCCCCGAGCGGGTCGAGGATGGACAGCTCGACGTGCGGCGCCGGCTTGCCGACGCTGCCGGGCCGGTTGTCGGTGACCGTCGAGGCGGTGGCGATCGCCGTGCTCTCCGTGAGGCCGTAGCCCTCGAGGATGGTGACTCCGAAGGCCCTCTCGACCTTCTCCCGCAGGTGCGGTAGGAGCGGCGCACCGCCCGAGCCGAAGGACACGAGCGAGGTCAGGTCGTAGTCGCCGTAGGGCTGGTCGAGCAGCATCTGCATCATCGACGGCACCACCGGGCTGCTCTCCAGCCGGTGCTCCTGCACCAGCTCCAGCCAGCCCTGCGGGTCGAACCAACGCTGCATCACCGACACGAACTGCTGGTCGGCGTGCAGCCCCGCGACCAGCACGTTGAGCCCGAACGCGTGCGACAGCGGCAGCGGGAGCAGCGACCGGGTGGTCTCCATCGTCCGGGCGACGTCGCTCATGCCGCGACCCGCGTGCCACAGTCCGTGGTGGCTGAGCATCACGCCCTTGGCCCGGCCGGTGGTGCCGCCGGTGTAGAGCAGGGCTGCCATCTCGTCGTCCCCGCGGGGCACGATCTCGCCCGGCTCGTGCTCCTCGAGCGAGGCGAAGGTCACCGCGTCCACGCCGTCGGGCACGTCGCCCGCGACCACCAGCCGGAGATCGAGTCCCTCCGCCGCCCCGACGACCATCGGCACGAGCTCCGGACTGACGATCGCCGCCTTCGCGCCGGAGTTCTCCAGGATGTGGCGCAGCTCGGTCGGCGTCTGCAGGAAGATCACCGGTGTCACGACAGCACCCGCGCGCCAGATCGCGTGGTACGCGACGAACACCTCCGGGGTGTTCATCGTCAGCACGATGACCCGGTCGCCGGCCTCGATGCCGATCGACCCGAGGCCGGTGGCCGTGCGACGGGCGCGAGAGTCGATCTCGCCGAAGGTGTGCCAGCTGCCCTCGAAGAGGAGCTGGTCGTAGTCGCCGAGCCGCTCGAACGCCTGCTCCGCGAGCAGCGACAGGTGGTGCTCGCCGGTCATCGTGCGCCCGCCGCTTCCACCCGGTGCGCGGCGCCCTGGGCGATGGCCAGACGGGCGACCTCGTCGTACGCGTCGACGTCGTCGCCGAGCAGGAACCGGTCCACCTTGGCCCGGCGCCAGAAGAGGTGGGCGTCGTGCTCCCAGGTGAACCCGATCCCGCCGTGCACCTGGACCAGCGTCTCGGCGGCCTCCTCGAGCGTCGTCGCCGAGGCGGCCTTCACCGCAGCCGCCGCGAGCGGCAGCTCGTCCGGCGCCTGGTCGGCCGCCCAGGCCGCCCACCACACCAACGACCGCAGCTGCTCGACCTGCACGTAGACGTCGACCAGCGCGTGCTTGACGGCCTGGTAGGAGCCGATCGCTCGGCCGAAGGCCATTCGCTCCTTGGCGTACTCCACGCCGATCTCGAGCGCCCGGCTCGCGGCGCCGAGCCCCTCGGCGGCCAGGACCACGCGGCCCACGCGTTCGGCGTGCTGCCAGCGCAGCCGGGCATCGGTGGCGACGACCTCCAGGTCGGTGCCGTCGAGCTCGACGTCTCCGAGCCCGCGGGTCGGGTCGATCGCCTCCCGGATCGTGGCCCGGCCACGGGCGAGCACGACGTCGTCGCCACGCAGCGCCAGGAACCGGTCGGCGCCCGCCGCGTCGAGGACCGGACCTCTCTCGTCGACGACGGCGACGGCCAGCGAGCCGTCGCCGAGGGCGGCGAGTCGCTCGGGATCGTCGGCGAGCAGCACCGCCGCACGGGCGAAGGTCACCAGGGAGGGTCCGGCGAGCACTCGGCCGGCCTGCTCCGCGACGACCGCGAGGTCGAGCACCGAGCCTCCGCCACCGCCGGCGTCTTCGGGCACCGTGATGGTCGCGAACCCGCTCTCCACGAGTGACGCACGCCCGGGGCGCACGGGTGCACCGTCGTCCATCGCCGTCCGGGAGTCCCCCGGGGAGGCGGCGTCGGAGAGGAAGGCACGGGCCGCGGCTGCGAGGTCGCGCTGCTCGTCGTCCAGGTCGAAGTTCATCGCTGCTCCTCTCCTCACGCCCGGGCGGACGCGAGGCTCTCCTTGAAGGTGACGCCCTTGTCGGCGCGCGGTTCGGCCGGGAGCCCCAGCACCCGCTCGCCGATGATGTTGCGGAGCACCTCGTTGGTGCCGCCGGCGATGGCCATGCCGGGAAGTCCGGCCTGGAGGTCCTGCCAGCCGCGCGAGCCGTCGGCAGTGGCGGCGTACGCCGCCTCGTCGCCCAGCACGCGGACGGCGAGGTCCGCGAGATCGCGGGCGACCTTGGTGCCGGAGAGCTTGCCGGCCGAGGCCTCCGGCCCGGGCAGCTCGCCCTTGCTGAGCTTGGAGAGCAGGCGGTAGCCGGTGTAGCGGTTGGCGAGCGCGCCGACGTAGGACCGGCCGAGCTGCTGGCGGGCCAGCGCCTGCCGCCCCTCCGGCAGTTCGTCGAGGTGCGCCGCGACGTGGTCGACCACGGACGTGGCGCTGGCGCCGATCTCGGTGCCGCCGCCGCCGAGGGAGAGCCGCTCGCTCATCAGGGTGGTGAGGGCGACCCGCCAGCCGTCGCCGACGTCACCGAGGCGCTCCTCGTCGGGCACGACCACATCGTCGAAGAAGACCTCGTTGAAGTCCGCCGCGCCGCTCATCTGCCGCAGCGGCCGCACGGTGACGCCCGGAGCCTTCATGTCCACCACGAACATGGTGAGCCCGCGGTGCTTGGCGACGTCGGGGTCGGTGCGGGTGAGCAGGATGCCGTAGTCGGCGAGGTGCGCGAGCGTCGTCCAGACCTTCTGGCCGCTGATCCGCCAGCTGCCGTCCTCGGTGCGCACCGCCTTCGTGCGCAGTGCGGCGAGGTCGCTGCCCGAGGCCGGTTCGCTGAAGAGCTGGCACCACAGGTCATCGGCGCGCAGCAGCCGACGGAGGTAGCGAGACTTCTGGTCCTCGCTGCCGTGGTAGATCACCGTCGGTCCGCACATGCCGATGCCGATCAGGTTGATCAGGCCCGGTACGTCGGCCCGCGCCATCTCCTGGTCGACGATCGACTGCTGCATCGGGGTGCCCCCCTGCCCACCGGCGTCGGTCGGCCAGGTGACCCCGACCAGGCCGCCGTCGTACAGCAGCGCCTGACGCCGGCGGGCGACCCCGTCGTCGAGGCTGCGCCCGCCGGAGCGCTGGCCGAGCTCGGCGCGGTGCTCCTCGAGGAAGGTGCGCACCTGGCTGCGCCAGGCGGCTTCCTCCGGTGTGTCGTCGAAGTCCATCGGGTCCCCTCTCGTCACCGCGGCGGTGTGAGGCACGCCACTCGTGAGAGGCCCAGAGTGACAGAGAACTTATCGGCACTCAAGCAGGTAAGTGGTCAGGACTCGTCGCGCGCGAGCCCGGCGAGCAGCTGGTCGCGTGCGGGCGGCCACGCGCGCCGCACCGTCCGCTCGCTGGCGACGGCTCGCAGCATCCGCAGCCCGCGGATGGTCGCGCTCGCCGTCGTCATCACCGAGGCGAACTCGGGTCGCGCGACCAGCTGCGGCGCGACCTGGCGCGCGGCGTCGGCCAATGTGTCGCTCACGGCCTGCTCGAACTGCACCAGGTGGAGGTGCAGCTCGGGGTCGGTGCGGGCGGCCACGAAGAGCTCGAGCTGGGCTGAGGAGACCGGTCCGCTGAAGATCTCCCAGAGTCGGTCGAGCAGCACGGCGTACTGGCCCGCGGGGTCGTCGGCCACGTCGAGCGGTTTGGACACCAGATCGGCGACCAGGGCGTCGGTGAGGTGGCTCAGGGCCTGGACGACGAGGTCGGCCTTGGTGGCGAAGTAGTGGGCCTGGGCTCCCCGCGTCACGCCTGCGCGCTCGCAGACCAGGGTGGTCGTCAGGCCGGCGTACCCCCGGTCGACGAGCACGTCGATCGTGGCGTCGAGCAGCGCCTTGCGGGTCGAGGCCCGCCGCTGCGCCTGCGTACGGCGCGCCGGGCGGACGGTGGACACCGGTTCAACGTAGCGCGGTCAGCGGGGATCGCGGACCAGGTCGATCGGCTGGCCGTCCTTGGGGAACGGCAGCGAGTGGTTGTCGAGCGGAGCGACGTACGCCGGGTCGACGGTCCAGTGGTGGCTGCGCAGGAGCCGGTGCATGATCGCCTTGATCTCGGCGCCGGCGAAGTAGAGGCCGATGCACTTGTGCACGCCACCACCGAACGGCGACCACGCGTACAGGTGCGACTTGTCCTCCCGGCGCTCCGGCGAGAACCGGTCGGGGTCGAAGGACGTCGGGTCGGTCCACAGGTCCTCGAGCAGGTGGTTGAGCTGAATGCCGATGACCACGTCGGTGTCGACCGGGATCCGCACGCCCTGGACGACCGTCTCCTTGACGGTCTTGCGGATGACGACCGGCACCGGCGCCCGGAGCCGTAGCGCCTCCTTCATCACCAGGTCGATCGACGGCAGCCCCTCCAGCTCGGCCAGGGTCGGCTCGGGTCCGAGTGCCAGCGACTCCTGGCGGCAGCGCTCCTGCCACTCGGGGTGCTGGCCGAGGAACTGCAGGATCGCCGAGGTGGTGATGGTCGAGGTGTCGTGGGCGGCCATCATCAAGAAGATCATGTGGTTGACGACGTCGTCGTCGGTGAAGCGCTCACCGTCGTCGGTCTCGATGTGGCACAGCACCGAGAAGATGTCGTCGGTGCGGGTGGCCCGGCGCGCGGGCAGGTAGCCACGCAGGAATTCCTCGAGCACCCGGCGACCGCGGAACGCGCGGCCCCAGCGGGTGAAGGGCACGTCGGCCCGCACGATCCCGGCCGCCGCCTGGACACACGCGATGAACGCCTCGTTGACCCGGTCCATCTCCTCGCGGCTGGTGGACTCGGCGCCGCCCATGAAGATGTCGGTCGCGATGTCGAGGGTGAGCTGCTTGAGGGCGGGGTAGGCCAGGAACTGCGGGTCGGTGCCCCAGTCGGCCATCCCGGCGTCGATCGCTGGGTGCATCCGGGCGGCGTACGTCTCGAGGCGGTCGCGGGTGAACGCCTCCTGCATGATCCGCCGGTGGGCGTGGTGCTCCTCGAAGTCGATGAGCATCAGCCCGCCGCCGAAGAACGGTCCGACCAGCCGGGTCCAGGCCGGCTGGTTGGCGAACGCCTTGTCCTTGTTGCGAAGTCCCTGCTCGACCGCGTCGGGTCCGAGCAGCATCACCGCCCGGTTGTTCATCGCCCGGAACGGCGCCACCGGGCCGTAGGTCTCCCACTGGTGGGTCATCAGGGCGACCGGGTCGCGCGCGTAGTCGAAGATGCGGCCCAGGTAGGGGAGCCCTCGGTCCTCGCGACGCTGCTCCGGGATCTCCCGGGGCGATCCGTCGGGGACGGTCACCGGTGCGGTCATCGTCGACCTCCTGCCTCTCGCGACTCGCTCACGATGAATCAGGAAGGACTCCCTGTCAACCTTCTCAGCCCCGGTGCCGCCATGAGATCGTGGCGCCATGGCGGTGCAGTCGGGTGTCTACCGGGGCGTGAGCGCGGAGGCCCGCGCGGCCGAGCGTCGCGAGCGGCTGCTCGAGGCGACCCTCGCGGTCTGGGCGGAGCCCGACGTCAGCACCACGATGACCAACGTCTGCGCCCGGGCCGGGCTGTCGGAGCGCTACTTCTACGAGAGCTTCACCAACCTCGACGCCGCCCAGACCGCTGTGCTCGACCGGGTGGCCGTCGAGATCGAGGAGGCGACCCATCGGGCCGCAGAGGCCGCGGGCGCCGATCCGGCCGGGCGGGCCATGGCCTCGGTCGGCGCCTTCGTCCAGATGCTCGTCGACGACCCGCGCAAGGGGCGGGTGGCGATCGTCGAGGCGGCCGCGATGGCGTCCCTGCGACCGCGTCGGGCCGAGCTGCTCCGCCACTTCGCCCACCGTACGGCGGACGCGGCGCGGGAGCTGGACCTCTCCCCGCGCAGCGGAGCCGACGACGAGCTCGTCGGCCTGCTCTTCATCGGCGGTGTCGCGGAGCTGGTCACCGCCTGGCTCGACGGCGCCGTCGAGGCCACTCCGGACGACCTGGTGGCCGTTGCCTCCAGGAGCTTCCTCGGTCTCTACCACTGAGGCGACAGCCTGTCGGCCTCACGACCCCAGCTGGCGACGGAGCGTCGTACTCTCGACCCATGTCGATCACCGTCCGCGAGGCGCTCGCCCTCCCCGTTCTCGCCGCGGGTGATCCGGTGGTGCTCGGTGGCGAGGCCGGCCTCGACACGGTGCTGCGCTGGGTGCACGTCTCGGAGGTCCGCGACGTCGGGGCGCTGCTGGTCGGGCACGAGCTGGTGCTGACGACCGGGCTCGGGATGGCGGAGTCGCGCGAGGCGGCGGCGGACTTCGTCGACCAGCTCGTGACGGTCGGCGCTGCCGGCCTGGTGGTCGAGCTCAGCGCGGCGTACCCGAGCGTCCCCGACGCTGCGCTGCGCCGGGCCCGCACGGCCGGGTTGCCAGTGGTGGTGCTCAACCGCAAGGTCCGCTTCGTCGAGGTCACCGAGCAGGTGCACCGCGCGATCGTCGCCGAGCAGTACGACGACCTGCGCTTCGCCGGCGACGTGCACCAGACCTTCACCGAGCTCGGGCTCGCCCGGGCGCCGATGACCAGGCTCGTCGAGGCCGCAGCCGACCTCGTCGGAGCGTCGGTCGTGCTGGAGGACCTCTCCCGCCGGGTGCTCGTCGCGGCCGCCCGCGAGGAGCCGGTCGACCGGCTGCTCGTGGACTGGGAGCGCCGCTCGCGGCTCACGCCGTACCTCCGCGCCAGCGGGAGCGGTGGCCCGGAACGCTGGCTGACCACGCCGGTCGGCATCCAGGGTGGTGCCTGGGGACGGTTGGTGCAGCCGGCCGGGCGCCGCGGTGGGCGAGCCGTCCAGGTCCTCGAGCGGGCGGCGCAGGCCGTCGAGCTCGGCCGGATGATCGAGCGCGACGACACCGGGATCCAGCTGCGGGTGCACGGCGGCTTCCTGCTCGACCTGCTCGACGAGCGGCTCGGCGGCGAAGCGGCTGCCGCCGCCCGGCTGCGGGCGCTGGGCGTCAGCGACGGCGCGGCCTACGTCGGCGCCGTGGCTCGCCTGCGTGAGGAACCACCCGGTGACGCCGGCTCCGCGGAGCGGCGGATGGTGCGGCTCAGCGAGCTCGTGCAGGAGGCGCTCGCGTCGGCCGCAGCATCGGGGCTCGTCGGTGTGCTCGACGGTGGCCACGTCGGCATCCTGACCACCGACGACGAGGTGCTCGACACGGTGGCGCGCGAGCTCCGGGTGCTCGAGCCCGACGCCGTGCTCGGCGCCGGCCAGGCGGTCGACCGGCTGCTGGCGGCGGCGACGTCGCTGCGCTCGGCGCGGGTGGTCGTCGACGTCGCGGCCAGCCTGCCGCCGGCGCAGATCGGCTGCTTCCGGCAGTCCGACATCCGGCTGCCCGGCCTGCTGATGTCGTTGCGCGAGGACGCCCGGGTGCAGGAGTTCGCGGAGGCCGAGCTCGGGGCGCTGCTCGAGCACGAGGCCCGTCACGGCAGCGGTCTGGTCGACCTGCTGCGTCAGTTCCTCGCCGTCGGCGGCAACAAGGCCGAGCTGGCGCGGGTGGCGCACCGCAACCGGACCTCGCTGTATCCGGCGTTGAAGCGGCTCGAGGATCTGGTCGGTCATCCGCTCGATGACCCGTCCTCGCGGCTGTCGCTCGGGGTGGCGCTGCTGGCTCGTGATCAGGCGCGCGAGCTGTAGGGGGCTGGCGGGTTTCCCCGGGCGGCCGGGGAAACCCGCCGACACGCCGTTGCGGCAACGGCGAGTCCGCCGGTTCTGGCTGACCACCCAGCACTCCTGGGGCGGTTGGGACTCGAGAAGTCTGGCCTGGACCTCGAGGTCTCGGCGATGCTGGGACGCATGGCGAAGTTCGAGAACGTGGCCGGCTACCTCGCGTCCCTCCAGCCCGAGCAGCGCGACGTCGTGGAGGAGATCCGCCGCCGGGTCCTGCTCGTGGCGCCGGGAGCCGAGGAGGTGATCCGCTACGACATGCCGACCTGGCAGGTCGACGGCACGTCACTCGTCCACGTCGCCGCCTGGAAGCAGCACGTGTCGCTCTACCCCGTCCCGCCGCCGGGTGACGCCGAGCTCGACCGGGACCTGGCGCCGTACGCCGGAGCGAAGGGAACGCTCAAGCTGCCGTACGACGAGGTCGACTACGACCTGGTCGAGCGGGCCGTACGCCGGCTGGCCGAGACGCGCTGACCTACTCCGAGGCCGCGGCCATGGTGGCGCCGAGGCCGATCATCATCACGCCGCCGGCGACGCCGAGCTTGTCGAGCCGCTGCGGGCGGCGCGCGAACCAGTCACGCGCCTTGCCGGCGGCCAGCGCCCAGGTGCCGTCGGAGATGATCGCCATCGCGCCGAAGACCGCGCCGAGCAGGGCGAACTGCAGCCCCGAGTGGCCGGCCGGCTGGTTGACGAACTGCGGAAGGAAGGCCACGAAGAAGACGATCGTCTTCGGGTTGGTCAGGCCGACGATGAAGCCGATCCGCAGCGACCGGGTGGCGCGGGCCGGGGCGACGGCATCCGTGGAGACCGCGGCGAGGGCCGCGCGAGCGTCGGCGCGGTGCCGGATCGCCTGGATGCCGAGATAGACGACGTACGCCGCTCCGACGATCTTCAGCAGCGTGTAGGCGTGGGCGCTGGCCGCGACGACGGCGCCGAGGCCGACCGCGACGGCGAGCACCTGGGTGACCAGCCCGAGCGCGTTGCCGACGACCGAGAGCAGTGCGTCGCGGCGGCCGACCGTGAGGGCGCGGCCGATCGTGAAGAGCAGGCTCGGACCAGGCACCTGGATGAAGAGGATGCTGGCCAGCACGAAGGCGAGCCACTGGTTGGTCGTCGGCACGCGATCATTGTGCCGGAGCAGCTACCGCGCTCGCACCTGGAAGGCGACCTGGTCGCGACTGCCCGACTGGTGTGCGGAGGTGGCGGTGATCTTGAACGTGCGCTGCGCGCCGGCCGGGGCGGCAGGCGTGCGCACGACCTCGACCCGGAAGGTCCAGGTCTGACCGGGCTCGAGCTTCGGCGGACGTCGCGCGTCTCCGGGGAGGTCGTAGGTGAGGTGGAAGGCCTTCGAGTCAGGGGTCCTGGCCAGGGTGAGGCGGTCGGCCTTGGTGCCGTCGTTGCGGAGGCGGACGACCGCCACGGCCGTGGCCCGGGGACGGATGGTCGAGCTCACCGTCGACTTGAACGTGCCACCGGACTTGGTGCGGATCTGGGCGTCCGGACGGTACGGCGACGGCAGCACCGTGTACGAGCGGCGTCGCGTGGTGGTGTTGCCGGCGCCGTCGGTCGCCGTCACCTTGTACGAGTGGGTCCCGGCCCTACTGGTGTCGATCGCCGACGACGAGCAGGTCTGCAGGCTCGACCCACCGCGGTCGGTGCAGTCGAAGGTCGGCGCGGCAGGATCACTGCCGAAGGCGAAGGTCGCGCCGTCGGCGGGGGTGTCGAGGGTGACGACGGGCGCCTGGGCGTCGGGCACGTCGGCCTTGACCGCCCGGTAGCTGAAGTACGCCTTCTGCGGATCCTTCAACCCCCAGACGACCTGTCCCGCCGCGTCGACCTCGGTCGTGATGGCGCGGCGTTCGGCGGCCCAGCCGATCACGGTGTCGCCGTTGGCGACCCGCTGGGCGGAGCCCGCGAAGTTGGCGAACCAGGCGTTGGCGGTGTCGACGGCCGGGATGTCGTACTCCCAGGCGACGGTGGCGGTGCTGGCACCGGTGTCGAGGTCGTACTCGACGGCACGGGTGAACGGCCGCTGGACCACGGCCCCGTGCCTGGCCTCCGGGTCGACGCAGAACCTGCCGGTGAAGTTCGCCGAGCCGTTGTCGAACATCAGGATGTTGCCGTTGGGCATCTCGGTCGCGTCGTGCTGGGCACACGGTCCGCCGTACTGGTCGTTCGGGAAGGTGAAGGTGCTGTTGCGGCCCCCGAGCTTCCAGACGACGTCGCCCTGCGCGTAGCCGTCGTGCGCGGTCCGGGCGATCTTGTAGACCGCGCTGAAGTGCCGGAAGGACACCAGCAGGTCGCCGTCGTCCATGACCTGGAGCGAGTTGATGTGGTTGTAGTCACCGGTGCCCGGCGGGCTGGCGTCGACGACGGTCTCGTCGGCCGGGGTCAGGTGGTCCTTGCTGTTCCAGGTGAACGTCACATCGCCCGCCGGGTCGATCTCCTGGATCACGGCGTCGTAGGCACCGTCTGCGAGGTCGAGGCTGATCAGGTAGCGGCTGCCGTCGGGCAGCAGGATCGAGTCGTGGCCGTCGGTGTTGGTCAGGTCATGGGTGCCCGGGTCACCGGGCTCAGCCTGGCCCTGGGTCTCGTAGCTGCCGATCGGCCGGAACTGGCTGTCGAGCTCGGTGACCGCCTGACCCGAGCGCCCGGACGTCGTCGTGTTCCGTCCGACCGAGTAGTTGCCGTTCGCCGCTCGCTTGAAGTCGATCGAGTAGGTCGTCGCGTGGACCATGGCGGGGACCCCGTTGACGTCGAGGGCGGCCTCGAAGAACGGGGAGGGGGTGATCCACTTGCCCAACGTGACCAGCACCATTCCGGGCTGCAGGTCGGGGTCGTCGGCCGTGACGTCGGTGACCTGCTGCAGGGCCGGGAAGTCCGTGGGCAGGTAGACCAGCGAGTGCCGCTCGGTGCCGGCGGAGTCCTCGATGAACACGGCGATCTCGTCGCCCTCGCTCAGCCCGGTGAGGGTACGGGTGCCGTCGGGGGAGGGACGACCGTTGATGCGGACCGAGCCGGCTGGGTCGCTGGTGGTTGCGTGCACCGTGACCGTGCCCTCGGTGCCCGGCACGGCTGGCGTGGTCTCCGTGGCGGCCTTGCTCGCCGTCGTCGTCACTCCGTAGCGCGCGATCGAGGCGTCGAAGGCGGGATACATCGCCACGCCCTCGCCCGTGACGCTCACGGAATGGACCGGCGCGGGGGCCGGCGCCGCCGCGTCGGCGCCCAGCGCCGGAAGGAGGCCCAGGGACAGGCCGAGGGCGAGGATCACGAGGAGGAGGCGCTTCACGTCGACACCCTAAACGCGCCGGCGAACGATCCCACCCGTTTGGTCAAGATAAGGATGCCTTATGCTGATAAGCATGGGCCTGACCGATCGCGAGCGGGAGATCGTGGCGCTGCTGCGTCGGGACCCACTCACCGGATCGGCGGCCATCGCGGCCGCGCTCGGCACCACGCGGACCGCCGTCAACGTGCACCTGTCCAACCTCGGCAAGAAGGGCGTCATCCTGGGTCGCGGCTACGTGCTCAGCGATCAGCCCTCGGTCGTGGTGATCGGCGGGGCCAACATGGACGTCAAGGCCCGCAGCACGCACGTCGCCGTACCGGCGACCAGCAACCCCGGGACGGGATCCATGGCCGCGGGAGGGGTCGGCCGCAACATCGCGGAGAACCTCGCCCGACTCGGGACCCGCACCCATCTGGTCGCGGCGATCGGCAGCGACGGACTGGGTGACCAGGTGCTCGCCGCGACCTCCGGGGCCGGTGTGCACGTCGAGCACGTACGCCGCAGCGCCCGGGCGACCGGCACCTACACCGCTGTCCTGGACGCGACCGGCGAGCTGGTGGTGGCTGTCGCCGACATGGCCGCCACCGACGAGCTCTCGCCCGACCAGGTCAACGCGGCGCGTGACCTGGTCGCCTCGGCCCGGCTCGTCGTCCTCGACGGCAACCTGGCGACGGCGACCTTGACCTTCGCGCTCGATCTCGCTGCCGCCGCCGGCGTCCGGGTGGTGCTCGAGCCGGTCAGCGTGCCCAAGGCAGCGCTGCTCGCCCCACTGATCTCGCCGGACCGGCCGCTCTTCGCCGTCACTCCGAACCGAGACGAGCTGAGCGCGCTCACCGGCCTGCCGGCGCGGACCGACAGACAGGTCACGACCGCGGCCGCGGCGCTGCACCGTCGGGGGGTCGCGCACGTGTGGGTCCGGCTCGGTGAGCGCGGCTCCCTGCTGAGCTCGCCGGGCGAGTCCGCCTGGATCGAGGCGGTGGTGACCGAGGTCGAGGACGTCACCGGTGCCGGCGACGCGATGCTGGCCGCGTTCTGCCACGCCCTGCTGGCCGGGGACGACCTGGTCGCTGCGGCGGCGTACGGCCACGCCGCTGCCGCCCTCACCGTGGCCAGCCCGCACACCGTCCGACCCGATCTCACCGACCGCCTCGTCAGGAGCACCCTCGCATGACCCATCCCTTGCTGACCCTCACCGACGAGGTCGCCGCCGCGCTCGCCGACGGGTCGCCCGTCGTCGCGCTGGAGAGCACGATCATCAGCCACGGCATGCCCTACCCGCAGAACGTCGCGATGGCGGTCGAGGTCGAGGGCAATCATCCGGGAGCGCGGCGCGGTCCCGGCGACGATCGCGATCCTGGACGGGCGTCCGAAGATCGGCCTGACGGCCGATGACCTCGAGCTGCTCGCCAGCCACGGCGACGTCACCAAGGTCAGTGTTCGCGACCTGCCCTTCGTCGTCGCCCGCGGCACGCACGGCGCGACCACGGTGGCGGCCACCATGCGGCTCGCCGCCCTGGCCGGGATCCGCACGTTCGTCACCGGCGGCCTCGGCGGTGTGCACCGCGGCGCCCAGCAGACCTTCGACATCTCGGCCGACCTCACCGAGCTCGGCAGCACCGACGTCGCCGTCGTCTCGGCCGGGGTGAAGTCGATCCTCGACATCGGCCTGACCCTCGAGACCCTGGAGACGTTGGGGGTCCCCGTGCTGGCGCTCGGCAGCGACGAGTTCCCGTCCTTCTACTCCCGCTCCAGTGGCCACGCCGCCCCGATGCGGGTCGACACCCCGGGCGAGGTCGCGGCGGTGATGCGCGCCAAGTGGGACCTCGGCATCGCCGGCGGGATCGTGATCGCCAACCCGATCCCCGAGGAGGACGAGATCCCCGCCGACGAGATCGGCGTGATCATCGACCAGGCTCTCGCCGACATGGACGCCCTCGGCATCCACGGCAAGGAGGCCACGCCCTACCTTCTCGGCCGGATCGTCGAGATCACCGGTGGCGCCTCGCTCACGGCCAACATCGCCCTGGTCCGCCACAACGCCCGGCTCGGGGCCGCGATCGCTCGGGAGTACGCCGCGGGGTAGCCGCTCGCTCTTCGTGCGACCCATCCGGGCAGGTCACCGACCGTTCACCCGGCCGACCCAGCGTGAAGACATGCGCGTCGCGATCGTGACCGAGTCCTTCCTGCCGCAGATCAACGGTGTCTCCAACACGGTGCGCCACATCGTCACCGAGCTCGTCGCCGCCGGGCACGAGACCCTCGTGGTCGCACCCGGTCCGGGTCCCGGCCACTTCGAGGGGACCCCGGTGGTGCGAGTCAGGTCGGTCGGCCTGCCCGGCTACCGATCCTTCCCGATCGGGCTCCCCGACGCGGCGCTCGGCCACGGCCTGGAGCGCTTCGGCGCCGACGTCGTCCACCTCGCCTCGCCGATCGTCCTCGGCGTAGCCGGGCTGCGTGCCGCGAAGCGGGCGGGCGTCCCGACGGTCGCTGTCTACCAGACCGACATCGCCGGGTTCGCTCGCCAGTACGGACTGCGCGCCGACGTCGTCGTCGACAAGTGGGTCGGTCGCCTGCACCGTCGCGTCGACCGCAACCTGGTGCCGTCGACCTGCTCGATGGCCCAGCTCGAGGCGCTCGGCGTACCCGACCTGCACCTGTGGCGGCGCGGCATCGCCCTCGACCTCTTCGGCCCTGGTCGCCGCGACGTCCGGCTCCACGACGCCTGGACCGGCGGCCAGCGTCTCGCGGTCGGGTACGTCGGCCGGCTCGCGCACGAGAAGCAGGTGCACCGGCTCGCGGTCCTGGCCGGCCTGCCCGGAGTCCAGCTGGTCGTCGTCGGCGACGGACCGGCGCGCGCCGACCTCGAGCGCCGCCTCCCGGAAGCGGCCTTCACCGGGCATGTTGCAGGGTGCGGAGCTCGCCGCCGCCTTCGCCTCCCTCGATGTCTTCGTCCACACCGGCGACTCGGAGACCTTCTGCCAGACCGTCCAGGAGGCGCAGGCCAGTGGCGTGCCGGTGGTCGCGCCCGCGGCCGGCGGACCGCTCGACCTGGTCGACCCCTGCCGCACCGGCCTGCTCTTCGACCCGACCGACCTCGGCTCGCTACGCGACAGCGTTCTCAAGCTCCAGCGCTTGCCCGGGTTGCGCCACGACCTGGCCGCCGCGGCCCTCACCGACGTCGCCGGGCGCAGCTGGGCGGCGGTGGTCGATGAGCTGGTCGGTCACTACCGCAGCGTTCTCACCGCCGCCGCCGCGGCCGCCTGACCGGCGTGCGGATCGCCCAGCCGGCGAACTTCATCGCTGGGGTGACCCGTGCGGGTGCGCGGCACCGGACCGAGGAGTTCCCGTGGCGGCGGACGGTCGAGGCGATGCTCGCCGTTCACGCAGCGAGCGACGAGCCCGACCGCCGGGCGTGCCCTGCCTGAGAGACCCGGAGCCGGACGGCGGTCAGTGCGACCAGGATCGCCACGACGAGGATCTCGGTGGGAACGCCACGCAGGCTGGAGTCGAGCGGCGCGACGATGCCGAGCAGCAGCGCTGCGTCACGGACCGCCTCATCGCCGGGTCGGCCCCACGGGTAGGCCGCGAGGAACGGCAGCGCCCAGAGCAGGTACCACCCGTGCACAGCGGGGCTGAGCAGCACCACCGTGGTCGTCAGCACCGCCATCGATCTGACCACGTCGGACCGGTCACCGGTGCGACCGCGCAGCGCGATCCGGACCGCGATCCCGACGGCCACCAGGACGCCGACGGTGCGGACCACGCTGAGGGCGTGGTCCTCGAGCGGTCCGATGCCCGCGAGCCGGCCGAACCCACCCAGCAGGGCACCGACCTGCGTGCTGATCGACAGCGGGGTCCGGACGATGCCCGGCGTGTCGAGGGCGTGGATCCAGCCGAGGCCGACACCGATCGCGACGCCGGTCCCGGCCAGCACACCGGCTGCGACGGCACCGACCGCCGTCAGCCGGCGCAGCCGAGGCATCAGCCCTGCCATCGTCGGGAGCGAGACCAGGGCGACGCCGATCGCGACCACCCCGCCGGGCAGCTTGACCGCCGCGGCCGCGCCGGCGAGCGCAGCACCGATCACCCAGGGCCGGTCGAACGCGGCCGCGACCGCCGCGGCCATCAGGCCCGCCATCACCAGGTCGTTGTGGACACCGCCGATGCCGTGCACGACGGTCAACGGGCCGGCGAGCACCAGCGCCGAGGCGCGGGCGCCGTCCTGGCCGGTTCGAGCCGCCAGCTTCGGCACTGCCCACGCCAGCAGGACCAGGCCCAGCACCCCGAGCACCCGGTAGCCGATGACCAGCAGCCAGGCATTGTCCGAGAGTCCGGCGACCCAGGACCCCCAGGCCAGCGGTACCGGGCCGTACGGCGTGGGTGTGTTCAGCCAGAGCGGATCGACGCCCTCGCGGATCTGGCCGGAGAAGATGCTCGGCGTCCAGACGTACGGCGAGAGGCCGATGTGGGTCAGCTCGCCCTGTGCCGCGTAGCTCCAGCCGTCCCGGCTGAACATCGGCGGCGCGATCATCAGCGGCAGGCACCAGGCGATCGTGGCGAGGTGCACGGTCTTGAGCCGCTGCCCGAGGCTCAGCCCGGTGTGCGGGTGGGTCGCGGTCAGCAGACGCAGCCAGGCCGACCCGAGCAGCGCCAGTCCGGCGACCACGACCACCAGTCCCACCATCCGGCCCGCCTGCGACTCCCGCAGGGCGGCCAGCAGTGGTGCGTTGGCGATCGGGCTGGACCAGGGCAGCACCTGGGTGACCAGCCCGCCGAGCAGCACGAGGGTGGAGCCGACGGCTCCCCGAACGATCACGCGATCACGCTAGGTACGCCGACGCCCCGGGGTCCCACGGCCTGTTGAACGACCCGCGAAGACTGAGTGTCGGGCCACGCCGGCCGTACACCGGCTGGTCACCCGACGTCTCACCCCACGTGACCGTCCCGCCGAGTCGTGCTGCTGGCGTGACGACATGACCCTACGGATCAGTGTCATCGGCACCGGCTACCTCGGTGCGACCCATGCAGCCTGCATGGCCGAGCTCGGCCACTCGGTCGTCGGCGTCGACCGGGACCTCCGCAAGATCAACCTGCTCCGCGACGGCCTGGCGCCGTTCTCCGAACCCGGCCTCGGCGACCTGATCGCCCGCAACGTCGCCGCCGGTCGACTGCGGTTCACCGGCGACCTGCGCGAAGCGGCCGAGGCCGACGTGCACTTCGTCTGTGTCGGCACGCCCCAGTCCGGCAGTGGCGGAGCGGCCGACCTCGGCGCGGTCCACGCCGTCGTGGACGCTCTCGCTGCGGCCGTACGACGCAGCTGCCTGATCGTCGGCAAGTCGACCGTGCCGGTCGGCACTGCGGCACGCCTGAGCGCCCGGGTCGGGGCCCAGGTCCCGGCGGGAGTCTCCGCGCCGGTGGCGTGGAACCCGGAGTTCCTGCGGGAGGGGCACGGCATCGCCGACACGCTGACTCCGACGCGCTTGGTCTTCGGTGTCACGAGCATCGCTGACGAGCTCACGCTCCGCGACGTGTATCGCGACGTCATCGAGCGGGGTACGCCCGTCCACGTCACCGACCTCGAGACGGCCGAGCTCGCCAAGACCGCTGCGAACGCCTTCCTCGCCACGAAGCTCTCCTTCATCAATGCGATGGCCGACCTCAGCGACCGCAGCGGCGCCGACGTCGTGGCGCTCGCCGACATCTTGGGCGACGATCCGCGGATCGGCCGAGCGTTCCTGAACGCCGGGGCAGGCTTCGGCGGCGGGTGCCTCCCCAAGGACCTCCGCGCACTCTCGGCGACGGCGCAGGATCTCGGGGCCGCCCACGTCGCCCGCCTGCTGGCCGAGGTCGACGCCGGCAACCTCGCCGCTCGCGGGCGGGTCGTCGAGGCCGCGATCGATCTGTGTGGCGGCAGCGTCCACGGTCGGCGGATCGGGGTCCTGGGCGCGGCGTTCAAGCCGCTCTCCGACGACGTGCGTGACTCTCCGGCTCTCGATGTCGCGCACGAGCTGCACTGTCGGGGAGCCAAGATCCGCGTCTATGACCCTGAGGCGAACGTCAACGCTCGCACCGCTCGGCCCGAGCTCCGCTACGTGATGAGCCCGACGACCGCGGCCCGTGGCGCCGACCTGCTGCTCCACCTCACTGACTGGCCGGAGTTCCGCCGGCTCGACCCGGTCGAGCTGGGCCGCAGCGTCGCCTGTCGCCGGATCCTTGATGCTCGCAACGGTCTCGACGGCGATCACTGGCGGAGCGCCGGCTGGGAGTTCCACGGGATCGGTCGCGGCCGGCGAGCGGCCCGCGTCCCTGCTCGGCTACCGGCTGCGGCGCGGTGAGCGGACGCCGGCTCCTCGGCTCGCTCACGGCCGGTGTCGGCGTGGGGCTGGTCTCCCTGCTCGCGGCAGGCCTGACCCTCAAGGCGCAGGCCAGGATCGCCCGTCGGGTGATCGGCAAGCCGCTCGGGGAGGAGGCGCTCGCGGCGGACCGCGTCTACAAGAAGAAGTACGGCGACCCGATCGACCTGGTCCTCCTCGGCGACTCGATCGCCGCCGGACTGGGCGCTGATGACCCGAAGAACACCTTGGGCGGCGAGCTCGCCCGCCGGCTGACCAAGGCGACGCACCGCGCCGTACGCCTCCACACCGCAGCGGTGGTCGGTGCGGAGACCTCGGGGCTCGCTGATCAGGTGGCGTCGCTGGTCGCGGGTCACCGGCCACACGTCGCGGTCATCGTGGTCGGCGGCAACGACATCACCCACCGGATCCGGGTCGCCGACTCGCGACGTCAGCTCGGCGAGGCGATCGTCGCGCTGCGGTCGTGCGGCGCCGAGGTGGTCGTCGGCACCTGTCCGGACCTGGGCGCGCTGCGCCCGTTGCCGCAGCCGTTGCGCGCCCTGGGCGCGCGAGCCTCCCGTCAGCTCGCCGCGGCCCAGCGCGAGGTCACCACCGAGATGGGCGGCCGGGCTGTGTCCCTGGCAGACGTGGTCGGCCCGTTCTTCATCACCCAGCCCGACGAGATGTTCGCCCTCGACAGGTTCCATCCTTCCGGCGCCGGCTACCGGCGGACCGCCAAGGCGATGCTGCCCAGCGTGCTGGCCGCCCTCGGCTACGCCCACGAGGTGCCGTTCGGCCACCACGCGCCCGCTCCGGCGGCTGCGCGCGGACCAGCGGTGGCTCAGCCACCGAATCTGGCGCCGAAGGGTTGCTGACGCACCGCCGAGTCCGCTCTGCTGGTGACCGATAGGGCAGGCTGGTCCCATGTACTTCGTGGGCGTCGACCTGGCCTGGGGCGAGCGCCAGCAGACCGGCCTGGCCGTCCTCGACGAGGACGGCCGCCTGGTGCACGTCTCGGCCGCTCGCACCGACGAGGAGATCGAGGCCGCGCTGGCGCCGTACGTCGCGGGCCCGTGCCTGGTCGCGATCGACGCGCCGCTGATCGTCGTCAACCCCACGGGCTCGCGTCCGGCGGAGCAGGCGCTGAGCAAGGACTTCCGCCGCTTCGAGGCCGGGACGCACCCGTCGAACATCGGCAAGCCGGAGTTCGCCAACGGCACTCGCGGTGCCCGGCTCTGCAGGCGGCTGCGCCTCGACATGGACCCCCGGTCCGGTCGCGACCGGCGCGCGCTCGAGGTCTACCCCCACCCGGCGACGATCGTGCTCTTCGGGCTCGGCAGGACGCTGAAGTACAAGGACAAGCGCGGCCGCGACCTCGACGGGCTGCGTGCGGCGATGCTCACCCTGATGGACCACGTCGAGCGGCATCGTCGTCACCGACCGCACCTGGCGCGACCTGCGGACCAGGGTCGAGACGGCCACCCGCAAGAGCCAGCTCGGCCAGGTGGAGGACCAGGTCGACGCGGTCGTCTGCGCGTACGTCGCGCTGTTCGCGGAGCGCTGGCCCGAGCGCACCACGACGTACGGCGACTTCGAGACCGGCTACATCGTCACGCCGACGCTGCCCGACGCCCAGGCGAAGATCCGCACCGCCGTCGAGCAGTACGCGGCAGGACACGCGGTGCTCGTCGAGGAGGCGGGGGCGTACGTCGCGCTGGTGACCGAGATCCTCGACGAGGCCGGCATCAACTACCTGACCGTCGACGGCCGGGCCAAGAGCGTCGACTCCTTCGCCGCGAAGGCCGGGCGCACGGCGGACGGGCTGCTGGTCTACCCCGACCCGTTGGTCGACATCACCGACCAGATCGGCATCCGCGTCATCACCTACGTCCGCAGCGACGTGTCGGCCGTCGCCGACGTCCTGGGGTCCCAGCTGCGGGTCCTCGACGACCGCGACCTCGGCCAGGAGACCGCCAGCGAGGGCCGGTTCGGCTACGCCAGCCGCCACCTCCAGGTCGCGCGCACCGGCGGCCCGGTCGCGCAGGTCCAGGTGCGCACCGTCCTGCAGCATGCGTGGGCGGAGTTCGAGCACGACATCCGCTACAAGGGCACCGTTCCCGAGGAGCACGCCCGCGACTTCGACCGCCGGTTCACCCTCGCCGCCGGGCTCCTCGAGCTGGCCGACCAGGAGTTCACGACCATTCGGGACCGGCTCCGCGGCGGCTCGGTCGATGACAGCGACATCGGCGCCGCCGGCATCAGCGCCCGCGAGCTCGCGGCGTACCTGGCCGGGCAGTACCCCGACGCCGAGTGGTCGCGCACCGATCACTACGCCTGGATCGGCAGCCTGCTGGCCGAGCTCGAGATCACCACGCTGGCAGCGCTCGGCGACCTGCTCGCGGGCATCGACGCCGACCAGGTCATCGCGCGGATGGACTACCGCTACCCGCCAGGCGCCGTACGCCGCCTGGACGATGCACTGCTCGCCGCCTTCGAGGAGCGGTACGTCGACCTGCCGGGCAACGCGCACCGCCAGCCCCTCCTGCGCACGCGGCTGGAGAAGATGCGGGACGCACCAGCTAGCTCGTGAGGATGACGAGCTGCTGGGTCGCCCGGGTCATCGCGACGTAGCGGTCGACCGCGCCCTCGATGCCGGTGCCGAACGTGTCGGGGTCGACGAGGACGACCAGGTCGAACTCGAGTCCCTTCGACAGCTCCGGGGTCAGCGACCGGATGCGCGGCGTCGCCTCGAACCTCGGGTCCCCGATGACGCAGGCGATCCCGTCGGGGTTCGCGGCGAGCCAGGTCGCCAGGACGGCGTCGATGTCGGTGGTCGGGTCCGTGGACGACGGGGACGCCGCTGCTGCGGATCGAGGTCGGGACGTTCGCGTCGGGGAGCACGGCCCGGATGACCGGCTCGGCCTCGACCATGACCTCCTCCGGTGTGCGGTAGTTGATGCTCAGCGAGGCGAGCTCGACCCGGTCGAGCCCGACCCGTGCGAGACGCTCCTGCCACGACTCGGTGAACCCGTGTCGGGCCTGGGCCCGGTCGCCGACGATGGTGAAGCTGCGGGACGGGCAGCGGAGCAGCAGCATCTGCCACTCGGCGTCGGTGAGCTCCTGGGCCTCGTCCACGACGATGTGCGCGAACGGGCCCGCCAGCAGGTCCGGGTCGACGCCGGCCAACACGTCCTCGTCGACGAGGGCGTCGCGGAGGCCGCTCTGACGGAGCTGGGCGTACATGCCGTCCTCGTCGTCGAGCTCGAGGATCTCGTCGACGACCCGGTCCATCCGCTGGCGCTCGGCGGCGACAGCCGCCTCGTGACGCCGGCGGCGGCGGGCCGCCCCGGGGTCGCCGAGCCGCTGCCGGGCGGCGTCGAGGAGCGGGAGGTCGGAGACCGTCCAGGCGCGGGCGTCCGCGCGTTGCAGCAGTCGCACCTCGTCGGGCTCGAGCCAGGGTGCGCACCTGCGCAGGTAGGCCGGGACCTCCCACAGGTCTCCGACCAGGTCGGTCGGCTCGATCAGCGGCCAGGCCCGGTTGAGGGTGTCGACCAGGTCGGTGTTCTGGCGCAGGGCGGCCCGGATCTGCTCCGGCGAGACCTCCTCGTCGTCGTGCTTGTCGACGATGATCTCGACCAGCTCGTCCCAGACCTGGTCGCGTGCCTCGTTGTGCGGCGTCCCGGGCTCGGGCGCGTCGAACGCCTCGGCCCACTCGTTGACGCTGATCCGGACGTCGGCCCAGGGGGTGGCGACGTCCATCGGCTTGGTGGGCGGCTCCTCGTAGAGCCGGACGGCCGGTTCGATCGCGTGCACCATCTGCGCCGACGACTTCAGTCGCGAGATGTCGGGGTCGGTCTCGGCCGGTGCCGCGGCTCCCTCGGGCAGGAGGTCGCGCAGGGTGCAGGTCTGCACGCCCTCCTCACCGAGGCTGGGCAGGACGTCGGCGACGTAGGCCAGGTAGGGCTGGTGCGGACCGACGAAGAGCACGCCGCCCTGACGGTGACCCAGACGCGGATCGGAGTAGAGCAGGTACGCGGTGCGGTGCAGTGCGACCACCGTCTTGCCCGTGCCCGGCCCGCCGTCCACGACGAGCGCGCCGCGCGAGCCGGCGCGGATGATCGCGTCCTGGTCGCCCTGGATGGTGCTGAGCACGTCGCGCATCCGGGGTGACCGGCTGCTCCCCAGGCTGGCGATGAAGGCGGACTGGTCGTCCAGGGCGGCGGCGTGCCCGTCGAACCCGGCCGCGGTGAACACCTCGTCCCAGTAGTCGCTCACCCGCCCGCCGGTCCAGCGGTAGCGGCGCCGGCTCGTCAGGCCCATCGGGTTGGCGTGGGTCGCCCCGAAGAACGGCTCAGCGGCGGGCGATCGCCAGTCGACCAGCAGCCGGCGACCGGTGCTGTCGGTCAGACCGAGCCGCCCGACGTACACGGGCTCGTCGTCGGCGCCGACCATGTGTCCCAGGCACAGGTCCAGGCCGAAGCGGCGCAGCGCCCGCAGGCGGGCGGTCAGCCGGTGGATCTCCTGGTCCCGGTTCAGCGCCTCCTCGCCGCTGCCGCCGGGGGCCCTGCGCTCGATGTCGAGACGTTCGGAGAGGTCGGTGATCGAGCGCTCGAGGCTCGCCGAGATCGCGGCGAAGTGCTGCTCGTCCGCGGCGATCAGGGTCGGGTCGGCCTTGGCCGCGAGGTGTTCCGGAAGGGCGAAGGCACTGTCGTTCACGGGAGTGTCCAGGGAGGTCACGAGGTCGGCTCCAGTACGTATCAGGTGGGCCAGGATCGGTAATTCTGCGGTACGACGAGGGCCTTGCCGCAAGGCCCCTGGTGCGTTATACGTTGAACTGGAGGGGGCCGGTACCGTCGAGAGCATGACACCAGCCGACGTCTTCATCGACTTCTTCGACCGCGTGCTCGAGCGGCGGCGTGGCGGTCGTCGACGGGCTCACCGAGGATCAGCTCGCGCACCGGCTGTCACCGGACGCCAACTCCATCGCCTGGCTGGTCTGGCACACCGCTCGGGTCCAGGACGCCCAGGTCGCGCACGCCGCCGGCACCGAGCAGGTGTGGATCACCCAGGGCTGGGTCGACCGGTTCGGCCTGGACCTCGACCCGGAGGACCACGGCTACGGCCACTCCAGCGAGCAGGTCGGCAAGGTGCGGGCCATCGGCCGACCTCCTGGTGGGCTACCTGCGCGCTGCCCACGAGGCGACGCTCGCCTACCTGCGAGGGGTCACCGACGCCGACCTCGACGAGGTCATCGACACGAGCTGGGACCCGCCGGTCACGCGAGGCGTTCGGCTGGTCAGCATCGCCGACGACGACGCCCAGCACGTCGGCCAGGCGGCGTACCTGCGTGGACTGCTCGACCAGCCCTGGCGGGTCGTGAGCCTCAGCGCGCGCCGGAGCGCCCGCCCAGACTCACGACCCCGGTCCGCCGGCGAGGGTCAGGCGCGCGTGGCCCGGGCGAGCACGTCGGGGAGCCCGGCCGCGTCGACCTCGGCGCCGTACGCCGGCTGGTCGCGGTCGAAGCGCCAGCCCTCGGCGAGCGGGCCGGCGTCGACGATGTCGAAGCCGATCTCGTCGGTCGAGCGCGGCGACGGTCGCCTTGGCGGCCTCGTCGTCGCCGGCCAGTGAGAGCGCGCGCCGCTCGGCGTGCCCGGCGGGGACGCCCTGGGTGAGCGAGGTGAGCCGGCCTGGATGGCGTTGAAGAGCTTCACGACCTGCGACTCCGGCAGGTGGGCCTGGAGGACCTCGCTGGGCGTGGTCTGCTCGTCGTCGATCTCGGCGACGTGGCCGTCGCGCTCCCAGTAGTAGTTGTTGGTGTCGATGACGACCTTGCCCGCCAGCGGGGCGACCGGCACCTGGTCGACCGCGAGGAACGGGACCGACACGACGACGATCTCCCCGGCCTCGGCCGCCTCGTCGGCCGTCGCCGCGCGGGCGTGGTCACCGATCTCGGACACCAGGTCGGCGAGCGTCTCCGGCCCGCGCGAGTTGCTGATGACGACGTCGTAGCCCTGCGCCGCGAAGAGCCTCGCGAGGTTGCCGCCGATGTTGCCGCTGCCGATGAATCCGATGGTGGTCATGAGGAGCGAACGGTGCTCGGCCGACGCCCTTGTTCCGATGACGCCTGCGTCACCAGGGACTCGGCTCGAAGTCCTTCAGGAAGTGGCCGTAGAGGTCCTCGCCGGCCTCGCCGCGCACGATCGGGTCGTAGACCCGGGCCGCGCCGTCGACCAGGTCGAGCGGCGCGTGCCAGCCCTCGGCCGCGATCCGGCAGCTTCTCCTGGTGGGGTCGCTCGTCGGTGATCCAGCCGGTGTCGACGGCGTTCATCAGGATGTGGTCGGACTCGAACATCTCGCCCGCACTGGTGCGGGTCAGCATGTTGAGCGACGCCTTGGCCATGTTGGTGTGCGGGTGGCCGGCGCCCTTGTAGCGACGGGCGAACTGACCCTCCATCGCCGACACGTTGACGACGTAGGTCCGGCGTGCGCGTCGACGCGCGCATCGAGGCGCGGAGCCGGGAGATCAGCAGGAACGGCGCGGTCGCGTTGCAGAGCTGGACCTCGAGCAGCTCGAGCGGGTCGACCTGGTCGACGGTCTGGGTCCACGAGTTCGTGGTCTGCAGGTCGGGCAGCAGGCCGCCGGCGTCGACGGCGGTGCCGGCCAGGTGGGCCTCGAGGCTGGCGTTGCCGGCCTGGAGCGCGAGCGCGGTGATCGAGGCCGGCGTGTGCGCGGGCGTCTCGTGGTGGGCGACCGCGTGCTGCTGCAGGGTGCCGGCCAGCGCCGCCGGGTGGGCCTCGCTGATCCGGTCGAAGCTGACGATCTCGGGCAGCGTGATGTCGGTCGGCAGCGGCCGCGAGCTCGGCGTCGACCAGCGGCGCGTAGGAGCCCGGGCGTACGGCGCACCGTCTGGCACGCGTTGTTGATCAGGATGTCGAGCGGGCCGGCCGCGGCGACCTCGTCGGCGAGCGCGATGACCTGGGTGGGGTCGCGCAGGTCGATGCCGACGATCTTGAGCCGGTCGATCCAGTCGGCGCTGTCCTCCAGGGCGGAGAACCGGCGTACGGCGTCGTGCGGGAAGCGGGTCGTGATGGTGGTGTGCGCGCCGTCGCGCAGCAGCCGCAGCGCGATGTACATGCCGATCTTCGCGCGACCGCCGGTGAGCAGCGCGCGGCGTCCGGTGAGGTCGGTGCCCTGGTCCGCGCTTGGCGTGCGACATGGCCGCGCAGCTCGGGCAGAGGTAGTGGTAGAACGCGTCGACGAGCGTGTAGTCGTTCTTGCAGATGTAGCAGCCGCGCGGGTTGATCAGCTCGCCTGCGAAGGCGCCCGGCGCGGTGGAGACCAGCGGGATGCCGAGGGTCTCGTCGTCGATCCGCATCGCGGACCCGGTCGCCGTCGCGCTCGGTGACCGCGCGGTCGGCGGCCAGCTCGGCCTGCCGCTTGCGGGTGCGTCGCTCGGCCTTGAGCGCCTTGTACATGTGCGACGCCGCGCGCTTGACGGTCTGGATGTCCGGGTGGTCGTCGGGCAGGCGGTGCAGCTCGTTGAGCACGCGCACCGTGACCGCGAGGTCGTCGGGGTCGATGCCGGCGAGGAGCTCGGGATGGTCGGGAAGGTCCGGCGGGATCACCGGAGGATTCTAGGTCCGGACGTGCCGTTCAGACCGCTTCGGCAGTGGGCCGGGTGATCCGGTAGCGGACGAACGACGGCACGGCGATCGCCGCGACGACCGTCCCGATCACGACCAGGATGCCGCCGCCGGCCGCGGCGGCCGCCGTACCGACCACGGCGGCGCTGGCGCCGTGCACCACGTCCGCGATCCGCGGGCCGCCGGCGACGACGACGATGAAGATGCCCTGGAGCCGGCCGCGCACCGAGTCGTCGGCGGCGCTCTGGAGCATGCTCGTGCGGAACGCCGCCGAGGCCATGTCGGCGGCTCCGCCGACCACCAGCATCACCAGCGCGACGACGAGCATCGGCGCCGCTGCCAGTGGTCGGCGAGCCCGACCGCGACGCCGAAGCCGGTCATCGCGAAGCCCCAGACCAGGATGCAGACGATCACGGCCCGGCCCTGCGGTCGACCCGCGACACCCAGCCGGAGAAGACGCCGCCGATCACCGCGCCGGCCGGGATCGCGGCGAAGAGCAGCGCGAAGACCAGGCCGCCCTCGTCGGGCCCGCCGAAGGACGATGGTGCGCGATCTCGGGGAAGAGCGCACGCGGCATGCCGAAGACCATCGCGATCAGGTCGACGACGAAGGACATCATCAGCACCGGGTGGCCGCGCAGGTAGGTGAAGCCCTCGATGACCGAGCGCAGTCCGGGCGTGCCCTTCGCGGCGTCCTCGACGGGCAGCCGGGGCAGCCGGACGACGGCGCTCAGGGTCGCGAAGAGCGTGATCGTGTCGATCAGGTAGAGCCACTCGAAGCCGAAGATCGGGATCAGGACGCCCGCGACCAGCGGGCCGCCGATGGCGCCGGCCTGGAAGATCGTCATGTTCAGCGAGTTGGCCGCCGGCAGCAGGTCGAGCGGCAGCAGCTTGGGCAGGATCGCGCTGCGGGTCGGTTGGTTGACCGCGAAGAACGCCTGCTGCACCGAGAAGAGACAGAGCAGCAGCCAGACGTTGGTGTTGCCCGTCGACCGCCTGCAGCCAGAAGAGCGCGCTGGTCCCGATCAGGCCGCCGGTCGTGATGATCAGCATCGTGCGCCGGTCGAAGACGTCGGCCAGCGCGCCGCCCCACAGCCCGAAGACGACCAGCGGCACCAGGCCGAAGAGGCCGGTGAGTCCGACGTACGCCGACGACCCGGTGTCGGCGTAGATCTGGGCCGGCACCGCCACGACCGTCAGCTGGGCGCCGACGACCGTGATGATGTTGGCTGTCCAGAGTCGGCGGAAGTTGTCGTCGCGCAGCGGTCGGGTGTCGGCCACCAGGCCCCGGAGTCTGCGCACGATCCACCAACCTATCCAGCGATGAGTCTTGTTCCTCCGGGAGGTCGACACAGCCATGACCGAGATCGACGTCACGTTCGAGGCGGTGCTCCAGAAGAGCGACGCGAAGGGTGGCTGGACCTACGTGGTCTGGCCGGAGTCGGCCGGCTTCTTCGGCACGCGCGGCCTGGTCAAGGTGCGCGGCACCGTCGACGGCGTCGCCTTCGAGAGCTCCTTCATGGCGCTCGGCGACGGCAACCACAAGCTGCCGGTGAAGTCCGCGCTGCGGGTCGAGTCCGGCAAGGGCGCCGGTGACACGGTGACGGTGCACCTCGAGGAGCGGATCAAGTGAGGCGACTGCACCTCGAGCCCGAGGCGACAGGTGGCACGATCAGGCTCCGCTGACCCCCGACGTACGCTCGCCGCATGGAGCCTGAATCGGTCTGGGACTACCCGCGCCCGCCCCGCGTCGAGCCCAGCACCGAGACCGTCGAGGTCGTGCTCGGTGGTGTCAGGATCGCCAGCACCACCACGTCGTGGCGGGTCCTGGAGACCAGTCACCCGCCGACCTACTACGTGCCGCGGTCCGCGTTCGCCGACGGAGTCCTGCGCCCCACTGCCGGCGCCACCTGGTGTGAGTGGAAGGGACAGGCGTCGTACTTCGACCTGGTCTCAGGTGACGTCGTCGCGCCGAGGGCGGCGTGGACCTACGAGACGCCGAGCCCGGGCTTCGACGCGATCACCGACGCGATCGCCGTGATGCCCGGCCAGGTCGACCGCTGCACCGTCGACGGCGAGACGGTCGTCGCCCAGGAAGGCGGCTTCTACGGCGGCTGGATCACCAGCCGGGTGGTCGGTCCCTTCAAGGGAGCGCCGGGTACGTCGGGCTGGTAGGCCCGTGGATCGGCTCAGCAGGTGCCGGAGTCGGCTCGGTCGAGCAGCCGGTCGGCGAGCCGGTCGCACCACTGGCCCGACGGCGGGCCGCCGTTGACCGAGCCGTCGGACTCGCCGGGGTGCTTGACCCACAGGTAGCCGTCGAGCGCGCCGTCGAAGCGAAGCTTGGGCGGCTGACCGACCCGCGCCCAGGTCGGGTTGATCACGTCGTTGCCGTCGGCACTGGGCTTCGCGCCGTTGCGTGAGGTGTCGATGACGTAGTGCTTGCCGGTGACGCCGAGCTCCTTGAGTCCGCGCAGCATCCTCTGGGCGTAGGCCTTCTCGTCGGAGGTCGGCCGGAAGTTGGAGACGTTGGTGCTGATCCCTCGGGCGAACTTCACCCCGGCGGCCTTGAGGTAGGACGGGCGGTCGTCGTACGGCGTCCAGTTGGAGTGGCCGGCATCGAGGTAGACCCAGGCGCCGCTGGTGCTGAGGCGCTTGTTGGCGAAGCGGAGCATCGCCTTCCAGCCGGCCGGCTTGGTCGGGCAGGTGTTGACCGGGCTGCTGAAGAGCGGCAGCGCGTCGGGCTCGACGATCACCAGGGCGTGCTGGCCCACGAGGCCCTTGGTGATCTGCTTGATCCACGCCTGGTACTGGGCCCCGGTCGTCAGCGGGTTGCCGGACGAGTACTGCCCGCAGTCACGACCCGGGATCCCGTAGACGGTCAGCACCGGGGTCTCCCGCGCGGCCCTCGCGTCGGCGGCGTACTGCTCCACGACGCGACGCACCTGCGAGGTGCCGTAGGCCTCCGGGATGATCCAGAGCGACTGGGCGTACGACCCGATCCTGGCCGCGTACGGCGCGCCCTGGTGGGCCGCCGGCATCTTCGGGTCGACGAACAGGCCCTGGGTCCGACGGGGGTCCTTGCCCTGCTTGGCAACGGCGGACGCGGCTGCGGCGCCGCCGGACCGGGTGTCGTCGGCGTGGACCGGGGTGACCAGTCCCAGGGTCGCCAGCAGCGCGACCAGCGTCAGCAGGGCGCCTGAGCGCAGCACCACAACCCGAGAGATCACCGGCGTATCGTACGGCGCTCAGGGTACGGGCTGGTCATCCTCGCGTGGACCGAAGATGCACAGCCCGTCGAGCTGCTCGGGGGAGCGCGACAGCCCCCAGGCCTGCATCTGGCTCCGGGACCGCCGTGAGAAGACGGCGCGGAACAGCTCGTAGTCGTCGACGTCGTCGGGTACTCCGTCGGCTCCGAACATCATCGGAGCGACCGTCGCGAGGACCGGCTCGCCAGAGCCGACCGGGCAGCTGACCGAGCCCGAGCGCCTCGTGCAGGTCGGCGTGGTGGACGGTGAGGTCCCAGACGATCGCCGGTCGCGGGTTGTCGATCGTGGAGGCGCCGACCGCGTCCTGGTTGGAGCGCATCTCCGCGATCAGTTCACCGACCGTGGCGCCGGCACGCTCGGAGACGTGTCGCGCGGTCCACTCCGGGCCGGGAGCGCCGTCCATCCGATCGGCCACCGCGTCGGCCGGCCCGCCCGCGACGTGGGCGAGCACGTCGTGGACCGTCCAGGCGGGGGTGCCGGGGACGACGGTCGCCAGCTGGTCGTCGGTGAGGTCCCCGGCCAGCTGCCCGACGGCGGTGACGTTGTTGCGGTACAGCTCGTCCCAGGTGGTGCTCATGCCTCTCACAGTAGGCAGGCAGAAATCTTTCGGGAAGGGTGTCGTACCCGGGCCGGGTCGTTCGTGGAGATCATGAGGGGCCCGGACGGGGTCCTACCCACAGGAGGAATGCTGATGAGCCAGTACCTGCTCGCCGTGAACCACACCCCCGACGACCTCGCCGCGATGGACGCCCTGACGCCGGAGGAGATGGAGGCCCTCTTCGCCGCCACCGGCCGGGTCAACGAGAAGATGCGCGCCGAGGGCGTGTGGGTCTTCGCCGGGGGCCTCCAGACCCACGACGCGACCACCACCGTGGACGGCACCGGTGCCGAGCCCATCGTGACCGACGGCCCGTACGTCGAGTCGAAGGAGTACCTCGGCGGCTTCTGGATCATCGAGGTCCCCGACCTCGATGCCGCCCTGACGTGGGCGACGGAGAGCTCGAGGGCGTGCGGAAACCGGGTCGAGGTGCGTCCGTTCCAGGAAGATCCGGCCTAGCCGGTGGTCGAGCCTGCCGGGCCCCCCGCCGGGGAGGCGATCGAGCGCATCTACCGCGACGAGTACGGGCGGATCGTCGCCTCGCTGGTGCGCCGCTTCGGTGACATCGACATCGCCGAGGAGGCGGCCGGCGAGGCGCTGCTGGTCGCGGTCGAACGATGGCCGCGAGACGGCGTACCCCCCAACCCGGGCGGGTGGCTGACCACGACGGCGGCCAACCGAGCCATCGACAAGATCCGCCGTGAGTCGCACCGCGACGCCAAGCACCAGGCGGCACTGATGATCGAGAACCCGGACCGGCACGAGCAGACCGGTGTCGTCGAGGACGACCGGCTACGGCTGATCTTCACCTGCTGCCACCCCGCGCTCGCTCCCGAGGCGAGGGTGGCGCTGACCCTGCGGCTGCTCGGCGGGCTGACCGTCGGGGAGATCGCCCAGGCCTTCCTCGTCCCCGAGAAGACGATGGCGCAGCGGATCACCCGTGCGAAGAAGAAGATCAAGGACGCCCACATCCCCTTCCGCGTGCCTGCGCCCGACGACCTGGGCCAGCGGCTCGCGGCCGTGCTGGCGGTCGTCTACCTGGTCTTCAACGAGGGCTACCTCGCCAGCTCCGGCACCGAGCCGATCCGTGAGGACCTCACCACCGAGGCGATCCGGCTCGGTCGGACCCTGCGTGCCCTGCTGCCCGACGACCCGGAGGTCGCCGGCCTGCTCGCGCTGATGCTGCTCACCGAGTCGCGTCGTACGACGCGGGTCGCGGGCGGCGAGCTGGTGCCCCTCGACCAGCAGGATCGGGGTGGGTGGGACCGCGACCTGATCGCGGAGGGTCACGCACTCGTGCGTGAGTGCCTGGCCCGGAACCGTCCCGGGCAGTACCAGCTGCTGGCCGCGGTCAACGCCGTCCACACCGACGCGCCCACAGCTGCCGCCACCGACTGGCAGCAGATCGTGGTGCTCTACTCCCAGCTGTACGCCGTGCTGCCGACCCCGGTGGTCGCGCTCAACCGGGCGGTCGCCGTGGCCGAGCTCGACGGCCCGGAGGTGGCGCTCGCCGAGGTCGACCGGCTGCCGCTGACGACGTACCACGCGTGGCACGCGACCCGCGCGGACCTGCTGCGACGACTCGGTCGCAGCGCCGATGCGCGGGCGGCGTACGACGCGGCGATCGCGGCCACCGACAACGCCGCGGAGCGCGCCTACCTGCGCCGGAGACGTGGCAGTCTGGCGCCATGACGCTCGCCCCGATCGCCGCTGCCCGGAACGGCCGACGCACAGGAGTGGGTGGAGGCGCGGACAGCGGCCGGGCTCGCCGCGGCCCGGGCCCTGGTCGTCTCGCTGCACGACGAGCCGCCCGCGGCGACCCTCGACCTGCTGACGGTGTGGGACGAGATCTCGCTCGAGCTGGCGAACGTCGCCGCCGTCGGCTCCTTGCTGGCCAACGTGCATCCCGTGGAGGCCGTGCGCAGCAGCAGCGAGCAGGCCCAGGTCGAGGTCGACCGGATGGTCACCGCGTTGGGCCAGGACCGGCGGGTCTACGAGGTGTTCGCGGCCGCGGACCCCACCGGGCTCGACCCGGTGGCAGCTCGGCTGCTGGAGAAGACGCTCGACGACTTCCGACGGGCCGGCGTCGACCTCGACGAGGAGACCCGCGCGCGGCTGGTGGAGATCAACGAGCGGCTCACAGCGGTCACCATGGACTTCGAGCGCAACGTCCGCGACGACGTACGCACCGTGCGGGTCCCGCCGGAGCGGTTGGCCGGGCTGCCGCAGGACTGGCTCGACGCCCACCCCGCCGGCGAGGACGGTCTGGTCGCCGTCACCACCGACTACCCCGACGCGGTGCCGGCCCGGATGTTCGTCCGCGACGCCGACGTACGGCGCCAGGTCATGGTCGCCTTCCTCGAGCGGGGGTGGCCCCAGAACGAACCGCTGCTGCTCGAGCTCTTCGCGCTGCGCCACGAGCTCGCGAACCTGGTCGGCTACCCCGACTGGGCGTCGTACGACGCCGACGTGAAGATGATCAAGGAGGGCTCCGCGATCCCGGAGTTCATCGACCGGATCTCGCAAGCGGCCACCGAGCCGATGCGCCGCGACCTCGAGCTGCTCCTGGACCGCTACCGCCGTGACGTCCCCGGCGCGACGGCGATGGACTCGGCAGACTCCGCCTACTACGAGGAGCTGGTCCGCCAGGAGCGGCACGACGTCGACGCCCAGCAGGTACGCCGCTACTTCGACTTCAGCAGGGTCCGCCAGGGACTGCTCGACGTGACGGCCCGGCTCTTCGGTCTGCGCTACGAGCCGGTCCCCGACGCGCAGGTCTGGCACGCGGACGTGACGGCGTACGACGTCTGGTCCGGCGACGAGACGCTGGGACGGATCTACCTCGACCTGCACCCGCGAGAGGGTAAGTACAAGCACGCGGCGCAGTTCACCCTCGCGGACGGGGTCGCCGGTCGCCAGCCGGCCGAGGGAGTGCTGGTCTGCAACTTCTCCCGCGGGCTGATGGAGCACGACGACGTGGTCACGCTCTTCCACGAGTTCGGGCACCTGGTCCACCACGTGCTCGCGGGACGAGGCGACTGGACCCGCTTCGCCGGCGTCGCCACCGAGTGGGACTTCGTCGAGGCGCCGAGCCAGATGCTGGAGGAGTGGGCCTGGGACGCCGACATCCTCCAGAGCTTCGCGACGAACGCCGAGGGGGAGCCGATCCCGGCGGACCTCGTCGACCGGATGCGCGCGGCCGACGACTTCGGCAAGGGCTACCACGCCCGCACGCAGATGTTCTACGCCGCGATGTCCTACTGGTTCCACACCGACCGACCCGACGACCTGACCGCGGCGATGCGCGACCTGCAGGCGCGGTACTCGCCGTTCGGCTACATCGAGGGCACGCACATGTTCGCCAGCTTCGGCCACCTCGGTGGGTACTCCTCGGCGTACTACACCTACATGTGGTCGCTGGTGATCGCGAAGGACCTCTTCAGCGCCTTCGATCCCGAGGACCTCTTCGACCCCGAGGTCGCCGGCCGCTACCGCGACCGGATCCTCGCCGCCGGTGGCTCGAAGGACGCCGCCGACCTGGTCGCCGACTTCCTCGGCCGGCCGTACACCTTCGACGCGTACGCCGCCTGGCTGGCTCGGTAGGCGGTAGGCCGCTTGTGTCGGCACCCCCTCCGACGTACGATCACGATATATCGCGAGAGTACGGCGACAGTCACCGACGATCGCCGCCGCGATTCCTGAATCAGACCAGAAGGGAGTCCTGTCATGGGACCCAAGGGATACAACCGACAGTGGACACGCCACGGCGAGCAGCAGTGGCACCAGCACGGCGGACGCCGCGGGCCGGGCGGCCCGTGGGGTGGACCGGGTGGCTTCGGCCGGCCGGGCAACCCCGGACCACCGCCCTGGGTGGCGGGCCTGTTCGGCCTGGCCCAGGGGGAGCGCGGACGAGGCCCGCGGGTACGCCGCGGCGACGTCCGCTCCGCGATCCTCGACGTCGTGCGCACCGCGCAGACCAAGGGCGAGGAGATCAACGGCTACCAGGTCATCCAGCAGATCGCCGAGCGCAGCAACAGCGCGTGGCGACCCAGCCCGGGCTCGGTCTACCCGACCATCCAGCAGCTCGAGGACGAGGGCCTGGTCGTCACGGGTGACACCAACGGCCGCCGCACCCTGCGCCTGACCGACGCCGGGGAGACGTACGTCGGCGAGCACGCCGACGAGCTGGCCGCGGTCTGGACGCCGTTCGAGGAGGCCGACGAGAGCACCGGCTCCGACGCCACCGACCTCAAGCCCGAGATCGGTCAGGTGATGGGAGCGGTCTGGCAGATCGTGACCACCGGCAGCGAGCAGCAGCGCCGCGACGCGGCGCAGATCCTTGCCGAGTCCCGGCGCCGGCTCTACGGCCTGCTGGCCGACGGCGACCAGACCGAGGAGACCGAGGAGATCATCGACGAGACGGATCCGTCGTGAACGACGACCAGCTGCGGATCGGTGATGCCGAGCGCGAGCAGGCCGCAGCAGAGCTGGGCGAGCACTACGCCCAGGGGCGCCTCGCCGCCGAGGAGCACACCGAGCGGCTGGACCAGATCTGGGCGGCCCGGACCCGGAGCGACCTGCTTCCGGTGTTCCGGGACCTGCCTGGTCCGCACCGGTCGGTGCCGTCGGTGCCGCACTCGTTCGAGCGCGGCTACTGGTCGCCCGGCCCCTGGGCCGGGCGACGCGGGGTTCCTGGCCCGCTCGTGGTCGTCCTCGCCGTCCTGCTCGCGATCACCGTGGTGACCCACATCCCGGTCGTTCTCGTCGGACTCCTGGTGGTCGTGTTCGTGGCTTCCCGACGTCGTCGTCACTCGAGATGGTCCCGCCTCACGCCTCGATGAGCCGCTGACGGCTCAGCGCCGTCCGTGTAGCCCGCCGGCAGGTGGGTAGGGGGAGACCTGAAGTGACCGCGGTCACGTCTCGGATCCCAGCACGGAGGTAGCAATGACTGACGTCCCCAGCCGCTCCGGCGGCCCGTCTCGCAGACAGTGGATCGTGGTCGGGGTGCTTCTGGCGCCCGCGGTGGTGCTGCCGCTGTGGGTGCCGCTCTACGACCGGGTCGATCCGACGCTGTTCGGCTTCCCGTTCTTCTTCTGGTTCCAGTTCGCGCTGATCCTGATCGCGGTCTCGCTCACGGTCCCGGCGTACTTCCTCGCCAGGCCCGCCGACCAGGCCGACCGGGTCCGCCACGGCCTGCCTCCGGAGCCCGACGGCACCGGAGCTCACCGCGACGGCGGTGACCCGCGATGATGGACCACGTCAGCGGCATCGCCTTCGGCGTCTTCATCTTCCTCTTCCTGCTCGTCACCGTGCTCGGCTTCGCGGCCGCGCGCTGGCGCCGTGCGGAATCGCTCGAGAGCCTCGACGAGTGGGGTCTGGGTGGCCGCGGCTTCGGCACCTTCATCGCCTTCTTCCTGATCGGCGGTGACATCTACACGGCCTACACCTTCATCGCGGTCCCCGCGACGCTGTACGCCGGCAGCGCGGTCGGCTTCTTCGCGGTGCCGTACACGATCGTCGTCTACCCGCTGATCTTCCTGTTCCTGCCCCGGCTCTGGTCGGTCAGCCACCGGCACGGCTACGTCACCCCGGCCGACTTCGTGCAGGGCCGCTACGACAGCCGGCCGCTGGCCACGGCCGTCGCGGTCACCGGGATCCTCGCGACGATGCCCTACATCGCGCTGCAGCTGGTCGGGATGCAGGTGGTGCTCCAGGTGATGGGCATCGGCACCAGCAGCGACAGCTGGTTCATCAAGGACCTCCCGTTGCTGATCGCGTTCGTGATCCTGGCCGCCTACACCTACTCCAGCGGGCTGCGCGCACCGGCGCTGATCGCCTTCGTCAAGGACACGCTGATCTACATCGTGATCATCGTGGCGGTGCTCTACCTACCGTCCCAGCTCGGCGGATGGAGCCACATCTTCTCGTCAGCCAACGACAGCTTCTTGTCGTTCAACACCGAGAACGCCGACGCCATCGCCGCCGGCGAGGCGACTCCTCGGGCGATGATCCCGCCCGAGGCCGCCCAGTGGGCCTACGCCTCGCTCGCCCTCGGCTCGGCGCTGGCCCTGTTCATGTACCCGCACTCGGTGACCGGTGTGCTCTCCACCAGGAGCCGGTCGGTGATCCGTCGCAACGCGGCCCTGCTGCCGGCGTACTCCTTCCTGCTCGGGCTGCTCGCCCTCCTCGGCTTCGTCGCGATCGCGGCGGGCGTCAAGGTGGACAACCCGCAGCAGTCGGTGCCGCAGCTGTTCGAGAACGAGTTCTCGCCGTGGTTCGCCGGGCGTCGCGTTCGCGGCGATCGTGATCGGCGCGCTGGTGCCGGCCGCGATCATGTCGATCGCGGCCGCCAACCTGTGGACCCGCAACATCTACAAGGCGTTCATCAACCGCGACGCGACCCATCAGCAGGAGGCCAAGCAGGCCAAGCTGGTCTCGCTCGCTGGTGAAGTTCGGAGCGTTGATCTTCGTGCTCGCGCTGTCCAAGGACTTCGCGATCAACCTGCAGCTGCTCGGTGGCGTGTGGATCCTGCAGACCATGCCGGCGATCGTGATCGGCCTCTACACGCGCTGGATGCACCGGATGGCGCTGATGGTCGGCTGGGCGGCCGGCATGGCCTACGGCACCTGGCTCGCGTACGGCGTCGCGTCGCCCGCCCAGGACCACTTCGGTGGGCCGCTGGTGAACTTCCCCTTCACCGAGACCAAGGTCTACATCGCCCTGGTGGCGTTCCTGCTCAACCTGATCGTCGCGGTCGTGCTGACCGTGGTGTTCCGCGCGATGAAGATCGACGAGGGTGTCGACCAGACCCGGGCACAGGACTACCACGCGGACGACGGTGACCCGGGGGTCCAGGCGGAGCTCGATCCGGAGGCGCCGGCCCACGCGTAGGGGTCCGCGGAGACGGGCCGCTGTCCTACAGCAGCAGACGATCCACGAAGGCGCTGGTGAACACCCGCGTCGGATCGAGGATGTCCAGCGCTGCCCGGGCGGAGTCCCAGTTGTCGTTGAGCGGCTGACCGGCCCGGAAGGTGTTCGGCACCGTGGTGTCGACGACCGGTCCCGACGTCCAGGCGCCGGAGGAGGTGTAGCCCCAGCCCTTCGACCACTCGGGGCGTACGTCGGCGTACGACGAGTAGTTGCTGTAGATCCACTGCTCCATGTCGGCGTAGAACTCGTCGGAGTACGGGGTGCCCGGCAGGGTGAGGATGTCGAGCCAGACCGCGCAGTCCCACTCGGGGTGGTCGGGCCGCGGCCGCAGCGCTGACATCTGCGGCGAGCGGGTGGCGCCGACGTCGCCGGGCTTGTCGAGCCCGGTCACCCGGATCTCGACGGGTCCGTTCATCGGGTACTTGCCCTGCTCGCGGTAGTCATTGAGCCGGGTCGAGTAGCGGAAGGTGAACTCCTGGATGATCCGTTGCACGTCCGCGCGCTTGCAGACGATCGCGTAGCCGTTGGCGGTGACCCGCAACGTCGAGGGGCGCACGTACAGCAGCAGGTTCTTCGACCAGCCCCAGATGTCGTAGGTGAAGGTCGTCACCAGACCGGCTGCGACGATGTTGTAGTTGAGGTCGCCGAAGCTGGGCGTGTTCGCGGGGTTGCTCGAGACGATCTTCCCGGACAGGTCGAAGACCGATTGCGGCAGGTTGTCGCTGAACGTGTAGTTGTACGGGCTGTCGACCTGCTTGGAGAAGAAGGGCTTGGAGGGGGCGACGCTCCACACCTTCAGCCACGGCTTGGAGGTGAAGGGGAACCAGATCGCCTCGACCCGACCGGCCGACTTGAGGTAGCTCTCGAACGTCTTGCCGCCCGAGCCTGCGGGTGCGAACAGCTCGGTCGCCGGGATGTCGAACCAGCTCTGGCACCGCAGCCGCTGGTTGGCACCTGCCTGCAGGACCACCTCGGTGATGAACGCGCGCCCGACGTGGGCCATCAGCGCGCCGGCCTCGGGGGCCGACCGGGGATAGGTTCGCAGCACGAACGACGAGGCGGCGCTGTCCCAGACCACCGCGGTGATCTCCTGGACCAGGTTGCTGATCGAGCCGTAGGTGTGGCCGGCGGGCTTGGTCTCCCCGGTCTTCGGAACGGCGGTGCCGTGTCCGTCGATCGCCAGCACGCCGCCGAGCGTCAGGTCGCCGGGGGCGGGCGTCGCGGTGACGCCGAGGCTCTTGGCCTCGAGTGCGGTGAGCAGCGCCTCCATGGTGATGCCGGTCTGCGCCCGGACCCGTGACGTCGCGGTGTCCACCGTGACCGCGGTGAGGTTGGTCTTGGTGTCGACCAGGACGACGTTCGCCGCGTCGCTGCCGTCGGCCGCGAGCGACAGTGGGGACCAGTTGTGCGAGCTGCCCTTGGGGCGCAGCCGCCAGCCGTTCGCGCGCGCCCAGTTGGCCAGCCGCACGACGTCAGCCGGGCTGTTCGGCGTACAGGTCCACACCGCGTCGACGGCGATCGCGCGTGACCAGTTCGTGTACGACTGCTGGAAGAGCGAGATGCCGCTCGGGAAGGCCGGTGGCATCGGCAGTGCTGCCTGGGCTGCCGGGATCCGCTCGAACGGGATCCAGGCCGCGATGCCGACGGCTGCTGCCCCCTGGAGGACCCGCCGTCGTGAGAACCCGCGTCCGCTCGTGTCGCCGCTCATGTGTTGCTCCCTCTCGGTGAGTCCCCACTCCCGGTGTGACGCGCATCACTGTAACGAGTTCTAGTTCCGCTGCAACTGGTCAATTCGGGCCACTCGCACCTGGGTCGCACCGCAGGGGCTGCCGGTAATCTCGCTCCGTGACCACGGAGCCCTCCTTCGAACTCGGCCAGGACCACCTCGACCTCAGGGCCTGGATCCACACCTTCGCCGCGGACGTCGTCCGTCCCGCCGCATCCGAGTGGGACGAGCGCGAGGAGTTCCCGTGGCCGGTCCTCGAGGAGGCGGCCAAGATCGGCCTCTACTCCCTCGACTTCATCGCCACCCAGGCCTTCGACGAGACCGGCCTCGGCTTCCCGATCACCATGGAGGAGCTGTTCTGGGGCGACGCCGGCATCGGCCTGTCCATCGTCGGCACCTCGCTGGCCGCGGCCGGCGTCCGTCGCCAACGGCACCGACGAGCAGGTCGGCGAGTGGGTGCCGCAGATGTTCGGCAGTCCCGGTGACCTCAAGCTCGGCGCCTTCTGCTCGTCCGAGCCCGATGCCGGCTCCGACGTCGGCGCGATGCGGACCCGCGCCGTCTACGACGAGGCCAGCGACGAGTGGGTCCTCAACGGCACCAAGACCTGGGCGACCAACGGCGGCATCGCTGACGTCCACGTCGTCACGGCGGTCGTCGATCCCGATCTGCGCACCCGCGGCCAGGCGTCGTTCGTGGTGCCGCCGGGCACCAAGGGGCTCAGCCAGGGACAGAAGTTCCACAAGCACGGCATCCGCGCCTCGCACACCGCCGAGGTCGTCCTCGACCACGTCCGGCTGCCCGGCCGCTGCCTGCTCGGCGGCAAGGAGAAGCTCGACGCCCGGCTGGCCAAGGCTCGCGAGGGACTCAGCACCCGCGGGGGCACCGCCGGCAATGCCTCGATGGCGACCTTCGAGCGCACCCGCCCCGCGGTCGGCGCCCAGGCGGTCGGCATCGCCCGCGCGGCGTACGAGGTGCGCGCTCGACTACGCGAAGACCCGCGAGCAGTTCGGCAAGCCGATCATCGAGAACCAGGCGATCGCGTTCATGCTCGCCGACATGGCCGTCTCCATCGAGGCCTCGCGACTGCTGGTGTGGCGGGCAGCGTGGATGGCTCGGCAGGGGAAGCGGTTCGAGAAGGCCGAGGGCTCCATGTCCAAGCTGTTCGCCGGCGAGACCGCGGTCAAGGTCACCGAGCGCGCCATGCAGATCCTCGGCGGCAACGGCTTCACCCGCGAGTACCCCGTCGAGCGGATGGCTCGCGACGCGAAGATCTACACCATCTTCGAGGGCACCTCGGAGATCCAGCGGCTCGTGATCGCGCGGGCCATCTCGGGTGCACCGATCCGCTGACCGCCGTGCCCTACCTGACCCTCGACGGCCACGAGACCTACCACGAGATCGCCGGTGACGGCGCGTCCGTCGTCCTGCTGCACGGGGGCTCCTGCTCCCTCGAGAACCTGCGCCCGATGGCCGGCGCGTTGCTGCCGGGCTACCGCGTGCACGCGGCCGAGCGGCCGGGTCACGGTCGTACGCCGGACCGGGACGGCCCCTTCTCGTACGCCGGCATGGTGACCGACACGCTCGCCTACCTCGACGCACTGGGGCTGGAGTCCGTCCACCTGGTCGGCTTCAGCGACGGGGCGATCGCCGCCCTGCTGCTGGCCCGCGACCATCCGGACCGGGTGCGGTCGCTGGTCTCGATCAGCGCCAACCTCGACCCGACCGCCTTCGTCGCGTCCGATCTCTTCCCCCGCGCCGTGCCGGCGGACCTGGTGGCCAGGATCGACGAGGAGTACGCCGCGCTCTCGCCCGACGGCGCCGACCACCTCGCTGTCATCGAGGCGAAGCTGCGGCGCGATGTGGACCAAGGAACCCGACATCGCGCCCGAGTCCCTGGGCGCCGTCTCGGCTCCGGCGCTGGTGATGGCGGGTCAGCACGACGTCATCCCCCTCGAGCACACGGCGCTGATCGCCGAGTCGATCGTCGGAGCGCAGGTGTGCGTCCTGCCGGGAAGCCACCTGCTCGTGATGGAGCGGCCTCTCCTCGTGGGCCGGATCGTCCGCGAGTTCCTGGACGCCGTCGTCGGATGACGCAGTTCCGGGGTGCCATCGCCGGGGTCGGCAGCACCAGCGGGGTCCGCATCGTCGTCGGACGGTGGGACGAGTCGCCGTACGGCGCCTTCGCGGACGCGATGGTCGAGACGTCGGCGGGTCACCGGGTGCTCGTCGCACCGACCGACGAGGTCGCCTCGTTCGTGGCCTCGACCTATGAGTTCGACGAGGTCAGGGTCGAGCCGATCACGGTCAACGGCTGGGATCTGACGTCGCCGTCACTCTCGCTCGCACTCGAGGTCGGCGCCCCTACCCGGCTCGGTCGGCTGCTTCGCGTCGTACCGTCCCGGGTCGCCGAGAGCCCGGCCTGGTGCACGGTCACCGACCCGGTGGCCCGGCTCGTGCTCCGGGGCGTGCGCACCCGCGGCTCTGCGGGCAACGGCCGCCGGGAGTGGTACGGCGCGACCGACCAGCACCGGGTCCTGTCCATCCGCGGTGACTTCGACGCGGTCGACCTCGGTGGACTGGCGCCGGTGGACCCGCCACCGCGCTTCGGGTTCTCGTCGACTCCGACGACACCGTCGGTGACGACGGTCGTCACGACCGTGGTGGGCTGACTCAGCCCCGCACCGCGGGAAGCACCGTCTCGCAGACCAGCCGCAGGCTCGCCCAGGACGGGTCGGCGGGCAGGCCACCGCACGCAGGGTGACTGGTGACCAGCCGGACCTCGCCCGACCGGCACAGGTCGATCAGGTCGTCGGCGGTGTGGACGACGTACACGCCAGCCGCCCGCATCTCCTCGACGGTCCGCGAGCGGTCGACGACGTACGACCCGGCCTCGCCGTGCCACTCCTGGTAGGCCAGCGCATCGGCGAGCAGGTGGTGGCCGTAGCGCTCCCAGAATTCATCGGGTCGCTCGGCGCAGAAGACGTTGGCCGGCCCACCGTCCGGGGCTCGCATCACGAAGCCGGGCTCGCGTCCGGCCGCGCGACAGGTCTCGTCGTAGAGGTCCTTGAGCGCCACATCGCCGTGCTGGGGCTGGAAGTTGAGGCCCAGCCGCGCCGCACGGCGTGCGGCGGCCGGCGAGCCACCGCCGTAGAAGAGGAACGGGTGGGGCTGCGAGTACGGCGCCGGCGTGGTCGTGCCGGACGACCACGCGTCCAGCACCGCCGTGATCCGCTCCTCGATGTCGGCGCCCCGAGTCGGCCAGGACCGGCCGTAGAGGTCGTACTCGACCGGCCGGTAGCCGAGGCCGAAGGTGTAGCTCACCCGCCCCTTGCTGAGATGGTCGAGCACGGCGATGTCCTCGGCCAGGCGGATCGGCTCGTAGAGGTTGACCAGCAGCGCTGAGATGGTGATCGGCACCCGTGAGGTCACCGCGGCGAACGCCGAGGCCACCAGCAACGGGCTGGGCAGGTAGCCGTCGTCGGACGCGTGGTGCTCCGAGACCATCAGGGCGTCCTGGCCGTGCTGGTCGAGGTACGCCGCCTGCTCGATCGCCCGGGAGAACAGCTCCTGCCGGGTGCTCGGGTCCGCACCGGGCGCGCGGAAGTCGTAGCGGGTGGCGAACTGGGTGCGCGGCATGCCGGTCAGTCAACCAGCAGAACTGGAACTTGTTCTCGTCTCGATCCGACTAGTCGAGCTCCGTCGCGCGGTTCACCCAGGTCTGGGTGACCGCCATGCCGACCTTCTCGTAGAGGCCGAGCGCACCGGTGCGCGAGTCGGTGTTCAGTCCGGAGGTCGTGGCGCCGTGGGCCCGCGCGGCCGCGAAGGCGTCGACCAGCATCGCCTGCGCGATGCCCTGACCGCGCTGGTCCCTGCGGGTCGCGAGCCGGTCGACGTACCCCTCGGTCCCCACCGGATAGACGAAGGTGACGCCGACGACCACACCCGCAGCGTCAGCGACCAGGCGCAGGTGCCACGCCTCGAACCCCGGCCGCTCGACGGTCCGCGCCCGGAAGTCCGCGAACGGCTCCCGGTCGCGCACCGACCACTCCAGGAAGGCATCCTCGAGCACGGTCCAGCACGCCTCGTAGTCCGCAGGCGTCGCCACGCGGATCTCGTAGCCCGCGGGCAGGTCGCGCTCGGGAACGGTGGCGCCTGCGGGCAGCTGGAGCACCCAGCTCTCCCACCGCACGCCGTAGCCGAGCGCCTCGAGCAGCCGGTCGCCGTCGGAGCCGAGCGGCACCGGCATCCCGACCACGGTTGCCCCCACAGCCCTGGCGCGCCCCTGCATCCAGCCGGCCAGCGCGGTCCCGATGCCCCGGCCACGATGGTCAGGATGTACGGCTGCGTCGCCACGGTCGCCGCCCATGTGCTCGGCGTAGCCCACCAGCCGATCACCGTCGAAGACGCCGACGGTGCTGGCGGTGACGTCGTACGACGGGCGTTGCCAGTCGCCGAGGATGTCGGCCTCCTCGATCCCGATCTCGCCGACGTCGTGCAGCTCCTGGGCGGCCATCACCTCGTAGACGGCGCGGGAGTCGGACATCTGCAAAGGACGACCGACGAGGCCGGCGGGCAGGACCAGCGACTCGGGCATGGACCTCAGTGTGGCGAACCCGGGCTCCGACGTCCTCCGATTTTCGATCGCCCGGCGTACGACGAAGGCCCGCCCCCACCGGGGACGGGCCTTCGTCGGTGCCTGATTGCCGCTGGGGGTCAGGAAGCGTTCTGGATCGCGGAGATGTCGAAGTCGAGCTTGATCTTCTCGGAGACGAGGACGCCGCCGGTCTCGAGCGCCGCGTTCCAGGTCAGGCCCCAGTCCTTGCGGTTGATGCTGGTGCCACCCTCGAACCCGATGCGCAGGTTGCCGAACGGGTCGCGGGCCGAGCCGTTGGACTCGAAGGGGATCGTGATCGGCTGGGTCTCGCCCTTGATCGTCAGGTCGCCGGTGATCAGCCACTCGTCGCCATCGCGCTCGACCTTGGTGGAGGAGAAGGTGATCTCCTTGTTGTTGTCGGCGTCGAAGAAGTCGGCCGACTTGAGGTGACCGTCGCGGTCCGCGACACCGGTGTCGACGCTGCCGGTCTGGATGGTCAGCGAGACCCGGGAGTTGGCGGGGTTCGCGGCGTCGACATGAGCGGTGCCGGAGAACTCGGTGAACTGGCCGCGGACGGTGGTGACCATCGCGTGACGGGTGCTGAAGCCGAGGCGCGTGTGCGTCGGGTCGATCGTGTAGTCGCCGGAGATGTCCTCGACGGCGGCGGTGGGGGCGTCGAACTGGTCGGCGTTCTTGCGGGTGAAGATTGACATCGCGCTCACTCCTGGGAAGTCGTTTGGTTGAACCTTTGACGACTTTAACCGGACCACGGTCCGATTCATTCCCCGGGGAGCCGAGAAATGTGAATCGACCCGCCCGAGGGTCTCGGGCGGGTCGATCTGAGAGCTCTGGGTCAGGCGGCGTGCGTCGTCACGTGCGCGGGTACGCCACCCTGACGGGGCTCGATCCAACGGGCCTCGAGGTGGGTTCGGCCGTGGACGTCGGTCACCGACACCCAGCTCTGCACCAAGTGATTGGTCATCTTCGAGTCGTTCATCGGACGCCTTTCGTTCATCTGCCGTTCACCTAGAGTAACTGATCCCCACTCGATGGGGTAGTTATGCGTGAAATCGGCAGACTTTCCTCCACCTGGGCCCTTCCCAGGGGCCGATCGGGTCGACGGTCGCTCCATCAGCCTCCGGCGTCCTCGATCCTCCACCTGGCGCCATCGCGATTCCTGCCCGAATTCGGGCAGGAAGTTGAAACTGGCGGCGGGTAGGCGCAGGATTCTCGGCGTGCCAGCGTCTCCAGATCCCGAGCTGGTCGCGCGTGTCGCGGCCAGCACCGGCCTGTCGGCGGCCGAGGCGGAGCGGGTGGTGGAGGACGTGGTGGCGTTCCACGCCGAGTCGGTCGAGGACTACGTCCGCCGCCGACACGCCCACCTGAAGACCTTCGGCGCCAAGAACAGCGACATCTTCGAGCGCGTCGCCGGCGAGCTGCGCGGCCGGGTCGTCGCCGCTCCCGAGCTCAGCGAGCGCCAGCTGCGGCGCATCGTGTACGGCTGATCAACGAAAGGCATCACCATGTGCGGAATCGTCGGGTACGTCGGCGGCCAGCAGGCCGCGCCGTTGCTGCTCGAGGGGTTGACCCGTCTCGAGCACCGTGGCTATGACTCTGCCGGCGTGGCCGTGCTCGGCGGGACCGGCCTCAAGGTGGTCAAGCGGGCCGGTCGGGTGCGTGACCTCGCCGACGCGCTGCCGAAGCGGTTCGCGGGCAAGATCGGGATCGGGCACACCCGCTGGGCGACCCACGGTCCGGCCAACGACGTCAATGCGCACCCGCACACCGACGCCAAGGGCCTGGTCGCGGTGGTCCACAACGGGATCATCGACAATGCGGGAGCCCTGCGTCGGCGTCTGGCCGACGACGGTGTCGACCTGGTCAGCGACACCGACACCGAGGTCCTCGCCCACCTGATCGCGCGCTCGGACGCGGACTCGCTGGAGGGCAAGGTGAGCGACGCGCTGGCGGCGATCGACGGGACCTACGGCCTGGCCGTCGCGCACGTCGACTTCCCCGATCGGCTGGTCGTGGCCCGCAACGGCAGCCCGCTGCTGATCGGTGTCGGCGACCACGAGATGTTCGTGGCCTCGGACCTCGCCGCGATCGTGCGGCACACCACCACCGTCGCTCACCTCGACGACGGCGAGATGGCGACGCTGACGGCCACCGGCTTCACGACGTACGGCGCGGACCTGATCCGGATCGCGCGACCGGCGACCACCCTCGACGTCGACCCGGCGTCGTACGAGACCGGCGACCACGACTCCTTCATGCACAAGGAGATGCTCGAGCAGCCCGCGGCAGCCGGGCGGATGTTGCGTGGTCGCCTCGACGAGCGGTTCGGCACCGCCCACCTCGGTGGGCTCAACATGGATGTCCGCGCGACCCGTGAGGTGCGCCGGGTCAAGATCCTGGGCTGCGGATCGGCGTACTACGTCGGTCAGATGGGTGCCTCGCTGATCGAGGACCTGGCCCGGATTCCCGCAGACGCCGAGGCTGCGAGCGAGTTCCGCTACCGCAACCCGATCATCGAGCCGGACACCCTCTACGTGGCGGTCAGCCAGTCCGGCGAGACCATCGACACCCTGCTCGCGGTCCAGGAGATCCGGCGCAAGGGCGGCCGCGTGATCGGACTGGTCAACGTCGTGGGCAGCGCGATCGCCCGCGAGTGCGACGGCGGCATCTACCTGCACGCCGGACCGGAGGTCGCCGTCGCCTCCACCAAGGCGCTGACCAACATGTTCCTCGGCTTCGCGCTGCTGGCCCTGCAGCTCGGTCGGGTGCGCGACCTGTCGATCGCCGACGGCCGCCGGCTGATCGCCGGCCTGGCCCGACTGCCCGAGCAGCTCGACGAGGTGCTCGGCCGGGAGGACGAGATCGCCGCTCTCGCGCCCGCCCTCGCGGAGGCCGAGAGCCTGTTCTTCGTCGGCCGGGTACGCGGCTACCCGGTCGCCCGCGAGGGCGCCCAGAAGTTCAAGGAGATCTCCTACCGGCACGCGGAGGCCTACCAGACGTCCGAGCTCAAGCACGGTCCGCTGGCGCTGGTCTCCGAGCAGGTGCCCACGGTCGCGATCGTCCCGGCCGATGAGCTCACCGACCGCAACGTCGCCGCCCTGCACGAGATCGCCGCGCGGCGCGGCCCACTGGTGGTCGTGACCCATCCGGAGGTGGACCTCGGCGGGATCGACTGCGTGCGGATCGACGTCCCTCGCAACGAGCGTGAGCTCGACCCGGTGCTGCTCGTCGTACCTCTTCAGCTGCTGGCCTATCACGCCGCTCTGCTGCTGGGACACGACATCGACAAGCCCCGCAACCTGGCCAAGTCGGTGACTGTCGAGTGAGTGGTGACCCAGCCCACCGCGACGTGGAAGGTGTCGCTTGTGCGCGAAACCACTACCGTTGAAGGGTGAGCAACGACGAGAACGACGACACGACCGCCCCCGAGGTGACGTTCGCCGACCTCGGCCTCGATGACAAAGTGCTGAAGGCGCTGGCCGATGTCGGCTACGAGAAGCCCTCTGCCATCCAGGCCGCGACGATCCCGCCGCTGCTCGCCGGCCGCGACGTGGTCGGTCTGGCGCAGACCGGCACCGGCAAGACGGCGGCGTTCGCGCTGCCGATCCTCTCCCGCCTCGACCTGTCGCAGAAGGCGCCGCAGGCGCTGGTGCTCGCGCCGACCCGTGAGCTCGCGATCCAGGTCTGCGAGGCGTTCGAGAAGTACGCCGCGCACATCAAGGGCGTGCACGTGCTGCCCGTCTACGGCGGCCAGGCGTACGGCGTCCAGCTGAGCGCCCTGCGCCGCGGCGTGCACGTCGTCGTCGGCACCCCCGGCCGGATCATGGACCACCTCGAGAAGGGCACGCTCGACCTCACGCAGCTGCGCTTCCTGGTGCTCGACGAGGCCGACGAGATGCTCAACATGGGTTTCGCCGACGACGTCGAGACGATCCTCGCCGACACCCCCGACGACAAGAACGTCGCGCTGTTCTCCGCGACGATGCCGGCGCAGATCCGCCGGATCTCGAAGCAGTACCTGAACAACCCCGAAGAGATCACGGTCAGGAACAAGACCGCGACCGCTCCGAACATCACCCAGCGCTACCTCCTCGTCTCCTACCCGCAGAAGATCGACGCCCTCACGCGCATCCTCGAGGTCGAGAACTTCGAGGGGATGATCGTCTTCGTCCGCACCAAGAGCGAGACCGAGATGCTGGCCGAGAAGCTGCGTGCCCGCGGCTTCTCCGCTGCCGCGATCAACGGTGACGTCGCCCAGGCGCAGCGCGAGCGCACGGTCAACCAGCTGAAGTCGGGCAAGCTCGACATCCTGGTCGCCACCGATGTCGCCGCCCGCGGCCTCGACGTCGAGCGGATCAGCCACGTCGTCAACTACGACATCCCCACCGACACCGAGTCCTACGTGCACCGGATCGGCCGCACCGGCCGCGCCGGCCGTAGCGGTGACGCGATCTCCTTCGTGACCCCGCGCGAGCGCTACCTGCTCAAGCACATCGAGAAGGCCACCCGTCAGCCGCTCGCCCAGATGCAGCTGCCGACCGCCGACGACGTGAACGCGACGCGACTGTCCCGCTTCGACGACCAGATCACCGAGGCGCTCGGCAACACCGCTCGGATCGAGCGGTTCCGCGAGATCGTCCAGCACTACGTACGCGAGCACGACGTCCCAGAGGTCGACGTCGCTGCCGCGCTCGCCGTGGTCGCGCAGGGTGACACCCCGCTGCTGATCGACCCCGCCGCCGAGGCGCGCGCGCAGCGCGACGACCGTCCGGCCCGCGGTGACCGCCCCGACCGAGGTGGCCGCCCCGAGCGTGGCGAGCGACGCCCCCGTGGACGCAGTGACATCCCGATGGCGACGTACCGGATCGCCGTCGGCAAGCGCCACAAGGTGGAGCCGCGCCAGATCGTCGGCGCGATCGCCAACGAGGGCGGCCTGTCCCGCCAGGACTTCGGACACATCGACATCCGGCCCGACCACTCCTTGGTCGAGCTGCCCGCGGACCTGCCGTCCGGCGCCTGGGAGAAGCTGAAGGGCACCCGGATCTCCGGCAAGCTGATCGAGCTCGCGCCCGACACCGGTCGACCGGTCCGCGCAGCCAAGGCGTCGGACGACGAGCCGCGCAAGAAGCCGCGCACGAAGTACTGACAGCCTCTGGCTGCGGGGGCCGCGCTCGGCCTAGTGTGAGCGCGGTCACACCGACTGGCGGGTGACCTGTTCTCGGGAGGCCGCTGTGTCCCGTCTGCTCCGCGCACTCGCCGTCCTGGCTGCGAGCGCCGTCGTCCCCACCCTCATCGCCGCGCCGGCGCGCTCGGCGGCCCCGTCGTACGTCGCCCTCGGCGACTCCTACTCCTCCGGAGTCGGGACCCGCACCTACCTCAGCGACGGCAGCTCCTGCCAGCGCTCGAGCTACGCCTTCCCGACCCTGGTGGCTGCCGCGAAGGGATACTCCCTGACCTTCAAGGCGTGCTCCGGCGCGAAGATCCCCGACGTCACCGGCCAGCTGAGCGCGTTGTCGTCGACGACCCGCTACGTCACGGTCTCGGTCGGGGGCAACGACGCGGGCTTCTCCGGCGTGCTGACCGAGTGTGCCAAGCCCGGCTGGGCGAGCAACTGCGACGGCAGGATCAACACCGCGCAGGCCTACATCAACGGCACCCTGCCCAGCGCGCTCGGCAGTCTCTACGCCTCGATCAGGAGCAAGGCGCCGAGCGCCAGGGTCGTGGTCGTCGGCTACCCCCGGATCTTCAACGGCGAGGACTGCAATGCGGCGACCTTCTTCTCGCCCGCCGAGGAGACCCGGCTCAACCAGACGGCCGACCTGCTCAACGCCAAGCTGTCCGCGGCCGCGTCGGCCACGGGCTTCTCCTTCGCCAACCCCACCAGCAGGTTCGTCGGGCACGCCGTCTGCGGCGACCCCGAGTGGCTGAACGGGCTCTCCAACCCGGTCAGCGAGAGCTACCACCCCAACCGCCTGGGGCAGTCGTCGGGATACGCGCCGCTGGTCAGCTCACTGCTGTCGTGAACCGTCGACGGAGGCTGGTAGAACCGACGCCATGCGCCTCGCCCTCGTCGCCGCCTCCACCGTCCTCGTCCTGGCGGGGCTGACCGGCTGCACCGACGCGGCCGAGAAGGTCTCCGGCCCCGACCCGGCCGCTGCCGCTGCGACCCTCGCGACCGCCCTGGCGTCGGGTGACTTCACCGACGTCGCCACCGTCGAGCTCACGCCCACCGAGGTGGGCGCCGACTACGACAAGGTCGTCGAGGACATGGGCGACGTCACCCCGGTGGTCTCGGCCGGCGACGTCACCGAGGAGGGCGACACCGCAACCGCGAAGCTCTCCTGGGCCTGGCCGATCAACGGCGACGAGTGGAGCTACACCACCGACGCCACCCTGACGAAGGCGGACGACGAGTGGCAGGTCACCTGGACCCGCAAGCTGGTCGAGCCGAGCCTGGGCGAGGCCACGACCCTCGATGCGACGCCGATCCGCGGCGGTCGCGCTCCGATCCTCGGCGCGGGCGGGTTCGCGCTCGTCACCGACCGGCCGGTGGTGCGCCTCGGCATCGACCGCGGGCAGGTGCCCGCGGCCCGCGCAGGGCGACTCCGCCCGGGAGCTCGCGACGCTCGTCGACATCGACCCCGGGTCCCTACGTCAAGCAGGTCGAGGCGGCCGGCGACAAGGCGTTCGTGCAGGCGATCGTCTTCCGCAAGGACGACGTACCCCCGGCCGTCGCCCGCGGCTACGGCTCGATCAGGGGTGCGCTCGCCGTACCCGACGACATCCCGCTCGCGCCGACCCGCGAGTTCGCGGCGCCGATCCTCGGCACCGTCGGCGACGTGACCGCCGAGATGATCGAGGACGACCCGGAGAAGTACCAGGTCGGCGACCAGGCCGGGCTCTCCGGTCTGCAGGCCCGCTACGACGACCAGCTGCAGGGCATCGACGGCGTCGTGATCTCTGCGGTCGCCTCGGACGGCACGGAGCGCGAGCTCTACCGGGTCGACGCGCAGCAGGGCGCGCCGTTGGAGCTGACCCTCGACGAGCGCCTGCAGACCGTGGCCGAGCGCGAGCTGGCCGGGGTCGGGCCGGCGAGCGCACTGGTGGCGATCCAGCCGTCGACGGGTGCGATCGTCGCGGCCGCCAACGGGCCCGGCAACGACGGCTACAACACCGCGACGTACGGCCAGATCGCGCCGGGCTCGACGTTCAAGACCGTGAGCAGCCTGGCCCTGCTGCGTGCGGGGCTGACCCCCGACACCGTGGTGCCGTGCACGCCGTCGGTCGTGGTCGACGGCAAGCAGTTCGAGAACTACGACGACTACCCGACCGGCGCCCTCGGTGAGATCCCACTGCGCACCGCGGTCGCCAACTCGTGCAACACCGCCTTCATCTCCCAGGCCGACCGGCTCAAGGACGGCGACCTCGCGGACGCGGCGGCCTCGCTCGGCCTCGGGATCGACCACGACCTCGGCTTCCCGGCGTACTTCGGCAGCGTCGAGCCGCCCGCCTCGGAGACCGAGGCGGCCGCCGACCTGATCGGCCAGGGCACGGTGCTCGCCTCACCGATGGCGATGGCCACCGTGATGTCCTCGATCGAGTCGGGCCACACGGTGGTCCCCAGGCTGATCAGGTCCGTCGACGTGTCGGTGCCCGACGAGGCGACACCGCTCACCGGTGCCGAGGCCGCCGCGCTGCGCTCCATGCTGCGCGGCGTGGTCACCGACGGCAGCGGCCGCGGCCTGCTCGACGTCCCCGGGCCCGCCGGTGATCGCCAAGACCGGCACCGCCGAGTTCGGCCGTGGCGGCAAGATCCTCACCCACGCCTGGATGGTCGCCGCGCAGGGCGACCTCGCCGTCGCGGTCTTCGTCGACGTGGGCTCGTCCGGCTCCGGCACCGCCGGCCCGATCCTCGAGGCGTTCCTGCGGGCAGCCTAGGCGCCCCGTGACCGGCAGGTGAGGGGCGCGGAGGCCCCGGCTGCAGCCGAGGCCCCCGTCCCTGGAACACGGTCGCGATCTGATGCGAGGGGGTGCGCCAGATCAACGACCTTCAAGGGTGAACCCCTCGCTGCATGGGGTCAGCAAGGGGCTCGCGCCGACGCAAGGTGCTCCCTCCGAGTCGACTCTCCAAGGGTGCCACGCACCCGGTGAGACTGTCAGCGGTTTGCGCGAAGGTGATCGAGTGCAAAGGTGGGCGCATGAATGGACTCGACCTCCTCGGCCCCGACCAGCGGGGCCTGCTCATCGGCGGCACCTGGCGTGCGGCGGAGGGCGACAGACGACTCGACGTGATCGACCCAGCGGACGGCTCGGTGCTCACCGATGTCGCGGACGGCTCGGTCGCCGACGCGGTCGACGCGCTCGACGCCGCGGTCGCCGCCCAGAGTCCTGGGCGAGCACACCGCCGCGCGAGCGCGGCGAGATCCTGCGACCGGCCTTCGAGCCTGATCACCGAGCGCGCCGACGACTTCGCCCACCTGATGAGCCTCGAGATGGGCAAGACCGTCGCGGAGGCCCGCGGCGAGGTCGGCTACGGCGTCGAGTTCTTCCGGTGGTACTCCGAGGAGGCGGTGCGCATCCACGGTCGCTGGATGCAGGCGCCGGCCGGTGGCAGCCGGCTGCTGACCATCAAGAAGCCCGTCGGCCCGTGCCTGTTCGTCACCCCCTGGAACTTCCCGCTCGCGATGGGCACCCGCAAGATCGGCCCGGCGATCGCGGCCGGCTGCACGATGGTGGTCAAGCCCGCCAGCCAGACCCCGCTGACGATGCTCGCGCTGGCCGCGATGCTCGCCGAGGCCGGTCTGCCGGACGGCGTCCTCAACGTCGTGACGACCAGCCACACCAGTGAGTTCAGCCAGGCCCTGCAGGGCGACGACCGGCTGCGCAAGGTGAGCTTCACCGGCTCGACCGGCGTCGGCAAGGTGCTGGTCCGCCAGTCCGCCGACCAGCTGCAGCGGGTCAGCATGGAGCTCGGCGGCAACGCGCCGTTCCTGGTCTTCGACGACGCCGACGTCGACGCCGCCGTCGACGGCGCGATGATCGCCAAGATGCGCAACATGGGCGAGGCCTGCACGGCCGCCAACCGGTTCCTCGTGCACAGCTCGGTCGCCGACGAGTTCGCCGACAAGCTCGCCACGCGGATGGGCGCCCTCACCGTCGGCCGCGGCCAGGACAGCGGCGTCGACGTCGGCCCGCTGATCGACGAGAAGGCGGTCGAGAGCGTCAGCCAGCTGGTCACCGACGCGATCCACGACGGCGCGACGGTGGTCGTCGGCGGCTCGGCGCCCGACGGACCCGGGCTACTTCTACCCGCCGACCGTGCTGCTCGACGTACCGGCCGACTCCGAGATCAACGTCCAGGAGATCTTCGGACCGGTCGCCCCGATCACCACCTTCGAGACCGAGGACGAGGCGATCGAGATGGCCAACGACACCGAGTACGGCCTCGCCTCCTACGTCTACACCCGCGACCTGGCCCGCACGATCCGGATCGCGGAGTCGCTGGACTTCGGCATGGTCGGCATCAACACCGGCCTGATCTCCAACCCCGCGGCGCCGTTCGGCGGCGTGAAGCAGAGCGGCTTCGGTCGCGAGGGTGGCTTCGAGGGCATCGAGGAGTACCTCGAGACGACGTACGTCGCACTGCCGGCGGGCTGAGTCAGGCCGTCCGCCGGCGAGGATGAGCACGTGGATGTCTATGCCGAGACCGCGCTGCAGTACGCCGAGTTCGCGGCGGACGCCGCCGGTGACTCGCCGTGCTTCGAGGAGTGGGCCCGCGGCAGTCGCGGACGACCCCGAGGTGCTCGCCTGGCTGGACCGGCTCCCGGTCCCCAAACGCCAGCCCAACCTGGTCTTCGCGGCAGCGCGCTGGCACGGTGTCGCCGCGCCCGGTCCGTACGACGGGCTGCGGACGGCGCTGCTCGGTGACGACGGGTCGATCCAGCACACCATCGAGCAGCGCGCCACCCAGACCAACGAGGTCGGGGCGTCTCGCGACCCTGGTGCCCGGCCTTCGCCGCAGCCGCGGGCGCCGGGCCGATCGCGCTGGTCGAGGTCGGCACCAGCGCCGGCCTGTGCCTCTACCCCGACCGCTACCGCTACCGCTGGTCCACCCCGACGGGCGAGGTCACGGCCGGTGCCGGACCTGACCTGGTCAGCGCGGTGGCCGGGCCCGCGCCGCTGCCCGAGCGCGGTCCCTGCGGTCGCCTGGCGCGGCGGGATCGACCTGAACCCGCTCGACGTCGGAGACGACGACCAGATGGGCTGGCTGGCGACCTGGTCTGGCCCGAGGACGACGCCCGCCGTACGCAGCTGCTTCGAGCGGTGGAGGTCGCGCGTGCCGATCCGCCCGAGATCCTGTGCGGCGACCTGGTCGACGAGCTGCCCGCGCTGGTCGACCGCGCAGCGTCGCTACGGGCCGGTCGTGGTCTTCCACAGCGCGGTGATCGCCTATCTGCCGGTGCACCGGCGCGAGGTCTTCCACGATCTGATGACCGACCTGGTCGCTGCCGGCCGCTGCCACTGGGTCAGCAACGAGGGCGGCCGGGTGCTGCCGAGGATCACCGGCAGCCCGCCGATGCCGGCCGAACTACGCGGGTTCGTCCTCGGCATCGACGGCCGTGCGGTCGCCTGGACGCACGGGCACGGCCGCTGGCTGACGTGGCTGTGAGCCCCCGCTACAGGTGCTCGAGCACGTCCTCGTTGTGCCGGTGGCCGACCGCCTCGTAGCCGACCACGGTCACCCACGGCGTCAGCGCGACGACCACCAGCGACCAGGTCATCGAGGCACCGGCCGCGACCATCGCGACCCCGGCCGCCAGGACGACCGCCGAGCCGAGCACCAGCCACACGTGGAAGGGGTCCACGCTGTGGGTCGAGCTGCGAGTAGAGCAGGTACATCAGTGCGACGTACGCCGCCAGTGGCACGGCCACGGCCAGCACCGTCTCGGTGTCCGCTGAGCTCCGAGTGGCCCTCGAGCAGGTACGCCGCGGCGTGCAGCCCGGCCCCGACTGCGACCAGCGCGCCGAAGAACGGAATGTGGCCGTAGCCCCAGCCGAAGCTGCGCTCGCGGTGCGCGCTGAGGATGTCGCCGCTCGGGATCACGAAGTAGGTCCACCACATCCCGAAGGTCACCCCGACCCCGGCGAGGCCGAGCAGTGCGACGTCGAGGGTCCAGCCCTCCTCGGTGATGATCGCGCTGAGCGAGGCGAGGGTGCCGATCAGGCCCTCGCCGAGGGCGATGATCACCAGCAGCCCGTAGCGCTCGGCGATGTGGTGGGCGTGCCACGGCGTGCCGACCTGCATCCGGTCGGCGATGACCGGCCCTGCCATCTCGAGGGCGACCAGCACGGCGATGCACGCGAAGGACACCGGGATCGAGGTGTGCGCCAGAGCGAGCAGGACCCAGCCGACCTGGGTGATCGAGATGCTGAGGATGTAGGTCCGGCACACCGAGGAGCGGACCGGGTCCTGCCGCGAAGCCGCGCCACCACTGGAAGATCATCGGCACCCGCATGACGACGTACCCGAGCACCATCACACCGGTGTCGAGGTGCTCGCCCTCGTGCAGCGACTCGAACATCGCCGGCAGTCCGAGCGCGAGGATCGAGCACGCCGACCATCTGGACCATCGTGGTCAGCCGGTAGACCCAGTCGTCGGTGTCGTACGCCGAGGCGAACCACGAGAAGTTGATCCACGCCCACGAGACGGCGAACGTCGCGAACAGGAACCCGACGATCCCGTCCACCACGTAGCCGTAGGCGAGGAAGTGCGCCAGCTCGCCGGCCGCCGCCCCGAAGGCGATCACGAAGGTCAGGTCGAAGAGCAGCTCCAAGGGCGTCGCGGCGCGGCCGTCCTCGTGCGGGTCCCGCCCCGACATCCGGAGCACCGTGTGGGTCATCCGCTCCGGCATGCGCTCAGCCTAGGCTCGGCGCGGGCCGCTCAGCCGCCGAGCGAGGTCGCCAGGCCGGTCCGCGAGCGGATGCCGAGCTTGCGGTAGACGTGCGAGAGGTGCCACTCGATCGCCTTGACGGTGACCATCAGCTCTCGGGCGATCTCGCGGTTGGTCAGGCCGTCAGCGGCCAGCCGCGCGACCCGGTGCTGGGACGACGTCAGGGCGGCGAGCGTCTCGCCGCGGACCGGCACGCGGCGTCTGGTCGAGCCGTGCGAGCAGCCGGCGGATCCGGCCCTGCAGCGGCCAGAGTCCCTCGCTCCCGGCGTACGCCTCGGCCTCGCGGAGCAGAGCCAGCGCGACCGGGGCCTCCGGGCTGCCGGCGAGCAGCAGCAGTCCGGCGAGGTCGGTCTTGATCTGGGCGGCGAGTCGGGCGGCCGGGGCGCCGTCGAGGGTGTCGAGCGCCTGGTGCAGCAGGCCGGCTCCGTCGGCATGGGGGTCGACGGTGGCCAGGGTGCGCAGTCCCAGGGCGATGGAGTACGCCGAGCCTGCCGCGCGGGCCAGGGCGAGGTGCTCGCGGGCGAGGGCGACGCTCTCCGAGCGGCGCCCGAGCCGGACCGCTGTGAGGGCAGCGCCGGCCCGCCAGGGCAGCCGGTCGGGGTCGTCGTCGGCGCCGCTGACGCAGCCGCGCGATCCGGGAGAAGTGAGCCGCGGCCAGGTCGGACTCGCCAGTCGCGGCTGACAGCTCGCCGCGTCCGTGGTGGGCGGTCGCGCCCGCAGGCCCGGGGTCGTCGAGGAGGCATCCGAGCTGCTCGCCGAGGGCGAGCGCCTCGGAGAGCTCGCCGCGCGCCAGCCGGCAGTCGATGCTGGTGGTCAGCAGCGCGGCACGGTCGAGGTCGGACAGCACGGCGTCGGGGTCGGCTCGGACCCCGTCGAGGTCCGTGAGCGCCAGCGTGATCTGACCACTGCGCGCCGAGGTGAGGCCACGAGCGAGGGAGGAGCGGGTGAAGCGGAGAACGTCCCGAGCCGAAGTCGCCTGGGACGTCAGCATGCGCCGAGCCTAGGCAGCCGGGGGCCTGCCCGTGCCGAAACCCGTGGCGATTGTCGGAGGTGGATCAGTCAGGTGCGGCCGAGGAAGGCGAGCAGCTGGTCCTCGGACGTCGCGGACGGGCCGACCGGTCGGTTCGGCCCGAAGCGCCGGACCGCGGTCGCCGGCGGTCACGGTGAGTCGTGCGACCGGCAGCAGCGCGCGGGCCAGGCCCACCGGGATCGGGGCGGCTGAGCCGGTCGCCTGACCGACGTCCCACCCGTGGGTCGGTGACCTCGAGGGCCGCCGTCGCCACCAGCAACGGGCTGTCGAGGTCGAGCCCGCCGACGAGCACGTCGCCAGGGACGGCGCCGCTCCAAGCGCCGAGCAGGCCGCAGGCCTTGTCGCGCAGTGCCGAGACCCGGCCCGCGGTCGAGGTGGTCACGTGCACGTCCACCGAGCCACCGGCCGCCTCGGTGAAGGCGTCGAGGCTGTCCTCCATGTGCACGAGCAGGTCGGTGAGCCGCCACCCCGCGCACGGGGTCGGCCGATCGAGCACGCCGGTCGTCCACGTTGGCGAGCTGCCCGCTGGTGTAGCCGAGGGCTCGCTCGAGCAGCTCGACGGAGCCGCCGAGGGTCGCGATCAACGAGTCACCCCGGCTCGGCCACAGCGCCGTCTGACCCGGTCGTCCGGCAGTCGCTCCGGCAGCCCGAACGTCGAGAACAGGGAGACGTCGAAGAACGCGGTCACGTGGCGGACCCGGTCGCCGTCCAGCTCGAGCACCTGGAGCTGGAACGGCTCGAAGTGGCCCGCGGGCGTGCGCATGTACAGGCCGTACGCCGGCTGCCCGTTCGCCCACGTCGCGACCATCGGCATGTCGTGGGCGCCGCCCGGGCACTCGGTGCCGATCAGCCAGCCGATGTTCTTGGCACCTCGGAACCAGCTGGTGAACGGCGGCATGTCCCAGGTCGCCTCCGCGGTCAGCATCCCGACGATCGAGTCGACGTCCTTGCGCCAGAACGCGTCGACGTACCGCTCCAGGAGCTGCTGCTGCGCGGCGGTCGAGGTCGGGCTCGACGGTGTCGGCGGTGAGGCCGCGCTCGGCGAGCTGGGCGTGCGCGCGCTGGAGCGCGGAGTTGACCGCGGCGGACGTGGTGTCGAGCGCCTCGGCGACCTCGGCGGCCGACCACCGCAGCACGTCGCGCAGGATCAGCACCGCGCGCTGGCGGGCCGGCAGGTGCTGGAGCGCGGCGACGAAGGCGAGCCGGATCGGTCTCGCGCTCGGTGACGACGACGGCGGCGTCGGGCACCGGCTCGAGCCACGCGACCTCGTGGTCGAGCTCGAGTGCGTCACCGGCCATCGAGTCGGCGGTGCCGAGCCCGGCGGGCAGCGGCCGGCGGGGCTTGGCCTCGAGGTTGGTCAGGCAGACGTTGGTGGCGATCCGGTAGAGCCAGGTGCGGACCGACGAGCGGCCCTCGAAGTCGGCGGCTGCGCGCCAGGCGCGCAGGAACGTCTCCTGGACCAGGTCCTCGGCCTCGTGCACCGATCCCGACATCCGGTAGCAGTGCGCCAGCAGCTCGCGCTGGTAGCGCTGGGTCAACGTCGGGAAGTCGTCGAGCTCGGTCTGGGTGGTGGAACTGCTGGTCACGGTTACCGCCTTGAGCGCCGTCATCGGGTCCTGCTCCTCGCCTGGTCCAGTCTGCCTCTCCTATCGACCGGCGTCGACGCCGAACTCATCGGCTCCTACTCCGCCGGCTGAGCCAGTCGATCTCCCAGGGCGCGTTCGGCCGCGGGTACGGCGAGCGCCCGATCGGCTGGCACCAGGCCGACCCGCGTGCGCCGATCGAGCAGGTCGTCGACGTCGGCGGCACCCTCGTGGGTCACGCCGAAGACCAGCTCGGCGAGCGTGACCGGCACGTGCTCGGCGATCGGCTCGAGCAGCTCCTCGTCGCTCAGCCCGGTGGCGGCCCGCGCCTCGGCGAGCACCAGCGCGGCGTCCGTCCCGAAGCGGCGCACCAGCCGGGCGGGCTCCTCGAGCTCGGCGAGCCGGGCGCGGGGCGCGGCACCGAGCAGTGGCAGGTCCTTCGTCCGGCACGGGGTCGCCGTCAGGCTCGCCGCGGCGACAGCGGCGTCGACGGCGTCCTCAGCCATCCGGCGGTAGGTGGTCAGCTTGCCGCCGACGATGGTGACCACGCCGGTCGTGCTCGTGAGGACGGCGTGCCGACGAGACAGGTCGGACGTCGTGCCGGATCCGTCGCCGGACGAGAGCAGCGGCCGCAGCCCGGCGTACGCGCCGATGACGTCGTCGCGGTGGAGCTGGTGGGCGAACGCGGCCGAGGCCACGTCGAGGAGGAAGCCGATCTCGGGCTCGGAGGGCTCGGGCACATCGGGGATGTCGCCGTCGACCGGCTCGTCGGTGAGGCCGATGTAGATCGTGCCGTCGGGCTGGGGCAGCACGTTGATGAAGCGACCCGTGGTGCCGGGGATCGGAGCGAAGACCGACGTACGGAGACCGGGGATGCTCGAGGCGCGCAGCACGAGGTGGGTGCCGCGGCTCGGGCGCAGGTTCACCTCGGGGACCAGGCCACCGGCCCAGACCCCGGTGGCGTTGACGACGGTCCTCGCGGTGACGGAGCGGGTCTCGCCGGTGAGCTCGTCACGGAGCTCGACTCCGGTGCCGGTGGCGCTCAGGACCCGGGCGCGGGTGCGGATGTGCGCGCCGTACGACGCGGCCGTGCGCGCGACGTTGATGACGAGGCGGGCATCGTCCTCGAGCTGACCGTCCCAGGTGATCAGCGCGCCGCGGAGCCCGGCCACGCGGAGCGGGGCCAGCCGGAGCGCCTCGACCGGCGAGATGCGCCGGGGCCTCGGCAGCGTCCGGAGGAGGTCCGCGCGGCCCGGCGCAGCACGTCGCCGCCGAGCAGGCCGGCGCCGGTGAGCACCGCCAGGCGGCGGGTGGTGATCGAGCCGAGCGGGATCATCATCGAGATGCGCGTGGGTGAGGTGGGGGGCGGTGCGCTCCATCAGGATGCCGCGCTCGACCGCGCTCTCGTGGGCGACCCCGAACTGGCAGCTGAGCGAGGTAGCGCAGGCCGCCGTGGACCAGCTTGGAGGACCAGCGCGAGGTGCCGAAGGCGAGGTCGTGGGCGTCGACGGCCAGCACCGAGAGGCCGCGGGTGACCGCGTCGAGGGCGACGCCGGTGCCGGTGATGCCGAGCCCGATCACGACGACGTCGACCTCGGTCGGAGCGCAGCGAGAGGCCGGGGGTGATCCGGGTCGCGGTCACGGGGCGAGGCTCCTGGTCAGCTGGAGGGTGAGCTCGGCGTCGAGCTCGGCGTCGGTTGCCTCGTCGTCGACCATCGTGTGCGGCCGAGAGGACGTGACCGTGGGCGGCGAGCAGCAGCCCACGCGCCATCGCGACCGGGTTGCCGGCGCGCATCGTGCCCGCGGCCTGGCCCTCGGTGATCGAGCGTGCGGTCATGGCGAGGATCGCGTCCTGGGACCGACCGCGACGCGACAGCAGGTAGGGGAGGAGCAGCTCGGGGTCGAGCTCGACGATCCGGACGAAGAGCTCGTTCTCGCGCAGCCGCTGCACGGTGCCGACGATGTCGCCGACCAGCCGGTCGAGCCGGGCGGCGGCTCGGGGTCCTCGGCATCGAGGCTCGCGGCGACGACGCCGGCCCACTCGCGGGTCATCAGGTCGGCGAGCAGCCGCGGCATGTCGGCCCAGGTGCGGTAGATCGTCATCCGGGATACGCCGGCTCGACGGGCGACCTCGGTGAGCGTCGTACGCCGCCAGCCGACGTCGAGGATGCAGGCCCGGGCGGCGTCGAGATAGACGTCGCGGGGGTCGGGCTTGTCGGGACCGTTGTGACGAAGTGACGTCATGTGTCACAGTGTAACTCATGAACGTGGAACAGCAGAGCGAGATGCATCCGTCCCGCTGGGGCGACCCGCGCGCGGGCCCAGGCACTTCCCGACGACGCCCGCGGGCTGGTGGAGCTGGTCTTCGGTCTCGACGACCGTCCAGCGCTCGTGGAACCACCGCTCGCACCGCCGGCGATCGACCCGGCGCTGCTCGACGCTCTCGGCCTCGCCGTCGGCGCCGAGCACGTGCACACCGACGACGCCACCCGCCGGCTGCGGACCCGGGGCAAGTCCACCCCCGACCTGCTCAAGCGCGCGAGCGGGCGACCTCGCCGACGCCCCCGACGCCGTCGTCCGGCCCGCGACCCACGACGAGGTCGCCGCCGTCCTCGCGCTCGCCGTCGAGCACCATCTCGCGGTGGTGCCGTTCGGGGGAGGTACGTCGGTCACCGGTGGCCTGGTCGCGCAGCGCGCCGGCTTCGCCGGAGTGCTCAGCCTCGACCTGGTCCGGATGAAGCGGCTGCTCGCCGTCGACCACGTCTCGATGACGGCGACCCTCGAGCCCGGGCTGCGCGGACCGGAGGCCGAGGCGCTGCTGGCCGCCGAGGGCCTGACGCTCGGTCACTACCCGCAGTCCTTCGAGTACGCCACCATCGGCGGGTTCGCGGCCACCCGCTCCAGCGGTCAGTCCAGTGCCGGGTTCGGTCGGTTCGACTCGCTGGTGGTCGGGTCTCGCCGTCGCGACTCCGCGCGGCCGGGTCGACCTCGGCAGCTCGCCCGCCAACGCGGCCGGCCCCGACCTGCGGCAGCTGTTCCTCGGCTCGGAGGGGACCTTCGGTGTGATCACCGCGGTCACGGTCCGGGTCCGCAGCCTCCCCGCGGTGAAGACCTACGAGGGCTGGCGCTGGGCGTCGTTCGCCGACGGTGCTGCTGCGATGCGCACGCTCGCCCAGGCGGGCCTGCTGCCGACGGTGCTGCGGCTCTCCGACGAGGCGGAGACGGCGATCAACCTGACCGACCCGGCCGCGGTCGGCGGGGACTCGACCGGCTCGTCCGACGAAGGCGCGGGCTGTCTGATGATCACCGGCTTCGAGGGCGAGGCCGCGGCCGTCGAGGCGAAGCGGGCCGCGGTCACCGCAGCCCTCGCCGACCTCGGTGGCACCGCCGTCGGCACCGCTGCCGGTGACAAGTGGGCGCACGGCCGCTTCGATGCGCCGTACCTCCGTGACTCGATGCTCGATGTCGGCGTGCTCGTCGAGACCCTGGAGACCGCAACCTTCTGGTCCAACCTGGACCGGCTCTACACCGACGTGAGGTCCGCGCTCACCGACGCGCTCGGTCAGCCGTCGATCGTGCTGTGCCACATCTCGCACGTCTACGAGACCGGCTGCTCGCTCTACTTCACGGTCGCCGCGAAGGAGACCGTCGACCCGCTCGCGCAGTGGCAGGTCGCCAAGGCGGCGGCGAGCGACGCGATCGTCGCTGCCGGCGCGACGATCACCCACCACCACGCAGTCGGCACCGACCACAAGCCCTGGCTGGCGGCCGAGATCGGACCGCTCGGCGTCTCGGTGCTGCGCGCGGTGAAGGCCGACCTCGACCCCACCGGCATCCTCAACCCCGGGGTCCTGATCCCGTGACCCGATCCTTCTCCTTCCTGGTCAACCCGACGTCCGGGGGCGGTGCGGCCCCCGGCGCCGTCGTACCGGTGGCGCGGGCGTTGCGCGATGCCGGTGCCACCGTCGACGTCACCTACTCACCCGGACCGCACGCGATGGTCGCCCTCGTCGAGACCGCCATCGACCGTGGCGACGTCGTCGTCTCGGTCGGCGGCGACGGGATGCTCTCGTCGCTGGCCGGGCTGGTCTCCGAGCGCGGCGGGACCTTCGGCGTCGTCCCTGCGGGCCGGGGCAACGACTTCGCCCGGATGCTCGGGCTCCCCGCCGACGCCGAGAGCCTGGCCCACCTGCTCCTCCACGCCGATCCGCGCAAGGTCGACCTGCTGGCGGTGACGGGGCTCGGCGCGCGTCGCCTGGTCGCCGGATCCGTCTATGCCGGCGTCGACGCCCGCGCCGCCGAGATCGTCGACCGGGTCACCTGGCTGCCGCGCTCGCTGCAGTACCAGTACGCCGCGCTGCGCGCGCTCTCCACCTACCGCCCGGGCCGCTACGTCGTGTCCGTCGACGGCGTCGAGCAGGCGTACGCCGCTGCCACCGTCGTGGTCGCCAACTCCGCCTACTACGGACAGGGCATGCAGATCGCGCCGCCCGCCTCGGTCGAGGACGGTGTGCTCGACGTGATCGTGATCGAGGCGGCCTCCCGGCTGGCGCTGATGCGCTCACTGCCCAAGGTCTACGACGGTCGCCACGTCCACCTGCCCGAGGTCACCGTCCTCGCCGGCACGCGGGTCGAGGTCCGCGGCAGCTCGCGGTCTCCGATCCCGGTCGGCGGTGACGGCGAGCCGCTCGGCGTACTCCCTCAGCTCGCCGGCACGCCCGCGGTCGTCGAGGTCGTCCCCGGCGCGCTCTCGGTCCTGGCCTGAGGCTTGTAACGCTCGTTTATCTCAACTGGGAACCCGAAATACCGGTCATCCAGATGGGATAAACGAGCGTTACAAGCGGCGCTGGCCGGGCTCAGCCGAACGACCACACCAGCAGCTCAGTGGGTACGGCGGCGGTCAGCTCGAGGCCCGGCCGGTCGGTGATCCGGAAGGCGTCGCCGTCGGAGAGCGGCTCTGCCATCGAGGAGCGCTGGAGCGCCCCGCCGGCGACGAAGACGTGGTGCCGGGGCTCGTCGGGCAGCACGACCGTGTCACCCGCGCCGAGCCGGGCGACCCGGAAGGTCGCGTCGCCGACCCGCGCCGCGACGGTCAGCTCGCCGGGCACCAGGTCGACCGGAACGATCGCGTACGTCGGGGCGGCGTCGAGCGACGTCGGCGTCAGCCAGGCCTGGATGAAGCGCACCTGACCTTCGGGTCCGGCGATCTCGGCGTGGGTGACACCGGAGCCTGCGGACAGGATCTGTACCTCGCCGGGCCGCACCACTCCGGTGTGTCCTGCGGAGTCGGTGTGCTGCAGCGACCCGGAGAGCACCCAGGTCACGATGTCGAGATCGCGGTGCGGGTGATCGGGGAAGCCCGCGCCGGCCTTGAGCCGGTGGTCGTCGTGGCAGACCAGCGGCCCGAAGGCGACGTTCTCGGGGTCGTAGTGCGACCCGAACGAGAACGAGTGTCGGGTGAAATATCCCTCACCCCGGGTGAGGAAGCGGCCAGTTCGCCTTCGGATCTCCACGCTCACGGGCATCATTGTGCCCGTGTCCGAACCACGCCCAGCCACGGCGCTTCCCCAGCTCCCCCCTGGCTTCCGGTTCGGCACCAGCACGGCGTCGTACCAGATCGAGGGTGCCGCCGCCGAGGACGGCAAGGGCGCGAGCATCTGGGACACCTTCACCTCGGAGCCGGACCGGATCTTGGACCGCTCGACCGGAGCGGTGGCTTGCGACCACTACCACCGGTACGTCGAGGACGTCGCGCTGATGAAGCGGCTCGGGGTCGGCGGCTACCGGTTCTCCATCGCGTGGCCGCGGATCCAGCCGACCGGCTCCGGCCCGGCCAACGAGAAGGGCCTCGACTTCTACGACCGCCTGGTCGACGAGCTGCTCGCCCATGACGTGCAGCCGATGGCGACGCTCTACCACTGGGACCTGCCGCAGGCCCTCGAGGACGACGGCGGCTGGCTCAACCGCTCGACCGTCGACCGGTTCGCCGACTTCGCCGCGATCCTCGGCCAGCGGCTCGGGGACCGGGTCGAACACTGGATCCCGATCAACGAGCCCAACGTCGCGATGATGATGGGGTACGCGACAGGGGTGCACGCCCCGGGTCGTCACCTGATGTTCGACGCGCTGCCCGTCGCCCACCACCTGCTCCTCGCGCACGGCCGGGCAGTGATCGCACTCCGCGAGGCCGGCGCCGGCAGTGTCGGCTGCGCCAACAACCACGCCCCGATGTGGCCGGCCAGCGATGACGAGGCAGACGTCGGAGCAACCAAGCTCTTCGACGCGCTGTGGAACGGCATGTTCGTGGAGCCGATGCTGCTCGGTCGCTACCCCGCCGACCTGGCGCCGCTCTTCGAGGGCATCGTCCAGGACGGCGACCTGGCGACGATCCGGCAGCCGCTGGACTTCTACGGCGTCAACTACTACAACCCGTTCAAGGTCGCCGCGGCCGCTGAGGACTCGGAGATGCCGTTCGAGCTCCGCGAGCTGGTGGGCTACCCGACCACCGACTTCGACTGGCCGGTGGTGCCGGACGCGTTGCGCGAGTGGCTGATCCTGCTGCGCGCCCGCTTCCGAGCGGCGCTGCCGCCGATCTACATCACCGAGTCCGGGTGCGCCTACAACGTGGGACCCGATGAGCACGGCGTGGTCGACGACCAGGCTCGGATCGACTACCTCGACGCCCACCTGCGCGCCGTCGCCGTCGCCTGCCAGCGCGGCGTCGACGTACGCGGCTACTACACGTGGTCGCTGATGGACAACTTCGAGTGGTCCGAGGGCTACACGCAACGGTTCGGCCTCGTGCACGTCGACTACGAGACCCAGGTGCGCACCCCGAAGCGCTCCTTCCAGTGGTACGCCGACCTGATCGCGGCGCAGATCAGCTCACGGGGCTGACCCTGGCCCCAGGGCGCTCGCCAACCCGTCGACGACCAGCCCGAGCCGCGCTGGCGTGGTGGCCAGGTTGACCCGCACGTGGCCGGTGAGTCCCGGCTGGTAGTCGTGCCCCGGCCCGACCCGGACGCCCTGCGCGAGCCCGGCCGCGGCGGGGTCGTCGACGCCGTACTCCCGCAGGTCGACCCACGCGAGGTAGGTCGCGTCCAGGTGTCGCATCCGGGCGTGCGGCAGCCGATCGGCGACGAGACCGCGGAAGACCTCGCGCTGCGCGGCGAGTCGGTCGAGCAGCGCGGCGTGCCAGTCGTCGCAGTCGCGCCAGGCCACGGCGCCGGCGATCACGCCGAGGGTCGACCAGGTGTTCTGCGCAGGGATCGGCGCCGCCAGCAGGCGGGCCCGGTCGTCGGGGTCGAGCGACACCACCTGGGCGCCGTGCACCGCCGGCATGGTGAAGGCCTTGGACGAGCTGGTGACCAGGACGGCGTGCTCGTCGACGGAGAGGTACGGCGTGAAGCTCGCCCCGGGCAGGGTCAGCGGTGCGTGCACCTCATCGGCGACCACCCGGGCGCCGTACCGCTGGGCGAGCGCGGCCAGGTCGGCGAGCTCGGCGCGCGAGGGGACCCGGCCGAGAGGGTTGTGCGGGTTGCACAGCAGCAGCGTGCGGGCGCCGGCGGCGAAGGCCTGCTCCACGGCCTCGAGGTCGAGCGCCGCGTCGTCGCTGTCGGGGTCGACGGTGACCGGGACGACCTCGCGCCCGGTGACCTCGACGACGTGCCGAAACGGCGGGTAGCACGGCATCGGCACCACCACCGGTCCCGGCGGGCAGAGCAGCTCGAGCACCAGCCGGATGCCGCTCATCACCCCGCCGGTCGACACCGACGCCTCGGGCGGGACCTCCCAGTCCCAGTGGCGTCGGGCGAAGCCGGCGAACGCCGCTCCGACCTCGTCGTCGTGGGGCGGGTAGCCCAGCCGTCCCGCCTGGACCGCCGCGACCAGCGCCTCGGTGATCGGCGGCGCCTGCCGGTAGTCCATCTCGGCCACCCATGCCGGGATGACTCCGGGAGCTCCCACTTCAGCGGGAGGGCGGCGCGCGCCTGGTCGTCGTCGAGGTCCACGATCACCCGCAGCAACCTACCGTTGGTGACGTGCGGTGGATCCTCGGATGCGTGGTGCTGCTGGTGACCGCCGGGTGCACGGCCGACCCGGCGGCCGGACCCGCGCGTACGCCGTCCACTCCCAGCCCGACTCCCACGACGGTGACCGAACCTCCGACGACCCGTCCTCTGGTGCTCGCCGTCAACGCCCGTCGGCCGCCGCTCGCGCTGACCGAGGCCCAGGCCCGTCGGATGATGCGGGGCGACGGGGTCACTCGCCGGACCGACAGGCTCGACCACCTGCCGATGGACACCGTCGCGGTCGTGTCGGCCGACGCGGTCGGGCCGGCGGTCCGGGTGGCGACCGTCGACGGGATCGACCCGCTGCGTGATCCGCAGGCCTACCCGATCCAGGTCGCCGGACCGGCGCCGCCGAAGGTCACGACCGTCACGGTCGTCGGGGACGTGATGCTCGGCCGGGAGGTCACCGGGTTCCCGGCGCTCGAGCCGATGTCCGACCGCCTCTCCGCCGCCGACCTCACCGTCGGCAACCTCGAGGGCACCCTCTCCGACGCCGGCTCGCCGACGCAGGGAGGCGACTCCTTCCATGCGCCTCCGGAGGTACGCCGCGACCTGCGTCGGGCCGGGTTCGACGCGCTCGGTCTCGCCAACAACCACCTCGGCGACTACGGCGACCGGGCGCTGACCGACACCGTGCGTCTCCTGCGAGCCGGCGGACTCTCGACCTTCGGCGCCGGCCGCGACCTGACCCGGGCGAGTGAGCCCGCAGTGCTCGTGCGTCACGGCGTCCGGTTCGGCTTCCTCGGCTTCAACGCGATCGGTGAGACCCCGGAGGCCGCACCCGGCCAGGCCGGCGCGCTGTCGGTCAGCATGCCGCCGCGCACCGGTCCGCTGGATCGCAGCGAGCTCGACCGGGTCCTCGCCGACGTACGTCGTCTGCAGCGTCGCGCTGACGTCGTCGTGGTGCTGCCGCACTGGGGCGAGCAGTACACGCACCGGCCCTGGCCGGTGCAGCACCAGGTCGGCGCGCGAGCTCGTGGACGCGGGGGCCGACCTGGTCGTCGGCGGGCACCCGCACTGGGTGCAGGGCGCCGAGCAGATCGGTGACGCGCTGGTCGTGCACTCGCTCGGCAACTTCGTCTTCGACATGGACACGCCGGAGACCAACGAGGGGCTGGTCCTCGAGGCCACCTTCTGGGGCGACCGGTTGATGGCCGCCGACTTCGTGCCCTACCGGATCGGTGCGGACGACTTCGCGCCCCGGGTGGTGCAGGGTGCGGCCGCCGCAGGAGTGCTCGACGACTTCTGGCAGTTCAGCTCGCTCGCAGCCACGCGATGAGCAGCCGGCCGACCCGGCGCAGCTGGGCCCGGTCGACCACCGACGGCACGTCACCCGCGGAGTGGTAGCCGGCGTACGGCGTGCTGCCGACCCGGGCTGCGAGGAAGCCGCGCGTCCGCGAACGACTCGTGGTCGCTCGCCGAGTCGGTCCCGACGACGCTCGGGATGTCGGGCGCCGTCGGCGATGCGGGCCAGCCGGTCGCGCAGCACGGCCGGCGTCCCGGGGACCGACGACAGCGGGACCACCCGGCCGACGCCGACCCGGTCGAGCGAGACCATGCCGCGCAGGCCGAGCCCCTGCTCATCGCTCAGCTTCGCGACGTAGTCCTTCGAGCCGAAGTGGTGCAGGTCGCCCGGGCCGCGCGGCTCCTCGCCGCCGAACGCGACGAGCACCACCTGTCCGCACGCCGCCGAGCACCCGGGCGAGCTCGAGCAGCACCGCGACCCCCGACGCGTTGTCCTCCGCGCCCGGCGCGACCGCGACCGTGTCGAGGTGCGCGCCCACCAGGACGTACGGCGACCCCGGGTCGAAGTCGGCCGGTGTCGCGACCACGTTGGCGGACCGGCCGGCCTCGACCGGGACGCCCCAGGAGTCGCCCGCCGGCACCGCGAACGCCGAGCGCGCCACGTCGTACCCGTGCTCGACGAACCGGGCCGTGACGTAGTCGGCCGCCTCCCGGAAGGCCGGGCCGGTCGCGAGCCGCGGCCCGATCCGGCCGGCGAGGTGGCGGACCGTCAGCATCGCCCGTCCCGCGTCGAAGCGGACCGGCCTCGGGGCGGGATCCGCGGACGAAGGCGCCGACGTCGTGGGCGACGGCGTGGCCGTGAGCGTGGTGACCAACGGGTCCTGGGGGATGCCGAGGTCGGTGCCCGAGCACCCGGTGGCCAGGGCGACGAGTGTGACGGAGGCGACGAGCCTGCGGCGCATGGTGTGACCGTAGTCGGGCGGTGGGCAGCCATCGGCTCTACGATTCGTCCATGCGCGTACGTCGAAGCCTGCTCGTTGCAGCCGCTCTCCCGCTCGTCCTCTCCGCCGCCGCGTGCGCGCCCGAGTCCGACGGCACCTCCGTCGGCGTCCGACCCGGCGGGTTCCGCCAGCGCCGCCGACTGCTCGGTCGACTCGCTGCCGCTGAGGACCGCGGGCCAGCTCACGGTCGGCACGGACTCCCCGGCGTACGAGCCCTGGTTCGTCGACAACGACCCGACCAACGGCAAGGGCTACGAGTCGGCGGTCGCCTACGCCGTGGCCGAGGAGCTCGGCTTCACCAAGGACCAGGTGACGTGGGTCAAGGTCCCGTTCAACAAGTCCTACGCGCCGGGTCCCAAGGACTTCGACTTCGACATCAACCAGATCTCGATCAATCCCGAAGCGGGCCGAGGCGGTGGACTTCTCCGACGGCTACTACTCGGCGTCCCAGGCAGTGATCGCGCTCAAGGGCACGGCGGGTGCGGAGGCCACGAGCCTCGACGACCTCAAGGGGCTGCGCCTCGGCGCCCAGACCGGCACCACCTCGCTCACCGCGATCCGCGACGTGATCCAGCCCGACTCGGACCCGGTGGTCTTCGAGGACACCAACGGTGCCAAGCAGGCGCTGCAGAACGACCAGGTCGACGCGATCCTCGCCGACCTCCCGACCGCGTTCTACATCTCCGCCGTGGAGATCCCCGACAGCGTGCTCGTCGGGCAGTTCCAGCCGGAGACGGGTGAGCAGGAGGAGTTCGGGATGCTCTTCGAGAAGGGCAGCGAGCTCACGCCCTGCGTGAACGAGGCGCTGGCCGCGCTCACCGAGGACGGCACGATCGCGGATATCGAGCAGCAGTGGCTCTCCGACGTCGTGGACGTTCCCGTCCTCCAGTGAGCGAGTGGACGCCGAGCCAGCACGAGCTCGAACGCCGGGATCTCCGTCGGCGACTACGTACGCGGTCGGTCCTGATCGCGACGGTGATGACGATCGTCGTCTTCGTCGCGGTCGCCCTGATCATCACGGGGTCGCCGGGCTGGGCGCGCGTCAAGGAGCTGTTCTTCAGCTGGCCCGATGCGCGCGAGGCCCTCCCCGACATCTGGAAGGCGATCTGGCTGAACATCAAGATGTTCCTCATCGCCGAGGTCTTCATCCTGATCTTCGCGATGCTGATCGCCATGGCCCGGGTCAGCCGGTCTCCCTGGCTGACGCCGCTCCGCCTCGTCGCGGTCGGCTACACCGACGTGGTGCGCGGGATCCCCACCATCCTGCTCGTCTACCTGCTCGCCTTCGGGATGCCGGCGCTGCAGCTGCAGGGGCTCCCGACCAGCCCCTTCTTCTGGGCCACCGTCGCGCTCATCATCTCCTACAGCGCGTACGTCGCCGAGGTCTTCCGCTCCGGCATCGAGTCGGTCCATCCCTCGCAGTGGGCCAGTGCCGAGGCGCTCGGGCTCTCGCGCGGCCAGAGCCTGCGGCACGTGGTCGTCCCGCAGGCGGTCCGCCGCGTCGTACCCCCGCTGCTCAACGACTTCGTGTCCCTGCAGAAGGACACCGCGCTGGCCTCGGCGGCGGCCGTCTTCGAGGCGGTCTTCGTGGCACGCGACTACGGCAACTACAACTTCAACTACACGCCGCTCGTCGTCGTGTCGTGCTTCTTCATCCTGCTCACCGTCCCGCTGGCCCGGTTCACCGACTGGCTGGCCGGACGGATGCGCCGCCGCGAGCTGGCGGGTGCCCTGTGAGCGCGCTGCTGGAGGTCACCGGGCTCCGGAAGTCGTACGGCGACCGGCTGGTGCTCGACGACGTCTCACTCATCGTGCAGCCGCACGACGTGATCTGCCTGATCGGCTCCTCCGGGTCGGGCAAGTCGACGCTGCTGCGCTGCCTCAACCTGCTCGAGGACATCGACGACGGGATCATCAGCTTCGACGGCAACGAGATCTCGGACCCGCGGGTCGACGCGCGGGCGGTCCGGTCGCAGATCGGGATGGTCTTCCAGGCCTACAACCTCTTCCCGCACCTGAGCGTCCTCGACAACTGCACGCTCGCGCCGCGCAAGGTGCACGGCGTACGTCGTGCCGACGCCGAGGCGCGGGCGCTGGGGCTGCTGGAGAAGTTCGGCCTCGCCGACCACGCCACCAAGCACCCCGACCGGCTGTCGGGGGGCCAGCAGCAGCGGGCCGCCCTGGTGCGCGCGCTGTGCACCAACCCGACGCTGCTGCTGCTCGACGAGATCACCGCCGCCCTCGACCCCGAGCTGGTCGGCGAGGTGCTGTCGATCGTGCGGGCTGAGGCCGAGGCGGGGATGACGATGGTGATCGCCACCCACGAGATGGCCTTCGCCCGCGACGTCGCCTCGTCGGTCTGCTTCCTCGACCAGGGCCGGATCCTCGAGCAGGGCCCGCCCGCGGAGATCTTCAGCAACCCGCGTGAGGACCGGACCCGTCAGTTCCTGAAGCGCGTGCTGCCGGACTGATCCGGTCGGCGGTGGCCGGGGAGCGGTGAGCAGGCAACCTTCTGGCACCTCAGGTTGGTTGCTGGCTCACCGCTGGGTGGGCGGCTGCGGGGGCGGTGCGCGGCAACCGTTGGGTGGCCCGGTTTGGTCGCTGGCTCACCGCTGGGTGGGGGGTGCTGCGGGGAGCGGTGCGCAGGCAACCGTTGGGTGGCCCGGTTTGGTTGCTGGCTCACCGCTGGGCGCGGGGTGCTGCGGGGAGCGGTGCGCAGGCAACCGTTGGGTGGCCCGGTTTGGTTGCTGGCTCACCGCTGGGCGCGGGCTGCAGCGGGGAGCGGTGCGCAGGCAACCTTCTGGCAACCCAGAACGGTTGTCAGCTCACCGCCGACCGGCGGATCCGGTCACGTCGCGGGCCGACCGAGACCGAGACTCCGCGGAACAACAGCTCCCACCGCTGACCGAACGTCGGCGCCGGTCCGTCGTACCCGCGGGCGAGCAGGGTCCGGAAGACCTCACCCACCAGCGTCTTGGGTCGCGCGATCCGTTCCTTGGTGACCTGGACGTAGCTCACCCGGGCTGCCCGCATCAGTGCGTACCGGTCCAGGTCGGCGTTGTACTGAGACCGATCCTCCTGGTGGTGGCTCCCTTCGTACTCGACGACGGTGTGCCAGTCGCGGTAGACGAGATCGCCGATGACCTGGACGTTCTCGTGCACGTCGACCGCGACGTTGACCTCCGGCGCCGGTAGTCCACCGGCGGCGAGAATCGCCCGAGTCTCGCTCTCCATCAGCGATCGCGAGCGACTGTCGAGGTGGTCCAGCACCCAGATCGCCTCGTCGGCACCGTGTCGCCACAGTCCCGAGAGGGCCAGCGCCCGGATCTCGTCTCGGTCGGTGTGGCCGTGATGGAGCAACCAGTCGCCCACCTTGATCGCATCGATGACCCGGGCGTGGGCGCAGTAGGAGAGGTACGCCGCAGCGACCGAGACTCCGACCGAGTCGATCGGCGGCAGTCGCTTGGTCCGATGCAGGAAGACATCGTCGAGGTCGAGGTGCAGGTCACCCTGTACGACGAAGCGGATCGGGCGCCGCGGCCCGAAGTCGAGACCGAGCTGCTGGATGCGGCTGATGCCGGTCAGGTGGGCCTGCGGCGGCAGTGCCAGGCGTGCGGCCGCGACCCAGTCCGCTTCGGACATCGCGTGGTCGGCGCACCGCCAGACCCCCTGGTGGATGCGGGCGAATCGCCGGCCTTGGAGCATCCGTGAGGTCACGCCATGGGCCAGGGCCTGCTCACGGGTGAACGGACCGCGGGAGCAGCTCGGCGGGAAGTGGTCGCACCCTCCCAGTCCAGTGATCGCCCGACTCGTCGGCGACCAGCGTGGGCCGCACCTGTGGAGACCGTGGTCGAAGGTGCCGACGGTGGACGTGTCCCGGCGCCAACCCACAAACGCTGACACCACTTCTGTCATCATCGGGCGCATGAGCATCGAGCTGGGACAGGGCACGGGACCACTCCGGGGCGTGAAGGTGGTCGAGATCGCCGGGATCGGGCCGGGGCCGCACGCGTGCATGATCCTGGCCGACCTCGGTGCCGACGTGATCCGGATCGAGCGTCCGGGCGGGCAGGCGCTGGCGGGCGGCGCGACGATGCTGCTCAACCGCGGCCGGCCGAGCGTCGCGCTCGACCTCAAGGCACCCGAGGCCGTGGCGACGGTGCTGGAGCTGGTCAAGGGCGCCGACGTCGTGATCGAGGGGATGCGGCCCGGGGTGACCGAGCGGCTCGGGCTCGGTCCGGAGGACTGTCGAGCGGTCAACGAGCGGATCGTCTACGGGCGGATGACCGGCTGGGGGCAGGACCGGACCCGCTCGCCCAGGCGGCCGGGCACGACATGAACTACATCGCCATCACCGGCGCGCTGCAGATGATGGGCCAGGACAAGGCCCGCCCGCACTTCCCGAGCAACCTGGTCGGCGACTTCGGCGGCGGCTCGACGTACCTCGTGATCGGCATCCTGGCCGCCCTGCTCGAGGCCAAGGCGTCCGGTCAGGGCCAGGTCGATCGACGCCGCCATCGTCGACGGCACCGCGCACCTCAACGCGATGTCGGCGGCGTTCCTGGCCAGCGGCGGCTACCACGAGGAGCGCGCCGCCAACCTGCTCGACGGCGGCGTCCCCTACTACGACATCTACGAGACGTCCGACGGCAGGCACATGAGCGTCGGGTCGCTCGAGCCGCAGTTCTTCGACACGCTGGTCACGCTCCTCGGCGTCAAGGACACCTGCCCGGGCCAGGGCGAGCCGCAGCGGTACGACGAGATGCGCCGGGTCTTCACCGACACCTTCGCCAGCAGGACCCAGGCCGAGTGGATCGAGCTGTTCGAGGGCACCGACGCCTGCGTCGCGGGGATCATCCCGCTCACCGAAGCCGTCCAGCACCCGCACCTGGCGGCCCGCGGTGTCTTCGTCGAGCACGAGGGGTTGCTGCAGCCGACGCCGGCGCCGCGCTTCTCCCGCACCGAGCCGAGCCTGGGTCTGCCGCCCTCGAAGACCGCCGGCGAGCACACCCGCGATGCCCTGACCGCCTGGGGCATCGACGACGTCGACGGCCTGATCGAGAGCGGCGTCGCCGTCCAGGCGTGAACCGCTACTGTCATTGACAGATATTCAGTAAGGTGGCGACATGAGCATCGAGCATGTCGACGTCCTCGTGATCGGGGCCGGCCTGTCCGGCATCGGCGCGGCCGCCCAGCTCCGCAGGCAGCACCCGGGCCGGAGCCTGGCGGTGCTGGAGATGCGCGCGGTGAGCGGCGGCACCTGGGACCTCTTCCGCTACCCCGGCGTCCGCTCCGACTCCGACATGTACACCCTCGGCTACCGCTGGCGGCCGTGGCGCGGTGACAAGGCGCTCGCCGACGGACCGTCGATCCTCCAGTACGTCCGCGACGTCGCTGAGGAGTACGGCGTCGACCGGCTGATCCGCTACGACCACCGCGTCACCAGCGCGTCGTGGGACTCGGCGACCGCGCGCTGGACGGTGCAGGTCGAGGCGGGCGGTGAGCCGGTGACGATGACGACCGGCTTCCTGCTGGGCTGCTCGGGCTACTACGACTACGCGGGTGGCTACGCCCCCGACTTCCCCGGCGCCACCGACTTCGGCGGACAGATCGTGCACCCCCAGGAGCTGGCCCGAGGACCTCGACTACGCCGGCAAGCGGGTCGTCGTGATCGGCAGCGGTGCGACCGCGGTGACGCTGGTCCCGGCGATGGCGCCCGACGCCGCGCACGTGACGATGCTGCAGCGCTCCCCGACGTACATCCTCTCGGCTCCCGGCCGCGACCCGATCGCCCAGAAGCTCAAGCGGCTCCCGGAGAAGGTCGCCTTCCCGCTGGTCCGCTGGAAGAGCATCCTGATCGCGATGGCCAGCTACGAGCTCAGCCGCAGGAAGCCCGACGTGCTGCCGCGGCTTCATCCGCAAGAACACGATCAAGCAGCTGCCGCCGGAGTTCGACGTCGACAAGCACTTCAAGCCGACGTACGACCCCTGGGACCAGCGACTGTGCCTGGTGCCCGACGGCGACCTGTTCCGCGCCCTGCGCCACGGCACCGCCTCGATCGTCACCGACACCATCGAGACCTTCACGCCGACCGGCATCCGGCTCACCTCGGGCGAGGAGCTCGAGGCCGACATCGTCGTCACCGCGACCGGCCTGAAGATCCTGCCGTTCGGCGGCATCGAGCTGAGCGTCGACGGCGAGCCGGTGAAGACCCACCAGACCATGGCCTACAAGGCCCTGATGCTCAGCGGCGTGCCCAACTTCGCCTACACGATCGGCTACACCAACGCCTCCTGGACGCTCAAGGCCGACCTCGTCACCGAGTACGTCGTCCGCCTGCTGCGCCACATGGACGAGCACGGCCACCAGCAGGTGGTGGCGGTCCGCGACCCGTCGGTCGGCGAGCGACCGTTCATGGACTTCTCCTCGGGCTACGTCCTGCGCGCCCTCGACGAGGTGCCCGTCCAGGGCGACCGTGCGCCGTGGCTGCTCAAGCAGAACTACATCGCCGACGTACGCAAGATCCGACGTGATGCCATCGACGATGGTGTCCTCACGTTTGGCTGACGGCCCTAGCGGTCACCGTCCAGGTGACAACCAACGATCGGGAGGCAGTCATGGGACTGAAGGACAAGGCCGAGAACAAGATGGAGAACCTCAAGGGGCAGGGCAAGGAGTCGGCGGGCAAGGCCACCGGCAACGAGCGGCTCGAGGCGGAGGGCAAGGGCGACCAGGCCTCCTCGAAGGTGAAGGACGCCGGCGAGAAGGTCAAGGACGCCGCCTCGGACCTGAAGGACGGTCTCACCTCGTAGTAACGCAACGCACACTGCTGGAATTGAGGGAACGGGCTGCTGGACCGCTATTGTGGTCGAAGCAGCCCGTTCCGTCTTGCCTCGGGCTTCCGCGCTGGTCACCCGTGAGGGAACGATCCGCGGCCCTCGTTCTCAGAGGCAGCATCCCAGGTTCCGTCGCCGATGGAACCAGCTTGGCGAGACACGCCAACAGTGAGTGATCACCCCTTGTCTTCTGCAGTCTCCACTGCGGGCTTCGCCGAAATCGGCGTCCCCGTTGACCTTGTCGCCGTCCTTGCGGGCTTCGGCATCACCACCCCGACCCCCATCCAGGCCGCCACGCTCCCCGACTCGCTCGCGGGCCGCGACGTCCTGGGCCGTGGCCGCACCGGCTCCGGCAAGACCTACGCCTTCCTGATCCCGCTGGTCGCGCGCCTCACGGCGTCCGGCCGCCCGGCCCAGGCCCGCAAGCCGCGCGCGCTGATCCTGGCGCCGACCCGCGAGCTCGTGAACCAGATCCACGAGGCCCTCAAGCCGCTGGCGAAGCTGTCCGGCCTGACCACGCAGACCGTCTTCGGCGGCGTCGGCCAGGGCCCCCAGGTCAACGGCCTGCGCCACGGCGTCGACATCGTCCTGGCCTGCCCCGGCCGGCTCGAGGACCTGATCGGCCAGGGTCACTGCGACCTCAGCGCCGTCGAGATCACCATCCTCGACGAGGCCGACCACATGGCTGACCTCGGCTTCCTGCCCGGTGTGCGCCGGATCATGGACCGCACCCCGAGCAACGGCCAGCGGCTGCTCTTCTCCGCCACGCTCGACAACGCGATCGACGTGCTGGTCAAGCGGTTCCTGTCCAGCCCGGTCGTCCACCAGGCCGACTCGGCGCAGTCGCCGGTCTCCACCATGGACCACCACGTGCTGCACGTCGCTCGCGAGCACCGGGTCTCGGTCCTCGTCGACCTGACCAGCGCCCCGGGCCGCACGGTCGTCTTCACCCGCACCAAGCACGGCGCCAAGGCGCTGGCCCGCCAGCTCAACCGCTCCGGCGTGCCGTCGGTCGAGCTGCACGGCAACCTGAGCCAGGGCGCTCGCACCCGCAACATGGACGCCTTCCACACCGGCAAGGCCACCACGCTGGTCGCGACCGACATCGCCGCGCGTGGCATCCACGTCGACGACGTGGCGCTGGTCGTCCACGCCGACCCGCCGGTCGAGCACAAGGCCTACCTGCACCGCTCGGGCCGTACGGCGCGCGCCGGTGCCAAGGGCACCGTCATCACCCTGATGACCGACGAGCAGGTCCGCGACGTTCGCGCCCTCACCCGGGCCGCGGGCATCAAGCCCACGACCACGAAGTTCACCGGCGCCACGCCACGCGATCCTCGCCGAGCTCGCGCCGGGCGAGCGGGTCCTGGTGATCGGCGGCCTCGAGATGGAGGTCCCGCAGACGGCTCCCCGCAGCCCGCGTCCCGCGGGCTCTGGTGGCGGCGGTGGCGGTCGCAACCGCTCGCGTGGTCGTCGTAGCGGCGGCTCCAGCACGGGTGGCAACGGCGGCTCCGGCCAGAGCAGCAGCACCCCGAAGTCGGGTGGCGCGGCGAAGTCCGGCAACGGGCAGCGTCGACGTCCGGCCTCCCCAGCGACGTCCAGCGGCGGCTCGCGGCACAGTGCCGCGTCGTTCAGCTCCGGTCGCCGCTCCTAGTTTCCCGACCCGTTCGCGTGTGGGGCTGCCCTGAACGGGGGAGACCCACACGCGAGGGGTGAGACTTTGCTGACCTGGCTGCGTCGTGCGTTGTGGGACGTCGTCCCGCGCGACCAGCAGGACACCCCCGCAGTGCTCCGGCGTCGCCAGCTGGTCACGGCCGGGTTCGTGCTGCTCGGCGCGATCGTGCTCGGCCTGTCACTTCGGATCGAACCCGGAAGTCCGTGGTTCTACCCCGCGACCCTCGTGCTCGCGGCGATCTGGACCGTCGGTGCCGTGGTCTCTGGCCCGCTCCACCTGGGAAGGATCGCGTACGGCGTCGGCGTACGTCGTCCCGTCATCACCCCGATCGCGATCGGGCTCGGCCTGGCCGCGGTGTTCGTCATCGGTGCCCTGGTGGTCCGCGACCTGCCCTACCTCGGCGACGCGGTCCGCTCGGTGCTCGACCACGCCGATCAGGGCACCTGGCCCCTGCTGGTGCTGATCACCGCTGGTCAACGGCATCGCCGAGGAGCTGTTCTTCCGCGGCGCTGCCTACGCCGCCGTACCCGCGTCACCCGGTCGCGGTCACGACGCTCGCCTACGGCATCGCCACGTTGGCGACCGGCAACGTGATGCTCGCCTTCGCCGCCCTCCTGCTCGGCGCCGTCGTCGGGCTCGAGCGCCGCGCCTCCGGCGGCGTGCTCGCGCCGATCCTCACGCACTGCACGTGGTCGCTCGCCATGCTGTTCGCGCTGCCGCTGCTCTTCTAGTCGCCTCGGCGACCGCGAGCCGTACCGCCTCGATGATAGGTGAGCGGCTCGCCCGGCACCAGGTCGCGGATCGCAGTGGTCGGTGACGATCACCTCGGTGCCCATCGAGTCGATCAGGTTGCGCCCGGTCGTGACGTCGACGTCGGTGACGAACGAGATCCAGTACGACGACAGCCTCGGCGTCAGCACCGGCACGGTCACGACCGGGACCCGGCGACCGTTGATGACCTCGGCGGCGCCGCTGCAGCATCTCGACGTAGCTGAGCTGGTCGGGTCCGCCGATCTCGAAGGACCGGCCGAACGCCTCCTCGAGCCCGACGACGCCCGCCAGGTAGCGGACCACGTCGTCGAGCGCGATCGGCTGGGTGCGGGTGGCCGCCCACTTCGGCACCACCATCGCGGGCAGGTTCTTCACCAGCTGCCGGGTCATCTCCCACGAGATGCCCCCTGCGCCGACGACGACGGCCGCGCGCAGCACCGTGACCGGGATCCCCGAGGAGCCGAGCAGCTTCTCGACCTCGCGCCGCGAGCGCAGGTGCGCCGAGAGGTCGTCGTCGTCCTTGCCGAGCCCGCCGAGGTAGACGATCTGCCGGATTCCCGTGGGCCGCGGCGGCGAGACCGAAGGCCCGGGCCGCGTCCGCGTCCTTGCTCTCGAAGTCGTTGTCGTCGAGCGAGTGGACCAGGTAGATCGCGACGTCGACGTCGGTCAGCGGCTCCGCGAGGGTGCCCGGGTCGGACACGTCGCCACCGACCGCTTCGCCGGGTCCGTCGTAGGTGTCCGGGTGGCGGGTCATCGCCTTGACCCGGTGGCCGCCTCGACAGCAGCTCGGGGACCAACCGGCTCCCGACGAAGCCGGTGGCGCCGGTGACGAGGACGGTCAGCTGTTCATCCGGTGGTGAGGGCACGGAGGCCTCTTACCCAGATCTGCAGCAGGTCGACCCAGATCAGCGGGTGCGCTCCGCGATCCCTCGCGCCGGGTCTCGTCCATGGCGGACTCGTAGGCGGTCACCAGGCTGGCGACCGACAGCGGCTTGAGCCGCTCGACGACCTCCCGGAGCTTGTCCGGGGAGGCGCCGGACTCCTTGTAGACCGGCCAGACCATCGTGCGGAACAGCTCGTTGAGCTCCTTGGCGATCTGGCGGCCGTGATCGGCGTACACGTCGGCGGCCGCCACCGCGGCCTCGAGCGGGAAGCCGAGGTCGAGCAGGCCGAGGCCGACCGAGAGCTGGGAGACGGCGACCTCGTAGCGACCGCGCTTGGTGCGGAAGACGATGCCGAGCGCGGCCAGGGTGGCGAGGTCGTCGTCGTCGAGGGTGCGTCCGGTGCGCTTGTCGAGCTCGGCGCGCGACATCTCGACAGGGCGGTCCGCCTGCCAGGGCGCGAGCATGGTGCGATGCAGCGCGATGTCCTCGGGCGTTGCGTCCGAGGGGATGCCGGCGACGTACTTCTCGATCGCCGAGAGCGTGAAGCCGTGCGCCTGCAGCTCCTGGACGAGCTCGAGCCGGGCGACGTGGTCGGAGCTGTAGTAGCCGGACCGACCGCGTCGGATCGGCGGCGGCACCAGGCCCTTGGTCGTGTAGAAGCGGATGTTGCGCACGCTCATGCCGACGCGGGCCGTGAGCTCATCGAGGGTCAGCAGCTCGCGCCGAGTCTCGTCGGTCTCGTCCATGACACACCTCACATCCAGGGCCGCTCCTTGACGGTGACAGTAATAGTGTCACAATCGAAAGTGCATACGTCACTCCGTGGTCCCGAACCGGTCGACCACCGAACACGCTAGGACGGTCATGGCAGAAGCATTCGTGTACGACCACATTCGCACCCCGCGCGGCAAGGGCAAGGCCGTCGGCACGCTGCACGAGGTGAAGCCGGTCGACCTGGTCGTCGGCCTGCTCGACGAGATCAAGCAGCGCAACCCGTCGCTCGACCCCGGCCGCGTCGACGACGTCGTCCTCGGTGTGGTCTCGCCGGTCAGCGAGCAGGGTGGCGACATCGCCAAGACCGCGGCCCTCGCGGCCGGCTACCCCGAGACCGTCGCCGGCGTCCAGCTCAACCGCTTCTGCGCCTCCGGCCTCGAGGCCGTCAACCAGGCCGCCTCCCGCGTCCGCGGCGGCTTCGAGGACCTGATCCTCGCCGGCGGTGTCGAGTCGATGAGCCGGGTGCCGATGGGCTCCGACGGTGGCGCCTGGGCGTCCGACCCGGCCACCGCGCTCACCACCGGCTTCGTGCCGCAGGGCATCGGCGCCGACCTGATCGCGACGATCGAGGGCTGGAGCCGCGCGGACGTCGACGCCTACGCCGCCGAGTCCCACCACCGGGCCGCCAAGGCGTGGGCCAACGGCTACTTCGCCAACTCCGTCATCCCGGTCACCGACCTCAACGGCCTGACCGTGCTCGACCACGACGAGACGATCCGTCCCGACACCAGCCCCGAGGGCCTGGCCGGCCTCAAGCCGAGCTTCGCCCAGATCGGCCGCGACGCCGGCTTCGACGACGTCGCGCTGGAGAAGTACCACTGGGTCGAGAAGATCAACCACGTCCACCACGCCGGCAACTCCTCCGGCATCGTCGACGGCGCCGCCCTGGTCGCGATCGGCAGCGAGCAGGTCGGCACCGACCTCGGCCTGACCCCGCGCGCCCGGATCATCTCCGCCGCCGTCTCCGGCGCCGACCCGACGATCATGCTGACCGGCCCCGCGCCGGCCGCGCGCAAGGCGCTCGCCAAGGCGGGCCTCGAGGTCAGCGACATCGACCTCTTCGAGATCAACGAGGCGTTCGCCGCCGTCGCGATGCGGTTCATGCGCGACCTGGACATCAGCCACGAGATCACCAACGTCAACGGTGGCGCCATCGCCATGGGCCACCCGCTCGGTGCGACCGGCGCGATGATCCTCGGCACCCTGATCGACGAGCTCCAGCGTCGCGACCTGCGCCGCGGCCTCGCCACGCTCTGCGTCGGCGGCGGCATGGGCATCGCCACCATCGTCGAGCTCGTCTGAGTCGCTCGACCACTCACGTCAGCACAGGTGGTTTCGAGGCTCGGCGCCTGGCGGCCCTCGCACCTCAACCACCGTCGCCACCGAACTCCAGACAGGAACCTTGATGAGCACCAGCACTGACCAGCAGACCGCGGTCCGCTACGACCGCGACGCCGACGGCATCGTCACCCTGACCCTCGACGACCCGACGGCCAGCGCCAACACGATGAACGAGCTCTACCTCGAGTCGATGGCCGCCGCGGTCCAGCGGCTGTACGACGAGCAGGACGACGTCACCGGCGTCGTGGTCGCCAGCGCGAAGAAGACCTTCTTCGCCGGCGGCAACCTGAAGAACATGGTCCAGGCGACCAAGGACGACGCAGGCTCGGTCTTCGCGATGGGCGAGGCCGTCAAGGCCGGGCTGCGCAAGCTCGAGAAGTTCCCCAAGCCGGTCGTCGCCGCGATCAACGGCGCCGCGCTCGGCGGTGGCTTCGAGATCTGCCTGGCCACCAACCACCGGATCGCGGTCGACGACCGCTCGGTCAAGATCGGGCTTCCCGAGTCGACCCTGGGCCTGCTGCCCGGCGGCGGCGGCGTGACCCGCGTCGTACGCCTCCTCGGCCTGCAGTCGGGCCTGATGGACGTGCTGCTCACGGGCACCCAGTTCTCGCCCGACCAGGCGCTCGCGAAGGGCCTGGTCGACGAGCTCGTCGCCACCCGCGAGGAGCTGGTCCCGGCCGCGAAGGCCTGGATCAAGGCCAACCCGGAGGAGAGCCAGAACCCCTGGGACAAGCCCGGCTACAAGATGCCCGGCGGCTCGCCGACGTCGCCCGGCGCTGGCCGCCTTCCTGCCGGCGTTCCCGGCGATGCTGCGCAAGCAGACCAAGGGCGCCGTCTACGCGGCGCCGCGGGCGATCCTGTCCGCCGCGGTCGAGGGCGCGCTGGTCGACTTCGACACCGCGTCGCGCATCGAGTCGCGCTACCTGACCAAGCTGATCGTCGACCAGGGCTCGAAGAACATGATCCAGGCGTTCTTCTTCGACCTGCAGGCGATCAACGCCGGCAAGCTCCGCCCGCAGGGCATCGAGCCCTGGAAGGCGACCAAGGTCGGCGTCCTCGGCGCCGGCATGATGGGCGCCGGCATCGCCTACTCCTGCGCCCGCGCGGGCATGGAGGTCGTGCTCAAGGACGTCAGCGCCGAGAGCGCGGCCAAGGGCAAGGCCTACTCCGAGAAGCTGCTCGACAAGGCGATCTCCCGGGGCAAGAGCACCGAGGAGAAGAAGGCCGAGCTGCTCGGCCGGATCACGGCCACCGCCGACCCGGCCGACCTGGCCGGCTGCGACCTGGTGATCGAGGCCGTCTTCGAGGACCCGTCGCTCAAGCAGCAGGTCTTCGCCGAGATCGCGCCGTACGTCAACCAGGACGCGCTGCTGTGCAGCAACACCTCGACGCTGCCGATCACCGAGCTGGCCGCCGGCGTCGACCGGCCCGAGCGGACTTCATCGGTCTGCACTTCTTCTCGCCCGTCGACAAGATGCCGCTGGTCGAGATCATCAAGGGCAAGGAGACCTCGGACGTCGCGCTGGCCAAGGCCTACGACGTGGTCCAGCAGATCCGCAAGACGCCGATCGTGGTCAACGACAGCCGCGGCTTCTACACCTCGCGGGTGATCGGCACGATGGTCAACGAGGGTCTCGCGATGCTCGCCGAGGGCGTCCACCCGGTCAGCCTCGAGCGGGCCGCGACCCAGGACGGCTACCCGGTCGGCACGCTCCAGCTCAGCGACGAGCTGAACATGGAGCTGATGGCCAAGATCGGCAAGGCCAGCAAGGACGCCGTCGAGCGCGACGGCGGCACCTACACGACGCACCCGGGCGAGACCGTCGTCGCGAAGATGATCGAGCTCGGCCGCCCCTCGCGGCTCAAGGGCGCCGGCTTCTACGACTACGACGAGTCCGGCACGCCGCCAGGGCATCTGGAGCGGGTCTGGCCGAGCACTTCCCGGTCGCCGCCGAGCCGATCCCGTTCGAGGACATCAAGGAGCGGCTGCTCTTCGTCGAGGCGCTCGAGACCGCGAAGTGCTTCGAGGAGGGCGTGATCGAGTCGGCCGCCGCCGCCAACATCGGCTCGATCATGGGCATCGGCTTCCCGGCGATGACCGGTGGTGCCGCGCAGTACATGACCGGCTACGAGAACGCCGACGGCCAGATCGGCCTCGGCGCCTTCGTCGCGCGGGCCGACGAGCTGGCCGAGAAGTACGGCGACCGCTTCGACGCCACGCCGTACCTGCGCGACCTGGCTGCCTCGGGCGGCTCCTTCCCGGCCGTAGCCGCCGCACTGGCGGTCGGTCGCTGCTGCCTGGTCCGACACGGTCAGGCGTCGTTCGGCACCGACGACTACGACGTGCGTCGTCCGAGACCGGCTGGGAGCAGGGCCGGCCTGCTGGGCGGCTGGCTCGCGGTGAGCGCGGTCGGTGACGCCCGACCGCTGGTCGATGCGCGGCGAGTATGCGACGGCACCGCGAGACCGCGGAGGCGATCATCGAGACCGCCGGCTGGGCCGAGCCCGTCGATCGACCGCCGGTGGGACGAGTTCGACCATCTCTCGGTCGTGGCGGCCGTCCCGGACGCCACGACGGTCGACGTCTCGACCGGCGCGACTTCCAGCGGGTCTTCGAGCGCGCGACCGCACGATGGACCGGCGGCGGCCACGACGGCTGAGTACGTCGAGTCCTGCGTCGGCCTTCCGCGGCCGGGTCGACGGCGCTCGTCCGAGGCCGCCTGCGCGCTGACGGGAGCCGGGACGCACGGTCGTGGCGGTCGACCTCCGGTGGCACGATCGCCGCCGTGTGTGCGGGCCTCGTCGACCCGGAGGCCGACGTGCGCGGCGTACGCCCGTCTGTGGAGCCGTTTCAACACGGTCCTGGTGAACTCCTCGGTGACCCGCGTGGTCGTCGGCTCGACCGGTCCGGGCTGCTGACCTTCAACGAGCACCCTCATCTCGAGGGCGACCTGCTGACCTATCGCTGACCCAGTTCCGCGATCTCTGCGACAGGAGCGCCGCGGGTCACGACGATGGCCCCGTGCAGGAACAGTCGGGCTCGCCCGTGACACCCGTCGTCGACGTCCGCGGTCTTCGCGTGCGGTTCGGCGAGGTGGAGGCGGTCGCGGGCGTCGACCTGAGGCGTACGCCGGTCAGGCGACCGCGCTCCTCGGCCGCAACGGCGCCGGCAAGTCGACGACGATGCGGGTGCTGGCGGGGGTCGCTGCCCCCGACCGCGGGCGTGGCGATCGTGGCCGGCCACGACCTGCGCACGCACTCCCTGGCCGTACGCCAGGCGACCGGCTACTGCCCGGACGTCGGCGGCCTGGTGCCCCGGGCAACGCCTTGGGAGCACCTGCAGCTCGCGGCGCGGTTGCGCCGGCTCGACCAGCTGGGAGGAGCGGGGCCGCGACCTGCTCGAGCGCTTCGAGCTCGGCGACGTCGCGCACCGCGTGACCGCCGGCTTCTCGCACGGGATGGGCCGCCGGCTCTCCGTCGTGCTGGCGGCGCTGCACCGGCCCGCCGTACTCCTGTTCGACGAGCCGTTCGACGGCGTCGACCCCGTCGGCGTCGAGGCCACGCTCGGCGTGATCGCCGACGCCCGAGCCGGCGGGGCCTGCGTGCTGGTGTCGACCCACCTGCGCGAGCTCGCCGTCGAGGCGTGCACCAACGCAGTCGTGCTGCGTGGCGGGTCCGAGGTCGCCCGGCTCTCGGCCGCCGAGCTCGCCGGCGAGGAGGGCGCGCGATGCCTACCGCAGCCTCCTCGACTGACGCTCTCGCTCGCAGCGTCGCCGACGTCGGCCACCTGATCCGGTTCCGCTCGACCCACCGCGGGGCGCCGGTCCGCGCCGTCGCGCGTGCGTCGGTCCTCGTCGGTGCTCTCCCTGGCGGCGTTCCTGGTGCCGTGCTGGCTCGCCGGGGCGCCGCCTCGACGCGGGCGGTCGTTCGACGTGCTGCTCGCTGCTGCCGTCGGTGATGGCCGGGGTGCTCCTGCTCGCGGCGGTCGCTCGGCGGTCGCCTCCGGCGGAGGGCGCGAGCTGCTGCCCCGCGAGCACGGCCGTGGCCTACCCCGTCAGCCCGACGACCGACCACCTCGGCGCGCTCCTGCTCGCCCCTCTCAACGTCGCCTGGCTGCTCCAGGCCTGGGTGCTGGTGGGCTGCGCGTCGTACGCCCTGGGCTGGCGCAACCTGGCCAGCATCCAGACCGGTGTCCTGCTCTGGCTGGTCGTGGCCACCGCGACCGCACAGGTCGCCGCCTGGGCCGTCGAGGCGCGTACGCCGACGCGACCACGGCATCGCGATCGTGCGTGCTGCCGGCGTCGCGCTGGCCGCGGGCGTGGCGGCTCTGAAGCTGACCGGCGGCCTGGCCGCGGTGCTCGACCACCTGCCGACGCTCTGGGTCGACGTCCGGGATCATCGACGGCTTCTCCTGGCGCTGGGTGCTGACCCTGGTGGTCGAGCTGGCGCTCGTGGTCGTGATGGTCGCCCTCGGCGCCGTCCCCGCCCACCTGGCCGGACCGCCGGACGCCGCGCGACGAGCTCCGCACCGAGACCGGCAGCTACCCGGCCCGGCCGACTGCCGACCAGCGACCTGGCGATGCTGGTGCGGGTCGACTGGGCCTCGGTCTGGCGGACGGTGCCGATGCGTCGCGGCCTCGCGACCCTCGCGATCGCCCCCGGCGTCGTCGCTCTCCTTGCTCGGCAACCTGCCCTGGAAGCAGCGTGCCGATCCTGCCCGCGCTGGCGCCGCCGGCGGCGCCCTGCTCTTCGGCGTCAACGCCTGGTGCCTCGATGGTCGCGGCGCGCTCTGGCGGGACAGCCTGCCGATCGGGCCCGGCGTGGTGTTCGCGGCCCGCGCCTCGTGCTCGGCGGGTTGCTGTTGGCCGGCGTCGGTCGTGACCATCGTCCCTGGCCGCGCTCTCCGCGGGCGTCCCGACCTCGGCGGAGCTGGCCGCCGTCATCGCGACCTGGCTCGTCGTCGTGCTCCAGGTGGTGGCGGCCTCGATGCGCTGGTCGGGGCGGCACCCGTACGCGGTCGACCTGCGCTCGGCCCGGGCGACGCCGGCGCCACCGGTGGCGATGGTGGGCTACTCGGCGCGACTGGCGTTGTCGACGACGCTGACCGCGATGTTCTTCTCGGCGCTGTCGCACGTCCCCGAGGCGCGAACGGTGGTGGCGTTCGCTGTGCCCTTCCTGTGCTGGTCGGGCTACCGGCTGGTGCTCGCTCAGCGTGCCTGGTGCGACCCGGTGCAGCGGGCCCGCGTGGTCGCGGTCGTCGCAGCCTGAGGGTGGCCTGGTCGCCGGGCACTATGTAAAGCCTGGGTCACGAAGAGGATCTGCACGCCGGGAGCCCTTGACGCGAAGGATTTCTTCATCTTGGGTGGACGGCGGCGCAGTTGTCCCCCATTCCGGGGCGTGGGCCGCATATCCCATCTCCGTACTTCTCACTCTCTTGGGTAGGAGCATCAGTGTCGATCTCGTCCTCGAGGCCGGCCGCGCGACGCGCAGCCGGCCTTTTCTCGTCGGTGGCTGTGGTGGCCGCTCTTCTGGCTGCCACGCCGGCCGCAACGGCCGCGCCTGGTGCTGCCGCGCCGGCCGAGTCGGCCACGGCCGTGACGCCCCACTTCAGCAACGGTCGCTACATCGTGCTCCTGCGTGAGCCCGCAGCCGCCAGCTACGGCGGCTCGAACGCGCGGTACGCCGCCACCCGCTCGACGACCGGGAAGTTCAACGCCCGGACCGCCGCGGTGCAGAGCTACACCGCCCACCTGCGGCAGACCCACGAGACGGTCGCCCAGGCGTACGACGCCGAGCCGGTCGCCGACCTGACCGTGGCCAGCAACGGATTCGTCGCGGACCTCACCAAGCAGCAGGCGATCGAGCTCTCGTCCGACAGTCGGGTGCTGCTGGTCGAGAAGTCGCACAACCTGAAGCTCGACACCTGGCACACCCCCGAGTTCCTCGGGCTGACCGGCAAGAACGGCGCCTGGACCAAGCACGGCGGCAAGAACCACGCCGGCGCCGGCGTCGTGGTCGCCGACCTCGACAGCGGCATCTGGCCCGAGTCGAAGTCCTTCCGTGGCGCCCCGCTGAACGCGAAGCCGCAGGACCAAGTGGGACATCTCCCGCACCGGCACCACCACTCGGATGGAGAAGTCCGACGGCAGCGTCTTCCGCGGCAAGTGCGTGATCGCCGACGCCTGGAACGCCGGTGACTGCAACACCAAGATCATCAGCGCGCGCTACTACGGCGACAGCTTCCTCGCAGGACGTTCCGGCGGAGGACCTCTCCGAGTACGAGCACATCTCGCCGCGCGACGGCGGCGGCCACGGCACTCACACCGCGAGCACCGCGGCGGGCCTGACGGTCGACAACGTCGACGACCGAGGGCCGCAAGTTCGGCACGGTCTCCGGCATGGCGCCCGGCCGCCCGGCTGGCCGTCTACAAGGTCTGCTGGGAGGCCGCCGACCCCGACGACAGCGGCTGCAACAACGCCGACATCGTCGAGGCGATCGACCAGGCCGTGATCGACGGCGTCGACGTGCTCAACTTCTCGGTCGGTGGTGGCGCGAGCCCGACCCTCGACTCGATCGAGCTCGCCTTCGAGGGTGCGGCCGAGGCCGGCGTCTTCGTGTCCGCGTCGGCCGGCAACTCCGGTCCGGGTGCCTCGACGCTCGACCACCCGAGCCCGTGGCTGACCACGGTCGCCGCGTCGACGGCGTACAACTACGAGAACACCCTGGTCCTCGGCAACGGCAAGAAGCTGGTCGGTGCCTCGGTCACCGAGAAGCCCGTCCCGACCACGCCGCTCGTCGACGCCGGCGCCAGCGCCGTCGCGGGAGCAGATCCGGACGACGCAGCGCTGTGTGGACCCGACACCCTCGACCCAGCCGTCGTCGGGGGCAAGATGGTGATCTGCATCCGCGGTGTCTACGACCGGGTCGCCAAGAGCGCCGAGGTCAAGCGCGCCGGTGGTACGTCGATGGTGCTGGTCAACCCCACGCCCAACAGCCTCGACGCCGACTTCCACTCGGTGCCGACGGTCCACCTCTCCGACACCGACGGCGACAAGCTGTTCGCATACTTCGACTCGGCCGGTGCCGGAGCCAAGGCTCGCTATCAAGATCGGCAACCTCACCAAGCAACGTGACGCCCCTTCCGCAGGTCGCCGCCTTCTCGTCACGGGGGCCGATCCTCGCGGCCGGCGGAGACCTGCTCAAGCCGGACATCTCCGCGCCGGGTGTCAGCGTGCTGGCTGCGGTCGCGCCGCCGTCCAACCAGGACCGTGACTACGACCTCTACTCCGGTACGTCGATGGCCGCACCGCACATCACCGGGCTTGCGGCGTTCATGCAGAGCACCCACCCGAACTGGACGCCGATGCAGATCAAGTCGGCGATGATGACGACCGCGACGCCGACCAAGACCGAGGCGGGCAAGCCCTCCACGGACGCCCTCGCCCAGGGTGCGGGCCAGGTCACGCCGAAGAAGTTCTTCAACCCGGGACTGTTCGTCGTCTCGGGCGCGACCGAATGGCGCGGCTTCCTCACCGGGCTCGGCTACAACACCGGCGTGCCGGCGCTCGACCCGAAGGACGTCAACCTGCCCTCGATGGCCGACGCGTCGGTGACCGGTCAGACGACCTTCCACCGCACCTTCCGCGCCAGCATGAAGGGCACGTGGAAGATCACCAGCCACGTGCCGGGCTTCACCCTGAGGACCAGCACCAAGAAGGTGGTCTCGACGCGGATCAACGACCTCGAGGACGTCACCTTCACCTTCACCCGGACCACGGCTGCGCTGGGCGAGTACTCGCAGGGCAAGGTCGTGCTCGACGGCCCGACGAAGGTGAGTCTGCCGGTGGCGCTGAAGCCGCTCTCGGTCGACGCAGCTCCTGAGGTCTCCGGCACCGGGACCGATGGCTCCGTCGAGGTCCCGCTCACCTCGGGCTTCACCGGTGACCTCGACATCACGGCCCACGGGCTCGCGGCGTCCGACACCGTCTCCGATGCTGTCGGGGTCAACGACGACGTCCTCCAGTGCGTGACGGTCACCGACGACACGACCCTGGCCCGCTTCGAGGTCGACTCCATCGACGACGAGGCCGACCTCGACATGTTCGTCTACGCGTCCGACTCGTGCGACCCGAGCGACATCTACGCCGAGGCGGGCGAGTCGGCGACGGCGTCGGGTGACGAGTCGGTGACCCTGCGTGATCCGGACGCAGGCTCCTACATCGTCGACATCGTCGGCTTCTCCGCCGGGCCCGAAGGTGAGCCGATGGCCTTCGACTTCGACTTCTGGGATGTCGACCCGGCGGCGACGGCGGGCGACCTCACGGTCGATCCCGACCCGGTGCCGGTGACCCAGAACACGGCCACCTCGGTCGATGTCGGCTGGTCGGGTCTGGATGCCGACAAGAAGTACCTCGGCTACCTGGAGTACGCCGGGTCGGACGACGTCACGGTGCTGAGGGTCAACACCGGCTCGTGACGCGCTGAGTCGCAGGGCGGCGCCCGGGATCCACGGATCCCGGGCGCCGTTCCACGTTCACGGCCTCTAAAAAGTCAGGCTTGACTGTTTGTTGGTGTCGGGCCATGCTGGGCCGGTGACCACTGCGACCAGGCCGACGCGGGTCCCCCAGGAGGAGCGCACCCGCCTGATGCGGGCCCGGCTCCTGGACGCCACTGTCGAGTGCCTGGTCGAGCGTGGCTTCGCCGGCACCTCGACCACGCTGGTCTCCGAGAGGGCCGGGGTCAGCCGCGGCGCGCAGCTGCACCACTTCCCGACCAAGAACGACCTGGTCGTCGCCGCGGTCGAGCACCTCACCGAGCGACGCGCCGCAGAGCTCGCCGCCGCAGCCGAGACGCTCCCGGACGGAGCCCGCCGTACCCGTGCTGTCATGCAGATGCTCGGGGACCACTTCGCGTCGGCGGTCTTCAACGCCGCGCTCGAGCTCTGGGTCGCGGCCCGTACCGACGCCAACCTCCTCGCTGCCGTCGGGCCGCTCGAGCAGCGGGTCGGGCGCGACACGCACCGGCTGACCGTCGAGCTGCTGGGCGCCGACGAGTCGGTCTCGGGGGTGCGCGAGATGGTGCAGGCGACCCTCGATCTCGTGCGTGGTCTCGGCCTCGCCAACACCATCTCCGACGACACCCGCCGCCGGGTCCGCATCCTCGACACCTGGGCGGACACCCTCGACACCGTGCTGAAAGGCGACTCATGAGCGACCTCCTCGAGGGCCTGCTGGCCGACCTCAAGGCCGAGGGCGACCAGCTCTGGAACGCCGTCGCCGGTCTCGACGAGTCCGGCTGGGCCACCCCCACCCCCGCGGTCGGCTGGAGCGTCGCGACCCAGGTCGCCCACCTGCTGTGGACCGACGAGGTGGCGGTCGTGGCGGCCACCGACAAGGACGCGTGGGACGCGCTGGTGCTCGAGGCGATCTCCGACCCGACGGGGTACGTCGACCAGCAGGCGCTCGAGGTCGCCCGGCTCTCACCCGAGGCGCTCCTCGCCCGCTGGGGCAAGGCTCGCGAGGCCCTGCCCCGCGCGCTGCGTGCGGTCCCCGAGGGTCAGAGGATGCCGTGGTTCGGGCCACCGATGTCGCCGACCTCGATGGCGACCGCCCGGTTCATGGAGACCTGGGCGCACGCGCTCGACGTGTACGACGCACTCGGCACCGAGCCCGAGGTGACCGACCGGATCAGGAACGTCGCCCACCTCGGCGTCCGCACCCGCAACTTCGCCTTCTCGGTCCACGAGCTGCCACCGCCCGCGGCGGAGTTCCGCATCGACCTGGTCGCCCCGTCGGAGGACGTGTGGTCCTGGGGTCCCGAGGACGCCGCGCAGACGGTGACCGGTTCGGCGTACGACTTCTGCCTGCTCGTCACCCAGCGCGTGCACCGCGACGACACCGACCTGGTGGCGGTGGGCGCCGATGCCGAGCAGTGGTTGAGGATCGCGCAGGCGTTCGCCGGTCCCGCGGGCGTTGGGCGGTCCTCGAGGTGAGGATCGGGAACTGCTCCGGCTTCTACGGAGACCGGCTGGCCGCGATGCGGCAGATGCTGGAGGGTGGCCGGCTGGACGTGCTCACCGGCGACTACCTGGCCGAGCTGACGATGCTGATCCTCGGCAAGGACACGATGAGGGACCCGTCGCTGGGGTACGCCAAGACTCATCTCCGCCAGCTCGAGGACTGCATGGGCCTGGCGCTGGAGCGCGGTGTCAAGATCGTCAGCAACGCCGGCGGCCTCAACCCGGCCGGCCTCGCCGAGCGGCTTCGTGAGGTCGCGAAGGGCCTCGGACTGGACCCCGTCATCGCGCACGTCGAGGGCGACGACCTGCGCTCGCTCGGAGCTGCGACCGAACGCCCTGACCGCCAACGCCTACCTGGGTGGCTTCGGCATCGCGACCGCCCTCGACGGCTGGCGCCGACATCGTCGTGACCGGCCGGGTGACCGATGCCTCCTTGGTCGTCGGTCCGGCTGTCGCGCACTTCGGCTGGACGCCCACGTCGTACGACGAGCTGGCCGGCGCCGTCGTCGCCGGCCACGTCCTCGAGTGCGGCACGCAGGCGACGGGCGGCAACTTCTCCGGCTTCAAGACCCTCCCGCGCGACGGCAGACCACTGGGCTTCCCGCTCGCGGAGATCGCTGCGGACGGGTCGAGCGTGATCACCAAGCACTCCGGCACCGGCGGCGCAGTCACCGTCGACACGGTCACCGCCCAGCTGGTCTACGAGATCCAGTCCGCGCGCTACCTCAACCCCGACGTGACGACCCACCTCGACTCGATCCGGCTCCGCGAGGTCGGGCCGGACCGGGTCGAGGTCAGTGGGGTCCGCGGCGAGGCACCACCGGAGCAGCTGAAGGTCTGCGTCAACGAGCTCGGCGGCTTCCGCAACACCGTGGAGTTCGTGCTGACCGGGCTCGACATCGACGCCAAGGCCGACTGGGTGCGCGAACAGCTCACGCCGACGCTGACCGCGAGCGAGGTCAGCTGGACCCGCACCGCGCTGCCATCGGTCGACGCCGACACCGAGGAGGGCGCCTCCAGCCTGCTGCGCTGCACGGTCATGGACCCCGAACGCGACCCGGTCGGCCGGTCGTTCACCGGCGCCGCTGTCGAGCTCGCGCTGGCGTCGTACCCCGGCTTCACGATGACCGGTCCGCCCGCGCAGCCCACGCCGTACGGCATCTATCGCGCGGAGTACGTCGACCGCTCGGCCGTCACCCACACGGTGGTGCACCACGATGGCCGCCGCGAGGTGGTCGCCGACCCGACCGAGTTCGCCCAGGCCGTGCATGAGGACGGGCTGCGACCCTCGCCGTACCGCGCCCCCATCGACTCCGTCACCCGCCGGATATCACTGGGGACCTTCGTGCACGCGCGGTCGGGTGACAAGGGCGGCGACGCCAACCTCGGACTGTGGGTCGCGCACGAGACCCCGGCCGACCAGAGCCTGTACGAGGCCCGGGTGACCTGGCTGACCAAGCTGATGACACCGCGCAAGGTGCGTGAGCTGGTGCCCGAGGCCGCGGACCTCGACGTCGAGGTCTACGTGCTGCCCAACCTCGGCGCGGTCAACGTGGTCATCCGCGGGCTGCTCGGCGAGGGTGTCGCGGCGTCCACGCGCTTCGACCCGCAGGCCAAGGGCTTGGGCGAGTGGGTCCGGTCGCGGATGGTGCACGTGCAGGACGGCCTGCTGTGACGCGCTGCATCCGCCCGAGCACCGGAGCGCGACCCTCGCCGAGCAACCGCGAGGCGATGCTGGAGAAGATCGCCGACCTCGACGCCGAGCACGCGAAGGCGGTGGCCGGCGGCGGCGAGAGGTCCGTCGAGCGCCACCACGGCCGCGGCAAGCTGCTGCCGCGCGAGCGGATCGAGCTGCTGCATCGACGAGGACTCGGCGTTCCTCGAGCTCTCGCCGCTGGCCGGTCTGGGGCTCCGACTTCACCGTCGGCGCCAGCGTGGTCACCGGCATCGGCGTCAGTCGAGGGTGTCGAGTGCCTGATCACCGCCAACGACCCGACCGTGAAGGGCGGCGCGAGCAACCCGTGGACGGTGAAGAAGATCTTCCGGGCCTCCGAGATCGCCGAGGAGAACGGGCTGCCGACGATCTCGCTGGTCGAGTCCGGCGGAGCGGACCTGCCGACCCAGAAGGAGATCTTCATCCCGGGCGGCAAGCTCTTCCGCGACATCACCCGGCGCCAGCGCCCGCAAGGAGCCGACGATCGCGCTGGTCTTCGGCAACTCCACCGCCGGCGGCGCCTACGTGCCCGGCATGTCCGACTACACCGTGATGGTCCGCGGCCAGGCCAAGGTCTTCCTCGGCGGTCCGCCCCTGGTGAAGATGGCGACCGGTGAGGAGTCCGACGACGAGTCCCTGGGCGGCGCGGAGATGCACGCGCGTACGTCGGGTCTCGCCGACTACCTCGCCGAGGACGAGCGCGACGCGATCCGGATCGGTCGGCGCATCGTCGCGCGGCTCAACTGGCAGAAGGCATCGCCGACCCGGCGCCAGTTTCCAGCCAGTGCTGGAAACTGGCGCCGACTCGGCGGAGGTGGAGGGGAAACTGGCGCCGGGTCGGCGTACGCCGAGCCCGAGGCCGACCCGGAGGGGTTGCTCGACCTGATCCCGAGCGACCTCAAGGAGCCGTTCGACCCGCGTGAGGTGATCCGCCGGATCTGTGACGGCGTCTCCGAGACCAACGCGGTGGTCTTCGACGAGTTCAAGCCGCTCTACGGGCCGTCGCTGGTGACCGGCTGGGCACAGCTGCACGGCCGGCCGATCGGCATCCTCGCCAACGCGCAGGGCGTGCTCTTCTCCGCAGGAGGCGCAGAAGGCGACCCAGTTCGTGCAGCTGGCCAACCAGAGCGACACCCCGCTGCTGTTCCTGCACAACACCACCGGCTACATGGTCGGCAAGGAGTACGAGCAGGGCGGCATCATCAAGCACGGCGCGATGATGATCAACGCGATCAGCAACTCCACGGTCCCGCACCTCAGCGTGATCATGGGGGCGTCGTACGGCGCCGGCAACTACGGCATGAACGGTCGCGCGTTCGACCCGCGGTTCCTCTTCACCTGGCCGTCCGCGAAGTCGGCGGTGATGGGCCCTGCCCAGCTCGCGGGCGTGCTCGAGATCGTCGCGCAGCAGTCGGCGGAGGCCAAGGGCCAGGTCTTCGACGCGGAGGGGTTCAAGGGCGTCAAGGAGATCGTCGAGGCCCAGATCGAGGAGCAGTCGATGCCGTACTTCCTCTCCGGGATGGTCTACGACGACGGCGTCATCGATCCGCGGGACACCCGCACCGTGCTGGCCATCTGCCTGTCCGTCATCGAGACCAAGGCGTACGCCGGCACCGACCGATTCGGGGTGTTCCGCCCATGATCACCAGGCTCCTCGTCGCCAACCGCGCAGAGATCGCGAGCCGGGTCTTCCGGACCTGTCGCTCCCTCGGCATCGAGACAGTGGCGATCCACTCCGACGCCGACGCGACGCTGCCCTACGTGCGCGAGGCCGATCACGCCGTACGGCTGCCGGGCAACGCGCCGTCGGAGACGTACCTGCGCATCGATCTCGTGCTCGACGCCGCCCGTCGCTCGGGCGCGGACGCGATCCACCCGGGCTACGGGTTCCTGTCCGAGAACGCCGACTTCGCCCGTGCCGTCATCGGCGCGGGACTGACCTGGATCGGGCCCGACCCGGAGTCCATCGAGCAGATGGGCTCGAAGATCGAGGCCAAGCAGATCATGAGGGCTGCCGGCGTCCCGATCCTGGAGGCGCCCGACGAGCCCGCCGAGGCCGACCTCCCGTTGCTCGTCAAGGCATCGGCGGGTGGTGGCGGCCGGGGCATGCGGATCGTCCGCACCCTGGGGGACTTGCCGGGCGAGATCGAGAAGGCGTCAGCGGAGGCGGCGTCGGCCTTCGGTGACGGCACCGTCTTCGTCGAGCCGTACGTCGAGCACGGCCGCCACGTCGAGGTGCAGGTCTACGGCGACGCGCAGCGCAACATCTCGGTGCTCGGCGAGCGCGACTGCTCGATCCAGCGCCGGCACCAGAAGGTGGTGGAGGAGGCGCCGGCTCCCGGGATGCTCTCCGAGGCCACTCGCCAGGCGATGTACGACGCGGCCCGTGCCGCGGCCGAGGCGATCGGCTACCGAGGCGCCGGCACCGTGGAGTTCCTCTACGAGGAGGAGAGCGATCGGTTCTTCTTCCTGGAGATGAACACCCGCCTCCAGGTCGAACACCCCGTCACCGAGATGGTGACCGGCCTCGACCTCGTCGAGCTGCAGATCCTGGCGGCCGAGGGTGGACCCGGATCGGCCCGCGCCGTCCACGTCGAGCTCCCGCGTGGCCACGCCATCGAGGTGCGGCTCTATGCCGAGGACCCGGCCGCCGACTACCAGCCGCAGAGCGGCCTCCTCACGACGTTCGAGATCCCGCTCGAGGACGGCATCCGCGTCGACACCGGCTTCGAGTCCGGCTCGGAGGTCTCGACCCACTACGACGCGATGCTGGCCAAGGTGATCGCCTGGGCCCCCCGCCGACGGGAGGCCGCCCGCAAGCTGGCCGGCGTGCTGTCGCGGGCCAGGATCCACGGCGTCCAGACCAACCGGGACCTGCTGGTGGCGATCCTGCGGGACCCGAGGTTCCTGGACGAGGACGTCAGCACCGCCTTCCTGAGTCGTGAGTCCCAGCGGGCGCCAGAGCGCCCGCTGGGACTCACGACCCGGTCGGCCGCGGTGGCGGCTGCCATCGCCCTGGCCGAGCGCACCCGCGAGCGCCGTACGGTGCAGGGTCGGATCCCCGTTGCCTGGCGCAACGTGGTCTCCCAGCCCCAGCGCACGGAGTTCGAGCAGGCGAGCGTCGATTGGTACGGCGGCCGCGACGGCTACACGGTGGACGGCTTCACGGTGGTGTCGTCGAGCACGCACGCGGTCACCCTCGAGGTCGACGGCGTCCGGACGTCCTACGAAGTGAGCGTTCCGACCCACGATTCGGATGACGTCTTCGTCGACTCACCGCACGGACACGTCCGGCTCACCCGGGTGCCGCGGTTCGTCGACCCCGCCGACGCGGTCGCGAGCGGCAGCCTGCTGGCGCCGATGCCCGGCACCGTCGTCCGGGTGAGTGTCGAGGCCGGTCAGAGCGTGAGCGCCGGCGACCCGGTGCTCGTCCTGGAAGCCATGAAGATGCAGCACCCTGTCCTCTCGCCGCACGCCGGCACAGTGACAGCGATCAACGTGAAGCCCGGTGCGCAGGTCGCCTCCGGAGAAGTCCTTGCCGTCGTCGAAGGAGTAGAGGAAGCATGAGCATGTTCACCGAGACCGAGGAGCGCCAGGAGCTGCGCAAGCAGGTCGCCAAGCTGGCCGGCAAGTACGGCCGCGACTGGTTCACCGAGAAGGCCCGCGCCGGCGAGAAGACCACGGAGCTCTGGCTGGAGATCGGCAAGAACGGCTACCTCGGCATCAACATCCCCGAGGAGTACGGCGGCGGTGGCGGCGGCATCGGCGACATCGCGGCGGTCTGCGAGGAGCTGTCGGCCCAGGGCTGCCCGCTGCTGCTGATGGTCGTCAGCCCGGCGATCTGCGGCACGATCATCACCCGCTACGGCACCGAGGAGCAGAAGCAGCGCTGGCTCCCCGGCATCTGCGACGGGACCGGCACGATGGCGTTCGCCATCACCGAGCCCGACGCCGGCACCAACTCGCACAACATCACCACGACCGCCCGTCGCGACGGCGACGGGTGGGTGCTCAACGGCCGCAAGATCTACATCTCCGGGGTCGACGAGGCCGACAACGTCCTCGTGGTGGCGCGCACCGAGGACGCCAAGACCGGCAAGCTCAAGCCCTGCCTCTTCGTCGTGCCGACCAACGCCGACGGCTTCGAGGCGAAGTCGATCCCGATGGAGATCGTCAGCCCCGAGCTGCAGTTCCAGGTGTTCATCGACGACGTCCGGCTGCCGGCCGACGCCCTTGTCGGTGACGAGGACGGCGGGCTGGTGCAGCTCTTCGCCGGCCTCAACCCGGAGCGGATCATGGCCGCGAGCTTCTCCACCGGGCTGGCCCGCTTCGCCCTCGAGAAGGCCACGGCGTACGCCAAGGAGCGCGTGGTCTTCAAGGAGCCCATCGGCGCCCACCAGGCAGTCGCGCACCCGCTCGCCCAGTCGCACATCGAGATCGAGATGGCTCGGCTGATGACCCAGAAGGCCGCCGCCCTCTACGACGCCGGGGACGACATGGGCGCCGGCGAGGCCGCCAACATGGCCAAGTACGCCGCCGCCGAGGCCGCCTGCGACGCCGCCGACCGCGCCGTGCAGACCCACGGCGGCAACGGGATCACCCAGGAGTACGGGATGGCCGGCCTCCTGGTCGCGACCCGAGCCGGACGGATCGCGCCGGTCAGCCGCGAGATGATCCTCAACTTCGTAGCCATGCACTCGCTGGGGCTGCCGAAGTCCTACTGAGGCCTTGCCCATCATCGAACATGTGTTCGATGATGGGGCGTGACCCGGATCCGGAGCAGCGACTCGAGCAGGTCGTCGGCGAGCATCATGCACGCCGACCTCGACTCGTTCTTCGCCTCCGTCGAGCAGCGTGACGACCCGCGGCTGCGCGGGCGTCCGGTGATCGTCGGGGGCGGTGTCGTGCTCGCCGCGAGCTACGAGGCCAAGGCGCACGGCGTGAGGTCCGCGATGGGCGGGCGTACGGCGGCCCGTCTGTGCCCGGACGCGATCGTGGTGCCGCCGCGGTTCTCGGCGTACGTCGAGGCGAGCAAGCGGGTCTTCGAGATCTTCGAGGACACCACGCCCCTGGTCGAGGGCGTCTCGATCGACGAGGCGTTCCTCGACGTCGGCGGTCTGCGGCGCCTGGTCGGCACCCCGGAGACGATCGGGGCGACGCTCCGACAGCGCGTGCGCGCGGAGGTCGGCCTGCCGATCTCGGTCGGCATCGCCCGCACCAAGTACCTCGCCAAGGTCGCCAGTGCGGTGAGCAAGCCCGACGGACTGTTGCTGGTCGCGCCCGGAGCCGAGCGGGAGTTCCTCCACCCGTTGCCGGTGGAGCGACTGTGGGGCGTCGGCGCGATCACCGCGGCCAAGCTGCACGCCGACGGGATCCGCACCATCGGCGACCTGGCCGCTCGGGAGGAGGTCGAGCTCACGACGGCCGTCGGCAAGGCGTCGGGGCGCCACCTCCACGCGTTGGCCAACCTGCGCGACCCTCGGCCCGTCGAGACCGGCAGGCGTCGCAGCTCGATCGGCTCCCAGGCCGCGATCGGGCGGCGGGGTCGGGCCAAGAGCCGAGACGAGCTCGACGCCCTGCTCGCCGGTCTGGTCGACCGGGTGGCGCGTCGGCTGCGAGGCGGGGAGCGGGTCGGACGGACCTTCACCCTCCGGCTCCGTTTCGACGACTTCACCCGAGCCACCCGCTCGGCCACGATCCCGCGCTCGACTGCGGCGACCGCGACCTGGCTGGAGATCGGCCGTCGGGTGCTCGACACCGCCTGGCCGCTGATCGAGGCGCAAGGTTGCACCCTGCTCGGGATCACCATCTCCGGTCTCGTCGATGTGAGCGGCGAGGAGCAGCTCGAGCTGCCGCTGTTCGCGACCGAGACCGCGGCCGGCAGTCTCGACGTCGCCCTCGACCGGGTCCGGGACCGGTTCGGGTCCAGCTCGGTCAAGCGCGCAGTCCTGGTCGGTCGGCACACCGGACTCGAGATGCCGACGCTGCCCGACCCGGGTCCGCCCCCACGACCTGACCGCGGTGTGTGACGTTCCTCGGTAGGTTGTCCCCGTGGCCAAGTTCATCGACGGCGCCGACCGGGTTCAGCGCCGCTGGTCGGTGATCGGCTATCCGCTCGCGGTGATCTACAAGTACTTCGACGATCAGGGCAACTACCTCGCCGCGATCATCACCTACTACGCCTTCATCGCGATCTTCCCGCTGCTGCTGCTCGGGTCGTCGATCCTCGGCTTCGTCCTGCAGGACAACCTCGAGGCCCAGCAGGACCTGTTGGACTCGGCGCTCGCCCAGTTCCCGATCATCGGCGACCAGCTGGGCCAGCCGGAGGGACTCCAAGGCTCGACCGGCGCGATCGTGGTCGGTGGCCTGGTCGCCCTGTACGGCGCCCTGGGGCTGGGCCAGGCGCTGCAGAACGCGCTCAACCTCGCCTGGTCCGTGCCGCGCAACAGCCGGCCCAACCCGATCCTGCTGCGGCTGAAGAGCCTCTTCCTGCTGCTCACCGCCGGCGTCTCGGTGCTGGCCATCTCGGTGCTGTCGACCCTGGCCTCCAACACCGAGGTGTTCGGCGAGACGGTCTCGTCCTACCGCTGGCCGATCACCCTGCTCACCGTCGTGGTCAACACCCTCGTGCTCACCGCGCTGTTCCGGGTCGGCGCGGCGCGCAGCCACAACATCTGGCGCGGCTCCGTCCCGGGGGCGGTCACGGCCTCACTGCTGTGGATCGTGCTCCAGAAGCTCGGCACGTCCTACGTCACCAACGTGCTGACCGAGACCAGCGCGATGAACCAGACCTTCGGCCTGGTCCTCGGCCTGATCGGCATCATCTGGCTGACCGCGGTGATCGGCGTGCTCGGCATCGAGGTCAACGTGGTCCTCGACCGGCGGCTGTGGCCTCGGGCGCTGCTGACCCCGTTCACCGACCGGGTCGAGCTCACCGAGGCAGACCGTCGGGCCTACACGGGATACGCGAGAGCCCAACGGCACAAGGGGTTCGAGACCGTCGAGGTCACCTTCGCCGACTCGATGGCGCTTCGCGGCGATGAGGTCGAGCATGACGACGGCGCCGACCACGCCTCGTAGGACTCAGTAGACGAGGCGGTGCCGGAGGGCGCCGACGACCTCCGGCCCGAGTCCGAGTCCATCCCGCAGGTAGCCGTCCAGGTCGCCGTACACCTCGGCGATCGCGTCGTACGCCGTCTGCAGGAAGGCCGGTTCGACGACCATCGTGGGTTCGTAGACGGCCCTGGCGTCCTCGCCCAGGTGATCGGCGATCATCGCGAGGTACTTGGTGCGCGTGGCCGTGGAGACCGTGTTCGTCAACAGGTAGTCGGCGACGATCGTGTCGCGGTCGACGCCGGCGATCTCGAGCAGCAGTGCGGCAGCCCAGCCGGTGCGGTCCTTGCCCGCCGTGCAGTGGAAGAGCTGCGGGACCGGCCGCGGTCGCGAGGTCGGTGAGCAGCCGGGAGTACGACGCGCGCGCCTCGGGCGAGCGCACGAAGACGTCGTACACCTCGCACATCACGCGCACCGCGGACTCCGCGTCGGCGAGGCCGGACACCAGCTCCATCGGGATGCCGGAGACCTCGACGTGCTGCCAGGTCGCCCCGGGTACGGCGACGTCGGGATGCGCGTCGATCTCCATCTGGCCACGCAGGTCGTGGATCGTCGTGACGCCCAGATCGGCCAGCAGATCTGCGTCGGCCGCGGTGAGCTGCAGCTCGTTGGACCGGTAGTAGACCCCGCGTCGCACCCGGCCGCCGTCCCGGGTGGAGTAGCCGGCACCGGTGCCGGCCACGTCGCGGAAGTTGTCGGCCGAGGCGAGCCGGACCAGCTCGTCGGGTAGGTGGCCGGTCGCCGGCAGGTTGTCGCTCACGTCGGCAGGATAGAGGGGTGCGGCGAACCGTCGGTGGTGAGCGTCGTCGTGCCTTGGTTTCGGTAGGGTGGAAGTGAAGGCAGGTGGTGCTATGCCGCTCGGGCGGGTCATTGCAGAGCTGCGGGACGATCTCCGCAACCGCGTGGAGGTCTCGCGGCATCACGAGACGTGGCACGTCACGGCGAGCTCGTTCGAGGCTGCGCTGGCCTACGCCGAGGATCGGTTCGACGACCCTGTGGTGCTCTCACGCCACGATCACGGCCGTCGGCACGTGCGCGTCACTCTCGAGGTGACCACCGACCAGGCCCGTGCTTCCCAGGCGCCGCCGCTGGAGGCGTTGGCTCGTGCATCCGACCCAGCGCCCGCTCCGGCACCCAGCGTCGAGCCTGAGCGGTCCTCACCCCCGGCGACGCGGGGCAGTGAGCTCCAGGACGAGCCGACGGCGCACCGAGCTCCCCGGGGTGCTCGAGGACATCTTCGCCCGCCAGAACACCGGGCGTTGAGCCGGTAGCTCCCTGGGTGGTCAGTCCAAGTGGTACGGGCCCGGCCCCGGCACCCAGGTGACTGCGTGCCCGGCCGCGTAGGCCTCCACGGCGGTGCGGATGGTCGGATAGAAGCGGTCGTCGCTCAGAGTCGGGAGCCCATAGCTGGCGACCTTGATCTGTACGGCGTCCTTCAGCTCCGCGAAGACCAGTCGTGTCCCGGCCTGGTCGAGATCGGCGTCCAGGTCCTCGAGCATGCCTGCCGCGGTGGTGTCGATGTCGGTGATGGGCTCGGCCGCGACGATGATCCATGCGGGCCGGGGTTCGATGGCTGCGAGGCGGCGCACCTGGTCGCGGAACGTGCGTGCGTTCGCGAACAGCAGCGGCGCATCGAACCGATAGACGGCGAGGCCGGGCAGATGCTCGCTGGTCTGACGGTAGGCAGTGTCGTGGTACCCCCGCATGTCGCCGGAACGGCCGAGGATCGCCTGGTGGGGCCACCAGACCCGACGGAACACGTCGAGGATCGACATGCCGACGGCGACAGCGATGCCGTACAGCACCCCCAGAAGGGCGACGCTGAGGAACGCGACGAGGGCGAGGACGAAGTCGGAGCGGCGTTGACGTCGAAGCCGGCGCAGTCCGGCGATGTCCGCGAGGGACAGGGATGCGGCGATGACGACTGCTGCGAGCGCTGGCTGTGGGAGGTTGCGGAGCAGTCCGGGCGCCGCGATGAGCATGGCGACGATCGCGGCCGCTCCGACAAGGCCGGTGACCTGGGTCCGGGCGCCGCTCTGGAAGGCGACAGCAGTCCGCGATCCGCTGGTGCTGACCGGGAACCCTTGGAAGAGCCCTGCGGCGATGCTGGCCGCGCCGACGCCGATCATCTCGCGGTTCCCGTCGATCTCCTGGCCGGTCTTGTCGGCGAACACGGATGCGGTCGAGATGGTGTCGGTGAGCGAGACCAAGGAGATGCCCAGCGCGCCGGCGAACAGGAGTCCCAGGTCGCCGATCGGCACCGTGGGAAACGTGAGTGGTGGGAACCCTGACGGGAGCTCGCCGACGAGGGCCACACCTTGGTCCGCGAGGTCGAACACGACAACGGCAGCGATGGCGAGGACGACGGCGGCGAGAATTGCCGGGAAGATCGGCCACAGGCGCTGAAGTGCCAGGATCAGCACCAGGCAACGCTGCCCCGACCGCCAGCGACGCTGCGACGGTCTTCCCGTCACTCACCGCCTCAGCGAAGGCGACCGCTTCTCCGATCAAGCCGTCCGCGTCGACGGAGAACCCGAACAGCTTGGGCAGCTGGCTGACGAGGATCGTCAGCGCGAGGCCGTTCATGTACCCGATCTGGGTCGGTTTCGAGAGTAGGTCGGCAATGAAGCCGAGTTTGAACATGCCGGCGAGCACGGTGATCAGACCCACCATGAGGGCGAGCACGGAGGCGTAGGCGACGGCGGTCTTCGCGTCTCCGTCAGCAGCGACGAGCGGCACGACGGTGGCGGCGATCATCGGGCCGAGAGACGAGTCCGGGCCGAGAACGAGGACCCGCGACGGGCCGAGCAAGGCGTACCCGATCAGCGCGAGGATGGTCGTGTAGAGGCCGGTGATGGCCGGCAGACCCGCCAGCTCGGCGTACGCCATCCCTTGGGGGACCAGGAGCGTGGTGACAACGAGACCGGCGACCAGGTCCTTGCCGAGCAGGGCCGGCCGGTACGACCGCAGCATCGCGAGCCCCGGTACCGTGCGCGAGAGGACATCGAGGCGAGAGATCCCGTCCGCTGTCATTGCCGTCCTCCTCCTGGCCGGCCATCTTGCCGGGTCATGGCGCACTCGACTACCGAGTAGACCACCGCGGAGCGGGAGACGCACTGCCCCGACGGGTCGGAGGCCGCGCTGTCAGCGGCGTGGCGGCAGCGGGACGAACATCGACGTGCGGGCGGCGTACTCGGGATAGCCCGGGCGCTTCATCATCGTGCGCTCCAGCAGCTTCGCGCCGGTCACCGAGACCAGGAACAAGGTCATGGTGGCCGGTGCGACCACTGTGAGCAGACCCGGCAGCCACCCGGAGGCGACGCCGCCGACGATCCAGATGCCCCACCAGACGCAGGCATCGCCGAAGTAGTTGGGGTGGCGGGTCCACGCCCACAGGCCGCGGTCCATGACCGGTCCGCGGTCCGGGTCCCGCTTGTACGCCGCCAGCTGGCGGTCGCCGACGGTCTCGAAGAAGACGCCGAGCAGCCAGACGGCGACGCCGAGCCAGACCACAGCCGGCCACTCGACACCGGCGACGGCGGCGGCCTGCAGGGGGAGGGAGACCAGCCAGACGGCGGCGCCCTGGACCAGGAACACCTTGCGCACGGCGACACCCATGCCGACCTCGTCGAGCGAACCACCCAGGATCACGGTGTAGCGGGGGTCCTCGCCGTGCCCGCGAGAGCTGGTGAAGATGTGCGACGACAGCCGCCCACCCCAGACCCCGACCAGTGCGACCAGGAGCCAGGACTGCCAGGTCCCGGCGAGGAACGCACACACCAGGGCGACGGCGACCAGCGCGATGCCCCAGGCGACGTCGACGACCGAGACGCGGCCGGTGCGACGAGCGGCGAGGGCGGTGCCGGTCATCACCACTGCCGCCGCCAGCAGAGAGAGTCCGGCGACGGGCAGGAGATCGTTCACCAGGCTCGCTTCCAGGGCAGGTCGTGGGATCCGTCGGGTCGCACCATCAGGATCTGGTCGACCCCCATCCTGCCATCGCGGAAGGCCATCGAGCCGCCGACCAGGTAGAGCCGCCACACGCGCACGACCTCCTCGCCGACCAGCTCGGTCAGCCGGTCCAGGTTGGCCTCGAAGCGGTCCAGCCAGCCGGCGACCGTGCGGACGTAGTGCTCACGCAGGGCGTGGACGTCGCGCACCTCGAGCCCCCCGGCCTCGAGGTACGCGACGGTCTCCCCCACGGGGCGCATGTGCATGTCGGGCGCGATGAACGACTCGATGAACGGCCCCCCACCGGGATGCTTGCCGCCCTTCGGTCCGGGACGCGACATCTGCTGCACGAGCACCCTCCCGCCGGGACGGACCGCCCGGCGGAGCACTTCGACGTACGTCGGGTAGTTGCGCTCACCGACGTGCTCGCCCATCTCGAGCGAGCCGACCGCGTCGAAGTCCGTCTCGGGCACCTCGCGGTAGTCCTGGAGGCGGACGTCGACCAGGTCGGTGAGGCCGCGGTCGGCGATCCGCCTCTCGACGAACGCCTTCTGCTCGGCCGAGATCGTGACGCCGACGACCTGGGCGCCGAACTGCTCGGCGGCGTGCAGCGACAGCGAGCCCCAGCCGCAGCCGACGTCGAGCATCCGCATGCCCGGCTCGAGCCCGAGCTTGCGGCAGACCAGGTCGAGCTTGGCGACCTGCGCCTCCTCGAGGCTGGCGTCGTCGGTCGTGAAGTAGGCCGAGGAGTAGGCCATCGACGGGTCGAGGATCAGCTCGTAGAACTCGTTGGAGAGGTCGTAGTGGTGGCTGATCGCCCGGCGGTCGCGGACCATGCTGTGCAGCCGGCCGCGGACCCGCGCCTGGGAGGTCGGGGTCGGTGGCGGGGTGCCGAGCGCGCCGACGCCGATCGCGGCGCGGACCGCGCGCACCAGGGCCGCCGGTGTCAGCGCGGGCGCCGGAGAGGCCGCGCTCCTGGGCGACCGAGAACGCGTGGGTCAGCGCCTCGTCGAGGTTGCCGGGGACGTCGAGGTCGCCGGTGACGTAGGCCTGGGCGGCACCGAGCTCACCCGGATGCCACAGCAGGCGGCGTACGGCGTCGGGAGAGCGGAGCTCGACCACCGGGGCGTCGGCCGGACCGGCCGCGGAGCCGTCCCAGGCCACCAGCCGGACCGGGAGATCACCGCCGACGAACGGCACGAGCGCCTCGGCGAGCGCGGGTGCGACGGCCATCAGCGCACCCGTTCCAAGCGTGAGCTGCTGGACGTCGAGGTAGCCCGACGCGAAGCCGGCTCGCGAGTAGCACAGGTAGAAGTGCCACATCCGCAGGAAGGTCGGGTCGAAGCCGAGGTCGAGGACCTGCTCGGATGCGGCGAGGAACGCCTCGTCCCAGCGGTGCAGGGTCTCGGCGTAGTCAGGACCGAAGGCCAGCCGGTCGGTGACAGCGCAGCGTGGTGTGCTCCGCGGTGACCTCGTCGATCGCCTGGGCCGACGGCAGGAAGCCGCCCGGGAAGATGTACTTGTTGATCCACGTGTAGGTGCGCCGGGTGGCGAGCATCCGGTCGTGCGGCATCAGGATCGCCTGGATCCCGACCCTGCCGCCGGGCGCGAGCAGCCGGTCGATGGTGCGGAAGTACGTCGGCCAGTACTCGTGACCGACGGCCTCGATCATCTCGACCGACAGCACGGCGTCGTACTCGCCCCGGACCGCGCGGTAGTCGCAGAGCTCGACGTCGACCCGGTCGGACACGCCAGCCGCAGCGATCCGCTCGCGGGCCAGCGCCTGCTGCTCCGAGGAGAGCGTGACCGAGTGGACTGTCGCACCACGGGCGGCGGCGCGGATCGCGAGCTCACCCCAGCCGGTGCCGATCTCGAGCACGCGGGTGCCCTCGCCGACGTGGGCCGAGTCGAGGAGCCTGTCGATCTTGCGGAGCTGGGCCTCGTGGAGGTCGCTGTGCGGATCGCCGTCGAACAACGCGGAGGAGTAGCTCAGCGACGGGTCGAGGAAGAGGCGGAAGAGGTCGTTGGACAGGTCGTAGTGGTGCGCGATGTTGTCGCGGGTCCGCTTGGTCGTGTTGCGGTGCAGCCGCGGCGGGCGCGCAACGACGAGGGCACGCAGCCTCTGCAGCGACTGCGGGACCAGGTCGCCGATGTCGGCAGCCAGGACGGTGAGGAAGCCGGTCAGCTCCTCGGCGTCCCACGCGCCGGTGAGGTAGCCCTCGCCGAAGCCGATCAGACCGTCGCGGCCCAGGCGGGCGAAGAACTCGTCGGCGCGGTGGACCGTCATCGTCGGTCCACCGAGTCCGTGCTCCTTGCCGTCCACTGTCACCGTGACGGGGAGCCGGTGGATCGCGGCCAGGAAGAGTCGGCGCGCGACTGCCGCGGAGACGGCCGTGCGGGGGCCGGTGGGTACGGCGTCCAGGCCCGGCCAGGCGGGTGTGGAGCGGGACGGGGCGAGAGTCATCGGACACCCTCCTGGTGGTGGTCGGGACGGGGGCGGATCGGCAGCCGGCGGAGCCAGAGCCAGATCCCGTGGGCGCGGATCAGTGCGGCGCCACGGAGCGCCGCGGGGGCGGCCCGGAGCGGGCCGTGATCGGAGCGATCGCCGGTCAACGACGCGGTGAACTGCGCACCGTCGTCGGTGGTCAGGGAGACAGTGACGTGGAGCCGGTCGTCGGGCACCGGCACGGTCAGGTCGTAGGTGCCGTCGACGCCGTGGAACGGCGACACGTACATCGCCTTGGGCGTCGTGGCGCGGCCCTGCTCGTCGGGGTGGACGAGGTAGGCGTGCCGGTCGCCGTAGGTGTTGTGCACCTCGACGACGGTGCAGAGCGGTGCGCCGGCCTCGGTGCTGCACCAGAAGACGGTGATCGGGTTGAAGCAGTAGCCGAACGCGCGGGCGTTCGCGGCCATCAGGACCTGGCCGCGCCCGAGCTCGACGCCGTGCTCGGCGAGGAACGCGGTCAGGTTGGCGCGGATCGAGCGCTCCGGGTCACCGAGGTGGTCGCGGGCCTCGAACCGGCCGAGGACCCCGTGGTCGGGCAGGTCGTCGAGGTCGACCACCCAGGTGTGCGAGCGGTGCGTGAACGATCGCCGCATCGGCGTGCGGCGGATGTGCCGGATCGTGGTGTCGTAGACCCCGGTGGCCTCGGTGGTCGAGGAGGTTGCGCTGGCAACCGCCTCGAACCCTCCTGAGCCGGCCAGTCGAGCCCGAGCCGCTCGACGGCCTTCAGCCCCGAACGCGCGCCGTCCTCGTGGAAGCCCCAGCCGTGATAGGCGCCGGCGAAGGCGACCCGGTCGGTGTCGAGCTCGGGCAGCCGCTGCTGGGCGGCGACCGAGGTCGGGGTGTAGAGCGGGTGCTCGTACTCCATCCGGTCGATCACGGTGGCCGGGTCGACGAGGTGCTCGCCGCCGAGGGTGACCAGGTAGTGCGTGTCGGTGGGCAGCCGCTGCAGCCGGGTCAGGTCGTAGGTGACGGTGACGTGGCCGCTGGGTCTCGAGCGGGCGGCGGAAGTTCCACGACGCCCGGGCGTCCGGTCGCCTGCGGCAGCAGCGAGGTGTCGGTGTGCAGCAGGGCCACGTTGGGGGAGTAGCCCGATCGCGCCCAGCACCTCGCGCTGCGCGGTGGTGGGCTCGGCCAGCATCCCGAGCGCCTGGGCCGGGTGGGTCGCGACGACCACGGCGTCGTACGTCGACGACGACGCCGTTGCCGTCGGTGACCTCGACGCCCGTCGGCGGTCTCGAGGACCGAGGTGACCTTGGTGCCGGTCCGGATCTCGGCGCAGGGTCGCGGCGACCCGCTCGACGTACACGCCGGAGCCGCCGTGACGGTGCGCCACTGCGGGCGAGCCGAAGACGCCGAGCATGCCGTGGTGGTCGAGGAAGGTGAAGAGGTAGCGCGCCGGGTAGTCGAGCGCGACGTCGGGGTCGGTCGACCAGACGGCGGCGACCAGCGGCTCCATGAAGTGGCGTCGTGAAGTACGCCGAGAAGTGGCCTGCGCTCAGGAAGTCGCGCAGGGTCTGGTCCGGCGCCGTCCGACTGCGAGCAGGGCCTTCGCGCGCCGGTGGAAGCGCGGGATCTCGACGAGCATCCGCAGGTACGCCGGGCGCAGGGTTGCGCCAGCCCGGGAAGAGCCCGCGGGCGCCGAGGGCGCCGGCCCACTCCAGCCCGGTCGCGTCGTCGCGCACCGACAGCGACATCTCGGAGGCCTGCGTCTCGACGCCGAGCTCGGCGAAGAGCCGCAGCAGGGTCGGGTAGGTGCGCGCGTTGTGCACGATGAAGCCGGTGTCGATCGCGAGGCTCGCCGACCTGGTGGGTGTCGGCGTGCCCGCCGAGCCGGTCGTCGGCCTCGTAGAGCGTGACCGACGCCGACTTGGCGGCGACGTACGCGGCGGTCAGGCCGGCCACGCCCGAGCCGACCACCGCGACCCGTGAGGGCCGCGGCCAGGAGCCGGTGCTCATGCGTCGCCGCGCCCGAAGTCGAACAGGGCGATCGGTTCGCTCGTCGGTGCGGGCGAGCCACCTTCGGGCTCGACCGTGATCCCGGCCGCGGTCGCGGTCGCGGCGTCCCCCTCGAGCACCACCGTCTGGTCGGCCTTGACCGGCATCAGGCCGGCGTCCTCCATGCCCTTGCCGGGCTGGGCCAGCCAGAGCTGGTAGACCTTGCCGCTCGGCGGTGCCGGCATGTCCGGAGACGGAGATGACGGCCTTGCCGACCGAGTCGGAGTGGGTGACGGTCGCCTGGGCGCCGCCCGGGAAGTCGACCGAGCTGTCGCGGGCGTCGCTGGCGCTGAGCACCTGATCGGCGGCGCTGCTGACCGAGGAGGTGTCGTCCCAGGGCTGCTGGACGACGATCGCGGCGCCGGTGCCGAGCACGACGACCGCAGCGGCGGCCGAGAGCAGCCGGGTCATCCGGTGCCGGCGCGGTGCCGGACGGCTTGGTGCAGCCGGTGCCTCCACCTGCGGAGGTAGCGGACGAAAGGTGGCGATTCCAGCAAGGACGCGGTCGCGGAGCTCGGCGGGCGGCTCCATCGTGGTGGTCTCGGCGAGCAGACCGGCGGCCTCACGCAGGCTGGCGACCTCGGCCCGGCAGTCCGGCGCACTCGCGCCAGGTGCCGCTCGAACGCCGGCGCGCTCGATGTCGTCGAGGGCGTCGACGGCGTAGGCGCCCGAGAGCGCGTGGATCTCGGTCATGACCCAACCCCCATCGCATCGCGCAGCCGGATGAGTCCATCCCGGATGCGGGTCTTGGCGGTGCCGACCGGCAGATCCAGCATGGTCGCCACCTCCGTGTGTGTGTAGCCACCGAAGTAGGCCAGGCCGATCGCCTCGCGCTGTACGTCGGTGAGGGCCCCCATCGCGGTGCGGACCCGGTGAGCCTCGAACGAGGACTGGACGGCCTCGGCGGTCGTGTCGTGCTCGACCGAGTGGTGCTTGTGGTGGTAGGTCGGTCCCGCCGCGTGGACGCCTCGGCCGAGCGGACCCGGTCGACGGCCTTGCGGTGGGTGATGGTGAGCAACCAGCCCGAGCGGACTGCCCTTGTCGGAGTCGTAACGACCGGCGGTGCGCCAGATCTCCAGGAGCGCCTCCTGGGTCACCTCCTCGGCCTGCGCCGGGTCGCGGACGACCCGGACGGCGAGACCGTAGACGCGCGACGCGGTGGCGTCGTACAGCTGGGCGAAGGCGGCCTCATCCCCACGACCGGACCGACGCAACAGGTCGGCGAGGTCAGGGGCGGTCGCCCGACGTCGCGTCCGGTGAGGACGCGGCGTCGGGGCCGACGGGCCTGAATCTGGTCCACAGTTCAATCTTCTCGTTCGATGGGCTCGACGAAACCCGATCAGGGCATCAGGACGGAGTCGATGACGTAAACCGTGGCGTTCGCGGTCGGGACGTTGCCGCAGATGACCTTGGCGTTGCCATCGCCGACGGTGAAGTCCTCACCCGAGCCCTTGACCGTGACCTTCTCACCCTCGAGCGTCTTGTGGGTACCGGCGAGCTCCTCGGGCGTGAGCTGCCCGGCGATCACGTGGTACGTCAGGATCTTGGTCAGCGTGGGCTTGTCGGCGAGCACGCCGGCCAGCGTCTTCTTGTCGATCTTGGCGAACGCGTCGTCGGTCGGCGCGAAGACGGTGATGCCCTCGGCCGAGTTCAGGGTGTCGCCGAGGCCGGCAGCGCCGACGGCGGCGACCAGCGTCTTGAGCAGCGGGTTGGCGCTCGCAGCCGTGGCGACCGGCTCGGTGGCCATGCCGTCGAAGGAGCCGGCGCCCTCGGTCGGGACCGCGGCGCACCCATCGCCGAAGGTCTGGGCGCCTGCGTCGGAGGCCGTGTCGGCCTCCTCGGACGGGGACGAGGTGTCGGACGGGGCCGGGGCCGCCGAGGTCGGGGCGTCCGAGGCGGTCCCGTCGGAGTCGCTGCTGCCGCAGGCGGCGAAGCCCAGGGTCGCGGTCAGAGCCACGGCGGCGAGGCCCGTGGTGCGTCGGATCGAGCGGTTCATCGTCGTGCCTTCCGTCGGGGTCTGGACAGGTGGTATTCGGAGCTCCCCGGCAGCCGGATTGGAGGGATGGGAGAAATTCTTGCTGTGCTTCGGCGGCGGACCCAGGAGGTTGCGACGATCTCCTGACATGGGTCCCGCTCGGGTGGAATGCTCGGGCCTTCCGCCCGCCAGGAGGTCACCGTGCGCCGCTCGCTCGTCGTTCTTGCTCTGGTCGTGCCGACGCTCGTCGCCGCCCCGCACGCGGAGGCCGTCACGACGTGCGGTGGGAAGCGCGCGACGATGGTCTTCGGCGACGGAGACGACGTCGTCAGCGGCACTCGGGGTGACGATGTGGTCGTTCTCGGCGGGCGGAACGACAGCTACACCGACCTGCGAGGCGACGACCTGGTGTGCGGCGGACCGGGCGACGACGTGATCACGGCCGGACTGGACCGCGACCGTGTCTGGGGCGAGCAGGGCGATGACTGGATGACCGACCTGGACGGCGCCGGACGCGCCCGCGACACCTTCAGCGGCGGTTCGGGGTTCGACGTCCTCGAGCTCGGTGGCACCGGTGTGCACCTCGAGGTCGGCGACGGTCGCGAGACCGGTCACGAGGGTGACGCGTTCTCCGGCATCGACCAGTACATCGGCACCCGAGGCGACGACGTCTTCATCGGGACCTCAGGACCAGACTCGTACCTCGACCCCAGCGGCCACGACGTGATCCGCACCGGAGGCGGGGACGACGACGTCTGGCTTCGGCGGGGCCGCTGAGGTGGCGACCGGGTCCGGCGACGACGTCGTGACGGCGGCTGGCGTCGGCACGGTACGCAGCGGCCCTGGCAACGACACGATCAGCGTGCAGTTCGCAGCCGCCACCGTGGACGCCGGGGCGGGTCGACGACTGGGTCCAGGTCGGCGCGGCGCGGCCACCGCTCGTCGACGGCGGGACGGGCAGCGACACGATCGGGCTCTGGTTCGACGACGAGGGCGCCACCGTGGACATCGGGGCCGGATGGGTCAGCAACGCGACGTTGGGGACGTTCGACGCCCTGGGTTTCGAGAACGTCGGAGGCACCCCTGGTGACGACGTCATCTACGGCGACGACGGTACGAACCGGCTGTACGGCAACCAGGGCGAGGACACGATCGACGGCCGAGGGGGCGACGACGTCTGCAGCGGCGAGGTCGTCGTCAACTGCTGACCCGACAGTGATCAGGCGACGTTGACGACGATCTCCTGGATGCCGCTGGAACCGTTCGGGAACGGCGCGGCGCGCACGGCGGTCTGGGTGTCGCCCTCGCCGTCGAGGGCGCGCACCGCGAGCGATGTGCTGGCCGGTCTCGGCGGTCCAGGGCAGGTACCACTGGCGCCAGTAGTCGTTGCCGGCCGAGGGCCCGAGGCGGGCGTCCTGCCAGGCCCCGCCGTCGACGCGGACCTGGACCTTGTCGATGCCACCCTGGTGCTGGGCCCAGGCGATGCCGCCGATGACGGTCCTCCCGGACTTCACTGTCGAGAGCGGCTTGGGGGTGTCGATCCGGCTGGAGATCTTGATCGGGGCGTCGGTCGCCCAGTCGCGATCGGTCCAGTAGGCATCCTTCTCGGCGTACGTCGTCAGCGTCATGGTCTTGATCCACTTGCAGGCGCTGACGAAGCCGTAGAGGCCGGGGATCACCATCCGGGCGGGGAACCCGTGGTCCTGGGCGAGCGACTTCGCCGTTCATGCCGATCGCGATCATCGCGTCGCGTCCGTCCGTGGCCAGGTCGAGCGGCGTGCTGATGGTCATCCCGTCCACGTCGGTGCTCAGGATCTGGTCGGCCTTGGTGCCGTCGATCCCGGCCTTCGCCAGCAGGTCCGTCAGCGGGACGCCGAGCCAGCGGGCGGCGCCGATGTAGCGGCCGCCGACGTCGTTCGACACGCAGGTGAGCGTGATGTCGCGCTCGATCAGCGGCATCGCCGCGAGGTCGTCGAAGGTGAAGGTGACCTCCTTGTCGACGTCGCCGTCGATGGTCAGGGTCCAGGTGTCGAGGTCGACGATCGGCAGCGTGAGCCGGGTGTCGACGCGGTAGAAGTCCCGGGTCGGCGTCGGAAGCTGCTGATCCCGGGGACCCGGTCCTCGAGGCCCTTCGGGAGCGGCGGGCGCCGGGTCGGCGGCGGCGGGCAGGTCGACGCTCGTGGTACGGGTCCGGTAGGACGTGATCCAGCGGCCGGCGCCACCCATGGCGGCCGCGGCGACAGTCGAGCGAGCCGGCGGCGACCAGCACCCCGCGGCGGCTCGGGCCCGCGGACGTGCCGGTCGTCCGAGTTCCTCGGGGTCCTTGCGGTCCGGTCGAGCCACCAGAACGACGCCAGGCCGGTGATCGCCGCGGCGATGCTCGGCAGCAGGTCGCTGACGCTGGCGCCGGGGCGGGACAGCGCGGCGAGGGCCGGGATCGCGACCAGGGCGAGCAGCAGGCCCGCGCCGTACGCGAACCGGCGCCGGGCGAGCAGACCGGCGACCGCGGCCAGCACGATCACGCCGAGCAGCACCGAGCCGACGAGGATCGTCTTGTCGTTGGTGCCGAAGTGCCTGATCGCCCACTCCTTCAGCGGGGTGGGCGTCAGGTCGATCACCGTGGAGCCGACCGCGATCACCGGGGACGACGACGGCTCGGTCACGGCCGCGACGAGATGGCCGGCGGCGACACCGACCAGGGTGGACAGGACGCCGAAGCCGGCGTAAGCGAGGCGATTCCTCATGCTCGTTGTTCGGAGCGGACCGGACGAAGGTTGGTGCGGCCGGACGGCTGTCCTTGCGGCAGGATGAGCGGCATGCCCGAACCCCTCGCCGAGCTCGTGCACTACGACGTGGACGGTGCTGTCGCCACGATCACCCTCGACTCACCACACAACCGCAACGCGCTCTCCCGCCAGCTGGTCACCGAGCTCCTCGGCCGTCTCGAGCAGGCGGATGCCGACGACGCGGTGCTGGTGGTCCGGCTGCAGTCGGCCGACCGGGTCTTCTGCTCCGGCGCCGACCTCGCTGAGGCCAGCACCGTCGGGATGGAGGAGGGTGCCCGGCGGATGGTCGCCGTCCAGCGCGCCCTGATCGCCCTCGGCAAGCCGGTGGTCACTCGGCTGACCGGCCCGGTGCGGGCGGGCGGCATCGGGATCGTGGCGTCGTCCGACATCGTGATCGCCTCCGACGACGCGAACTTCGCTCTCACCGAGGTCAAGCTCGGCCTCGCCGCCGCGATCATCTCCGTCCCGGTCTTCCACCGGATGGGCCCGCGTGCCGCCTCGCTGGTGACGCTGACCGGGGAGGTCTTCGGTGGCACCGAGGCGGCGGCGTACGGCCTGGTGACGACGGTGCTCCCGGGTGTCGACGTGGACGCGGAGGTGGCAAGGGTCTGCGCCTCCCTGGCCACCGGCGCCCCCCAGGGCCTGCGTGAGTCGAAGCGGATCCTCAACCGTGACCTGCTCGCCAAGCTCGACGCCGACGGTGACGACCTGGCCGCCTTCAGCGCGACCCTCTTCGCCTCTGACGCTGCCCGCGAGGCGATGACCGCGTTCCTGTCGCGCAAGAAGTGACGCCCGACGTGCCCGGGGTCACCTCGTGGTAACCGTCAGGTAAACCCCGCACGGGACCCCGACGGCAGCGGGTAGGCTTGTCCACTTGCCGGAATCAGCGAGCCCGCCTCGTGGTTCAGGCCTTGATAGCCGTCAGGACGAGGGGAAGAGGGGCGTTGTCCGAAGAGCTGGTCGAGCACGAGATCGCCGCCGAGCAGGCATTCGTGGACCGGGTGTACGTCCAGCTGCAGGCGTCCGCCCGAGCCGCGCAGGACCTTGCCAAGGAGGGGCACAGCCGTGCCCACCTGGGCCACGAGGGAGGACTCGTCGAGCGCGACGCGATGGTCTTCCAGGCCGCGAAGCGGATCGCCCAGCTCGACGCCGCCCATGAGGGCCTGGTCTTCGGCCGCCTCGACATGAGTCCCGAGCTCGACCCGGCGCCTCGCTACGTCGGCCGGATCGGCCTGCGCGACACCGACCGCGACTCGCTTCTCATCGACTGGCGTGCTCCAGCGGCCGCCGTGTTCTACCAGGCCACGGCCGCCGAGCCCCAGTCCGTCGTACGCCGGCGAGTGCTGCGCTGCGCGGGTCAGCTCGTGACCGGTGTCGAGGACGAGCTGCTCGACGTCGACGCCGAGACCGACCTCCCGATCGTCGGCGAGGGTGCGCTGATGGCGCAGCTGTCCCGTGCCCGCGACCGGTCGATGCACTCCATCGTGGCGACCATCCAGGCCGAGCAGGACAAGGCGATCCGGGCCCCGGGCAAGGGAGTCGTGGCGATCTCCGGCGGACCCGGCACCGGCAAGACCGTGGTGGCCCTGCACCGCGCCGCCTACCTGCTCTACACCGATCGTCGTCGCTACGAGGGCGGCGGAGTGCTGATCGTCGGCCCGAGCGGCGTCTTCATGCGCTACATCGAGCGGGTCCTCCCGAGCCTCGGTGAGACCGCGATCGCGCTGCGCTCGCTGGGCGAGGTCGTCGACGGCGTTCGCGCGACCCGCCACGACGAGCCGGCCGTGGCCGACGTGAAGGGCTCGGAGCGGATCGCCGAGCTGGTCCGCCGTACGGCTCGCCAGCAGGCGCCCGGCAGCCCGCGCGAGTTCCGGATCTTCTGGCGCGACGACACGATCCAGCTCGACCGCAACCAGCTCGGCGCACTGCGCCGCCAGCTGATGTCGCAGGGCCGCCGCAACCGCCAGCTTCCTCGGGTCGCCAACACGCTGCTCGACGCGATGTGGCGTCAGGTCCGTGGCGAACGTGGCCGCGACCGGGGCCGCGAGGCGTTCAACGACGAGATGCTCTCGGACCCGAGGTTCGTCGACTTCGCCGCCGCCTGGTGGCCGCCGCTGACGCCGGCCCAGGTCTTCGACTGGCTGCGCGAGCCGGAGTTCCTGTCCCGCGTGGGTGACGGCGTCGTCAGTGCGGAGGAGCAACGGCTGCTCACGAAGTCATGGGGCAACGCCACCGATCTGTCGGTCGAGGACATCCCACTGCTCGACGAGCTGCGCTACGCGCTGGGTGAGGTCCCCGCGCGCACCGACGACGAGCGCGACCTCGACGACTCCGGTCTGCTCGAGGGCGGCGTCGACATGCAGGAGCTCTTCACCGCTGCCGATCGCGAGTACGCCCCGACCGGTCGCGCCTGGGCGCCGCCGACCCACAAGATCGAGGACGACGGCTTCGCGCACGTGCTCATCGACGAGGCCCAGGACCTCACGCCGATGCAGTGGCGGATGGTCGGACGCCGAGGTCGCGCGGCGTCGTGGACCATCGTCGGCGACCCGGCACAGTCGTCGTGGCCGGTGCCGGCCGAGTCCGCGTCCGCCCGGGCCGACGCCCTCGAGGGCAAGGACGTCCACGAGTTCCACCTCTCGACCAACTACCGCAACTCCTCCGAGATCTACGCCCACGCCGCGGCGTACGCCGCCCGGGTCGGCCTCGACGCCGACCTCCCGACCGCGGTCCGCTCGACCGGCGTCGAGCCGCAGGTCCGCACCGGCAGCACCGACCTCGAGGCGGCGACCCGCGCGGCGGTCGCCGAGGTCGAGGCCCAGGTGGAGGGCACGGTCGGCATCGTGGTGCCGGTCGCCCGGCGCTCGGAGGTCAACGCCTGGCTGGCGTCGTGGTCGGAGTTCGCCGACGACGCCCGCGGTGCCCGGCTCGCGGTCGACTCCTCGGTGACGCCCTCGGGAGAGGACCGGATCGTCGTGCTCACCGGCCTGGACACCAAGGGCCTGGAGTTCGACGCGATCGTCGTGGTCCGTCCGCAGGAGATCGAGGACGAGTCGGCCACCGGCAAGGCGACGCTCTACGTCGTGCTCACCCGTGCGACCCAGCTGCTCGTAACGCTTTCCTGAGTCTTTCCTGATCTCGCCGCGGCGGGGGGTGGATCGCGGCTAAGGTCCGGCCCATGCGTCTCGTTCTCGCCGTCGGCCTGCTGGCCGCCGGACTCGTCGTCACCTCGCCCGCCCCGGCCCCGGCTCAGGTAGCCGATCCTGCCGGATCCTCCAGCCTGTCCCGGCTGCACGCCACCAAGGGTGCGCACCCGGGGATCTTCGACCAGCGCCACGCGCGGGTGCTGCTCAGCGGGGTCAACGTCAACGGGTTGGGCGAGTACTTCCAGGCCAACGCCGACTTCGCGCCGACGGTGCCGCTCGGCAGCGAGGACTTCGAGCAGATCGCCACGCTGGGCTTCAACTCGGTCCGGCTGATCGTCAGCTGGTCGAGGCTCGAGCCCACTCGCGGGGCCTACGACACGGCGTACGTCGACCAGATCCGTGAGGCCGTCGCCCAAGCCGCGGCCAACGGCCTGTACACGGTGCTCGACATGCACCAGGACGCCTACGGCATCGCTGTGGACACGCCGCTCGGCACGACCTGCGCCCAGGGCACGCCCGCCAACGGGTGGGACGGCGCTCCGGCGTGGGCGACGATCACCGACGGTGACGACCACCTGCCGCACCGGTGAGCGTGAGGTCACCCCGGCGGTGCAGCACGCGTGGCAGAACTTCTACGACGACACCGACGGCATCCAGACCGAGCTGGTGAAGGTCTGGGGCAAGCTCGCCGGCGACTTCGCCGGCGACCCGGCGGTTGCCGGCTACGACCTGCTCAACGAGCCCGGCTTCGCGACCGGCCTCAACCCGCGCACCGACGCGCTCGGCAAGTTCTACGACCGGACGATCAAGAAGATCCGCCAAGGTGAGGCTGCAGTCCGGGGGCTTCCACCACATCGTCTTCTTCGAGCCGGCCGTCGTCTGGTCGGCGATCGGCCAGGGCGGCACGCCGCCCGTCGGCTTCACCAAGGACACCAACGTCGTCTTCGCGCCGCACGTCTACGCCGAGTCGATCTCGGCCAACTCGATCGAGGCCGGCTTCAAGGCGGCAGCTGCCACCGCCAAGTCGCTACGGCACCACGGTCGTGGATCGGTGAGTGGGGCAGCTTCTCGCCGGACCCCGGGACCGATGCCGACCGGCTCGACCGGTTCACCGACGCCCAGGACACCTACGGCTACGGCGGCGCCTGGTGGGACTGGAAGCAGGCCTGCGGTGACCCGCACGTCATCCACCAGCCGGGCGGTCTGCCGGACCCGGTCTCGCCGAGCCTGATCCGCTACTCCTGCCCGTCGCAGCAGCCCGCCTCGGGCCCTGCCCCGGCGTACGGCGAGGTGCTGTTCCGGCCGCTGCCGCGCGCCGTGCCGGGTGCCATCACGCAGGCTCGCGTCCGACGGGCGCGCAGGCACCCTCGACCTGGTCGGTCAGCGCGCCAAGGGCCTGCCCCGTTGCACGCTGCGGGTCTTCGTCCCCGGCGGTCTGGGCCGAGCAGCGGGTGCGGACCGTGGGCATCACCAAGGTCGCCACCCGGGTCGACCACGGCAACCTGATCGTGCGCGGCTGCGTCGCCAAGAAGTATCGCCTCCGCACTCGGCTGAGACGGGCGGACGGCGCCGACTCGTCGCGACCTAGAGTTCGGCGCATGACCACCACCAGTGATGTCCGGGCCGCGATCGACGCGCTCCAGGGGCACGAGGCGTGGGCGATCATCCGGCGTTCGACCCGAGCCGGTGACCGCGACACGGTCGGCCTGGTCGGTGGCCGGCGGACCGTGGTCGAGTCGATCCTCGACGTACCTCTGCGCGACGGCGTGCCCGAGGACGGGCACATCGCCGACCGGCTGCTGGCCATCCCGTTCCGGCAGGTGGCCGAGCGTGGCTTCGAGGCGCACGACGACGGTGCGCCGCTGGTCGTCGTCGACGTCGAGACCGAGCTCGAGTTCTCCGTCGCCGAGGTGATCGAGGCGATCGACGACACCGGGGTCGAGTTCGCCGACCGTGGCGGCTTCGAGACCGACGACGAGGAGTACGCCAAGCTCGTCGAGGCGATCATCTCCGACGAGATCGGCCAGGGCGAGGGCGCCAACCTGGTGATCGGGCGGCACTACCGCGCGAGCGTCGCCGACTGGGGCGTCGACAAGGCGCTGACCGTCTTCCAGCGGCTGCTCGAGCGTGAGCGCGGCGCCTACTGGACCTACGTCTTCTTCACCGGCGACCGCTACCTGATCGGTGCCAGCCCGGAGCGCCACGTCACGATCCACGGCGGCGACGTCCGGATGAACCCGATCAGTGGCACCTTCCGGATCCCGCGCGAGACCGACGACATCAAGACCAAGCTCCTCGACTTCCTCAAGGACGAGAAGGAGATCTACGAGCTCTTCATGGTCGTCGACGAAGAGCTGAAGATGATGTGCGACATCTGCAACGAGGGCGGCCAGGTGCTCGGCCCGTTCCTCAAGCCGATGACCCACCTCGTCCACACCGAGTACCTCCTCGCCGGGCGGACCTCGCGCGACCCGCGCGAGGTGCTGCGCGACACGATGTACGCCGCGACCGTCACCGGCTCGCCGGTCGAGAACGCCTGCCGGCTGATCAAGCAGTACGAGACCGAGGGCCGCGGCTACTACGGTGCCGCGCTGGCGATCCTCGGCCGCGACGCCGAGGGCGGTCCGGTCGTCGACAGCCCGATCGTGATCCGCTCCGCCGACGTCAGCCTCGACGGCCGGCTCAAGGTCACCGCCGGTGCCACGCTGGTGCGCGACTCGGACCCGGCGTACGAGGTGGCCGAGACGCATGCGAAGGCCGGCGGCATCCTCAGCGCGTTCGGGCTGGTGCCGCCGGCGCCGCGCCCCGCCATCAACCTCAGCGAGCTGGTCAACGACGAGGACGTGCTGCTCTCCCTCAACTCGCGCAACCGCCGGCTGTCGCGGTTCTGGCTCGCCGACCAGGGGGGCTCGGCGCCGGATCCCCGACTGGCCGGCAAGAGCGTCGTGATCCTCGACGGCGAGGACGACTTCGTCAACATGCTGCGTCACGTCCTCGGCGTCCTGGGGCTGACCAGCGAGGTGGTCCGGCACGAGGAGTACGTGCCTGGTCGCCTGGACGGCTTCGACCTGGTGATCGTCGGGCCCGGTCCCGGCGACCCGCGCGACGACGACGACCCGAAGATGGTGCGGCTGCGGGCGGCGGTCGCCGAGCTGATGGCAGCGCAACGGCCGTTCCTCGCTGTCTGCCTCGGCCACCAGGCGCTCTGCCACCATCTCGACATCCCGCTCGCCTACAAGGAGATCGTGTTCCAGGGCACCCAGTCGCCGGTCGACCTCGACGGACGAACCGAGCGGGTCGGCTTCTACAACACCTTCGTCGGTCGGTCGGGTGAGGCTCCGGCGCCGGAGGGGGTCGAGGTCGAGGCCGACGCCCAGACCGGTGACATCCACGCGCTCCGCGGTCCCGCACTACCGGGGGATCCAGTTCCACGCGGAGTCGATCCTCACCGAGCACGGATACGACATCGTCCACGACATCGTGTGCGACCTGCTCCTGGATCAGCGGGCACCTGGCGCTACGTCAGGCTAGGCTTGTCCTGCACCACGGCGGATGCCCGCTCCTGGGCCCGGTGAAGACTGCCCCCCAGCTTCATCGGGCCCTCCGCGCGTCCGGACCCTTTTCAGGAGGTTGAGCCGGTGACCGTGCCGGACGTAGTCGTGGTCGACCACCATGACTCCTACACGTGGAACCTCGTGCACCTGCTCGCCGCCGTCACGGGTGTGCTCCCGACCGTCGTCCAGCACGACGAGGTCACCGCGGACGACGTCCTCGCGCCACAGCCACGTCGTCATCTCGCCCGGACCGGGACATCCCGCGGACCCCGCCGACTTCTCGGTGGGCGCTGAGGTGCTGCGGCGGGCCACCCGTCCGGTGCTCGGGGTGTGCCTCGGGATGCAGGGCCTGGTCACGACGTACGGCGGCACCGTCGGGCGGGTCCCACCGGCTCACGGCGAGGTCGCCGAGGTCGACCATGACGGTCGCGGGGTGTTCGCCGGCCTGCCGGTGCCGCTGGTCGCGGTGCGCTACCACTCGCTCGGTGCGCTCGTCGTCCCCGATGCGCTCGAGGTCTCCGCGCGCTGCGGAGACGTCGTGATGGGAGTCCGGCACCGGACCCTGCCGCTCGAGGGCGTGCAGTTCCACCCGGAGTCGATCCTCTCCGAGCACGGCGCGGCGCTGGTCGCGAACTTCCTGGGGGCGTCGTGAGCGTCCCCGACCCCGCCTCGGTCTTCGCCGAGGTCGCCGCGACGTACTCCCGCTGCTTCTGGCTCGACGGCGGCGGTGCCCGCGAGTGGTCCGGCCGGCGCTCACTCATCGGCTGGCTGGAGCCCGATGACGTGTCGCTGACCTACTCCGCGAGCGCCCGGCTGGTGACCCGGCACGTCGGCGGGGTGTCGACGGTGGTCGGCGACGACATCTTCGCGGCGCTGGAGGCCGAGCTCGCCGCCGGCTCGGCCGCCGACCAGTGGTTCGGCTACCTCGGCTACGCCTGCCGCCCCGATCTCCCGGCCGCGACCGGGACCGGCCTGCCCGACGCGGTGTGGATGCGGCCGAGCGCCGTACGCCTCTTCGATCACGAACTGGTCGGGGACTTCATGCGCTTATCGGGTGTTGCAAAGGCCGATAAGCGCAGGAATCCCCGGTACACCGGGTATTCCGCGCCGCCCTCCTACACCGCCGCGTTCACCCAGGTCCAGGAGGAGCTGCACGCCGGCAACTCCTACGAGGTCAACCTGACCTACCGGCTCGAGACGCCGAGTGCGAGCGACCCCGCGGCGGTCTACCTGCGACTACGCGAGCTCAACCCCGCGCCGTACGCAGGCTTCCTGCAGCACGACGTCGCGGACGCGCGAGCCTGGCTGCTGAGCTCCAGCCCGGAGCGGTACGCGATGGTCACCGCAGACCGGATGCTCGAGACCAAGCCGATCAAGGGGACCACCCCACGAGGGCGGACCGCCGCTGAGGACGACGAGCTGCGCCACCGGCTCGCCACGGACCCACGGTTCCGGGCCGAGAACCTGATGATCGTCGACCTCCTCCGCAACGACCTCTCGATGGTCTGCGAGCCGGGCACGGTCGACGTCCCGGTGCTGATGGAGGTCGAGTCCTACGCCTCGGTCCACCAGCTGGTGAGCACCGTTCGCGGCCGGCTCCGACCCGAGGTCACCACGGTGCAGGCGTTGCGCGCCCTCTTCCCGGCCGGGTCGATGACCGGGGCCCCCAAGCTCCGCACCATGCAGATCATCGAGGAGGTCGAGTCGACGCCGCGCGGTCCGTACGCCGGCGCCTTCGGGTGGATCGCGGCCGACGGGCGCGCCGACCTGGGGGTGGTGATCCGCAGCCTGGTGACCGCCGGCGACGGGCGCTACCTGCTCGGCACCGGCGGCGGGATCACGGTGCGCTCCGACGTCGAGGAGGAGCATGCCGAGTCCCGCTGGAAGGCGGAGCGGCTGGTCGCGGCGCTGACATCATGGGCCGATGACGGCGACCGCTGAGATCCGCGAGGAGCGGCACGCGTCGTGGCTCGAGCTCTTCTTCGATCTCGTCGCCGTCGCCGGCATCGGCGCGCTCGCCCACCTCCTGGAGGCCGACGACTCCGGCACCGGCCTGGCGCTCTACGTCATCGCGTTCGCCGCGATCTGGACGATCTGGGCCTGCTTCACCGTCTACTCCAACATCCGTGGCGGGGCCGTCCGCACCTCGACGATGTTGCTCGGGATGGCCGTCCTCGGCGTGATGGTCGCGGCGATCCCGGAGATCCGCTCCGAGCACGCGACGGCGTTCGCGATCGCCTACGTCGTGGGCCGGCTGATCGCCGCGCGTCCGTGGCAGCGGACGACCGTGATCGTCGACCTACCGGTCCTCCAGGCGACCTTCGGCGTGATCCCCTGGGTGGTGTCGTGGTGGTTCGAGGGCGCGGCCCAGTACTCCCTCTGGGCGTTCGGGCTGGTGCTCGACCTGCTGCTGCAGCTCACGTCCACTCGCGACGAGCTGCTCACCAAGACCCAGGCCCGGCTCGACCGGATGCTGGCGCGTCGCAAGAACGCGCCACCCCAGCGTGGCGGTCCGCGCGGCCCGCGAGAGGTTCCGACCACGATCGAGGCCGCGGACGCCGACGTACCCCTCACCGGCGAGCGACTCGGGCTCTTCGTGCTGATCGTCCTCGGTGAGGGGCTGGTGCAGATCATCGATGCGGCCGGCGAGGCCGAGTGGGACCGGCCGCTGGCGGTGACCGGTGCCGGGGCGTTCGCGCTCGTGTTCGGCCTGTGGGGCCTCGCCGTGCGCCACGGGTACGCCGGGGTGGCCCTGCTTCCCGAACGCGGTCTGACGCCGCGCCTGGCCTTCTCCGCACACCTGGCCTCGACGCTGGCGCTCGCGACGGTGGTGGCCGTCCTCGGCGGCCTGGTCGCCGAGCCCCGCGAGGAGCTCACCGAGCACGTCAGGTGGCTCGTCGTGACGGCGTACGTCGGCTATGCGCTGATCGCGGTCATCGTCCACCTCAGCCGTCGTGACCCGCGACGGGCGGCGTGCGTCGGCGTGCCGTTCGTGGTCGCCGCCGCAGTGGTGGCTCTCGCCGCTGGGATCGCAGCCGAGGGTGCTGTGTGGACGCTGGCCGCCGGGGTTCTGGTCGCGGTCGCAGCAGCTCGACGCGTCATCAACTAGTCACACAACGGGTCTACCCTCGACGACATGGAGAACCCGCATGTCATCGTGCTCTTCGGTGCGACCGGTGACCTGGCCCGCCGCAAGCTGCTCCCCGGGATGTTGCGCCTCTGGGAGGCGGGCCTCCTCGAGGACTCCCGGATCGTCGGCACCTCGCTCGAGGACATCGACTCCGAGACCTTCGTGAAGATCGCCCGGAGCTCCTGCGACGAGTTCGGTCATCGCGCCGTGACCGACGATCGGTGGGAGCCGTTCTCCGAGATGCTGACCTACGTCCCGCAGTCGGCCGGTCCGGAGGCCCTGGCCGTCGCGGTGCGTGAGGCAGAGGCCGAGGTCACGGTCCCGGATCGTGAGGTCAACTTCCTGCACTACCTCAGCGTGCCGCCGAAGGCCGCTCTCGACGTGGTCCGCCAGCTCGACGAGGCCCACCTCGTGGAGCGCTCGCGGATCATCATGGAGAAGCCGTTCGGCACCGACCTCAAGTCGGCGAAGAAGCTCAACGCGCGTCTCCACCAGGTCTTCGACGAGAGCCAGATCTTCCGGATCGACCACTTCCTCGGCAAGGAGGCGGCGCAGAACATCCTCGCGTTCCGCTTCGCCAACGGGCTCTTCGAGCCGATCTGGAACCGCAACTTCATCGACCACGTGCAGATCGACGTACCCGAGACGCTGGGTCTCGAGGACCGCACCAAGTTCTACGAGACGACCGGTGCCTACCGCGACATGGTCGTCACCCACCTGATGCAGGTGCTGGCGTTCATGGCGATGGAGCCGCCGACCTCACTCGCGCCCGGACCGATCAGCGACGAGAAGAACAAGGTCTTCCGCTCGATGCGACCACTGGAGCCGCACAACGTCGTCCGCGGGCAGTACAGCGGCTACCGCCAGCACCACGACACCGCTGACGACTCCGACGCCGAGACCTTCGTCGCCCTCAAGGTCGAGATCGACAACTGGCGCTGGGCAGGTGTGCCCTTCTTCCTGCGCACCGGCAAGAAGCTCGCCGAGGGTGCCCGGATCATCTCGATCGCGTTCAAGGAGCCGCCGCTGACGATGTTCCCGGCGGGCTCCAACGCGGGCACGCAGGGCCCCGACCACCTCACCTTCGACCTGGCCGACCAGTCGAAGATGTCGCTGTCGTTCTACGGCAAGCGCCCCGGCCCGGGCATGAAGCTCGAGAAGCTCTCGATGCAGTTCGCGACCCACGACACGAGCTCGTCCGGCGCCGTGCTGGAGGCCTACGAGAGGCTGATCCATGACGCGATCCGCGGCGACCACACGCTCTTCACGACCGCCGACGGCATCGAGACGCTGTGGGAGAAGTCGACGCCGCTGATCGAGAACCCGGCCCCCGTGCGCGCCTACTCGCCCGGCAGCTGGGGCCCCAACGCGATCCACCAGCTGATCGCGCCGCATGCCTGGCGGCTGCCGTTCGAGCGGTCCTGGCGCGACCCCAACGCCGCGGGCGAGTAGCTCAGGCGTCCGTCGGGGTGTGGCGCTGACCGTCGTCGGTGTACTCCACCTGCGCGAAGTTGACGGTACGACGTGCGTTGGCGAGCGCCGCCACCATCACGGTGCCGAGCGGGCCGGCCCGGTCGAAGACCGCGGCCGACCCGACCGCGATGCCGTCGGCCTCGACCCGGTCGGTCGCCAGCAGCCCGATCTCGACGCCGACCGGCTCGCGGGCCAGGGTGAGCGCGATGTCGGTGTTGATGTACTCAACGCCGTTCGAGCCCCAGTTGCTCACCATGCTGCCGCCGTCGGCGGCCGCGGCGACGGCCTGGAAGCCGGTGAACGGCTCGGCCGGCACCACGGGGATGCCGCTGTTCCACGATGCTTTGCGGTCGGCGTTCTGGTGCTCGGTGAAGTTCTGCGACCAGCCCGCCGACGAGTGGAAGAACGGCACCCGCGGCTGGTCGGTGATCGGCGCGACCTCGAGCGGCGGCGGCTCGGGGTGCTCCTCGGGGCTCCACACCTCGCCCGGTGCGGACTCGGTGGGCTTGAGGAACGTCGCCGACGCCCGAGCCACCCGGCGGCCCTCCTGGGTCATGGTCACGTCGACCACGCAGATCCGCGAGCCCTCCCGCACCACCTCGGTCGCGAACGAGCACGGGATCATCCGCGCCGCCTTGAACAGGTCGACCGTCCAGCGGGCCGGCCGTAGGTCGGTGCGTCCCGCGCTCCTCAGACAGGCTTCGGCGGCGCGGGCCAACGCGCCGCTGAGGGCGACACCGTGCATCTGGTCGTCGCTCCACATGCTGCAGGCGAGCGGCGTCGGGACGAGCAGGTCGCCCTCGTGGGTGAAGAAGGAGATCTGGTCGGTCACGGCGTCATTGTGTCGGGTGCCGCGCGGGCGAGCGCGCCCAGGAGCCTCGTCGTGGCCCCAGCCACCGCCTTCGCGTCGTACGGCGAGATCTGCGCGGCGTTCACGCTCTGCACCAGACCGCCGGTCTGGACGAACCCGGTGACCAGCACGACCGACTTCTTGGGGGTCGCCACGATCCGGGCAGCGTCGGCGCCGCGGACCTCGACCGACTCGAGCTGGGCGCCGCTCGCCCCCATCGAGCTCAGCGCCGCGTCCAGGCCGCCGTCGAACCACAGGTAGCTGACGTCGAACGCCGGCCCGCCTTTCGCGACCGGGATGAAGGTGCAGCTCGGCTGGTCGGCGGTGCCGTTCTTCTCGGCCATCCTCTGGCCCGCGAACCGGCTGACCTGAGCAGCGCTCACGCCGTCGCACGGGCTCCAGCTGACAGCCGCGGCGTCGCTCGGGTCGGCAGCTCCGGTCGTCGACGAGTCCTGGTCGTCGCCACAGCCCGTGAGGGTCAACCCGGCGAGCAGCACTGCAGCCAGGATCCGTCCCTGGGCCGCCGTCCTCATGCCGGGGTCCAGTCGGGGACCGGGCTCGTGGCGCCGGGCAGCCAGAGTGACATCCGGGTGCCACCGCCCGGTGCGACGTCGACCTCGACGGTGCCGGAGTGCCGGTCGGCGACCTGGCGCACGATGGACAGCCCGAGGCCGGAGCCGATCATCCCGCGGGACTCCTTCGAGCGGTAGAAGCGGTCGAAGACGTGCGGGCGGTCCACCTCGGCGATGCCGGGGCCCTCGTCGTCGACGACGAGGGTGCCGCCGGACAGCCGGACGGTCACGGTGCCACCGGGCGGGCTCCACTTCGCGGCGTTGTCGAGCAGGTTGGTGACCGCGCGCTCGAGTCCGGGGCCCTCGCCGACGACGTACCAGGACTCGGTGTCGACGTCGAAGGTGAGCCCGGGCGCGCGGCGGCGTACCCGCGCCACGACGCGGTCGACCAGCTCGGGTACGTCGACCGGCTCCACGACGTGGGTGAGCGGCTCGTCGCGGGCCAGCTCCACGAGGTCGCCGATGAGCGTGGTCATCTCCTCGATCTGCGCGCGGACGTCGTCGAGCAGCTCGGCGCGGGCCTGCGGTGGCAGCCCGGCGCCACCGGCGGCGTCGGCCTGGGCGAGCAGGTCGAGGTTGGTGCGCAGCGAGGTGAGCGGGGTGCGCAGCTCGTGGCCCGCGTCGGCGACCAGCTGACGCTGGCGGTCGCGGGAGGCGGCGAGCGAGGTGAGCATCTGGTTGAACGCGGAGGCCAACCGGGCGATCTCGTCGTCACCCTCGACGGGAAGGGGAGTGAGGTCCTCGGTCCGAGCGATCTCCTCGACGGACGCGGTGAGGTGGCGCACCGGGCGCAGGCCGTTGCGGGCCACCGCCCAGCCGGCCATCCCGGCCGCGATCACGCCGGCCAGGCCGAAGAGGCCCATCACGAAGCCCAGCTTGCGCAGCAGGGCCTCCTGCGAGTCGAGCGACTGCACGATGATCATCGTGCGGTGGTCGGCGCGGGCCAGCGCGATCACGCGGAAGTGCGTGCCGTCCTCAGCGGTGACGGTGCGCACGGACTTGCCGTCCTTCCCCTGGATCACGTCGTCCTCGGGCTTGCCCAGGGTCAGGGACGAGAGGCCGAGGTCGGACGCGCTCCCGATCACGGCGCCCGGAGTGACACAGAGGGCTGCCGAGCTCGAGGCCCCGAGATAGCCCTTGGGGATCGTCAGGCCCGGCTGGCAGAGGGCGGTCGAGGCGCTCTCGGCGCGATGGACCAGATCGTCGTCGAGGGTGGTCTGCAGCTGCATCCGCACGGTGACGTAGGCGCCGAAGGCCACGAACGAGACGGTCAGGGCGACCGCCATCGTCGTCAGCAGCGTCACCCGGCTCGCGAGAGAACGACGGTAGTGCCACCCGTTCTCGGTGCCGGTGGTGAGCGGAGGGCTCACGATTCCTTCAGCACGTAGCCCACACCGCGCACGGTGTGGATCAGCCGTGCCTCGTCCTCGGCCTCGGTCTTGCGCCGCAGGTAGCCGACGTAGACCTCGAGGGAGTTGGCGGTCGTGGGGAAGTCGTAGCCCCAGACCTCCTCGAGGATGAACGAGCGCTCGAGCACCCGGCGGGGCCGCCGCAGGAACATCTCGAGCAGGGTGAACTCGGTGCGGGTCAGCTCGATGCGCCGGTCGCCGCGCTTGACCTCGCGAGTCGCGATGTCCATCGACAGGTCAGCGAAGGAGAGGATCTCGTCGTCGGCGCCCTCCTGCGGCACCACCCGGCGCAGCAGCGCGCGCAGCCGGGCCAGCAGCTCCTGGAGGGCGAACGGCTTGGTGAGGTAGTCGTCGGCCCCGGCGTCGAGCCCCTCGACGCGGTCGCCGACGGCGTCACGGGCGGTGAGCACCAGGATCGGCACGTCGTTGCCCGCCGTGCGCAGCGCCTTGGTGGTCTCGAGCCCGTCGAGCCGCGGCATCATCACGTCCATCACGACGACATCGGGTGCGGCGGAGGCGATCCCGGCCAGGGCCTCGGCCCCGTCGGCGGCGAGCGACACGTCGTACCCGTTGAACTCGAGTGACCGGCGCAGTGACTCACGCACGGCCTTGTCGTCGTCCACGACCAGGACACGGGGCTTGGACGCAGGACTGTTCACGGGCCTCACTCTGCCAGTCCAGCCTGAATCGGTACTGAGAGCATCGCCTCGCCCTCACACGAAACGGGCGGCGGCGTCGGCGGCGCGGGCGCCGTAGCCGCCGCCGAAGTGACAGGCGTGCACCAGCAGCGGGAAGAGCTGGTGGAGCGCGACGCCGGTCCTGCCAGCCGTCGGCGAGGGGTGCGGCCTCGGCGTACGCGTCGAGCACCCGCGGCAGGTGCGGCATCCCGAAGAGCGACAGCATCGCGAGGTCCAGCTCGCGGTGCCCGCCGTACGACGCCGGGTCGATCAGCCAGACCCGGCCGTCGAGACCCCAGAGCACGTTGCCGTTCCAGAGGTCACCGTGCAGCCGGGCCGGTGGCTCGTCGGGCAGCAGGCCGGTCAGCCGGGCGACGACGGCCTCGATCGTCGCGGCGTCCTGTCGGCTCGGCGGCGCCCCGGTCGCGGGCCAGCTTGAGGTAGGGCAGCACCCGGCGGACGGCGTAGAACTCCGCCCACGTGTCGGTGGGGCGGTTGGGCAGGGGGAGCCTGCCGATGTAGCCGTCGTGGTCGAGCGCCGAAGCCGGGCCGCCCCGGCGGCGTGGGTGGCGGCGAGGGCTCGCCCGAAGGTGGCGGCCGCGTCGACGGAGTTCTTGCCGGGCTCGACCCAGCGGATGATCAGGCACTCGTGGTCGACGCCGAGCACCTCGGGCACCTGGCGCGCCGCCGTCGGGGGTCGCCTCGGCCAGCCAGCGCAGGCCGGACGCCTCGGCGGTGAAGAAGTCCTCGGGCGCGTGCGGCAGCGTCTTCATCAGCGCGGTGGTGCCGTCGCTGAGCCGCAGCCGGGTCGCGGTCGCGATGTCACCGCCGGCGACCGGAGCCGTGGCCACCACCGCCGTACCGAGAAGGTCCTCGGCTCGTTGCGCGACCAGCGGCTGCCTGGTCACGGAGTGTGCTCGTCCCAGGGCTGCTCGCTCGCCAGCGCGGCGACGAGGACGTCCGCCGTGCGTTCGACCATCGCGAGCACCTCCTCGAATCCGGAGTCCCCACCGTAGTACGGGTCGGGTACGTCGCTGCCGGGAACGGCTGGGTCGAGGTCGCGGAACTTGCGTACCCGCTCGGACCGGCCCCCACGTCGGCGAGGTTCTGGTCGTCCATCACGAGGACGAGATCGGCGTCGTTGCCCGACCACTGGCGCGCCCGGTGCCGGCTGGCGTCGTACCCGGCGGCGGTCAGCGTCGCGGCCGCCCGCCTGTCCATCGGGTTGCCGACGTGCCAGTGACCGGTGCCTGAGCTGGACACCGAGACCCGGTCATCGAGCCCAGCGCCGGCGATCCGGGCGGACAGCACGACGTCAGCCATCGGCGAGCGGCAGATGTTGCCGAGGCAGACCAGCTCGATCCGATAGCGACCAGGGGTGCGTGCCGCCGGCAGCAAACTCAGACCCGGCTGTCCTGGGCGTCGCCGAACAGCAGTCCGACGGCCCAGGTGACGATGGTGATCACGATCGCGCCGCCGACGGCGTTCCAGAACCCGTCGACGTAGAAGTCGATGTCGAAGAGGCCGGCGAGCCACTCGGTGAAGAGCAGCATCAGGGCGTTGATCACCAGCAGGAAGAGGCCCAGCGTGAGGATGATGAACGGGATCGACAGGAGCTTGAGGATCGGGCTCACGAACGAGTTCACGATGCCCAGGATCAGCGCCACGAACAGCAGCGGCCAGAACTTCTCCTGCCAGTCCGACCCGCCGAATCCGATCCCTGCGAAGAGCCACGCGGCCACGGCGAGGGCGACTGCGTTGGTGGCCAGCCATCCGATGAACTTGAAGATCCCCACGAGCTCATTCTAGGGGGTTTCGAGACAGGACTTCGTCCTTCCTCAACCTCCGATGGGCGCCCAGTTGCCGTGGAAGCCGGCAGGCACCCGGCCCGGCAGGTGTACGGCGGCGACGTCCTCGAGGGTCTCGGCGTCGAGCAGCACCAGGTCGCTGCGGTCGGTGGACCGGTCGTAGACGTAGCCCATCAGCGTCCCGGCATCCTCGGCCGAGTCCGGCGATTCCGGCACGAAGCAGAACTCGCTCACCTCACGCCCCGCGCCGAGCCGGCGCTCGATCGTCGTGCCCGCCACCACGTCGTGCTTGAGGAGCGAGTCACCGGTGCGGATGCCCGCAGCGACGACCCCGGCGGCGTACCCGTAGCGGTGTCGGCGGCCGGTGAGCCGCTCGTCGTAGCGCGGGAACTCCTGGCTGTGCTCGTCGAAGCGGTGCTCGTGGACCTTCCCCGCGACGGTGTCGACGGTGAAGCGGGTGAGGTACGCCGGTCCCTCGTTGGGGCCGGTGAAGTCGGTGGCGAACATCCGGTCGTGTCGCACCACGTCGATGACGACGTCGGTGCCCTCCTCGTAGGCGTTGAGGGTGTGGAAGATGTAGCAGCTGTCGATCTCGAACCAGCGCACGTCGGCGCCGGTGCCGTCGCGCGGGAGCAGCCCGATCCGGGCGGGGTACTCGGCATCCCAGGAGTAGGGCAGCACCGCCGCGGTGCTGCCCTGACGCAGCGTCTGGTCGATCAGCCGGTCGGTCGTCTGCAGGGGGCGCGGGGCCTCGCCGGCGACCATCCCGAGGTCGAAGGTGACCGGGAGGTCGTAGACGACGAGGTAGTGCTCGGTCAGGGCGCAGTCGTGGATCATCGGGCTGCCGGTCACCTCGATCTCGACCTGGTGCCGGACCCGGCCGTCGGTGCCGACGACCGAGTAGTCGACCAGGTTGCCGCGCGCCCAGTTGTAGGAGACGGCGTGCAGCTCGCCGGTGGCGGGGTCCTCGTGCGGGTGCGCGGTGTAGCCGCCGGTGACCGTGCCGAGGTCGCAGGGGCCGACGGTGTCCAGGTCGTGGCTCAGCTGGTACGGCGTGCCGCCCGCCTCGACCACCGCGAGGGTCCGGCCGGCGAGCTCGAACACGTTGGTGTTGGGCGAGAAGTCGTCGCCCTGGCCGCGGACGTAGCGGTTGCGGTACCACCGCGCGTGCCCGTCCTCGAGCCGTACGCCGTGCACCATCCCCTGGCCCATGAACCAGTGGTAGCCCTCGCCCGGGTTGCTCGCGGGGTTCGGCCCGATCCGCAGGTAGCGCCCGTCGAGGTGGCTCGGGATCGTCCCGGTGACCTCGAGGTCGAACGCGGTGAGCTCCTCGGCCACCGGTGCGAAGTTGTCCTGCAGGTAGCGGTTCATCTTTCGACGATACGCCCGAACGGGACACCGGGCACCTGGGTAGCCTCGCCACGTGTTTCCGGTCGGCGGTGTTGGCGTGATGCTGGTGCTCGTCGCAGTCTCGGGACTGGTGTGCGGCCTGCTCGCCGTCCTCCTGCGTCCTCGCCTCGGTTGGCTGACCGCGCTGTCGATCGCCGGCTTCCTCTGGTCGCTCGCGGTGCTCGCGACGATCACGCTGATCCCCGCGAACGGCGCCCCCGGCATCGTCCCGGCCGAGGGGCGGCTGACCACCTGCTCCTGGGACGTCGGCGGCCCGGCTCCTGACGGGTTCTGGATCTTCTCGGGTGGCCAGCGGCTGCTGAACACGGTCGTCTTCATCCCGTCGGGTGCCCTGCTGGTCCTGGCCGTGGCGCGCTGGCGGATCGCGTGGGTGCTGGTCCCGGTCGGGCTGCTGCTGCTGGCCGGCTTCTCGGTGATGATCGAGGCGACCCAGCTCGCGCTGGCCCGGATCGACCGCGCGTGCGACGTCACCGACGTGATCGACAACGTCACCGGCGCCGTGATCGGGGTGCTGATCGGGGTCGTGCTGGCGCTGGTGCTCCGGCCCTGGCGGCACCGCCTAGCCTGAACCGCATGAGCACCCCCCAGCCACGAGCGAACGTGGCGGAGATCCCGCCGTACGTCGCGGGCCGGCCGCCCACGGTCCGACCCGGGATGACGTCGTACAAGCTGTCCTCGAACGAGAACCCCTACCCGCCGCTGCCCGGCGTCATCGAGGCCGTCGAGGCAGGGGTGGCGGCGATGAACCGCTACCCCGACATGGGGAGCGTCGCGCTCTTCGCCGCCCTGGCGGAGAAGTTCGACGTGCCGGTCGAGGACCTGTCCGTCGCGACCGGGTCCGTGGGGCTGATCTACCAGCTGGTGCAGGCGTTCTGCGATCCCGGCGACGAGGTCGTCCTCGCGTGGCGGTCCTTCGAGGCCTACCCGATCGCGATCACCGCCGCGGCAGCGAGGTCGGTGCAGGTGCCGGTGCTCGCCGACGGCCGGCACGACCTGGACGCGATGGCCGCCGCCGTCACCGACCGGACCAAGGTGGTGCTGGTCTGCACGCCCAACAACCCGACCGGACCCGCCGTCACCCAGACCGAGCTCGACGCGTTCCTCGCCAAGATCCCGTCGCACGTGCTGGTCGTGGTCGATGAGGCGTACGTCGAGTTCGTCCGGATGGCTGACGCCGTCGACGGCATCGCGACCTACCGCCGCCACCAGAACGTCGTGCTCACCCGCACCTTCTCCAAGGCCTACGGTCTGGCCGGCTTCCGGGTCGGGTACGCCGTCGGACCGGCCCCGATCGCGGCGGCGCTCCGTGCGGTCTCGCTGCCGTTCGGTGTCTCGACCGTCGCCCAGACGGCTGCGATCGCTTCGCTCGAGAGGCAGGACGAGCTGCTCGAGCGGGTCGAGTCGCTGGTGGCCGAGCGGTCGCGCGTGGTCGCCGGGCTCCGCGCCGCGGGCTGGGAGCTCCCCGAGGCTCAGGGCAACTTCGTGTGGTTCGGGCTCGGGGAGCGCACCGCCGAGTTCGCGGCCGCAGCCGACGCGGCCGGCATCGTCGTCCGCCCGTTCGCCGGCGAGGGGGCGCGGGTCTCCATCGGCGAGACCGAGGCCAACGACCGGCTGATCTCGGTGGCCGCCGCGTTCGCGCGATTGAACCCGGTGGGCGTCCGCTCCGTGTCGCAGGTGGGAGGTGTGATGGCCGAGAGCCCCGAGGCCCTGATGCAGCAGCTGCACGACGAGCACGCTGCCGCGCTCTGGGGCTACTGCCTGCGGCTGACCGGCTACGACCGCGCCCGGGCCGAGGACGTCGTGCAGGAGACGCTGCTCCGCGCCTGGCGCAACGTCCCCGCGCTGGACGAGTCGCACGGGTCGGTGCGGGCCTGGCTGTTCCGGGTCGCGCGCAACATCGTGATCGACGAGTGGCGCACCAAGCGCTCGCAGAGCGAGATCACCGTCGCCGACGTACCCGACGGGCACGGCGAGCCGGACCGCACCGACCAGGTCCTCCTGTCGTGGGTGGTCGCCGATGCGCTCACCCGGCTCTCCGAGGAGCACCGCGCGGTGCTGCTCGAGTGCTACTACCGCGGCCAGACCGTCGCCGAGGCCTCACGCCGCCTCGGCGTACCGGAGGGCACCGTGAAGTCCCGCACCCACTACGCCCTGCGCGCCCTGCGCCTCGCGCTCGAGGAGATGGGGGTGGTCGCGTGAGCGACTGCAGGGAACGACGAGTTCGCCCACCTCGACGCGGCCTACGTCCTCGGCGCGCTGTCCCCCGAGGAGCGGCTCGCCTTCGAGCGGCACCTGACCGGGTGCGCCTCGTGCTCGGCGTCGGTCCGCGACCTGGCCGGCCTGCCCGGGCCTGCTCGCCAGGTCTCGGCCGACGTGGTCGAGTCGCCGCCGGCCCAGGAGCCGGTGCCCGACACGCTGCTGCCCGCCCTGGTGCGCGAGGTACGGCGGACCCAGCACCGCCGTCGTTGGACGGTCGGTCTCGCCGCGGCGGCCGCAGTGATCGCGCTCGGCGCCGGCACGGTCGCGGTGGTCGCGGTGACGACCGACGACGCCCGAGCCGCGGCCGGTCCGACGATCGCGCCGCCGGAGGAGATGGCGCAGGTCGACCAGACCGACGTGCTCGGCGCGCTCTCGCTGACCTCGGTCGGCTGGGGCACCCGGCTCGACCTGACCTGCAGCTACGAGGAGCCCGCGGGCGGCTACCACGACGACGCCCCGCACCGTCTACGCGCTCGTGCTCCGCACCCGCGACGGCGGCACCGAGCAGGTCGCCTCCTGGAAGGGCCTGCCCGGCAAGACCATGCACCTGACCGGCGCGACCGCGCTGACGACCGACGAGATCGCGTCGGTCGAGGTGCTGACGGCCGACGGCCAGCCGGTCCTCGAGCTCACGAGCTGAACGCGTCGAGGAAGCGGTCGCGGAACGTGTCCATCCGCCAGACCGGCGCGTCCGGCGCCGGGTGCAGGCCGGGCTGCCAGTCCCAGCCGGCGATCCGGTCGCAGCACCTGCGGGTCCTGGGCGATCACCGTGACCGGTACGTCGTGGCCGGGGTCGGGCCCGGTGACGTAGGAGTGCGGCTGGTGGTCGCCGAGCACCAGCAGCACCAGGTCGGGGTCGGGGTCGCTGCTCGAGCCAGGAGACCAGCGTGTCCATCGTGTACTCGATCGACTGGCCGTAGAGCGTCTTCACGTCCGGACGACGTCGGGCTGGGTCGGCTGCGCCGTCGAAGACCGAGCCGTCGCCGACCTCGTCCCACGGCGACCAGCAGCGGCGACGGCGCCCACGGGTGGTGGCTGGAGACCAGGTCGATCTCGGCCATCACCGGGCCGTCGGCGCCGGCGCAGCTCGTCGCGGCGGAACTCGGCCAGCGTGTACTGGTCGGGCATCGGCGCGTAGCCGAACTCCGGCCCCTGGTAGCCGACGTTGCGCGAGTCGTAGAGCTGGTCGAACCCGTAGAACTCCTCGCCCTCGGGCCAGTCCCGGGTGTTCGCGGGGACGTCGAAGACGGTGCGCCAGCCGGCCTCCTCGAACGCCGAGGTCAGCGTCAGCCGGTCCGCGCCCAGCAGCTGCTCGTAGCGGCGCTGGCTGTCCACCCACAGCCCGGACTGGAGCGTCGAGTGCGCCAGCCAGCTGCCGGCGCCGAACGTCGGTGAGGTCAGGAACGCGCTGCGCGCTGCCCAGCCCGCCGCCCGCAGCCGCCGGTTCGCCGTCGTCGAGCACGGCGTCGACGCCGGGCGAGAACGTCGAGCCCTGGACCGCGACCCGGCCGTAGCACTCGACGAACACGACGAGCACGTCCTTGCCGCGCAGCCCGCGGCAGCAGCCGGTCGTCCGGGGTCCGGGCGTACGCGTCGGCGGCGATCTCGCGCGCGAACGTCGCCGGTCGGCCAGGTCGGCGCGGACCTGCACCACCTCGTCGTACGCGCAGCCCGGCCGCGCTGGTGGAGCCGACCTGGGTGCAGCGACCCCGAGCGACGCAGGACCCCGGCAAGGCCGACCGCGGCGCGGCGGTGGCGGGAGGCGGTGCCGGCGACCCGGACCGTCGCCAGCGGCAGCAGCACCAGCACCGCGAGGACGAGCGACGACGGCAGCGACCGCGGTCGCGCGGGCCGCCGCCACGCCCGATCGAGTCGCCGAGCACGCCGACCCCGGGGCCGAGGTAGACCCAGTCCGTGGCCGGGTCGAACGGCCGGTCGAGGATGGTCTGGAAGCCGATGTCGAAGGCCCGGAGCACGACGATCGCCCCGAGCGCGACGCCGAGCACGAGCGCCGCGCCGGCCCGGACGCGCCGCCACGGCAGCAGCGCGACCGCGACCAGCGCCAGCGCCTCGACCGGCAGCCGGAGCAGGTCGCCGGGTCGCGCGGGAGCACCAGCGCGACCCAGACGCCGCCGATCGCGAGCAGGGTGAGGCCGCCGCCGGTGGGGTACGGCGCCGCCGCGGTCCGGTCCGCCGACAGCCACCACACGTCGCGGCCGAACGACTCGGCGAGCAGCGCCAGCGCGAGCCGAGCAGGAGCGGCCGGTCGGCCGCGTCCGGCAGCAGCCCGACGCCGCGACCGCGAGCACGATGCCCTGGACCGCCGCGACCACCTTGCGCCAGTAGCGCGGCGGCACCGGTCGGCGCAGCCACGGCCAGACCCGCTCGGCCAGCCAGAGCAGGTAGCGGGCGGCGCCGATCAGCAGCACCCACCAGCCGCACCGCGGGAGCGACGTACGCGCTCAGGACCAGGATCAGGAACGCGTCGGTCTCCATGTCGAAGCGGGCGCCGAAGGCCGACGCGGTGCCGGTACGCCGCGCGACCTGGCCGTCGACCCAGTCCAGGGCGAGCGCGACCACGACGAGCGACGAGGCCGGCGCCGGTCGGCCCGATCACCGCCACCGTGCACCGCGAGCACGAGCCGGACCGGCGTGATCGACGTCCGCCGGTCGGTGAACCAGGAGCACCGTGCCTCCGTGTGTGGGGTGTGACCAGTCGTACGGACCCGGACCCGGCGGAGTTCACGCGCCGGCCGCGTTCTGGGTGCGCGAGCCCGGGCGCGGCGAGATCCGGCCCGAGCGGGTGCGCCGGCCCGGGCCCGGCGAGGTGCTGGTGCGGACCCTGCACTCCGGGGTGAGCCGCGGCACCGAGACGCTGGTCTTCCGCGGCCGGGTGCCCGCCGAGCCAGCGCGCAGGCGATGCGGGCGCCGCACCAGGACGGCGACCTCGGCGGCGCGGTGAAGTACGGCTACCTCAACGTCGGCGTGGTCGAGGCCGGCGACCCGGCGCTGGTCGGGCGCACCGTCTTCTGCCTGTACCCGCACCAGACGGCGTACGTCGTCCCGGCGGCGTCGGTCGTCGTCGTGCCCGACGACGTCCCGGCCCGCGCGGGCGGTGCTGGCCGGCACCGTCGAGACCGCGCTCAACGCGCTGTGGGACCTCGGCCCGCTGGTCGGCGACCGGGTCGCCGTCGTCGGCGCCGGCATGGTCGGCTGCTGCGTGGCCCGGCTGCTCGCCCGGATCCCCGAGGTCGAGGTGACCCTGGTCGACGTCGACCCGGCCGCGCCGAGGTCGCGCGCGCGCTCGGCGTCGCCTTCGCTCGCCCGACCGACGCCGCCGCCGGTCGCGACGTGGTCGTCCACTGCAGCGCGACGTCGGCGGGCCTCCAGCTCTCCCTCGACCTGCTCGCGCCGGAGGGCACCGTGCTCGACCTCAGCTGGTACGGCGACGAGCCGGTCCACCTGCGACTCGGCGGCGCCTTCCACTCCGGCCGGCTCGGCATCCGGGCCAGCCAGGTCGGCGAGGTGGCCGCCGCGCGCCGCGGCACCCGCACCCACGCCGACCGGCTCGCGCTGGCGCTGCGGCTGCTGCGCGACCCGGCGTTCGACGTGCTGCTGACCGGGCGCGTCGCCGTTCGACGGAGCTGCCCGACGTGATGGCCCGGCTCGGCGTCGGGACGGCTGCCGGCGCTGTGCCACACGATCGACTACGACCCGCCCGAGACAGGGAGCCGCCGTGTTCACCGTGACCGTCCGCGACCACATGATGGTGGCGCACAGCCTCACCGGCGAGGTCTTCGGACCGGCGCAGCGGCTGCACGGCGCGACGTACGTCGTGGACGCGACGTTCAGCGGCCCGGAGCTCGGGCCGGACGGGATCCTGCTCGACATCGGCGCGGCGTCGCCGAGCTGCTCCACGAGGTGCTCGGCGGGCTGACCTACCGCAACCTCGACGACGAGCCGGACTTCGCCGGCACCAACACCTCCACCGAGGTGCTCGCCCGGCTCGTCGCCGACCGGCTCGCCGCACGGCAGCCGCCGGGCTCGGGCCGGTGGCGCGCTTGGTCGTGACCCTGCACGAGTCGCACGTCGCGTGGGCGAGCTACGAGAGGTCGCTGTGACCGTGACGATCCACCTGGTGCGGCCCGCCGGCGTCGACGACCCGAGCCGGCCGTCGCGGCGGCAACGTCTACGACCGCCGGGTCGCCGACCGGGCTGGGCGCGGTCGAGCACACCACGACCGGCACCGTGCCGGACGGCGCGCCTCGCGCTGGTCGACGGGCTGCTCGCCTCGCCCGACCTGCTCGCCGAGACGGCGCGGCTGCGGCTGCGTCGTCCTCGTGCACATGCCGCGGTGCGAGCCCTGGGAGGGCGCGGTGCTGCGCGGCGGCGGCGGGCGTGGTCACCACCAGCCGGTGGACCCGGCGACGGCTGCTCGAGCGATACGCCCTCGACCCCGCCGGGTCCTCGTCGCGGAGCCCGGGGTCGACCCCGCGCCGGCTCGCGCCCGGCTCGGCGACGGGCGCCGCGCTGCTCAGCGTCGGCGCGGTCACGCCGCTCAAGGGGTACGACGTGCTGGTCGCGGCGCTGCGCCGAGCCTCGACGACCTCGACGTGGACCTGCCGGGGCGTCGGCTCGACCGAGATCGAGCCGGCGTTCGCGGCCGGTGTCGGGACGCCGTCCGAGCTGGCCGGGCCGCATGACCCGGGCCGAGCTGGACGCGACCTACGCCGAGGCCGACCTGCTGGTGCTCGCGTCGCGGGCCGAGACCTACGGCATGGTCGTCACCGAGGCGCTGGCGCGCGGCGTGCCGGTCGTCGCGAGCGACGTCGGCGGCGTCCGCGAGGCGCTCGGCGGCGCCGGGCGTGCTGGTGCCGGCGGGCGATCCGGACGCGCTCGCGGCGGCGCTGCGCCGGTGGCTGACCGACGAGCAGCACCGCGTCGAGCTGCGCGCGGCCGCGCGGGCGCGCCGTACCACCCTGACCGGCTGGGACCGCACCGTCGCGCTGGTCGCCGCCGCGCTGCGAGGTGCTGCGATGAGGTGGCTCAAGGTCGCCGGCGGCGCGGCGATCCTGGCCCTCGTGGTGTGGCGGGTCGGGCCGGAGCCGTTCGCCGACGCCGTGAGCGCGGCCGGACCGCTCGCGCTGGCGAGCGCCCTCGCGATCACCGCGGTGACCACGCTCTGCTGCGCCTGGCGGTGGCAGCGGGTCGCCGGCGGGCTCGGTGTCGAGGTGCCGCTGCGCACCGCCGTCGCGGCGTACTACCGCTCGCAGTTCCTCAACGCGACGCTGCCCGGCGGCGTGGTCGGCGACGTGCACCGGGCGGTCCGGCACGGCGTCGCCGGGGTCGCCGCCGAGCGCACGGTCGGCCAGGTGGTGCCAGGTCGTCGCGACCGTCGCCGTGCTGCTGGTCGGGCCGTTCCCGCCGGGCGCGGTGGTGGCCGGGCTCGCCGTGGCCCTGGCCGCGGTGCGCTGGCCGGTGGTGGTCCTCGCGTCCCTGGCCGCGGCGGCCGGCCACGTGGTCGTGTTCCTGGTCGCGGCCCGCGCCGCCGGCACCGATGCCTCGCTCGCCGAGCTGCTGCCGCTGGCGCTCGTGGTGCTGCTCGCGGCGGCGATCCCGCTCAACGTGGCCGGCTGGGGACCGCGCGAGGGGGTGGCGGCCTGGGCGTTCGCGAGCGCCGGCCTCGGCGCCGCGCAGGGCGCCACCGTCGCCGTGCTGTACGGCGTCCTCGCGCTGGTCGCGACCGCGCCGGGAGGGGTGCTGGTGGCGAGGGGGATGGCCCGTGGCTGAGCGCCCCTACACGCTGCTGAGCTGTGCGATGTCGATCGACGGCTACCTCGACGGCGCCTCCGACGAGCGGCTGACGCTCTCCAACGAGGCCGACCTGGACCGGGTCGACGCCGTCCGGGCCGAGTGCGACGCGATCCTGGTCGGCGCCGCGACCGTGCGCAACGACAACCCGCGGCTGCTGGTCCGCGACCGCGACCGCCGCGACGAGCGGGTCGCCCGGGGCCTCAAGCCCTCGCCGCTCAAGGTGACGGTGACCTGCCAGGCCCGGCTCGACCCGTGCGCGCTGTTCTTCACCACCGGAGAGGCCGAGAAGGTCGTCTACTGCACGTCCACCGGAGCCGCCGAGGCGCGGTCGCGATTGAGCTCGGTCGCCACCGTGGTCGACGCCGGACCGTCGGTGTCGATGCGCTCGCTCAGCGAGGACCTGCACGGTCGCGGGGTCGGCCGGCTGATGGTCGAGGGCGGCGGGAGCATCCACACGCAGTTCCTCACCGCGGGCCTCGCCGACGAGCTCCAGCTGGTCGTCGCGCCGTTCTTCGTCGGCGACTCGAGGGCCCGACGGTTCGTCGACGACGGCTGCTTCCCCTTCCACCCCGGTCGCCGCGCCGAGCTGGCCGACGTACGCCGGATCGGCGAGGTCGTGCTGCTCCGCTACGCGCTGTCGGACCGCTTCGGGGAGGCGTCGTGACCGCCACGGTCCGCACCGCCCTCGACGTCCCGCTCCGGCTCGCCGACGGGCGGTCGACGCAGGCCCGCCTCTTCACGTTCGACGGGCTGGCCGACCGGGGCGAGCACCTCGCGCTGCGCCTCGGAGTGCCGCCCCGCGTCCCGCTCGTGCGGGTGCACAGCGAGTGCCTGACCGGTGACGTCCTCGGCAGCGAGCGCTGCGACTGCGGCCCGCAGCTCGCGCGAGTCGCTGCGTCGGATCGACGCCACCGGCGGCTACCTGCTCTACCTCCGGCAGGAGGGTCGCGGCATCGGCCTCTACGCCAAGCTCGACGCCTACGCCCTCCAGGACGCCGGTCTCGACACCTACCAGGCCAACGTCGCGCTCGGGTACGGCGAGGACGAGCGCGACTACACCGTCGCCGCGCAGATGCTGGCCGCCCTCGGCGTCGACCGGGTGGCGCTGCTCAGCAACAACCCGGACAAGGCCGAGCAGCTCGGCCGGCACGGCATCGTGGTCCGCGCCCGCGTCCCCACGGCGGTGCACCGCTCGGACGCGAACGCGGCGTACCTCGCCGCGAAGGTGCGGCATGCCGATCACACCCTCGACCTCGGGGCGTGAACCATCTGGCGCGGCCCCGTGACAGCCCGTGGCACGAGCGAGGACACTGGCCGGTGGACGGCCGGGAGTCGTCCGCCGGACCCGACGAAAGGACAGCCGTGACGACCAAGGACGACTTCTCCGAGGATGAATGGGATCGGATCGTGCGGGCTCCGTTCGTGGCCGGACTCGCGATCTCGCTAGCCGATCCCGGCGGCCCGATCGAGGTCACGAAGGAGTCGATGGCGTCGATCAAGGCAGCCACCCATCCGTCGAGTGGGGAGCAGCTGATCACCGAGGCGGCAGCGGAGATCCAGGCGGACGTCCAGCAGAGGACGAACCCGCTCAAGGGCTACCGCCCCACCTCGGAGGGGACCGCGCCGGCCGGCGAGCAGGTGCTGGTCGAGCTCAGTGCCGTTCACGCGATCGTCGCGGCTCGGGCGACGCCGGAGGAGGCGGCGGCCTTCGGCCAGTGGCTGGTCGACACGGCGCAAGCCGTGGCGGACGCCGCCAAGGACGGTGGCTTCCTGGGGTTCCACGCGCACCAGGTCAGCAAGGGTGAGCGGGAGATGGTCGACCGGGTGCGCGCGGCGGTCTCACCCTCCTGACGCGTGCTCCGGCGCCCGACCGCGGGTCGTCGGCCGCCGGCGGACGTCCATCTCCCGCCAGCGCGGGTCGACCGCGGGCAGCATGGTGACCAGGAAGTACGCGACGCCGACGGCGAGCATCGCGGCGGAGAGCCCGAGCCCGCTCACCAGGACTCCGCCGAGGAGTCCGCCGAGCGGCATCAGCGCGAAGCACATCGCCGTGGTCAGCGAGGACACGCGACCGACCAGCGGCTCGGGGATGCGCTCGAAGATCACCGCTGCGAGCACGGGGTTGAGGAAGCCGGAGGCGAATCCGCCGACGACGCAGACGCCGACGACCACCCAGAGCGGGACGTCGATCGCGAAGACGACGAAACGCGGCAGCCCGGTGACGAGGAACGCGACCAGGTAGGTCCGGTAGCGCGAGAGCCGGTCCGCCCAGGCGGCCGCGCACAGGGCGCCGACGGCCGAGGCGCCGGCGAAGACGGCGAACACCAGTCCGATCGCGGCCGCGCCCCCGCCGGTGTCACGGGCCCAGACCGGCATCAGCACCGCGGCCCAGGCGAGGTCGAGCAGGTTCGTCAGGGCGACCATCACCGCGATCCCGAGCAGCACCGGATCGTGCGCGCAGGAAGTCCCAGCCCTCCCGGAGTCGGGTGCGGTACGACGAGGTCGTGTCCGCTGCGGGGGTCTCGACAGGCTCGGCCAACGCACGGGTCGACCAGAGCAGCACGAGCGCGGAGAGCCCGAAGCTGGCGGCATCGACGATGAGCGCGTTGGCCGGACCCACCCCGGCGATCAGGAGCCCGGCGCCGGCGGCGCCGAGCATCGACGCCGTGCGCTCGACCGCCCCGCTCAGTCCGGTGGCGCGTTCCATCGGGACGTCGGCCTCGGCAGCGATCGCCGGCACCAGCGCCTGCTTGGCCGCGTCGCCCGGACCGCGCAGGGCGCCCGCGAGGGCGACCAGCGCCAGGAAGAGTCCGAAGGACAGCCGACCGGTGCCGTGCAGGAACGGGATCGACCCGACCACGACCAACGAGCCCAGGTCGCAGGACACCGCGACCCGGCGCGCGCCGACCCGGTCGATCACCGGCCCGCCGAGCACCTTGAGCAGGACCATCGGCAGCATCTCGGCGAGCGCGACCAGGCCGGTGCGGGTGGGGCTCCCGGTGGTGACCAGGACGAACCACGGCAGCGCGATCATCGACACCCGCGTGCCGGTGATCGAGACGGCGTCGGCGACCAGCCAGCCGTAGAGCGGGCGGCGCGAGCTCATCGCTCCTCACCGACCCCGCTGACCCGGCCGGGGTAGGGGAAGCCGTTGAGCTGGACGACGTACTGCACCGCGCCCTCGGTGTCCTCCTCGGGCTCGGCGCTGAGCACCTCGGCGAGCCTCTCGACGAGTGCCTTCGCCCGTGCGGGACTCAGCCGGACGACCCAGTCGCTGTACGTCGTCGCGTCGCCCCACGCCGCCGGCAGCAGCGGCAGCTCCTCGACCGAGCGCTGGAGGGTCTGGGTCATCACGACGACGACGGACTGGAGGTAGGCCTCGAGGGTCTCCCGGTCGTCGGGGTCGGCGGGCGCGAGGGAGTCGGTGGTCGTGGACTGGTGGGCTGCCTGCCACCAGCGGTCGCGGGCGTTGCCGCGCTCGTGGTCGTCCACGACGAAGCCGGCCTGCGCGAGCTGGCGCAGGTGGTACGACGTCGCGCCCGTGTTGAGCCCGAGCCGGGCGGCCAGGGTGGTCGCCGTCGCGGGGCCGTCGATGCGCAGCATCCCGAGCATCCGCAGCCGGGTCGGGTGCGTGAGCGCCTTGAGTGCCTGGGGCGACGGGGTGATCGAGGTGGCGTCCATAGCGCCATCGTAGAACTGCAAAGAACTATTTGCAAACAAATCTTTGCATAGTTGGGGTGTGCGGCTGCGGGAGGTCGCCCCGACCTGGTCGGGCGACCCAGGTACCGTCCCCGGCGTGTTCTCGACGACCACCGCCATCGCTGCGGCCGTGCTCTCGGCGACCGTGAGTGCTCTGGCCCCGGTCACCGCCGAGCATCGGGCCGAGCACCTGCCGCACGCCCGGGTGCAGACCCCGGCGCAGCAGACGCTCGCCGGGATGAGCCTGCCGCAGCGGGTGGGCCAGCTGTTCATGGTCGGCACGCCGGCCGATCAGGTGGACGTGGCGACGAAGGCCCAGATCGGCCGCTTCCACGTCGGCAACGTGATGCTCACCGGTCGCAGCTACCACGGCCTCGCCGCGCCGGCCCGGGTGTCGCGCACGATGCGCGCCCAGGTCTCCGACAGGGCGACCAGCGGTGTCCGGCTGTTCGTGGCCACCGACCAGGAGGGCGGGCTGGTCCAGGTGCTCCAGGGGCCGGGGCTCTCCGACATGCCGACCGCGCTCGTGCAGGGCAGCTGGTCGACCACCCGGCTCCGCGGCGCCGCGGAGGAGTGGGCCGGGCAGCTCCGCAAGGCGGGGGTCAACCTCGACCTGGCGCCCGTGATGGACACCGTCCCGAGCAGGGAGGCCGCCGCGCACAACCCGCCGATCGGACGCTACGACCGGCAGTTCGGCTACACCCCGCGGGCCGTGTCCCGGCACGGCGTCGCGTTCCTGTCGGGGCTGCGCGACGGTCGCGTCGTCCCCACCGTCAAGCACTTCCCCGGCCTCGGCCGGGTGCACGCCAACACCGACACCAGGTCCGGGGTCACCGACCGGGTGACCACGCGCCACGACGCCTACCTCGGGCCGTTCCGGTCGGCCGTCGACGCCGGCGTCCCGGTCGTGATGATGTCGACCGCGATCTACAGCCGCCTCGACCCCGGCACCCCGGCCGCGTTCTCGCCGTTCATCATCGACACCATGCTGCGCGGTGACCTCGGCTTCGACGGCGTGGTCATCTCCGACGACCTGGCCAGGGCCCAGCAGGTCGCCGGCTACTCGCCGGCGGTGAGGGCGCTGCGCTTCATCCGCGCCGGTGGCGACATCGTCCTGACCGTCGACCACGATCCGCTCCCGGAGATGTACGCCGCCGTGCTCGCCAAGGCCCGCCGCAACGAGCAGCTTCCGGGCGCTCGTCGACGCGGCAGCGCTCCGGGTCCTGACCGCGAAGGGCCATCAGCGACTTCTCGGCAGGTGACCGGACGGGTTACCACTCTGAAACGTTCCGAAGGCAGGCTGTGGCACATGTCGGTCAAGGTTGCGCTCGAACATCGGACCACCTACGCCTTCGCGCACCCGGTCAACGTGGCACCGCACGTCATCCGGCTCCGGCCGGCCCCGCACGCGCGCACGCCGATCGAGGCCTACTCCCTGACGGTCAGCCCGAAGAACCACTTCCTCAACTGGCAGCAGGACCCGTTCGGCAACTGGCTGGCCCGAGTGGTCTTCCCCGAGAAGGTCACCGAGCTCGACATCACCGTCGGCCTGGTCGCCGACCTGATGGTGATCAACCCGCTCGACTTCTTCGTCGAGGAGTACGCCGAGCGGTTCCCCTTCGCCTACGAGCCCGCGCTCGCGGCCGACCTCGCGCCCTACCTCCGAGCGGTCGACGACAGCGAGCAGGCCGCGACCTGGAAGGACGCGTTGCCGCGCGCTGCCCGAGGACGGCATGCCGATCGTGCACTTCCTCGCCGGGCTCAACTCCGCGGTCAACCGCGACGTCGCCTACTCGGTGCGGATGGAGACCGGCGTGCAGTCGCCCGACGAGACCCTGCGGATCGGGATCGGCTCCTGCCGCGACAGCGCCTGGCTGCTGGTCAGCCTGCTGCGGCAGTACGGCCTGGCCGCCCGCTTCGTCTCCGGCTACCTCGTCCAGCTCGCCGCGGACCCCGACAGCATGATCGGGCTCGACGGCCCGACCGGGACCGCCCAGGACTTCACCGACCTGCACGCCTGGACCGAGGTCTTCATCCCCGGCGCCGGCTGGGTCGGGCTCGACCCGACGTCCGCGCTGTTCGCCGGCGAGGGCCACATCCCGCTCTCCGCCACCCCCCACCCGAGCGCCGCCGCGCCGATCGAGGGTGCCACCGACCCGGTCGAGGTGACCTTCTCCTTCCACAACGAGGTGCGCCGGGTCCACGAGGACCCGCGGGTCACCAAGCCCTACACCGACGACCAGTGGGCGCGCATCGACGCGCTCGGCGAGGCGGTCGACGAGCGGCTCCGCGCCGGCGACGTCCGGCTGACCATGGGCGGCGAGCCGACCTTCGTCTCCCGCCACGACGCGACCACTCCGCAGTGGAACACCGACGCCGACGGCCCCGAGAAGCGAGCGCTGGCCGGCGACCTCGCCGACCGGCTCCGCGAGGTGTACGCCGTCGGCGGGGTCGTGCACCGCGGCCAGGGCAAGTGGTACCCCGGCGAGCCGCTGCCGCGCTGGAACATCGCGCTGCAGTGGCGCACCGACGGCGTGCCGCTGTGGCAGGACGCCGGGCTGTTCGCCGACCCGTGGGACGAGGCACGCCGGATCCGGACGCGGCTGCGACGCCGAGGCGCTCGCCCGCCGGGTCACCGAGACCCTCGGCCTGCCGCCAGAGCACCTGCTCGCGGCGTACGAGGACCCGCTCGCCGCGCTCGCCGCCGACCTGCGCCGGCCGGCGGGAGAGCCGGTCGACACCGACGCAGCTCGACCGGCACGCGCCTCGAGGTCCTCGACGGCGACGAGCGGCCCGACGGGCTGGGTGCTGCCGATCGTCACCGGCGAGGAGGAGTGGACCAGCCCCGCGTGGCGCTTCCGCCGCGGCCGTCTGGTGCTCACCCCCGGCACCTCCCCGGTCGGCCTGCGGCTGCCGCTGGACGCCATCGCCTGGGCCGACCCCGAGTTCGCCGGGGAGCCGTCCTACCTCGAGGCCGGCGCCCCGCTCCACCCGATCGTGCGCGCCGTCCGGATCGTCGACCCGGAGGGTGCGCCGACCACGGCGCTGGCCTTCGAGGCGCGCGACGGGCCACGTCCACGTCTTCCTGCCGCCGACCGAGCGGCTCGAGGACTACGCCGACCTGCTCAGGCTGGTCGAGGTCGCGACCCGCCGCGTCGGCTGCCCGGTCGTGCTCGAGGGCTACGGCCCGCCGCCGGACCCGCGGCTCACCCAGCTCGTCGTCACGCCCGACCCCGGCGTCATCGAGGTCAACGTGCAGCCGACGGCGAGCTGGGCCGAGCAGCGCGACCTGACCACGACCCTCTACGACGCCGCCCGGCACAGCGGGCTGACCACCGAGAAGTTCGACCTCGACGGCCTGCACACCGGCACCGGCGGCGGCAACCACATCACCCTCGGCGGCATGCCAGCCGGTCGACTCCCCGCTGCTGCGCCGGCCCGACCTGCTGGTCAGCCTGATCACCTACTGGCAGCGGCACCCGTCCCTGTCCTACCTCTTCTCCGGTCGCTTCATCGGCCCGACCAGCCAGGCGCCGCGCTTCGACGAGGGCCGGCCCGAGGCGGTCTACGAGATGGAGATCGCGTTCGCCGAGATCGCCCGGCTCGCCGCCGAGACCGCCGGCGACGGGAAGGCCCGCGCCCCTGGCTGGTCGACCGCGCGCTGCGGCACCTGCTCACCGACCTGACCGGCAACACCCACCGCGCCGAGTTCTGCATCGACAAGCTCTACAGCCCCGACTCCTCGCGCGGTCGGCTCGGGCTGCTCGAGCTGCGCGGCTTCGAGATGCCGCCGCACCCGCAGATGGCGCTGGTGCAGGCGCTGCTGGTGCGCAGCCTGGTCGCGATGTTCTGGGAGCGGCCGCTGACCGCGCCGCTGGTGCGCTGGGGCACCCGCGCTGCACGAGGACTTCCTGCTGCCCGAGGGTGCGACCCGCGACATCGGCGAGGTCGTCGCCGACCTGCGCGCCTTCGGCATCCCGTTCGAGGACTCCTGGCTCGACCCGTTCACCGAGTTCCGCTTCCCGCGGATCGGCCGGACCGAGCTCGGTGGCGGCATCGAGCTGGAGCTGCGTCCGCGATCGAGCCGTGGCACGTGCTCGGCGAGGAGGCGACGGGCAGCGGCACCGCGCGGTACGTCGACTCCTCGGTCGAGCGGCTCCAGGTGCTGGTCCGCGGAATCGACCCGGCGCGTCACCTCGTCACGTGTCAGGGTGTCCCCGTGCCCCTGACCGCGACCACGGCGCCGGTGCCCGGGTGGTGGAGCGGCCGGGCCACTACGCCGGCGTCCGCTACCGCGCCTGGCAGCCGTGGTCGGCGCTGCACCCGTCGATCGCGGTGCACGCGCCGCTGCACTTCGACGTGGTCGACATCGGGTCGGAGGCGTCGCTCGGCGGCGCGACCTACCACGTCGTCCACCCGGGTGGCCGCTCCTACGACCACCCGCCGGTCAACGCCCAGGAGGCCGAGGCCCGCCGGCTCGGTCGCTTCGAGCCGCGCGGCCACACCGCGGGCCGGATCGACGTCGGCGCGCTCGTCGAGGCCGGCCGTCGGGCCGCGACCGCGGAGTACCCGCACACCCTCGACCTGCGCCGGGTCCCGCCCCCCACGCCCGGTGGCGCCGGATGACGGTGCTGCGCGACTACGCCGCGGCGCTCTCTCAGCCGACGCTCGGTCCGGACGCCGCCCGCTACGACGAGGTGGTCGCGCCCGACGGTTCGCTGCGTCCGGCGTGGAAGCAGCTCGCCGAGGTCGCGACCGGGATCACCGACGCCGACCTGCGCCGGGTGCACGGCGAGATCGATCGGTTCCTCGCCGACGACGGCGTCACCTACGCGCGCGCCGGCGGCGGCCAGGGACCCGTGGCGGCTCGACCCCGTGCCGCTGGTCATCGATGCGTCGTCGTGGACGCCGCTCGAGGTCGGCCTGGCCCAGCGCGCCGAGCTGCTCAACGCCCTGCTCGTCGACCTGTACGGCGAGCAGCGGCTGCTCGCAGAGGGCATCGTGCCGGCGGCCGTCGTCCTCGGTCACAGCGGCTTCACCCGGGTGATGGCGCGCTCCGGCGGCGATCGACCCGCGGCCGCTCGTCCTCGCCGCCACCGACCTCGGCCGCGACGCCGACGGCGAGTGGCGGGTGATCGCCGACCGTGCCCAGGCGCCGTCGGGCATCGGCTACGCGATGGAGAACCGGCGGGTGATCTCGCGGGTGCTGCCCGAGCTCTACCGCGAGGCCTCGCTGCACCGGATGGAGCCCTACTTCTGGGCGCTGCGCTCCGCGCTGATCCAGTCGGCCCAGGGCGACCTCGCCGACCCGCGGGTGGTCGTGCTGTCGCCGGGGACCCACTCCGAGACGGCCTACGACCAGGCCTTCGTCGCCTCGACGCTCGGCTTCCCGCTCGTGCAGGGCAGCGACCTGGTCGTGCGCGACGGCTGGGTCTACCTCAAGACGCCCCAGTTCGGTGCCGGCCGGCTGGAGCGGGTCGACGTGATCCTGCGCCGGGTCGACGCCGCCTGGAGCGACCCGCTGGAGCTGCGCGGCGACTCGCAGCTCGGCGTCGCCGGCCTGGTCGAGGCCGTACGGCGCGGCCGGGTGCGGGTCGTCAACGGACTCGGCTCCGGCGTGCTGGAGAACCCCGGTCTGCTGCCCTACCTGCCCGCGGCCTGCGAGGCGCTGCTCGGCGAGCCGCTGCGCCTGGCCTCGGTCCCGACCTGGTGGTGCGGCGACCCGGAGGGGCTCGACCACGTGCTCGACCGACTCGACTCGCTGATCGTGCGCTCGATCGACGGATCGAGCAACGCGTTCGCCGACCTGACGACCGACGAGGTGCGCGAGCGGCTGCTGGCCGCGCCGTACCGCTATGTCGGACAGGAGCGGCTACCGCTCTCGCAGTCGCCGCGCTGGTCCTTCTCCGGTGCCCGTCCCGGTCCGCTGACGCTGCGCACCTTCACGCTGCGCTACGGCTCGGCGTACCGCCCGCTCGTCGGCGGGCTCGCGACCATCGACGATCGCGCGAGTCGGATCACGACGGCGACCAGCAAGGACGTCTGGGTGCTCAAGGCCAACCCGGGCGACGCCGACCAGGGCCTGTCCGGCGTGCTCCCGATGACCGCCGCGCGGGCGATGCCGACGATGGTGCCGCGCGCGCTCGAGGACATGTTCTGGTTCGGCCGGTACGCCGAGCGGGTCGAGGACCTGCTGCGGCTGGTGCTCACCGCCCACTCCCAGGCCGAGGACTTCCGCACCCGGCCGCGCTCGACCGGTGGCGCCAGCCTCGAGGTGCTGATGGGCGCGCTGCACCGGATCGGCGGCCCGGCGCCGCGGCTGCCCGAGGGTCCGGTCGACCCCTTCGACGCGGACTTCCGCTCGCTTGCTGCTCGACCCCGGTCCGGGTCGGCGGCGTCGCGCACGGGTTGGACGGCCTGCGCGGCGCGCTGCGGGGCGTGCGCGACCAGCTCTCGCCCGACACGTGGCGTGCCTTCGGCACCACCGGCCGCGCGGTCGAAGCCCTGCAGGCCAACCCGAACAGCCACCAGGTCGCCGAGAGCGCGGGTCGGATGCTGACCGGCATCCTGTCGCTGCAGGGCGTCACCGCGAGCATGATCCGCGACTCCGGCTGGCACGCGATCGGCGCCGGCCGGTCGATCGAGCGGGCGCTGCAGGTCTGCTACCTGCTGGCCGCGGCCACCACCGAGCGTCGCGGCATCGACGTCGACCGCGAGGTGCTCAACGCGGTGCTGGTCGCGACCGAGAGCGCTGTCACCCACCGGCGTCGCTACCGCGGCTACGTCCGGCCGGCCGGTGCGCTCGACCTGCTGCTGATGGACGGCGACAACCCGCGCTCGCGTGGCGTTCTCGCTCGCCGAGGCCGGGGAGCACCTGGCCGCGCTGCCGGCCTCGACCGGATCGACCCGACCCGAGCGGCTGCTCGCCGACCTGGTCGAGCAGCTCGAGACGACCGAGGTGGCGACCCTGGTCACCATCGGCGGCGTCGGCCGGCCCAACCTGGTCGCCTTCCTCGATGGCTTCGGCGCCCGGCTCCGCACGGTTGGCCGACGCCGTGTCCGAGCTGCACTTCGCCTCCGGCCCGGCGCCTCGTCCGCTCGGCGGCCCGAGTGCGGAGCGAGCCGTCGTGAAGTACACCGTCACCCACGCCACGACGTACTCCTACGACGACGACGTCACCGACAGCCTCGGCGTCGCCCACCTGGTGCCGCGCGAGCTGCCCTCGCAGCGGGTGCTCGACACGGAGGTCGCGGTGCTGCCGACCCCGGTCGACCTCGCCCACGACACCGACTTCTACGGCAACACCGCGACGTACTTCCAGGTGACCGAGCCGCATCGCCGGCTCGCAGATCGAGGGTCGCAGCGAGGTCGAGGTCGACCTCGCCGGCGTACGACGAGAAGGCGCTGGCCGTCGCCGTGGGAGCGGGCCCGGCCGTTGATCGAGCCGTCGATCCCGGGAGCGTGGCTGGCCACCGACTTCGCGCTGCCGTCCACGCAGGTCGAGCAGACGGCCGAGGCGCGCGACTACGCCGTGGAGTCGCTCACGCCGGGTCGCCCGCTCGGCGAGGCGGTCACCGACCTGATGCACCGCATCCACGCGGACTTCCGCTACGACTCGACCGCGACGACGGTGACCTCGACGATCGACGAGATCTTCGACGAACGGGCCGGGGTCTGCCAGGACTTCGCGCACCTGACCCTGGCCTGCCTGCGCTCGCACGGGCTGGCCGCGCGCTACGTCAGCGGCTACCTCGCGACCACGCCGCCCCCGGGCCGGGACCGGGTGGTCGGCGCCGACGCCAGTCACGCGTGGGTAGCCGTCTGGGTCCTCGGGCTCGGGGGAGTGGCTGGCGCTCGATCCGACCAACGACCAGTGGGTCGGCGACCGCTACGTGACAGTGGCCTGGGGCCGCGACTACGCCGACGTGCCCCCGGTCAAGGGCGTCATCTTCACCGAGGCCAAGAAGTCCACCCTCCGGGTCTCGGTCGATGTTGCGCCTGTCGGTCCCTAGAGCTTGGTCATCTTCGAGAACGGGCTGGTGACGCGGACGGTCTGGGTCTTGAAGTCGACCGTCACGGCACCTGCCTCGACTCCAACGACTCGTCCAACGCCGTAGGAGTCGTGCGACACGAGGTCGTCGGACTCGAACTGCTCGATCGTGAGCTCGGGTTCGGGCTTGAAGGGGCTGCTGGCGAGGTGACGACGCCGGGGCCCAGATGTTGTGCTCATTACCAATGAGTATGCGCCTTTTGGCGCCGATGCGCGTCATCGAGCACAACGTGGGTACAAAAGAGCCGGTGAAGGCCTATCGCTGTCGCGTGTGCGACAACCCGCTCTATTTCGAGAACTCCGTGTGCGTTTCGTGCGGGACGTCGCTCGGGTTCGCCCGCGCCGAACGCGCCATCGTCCCCGTCGACGAGACCGGGCGGTACGTCGACGCGACCGGCGCGATCTGGTGGGTCTGCGCCAACCTCAACCTCTCGGGCTGCACCTGGCTGGCTCCGGTGCGCGGCAGTGCCTGCTTCGCCTGCGCCCTCACGCGTACCCGCCCCAGCGACGCGGACGCGGTCGGCCTCGAGCAGTTCCGGCTGGCCGAGCAGGCCAAGCGGCACCTCGTCGTCGAGATGGACACGCTCGGCTTCCCGCTCGTCGGGAAGGACGTCGACGCCGAGAACGGGCTGGCGTTCGACCTGCTCTCCACCTCGGAGGTCTCCAGCGAGGACAACGTCGTGATCGGCCACGAGAACGGGCTGATCACCATCGACCTGGCGGAGACCGACGACGCCTATCGCGAGAAGGTGCGGTCCCGGCTCGCCGAGCCCTACCGCACGATGCTCGGCCATTTCCGGCACGAGGTCGGTCACTACTACGAGTGGCAGCTGGTGCGTGAGGGAGAGTCGCTCGCCCGCTGCCGTGAGCTGTTCGGCGACGAGTCGAAGGACTACCAGGCCGAGATCGACCGGCACTACGCCGAGGGTCCGCCGGCAGGGTGGGAGTCGGAGTACATCTCCACCTACGCCACCATGCACCCCTTCGAGGACTTCGCCGAGACCTGGGCGCACTACCTGCACATCTGCGACACCATCGAGACCACCAGCGAGTTCGGGCTGGCGACGATCGGGTCGATCACCGCGTTCAGCAGCTTCCGCGATGTCGTCACGGGCGTGTGGGTGCCGCTCTCAGTGGCGCTGAACATGATCAACCGCAGCATGGGCAAGGACGACCTCTACCCGTTCGTCATCCCGCCTCGGGTCGTGGACAAGCTGGAGTTCGTCGCGTCGCTGGCCCGCCCCTGAGCCGGGAAGTCGGTACCTCCGACCCGGCATCCGGTACCTGAAGGGGAGAGTCGCGGGCCCCTGGTCGAGCAGGCTGGACGTCATGACCAGCGACCACGCCGTACCGCCCGTCCTCACCGCCGCACCCCGGGAGGTCTCCCGAGGACTCGGCGACCCGGCGGTGCTGGCGGTGGCCGCGAGCGTCGGTGTCCTGCTCGGCGTCGTCGACCTGTGGTGGAACCTGAACCACCTCTCGGCCTGGTCGACAGTGGCCAACTCGTGCGCGGGGTGGGCGGCCTGCGCGTTCGCGCTGGGCGCCGCCCTCCGGCTCGACCCGCTGCGCTCCGCGGTCGCCGCGGTGGTGATGCTCGCGGTGGCGGTCGAGGCCTACTACGCGGCCGCGGTGGTGCTCGATGCCAGCGACCCGGGTGTCCTGACCTCGCCGGTCGCGATGGAGTGGCTGGTGCTCGCGGGCCTGGCCGGCGCGGTGTTCGGTCCCGCGGGTGCCTGGGCAGCCGGTCGCTCGTCGATCCGAGCGGTGATCGGCCTGGCACTCGGGGTCGCGCTGCTGCTCGGCGACGCGTGGCAGCTCGCGCATCGCAACCCGGGCTACGTCGTCGGTCAGGAGCCGCGGGTGCTGGTCCTGCTCGCCCTCGTGATGCTGGCCGCGTCGCTGCGCCGACCCGTGGTCACCGTCGCCGCGCTCGCGCTCAGCCTGCCCCTGAGCCTGGTCGTGGCCGGGGCCTTCACCTCGACCGGTGTCCACATGTAGCTCCGGGCATCGCGGGGCGAGCCGTCGTTGAGCGTTCACCTACGCTGGAGGGCATGAGCAGCTCGGGCGAGTTCAAGCGCGACTCCACCTACATCCCCGACCGGATCACCCAGGACGCCCGTCGTCCCGAGCACGGGCCGGTCGACGGCGACCTGTGGCCGGTCGAGGCAGGCCGCTACCGCCTGGTCGCCGCCAAGGCGTGCCCGTGGGCGACCCGGGCGATCATCGTGCGGCAGCTGCTCGGTCTCGAGGACGTGATCTCCCTCGGGACGCCGGGCCCGACGCACGACGAGCGCAGCTGGACCTTCGACCTCGACCCGGGAGGGGTCGACCCGGTGCTCGGCATCGAGCGGATCCAGGAGGCCTACCTCGCCCGGTTCCCGGACTACCCGCGTGGCATCACCGTCCCGGCGGTCGTGGACGTGCCCACCGGCATGGTCGTCACCAACGACTTCCCGTGGATCACCCACGACTTCTTCTTCGAGTGGCGCGACCTCCACCGAGCCGACGCCCCTGACCTGTGGCCCGCCGATCTCCGCGAGGAGATGGAGGAGGTCATGCAGCGCGTCTACACGGAGGTCAACAACGGCGTCTACCGCGCCGGCTTCGCCGGCTCCCAGGCGGCGTACGACGCGGCGTACGACCGGCTCTGGACCGCGCTCGACTGGCTCGAGGAACGACTCGCGACCAGGCGCTACCTGATGGGCGACGCGATCACCGAGGCCGACGTCCGTCTCTGGACGACGCTGGCCCGCTTCGACGCGGTCTACCACGGCCACTTCAAGTGCAACCGGCAGAAGCTCACCGAGATGCCGAACCTGTGGGGCTACGCCCGCGAGCTCTACGCGCTGCCGGCGTTCGGCGACAACACCGACTTCGAGCAGATCAAGACGCACTACTACTACGTGCACCGGACCATCAACCCGACCGGCATCGTCCCGGCCGGGCCCGATCCCGCGGTCTGGCTGGAGCCGCACGGCCGCGGCTGAGCCCGGCGGCGGGGTTGCTCGACAACTGACCACTCAGGCGGATTCGCACACGCAGAGCTGCAGGGGCGCATCGGCGCTGAACGGTCCACCGGACCAGTCGCCGAAGCGCTCGACGAGTCGCAGTCCGCCGAGCGAGATCAGCAGCGGCAGCTCCTGCGGGAAGATGCTCCTGATCTCGAGCGGTGCGACGACGAAGTCGTGCTCGGAGTCGGTCGAGAGGTACCACGTTCCGCGCGTCACCTGCGCGCTCGCGTCATAGGTCTCCGCGACCTCAACGCTCACCCGGCCGCGATCCGGATCGGCGAACGACAGCGACTCTCTGGTGCGCCGGACTCCATCGGCCTCGGCCAGCATGGGCACGCTCGGGTTGAACACGTCGAAGATGAACCGGGCTCCGGGTGCCAGGTGGCGGCGCACCGATCTGAAGCAACTCACCAGATCGTCGGCCGAGTGCAGGTGCAGCAAGGAGTTGGCCGTGATGAACACGAGGTCGAACGCGCGGCCCAGATCGAAGGCGGTCATGTCGCCCTGCACCCACTCCACGAGCACGCCACGCTCATCCGCCTTGCGACGAGCTTCGGCGAGCATGTCCGGTGAGAGATCCAACCCGACGCACGAACACCCGTCGGACGCGAGCGGGATCAGCTTGTGCCCGGTGCCGCAGCCGAGCTCGAGGATCAGCCCGCCCGTCCGTCCGGCTTCGGCGCGGTAGTACTCGACCGCGGGACCGCCGCCGGGAAACATCAGGTCGTAGAGCTTTGCATGCGAGTAGAACGCTTGATCCACCGCAACCCCCGATCAGCCGACTCCGACCAACCTAGTGGCCGGTTGCTCCTAGGTGCGTCGGTGGAACCTGACGCCGCCGTCCGCCAGACGTTCGGTGCGGCAGGAGCGCTCGTGTGCTCGGTGGTGGTGGTAGGAGCAGAGCAAAACACCGTCGGCGAGGTCGGTACGGCCTCCGGCGGCCCAGGGGTCACCTGCGTGGTGTGCTTCGCACCATGCTGCGGGGATGTCGCATCCGGTGGCGCGACAGGTCGGTTGGGTCGCTGCGAGTGCCTTGCGCTGGGCTGGGGTGAACAGGCGGCGGCTGCGACCGAGGTCGAGGACCTGGCCCGCTCCGCCGAGGACCGCGGGGATGATGCTCGCCGTGCACGCCAGCCGGCGCGCCTGGGTCGCTGAGAGCGGCTCGTCCCCGACCTGCGCCACGCCGAGGCCGCTGCGGAGGACCTCGAGGTCGAGCGTCACGAGCAGGGTCGTCGCGTCGCCGCCGTGCAGCGGCAGCCGGGCCGGGTCGACGGCTTCGAGGAAGGCCCCGAACGCCGTCCCGAGACGCTGGTCGTAGGGCCGAGGATCATCGGACTGCCCGCCGCCCTCACGCCGCGGCGACGTGAACGCATGGAGGTAGGTGAGCAACCGGTCGCAGACCAGGTCGGGGACCCGGATCCGGATGCTCGTGGTCCCGTCACCGTGGCGGTGGGTCCTCAGCAGGGTGCGGCGCGCCGCTCGGGCCTCCTCCTTCTCGAGGAGGCGCCGCTCCAGGTCGTCGGCCACCTCCGGTGCGAGGACCGCCAGCACCCGGCGACCCAGCACCCGCAGGGCCCGCGGACCGAACCGGCTCGCCTCGTCGAGCAGCCGCTGCTCCGCGGCCGAGCGAACTGCATCGTCGATCTCCGCCGGTAGGTCACCGATGGCGCGGGTGACGACGTCGGCCTGAGCGAGGTTGACCTGTCCCTGCGCAGCGCCTCGGCCGTGCTGTGCTGCTCGGCCAGGGATTTCGCCAGCCGGAGCCGGTGGCGACACTCGCCTCGGTCGCGGCGCCCCTGGTGGGCGAGCCAAGCCGCAGCGTCGCGGGCGCCGTCGCGGGCGGCAACGTCGTCGGCGGAAGCGAGCACGCGCATCCGAAGCTCCTCGAGACGGTCGATCGCGGAGCTGAGCGCCAGCAGCGCCTGCCCCTTCTCCTCGACCCTCATGTACATCGGATCGACCTCGGCGACCCCCGCCAGCGCACCGTCCACCACCGTCACCGCGGCCAGCACCGGATGGAGGGTGGAGGAGGTCTCGGCAGTCATGGGCACACCTCGGATCGACGGATGCCCGGGGACTCGAACCACACGGGACTTCACTTCCACGTCGATGCCAGCGCGTCACAGGACGAGCGACGGTCGCGAGACCGAAGGACTACTGCATCTGCGACTATTCAAACAGATATTGCAGGGGTGCCTGACCGCTCGAGGCGCCGAGGATCGAGTCGAGCCCGACGGTGCTGGCGAGCCAAGCATCGATCGCCGAGCTGTCTCCGGCGGCAGCGACGCGCTCCCGAGGCCGGCACCGTCACCGTGGACGCTGCCTGCAAGGTGCGCCGTCCCGGCATCGCGGCGCTGGACACGGGGGCCAGGGCGGTCGACGCCCTGAAGGCGGCCAGGGAGCGCGGCCCGGGGTCGACCTGTCCGTCTCGGACTTGGGGAAGTCGTCAGCGATGCGTGCGGACGACTCCCTAGGCTGGCGTCATGGGCCACGACCACGAGCACGCCGCCGGGCGCGCGGAGGACCGCGGACGGCTGCGCCTTGTCCTGGCGATCACGGTCGTGGTCCTGGGCGTCGAGCTGGTCGGCGCCTGGGTCGCCGGCTCGCTCGCCCTGCTCGCCGACGCCGGCCACATGGCCACCGACGCGGCCGCGATCGTGCTCGCCCTGGGCGCGTCGTACCTCGCGAGCCGTGGCGGCGGCCCGCGCTCCACCTTCGGCCTGCACCGCGCCGAGATCCTGGCCGCGCTGGTCAATGCCCTGGTGCTGCTGGCGGTCTGCGGCTACCTGGCGTACGCCGGGATCACCCGGCTGGCCGATCCGGAGCAGGTCGACGCCGGTCCCATGGTGTTGTTCGCATCGGTCGGTCTGGTCGCCAACGCGGTATCGCTCTGGGTGCTGAACCGCTCCGACACCGGCTCGCTCAACCTGCGCGGTGCGGCGACCGAGGTGCTCGCCGACCTGATCGGCTCGGTGCTGGCGGTCGGGGCCGGCCTGGTCATCCTGATCACCGGCTTCGACCGCGCCGACTCGATCGCCTCCCTCGTGATCGCCGTGCTGATCCTGCCGCGTTCGCTGAGCCTGTTGAGGGAGTCGGCGTCGGTGCTGCTCGAGATCGCACCGGCCGGGCTCGACCTCGACGACGTACGCCGGCACCTGCTCGAGGTGCCCGGAGTGGTCGACGTGCACGACCTGCACGCCTGGACGATCACCAGCGGCATGCCCAGCCTCTCCGCACACGTGACAGTCACCGCTGAGGCGCTCGACCGGACCGGCGTCGGCGGGATCCTGGACCGGCTCTGCGAGTGCACCGCAGAGCACTTCGACGTCCGGCACTCGACCTTCCAGGTCGAGCCGGTCACCCACCGCGAGCACGAGGACCTCGGCGAGGTGCACTGACCTTGTCCGGCGTGGCCGGCAGCGGGCTCGGCCCGAGCATGGGAGCCGGCCAGCTCCCCCGTGGACGGCCGGCTCACCGTGACCAGCAGACCCCATCCGGGCCCCATCCGTCCGCGCCGTTGCAGGTTCCTGCAGATGTCGGGGCCCGCGGCCGCCAGGTTCGCGAGGCGCTGGCTAGCCTCGACCTCGTGAGACCCGATCCCGAGCTGGCCATCGCCTTGGACGACGGGTTCGCTCGGGTGCTCCCGGAGCTGGTGCTGCCGTGGCAGGCAGAGGCCGTGCCGGCGCCCCGGCTGCTGGTGCTCAACGAGCAGCTCGCAGCCGAGCTCGGTCTGGATGTGCGCGCGCTGCGCACCGCAGCCGGACTGGGGCTGATGACCGGCACCGTGGTCCCGGCAGCGGCGCGACCAGTGGCGCAGGCCTACGCCGGGCACCAGTTCGGCGGCTTCAACCCCCGGCTCGGGGACGGCCGCGCGCTGCTGCTCGGCGAGCTGGTCGACCGCGACGGGCGACTGCGCGACCTGCATCTCAAGGGGTCCGGACGGACGCCGTTCGCGCGGGGCGGCGATGGCCTGGCCGCCGTGGGCCCGATGCTGCGGGAGTACGTCGTCAGTGAGGCCATGCACGCCCTCGGCATCCCGACGACGCGGGCCCTCGCGGTGGTCGCGACCGGCCGCGACGTACGCCGGGAGACCGTGCTGCCCGGCGCCGTGCTGGCTCGGGTCGCGAGCAGTCACCTGCGGGTCGGCAGCTTCCAGTTCGCAGCCGCCCACGGGGACGCGGACCTGACGCGCCGGCTCGCCGACTTCGCGATCACCCGGCACTACCCGGAGGCGGCGGCGTCGGATGCGCCGTACCTCGCGCTGCTCGACGCAGTCGTTGCCGCCCAGGCCGACCTCGTCGCTCGCTGGATGCTCGTCGGCTTCGTCCACGGAGTGCTGAACACCGACAACGTCACGATCTCGGGCGAGACGATCGACTACGGTCCGTGCGCGTTCATGGAGGCCTACGACCCGGCGACCGTCTACAGCTCGATCGACGAGGGTGGGCGGTATGCGTACGGCAACCAGCCCGGCATCACCCAGTGGAACCTCGCCCGGCTCGCCGAGTCCCTGCTGCCCCTCCTCAGCGACGACCAGGACCGCGCCGTGGAGCTGGCCATGGCCTCGCTCGGCGGGTTCCGCCGGCACTACGAGACCGCGTGGCTGGGTGGGATGCGGGCCAAGCTCGGACTGGCCACCGGCGCCGACGACGCCGTCGTCGCCTCCCTGGTCGAGGACCTGCTCGCGCTGATGCGTGCCGGCCGCGTCGACCACACGTCGTTCTTCCGGGCCCTGGGCGCCGCCGCGCGCGGCGACGACGAGCCCGCTCGTGGCCTCGTCCTGGACCTCGCCGCCTTCGACGGCTGGGCGGCGCGCTGGCATGCTGCCGGTCCTGACGCCGATGCCATGGACCGGGTCAACCCGGTCTACATCCCGCGCAACCACCTCGTGGAAGCAGCCCTGACCGCCGCCACCGACGGCGACCTCGAGCCGCTGGGCCGGCTGCTGGCCGTGGTGCGGGCGCCGTACGACGAGCGCCCCGGGCTGGACGCCTATGCGGCTCCGGCGCCGGGCGACTTCGGCGCGTCGTACCAGACCTTCTGCGGGACCTGAGTCCGCGTGCTCCGACGGCTCACGAGTCGGTCTCGAGCCGCGCGAGGCGGCTGGCGGCCGCGAACCGGGACTTGACTCCGAGGGCCGCCAGGATGGCGGCGACCTCGGAGCGCACCGTCCGGACGCTGACGCCGAGTGACGCGGCGACCGCCTCGTCGCCGAGGTCGGCGGCGAGCAGGGCGACGATCTGGCGCTGTCGCCGGGTGAGGACGCCGAGGTGGGAGATGCCGGCGTCCTCGACCGGGATCGCGGACGCCACGATGGCGTCCCAGTAGCGCCAGGCGGCCTCCATGCAGGGAGGGGAGTGCATCGCCATCAGGCTCGTCGAGCCACCGATGCTCGGCCCGTCGAGGAGCACGAAGCTGCGGTTGATGATCTTCATCTGCACCGGAGCCCTGCCGAAGAGGTAGTCGCCGGTCGGCTCGTTGGCGAGCAGAAGTCGCGCGTCGGTGTCGAGCCCGAAGTAGTCGAACACGCTGACCATCCGGGCGCCGGCCTCGATGAAGGTCCGGTTCAACGGGAGGCTCGCGCGCAGCTGGGTCAGCGAGCCCGTCGGTCGCACCGAGAGGTTCTCGCGCCACTCGGGCGCTGCCGCCTGGATCCAGTCCTGGATCGCGGCGTTGCCGACAGCGACCAGCTCGCCGCCGGTCAGCTCAGCTCGGGCCGCCTGGGCGGCAGCCTCGCTGCGCCGCACCTGCAGGACGGCCGCGGCGTCCAGCACGGCCTGGATCGCCTCGGGGCTCATCCGGGTCATCGGCCCGAGCCCCACGCCGCGGGGCAGCTCCTGCGGCACCGGCATCGATCAGCTCGTCTCCACCGACGCGTCGGACTCGGCGGCCTCCTTGAGCTTCACCAGGGTCTGCTCGATGCCCTTCCGGTGCCGCTTCGGATAGCCCATCGCGCCCAGGATCCACTTGTTGAACCCGCTGCAGTGGCTGAGGTCCCAGGTCTCGGTGACCCGGGTGCCTCCGTCGACCGGCTCCAGGCGGTACTGCCAGCGGTGCGTGCCGAAGTGTCGCCAGGCGATCAGCCGGTCGGCGTCGTACTCGACGACCTTGTTCTTGGTGCGGTACGGCGCGCCGATCCTCATGTTCATCCCGAAGGTCGATCCCAGCTCGAGCCGCTCGGGTCCGTCGACCGCGTCACGGACGGTGCCGGAGCCGTCGATCCGGGCGTGCTGCCGCGGATCGGAGAGGATGGCGAAGATCGTCGCCGGTGGGGCAGCGATCGTCGTACTGGCCGACACGTTGGAGGCGCTCATGTCATCGACCCTAGGCAAGTGGCCCCGAGTTGGCGACGACACGGGCGGTCCCGGTAGGTTTGCGGGTGCACGATGTGTCCCGGATCACAGGCGCACCACCCCCGCGCCGACGCCCCGGGCTGACTGCCCGGCCGGTGGCGAACCCACCACGCCGACGATCTCGAAGGAGTGCACGTGACCCACCAGCCTGCCGGAGCAACCCCCGGCGCCAACGCGGGCTTCGGCCCCGACCTCGCCGAGGTGTTCGGACCCTCCCAGCAGGACGGTGGTCCGGAGCTCATCCAGCTCCTGACGCCCGAGGGGGAGCGGGTCCACCACCCGGAGTTCGACCTCGACTTCACCGCCGAGCAGCTCCGGGGCTTCTACCGCGACATGGTGCTCACGCGTCGCATCGACGTGGAGGCCACGGCGCTGCAGCGGCACGGCGAGCTCGGGATCTGGGCCCAGCTGCTCGGCCAGGAGGCCGCGCAGATCGGCGCCGGCCGGGCGCTGCGCCCGCAGGACTTCGTCTTCCCCACCTACCGCGAGCACGGCGTCGCCTGGTGCAAGGGTGTCGACCCGCTCGACCTGCTCGGACTCTTCCGCGGCGTCGACCAGGGTGCCTGGGACCCCCACGAGAACAACTTCGGTCTCTACACGATCGTGATCGGCGCCCAGACCCTGCACGCCACCGGCTACGCCATGGGGATGCAGCGCGACGGCGTCGTCGGCACCGGAGACCCGGACCGCGACGCAGCGGTGATCGCGCACTTCGGCGACGGTGCCTCCTCGCAGGGCGACGTCAACGAGTCCTTCATCTTCGCCGCGTCCTACAACGCCCCGGTCGTCTTCTTCTGCCAGAACAACCAGTGGGCGATCTCGGAGCCGATCGAGCGGCAGACCCGGATCCCGCTCTACCAGAGGGCCCTGGGCTTCGGCTTCCCCGGCGTACGCGTCGACGGCAACGACGTCCTCGCGACGTACGCCGTCACCCAGGCCGCGCTGCAGCGCGCCCGCGACGGGCAGGGCCCGACGTTCGTCGAGGCGTACACCTACCGGATGGGCGCCCACACGACGACCGACGACCCGACCCGCTACCGGCTCTCCGACGACCTCGAGCGCTGGAAGCTCAAGGACCCGATCGCCCGGGTCGAGGTCTATCTCCGCCGCAACGGCCTCGCCGACGACGAGTTCGTCGCCACCGTGCAGGCCGAGGCCGACGACCTCGGCGCCCGACTGCGCGAAGGCTGCAAGGCGCTGCCGGACCCGTCACCGCTGGGGATCTTCGACCACGTCTACTCCGAGATCACCGAGGAGCTCGAGCTGCAGCGCGAGGGCTTCGCGGCGTACCTCGACTCGTTCGAGGGAGCCCGCGCATGAGCGCCACGCAGAAGGTCACCCTCGCCAAGGCCCTCAACATGGGCCTGCGCAAGGCGATGGAGGACGACCCCAAGGTCCTGCTCATGGGCGAGGACGTCGGCAAGCTCGGCGGCGTCTTCCGGATCACCGACGGACTGCAGAAGGACTTCGGTGAGGACCGGGTCATCGACAGCCCGCTCGCCGAGTCCGGCATCGTCGGTACCGCGGTCGGCCTCGCGATGCGGGGCTACCGACCGGTGGTCGAGATCCAGTTCGACGGGTTCGTCTACCCGGCGTACGACCAGATCGTCTGCCAGGTCGCCAAGATCCAGTTCCGCAGCCAGGGCAAGCTGAAGATGCCGATGGTGATCCGGATCCCGTTCGGCGGCGGCATCGGCGCGGTCGAGCACCACAGCGAGTCACCGGAGGCGCAGTTCGCGCACACGCCCGGGCTCAAGGTGGTCGCCTGCTCCAACCCGGTCGACGGCTACTGGATGATCCAGCAGGCCATCGCCAGCGACGACCCGGTGATCTTCCTGGAGCCCAAGCGGCAGTACCACGCGGACAAGGCCGACCTGGACGACTCCGAGACCCCTGCGCCGCTCTTCACGTCGCGGGTGGTGCGCCGTGGCGACGACCTCACCGTGCTCGCCTACGGGCCGACCGTGAAGACCGCGCTGAAGGCCGCCGAGGCCGCCTCGGGTGAGGGCCGGTCACTCGAGGTGATCGACCTCCGCACGCTCTCGCCGCTCGACATGGGTCCGGTCTTCGAGTCCGTCCGTCGCACCGGCCGGGCGATCGTCACCCACGAGGCGCACGTCAACCTCGGCATGGGTGCCGAGCTGTCCGCGCGGATCACCGAGGAGTGCTTCTACTCCCTGGAGGCGCCGGTGCTGCGGGTCGGTGCCTTCGACACGCCGTACCCGCCCTCGCGGATCGAGGAGGACTACCTCCCCGACCTCGACCGGGTGCTGGACGCCGTCGACCGATCCTTGGAGTTCTGAGCATGCCTGAGTACAAGCTGCCCGACGTGGGCGAGGGCCTGACCGAGGCCGAGATCGTGACCTGGCGGGTGAAGGTCGGTGACGTGATCGCGATCAACGACATCGTCGTCGACATCGAGACCGCGAAGTCGATCGTGGAGCTGCCCTCGCCGTACGCCGGCACCGTGACGGCGCTGCTCGTGCCCGAGGGCGAGATGGTGGAGGTCGGCACCCCGATCATCGCGGTCGGTGACCCCGCGGTGGTCGAGCCCCAGATGGACCTGTCGAACCCCGCTGCGTCGGGTGGGGTCGAGGGCGAGAGCCTGGTGGGTCGCAACAAGGCAGACCGCGGACCGATCCGACGGGCCCGCAAGGTGGCGTCCGGCGCGGTCGCGGCCCACATGCAGACGCAGGCGGCCTTCGAGGCCGGTGCCGCCCCGATGGTCGAGGCGGAGGAGGAGCCAGCGCCGCCAGCCGTCGCCGTACGCACCCTGGCGAAGCCGCCGGTGCGCAAGCTGGCCAAGGACCTCGGTGTCGACCTGGCGACCTGTCGCACCTCCGGTGCCCACGGGACGGTCACGCGTGCGGACGTGGAGGAGGCCGCAGCCGGGGTGACCTACCACGGGTCGTCCGAGCAGCTCGCCCACGCGGGCGAGGACCGCGAGTCCCGTGAGCCGATCAAGGGCGTTCGCAAGATGATGGGCCAGGCGATGGTCCGGTCGGCGTTCTCGATCCCGCACGTCACCGAGTGGATGAGCGTCGACGTGACCCGCACGATGGAGTTCGTCGACCGGCTGCGCACCCGCCGCGAGTGGCGCGAGACCAAGGTCTCGCCGCTGCTGGTGCTGTCGCGGGCGGTGATGCTGGCGATGCGTCGTACGCCGGAGATCAACTCCGTCTGGGACGAGGCGGCCGGCGAGGTCGTCTTCAAGAGATACGTCAACCTCGGGATCGCCGCTGCCACGCCGCGCGGGCTCGTCGTCCCCAACGTCAAGGACGCCCAGGACCTCTCGCTGCTCGACCTCGCCTCGGAGCTGAACGCGTTGACCGCGACCGCGCGTGAGGGCAAGACGCAGCCCGCGGAGATGAGCGGTGGCACGTTCACCATCACGAACGTCGGCCCCTTCGGCGTCGACGGTGGCACCCCGATCATCAACCCGGGGGAGTCCGCGATCCTCTGCTTCGGCGCGATCAAGAAGCAGCCGTGGGTGGTGGACGACCAGATCGTCGTACGCCAGGTCTGCACGCTCTCGCTGTCCTTCGACCACCGCCACATCGACGGTGAGAAGGGCTCGCGGTTCCTCTCCGACGTGGCCGGGATGCTCGAGGACCCGGCTGCGGCGCTGCTGTTCTGAGGGTGTGCGGGTTTCCCCGGGCGGCCGGGGAAACCCGCCGACACGCCGGTGCGGCAACGGCGTGTCGGCAGCTTTCGGCTGACCACCCCACGTCGGGGTCGGCTCAGGCCGCGGTCAGTGCCCGGACACGTCGAGCGCCTCCGCGGTGAGGCGCTGCCCGACCTCGATCAACTCGGTGACCCGGTGGAAGTCGAGGGAGCGCGCGGCCGAGACCGGCACCGTCACCAGGACGTCGGGCGGCAGGCCGGCCATCCGGTAGCGGGCGACCAGGCCCTGCATCGCGTCCAGCGAGAGCCCGACGACGTCGGAGATGCGTAGCGACTCGGGCTCCACCGGCTCGGGTTCGAGCTCTCGCTCGCGGCCGACGGTACGACGTACCCGCTCGACGAGCCCCTCTCGCCAGGTCGGTGTCGCCGGCTCGCGGGCCGGGCTGCTCTGGTCACGAGCGCTCCGGTCGCCCTGGAGCGAGATCGCGATGGTGAGGTCGGCAGCCGAGGCGGCCGTCGGCTCGATCGGGACCGGGTTCATCAGGCCACCGTCGGCCAGCAGGCGGCCGTTCATGACGACGGGGGTGATGACTCCGGGGATCGCGATCGACGCGCGGACCGCCGACAGGAGCGGACCGCGTTGGAACCAGACCTCGCGGCGGGCCCGCAGGTCCGTGGCGACGGCAGTGAACGCCATCGGGAGGTCCTCGATCAGCTGGTCGCCGATCAGCTCCTCGACCTCGGCGAAGATCCGGTTGGCGGCGATCGCGCCGCCGGCCGACCACTTCGGGTCCAGGAGCCGGAGGATCTCGCGCTGCTTCAGGCTGCGGACCCACTCGGTGTAGGCGTCGAGCGCACCGGCGGCGTACAGACCACCGACGAGCGCGCCCATCGACGAGCCGGCGACCGCGATGATCTCGTGGCCGCGCGCCTCGATCTCGGCGATCGCGCCGATGTGGGCGTAGCCCCGGGCGCCGCCGGACCCCAGGACCAGCGCGACACGTGACATGTCCCGAGCCTAGGCGTGCCCTCAGGGACGAGGCTGGTGCGGGTTGATGATCGCGTCGGTGCCACCGTCGACGAAGAGCACCGCGCCGACCACCAGGCTGGCGGCGTCGGAGACCAGGAACCCGATCGCCGCAGCGACCTCCTCGGGTCGCCCCGGCCGGCTGAGGGCGGTCGGGAAGGTGTCGGCGAACGGTCCGAACACCGGGTCGGCCCGCAGCTGCTCGGTCATCGGCGTGGTGATCAGGCCGGGCGCCACGGAGTTGAGCCGGATGCCGGAGCCGGCCCAGTCGGCGCCCACGCCGTGCTGCCGCGCCCACCAGGACAGCGCTGCCTTGGTGGCGGGATAGACCATCACCGCCTCGATGCCGGCGACCGCCTCCCGTGCGGCCGGCTCGTCGCCGGCGACGCAGGCGTCGGCGAGCGTGGTGTCCCAACCGCCCTGGCAGGTGGTCGAGTTGGACGCGAGGAAGACCACGCCCGCGCCCTCGGCGGCCGCCAGCTGCGGGTGCAGCCCCTCGACCAGCGCGATCGCACCGAAGTAGTTGACCGACACGACCAGCCGCGGGTCGACGCCGGTGAACCCACCGACGCCGGCCGCGGGTACGACGCCGTGCAGCACGTCGGTGATTGCCTGCACCCCGAGTACGGCGGCGGCCCGGCCCTCGGCGGTCGAGAGATCGGCCACCACGTCGGCGTCCCGCTGGTCGACGGTGATCACCCGGTGGCCCTGCTCCCGCAACAGGGCGGTGGTCGCGGCACCGATCCCCGAGGCGGCCCCGCTCACGGCGTACGTCTTCATGCGCCGGACTGTAACGCGTTCTACCGGTAGCCCGGGTGGCCCTGCCGGCCCAGACCTTGGGCCTCGGCGACCTTGGTGAGCAGTGCGAGCAGCGTCGCGAGCTCGGTGCTGGTGAGCGCTGCGACGATGTCGGCGTCATGGTCGGCCGCGACCTCACGGACGGCCACGAGGCGGTCGCCGGCATCCTCCGCGAGGCGCAGCTCCTGCTGCCGCCGGTCGGTGGTGCTGCGGCGGCGCTCGACCAGGCCCTGCTCCTCGAGCTCGTCGACGAGCTTGACGATCCGGCTCGGCGCGGCCCCGAGTCGCTCGGCCAGTGCCTGCTGGCTCAAGCCGGGGCTCTGTCCGACGACGCGCAGCACACCCACCTGGGGTGGCGTCAGGCCGAGCCCGGCGAGCCGCTCGGCGAAGCGCGCCGAGGTGTGCGCGCCCAGCTGGCTCAGGAGGAGCGCGACCCCGGACGATTGATTCATGCTATGAATGATTACATGGCAGAACGGAATCTCGGCGTGACGCGCGGTGCCGACCGCTGGCTGTACGTCGTGGCCGGGGTGCTGGTCCTCTCTGGGCTCGCGCACCTCGTGGTGTTCGCCTTCGACGACCGGCCGTGGCACGGCCCCGTGTCCTGGCGGAAGCCGGCGACGTTCGGACTCTCCTTCGGCCTCACCCTGGCGACCGTCACCTGGGTGACCTCCTACCTCAGGATGCAGTCGCGGACGCGAGCGGTGCTGCTCGGAGTCTTCGCGGTCGACTGCGTGGTCGAGGTCGCCGGCATCACGGTGCAGGCCTGGCGTGACCAGCCCTCCCACCTCAACACCTCCACGCCGGTTGACGCGGCGATCGCCTACACGCTTGCTGCGGGGGGCGCCGTCCTCGTGGTCGTGCTCGGGAGCTTCGCCGTGGTCGCGCTGCGCGGTCGGGTCGTGGGACCGCCGAGCATGACGCTGGCCGTGCGAGCGGGCTTCGCGCTCCTGCTCGCCGGGCTGGCCTCGGGCGCCGCGATGATCGCGGTCGGAACCACCGCGATGCGGACCGGCTCCCCGGAGCACGCCTACGACATCGTGGGCTTCCTCAAGGGCTTCCACGCCGTCACGCTCCACGGGGTGCTCGTCCTGCCAGGGCTGGCCTGGGTGCTGGGGCGGCGCAGCGACGATGAGGTCCTTCGTTACCGGGTCGTGCTCGCTGCGGTCGCGGCGTACGTCGTCGCTGCGCTCACGGTGCTCGTCCTCAACCTGTCGAGCGTGTAGGCCGCCTGAGGCGTAGCGACGGGTCCGTCAACGCAGGGTCGCGACCGCGCCCATCGCCTCGTCGAGCAACGTCGGCAGCTTGGCGCCGGGGTGATCGGCCCAGGCGTCCTGCGCTGCCTCGAGGCAGGACAGCGCGCTCGCGGCCAGCGCCACCGCGCGGGTGTCGGGGCCGCGGCTCGAGCGTCGGCGCGGGAGTCGCCGGGCGACCAGGGGTGCGAGCAGCTCGAGCCAGCGGCGGCGGCGCTCGAGCACGGCCGCGCGTACGGCGTGCTCGTCGCGAAGCATCAGCAGCAGGGCCCGGGACCGGTCGGCGAAGGTCTCCTGGGGGAGCACCACCTCGTCGAACGCCGCCCGCAGCGCCGGCCACGCCTCCTCGTCGGCCGGGCGAGCCTCGAGGGCCTCGGCGATCCGGTCCCCCGCGGCCAGGATCCGCTCCAGCAGGAGCTCGTCCTTGCCGGCGAAGTAGCGGAAGAACGTCCGCCGGGACATCCCTGCTGCCTCGGCCACCTGATCGACAGTCGTGGCCTCGAATCCCTGCTTGGCGAAGAGGTCCCATGCGCAGCGCGTGACCTCGTCGCGTACGGCGCTCCGGGCGTGGTCGCGCAGGGTCAGGTCGTGGGACATCTCGTCGGCACTCTAGCCGTCAGGCCCATGTGAGTCACCTTTGACACTAAGTGCCAGAAGCGGCGTAGAGTGCCAACCATGACCAGTTCTGCAACCGGCGAGGCGATCGCCGCTCACACGTCCCCGGCACGTGCCCGGGTCGAGCTCCTCGTCATCGGTCTCGGTGCCCTCGTCGTCGCGCTGTCCCAGTCCGTGCTGATCCCGGTGCTCGGGACGTTGCCGGCCAAGCTGGACACCTCGGCCAGCAACGTGAGCTGGCTGCTGACCTCGACCCTGCTGGTCGCCGCGATCACGGTGCCGATCATGGGCCGGCTCGGCGACATGTTCGGCAAGCGCCTGATGCTGCTGGTCGCGATGGGCGCGCTGACCGTCGGATCGCTCGTCACCGCGCTCAGCGACAACATCGTCGTGCTCATCGTCGGCCGGTCCATCCAGGGAGCATCGGCTGCCGCGATCCCGCTCGGGATCAGCCTGCTCGCGAGCGTGCTGCCGCGCGAGCGGGTCGGCCTCGAGCATCGCCCTGATCAGCGCGATGCTCGGCGTCGGTGGCGCGCTCGGGCTGCCACTGGCCGGCTTCGTCGCCGAGCACGCCGACTTCCACGCCCTCTTCTGGGTCACCGCGGTCGCCGGCCTGGTCGCGTTCGTCGGCATCCTGACGATCGTCCCCGAGGCGCCCGGTCGCAGCGGCGGGCGCGTCGACGTCGTCGGCGCGGTGCTGCTCGCCGCGGCCCTGGTCAGCCTCCTGCTGCCGCTGACCCAGAGCGCGATGTGGGGCTGGGACGACGCCAAGGTGCCCGGCCTGCTGGTCGTCTCGGCCGTCCTGTTCGGGATCTTCGGCTGGACCCAGACGCGCATCCGTGAGCCGCTCGTCGACCTGCAGGCCCTGCGCCGCCAGCCGATCGTGCTCACCAACCTGGCGTCGATCCTCTTCGGATTCGCGCTGTTCGCCTCCTTCATCGGCACGGCTGCCTACGTCGAGGCGCCCGAGCAGAGCGGCTACGGCTTCGGCTCGAGCCTGCTCGTCGGCGGCCTGGCGATGCTGCCCTGCGGCATCGCGATGCTCGTCTTCGCCCCGGTCGCCGCGAAGCTGATCGACCTCCGCGGAGCACCCAGACCCTGGCGCTCGGCGCCCTCGTCGTCGCCGCGGGCTGGCTGATGCGGATCGTCGTCCACGACTCGCTCTGGCAGGTGATCCTGGGCGCGACGGTCGTCGGGATCGGCACCGGCATCGGGTACGCCGCGATCCCCTCGCTGATCAACGCGCACACCCCGCCGTCCGAGATCGCCGCCGCCAACGGGCTCAACACCCTCTTCCGCAGCCTGGGCAGCTCGCTCGCCTCGGCGATCGGCGGCAGCATCCTGGCGGCGAGCACCGTCATCCTGGGCGACTTCGCGGTGCCCTCGCTCGGCGCCTACCAGGACCTCTTCGCGCTGTGTGCCGCCGCGTCCATCCTGGTCGCGGTCGTGGTGCTCTTCATCCCGGCTCGTCCGGCCGACTGAGCCGGGCCCGAGCACCTCTGCCTCGCACAGGGAGCAGCCCTCAACCGCCGGTGGGAGAAGTGGCGCCGAGCAGCCAGGCGTCGAACGTCGGCTGCAGATCCTCACCGGACTGCTCGGACCACCAGGACGTGATGTCGTCGTAGTCGGCGTTCTGGATCCGGTGGTTCGCCGGCCAGTCGCGCACCAGCTGCCAGAACTCGTCGTCGCCGAGCTGCCGGCGGATCGCGTCCCACATCAGCGCGGGGCTGTAGTAGACGTTGCCGGAGGCGAAGTACGCCGGGTCGTAGTCGGCCGGCGGCCCCGCCTCGGCGCGCATCTGCGGCTCGACGGCAGCCCACTGGTCAGTCAGCGTGGTGAGCGGCTCGCCGGCCGTCTCCGTCTCGAAGACGCCCTGAAGGTAGGTCGCCATGCCCTCGTTCATCCAGACGTCGCGCCAGTCGACCGGGGTCACCAGGTCGCCGTACCACTGGTGGACGATCTCGTGGACCAGCACCTCGGGTGCGGTCGCCTGGGCGGTCGCGCCGAGGGTGAGCATCGTCTGGGTCTCCATGCCGCTGCGCGAGTCGACGAGCAGGGCCCCGAGCGACTCGAAGGGGTAGGGCCCGAGCCGCTTCTCGACCCAGTCGAGCGCCGCGGGCATCGCCCGGAGAGCCTCGAGGAGGTGGGGGCGGTCCGGCGGGGTCCAGTAGGTGATCGGCACGCCCGAGGCTGACGCGTCCTGGGTCATCGTGAAGTCGCCGATCGCGATCGTGACGACGTACGACGATGCCGGCTGGTCGAGCCGCCACTCGGTGACCGTGTCGCCGCCTGCTCGGGTGCGCGACGTCAGCTCTCCGTTGGCGACGCCGACCCAGGGAGCGGGTGCGCGGATCGTGAACGAGTAGAGCGCCTTGTCGGAGGGCTGGTCGTTGACGGCGTACCAGGAGTAGGCGCCGTACGGCTCCTGCATCGTCCAGACCTCGCCGTCGTCGGTGATCGTCCAGCCGGTCGAGTCGAAGTCGCTGCGCTTGGTCGGTGCGGGCACCGGTCGCGGCGTGCCGGAGTAGCGCAGCAGCAGCACGTAGCGCTGATCGGCGCGCACCGGCCGATCGACGACCAGGTCCTTGCCGCGGTGGGTCCACGTCGCCCGGTGGCCGTCGACGCGGACGGCGTCGACCTGGAGCGGTGGGCCGAGGTCGAGCTGGAAGTGGGGTGCGTCAGCGGTCGCCCGGAACTCCAGCTGCTCGGTCGCGGTCAGGCTGCGGGTGGTGCGGTCCCAGGCCAGGTCGAGGTGATAGCTCTGGGCATCGACGCCGGGGTCGCCCACGTCGGGGTAGACCCGATCCTCGACGGGGGTGCTCACGGCGTCCCCGGACTCGGCGATCGACGGACCCGGGCTCGGTGCAGGCTCCGGCTCGTCCGACCCGGTGCTGCACCCGACGGTCAACGCCAGCGCGAGCCCGATGACGGCTCCCCGGAACCGGATCACTCGGTCCCTCGTAGCAGCGGACGGGCGAGCCTGCGGCCGTGGTGGATCTGGGCCTTGATGGTGCCGATCGGAGCCCCGACGTACGTCGCGATCTCCTCGTAGGACAGGCCGTAGACGTCGCGCAGCAGCAGCGGCTCGACGTACTGCGGGTGGTCGCGCTCGATCGTCTCCATCGCCTCGAGCAGGTCGAGGCGGGTGCCGGCGATGACGCTGGTGGTGCGCGGGTCGGGCCGGTCGGACGGGCTGCCCTCGAGCGGGTCGGCCGGCGTGGCCTGGTTCTTCATCCGGCGGTACGTCGTCCGCGCGCTGTTGACGGCGACCACGTGCAGCCACGTGGTGAACCGGCCCCGGCCGTCCCACGTGCCGAGCTTGCGAGCGACGTTGAGCAGTGCCTCCTGGCAGGCGTCCTCGGCGTCGGGGAGGTGGGGGAGCACGCTCCGGCAGACGTTCAGCGTGCGCGGGCGGACCGCCGCGAGCAGGGACTCCATCGCGTCGCGGTCACCGTCACGCGCGCGGACGGCCAGCTCGTCGATCTCGTCGGGACCCAGCCCAGTGGTGGTCATCCAGGACCCCTTCCCCGTTCTCGGCAACTTAGTGCAGCCGTCGACGGGGAAGGGGCGGTGGAGACCTCCGGGACCGGATCGTTACTTGACCTCGGAGCGGAGCACCAGCCGGATGCCGATCAGCAGCGGGAGCACCAGCCAGACGAGTCCGGTCACCGCGAGCTGCAGCCAGTTGTCGCCGGTCATCACGCCGTTGAAGAGGTTGCCCTGGGCGAAGTTGAAGTCCACCCACGGCTGAGCGTCCTTGAACCAGCCCTGGCTCATGGCCAGCAGCATCGACAGCGGCGGGAGCACGAAGCCGTAGACGAAGTAGCCGACGATGGCCGCCGGTGAGTTGCGCAGCAGCACGCCGAGCATGAAGCCGACCATCATGCCGAGGACGTTCCCGAGGACGATGTAGAGCAGCTCGGCGGCGCTGACGTTCCAGATCGTGTCGGTGCCGGTGATCGCCGTCCCCACGATGTTGCCGAGCGCGCCGATGGCGGCGGCCACCAGCATCGACACCACGCCGATGCCGACGGCGACCACGAGCTTGGCGAGGATCACCCGGCTGCGGTGGGGCACCAGGGTGAACGACGTGAGGCCGGTGCGCTGGGTCCACTCGCTGGTCACCGACAGTGCGGCGATGATCGGGAGGATGACCGCCATCGGGAAGCCGATCGCGCTCGCGAACGCCTCGTAGTCGAGCTCGCTGTCGGGCGCGAACATGATCGTGGCCGCGGTGGCGAGCACCGCGAGGATTCCGATGCTGGCCATCAGCCAGAATCCGGACCGGGTGTCGAACGACTTGCGCAGCTCGACCGCCATGATCCGCGTCATCGGGATGGGGGCGGGTGCGGGCCGCGCCGTACGGGCGGGCTCGTGCTCCAGGACGGCGGCTTCGATCGTCTGGCTGGTCATGCTGCTACTCCTTCACGCTGGGTGTCTGCGGTGAGCTCGAGGAACATCTCCTCGAGCCCGGCGCCGTCGGCGGCGCGGAGCTCGGCGAGCGCGACGCCCGCCTGCAGGGCGACCCGGCCGACGAGGTCGGGGTCGGCGTCGACGCGGAGGGCGTCCGAGCTGCCGGTGGCGGCGCTGGCGGTCGCGGTGATGCCCGCGTCGGCGAGCGCCTGCGCCAGCGTCGGCACGTCGGAGGTGCGGACCAGCGTGCCCGCCGTGGCGAGCAGCTCGGCCTTGGTGCCCTGCGCGACGATCCGGCCCTGGCCGATGACCACGAGGTCGTCGGCGATCACCTCGATCTCGTGCAGGAGGTGGGAGGACAGCAGCACGGTGCCGCCGCGGTCGGCGTACCCACGCAGCAGGTCGCGCATCCAGCGGATGCCGGCCGGGTCGAGGCCGTTGGCAGGCTCGTCGAGGATCAGTGCCTCGGGCTCGCCGAGCAGGGCGGTCGCGATGCCGAGCCGCTGGCGCATGCCGAGCGAGTAGTTGCGGACCCGCCGGCCGGCCTCGTCGGGGCTGAGGCTGACCAGCTCCAGCATCTCGTCCACCCGACGGGCGGGCAGGCCCATGGTGCGCTGGGCGATGGCCAGGATCTCGCGGCCGGTGCGACCGGCGTGCTGGGCGGAGGCGTCCAGGAGGACGCCGACCTCGAGGCCGGGGTTCGGCAGGTCCGCGAAGCGGCGGCCGCCGATCGCGGCGTGGCCGGACGTGGGCGGCGTGAGGCCGACCATGATCCGCATGGTGGTGGACTTCCCGGCGCCGTTGGGGCCGAGGAAGCCGGTGACGCGGCCGGGCCGCGCCGTGAAGCTGACGTCGTCGACGGCGCGGAAGGCGCCGTAGTTCTTGGAGAGGGACTCAACCGTGATCATGTCCCCAGCGTGCTGGCGCGGGCGGTGTCGTCACATCGGGGAGCAACGCTGAGCCGACCCCGAAGAAGAGCCCCGACCCGACTCAGGGTGTCATCGGGGTCGCACATAATGCAGGGGTGCCCATGCCCTCCCGACTCGGTCGATACGCCGTACGTCGGCGGATCGGGTCGGGTGGCTTCGCGACCGTGTGGCTGGCGTACGACGACCAGCTCGACTCGCCGGTCGCGGTCAAGGTGCTCGCCGAGAACTGGACCGAGGACCTCGCCGTCCGGCAACGGTTCGTCGAGGAGGGCCGCTTCCTGCGCAAGGTCGAGTCGCCGTACGTCGTGTCGGTCTACGACGCGGGTGAGCTCGACGACGGCCGGCCCTACCTGGTGATGTCCTACGCCGACCAGGGCACCCTCGCCGACCGGATGGAGGTCGAGGGTCTCACGCCGGCGCAGGCCCTCGAGGTGATCCGCCAGGTCGGAAGCGGGCTCCAGGCGCTGCACGAGCACGGCGTGCTGCACCGTGACGTGAAGCCCGCCAACGTCCTCTTCCGCACCGTCGACGACCGGGTCCGCGCGATGGTCGCCGACCTCGGGCTCGGCAAGGCGCTCGACGTCTCCTCGCGGCTGACCATGATCGCCGGCACCCCGTCCTTCGTCGCCCCCGAGCAGGCGCAGGGCGAGCCCCTCGACCCGCGCGCCGACCAGTACTCCCTGGCCGCGCTCAGCTACCTGATGCTCGCCGGGCGGGCTCCGTACGCCCACGCCTCGCTGGCCGCCGCGGCCGCGCCGAGCCCGCCGCCGCCGCTGGCGACCGGGGACAGCGAGTTCCCGGAGGAGGTGGACGGCGTCGTCCGGCGCGGCCTGGCCGTCGACCGCGAGGACCGCTGGCCCGACATCACGGCGTACGTCGACGCGCTCACCGCATCGCTGGGTGCCGCCGCCACCGGCCCGGACGCCCGGCCCTGGCTGCCCCTCGATCCGCACCTGACCCAGCCCGGCGCGCGGCCGACGCCGATGGAGTCGCAGGACCCGTTGCCGGGTCTGCCCACGCCGCCGGGCCGGACCCGTCGTCGGGTCCTCGCTGCCGTCGTCGGCGTACTGGCGCTGGTCGGTGGTGGCCTCGCGGGCCTGCAGCTCGCGCAGCGGACCGACCCCGACGTGACCGTGAGCGACCGCAACGGCTCCCTGTCGGTCACCGTGCCCGCCGACTGGGCCACCGCCCGGGCGCCGCGGGGCTGGAAGGCGCCGACCGGGGGCGGTGAGTTCCCCGCGCTGTCGGTGGGCAGCACCCCGGACTGGACCGACGTCGACTCCCAGAGCCAGGGCGTCTTCCTGGGCATCCTTCCCGGCACCGAGCTCCCCGAGAAGCTGCCGGGACACCCGGAGTGCCGCACCGCCCAGGAGCCGGTACCGGACAGCATCGACGGCAACCCGTCGAGCACGGTGGTCTACCTGCGCTGCCCCGGCGGGGTGACCGTCGAGCGGGTGGTGCAGGTGGCCGGCACCCGACTGCTGTGGGTGCAGGTGCGCAGTGCCGACCGGGCCACCGCCAACGCCGTGCTGGACGCCGTGGAGACGCACGGCATGTGACGGGACTAGGACACCTTCCGGACGCTGGAGGCGACGTTCTCCAGCAGGTCCGCGATCCCCGGTTTGTCCCTCTCCCTGCCGACGATGCTCATCTCGAAGCCGGCCTCGGACAGCCCGGGCGCTGAGAACCACTGGAAGACGTCGTAGCGCTTGGTCTGCTGGTCCGGCTCGCGGTAGGTGAAGTACAGCTGGTCGCCGGTCTGGTTCAGCACCTCGACGTCGTCGTAGATCGACTCGACCGCAGCTCGCTTCTGGTCGACCATCTGCTCGGGCGTGAGGCGCTGGTTCACCAGCTTCACCCGCAGGCTGAAGCCGCCGACGGTCGGTTCGCCGGGTGGGCGCCAGAAGTACTCGTCGTTGCCTGGTGCGGTCCGGAGCCACCCGCGCGGTGCGACGTACGACCACTGGTAGCCGGGGCTGCCGATCCGTCGAGGTCCGCCGTAGGCCAGGTCGGGCTCCAGTGGCGGGTAGTCGATGTCGGGGGCGAACGGTCGCTCCGGGTCGACCGGGATCGAGGGCGAGCTCGCGGGCACCGGGCGGGCGGCGAACGTCGTCGGCTCGGGCCGGGACAGGACGCCGATCGCGTAGCCGGCGGCGATGCCGACCAGGGCGAGCGCCAGCGCCACCCCGATCCAACGCACCCTCATGGCGGCAACCGTAGCCGCGGCGCAGGCAGGGGCGGACCTGCCCCGACGCGGCCCGACCCGCGCCCGTTAGCGTGCGGGGGTGACGAGCCTCCTGATCCGCAACGCCCGCGTCGTCCCGCTCGGGATCGGCGAGCAGGAGAGCGACGGGACCGTCGACCTCACGATCGAGCGCGGCACCGTGGTCGAGGTCGGCCCCGATCTCGATCGTCCGAACGGCGTGGACGAGATCGACGCCGCCGGTCGCTGGGTGATCCCGGGGCTGTGGGACCAGCACGTGCACATGGCCCAGTGGACGCTGACCTCCGGGCGCCTGGACCTCGCTCCGGCGAAGTCGCCCGAGCAGGCGCTGCGTCTCGTGGCCGAGCGGGTCGCGGAGTACCCCGACCTGCCGGTGATCGGCTGGGGCCACCGCTCCGGCATCTGGGACCGAGACGTCACCGTGTCGGAGCTGGACGCCGTCACCGGTGACACGCCCGTGGTGCTGATCAGCGGCGACGGCCACCACGCGTGGCTCAACACGATCGCACTGATGCGCCTGGCCATGCCGGTGCGCGACTCGGTGGTTCGCGAGGCCGAGTGGTTCGGGGTCTACCCGCGGCTGGCCGGGCTGGTCGGCACCGACGGCACCTCGCCGGAGGCCTACCGCCGCACCCTGGAGACCGCCGCCACCCGGGGGATCGTCGGGATCACCGACTTCGAGTTCGGCCTCGGCCCGCTGGACTGGGCGGAGCGGTGGGGCTCGGACTGCGACGTGCTCCGCGTCCGCGCGGCGACGTACGAGATCCACCTCGACGAGGTGATCGCGCTCGGTCTCCGCACGGGTGACACCCTGCCCGGCTGCGACTCGCGCGCGACGATGGGACCGCTGAAGATCATCAGCGACGGGTCCCTCAACACCCGCACCGCCTGGTGCTGTGAGCCGTACGGCGACGCGCACCGGCTGGAGCACCCCTCCGGTCAGCCCAACCTGTCCGGCGTGGAGCTCCGCGAGCAGCTCGCCCGGGCGCACGCCGCAGGTCTCGAGATCGCCACCCACGCGATCGGCGACGCAGCGGTCGCCGAGGCGCTCGCGTCGTACGCCGAGACTGGCGCGCGAGGCTCGATCGAGCACGCCCAGATGGTCAACCGCGGCGACATCCGCAGGATGGCCGAGCTCGGTATCCGGGCCAGTGTCCAGCCCGCGCACCTGCTCGACGACCGCGACCTCACCGAGAAGATCTGGGGAGAGCGCTCAGAGCGGTGCTTCGCCTTCCGGTGGATGCTCGACGCCGGCGTCGAGCCTGGCGCTCGGCTCGGATGCGCCGGTCTCACCGCTCGACCCGTGGCTGGCGATGGCGGCAGCGGTGCACCGCAGCGACGACGAACGCGGCCCCTGGCACGGCGAGCAGGCCCTCACCCCGCGCGAGGCGCTGCTCGCCTCGGTCGACGGGCAGCCGAGCGTCGGCGTCGGCTCCCGCGGCGACCTGGTCCTGCTCGAGCAGGACCCGCTGCTGCGAGACCGTGACCAGCAGGACAGTGCCGCGCTGGGTCAGGCTCTGCGCGGAGTCTCGGTCGCCCTGACCGTCGTGGCCGGCCGGACCGTCCACGACGCGATCAGCTGACCCGGAGCACCCAGACCTCACGCGTTTCAGTGGTTGCCCCTGGTCCCACGAGTCACCTAGCCTGGGGCGTTCGCGCGGTCCGGTCTCGTCGGTCCCGCAGGGCTGGGGCCACCCGACCGGGGCGGTCGGGACTCCGGAAGCGGATCCGATCTGGGGAGTAGTTGCATGAAGGCTCGCACCGACCGTCCGACCACCGGATCACGCAGGTTCCCGGTGCGCTGGCTGGCTGCCGCGGCCGTGGTCCTTGCCTCCGTGCTGGTGCCTGCCCCAGCACAGGCAGCCATCGACTCGTCCCTCCAGATCACCAAGACGGCGGCCGCGGGCCCGTACCAACCCGGCGACGTCTTCTCCTACACGATCACCACGATCTGCTCGAGCCCCACCGCGCCCGGCTGCATCAACGCCGCGATCACCGACATCCTGCCGCAGCCGCTGGTCTTCGACCCGGGCCACGCCAACCCGGTGATCGCGACGGTCGCCGGCGGCGGCACCAGCACCGTGGCGATCACCGGCTCCACGTTCAGGGTCGCCTTCACGAAGTCATTGGGTGGCTCCGACATCGGTCTGGTGCAGGCGAAGCAGGCCACTGTCACGGTATGGGTCAAGATCCCGGCCGACGCCTCGGCCGACAATGCCGGCCTGATCACCAACACCGCCAGGATCGCGGCCGACAACGCCGACCCGAAGACGGCCAGCGCGGACGTGACGCTCACCATCCCGAGCCGGCTCGCGGTCGACGTCGACAAGGAGCGCACCAGCGCCGCCACCGTGCCGGCCACCCCGGGGGCTCCGGTCGAGTGGCAGATCTCCGGGACCAACGACTCCAACAAGAAGGTCGACACGCTGGTCCTCCAGGACCCGGCCGACCCGTCGTCGCCGTCCACCGGTCCGTTCGAGTACCTCGATCTCCGTGACCTGGATCCGTTCACGCCGCCGGCCGGCGCGACCGGGCTCACCTTCGAGTGGCTGGGGTCCGGCGGTGCCTGGAACACCAGCTACACCGGAGGTCTGCCGGTCCCGGGTGGCCCGGCGACCATGCTGCCCAGCCCCACCACCGATGTGTACGGCGTGCGCTTCACCTTCACGTCCGCCACCCCGGCGATCCCGATCGGCGCGACGGCCACGATCGGGCTCTCGACGGTGACTCGCGCCAACGTCGCCACGATCCCGAGCCCCTCCACGGTGACCGTCACCAACACCGTCACGGGCTATGTCGGCTCCGGCGGGACCAGCAGCGCGACCGACACGGACGACGCCGTGGTCTCGATCGCCAACGAGCCCCCGACAGTGCAGACCTCGAAGAGCTTCGACGACGACTTCCTGCTCGGCGGAGAGAGCACGGTCGCGACGATCCGCTCCGACAACGGCTTCCTGCCGGTCCACACCATGACGATCGTCGACCCCGGCTCCGGCGTCGACTTCGACGCGCAGGGCCTCCAGTTCCAGGGCTTCCTGGCCTCCGACATCGAGTGGCCGCGCGATGCCGACACTGCGTCGATCACCTACACCTACGCCGGTGGTGGGACCGAGACCCTCACGACGACGGCGCTCGACACGCTCCCTGCGCCGACGGGTGACGTGGTCGGGTTCTCCGTCACCTTCACCGCCCCGGGCGACGGCATCGAGCCTTCGGCGTACGCCTCGCTGCCCTACACCGTCAGGGCTGACCCGGTCTCCGGCAGCGCGCCCGTCGACGTCGTCAACACCACCACGACCACGGTGACCGACACGACCGCGCGGACCGGGACCGCGTCCGACTCCGACACCCTGCAGCGGTTGCCCCGCCAGATCAGCACCGAGGTGTCGAAGAGCTTCACTCCCGACGAGCTGTACGCCGCCCCGGGCGCCACCACACTGGTCAGCCTGATCGGCACCGTCTCACCGCGGCCGGACTCGACCATCGGCTCCGACTACCTCACCCTGACCGACCCGGCCACGCCCTCCGCGACTCCCACCGCGTTCTGGGACTGCTTCCAGGCGCAGGGCGTCACCGACACCGACATCCCCGCCGGCACGACACTCCAGCTGGACGCGTGGAACGGCACCGCCTGGGTGCCGCTGGCCTCCCAGGCCGGTCCGCAGTCGAGCTGGTCCTACACCATCCCGTCGGCGCAGCGCGCCGCGATCCAGGGCATCCGGTTCACCTTCACCCCCGCGCCGGGCACGAAGCTCAGCCCTGGCTTCAACGTCGCCCCCAACTTCCGTACGGCGGTCCGCTCCGGCGCCGACTGCACGGCGATCACCGCCGATGAGACGATCCCGAACACGGTCGAGTCCGAGGTGGCCAACGCTGCGAACGCCCTCGGTCCGGTGACCGCCGACGACGTCGATGAGCTGACTCTGCACTCGACCACCGGCGGCCCCGGCCCGGACCTCATCGACAAGACCTGGGTCGACCCGGCCGACCCGTCGGCGACGGTCGATCCGGTCACGGTGGGTGCGCTGACCGGTGAGACCCGGATCGCCAAGCTGTTGTGGAGCACCCAGGGCCTGGCCTTCGACTCCATGACGTTGACCGACCCGGCGACCCCGACCGAGCTGAGCGACGTCACGACGTCGATCTACAACGCCTTCGACCTGACCCAGATCCTGCCGATCACGGCGGCCCAGGACCCCTACATCACCGCCGACCGGGTCAGCTCCGTCCAGGTCTACTCCGACAGCACCGACACCTGGGTCGACATCACCGGGGCCGCGTGCGCCGCCGGCTGCGTGGGCCAGTTCGGCGGCTACACGATCCCCGCCGGCAACGGGGTCGGACAGCGGGGCGACGTCATCGGGGTGCGGCTGACGTTCGTGAGCCGGACCAGCGGCGAGCCGGTCGCGATCTCGTCGGGCAACACCCGGGCGGCCAGGCTCGCCTTCCAGGTGCGTGACCGCAAGCGGGTCGCCCGCGTCTGACTACGTGCTGGGCCAGCACCACCCGGGCATGACCTACAACACCGGGACCCCGGGGCTGGTCCGCAACACCGTGGCCGCCGACGGGATCGGCGCGGTGCCCTTCAGCTCGGCCGACTCGGCCGACGTGGTCATCATCGACAAACCGCTCAACGTCGGGCTCACGAAGTCGTTCGCGTACTCCCCGCTCGGACTGCCGCCGTCGACCACACCTGCCGACGAGTACCCCCTCGTCGACGCCTACCTCGAGGCCACCAACCAGACGGCGTCGCGGGTGAGTGAGCTCGACATCCGCGACCCGGCGCCCGGGACCCTGGTCGCCGACTCCGTCTTCGACACCCTCGACCTCGACACGATCCGCAGCATCACCCTGCCGCCAGGTGTCCCCCAGTCGGGGGTCAGTGTCGTGCTCACCCTGGCCGGCGGGGGCACCCTGACCACGAACTACGCCGAGGCCCTCGCCCTCACGCCCACCGATCTGGCCGACGTGGTCGGGATCGCCGTGTCGGCCGTCGGCACGATCCAGACCAAGGACGCCGTCGGTCTGCTCCTCACGTTCCAGCTGCGGACCACCCAACGCACCAGCGGCGCTCCGATGACCATCACCGACGGCCCTCCGGACCCGGTGCACGTCAACACGGCCGAGGCGGAGGTGACCGGCCCGGGCGGGGTCGGGTGCGCGCCCTTCACCACCCCCTGCGACAACGTGCTCGCCGAGGCCGAGGACGAGTTCCAGATCGTGCCGACGAGCTACGGCATGTCGGCGGCGAAGGCGATCATCCCGGACGTCCGGGTGGAGAACCAGCCCCGCACCGGCTACGTGGCCCGACTCACCGGGCAGCCGACAGGCTCCGCGCGGACCCTCGTCCTGACCCTCACCGACGACGACCCGCGGTTCTGGAACGCCTTCGACTACGCCGGCCTTCAACCGTTCCAGCCGGTCGGCCCGGTCAACCAGCTCCGGCTGAGCTGGCTCACCGATGTCGACTACTCGCTCGACGACCCGCCCGCACCACAGGTGCCCGACCTGATCGCAACGTGTGGTGCGGGTGGGTCGACGGACCTCACGGCGTGTTGGACGACGGGCGCCTGGACCGGTCCGGACGGGTCCGGCCAGATCAAGCTCGCGCTCCCGGGCGGCGTCGACCCGGGCACCGTGCGGGGCGTGCGGATCGACGCGCGCAGCGTCGACGCCAACGGAGTTCCCCAGCGCTGGGAGCGGCCGAACAACCAGCGCGTCGTGGTCAACGTGGACGCCACCAGGCGGGTCAACCTCGTCTGGTCCCCGGCCGGGCTCGACGTCACGCCGGTCCCGTCCACGCTCCCCGGGATGACGCCGGCCCCCGGCGAGCCGGTCCAGGGCACCACCAATGACGAGCTCGACGTGCACGGCGTCGCCACTGCGGGCGGCGGCGGGACTCCCCTCCAGGCGGACGCGCATGCCGCGGCGTTCACCCGGCTGCTGCACCTGCCGAACCGGATCAGGGTCGAGAAGTCCCCCGGCAGCCCGGCCAGACCGCCGTTGTACGAGCCCGGCTCGACGGTGCCCTACGACATGACGATCACGAACAACGGCTCCTACACGATGACCGCGCCGTCGTTCTCGGTCACCGACCAGATCCAGACGGTCGGCGGAGTCTCACCGGTGACCGCTCCGCTCGGGACCGGATCGTTCACCTTCGCGCTCTTCAACGCGGCGGGCGTCAGCCAACCCGTGACCGGCATCAAGGGAGACCTCGACGAGGACACCGGACTGGTGACGATCACCTTCCCCACCTCACCGACCGTGTTCACCTTCCCGCCGGGCTACCGGCTGGTCATCTCCGCCGGCCTGATGGTGCGCCCGGACCTGCCGGCCGGCACCCAGATCGACAACAGCGTCACCGCGACCTCCGACCGCGACTTCGAGCGCTGCCAGTACACCGATGACCAGGGCCCCCTGAAGACCTCCGGCAGTCTGGCCAGCCCGGTGTCGACGTGTACGGCGACCACGACCGTGCAGGTGCGGGCGGACACGCCGCTGCAGATCACCAAGCTCGTCCGCGGCGACCAGGCCGGCCTGCCCGGTGCCGCCCCCGATTCGGTCAACGAGGATGACCTCGGGGTGCTCGGCTACGCCCCGCCGATCTTCCCGACTCCGCCTACGCCCGACTGCGCGGGTGCCGCCGACGCGCAGGGCTTCTACACCTACCCGTGCGTGCCGATCACCCGTCCTGGTGGCGACGAGCAGTGGCGGGTCGACCTCGAGAACGACGGCAACGTGAACGCCAGCGTGGTCGCGGGGATCGACGTGCTGCCGAGCCTGGGCGACCAGGGTGTCGTCGTGCCCACGCCCCGTGGCTCGCAGTGGAGTCCGACCCTGCTCAACGACTTCACGAGCAACCTGGCAGCGCTCGCCGACGGCTCGGCCGGGACGCTGAGCATCTACTACTCCACGACTGTCCCGTCCACCGCCTGCAACGACGCCGACATCCGGAACTCGACGAGGCCGGGCGGGCTCGCGCCCGAGCGACCCGTGCTACGCCAACGTCACCGGTCGGACCTGGTTGCCGGTGACGCCGGGCGCGGATCTGTCCGCGGGCAAGGCCTTCAAGTTCGTCCTCAGCTTCGGTGCGCCGAATCCCGCGCCGAACGAGACCCGGGGCCTGCGGCCCCAGGAGATCTTCAGCCTGAAGTTCACGACCCAGACCCCGGCGTACGCCGACCGGGCCTCGGACCGTCCCGACGACCTGGCGATCGCCTGGAACTCGGTGGCGGCCGGCACCCGCAGCACCGCCGTCACGAACCAGCCCGCCGAGGCCTCGCTCATCAGCGAGCCGCGCCGGGTCGGGGTCGCGCTCCCCGAGGGCGCCCTCGACATCGAGAAGATCGTGGACGCGCCGTCGTGGCCCTCCGGGGCCACGCTGCCCGCCGACTATCCGTTCAAGGTCACCTGTGACTCCGCCGGCGAGACCGGCATCCCCCTGGTCGGTGTGGACGGCAGCGACAAGAGCACGGTCAGGGTTCCGGCCGACGACACGATCCACTACAACGGCGGATCCTCGCCGACGACCGCCTGGTCCCACGTGAGCGTGCCGTGGGGTGCGACCTGCAAGGTCGCCGAGACCCCGGCCGCAACCGGTGCTGTGGTCACCTACCAGCCTGCCAGCGCCACGGTCGACGCCTACCTCGACCTCACGGATCCCGCGATCACCAACCCGGCGCCGTCGCCCGGGCCGGCATCGGCGCTGGTCACCGCGACCAACACCTACAGCAGTGCCGGCTTCACGGTCACCAAGACGGTCGACAGCGCTGCTGTCGACCAGGATCTCGATCCGATCGCCTACGGACCGTTCGACTTCACCGCGAGCTGCCTGTTCCTCGGCAACGAGGTCCTCGACCCCGCCGACCGGGCGTTCTCGGTCGCCGCCGGCGCGAGCCATGCCGTTGCCGACCTCCCGACCGGCTCCGAGTGCACGGTCATCGAGACCGGGACCGACGGGGCCGCCGACTCGACGGTCGAGGTGACCCAGGGAGGCACCACCACGCCCGGCGTCGGCTCGACTGCGACCTTCACGCTCGTCCAGGGCGACGAGACCACCACCGGTGTCGACTTCACCAACGCCTACGACGTCGGCTCGCTGAAGGTCACCAAGACCATCGCCGGTCCGGGCGCGGGCGAGTGGGGCAACGCCGACTTCACGGTGCACCTCACGTGCACCCTCGACGGTGACACCGTCTACGACGGCGACAGCCCTGCGCTCAACAAGGCGAGCCCGATCTGGACGGTCGACAACCTCGCCACCGGAGCAAGCTGTCAGGTCGCTGAGACGGAGACCGGCGGGGCCGACACCGTCGTGCTCGCCCCGGCCGACGGCACGGTCACGATCGGCGACGCCACGACCGTCGATGTCGGCGTCACCAACACGTTCACGCTCGGTGCCCTGACGGTACGCAAGGTCCTCGCCGGTCCTGCGGCCGATGTTCCGGGCGCCCAGAACGGCACGTACACGATGACCCTCACCTGCACCCGGTCGGTCAACGGCGCAGACCTGGCGGTCGTCGATCCCGGGTGGCGCCGTCCGGACCGTCGTCGGCGAGGCGTCGGCGACGTACAACGACCTGCCGACCGGTGCACGCTGCGAGGTGGAGGAGACCGCGAGCAGTCCGGCGACCCCCCACGTCACCGTGAGTCCCTCGAGCGTGGTCATCGGCGCCGACCCGGCCAACCCCGTCGAGGTCGTCGTCACCAACGACTTCCACTCGGGCGACCTCTCGCTGAGCAAGCAGGTCGACGGGCCAGGAGCGGACTACGCGCCGGACTCCTTCGACGTGACGGCGAGCTGTGAGTTCCCGGTCGGCACGGCAGTCCCGCTGCCCGGCGACGGCCATGTGGTCCTCGACGGGGACGGGACGCCGGTCGTCCTGTCGGGCATCCCGAACGGCGCGGTCTGCGAGATCACCGAGAACGACGCAGGTCAGACCTCGACGTCGTTCGAACCGTCGAGCACCGTGACCATCGGCGACGGGACCACGACCCAGGTGGTCGTGACCAACACCTACACGCTGGGCACGGTGCGGGTCACCAAGGCACTCGCCGGGCCCGGGGCCGGCGTTCCCGGGGTCCAGGACGGGACCTACACCGTCTCGCTCGCCTGCACCCTGACCGTGCAGGGCGTCAGCGGCCCGATCACGATCCCCGGCGGTGCGGAGCGCACCATCACCGGAGCCGGCGAGGCTCTGTACGACGACCTGCCGACGGGTGCCGTCTGTGCTGTCGAGGAGACCGCGAGCGATCCCTCGACGCCGCACGTGAGCATCGCTCCGTCGGACGTGGTGGTCGGCTCGGATCCCAGCGACCCGGTCGATCTGGTCGTGACCAACGACTTCCACGTCGGTGAGCTGTCGCTGAGCAAGAAGGTGGAGGGTGCCGCGGCGGCGTACGCACCGGACACCTACGAGGTCACCGTCGGCTGCGAGTTCCCGGTCGGCACCCCGGTGCCGCTGCCGGACGACGGCCTGGTCGTGGTCGATCGCGACGGCACACCCGTCACCGTGTCGGACATCCCGACCGGTGCGGTCTGCACGGTGGCAGAGGCGGACGCGGGCCAGACCTCGGTCTCCTACGACCCGTCCGACACCGTCACGATCGGGGACGGCACCACGACCACCCTGGGCGTGACGAACGTCTACAACGAGGGTTCCATGGTGATCGTCAAGAACCTCGAAGGTGTCGGGGCCGAGGTGGCGCGCGGACCGTTCGTCTTCGATGTGAGCTGCACCCTGGCGGGCGCCCCGATCGTCGAGAAGACCGTCAAGCTCGCGCTCGATCGTCCGCGCGGGCAGCTGGTCTCCGACCCGATCACCGGTCTCCCGGTGCGCGCGCTCTGCACCGTCTCCGAGACCGGCGCGGGCAACGCGGTCGCTTCCGGGGACGACGTGACGGTGAGGATCACGGCCGAGTCCCTGGTGACCCCGGTCGAGGCGTCGTTCACCAACGAGTTCGGCGCGGGGGTTCTCTCGGTGTCCAAGGCCGCCGACGGCAAGTACGCGTCGTCGCCCGAGCTGAAGACGCTCGAGTTCCCGATCCGGGTGACCTGTGTCTACGGTGCGGAGACGGTGCTGGAGCAGACCGTCAAGGTGCGGGCCGGACACCACCAGCTGGTGGCCGACAAGTCCGGCGCGGTCCGGCTGCTGCCGGTCGGTGCGCGCTGCTGGGGCACGGAGCTCAACGACCACGGCGCGACGGCGACCAGCATCGACCACGGCAGCCGTGGGAGCGCGGTGGTGGTCGAGTCGAGCTCGGCAGAGGAGCCTGCGTCCGTGGCTATCGCGGTGGTCAACACCTTCGACGACTCGTTCGGCGTCGACACTGGCACCGACGACAACAACGGCGACCATCCGTCCGGGGACCTGCCGGACACCGGCTCCCCGGTCTCGGTCGAGCTGGTCGTGCTCGGGGCCCTGCTGGTCCTGGGTGGCTCCCTGCTGCTCCTGGTGCGGCGCCGGCGGCTGCGCGGCTGACGTTCCCTGCGGGCCGATCTCAGCTCACGAGGTCGACGACGAGGTCGGCGACGGCCCGCTGCTCGACCGCGAACGTGCGTGTCGCACGCCACTGTCGTGTCTGGGTCACCCGGTGTCGGGTACGAAGGACCCATGACGACCACAGAACCAGACGGTGAGGCGGGCAAGGACTCGTTGCTGACCGTCGTGGTGGCGTTGGTCGCCAATGCCCTGCTCGCAGTCGCGAAGTCGGCCGCAGCGGTGTTCACCGGCTCCGCGGCCATGGTGGCCGAGGCGGCGCACTCGTGGGCCGACACCGGCAACGAGGTCTTCCTGCTGATCGCCGAGCGGAAGGGCCAGCGCCCTCGCGACGAGGAGCACCCCCGTGGCTACGGCCGGTCGACGTACATCTGGTCGTTCGTCGCGGCCTTCGGACTCTTCTCCGCCGGCGCGGTGGTCGCGGTCTGGCACGGCCTGACCAGCCTGATGTCGGGGGAGGAGGAGTCGAGCTTCCTGGTCAACTACATCGTCCTGGGCATCGCGCTGCTGCTGGAGGGCTCGTCGTTCTTCCAGGCCACGCGCCAGGTGCACGGAGCGGCGCGGCGCATCGGGCTGCACCCGCTTCGCTACGTCGCCCAGACCTCCAACCCGACCCTGCGGGCGGTCTTCCTGGAGGACTTCGCGGCCCTGATCGGCATCGCCCTCGCCGGGTTCGCGATCGCGCTGCACCAGGTCACCGGCAACGCGGTCTTCGACGCCCTGGGCTCGATCGCTGTCGGAGTGCTGCTCGGCTTCGTCGCCGTGTTCCTGATGGCCGCAACATGGACTACCTGCTCGGCGAGGCGCCGTCGCCCCGAGATCCGGTCGCAGGTGATCGCCGGCCTGCTCGAGCACCAGCAGATCGAGCGGCTCACCTACCTGCACCTGGAGTACGTCGGACCGCAGCGGGTCTTCGTGGTGGCCGCTGTCGACCTGGTCGGCGACGACATCGAGTCGCACCTCGCCGTACGCCTGCGCAAGGTCGAGACCGACGTCGAGAAGCATCCCCTGGTCGAGGACGCCGTACTGACGCTCTCCCTGCCGGACGTGCCGTCGCTCGAGCCCTGAACGGGTCGTGAGTCCCAGCGGGCGCCATGGCGCCCGCTGGGACTCACGACCCCGGTGGTGGGCGGCTAACCCAGCGCCACCACGAGCGCGCGCACCATCTCGGGGTCGTCGAGGCGGTCGCCGTACAGCCTCACGGAGCTGGCCCATCCGGTAGCGCACGGTCTGGGCGTGCACGAACAGCTCGGCCGCCACGGCCTCGCGCCGACCCTGGTGCAGCAGCCAGGACCGCAGCGTGTCGGCGAGCTTCTCGGCCGTGCCCGGTCGCAGGTCGGCGAGCGGCGCCAGCAGCTGGGCGCGCAGGTCGGCGAGCGCCGCGGCGTCGGCGTCGAGGACCAGGTCGAGCCAGGTGTGCCTCGGTGTCGAGCTCGATGCCGGCGGCGCGCGCCCGCAGGGCCCGGTCGTACGAGGCGCGCACCTCCAGCCACGGTCGCGCCGGGCCGGCGAGCGAGTCCCGGTCGGCGAGGGTGCGCAGCAGCGGTGCGCGGCGGTGGCCGTGGGCGTCGGGGACCAGCAGGAGCACGCCGTCGTCGAGCTCGGGCGCGTCGGCGGCCTGCAGGGTGGCCAGCGAGGCGGCCGCCAGCACCGGCCGCACCTGCGCCTCCGGCACGATCACCGCGGTCAGCGTCGTGGGCGGCTCCCAGTCGGCGCGCTCGGCGGCGGCGACCACCTGGTCGACGGGTGACCCGCTGAGCAGGTGGTGGACGACCCGCTCCAGCAGCCGCTGGCGCACCCGGCCGGTGGTGGCCAGCTCGTCGGTGTGGCCGGCGACGGCGGCGGCGGACAGCTCGTCGATGTAGGCGAAGACCAGCTCGGCGAAGTCGGCCAGGGTCTCGCCGACGAGCCGGTGTGCACCGCGGTCGTCGACAGCTCGCGCCACGAGACGCGGGCGCCGATCCGGAACGCCGCCAGCAGCGCGTCGGTCGTGCGGCCGCTGCGGGCCTCGCCGCGGCCGAGCTGGTAGGAGCCCTCGACGGCCGGCGCGGTCGGCGTACCCGGGTCGGCGCCGCGGCGCCCGCTGGCCAGCGAGAGGAAGCCGGCCAGCGCGAGCTCGACCGCGTTGCGGATGGTCGCGCCCATCGGCCCGCTGAACGCGTCGGTGTAGCTCGGGACCTCCTCGATGATGGCGGCGACGACCTTCTCGGCCACCTGCGGCAGCTCCGAGCGCATCTGCTCGACGGCGTCGGGCGAGAGCTGAAGCCCGTGATCGGCGGTACGGCGGGCGGTGCGTGGTGTGGTCATGGCGCCTCAAACTGTTCGCAGGGAACAAATGTGACGTACGATCTTCACGTCCTCTGGTCAGGATCTTAGCCGGAGCGCGTAGCACACTCGATACATGAGCATCGCCGTCCCGTCCCGAGCAGCCCGGTCCACCCGCGGCACCTACGCTGCGCGACAACCTCGCGCAGGCTGGCCGACGCCGCGGTCACCCCGCTCGACCTCGACGACGTCCTCGACGTCTTCCACCCGCTGCGCGCGCGGCGCCGACCTGCGCGGTCGGATCGTCGAGGTCCGCTCCGAGACCGCCCAGTCGGCCACCCTGGTCATCAAGCCCGGCCGCGACTGGGCCGGCCACGTGCCGGGGCAGTACCTCCGCGTCGGCGTCGACGTCGACGGCGTGCGCCTGTGGCGCACCTACTCGCTCACCCACGGTCCGCGCGCCGACCGCTGCATCTCCATCACCGTCAAGGCGATCCCCGGCGGCGTGGTCTCCAACCACCTGGTCAGCCGGGTCCGCGCCGGTCAGATGATCCAGCTCGGCCAGGCCGAGGGCGACTTCGTCCTCGCCGACCCGATGCCGGCCAAGCTGCTGCTGGTCACCGCCGGCTCCGGCATCACCCCGGTCATCGGGATGCTGCGCAACCTCTTCTCCCGCGCGACGCCCGTGCCGACCGACATCGTGCTGCTCCACTCCGCGCTGTCGCACTCCGAGGTGATCTTCGGCGAGGAGCTGCGCGGCGTACGCCGCCCGCGGGCTGATCCGCCTGATCGAGCTGCACACCGACACCGACGGCCTGCTCGACGTCGCCGACCTCGACCAGCTCGTGCCCGACCTCGCCGAGCGCACGACGTACGCCTGCGGGCCCGTCGGGCTGCTCGACGCCCTCGAGGCCCACCACACCGAGCACGACCTGCCGCTGCACCATCGAGCGGTTCCGCTCCGAGCTGGTCGCCGTCGGCGAGGGAGGCACGGTCACCTTCGCCTCCGGCCTCACCGTCGAGGCCGACGGCGCCACCCCGATCCTCGACGCCGCCGAGAGGCGCCGGCGTCCTGATGCCGAGCGGCTGCCGGATGGGCGTCTGCTTCGGCTGCGTCGCTGCCGCTGCGCGAGGGCGCCGTACGCGACCTGCGCAACGGCCAGCTCACCATCGCCGTGCCCGGTGACGGCGTGAAGATCCAGACCTGCATCAGCGCCGCCGCCGGCGCCTGCCACCTCGACCACTGATCGCTACCGCTCACCGAAAGCGACCGATCAATGACCACCATCACCAAGAAGCCGGTCAACCCGACCGCGCACCTCACCCCCGAGGACGTCGAGCAGCTCGGCGTCGAGCTCGACGCGATCCGCCAGGACGTCCTGGACGCGCGCGGCGAGAAGGACGCGGCCTACATCCGCAAGGTCGTCGACGTGCAGCGCAAGCCTCGAGCTCGGCTCCCGCGCCGTGCTCCTCGGTTCAGCGCGCTGCCGCCGGCGTGGGTGCTCGGCACCGCCGGCCTCAGCGTCGCCAAGATCCTGGAGAACATGGAGATCGGCCACAACGTCATGCACGGCCAGTGGGACTGGATGCGCGACCCGAAGATCCACTCGACCACCTGGGAGTGGGACAACGCCTCGACGGCCGAGGGCTGGAAGCACTCCCACAACGAGATCCACCACACGTACACGAACATCGTCGGCAAGGACAACGACCTCGGCTACGGCATCATGCGCGTCGACGAGGACCAGCGCTGGCACCCGATGTACCTCGGTCAGCCGCTGTGGAACTTCATCAACGCCTGCTTCTTCGAGTACGGCATCGCGGCGTACGACCTCGAGCTCGGCCGCAACCTGCGGGTGCCGAAGGAGAAGCGCAGCGACGGAGTTCAAGTCCAGCCTGAAGAAGACGCTGGCCAAGATCCGCAAGCAGGCCACCAAGGACTACGTCGTCAACCCGGCGCTGGCGATCCCGTTCGGCGGCTTCCTGCCGACCCTGGCCGCCAACGTCGACCGCCAACCTGGTGCGCAACCTGTGGACGCACTCGGTGATCATGTGCGGCCACTTCCCCGAGGGCGTCGAGACCTTCGAGAAGAAGTCGATCCCGGACAACGAGACCCGCGGTGAGTGGTACCTCCGCCAGATGCTCGGCTCGGCCAACATCTCCGGCTCCAAGCCGATGCACCTGATGACCGGCAACCTGTCGCACCAGATCGAGCACCACCTCTTCCCGGACCTGCCGAGCAGCCGGTACGCCGAGATCGCCCCGAAGGTGCAGGCGCTCTTCGACAAGTACGACCTCAACTACCACGAGGCCTCGCTGCCGGCGCAGGTCTACTCCGCGTGGCACAAGGTGGTCCGGCTCTCCCTGCCCAACGGCTGGCTGGAGACCACCACGATCAAGAACCTGCCCGAGCAGTCCAAGCTGCTCTGGGCGATGAGCACCCAGGGCCCGAAGATCCGTCGTGCCGCCCAGGCCCGGCTCCAGCAGCAGGCCCGCCAGCTCAGAGCCGCTGCCTGACGGGTGTGGTCGGGGTAGGTCCCTGGCGCTCCGGGGTCAGCCGACCCCGACCTCGTGCCACGCACCGCGCACGATCTGGGCAGCGCCCTTGTGCACGACGCCGGCCTTCACCAGGATCCGAGCCGAGTCAGCGATCTGGGCCGCAGCCATGGCGAAGGTGCAGTTCGGCTTGAGGAAGCTCAGCGCGTGGTACCAGATTCGCGCCGCGACCAGGGTGTCGCCGAGCTCGGAGGCCACCAGGTAGAAGGCGCGGTTGGGGATGCCCGAGTTGATGTGCACTCCCGCCGTTGTCGCACGACGCCGGTGTAACGCGTCCGCGTAGTGAGCCGGTTGCGGGTCCTTGCCGAGGATCGGGTTGTCGTACGCCGTCCCGGGGTTCCGCATCGAGCGCAGCGCTTCGCCGTACAGGTCGGGACCCATGATCTCGTCCCCGATCAGCCAGTCGGCGTCGTCGGGGCGCTCGTTGCTCGCCCACTGCGTGATGGCGGTGCCGAACGCGTCGCTGAAGTGCTCGTTGAGGGCGCCGGACTCACCCTGGTAGGCCAGCCCGGACGTGTGCTGGGTGACGCCGTGCGCCAGCTCGTGCGCCACGACGTCGAGCGACCTGGCGAAGCCGGAGAAGATGACACCGTCACCGTCGCCGAAGGTCATCTCGTCGCCGTCCCAGAACGCGTTGTTGAACTTGGTGCCGTAGTGGACGTTGAGCACCAGGTCGAGCGAGCGGTTGTCGATCGAGTCCCGGTTGAGCATCTGCCGGAAGAAGGTTCGGACCAGGCCGGCGTTGTCGTAGGCGTTGATCACCTCGGAGTCCTTGGTCTCCGGGATCCCTCCGGCCGGACCAGCTTGACCCGCTGGTTGGTGGTGTTGCCACTGTCGTAGACCTCGCGGCGGCTCGTGCCGGTCGCCGGAGGGGCGAGGGACGACGCCAGGTCCGGTTCGGCCTCCTGGTCGCTCGCGGCGGCCCGACGCTGGCGAGCGGCGTCGGACAGGTCCAGCTGAGCCTGGTCGGTCGAGGGCACCTCAGGGCTCTCGGCAAGGGCCGCCTCGACATAGGGCGGCACGAAGTAGCAGGTCGTACGGGCTTCGGTGGTGGTCATGGGGCCCTCCTGTGGGCGTGGAGTCGCCAGATCGGCTTACCCGTAGAGGACCGCGACAGGTGCCGTGAGATACCTGGGGCGTCGAAGTCGACCTCCGGCTCCCCGTGGCCGTTGCCGCCGTGAGCCCTCGTCCGGGGTGCCGGCGTGATCCGTGCTGACCGCCCGGCGCGCCGGGCTCGCCTACCTGGGAGTAGGACCCGGCCGGATCGCCGCTCAACCGCCGAGGTAGCGCACCTCGATCGGGCTCTCCGCGACCGGAGGCGCCTCCATCCCGTCAACCGCGTCCAGCCCGTCACCGGCCAGGTGCACGCGGAAGGCTCGCGCATCGGTGCGCGACGAGACCGCCTCCACCAGCTCGCCGTCCCGGAAGTGCAGCGCACAGCCGTCGTCGGCGGCGTACCCGCCGGGCAGGGCCCGGGTCCCGACCGCGTCGAGGTACGTCGGGCGGCGCTCGGGCTCGCCGTCATAGTGGGGACAGGCGCTCCCGGAGAGGAAGCCCAGGCCGTCGTCGAGTGGCGCCAGCGGACCGAAGGAGTCGGTCACCGAGCTCTCGAACCAGCAGTTCATCCCGGCGCTCACGCCCGACAGCACCACGCCCGCCTCGAGGGCCTCGCGGAGGATCACGTCGAGCCCGTGCAGGCGCCACAGGGCGAGCAGGTTGGCGGTGCTGCCGCCACCGACGTGGATGACGTCCTGGGCCAGCACCTGCGCCCGGAGGTCGACCTCGTCGAGGTCGCAGAGGCGGAAGAGCTTCAGGCTGCTGGTCTCCGCGCGTTCGGCGAACGCCTCGACGAAGCGGTCGACGTACGTCTCCGCGTCGCCGCTCGCGGTCGGGACGAAGCAGATTCGGGGCCGGTCGCCGACGCCACGCCGGCGGGTCGCGAGGGACAGCAGGAAGTCGTCCAGCAGCTGGTTGTCGGGCTCCATCGCGAAGCCGCCGCCGCCGTAGGCGAGGATCGTTCCTGGTGTGGTCACCGGGTCACCCTAGGGCTGCGTCGACCACCTCGCGAGCCTCTGCCTGCACCTCGGCGAGATGGTCGGGTCCACGGAAGGACTCGGCGTAGATCTTGTAGACGTCCTCGGTGCCGGAGGGGCGGGCGGCGAACCAGGCCGACTCCGTCGTCACCTTGAGCCCACCGATCTTCGCGCCGTTGCCGGGTGCCTCGGTGAGCTTGGCGGTGATCTCCTCGCCGGCCAACGTCGTCGCCGAGACGTCCGACGGTGAGAGCCCCGCCAGGGCGGCCTTCTGCTCGCGGGTCGCGGCCGCGTCGATCCGGGCGTACGCCGGCTCGCCGTGCTCGGAGACCAGATCGGCGTAGTGCGCGCTCGGTGACCGCCCGGTCCTGGCCAGGATCTCGGAGGCCAGCAGCGCCAGGATGATGCCGTCCTTGTCCGTGGTCCAGCTCGATCCGTCGGTGCGCAGGAACGACGCCCCCGCCGACTCCTCACCGCCGAAGCCGAACGACCCGTCGATGAGTCCGGGCACGAACCACTTGAACCCGACCGGCACCTCCACCATCTCGCGCCCGATCGAGGCGGCGACCCGGTCGATCATCGACGACGACACCAGGGTCTTGCCGATCCGGGCGCCCTCCGGCCAGCCCGGTCGGGCGCCGCCGAAGAGGTAGCCGATCGCGACCGCCAGGAAGTGGTTGGGGTTCATCAACCCGGCATCCGGTGTGACGATGCCGTGCCGGTCCGAGTCGGCGTCGTTGCCGGTCGCGATGTCGTAGCGGTCCTTCTGAGCGATCAGCGAGGCCATCGCCGACGGCGAGGAGCAGTCCATCCGGATCTTGCCGTCCCAGTCGAGCGTCATGAACCGCCAGGTCGGGTCGACCAGCGGGTTCACGACGGTGAGGTCGAGCCCGTGCCGATCGGCGATCGCGCCCCAGTAGTCGACCGACGCGCCACCGAGCGGGTCGGCTCCGATCCGCACGCCCGCCTGCTTGACGGCGGCCAGGTCGACGACGTTCGGCAGGTCGTCGACGTAGGTCCCCAGGAAGTCGTACGGCGAGGCGGCGGCCCGAGCGCGCGCGAACGGGATCCGCCGCACCTCGGCCAGGCCACCGCGGATCAGCTCGTTGGCGCGCGCCGCGATCACCGACGTCGCGTCGGAGTCGGCGGGGCCGCCGTGCGGCGGGTTGTACTTGAAGCCGCCGTCGGAGGGCGGGTTGTGCGAGGGAGTCACGACGATCCCGTCGGCGAGCCCCGAGCCGGATGTCCGGCCGCCGTTGGCCCGGATGATCGCGTGCGACACAGCGGGTGTCGGGGTGTAGGCGTCCCTCGAGTCGACCAGCACGGTCACGTCGTTGGCGGCCAGCACCTCGAGAGCTGTCGCCCAGGCAGGCTCGGACAGGCCATGGGTGTCGCGGCCGATGAAGAGCGGCCCGTCGTACCCCTGCTCGCGCCGGTAGTCGACGATCGCCTGCGTCGTCGCGAGGATGTGGGTCTCGTTGAACGCCGTGCGCAGCGACGAGCCGCGGTGGCCGCTGGTCCCGAACGCGACCTGCTGATCGACGTCCTCGGGGTCGGGAACGCCGGTGTAGTAGGCCGTCACGAGGTGGGCGACGTCGACCAGGTCGGAGGGCTCTGCCGGCTGTCCTGCGCGGGGGTCGCTCATGGCGCCATCATGCCCCCGACGGCAGCGTGCGCAACCACCCCTGTGAGCAGGAGGGTGGACTTCACAGGTTGGACCCGTACAGTCACCCGGACCATGACCTCACCCGCGACGCCCGCGCTCACCTCATTCGACGAGCCCACGGGTGACGACGCGGCCGAGCGGCACTGCCCGCACCTGGGCGCGATCGTGCGTCGGGTGGCGATCAGCCTGGTGATCGCGTGCGTCATCCCCGCGACGCTGTTCTACGCGTCCTTCCGGGTCTACGGCGTCTGGACGGCGATCCTCGTCGCTCTCGGGTGGTCCTACGGCGCCATCGCGTGGCGGGCCCTGACCGGACGGCGTACGTCGGGCCTGCTCCTGCTCACGGCGCTGCTGATCACCGCACGGACCGCGATCTCGCTGGCCGCGGGCAGCACGTTCCTCTACTTCCTGCAGCCGATCATCAGCGATGCCGTCGTGGCGACGGCGTTCATGGCGTCGCTGGTGACCGCCCGGCCCATGGTGGCCCGGCTGGCCGGAGACTTCTACCCGATGGACAACGAGCTGCACATGCGCCCGCGCATCCAGCGGCTCTTCCGCAACCTGACGATGCTGTGGGCCGGACTCTGCCTCAGCAAGGCGGCCCTGACCCTGTGGCTGCTGCAGTCGACCTCCCTGGAGACGTTCGTGCTGGTCAAGAGCGTCTCGGCGCTCAGCATCAACCTGCTCGCCGCCGGGGCCACGATCGGCCTGGCCGTCCTCGTCGCGCGCAAGGAAGGGCTGCTGCCGGGCGCCGCCCAGCCCGCCATCGCGTAGGACCCTCGGGACTAGCCGAGCGAGTCCAGGACCGCCAGGTCCTCGGTGTCGAGCTGGATGTGACCCGCGGCGAGGTTCTCCTCGAGGTGCGCCACCGAGCTGGTGCCCGGGATCAGCAGGATGTTGGGCGAGCGCTGGAGCAGCCACGCGAGCGCCACCTGCATGGACGTCGCGCCGTGCTTGGCCGCGACGTCGTCCACGGCCGAGAGCGCGAGGGGGCTGAAGCCGCCGAGCGGGAAGAACGGTACGTAGTAGATGCCCTCCTCGGCGAGCGCGTCCACGAAGTCGTCGTCCGTTCGGTGGGCGAGGTTGAAGGCGTTCTGCACCATCGCGACCGGAGCGATGTCCTGCGCTGTCCGGACCTGCTCCGGGGTGCAGTTGCTCAGCCCGAGGTCGCCGACCAGACCCTGCGAGCGCAGGTCGGCGAGCACGGTCCACTGCTCCTCGAAGCTCCCGTCGTAGCCGTCCATGAACCGCAGGTTGACCCCGCCGAGCCGCTCGATCCCGAGCCTCCCGAGGTTGTCGTGCACAGCGGACTTGATCTCGTCCGGGGCGAAGGCCGGCAACCACGCACCGTCGTCGGTACGCCGGGCGCCGACCTTGGTGACCAGCACCAGCTCGGACGGATAGGGGTGCAGGGACTCGCGGATCAGGTCGTTGGCGACGTAGGGGCCGTAGTAGTCACTGGTGTCGATGTGGTCGACGCCGAGCTCGATCGCCCGCTGCAGCACCCGCCTGGCCTCGTCCGGGTCCGCGGGTGGCCCCATGATGCCGGGTCCGGTGAGCCGCATCGCGCCGTAGCCGATCCGCTTGACGTCCGAGAGTCGCTTCATGTCACACACCATGCTCCGTCGGGTCGTGGCGGCGAACGGCGGGGGAGGTTCTAACCTCATCCCGAGATGAGGTTCAGCCGCACGATCGCCCTGGTGGGTGTCGCCCTCCTGTGGTGGGGATGCGGACCTGTCGTACCCATCGTCGCGCTCGCGGCCCTCGGCATCCCGCGGGTCCGGGCCTGGCTGCGTCCGACCTGGCGGGTGGTCGCGATCTGGGCCGCGTCCGTGATCGCGGTGACCGGTCTCGCGATCGTCGTCCCGGACAGCTGGATGCCGATCCCGTCGGCGTCGGGCAGGTGGATCACGCCGGAGTACGTCGGTCGTCCGGCGCGAGGGGAGCCCGCGGCGGGGCCCCTGGGCGAGTCGCCGCAGGTCCGCACCCGGTCGTACGGCGTGGACGGCTGTCGACGGGTCGCGGTGGACTCGCACGCTCGGCTGCTCAGCGTGTGCGGCGACGCCGACGCCCCGGTGCTGCGGCTGGTCGACCCGGAGAGCCTGCGCCAGCTCGCGACCAAGGACCTGCCCGTCGCCGCCGACAGCCGGTGCTTCGGAGCCTTCGTCCTCGACCGCGACCGCGCTGTCGTCGCCACGAACGACCAGCGGCTGCTCGTGGTCCGCACCGCCGACGGTGACGGTGACCCCGACCTGACCACCCAGAGCAGCGTCAGCCTGGCTGACACCCTGGCCGACGACGACTGCGTGGTCGGGCTCGGACAGGACACCGAGGGTCGCACCTGGTTCGTCTCCCGCAGTGGCCTGGTCGGCACCGTCACCGACGGTCAGGTGCGCGCCCTCGACCTCGCCGAGCAGGTCAGCGACCCGCTCACGGTCGACGACGGTGCGGCGTACGTCGCGACCGCGAAGACGCTCTCCCGGGTCGAGGTCGGACCGATGGGGAAGCCGCGGACGGTGTGGACCTCGACCGCCGACGACCCGGGCCCGCCAGCCGTCCGGTCCGGGCTGGTGGCGGTCGCCGACGGGTCCGACCCGAGCCGGCTCGTGGTCCGCAGCACCGCCGACGGATCGGAGGTCTGCACCGCTGAGGTTGCCGGTGACCCGGTCGTCGCGGCGGCCACCGGCTTCGTCGTCCAGGACACCGAGGGCTACGGCGGTTCACTCTCGACCGTGCTCGGCCGCACCACCTCCGGTGGGCTGGCGCGCGTCGACGTCGTCGACGGCAGGTGCCGGGTGACCTGGAGGTCCGACCTGGACGCGCCGAGCGGGTTCCCCGCGGTGTCGGTGCCGTCCGGCCTCGTCTACGCGGTCACCAAGCGACACAGCTGGCTCGGTGTCGACGCGTGGTACCTCAGCGCGCTCGACCTGGCCACCGGCCGTACCGTCTTCGCGGTCCGTACCGGCCTGGGCGTCCTGCACGACAACCACCGGGGCTCGGTCACGATCGGTCCGGACGGCTCGGCGTACGTCCCGGTGCTCGGCGGCCTGGTCCGGGTGCACGACCGGGACTGACGGGGTCGGTGCCCTGTCGCGCCTGCTCCAGGTTCGACTGGTGGGGACCGGAGAGCCAGTCCTGCTCGAGACGTGCGTCGACCGGGTCCAGTCCGCGCCGCAGCGCGTCGACGTAGGCACGATCGGCAGCAAGCCGGGCAGCCACCTCGGCGCCCTCGGCAACGGCTCCGTGCCCGGGCACCAGGACATCGACGTGCCGAGCGGCCACCGCCAGCTGATCGAGGGCCGCCACATAGGCGTCGACCTGACCGGTGTGGTGAGGATCGAGGAGCGGGATCAGGACGTCGGAGAGCATGTCGCCGGCGAGCAGGACCCCACGATCGGCGAGGAGGACCGCGGCGTGGCCGATCGCGTGCGCCCGATGCTCGAGGATCTCGCCCGGCACGGGTCCCCCGTCCGCGGGCAGCGGGGTGAGCAGTCCGATCAGCTCGAGCGGGATGCCGGAGGCGCTCTGCGCTGCCATCGTCCGCGCCCGCTCCTGGGCGTCACTGGCGGTCCGGGCACCGTCGAGAGTGGCGTAGCGCGGCGCGTCGCCGAACCTGGAGTGCCAGAGCAGGTGGTCCCAGTGGGGATGCGTGGAGAAGCCGGCGACCACCGGAATGCGGAGTCTGTCCACGTCATCGGCGAGCTGGTTGAGATCGGCCCCGTCGATGCCGGGATCGACCAGGATCAACCCGTCCTCCCCACGCACCACGGTGGCATTGCTCCAGACCCACTCGCTCTGCCGGACCCAGACCCCGTCGGCCACCTGCTGCAGCATGGTGCACTCTCCCCTCGGGACGGCGTTCGCGAGCCCTTCGACTCTGACCGGCTTCGTTCGCGGGACTCATCGCCGCCGACGGACCGGGCGCGGGCACCGGCGACAACCGGCTCGCGTCGTTGTGCATCCTAAGGACGTGGACATGCGGAGGCGTACGGGTCGGCGAGTCGGACGGGCGAGCGTCGTGGTCCCGGTCGTGGTGGCCGCGCTGACCGCCTGTGACGCGGGCGGGCCGGCTGAACGTCCGACCGGTCCGGTCCCGGCGACCGCGCTCAGCCAGGTCGCCGACCCGGCCCCGGTGGTGAGGCCGCATCGGGCGGCGATGCCGGAGGTGCCGCTGCGGTACATGTACGCGCGGGGCGCCGGGTCCGAAGGCGTCCTGGTCAGCGCCTCGGGGAGGACCGACACCGGGTTGAGCACGTCGGCCTACGTCCCGACGCGGACCGGCTCCGTCTTCGCCAGCGGCGGTCAGGTCTACGGGCTCGGGGAGGGTGGCACGGCTGCCGCCATCGGGCCGGTGTCCGAGCAGTCGGTCTTCCTGCAGGTCGATCCGACGCTGCGCTACGTCGCCTGGGTCGCGCGCCGGGTCGACCGTCTCCACGCGCGGGTGCTCGTGTACGACGTCGTCGCGGACCGCATGGCCCTGGACCGCGTGCTGCTGTGGGGTGACCGGACCAGCGTCCTGCGGATCGCGACCTTCGGCGCGGTCCGGCTGCGGCTGGTGCATCTGCCGCGGTCGGGCCTGTGGACCTTCGCCACCTTGTCGGGTCACTCCCTGGTCACCCCGGGAGGGCAGGTCGTGGACCTGCGATCCCGCCAGGTCGAGGGTCCGCGGGTGAGCCGTGGCGTGTGGTCACCGGGCCTGCGGTACAGCGTGTCCGAGACACGTGGCCGGCGCCCCTGGCAGGTGGTCGACCTGACCACCGGCCGGGACCTGACCCCTGCCGTCCTGCTCGGACCGGCTCACCGGGCCACGCGGTTCGCCGGCTGGCTCGGCAACACGACCTTCGGGGTGCTCGCCTCGTCGGGCACCTGGCGACACACAGCGACCGCCGCATCGGTCTGCCGCGTCGCGGGGCACTGTCGCGTGGTGTGGCGCCTGCATCTCGGGCCCGATGACAGCGGCCTGCAGGAGTCCAACGAGATCGACTAGTGTCTCGACTTCTGAGACGGGGCACTCACATCGGGCCGACGTACGTGCCCCGTCCGGTGGGCAGCGGCAGGTCGAGCGTGGTGCGGATGCCGGGTGCGGCCGCGCGGACGTCCGGGATCGCGTTCACGATCCGACCGCATGCGGCCACGATCGCGGCGTGGTTGTGGTCCCCGTGCTCGCTGCTCGGCACCACGTCGACGACGTAGCTCGGCTCGCCGGTGATCTCGACGCGGTAGGAGCCACCACCGGACGCCGGCCGGGCCCAGTCGGGGCGCAGGTCGTCGCGGGTGCGGGTGACGTGCTCGACGACGATCGCGGGGTGGCCGGCGACGAGGCCGCTGATGGAGAAGTGCAGGGCCGCGATGGTGCCCTTCTCGATCCGGCCGGCCGCGATGTCATAGCTCTCCGGGGCCGGCTCCGCCTCCCAGAACTCGACGATCTCGTCGATCTCGATGCCGAGGCCGCTGGCCAGCATCCGGATCGCGGTGCCCCAGGCAAGACCCAGTACGCCGGGCAGGAAGAGCAGCGGAGTGGAGTCGACCGGGCTGCCGAAGCCCATCAGGTCGAACATCACCTCGGTGCCGTCGTACGTCGCGTAGTCGGCGAGCTCGTAGCACCTGATCTGCTCGATCCGCTGACAGGTGCTGGCGAGGGCCAGCGGCACCAGGTCGCTCGCGAACCCGGGGTCCACGCCGGTGATGTAGACGCTCGCCCCACCCGCCTGCGCGGACGCCTCGACCTTGTCGATCACGGCGTCGGGCATGGTGCCCCAGGGGTACTGCAGGGTGCCGGGCGCCGAGCCCACGACGTCGATGCCCGCCTCGAGCAGCCTGCGGACGTCGTTGGTCGCCTCGCGCGGGCGGGTGTCACCCATCGCGCAGTAGACGACGCACTCCGGGCCGGCCGCGATCAGTGCCTCCAGGTCGCCGACGGCGGCGATCCCGGTGACGATGTCGACGCCGGCGAGCTCGCCCGCGTCCCTGCCGATCTTCTCCGGGGTCGACGTGGAGACGGCCACCAGCTCGAACCGGTCGTCGGCGATGAGCTGACGCAGCGTGAGCCGGCCAGCGTTGCCGGTGCTGACCTGGGCGACGCGGATCGACATGTGATCTCCCTCAAACTGGAACGTGTTCTACCTAGCGAGGAACTAGGTTATCGTCCCGCGCATGGGACGTGTAGACGGCAAGGTCGCCCTCATCAGTGGCGGCGCGCGCAACATCGGTGGCGCCAGCGCCCGGCTGCTGGTGGCCGAGGGGGCGAAGGTCGTCATCGGCGACCTGCTCGACGACGAGGGCGCCGCTCTCGCGGACGAGCTGGGCGACTCCGCGCGCTACGTCCACCTCGACGTGACGAGCGCCGACGACTGGAGGAGCGCGGTCGCGTACACGGTCGAGGAGTTCGGCGGGCTCAGCGTCCTCTTCAACAACGCCGGGATCTTCAACGGCGGCCAGCTCCAGCGCTACAAGCAGGAGCTCTGGCAGCAGATGCTGGACGTCAACCTGACCGGACCGTTCCTCGGCACCCGGGCGGCGGCCGACGCCATGATCGCCTCGGGCGGTGGCTCGATCATCAACACCTCCTCGATCGAGGGGCTGCGCGGTACGCCCTGGGCGCACGGGTACGTCGCCTCGAAGTGGGGCCTGACCGGCCTGACGAAGTCGACCGCCCTGGAGCTCGCGCCGCACGGCATCCGGGTCAACTCGCTGCACCCCGGACGGATCAGCACGCCGGCCACCGATGCGATGCCGGTCGACCTGATCCCGATCCCGCTCGGCCGGCCGGGCCTCCCCGAGGAGGTGGCGGCCTTCGTGCTCTTCCTGGCCAGCGACGAGTCGTCGTTCGCGACCGGCGCCGAGTTCGTCGTCGACGGCGGGACCGTGACCGCGATCCCCACCAAGGTCTGAGCGGCATCGCTCAGGGGTAGTCGATCCCCGTCACCTGCTGGCTCAGCTCCCAGAGCCGGCGCTGCGCGGTCTCGTCGTAGGACAGCGTGTTGCTGGTGACGACCTGCGGCCGGCCGCCCCACTCCGCGATCCCGCTCGGACCGCAGTAGGTAGCGCCGGGGAGGTCGGCCGTCGCGGCCATCAGGGACGGCATCGCTCCCTCGTGCGGGGTGTTCGGCGAGACCAGCCTGATGGCCGCGTCCAGGATCGATGCACGGCCGCCGGCCGCGCGGCCGTACTGTCCGTTGGCGGCGAGGTGGGTCGAGGCGAAGCCGGGGTGCGCAGCCAGCGCCCTGAGCGGCAGCCCCGCACGCCGGGCGCGACGGTCGAGCTCGTAGGTGAAGAGCAGGTTGGCCAGCTTGGTCTGCCCGTAGACCGGCCACCGCTGGTAGCGGCCCCGCTGGGTGTGGGCGTCGTCGAGCGGTGCCTTGCGGGCGATGCGGTGCATCTGCGAGGACACCGCGACCACGCGCGCGTCCTGGCTCGCGAGCAGCTGCGGCAGCAGCAGCCCGGTGAGCAGGAACGGCCCGAAGTGGTTGGTGGCCAGCTGCAGCTCGAGCCGATCAGCCGTGCGGTGGTACGGCGTACCCATCACCCCGGCGTTGTTGACCAGCACGTCGATCGGGCCGAAGACCGCGGCTTCCGAGGCGGCCCGGCGGACCGACCCGAGGTCGGACAGGTCGACCACGAGCTGTTCGAGCTCGGCGCCTGGCGCCTCGCCGAGGATCTCGTCGCGGGTCGCGTCGAGCCGCTCCTGGGTGCGACCGGCGAGGATCACCCGGGCGCCGCGCCGGGCCAGCTCGAGTGCGGTGTGGTGGCCGAGGCCGCCGACGGTGGTGCCGGTGACCAGGATCGTGCGGCCCCCCTGGTCGGGGATGTCGGCGAGCGACCAGTGGCCGGCCGTTGCGCTCACGGGGTGGTGGCCATCGCGTCGAGGATCCGTTGCGCGAGCTCCAGGTCGCCCTCGACGGAGTAGGTGTCCGGCTCCGGGGCGCAGCGCCCACCGGCCAGCCGGATGAACGCCTCGCGGTCCAGGTGCATCGTCGCGGACGGTCGGTCGGGCACGTCACCGAGACGCTCGCCCCGGCCGGCGTCGTTGACCGTGAAGGCGAACGGGGCGCTGCCCTCGAGGTCGAGCACGACCGTCGTCCCTGCAGGAGCGCCGGCCTTCTTCGCCACGACGTAGCCGAGGCTCTCGGCGAGGTACTCCGCCGTGTGCCGGGCAGCGGGAGAGTCCATCCCGCCGGGGCGGTCGACCGCCCGGCGTACGTCCTGCTCGTGCATCCAGATGTCGAGCGGTCGGTTGCGCAGGAGCGTGCGCCAGTCCCAGCCGCTGCCGGCGACGGTCTGTCCGGGCTTGGCTGCTGCGTCGGTGGGCGGGTCGGCGAGCAGGGTGGTGTGGCGGGAGGTCGCCGCGGCGCGGATCTCGTTGATGATCGCGTCGGGGCTCGAGTCGCGGCGGTTGAGCACCCCGATCTCGGTGTAGAGCCCCATCATCCCGGTGACGTGCGGCGGCTCGCCGACGTCGGCCGTCTCCTCCGGGCCTCCGGCGAGGATGGCCTCGAGGTGGGCGACATGGGAGGCGACCGCCCGGACGTCCCAGCCGGGGAGATCGGTCGGCGTCGACCACTCCTCCGCGGGCAGCTCCTCGAGGAGGTCGGTGAAGTCGTTGATCGCCTGCCACCAGACGTCGACGTACCCGCGCAGCAGCTCTTGGTCGTCCATGGCCTGCACCCTATGCGTGCAGGCGGACGGCGAGAACGGCGATGTCGTCGGCCAGCTCGGCCCCGACCAGGTCGCCGAGCACGGCGTCGAGGAAGGCCTCCACGTCTGCCGCGTGGTGGCGCCGTACGGCGTCGGCCAGCCGGTCGAGGCCGATGGTGAGGTCCTCGCCCCGACGCTCGATCAGTCCGTCGGTGTAGAAGAGCAGGGTTGCGCCGGGCGAGATGCTGGCGCGGTGGTCGATCCGGTCGGTCTCCGGGTCGACGCCGACGAGCAGGTCCGGCGGACCCTCGTCGAGGAAGCACACCGTCCGGTCGGTCGTGACCAGGATCGGCGGCGGGTGGCCGGCGTTCGTCCACAGCAGGGTGCGGCTGCCGTCCGGGGCGGCGCCGGGCTCGACGCGGGCGTAGACCAGGCTGGCCATCCCGTCGACGTCGAGCTCCTGCATCGCCAGGTCGAGGCGGTGGACGTGGGCGGCCGGGGTGTCGTCGACGGCCCAGGCGATGGAGCGCAGCATGGTGCGCAGCTGGCCCATGATCGCGGCGGCGGCGATGTCGTGCCCCACGACGTCGCCGACCATCAGCCCGGTCGCACCCGTCGGCATCACCACCGCGTCGTACCAGTCACCTCCGACCTGGTCGCGTGAGGCGGCGGGGCGGTAGCGCGCCGCCAGCTCGAGGCACTCAGGCGCCGGCAGTGTCGGCAGCAGCGCACTCTGCAGCGTCATCAAGGCATCGAGGCGCTCCTGCAGCAGGCCTGCGCGTTGGACTGCCTGCGCGGAGTACGACGCGAGCGCCTCGATCGTGACCCGGTCCTGCTCGGTGAGCGGGTGCGGGTCCTCCCAGATCAGCGCGAGGGTCCCGAGCACCCGGCCGCGCGTGGTCAGCGGCTGGAAGGAGCGCGCCTCACCGACCTGCTCGACGGTGTCGAGGTGGGGGTAGAGCGCGTTCTGCGAGTCCCTGTCGCCGAAGTACTCCGCGGCCCCGTGCACGGCCGCGCCACCCAGCGGGTTCGTGTCGTCGAGGGGCAGCACCGCGTTGCGCAGTGCGGAGGTCCAGGTCGTCGCCGGCGGTTCGACGAAGGTCAGCACCTCCGACGCGGTGTCGCGGTCGGCGGCCTCCCCGTCGCCGCGCAGCCAGATCCCGGCGTGCAGGCAGCCGAGCTGGTCGACGGCGATCCGCTCGACCGCCTGGGCGACGTCGGCCATCGTCCTGGTCGAGGACAGTCCCTCACTGAGGCCCAGCAGCACCCGGCTGCGGTGGGACAGGTCCTGCGCCGCCCGCTCGCCGATGGCGGCGAGGTCGCGCAGCCCCCGCTCGGACAGCTCTGCGGAGCACGCGGCGGCGAGGTCCTCGAGCATCTCGATCTGGCTCTCGGTCCAGTCCTGGGGCTTGCCGCCGACCGCGCACAACGAGCCGACGATCCTGCCGGTGTGGTCGGTGATCGGCCAGCCGGCGTACGAGATCAGCCCGAGGTCCGGGATGGCGAGGTTGTCGCGCAACCGGTCGTCCTCGCGGGCATCGCGGACGATCAGGGGCGCCTGCTCGATCACGACGTGCTTGCAGAACGAGTGGGAGAGCGGGCTCTCGCGGTCGCGTTGCAGATCCTCGGGGAGGCCGCACGCGCCGGTGAAGACCGCCCGGTCGGGCTCGATGATGGTGACAGTTGCCGTGCTCACGCCGAGGGCCCGGCACACCATCCTGGCGTACCGGTCGAACGACGGGTCGCCGTGGCCCGTCCCGTGCTGCGTCATGAGTGCTGCCCCTCCTGCGGCGAGGGTATCGGGGTGGGACCGGTAGTGGATCGTGCGCACTACACCCGCTGGGGTGACCTCAGCCGAGGGCGAGCTTGATCGCGATGGCGAGCATGGTGAGTCCGATCACCACGTCGAGCACCTGCCAGGCGCGGGGGCGGGCCAGGGCAGGGCCGGCCAGCCGGGCCCCGTACCCCAGGCCGCAGAACCACACTGCGCTCGCGACACACGCCCCGAGCGCGAACCACCAGCGGCCGGTCGCGCCCTCGTGGTTGGCGATCGAGCCGAGGAGGAGGACGGTGTCGAGGTAGACGTGCGGGTTGAGCCAGGTCAGCGCGAGGGCGCGCAGCGCGATGCCTCGAGCGCCGACGGTCCGCGAGGCCCCGGTGGTGGCCTGCAGGGACTCGGGCTTCCGGGCGCGCAGCAGCGAGCTCACGCCGTACCAGCCCAGGAAGGCGACGCCGAGCCAGCGCACCACGTCGAGCACCCACGGGGCACGCTCCACGATGGTCCCGATGCCGCTGACGCCCGCGATGATCAGGACCACGTCGGAGAGGGTGCAGATCGCGACGACCAGTCCGACGTGGTCGCGGGCGAGTCCCTGGCGCAGCACGTAGGCGTTCTGGGCGCCGATGGCCACGATGAGGGTGAGGCCGGTGACCAGGCCGGCGAACGTCGAGTCGAGCACGGCGCAACGCTAGGCCCAGCGTGGGATGTAGGCCAACGAATGATTCTGCAGAACCATTAGCATTGCTTCATGGATGTCGCACCCTCGCAGCTGGCCGCGCTCCTGGCGATCGCCGACCATGGCACCTTCGAGGCCGCGGCCCGGCAGCTGCACGTCACGCCGTCCGCGGTCAGCCAACGGATCCGAGCCCTCGAGTCGCAGGTCGGTCAGGTGGTGGTGCAGCGCACCACCCCGTGCCGGACGACCTCGGCCGGTGAGGTGCTGCTCCGGCTGGCCCGACAGACGGCGCTGCTGCACGACGAGGTGCGCGATGCGCTCGCCCACGGTCGTCGGGGCACGGTGGACCTGCCGGTGGCCGTCAACGCCGACTCGCTCGCGACCTGGTGCCGGCCGGTGCTCGGTGAGGTCGCAGGGTGGTCGGGTGTCGCCCTGCGTCTGCACGTCGAGGACCAGGCTTCTCGGCCGGTCTGCTGCGCGGCGGCGACGTGCTCGCCGCGATCACGTCCGACCCGACCGCGGTCCAGGGCTGCTCGGTCGAGCGGCTCGGAGCGCTGCGCTACGTGCCGGCGGCGGCGCCGGACTTCGCGGCCCGGTGGCGCCACGGCCGGGGCCCCGACTGGGCGGCGATGCCGATGGTGGTCTTCAACGAGAAGGACGCGCTCCAGCACGACGTGCTGGTCGCGCGTGGGGTGGAGACGCCGCCGGTGGTCCACCGGGTGCCGACGTCCACCGACTTCCATGAGGCCATCCGGCTCGGCCTGGGCTGGGGCATGGTGCCCGAGCCCCAGCTGCGACCCGACGTCCGTGACGGCCGGCTGACGCCACTCGGCTCCCGGCTGCACCTCGACGTCACGCTGCACTGGCAGCGCTGGCGCCTCGACTCACCGGTCCTGGACCGGCTGACGGACGCCGTACGGCGCTCGGCTCAGGCCGGTCTGCGCCCGTAGGTCAGGTCACCGGACAGGCGGACGCGGCTCGGTGCGGTGCTCCTCGACGTACGTCGCCTTCTGCCGCTGCTGGTTCATCACCAGCGCGAGCACGACGGCGAGGACACCGACGACCAGGAAGATCCAACCGAGCGTCTCGCCGGCGACGTTGTCCTGGATGCTGGCGGGGAGCGTGACGGCTCCGGTCACCCCGATCAGGCCGAGGACGATCAGGACGATGCCTACTCCGATTCCCATGTCGGCGTTGTGCCCGCTCGCTGAACGGCACAAACAACTGTGGCCCGCCAGGTTCTCGGCGATCGTGCGTGTCGAGATCCGGGCGGGCCACCGTCGGGAGTGGATCAGAAGGCGGACTCGTCCAGATCCATGACCGCGAGGTCGACGGACTCGGCGAGGGCGCGCTCGGCGGCCACCTTCGGCAGGACGTTCTGAGCGAAGAACTGGGCCGCCGCGACCTTGCCCTCGTAGAAGGACTTGTCCCGGCCCGGGTCGCCGCCGAGCTTCTCGAGCGCGACCTCGGCCTGGCGCAGCAGCAGCCACGAGCAGACGACGTCGCCGAGGACCATCAGCAGACGGCTGGTGTTGAGACCGACCTTGTAGATGTTGCGGGACTCGGCCTGGGCGGACATCAGGTCGTTGATCATGTGGCCGACGATCGCCTGCGCGTCGTCGAGGGCCGTGGCGAGCAGCTCGCGCTCCACCTTCAGGCGACCGTTGCCGGCCTCGCTGGCGATGAACGCCGAGATCTCGCCGGCCAGGTGGCCGAGCGCGGCACCCTGGTCCTTGACGATCTTGCGGAAGAAGAAGTCCTGGCCCTGGATCGCCGTGGTGCCCTCGTAGAGGGTGTCGATCTTGGCGTCGCGGACGTACTGCTCGATCGGGTACTCCTGCAGGAAGCCGGAGCCGCCGAAGGTCTGCAGCGACTCGGTGCCCAGCAGCGTCCACGAGCGCTCCGAGCCGTAGCCCTTCACGATCGGGAGCAGCAGGTCGTTGACCTTCTCGGCCATCTCGTCACGCTCGCCGTTGTGCTCGGCGATCATCACCGTGTCCTGGTACGACGCCGTGTAGAGCACCAGTGCGCGCATCGCCTCGGCGTACGACTTCTGCGTCATCAGCGAGCGACGCACGTCGGGGTGGTGGGTGATCGTGACCCGCGGCGCCGTCTTGTCGGCTGACTGCGCCAGGTCGGCGCCCTGGACGCGCTCCTTGGCGAACTCGAGCGCGTTGAGGTAGCCGGTCGAGAGGGTGGCGATGGCCTTGGTGCCGACCATCATCCGGGCGTTCTCGATGACCTGGAACATCTGTGCGATCCCGTTGTGCACCTCGCCGAGGAGGTAGCCGACGGCAGGCTCTCCGCCGCCGACACCCGGGTCGCCGAAGGTGAGCTCGCAGGTGTTGGAGACCTTGATGCCCATCTTGTGCTCGACGTTGGTGACGTAGGCGCCGTTGCGCTCGCCCAGCTCGCCGGTCTCGAGGTCGATGTGGAACTTCGGCACGAGGAAGAGGCTCAGGCCCTTCGTGCCCGGACCGCCGGCGCCCTCGACGCCGACCGGGCGGGCCAGGACCATGTGCAGGATGTTGTCGCTGAGGTCACCCTCGGCAGAGGTGATGAAGCGCTTGACGCCCTCGATGTTCCAGGTGCCGTCGGCGTTCGCGGTCGCCTTGGTGCGCCCGGCCCCGACGTCGGAGCCCGCATCGGGCTCGGTCAGCACCATCGTGGTGGTCCAGCCCTGGTCGACGACCAGCTGCGCGATCCTGCGGTCTCGCTCGTTGCCGTTGCGGTAGACGACGCCGGCGAACGCCGGGCCGGCGCCGTACATCCAGATGGCCGGGTTGGCGCCGAGCACCAGCTCGCCCAGCGCCCAGTTCAGGGTGGACGGAGCGGGCGTGCCGCCGAGCTCGGCCATGGTGCCGAGGCGCCAGTACTCGGCGTCCATCCAGGCGTGGTAGCTCTTCTTGAACGACTCCGGGATCGGAGCGGTGTGGGTCTGCGGGTCGAAGACCGGGGGGTTGCGGTCGGCATCGACGAACGAGTCCGCCAGGTCCTCGCGGGCCAGTCGGTCGACCTCGGCCAGGATCGAGCGAGCGGTCTCGCCGTCGACGTCGCCGAACGGGCCGGTGCCCAGGACCCGGTCGCGGCCGAGGACCTCGAAGAGGTTGAACTCAATGTCGCGGATGTTGCTCTTGTAGTGGCTCACGGCCCCACCTTCGGCTTGTGTACTCGTCGGTAACATCATCATACGTACTCGTCAGTAACCCAGCAAGCGGAGGGAGGTGGCGACCGCCGTACCCGCCAAGGTCGAGAGAACAAGTCAACACATCTGACACACTCGACCCATGCGAGTTTCCGCCAAGTCCGACTACGCGCTCCGCGCGCTGATCGAGATGGCCACCCGCGCGGACGGCCAGCGCGGTCAGCGCGGAGGAGCTCGGACGGCTCCAGGACATCCCGCACGGCTTCCTCCAGGCGATCCTCGCCGACCTGCGCCGCGCCGGCATCGTGATGTCGCAGCGAGGCCAGTCGGGAGGGTGGCGGATGGGCCGGCAGGCGACCGACGTGTCGGTGGCCGACGTGATCCGGGCCGTCGACGGCCCGCTGGTCTCGGTCTACGGCCTGCGTCCCGAGTCGGTCAGCTACAACGAGACCGCCGACGTGCTCCAGCACGTCTGGATCGCGGCTCGACACTCGCTGCGCGACGTCTTCGAGCACATCTCGATCCAGCAGCTCGCGGACGGTGAGCTGCCGCAGGCGGTCACCTCGCGCACCGCCGACGAGGACGCCTGGCAGCCACACTGAGCGAGGGCCGAGGCCCGGTCATCGCGCGTCGGCGAGCTTTCGCTTGAGCTTGCGGCGCTTGTGCTCCAGCTTCTCGTTGCGCTCCTCGAGGGCCTGGTTGTGCTGGCGCAGCCGGGTCACCTCGACCAGGACGTGCGCCAGCGCGTCGGTCGTGACCGACAGCTGGTCGTCGAGCCGGGTTCGGCCGTCGCCCGGGTGCAGGCAGCAGGTCCGCGGTGTCGCCGCGCACGTCGTACCCGCCCTCGGCGAGCTCCTTGCGCCACCGCTCGGCCAGCTCGAGCAGCTGCTCGTCGCCGACCGGGCGCGGCGCCGTCGCGGGCGAGGTCCAGCGAGCGTCGGACGTGGCCCGAGATCCGGACGTCGGGCAGGGGGAGTCGCGAGGCGTCGAAGCCGACGAGATCGACCGAAGGCGCAACCAGAGCGCGGCCGCGCGGGTCGGCGTGGCTCGGTACGACGAGCACGTGGACCCGGTCAGGCGCGCACGGCCGCCGCCCAGCGGGCCGCGACCTCGCCGAGGTCCTCGCCGCCGGCACCGGTCGCGAGCTGGCTGCCGGGGTCGCGCGCGGTGACGCACCACGTGCACCTCGAAGCCGTCCAGGGTGTCGAGCAGCAGCGTCGATCTGCGGCGGGCGTGCAGCCGGCGAGCAGCTCCTGGCTGAACACCACGTCGTCCTCGACCCTTGTGGGCCCGGCGGCAGATCTCGGCCCAGGTGCCCTCGACCTCGCGGCGCTGGTAGCCCCACGCGTGGTGGTCGCGGCGGATCTCGATGGCTGCGCGGAACATCTCCTCGGCGGAGATCGCGGGGTGTCGGATCCCGACCTCGGCGAGGGCGTCGGCGTGCTCGGCGCAGCGCGGTGTCGCAGGAACCCGCCGCCGCTGCGGGGCAGTCCGACATGCAGGTACGCCGTACGTCGTGGCCATGGCCTGCACCGTGGCAGGCCAGGGCGGCGAGCGGGTGAACGTGCGGGTGACCGCGCATCTCGGTGGTCGAGCCGTGCCTCGGCGGCCGAGGTCCCACCTAGAACGTGTTCCAGTTCGCGCCTAGGATGCCGCCATGATCACCTCCGACGCCATCACCTGGACCGCGCCGAACGACGACCACCCGGCGCGGGCCGCGTCGCAGCGCTCCTACTCCGCGGTGGCCAAGGGCGACCTCGCCGAGTGGCTGACCGTGTACGCCGAGGACGCCGTGCTCGAGGACCCGGTCGGGCCCGTCGATGTTCGACCCGGAGGGCAAGGGCACCGCGGCCACGAGGGCATCTCGGCGTTCTGGAAGCTGGCGATCGCGCCGATCGACACGTTCGAGTTCGAGATCTACGAGTCGTTCGCCAACCCGGGCAGCAACACCTGCGCCAACATCGGCCGGATCAAGACGTCGTTCGCCGACGGCAGCCACACGACGACCGAGCTGATCATGGTCTACGTCGTGCACGACGACGGCCGGGTCGCGTCGATGAAGGCCTTCTGGGAGCCGGAGCGCACGATGGCGAGCTTCACCGAAGGCCTGAGGTCGTGCGCCGTCACACGCTCGGTGTGCGCGGCGCACCACTCGACCAGCGGGCGCATCGCTCGCCAGTCGTCGCGGACCAGGTCGAGCAGCTCGGCGGTGTGGATCACCGGCTCGAAGCCGAGCGGGTGGCCGACGGTCAGCGACCGGTGGCGCAGCAGCTCGATCCGCGGGTGGTCGGCGTCGTAGCCGCGCGGCGTCGGTCTTGAGCCGGTCGCCGCCGATCTCGAAGCCCTGCTTCGCCAGAGCTGCGCGAGGATCTTCTCGAGCTCCGGGCCGAACCGGTCGTGCGCGACGGCCGCGCGGAACGCCGCCAGTCGGGGCCCGCTCGCCTCGTAGAAGCCGGCGCCGGTGCGGACCCCGCGCGGTGACACCTCGACGTACCAACCCGGTCGCCTCGCCGACCCGGACGAACGCGCCCTGGTGGGTCTTGTACGGCGTCTTGTCCTTGGCGAAGCGGACGTCGCGGTAGGGCCGGAAGATCTTCGCGGCCCCGAACTCCGGCTCGAGCGCCGCGCACAGCGCCGTCATCGGCGCCTTCACCGCCTCGGCGTAGACCGCCTTGTGCTTCTCCCAGAACGCCTTGGTGTTGTCGACCTCGAGGTCGTCGTAGAAGTCGAGCGCCGCGACGGGGAACCCGGTGAAGGCAGGGGCGTCGGTCACGGTCGCCAGCCTACGAGGCGCCCGGTCAGGGCAGTGGACGGTGACCTGCTCGTCGCCGCCCTCGGAGTACGCCGAGACGGTGAGGGCGTTGCCGCCGCAGCGGGGCCGGTCGAGGAACGCACTGACCGGACGGGCGACTCGTAGACGACGGACAGGCCGTCCTGGCGTCCCAGCGCATCAGCGGCCGCCGGGTCGCCGTCGCGCTGCGGGTCGCGCACGAAGTACGACGCGCCCGCGCACCAGGTGAGGGTGCCCGACGTGCCGGGACCGAGGTCGAAGTAGCCGTCGCCGGAGCGCCCGAAGAACTCGGCGGCCTCGATGTGCTGTCCCCTTCGGGACGACCGACCAGACGGCGCCGTCGTCGAGGAGCGCCCCGTCCCACCCCGTGCAGTCGGGCACGCCGGTGAACGGGGTCGCGTCGGTGCCGTCGACGGCGACGACCGTGCGGCAGGCGGGCTGCGAGTCGTCGAAGGTGAGCATCGAGGTGCCGGCCGGGGTCACCTGGGCGTTGCTGAAGCCGTGCCGCTTGGGGGCGCACCAGCCGAGCGTCGACGTCGCCGGAGGCGAGGTCGACCGTGGCCAGGCAGTAGTCGCCCTCGGCGCGTACGTCGCGTGCACGAGCGTGTCGCCGTCGAGGGCCCAGGTGCCGCCGTTGGTGGTCGGGAGGTCGGACCGGCCGTCGAGGGTGGTCGTCTTGCCGGACGCCAGCGTCGGTGACCCGGGCGATCGCGGGGCGCTCCTCGGCCTTGTCCTGCAGGACGACGACGGCGTACGTCGTCGTCGAGCAGGGCGTCGGAGACCCGGCGTCCGGCTGGTGGCGACGCCGGACGAGCCGGACGGTCCGGTGAGCTCGGCGCTCGCGCCGGTGACGGACAGGGACCACTCGCCGGCGTCGGTGACCGAACGGGTCACGGAGCGCCGGATCGGGCCCGGGACCGGCTTCCAGTCCAGCAGGCTGGTCGTCGGCGTCAGGACCTCGGGCCGGTCGGCGCGTCCCGCCGCTGGGGGGCGCGCTGGGCGACGGGTCGCTCGGGCTCGGATCGGTCGGGGTCGGTTCGGTCGGAGTCGGGGATGCCGGCGCCGACGACGACCCCTCGGGGGTCGGTGTGGGCGCGGGCTCAGCGGCATCGTCACCGTCGCTGCAGCCGGCGAGGACCACTGCCAGCAGCGCCGCAGGCACGACGTACCGACGAAGGGGCCGTCGCGCCATCAGACGCCGACGTTGTGGGCGTAGTGGGCCTGGTTGGCGCGGTAGCTCTTGTAGGCGTCGCGCCACTGGACGCGGGCGATGTAGGGCTCGGAGGGGTCGAAGCGCTGCTGGTTCCACGGCTCGAAGTAGCTCAGCTGGACCGGGCTCCTGCCGGTCTTGTCGTAGCCGCGGCCGACCTGGAAGTGACCGGAGGCGTCGTCGTCGAGGTAGGGGTAGAAGCGCTTGAGCAGGATCGGGTGCAGGACGACGGGCGCCTTGTAGTCGTCGACGTGGCGCATCATCAGCATGATCCACTGGCGGAAGCTCGTAGCTGCCGATGTCGAGGGTGATGTAGGGGCCGGCGTAGGCCTTGTCGTCCCAGCCGGTGCGCTGGTTGACGACGCGCACCATCTCGGTGATCGCGGTGCCGCTGGTGGTGGTGCCGAGCCGGGTGGCCCAGTGGTCCTGGCTCTGGGCGTGGCCGTTCCAGCCCCAGGCGATCATCTGCATCGAGGTCGGGCCGCACCAGTAGGTGCGGGTCTGCGAGGCGACCTGCTTGGGGGTCAGGACGCTCGCCCGGTCGGGGTAGTCGCGGGGCCGCAGCTCCTTCGGCTTCGCGCTGGTGGTCGGTGTGGCCGTCGGCGTGGCGCGTCGGCGGTGGCCGTGGGTGACGGGGCTGGGGGTCTTGGTGGCGTTGGTCCGGGCGGCCGGCGCGGCCGCCGCGACGCGTGCCTCCGGGTGCTCCTCGAGGAAGCCGGCGGGCAGCGGGACGCCCTGGATCTCGTGGCGCAGCAGCCAGACCTTGGCGACCGAGCGGGCGGCCATCTCGCAGCTCGGCGCGCTCGGCGGCGGCGCGGGCGGCCGGGCTCATCCGGGCCGCGCGGCGCAGCGCCGCGGCCGGGTCGAGGTCGCCGGTGTTGAGGGTCGGTGCGACGGTACGGGCGCGACACCCGGGCGGCCGTGGCGACGCGGGCGCGGACCTGCTGCTCGGTGTCGTCGGTCCAGCCGGACCCGAGGCAGTAGCGCTGGCCCTCGAGGTCGACGCAGCGCACCAGCTCGTCGGCGAGCTGGGTGGCGGATGGCCTTGGTGCTCACCCGGCCGACCGCGCGACCGGCGTCGACGACCCGGTCGATCTCGGCCTGCATCTCCGGGGTGATCCTCGAGAGTGCCGGCCGTCTTGGCCGGGCGGAGCGCCGTTGACCTGGTCCTTGCCGGAGGGGCGGATCGCTCCCTGGTCGTCGTCACCGCGCGGGACGAACGGCAGCGCGGCGAGCATCAGCAGCAGTGCGGCGCCGATCGCGAGCGTGCGTGCGCGGGGACGGGACATGCGGGGAACCTCGAGACGTGGGGAAGAGTCTGCTCCACTGTCCACAATCGTCACTTGAATAGTCAAGCGAAGCAGGAGTCACAGGAGTAACAGATTGGTGACCACGGGTGACGCAGGAATGTCCGAAGCCCCCGGACGGTCGGCAATGGGTCGGAGCCCCGAGCGGGTTCGCTCGCGACTCGACGTTGCAGAGTGTCGCGCTCTGGGAGCGCGACACCCTGTCAGGGGTGGAGCGGATGACGAGATTCGAACTCGCGACATCGACCTTGGGAAGGTCGCGCTCTACCAACTGAGCTACATCCGCAGGATCGCGGGAATCCTAGTCGATGCGGGTCAGCGTGGGATGGCGCGGGTCGAGGCCGTCGCCCGACGAGCGGCCGGTGAGCCGGCGGTGCACCCAGGGCGCGGCCGAGCCGCGGACCCAGTCGAGGTGCTCGCGGACCTGCTCGCGGCGCGAGAGCGCGGGGTGGTCGACGAGGGGGAGGGGCGCGAGGTCGTGCTGGACGCCGAGGGTGTCGAGCACCTCGATCGCCATCCGCTGGTGGCCGGCCGGGCCCATGTGCATCCGGTCCGGGTCCCAGTAGCGCCAGTCGCGGTACTCGCGCAGCGCCCAGAAGTCGACGACGTCGAGGTCGTGGCGGCGGGCGCTGGCGCGGACGAACTCGTTGTAGAGCGCGAACCGGCCGCGCAGCGGGCGGTAGATCGCCGAGCCGCCCGGGTCGAAGGCCGTGAACACCAGCACCCGGGCGCCGGTGCCGGACAGTCGGGCGAGCGCGGCGTCGTACCGCTCGGCGAGGGCGTCGATGTCGACCCGGGGTCGCAGGATGTCGTTGGCGCCGGCGTAGACCGTGACCAGGTCGGGCTCGAGGGCGAGCGCCGGCTCGAGCTGCTCGTCGAGGATGCCGGCCGAGCTTGCGGCCGCGGATCGCGAGGTTGGCGTAGCCGAAGCCCGCGGATCGTGCGTCGCCGCCGAGCACCTCGGCGACCCGGTCGGCCCAGCCGCGCAGGCCGTTGGGGCGGTCGGGGTCGGGGTCGCCGACGCCCTCGGTGAAGGAGTCGCCGAGCGCGACGTAGCGCTGGAAGCTCACGCACTCCATTCTCGGTCTCGACGAGGCCGACCACCGAGGCGGGGTGGCACCCGGTAGGGTTGCCGCGTGCTGCTGTCAGACCGCGACATCCTGGCCGAGATCGACGCCGGTCGGATCGCCCTGGACCCGTGGGATCCGGCGATGCTGCAGCCCTCGTCGATCGACGTGCGGCTCGACCGGTTCTTCCGGGTCTTCGAGAACCACCGCTACCCGCACATCGACCCGGCGGCCGACCAGTCCGACCTGACCCGCGAGGTCGAGCCGGACGGCGACGAGCCGTTCATCCTGCACCCGGGCGAGTTCGTGCTGGGCTCGACGTACGAGGTCGTCTCGCTGCCCGACGACATCGCGGCCCGCGTCGAGGGCAAGTCGTCGCTGGGCCGGCTCGGGCTGCTCACCCACGCGACGGCCGGCTTCGTCGACCCCGGGTTCTCCGGGCACGTGACGCTGGAGCTCGCGAACGTCGCGACGCTGCCGATCAAGCTCTACCCCGGCATGAAGATCGGGCAGTTCTGCTTCTTCCGGCTGACCTCGCCCTCCGAGCACCCCTACGGCTCGGAGAAGTACGGCTCGCGCTACCAGGGCCAGCGCGGCCCGACGCCGTCGCGGTCCTTCCAGAACTTCCACCGCACCCAGATCTGAGCCCGATGCGAGGTTAGGCTAACCTAACCTCATGACGGAGACCGCGACGCACCTCCCTGCCGATGATCCTCGACCAGGTCGAGGTGGTCCGGGTCGACCGGCTCTCCCCGTCCTTCGTGCGGGTCGAGCTCGGCGGCGCCGTGCCTCGCCGACTTCGGCGTCGACGGCCCGCCGTACGACCAGCGGATCAAGCTGGTCTTCCCGCACGGGGCGGCCCGCTGCCGTCGTTCGAGGGCGTCGACGAGTCGTGGTTCGGACACCTGGCTCGAGCGGCCGGTCGAGGAGCGCGGGCACATGCGCACCTACACGGTCCGCGACGTCGTCGGCGAGGGCGCCGACACCCGGCTGGTCGTCGACATCGTCGTGCACGCGCGACGACGGCGAGATCCGGTCCGGGCTGCGCCTGGGCCGCGCGGGCGACGGTCGGCGACCGGCTCGTCGTGCTGGCGCCGCGTCGCGGGAGGCAGTTACGGCGGCATCGAGTTCGAGCCGGGTACGGCGCGCCGGCTGCTGCTGGTCGGCGACGAGACCGCCGTGCCGGCGATCTGCGCGATCCTCGAGCAGCTGCCGTGCGACGGCGACGGGTGCGGCGTTCCTCGAGGTGCCGACCGCGGCCGACGTGCAGACCGTGCAGCACCCCGAGGGCGTCGAGCGTCGTCTGGCTGGCCCGCGACGGGTGGCGCTCACGGGGCCCGGCTGCACGCGGCGGTGCTCGAGCACCTCGGTGCCGGTCGCTGCTGCGGTCGAGGAGCGCGACGAGGTCGACCCCGACCTGTGGGAGACCCCGACGTACTCCTCCTCGGGCGAGGACGTCGAGACCGCGGTGACGCGTGGTCGGCCACGACCTCGACGACCTCTACGCCTGGATCGCGGGCGAGTCCGGAGTGGTCACCGGCCTGCGCCGCGTGCCTGGTCAACGAGCTCGGCGTGGACCGCCGCCAGGTCGCCTTCATGGGCTACTGGCGCCGCGGCGTCTCGCATGCGCGTCCTAGACGCCTCAGTTGTCGATCCGGTCGGCGACCCGGCGCAGCCGCTGGGCGAGCAGGTGCCGGTGGGCGGTCGACGGGATCTTGGGGGCGGTCGCGCGAGCGATCCGCTCGTCGAGCTGGCTGGCGGTTGGCCTCGGCGTCGAGGACCATGTTGCTGTAGTCCATGGTGAGCTCCTGAGCGTGGTGAGGTGGGTGGGGTCAGACCTCGGTGAGGACGATGTCGCCGCTGACGGTCTTGGCGCGGACCTCGACGTGGTCGGCGCCCGCGGCGGGCTCGCCCGCGCCGGTGAGGTTGGAGCGGATCTCGCCGGAGACGGTGGAGATGTCGGTCCAGACGGGCACGCCGGCCGGCACGCCGATCCGGACGTCGCCGGACGCGCACTTGGCGGTCATCCGGCCGCGCCGGGCGGTCGTGACGGCGAGGTCGCCGGAGCCGGTGGTGAGGCGTGACGTCGGCGCCGGCGTCGCCGACCTTGAGGTCGCCGGAGCCGGTCTTGACGACGGCCGGGCCGTGGGTCGTCCAGAGCTGGACGTCGCCGGAGCCGGTCGAGACCGACAGCGACGTCGGTCGACTCGACGACCAGGACGTCGCCGGAGCCGCTCTTGACCTTGGCGTCGCCGCGCGGCGTCCTCGACCCGGATGTCGCCGGAGCCGGTCTCGATCGCGAGGGCGCCGTCGACGACGTCGACCTCGACGTCGCCGGAGCCGCTGCGCAGCTGCGCCGTGCCGACGGTGCCGGTGACGACGATGTTGGCGCTGCCGGTGCGGACGACGACGGTGCTGCGGGTCGGGCAGGGTGACGGTGACCTCGAGGCCGGAGTCGCCGCCGAAGAACCCGCCGCGGCCTTGGGGCCGACGACGCTGATCTGGTCGCCGTCCTGGCGGACGTGCACCTGGTCGGCGTCGCGGCCGAGGACCTCGACGTGGGTCGTGGTGGTCTCGGTGGCGGCCACCGTCACCAGGCCCTTGCCGATCTCGGCGAACAGGCTGCACGGGGCGGGGTGTCTCGAAGTGGTGGTCGGTCATGGTGCTCTCCTGACTGAGGGTGTGTTCGTCCGCGAGGCCGGCCTGCTGCCGGTCCCGGAGAGGCGGGTGGTGCGGTGGGTGGGTGGCGCTAGACCCAGCCGCTCATCCGCTTGTGTGCCGCGCTTGCCGCCGAGCGGGTCGTTGCCGCTGAGGAACGGGATGCTCGACAGGTCGATGTCGACGTTGATCGCGCTGTCGCGGGTGGCCGCGCGGACCACGGTCACCAGCCAGGTGTTGAGCGAGTGGCCGGAGCGGGCCGCCATCTCCTCGGCCTTGACCTTGACCGCCTCGGGGATCCGGAGGGTGACCCGGGCGACGGTGCCGTCGTCCTCGACCTCGTCGGCGCCCGGGAGGCGGCGGCGGGGCGGGCGGAGCGGCCGGCACCGGCGGCGGGCGCCGTGTCGACCACGAAGTCGAGCTCGCGTCCGTTGAGGCGTACGTCGACGCCGCCGGCCGGCATCTCGGCGGTGATCTCGGCGGCGGCCTGGGAGACCGCCTCCATCAGCGCGAGCCGGGCGGCCGGGTCGAGCGCGTAGGTGAGCCGCTCGGTCGCGGCGCGGGCCTCGGGGCCGGCGGCCTCGGCGGCCGCGAGCAGATCGCGACGCAGGCTCTCGACGTACGGCGTGATGTCCATGTGCACCACTATGACGTCACTGTGACGTCATGTCAATCAATTGGTGGCGTCAGATCGCCATGTCGATGTTTGTCGTGGTCGAGCAACGGGGCACGCGTCCACCGGTCCATCGGTCCCGCCATCGGACGTGCACGAAAGGCGTCACCATGTCGATCCCGACCGTCCTGGCCAGCACCATCATCGACGCCAACTTCGTCGACTACCTGATCATCGTCCTCTACTTCGCGGTCGTGCTGGGCATCGGGCTGATGGCTCGCCGACAGATCTCCGACTCGCTCGACTTCTTCCTGTCCGGGCGGTCGCTGCCGGCCTGGGTGACCGGTCTGGCGTTCATCTCGGCCAACCTCGGTGCCGTCGAGATCATGGGCATGTCGGCGAACGGCGCGCAGTTCGGGCTGCCGACCGTCCACTACTTCTGGATCGGCGCGATCCCGGCGATGCTCTTCCTCGGCGTCGTGATGATGCCGTTCTACTACGGCTCGAAGGTCCGCTCGGTCCCGGAGTTCATGTTCCGGCGTTTCGGCACCGGAGCTCACCTGGTCAACGCGATCTCGTTCGCGGTCGCGCAGCTGCTGATCGCCGGCATCAACCTCTTCCTGCTCGCGCAGCATCGTGCACGCGCTGCTCGGTTGGCCGCTCTGGCTGGCCCTGGTCGTCGCCGCGGTCATCGTGCTCTCCTACATCACCCTGGGCGGGCTGAGTGCCGCGATCTACAACGAGGTGCTGCAGTTCTTCGTGATCGTGGCCGCGCTGCTGCCGCTGACCCTGATCGGCCTGCACCGCGTGGGCGGTTGGGACGGCGTGAAGGACGGCATCACCAAGGCCGCCGCCGACCACCCGGACGCGATCGCCCCCGCCGATCAGCAGCTGAACTCCTGGCCCGGCAACGCGCTGACCGGTTTCAGCTCCGACCTCTGGTCGGTCGTCGGCATCGTCTTCGGCCTCGGGTTCGTGCTGTCCTTCGGCTACTGGACGACCAACTTCGTCGAGGTCCAGCGAGCGATGGCCTCCAACTCGATCTCGTCGGCGCGCAAGACGCCGATCATCGGTGCCTACCCGAAGATGTTCGTCCCGTTCATCACGATCCTGCCCGGCATGATCGCGGCGGTCCTGGTGACGGAGATCGCGCGGTATCAAGGCCGGCGAGAAGGTGCCGGGCGGTTCATCCGGAGACGGGGTGACCTACAACGACTCGTTGCTGTACCTGATGCGAGACGTGCTCCCCAACGGTCTGCTGGGCGCTCGCGATCGTGGGCCTGCTGGCGGCCTTCATGGCCGGCATGGCGGCCAACATCTCGGCGTTCAACACCGTCTGGAGCTATGACCTGTGGCAGCGCTACATCGTCAAGGAACGCAGCGACGGCTACTACCTGCTGGTCGGCCGGATCGCCACCGTCGGCGCCGTCGTCATCGCGATCTTCACCGCGACCCTGGCCTCGAACTACTCCAACATCATGGTCTACCTCCAGACCCTGTTCGGGTTCTTCAACGCCCCGCTCTTCGCGACCTTCATCGTCGGCATGTTCTGGAAGCGGATGACGCCCACCGCCGGTTGGGTGGGGCTCGTCGCCGGCACGGTCGCAGCAGTCCTCGTCGGTGTGGCGAGCGAGGACGCGCTGGGTTCCCTGAGCCAGGGCTGGATCGGCATCGGCGGGCAGGGCGCGTCGTTCGTCGCCGCGGGTGCTGCCTTCGTTGTCGACGTCCTGTTCAGCGTCGTGGTCTCCGGCTTCACCAGGCCCAAGCCGGCCGAGGAGCTGCGGGGCCTGGTCTACTCGGAGACGCCCCGCGAGGACCTGGTCGATCCTGACGAGGCCGGTCGACCCTGGTACCAACGAACACTGCCGCTGGCTGCGGTGGCCCTGGTCCTGGTCATCATCTTGAACGTGATCTTCTGAGGAGCTGGAGATGCCCAACAATCAGCACACAGCAGGTGCCTTCGACATCCGCAACATCATCGGCGGGCTGATCGGTCTGTACGGCGCGATCCTCACGGCGATGGGACTCTTCGGCGACCAGGAGCTCGAGAAGACTGGCGGCGTCAACGCCAACCTGTGGGCGGGGCTGGTGATGCTCGCGATCGGGATCGGCTTCGCGACCTGGGCCCGGCTGCGGCCGGTGGTCGTACCGGAGCACACGGAGGAACCGTCAGACCAGGCTCAGTCCGACCAGGACGGAGTGGGGTAGAGCGAGACTGCCTTGATCGCCGAACCGTCGAGGTGGATGTCGAGGCGGACCGGGCATCCGATCCGTGTCGGCGACCGGATCTGGAGTGTGAACGCGTGGGCGTCGTCGGCGGCCGATGATTCCGGCTCCCCGCACCTCCCCAGGTCCACGGTGACCGGCGAGATCTGGATCTCCGGGACGGCATAGGAGACCGGCCGCGGGTTGACAAGAGCGACCTTGCTCGACGCACGCCGGAGGGTCGCCAGGATGCCGCTGGCAGACCAGCTGTCCCGGTCCACAGCCTCGCTCGCGGTCAGCACCGTCGCGGGGCCGTCGCCGGCGTGCACGACGACCCGGTCGGCAAACCGGGGCGCTAGCCCGCGGTCGTTGGCGAAGTCGAGCAGCGCCCAGGCGAGGACCTGGTCGGTGTAGTGGGGCAGGCACTCCACGCTCGACGGCAACGAGCTGTAGACGATGATCGGGTCGCCGGACTGGTAGGTGGCACCGGTCCCCGGGTCGCTGGCGACCACACGGCCCAGCACCTCGCAGTCGCGGGACGGCTCGAGGGTGACGTCCAGGCCGCGGGACTTGAGGTGCTCCCGGGCGGTGGCCGCGCTGTAACCGAAGAGCGAGGGCACCTGGTCGGATTCCAGATGGTCCGTCGGCAGCGGATCGGGCCGCGAGATCGCGACGGCGGCTCCGACCGCGGCCAGGACGGCGACGGCCGCCACGGCCGCGGGCCATCGCCGGCGACGCGGCGCCGGTGGGAGTGGGAGAGGCGCCTCATCCGGGTCGATCAGCATCTCCTGGCGCGTCAGCGGGTCGGGCTCTGCGGCGAATGCGGTGCGTTCCGCACCGGGGATGGCCGCCGCCAGGGCGCGATGGACGAGCGGATCCGGATCCTCGGCGCGCTTGATCTGGCGCTGGTTGTCGTCGAGGACGCGCTGCACGATCGCGGGCGCCTCGGACTCGGAGGCACCGAGCAGCACGGCCGCGCGCACCAGCGCCGACCAGCGGGCGTCGACGTACTTCCGGGGATCCATGGTGTCTCCTGTTCGGAGACAACGCTACGACCGGATTGGTCGGGGTTGCGGGTTTCGGCTGGCAACCCCGGGTCAGAGGTCGAAGAGCGAGCCGGCCTCGTGGATGTCGACGTCGGTCTTGGGCTGGTGCGCCTCGCCGCTGGCTGTCGGCTTCGGCTTCTCCTCGGGCTCAGACTCCTCCGCTACCTCGAGCGCCGGCTCCGCCTCGGGAGCCGGTTCCGGGACCTCGGCTCGGGACTCCGACGGGGCGGCATCGCTTGCGGCGGAGGTGGCGGCCGCGCTCAGAGCGGCGCCGTCAGGCACCGCTGACACCGGCTCGGCTTCCGGTTCGGGCTCGGGCTCGGGGACAGCCGCTGCTTCGGGCTGCTTCTCGGGCGTCGCCGCGGGCACGGGTTCGGGGGCGGCGATGTCGAAGAGGGATCCGCCGTCGGGGATCGAGGTGGCGGGGGCGGCTGCCGGGGTGGGCTCGGGTGTCTCCACCGACTCGGGCTGGCGCTCTGGCTCGGGTTCCGGGTCGGCCTTCGCCTCGGGCACCTTCTCGGCCGCGGGTGCGGGTTCGGGGGCGGCGATGTCGAAGAGGGATCCGCTCTCGGGGATCGAGGTGGCGGGGGCGGCTGCTGGGGTGGGCTCGGACGTTGCCTTCGCCGCCGGTTCAGCCTCGGGCTCGGGTCCGCGGCCTCCTCGGCCTCGGGCGCCGCCTCAGGCGTTGCGATATCGAACAGCGAGCCACCAGACCCCAGGTCGGCCTTCGGTGCTGGCTTCTCCGCCGGCTCGGGCTCGGCCTTCTCCTCGGCAGCGGGCTCGCCGAGGTCGAAGAGTGATCCACCGGAACCGATCCCGGCCGACTTGGCGACCGGCTTCTCCTGCGCGGGCTCAGGCACGGAATCCTCCTCGGACTCCGCCGCGACTGCCTCGTCCCCGCCGACGTCGAAGAGCGATCCACCAGCAGACGCCGGCTTCGCGGCCTTGGCCTCCTCGGCAGGTGTCGCGTCCTCGCTGGCAGTGTCCGACTCGGCCTCCGTCTTGGCCGGGGTGTCGAAGAGCGACGAGCCACCAGAGGCCTTGGCGGCCGGACCGGCGTCCTCGGTCTCGACGACCGTGTCCTCGGTGATCGTCTCGTCACCGTCCTCGGGCTCGGCCTTCGTCTCGACCGGAGCCGCAGCGGCGGCCTCGGGGGCCGCGCCGGGCGCCAGCTTGGTCGCCATCTCGCCCTTGATCGACGCGAGCAGCATCTGCGCGACGTCGAGGACCTCGACCTCCTCCCGCGCCTCGCCCTTGGCCTGCTGGGCCGTGAGCCCGTCGGAGAGCATCACCCGGCAGAACGGGCAGCCCACGGCGATCTGGTCCGCGCCGGTGCCGACGGCCTCGACCGTACGGTTGACGTTGATCCGCTCGCCGAGGTTCTCCTCCATCCACATCCGGGCGCCACCGGCGCCACAGCAGAAGGACTTCTCGGAGTTGCGCTCCATCTCGACGAACTCGGCGCCGGGAAGGATCTCGAGCAGCTCGCGCGGCGGCGTGTAGACGCCGTTGTGGCGGCCGATGTAGCAGGGGTCGTGGTAGGTGATCGAGCGCTTGTGCGCTCCCGCTCCGTCGGCCACCGGGGTGAGCTTGCCGTCGCGCACCAGTCGGTTCAGCAGCTGGGTGTGGTGCACGACCTCGAGCTCGACGCCGAACTCCTTGTACTCGTTCTTGAGCGTGTTGAAGCAGTGCGCACAGGTCGAGACGACCTTCTTGACCTTGTACTCCTTGAACGTCTCGACGTTCTGCTGCGCGAGGCCTTGGAACACGAACTCGTTGCCGGCCCGGCGGGCCGGGTCGCCGGTGCAGGTCTCGCCGTTGCCGAGCACCCCGAAGCTGATGCCGGCGATGTCGAGCAGCTCGGCGACGGCGCGGGTGGTCTTCTTCGCGCGGTCCTCGTAGGCACCTGCGCAGCCGACCCAGAAGAGCCAGTCGACCTCGTCGAGGGACTCGATCGTCTCGCCGACGACCTTGACCTCGAAGTCGAGGCCCTTGGCCCAGTCCATGCGCGCGTTCGGCGACATGTTCCAGGGGTTGCCCTTGTTCTCCAGGCCCTTGAACAGCCCGTTGAGCTCGGCGGGGAAGTTCGACTCGACGAGCACCTGGTAGCGGCGCATGTCGATGATGTGGTCGACGTGCTCGATGTCGACGGGGCACTGCTGGACGCAGGCGCCGCACGACGTGCACGACCAGAGGACGTCGGGGTCGATGACCGCCGCGCCGCTGTCGGGCATGTAGAACCAGTCGTCACCGGTGTCGCCGATGAGGGGACGCTCGCCCTCCAGGACCTGAGCCTCGGTGAGGCTCCCGCGCTGGTCCTCCGGAGTCTGGAGGTACGGCGCCTTCGCGTACGCCGCGTCGCGCAGGCCCATGATCATCAGCTTCGGGGACAGGGGCTTCTCGGTGTTCCAGGCCGGGCACTGCGACTGGCAGCGACCGCACTCGGTGCAGGTCGTGAAGTCCAGGATGCCCTTCCAGCTGAAGTCCTCGATCGAGCCGACGCCGAGGATCGAGTCCTCGTCGAGCCGGTCCTCCTCGATGTCCTCGAGGGTGATCGTCCGGCCCTCGACCGTGAGCGGCTTCACCGCACCGAGCGCCGTACGGCCGGAGCCGTCGCGCTTGAACCAGATGTTGAACCAGGCGGTGAACCGGTGCCACGCGACACCCATGGTGATGTTGCGCGCGATCACCAGCAGCCAGACCATCGCGAGCACGATCTTGAACATCGCGATGCCGTAGACGATGTTCTCGAGGGTGTCGTGCCCGTCGGGGTAGAGGTTCGAGAAGGTCGCGCTGACCGGGTAGTGGAAGCGGCTGGCCTCGGGGTCGAGCTTGTACTCGGCGCCGCGGATGAAGAGGATCGCCGAGCCCTCCAGGAGCGCCATCGCCTCGACGAAGTAGGCCTGCCAGAAGGTCGAGCCGTAGAAGCGGCTCTTGCGGCCGAGGCGGCGCGGGTGGTTGACCTGGCGGTAGACGATCAGGAAGACGATGCCGACCGTGCTGAGGACGCCCAGCGCCTCCATGGTCCACTCGTAGAGGAAGAAGTGGCCGATGACCGGCAGCGCGAACTCGGGCGAGAAGAGCTGGAAGTAGCCGGTCAGCACGGACGCGCTGAGCACGATGAAGCCGGCGTACACGAACCAGTGCATGATGCCGACCCAGTGCCACTGGAGCATCCGTGTGTGGAGCAGCGTCTCCTTGACCATCGTGAGCGTACGGCGACCGGGCTGGTCGGTCCGCGGCGTCGCGGCCTGGCCGAGGCGCATCACGGCGAGCATCCGGCGCACCGCCACGGTGACCGCGACGACGGCGACGATCGTGAAGGCCAGCGAGACGACGATGGCGAAGATCTGCATGGAGCGGGACTCCCTCGAGCGGCGTCAGTCGGTCGGGTACGACGCCGTACGGCGTGCGCGGTGAGCCTATTCCCCGTGGTCCGCTGCGTCAGTCCCGTACCGGCGTGAGAAGGATCCTACCGGCAGGTAACTTTCGTCGGGTGAAGGGCGCGGATGAGGCGCCGCTTCCGCGACGGCAGGAGTAGAACGAGTTTCAGGAAATGTCGCGTGACGCTCGTCACCATGCCTCAAACTGCGAGGGCACGCGTCTACCCACCTGCCCTCGGAGGTCTGCAGTGTCCCGTCGTTCCCGTCTCCTCGCCGTGGTGATCGCTGGTATCGCCGCCCTTGTCATCGGTCTGCTGTCCGGACAGGCAGGTGCGGCGCAGGCCAAGCCGCCGGCCACCGTCAAGGGGCTCAAGATCATGCTCACCAACGACGACTCCGTGCAGGGCGTCAAGGCCGACGGGTCGGACGGCAAGGGGCTCTATGAGGTCCGCAAGGCGCTGTGCGCCGCCGGCGCCGACGTCATCGTGGTCGGCCCCTGGGGCCAGCAGAGCGGCCAGGGTGGTCGGATCACGACCGACCGCGCCACCGGCCTCACCGTCTCCGCCGTGACCCCGCCCGACGCGTACGCCGGCGACTGCGCCGGCGCTGCGTCCGCGGGCGCCGTGTACGGCGTCTGCAACAGCAACACCGAGTGCGTCGCGGGATCCCCGAGCGCGTCGCCGTCCGACACCGTGAAGATCGGCGTCGAGAACTTCCTGCCCGCGACCTACTGGCCCGCGGGTCCCGACCTGGTCGTCAGCGGGATCAACTGGGGCCAGAACGCCGGCATCGGCGTCTTCCACAGCGGTACGACGAGCGCCGCGGTCAGCGCTCACGAGCTCGGCGTGCCTGCAGTCGCCCTCAGCGAGGAGTTCGACCTGATCCCGTGCGCGGTCCAGGGCCTGAACTGCCCGAAGTACGCGCCGGGCGCGAAGTTCGCGGTGCGGCTGCTCGGCAAGCTGCGAGCCGCCCACCAGCTGAAGCCGTCCCTGCTCCTGAACGTCAACTTCCCCTACGTCGGGGCGGGAGAGAAGGCCGGCAAGCCGGCGCTCAACGTGCTCGGCAACGGCGACATGATCGCGATCGGCTGGAACGGCACCGCGACCAAGGACGGTGGGACCTACTCGCTGGGCTTCCCCAGCGACCGGAGGTCGACCAACAAGAACTCCGACACCGCCGCGCTCAAGGCCAACAAGATCTCGATCGTGCCGCTGGACGGTGACTGGTCGGGCACGCCGACCAAGACGCTGACCCAGGTGGTCACGGCGCTGGGCTGACCGGCATCGGACTCTGAGCGGTGGCCGGCCTCCGGCCGAGGCCGGCCACCGCGGCCAGGATCAGTGCGCCACCGACGATGCCCGCCGGCCCGAGCCGCTCGTCCAGGACGACCGCGGCCAGCACGGCTGCGGTCAACGGCTCGAGCAGCGTGGCGATCACCGCGGAGCTGCCCGGCGCGGTGCGCAGCCCGGCGTAGAAGAGCAGGTAGGCGACCGCCATCGTGAGCACGCCGAGGTACACCAGGGTGCCGGCCACGACGGGGTTGCCCCAAGCGCCCGCATCCACCCCGGTGAGGAGCGCGATCGGCACCAGGGCGATCGCGCCGACGGTGGTGCTGGCGGTCGCGAGGCCCAGGGGCCCGGTTGACTGCGCGAGGCCGTGTCCCACGAGGGTCGTGAGTGCGTACGCCGTGCCCGAGCCGATCGAGGCGAGCACGCCGAACAGCGGGTGCGGCCCGCCCGCGGAGCCCGCCGAGACGCTGACCAGCACCAGCCCGACGAGCGCTGCCGTGAGGACCAGCAGGTCGCCCGGGCTCGGCGGCCGACGTCGGCGGATGCTCTCGACGACGGTCACCAGCATCGGCGCGAGCCCGAGGCTGACGACCGTCGACACCGTCACGCCGACCGCCACGACAGCGGCGAAGTAGAGGGCTTGGTACGTCGCGGTCGCGACGCCGATCAGCACGACGCGGCCCGGGTGTCGGCGCACCAGGTCGCGGAGGTCGCCGACCTGTCGGAGCAGCGCGACCGCGACCAGCAGCGCGACCGCACCGATCACCATCCGCCACGCGCTGATCGTCACCACCGAGAGCGGCTCGGCGTCGCGGATCACGTGGACCGCCAGACCGCCGGTGCCCCACAGCACCCCGGCGAGGGAGATCTGCAGCAGACCGATCCGCGCGGTCGCGCTGCTCACCCGCCGATCCTGCGGGTCAGCGCGAGGGCCGTCTCGATGACCGGTCCCCGCACGGTCGCCGGATCGGCACTCTCGGGGTAGGTGACGGCCACCGCGGCGACCGGGTGCTGGTTGTGGTCGAGCACCGCGACGGCGACGCTCGCGAGTCCCGGGGTGACCTCGCCGTCCTCGGTGGCGTACCCCCGCTGGCGGGTGTCGGACAGCATCGTCCGCAGGCGGCTCAGCGTCTGCGGCCCGTGCCCGTGGCGGTCCACGAAGTCGGCGGTCGTGGAGTAGAGCGCGCGCACCTGTCCCGCAGGGAGCAGCGCCAGGATCGCCCGCCCGCTGGCAGTCAGGTGGGCGGGCAGCCGGACCCCGACGTCGCTGACCAGCGGGGGGCGCCCTGGAGCACGCTCCTCGATCACGTAGAGCACCTCGCGGCCGTGCAGGATCGCCAGGTGCGCCGACTGGCCGACCCGGTCGACCAGGGCCGCGAGCGGGCGGCGGGCCAGTCGCTGCAGCGGCTCCTGCCGCGCGTAGCCGCTCCCGATCTCGAAGGCGGTGACGCCCAGGCCGTAGCGGTGCTCATCGGCGAGGTGGACGACGAAGCCCTCGTCGATCATCGCGTTCAGCAGGTGGTACGTCGTGCTTCGCGGCAGGTCGCAGGCGCGCATGATCCGGTCGAGTGGGACCGGGTCGGGCTGCCCGGCCAGGAACCGGAGCACCCGCAGGGCCCGGGTCGCGGCGGGCACCTGGCTCATGCGGCGAGACTACTGAGGAGCGGTGTCCCTGCTGCCCGCAGCACCCGTCTGGTAGTCGCTGCCCTCAGCACCCGGCTGGTAGTCGCTGCCCGCAGCACCCGGCTGGTAGTCGTCGGAGAGGTGGTCGACGTCGGGGTCGATCGCGTCGGCCTCCCGTACGGCGTCCTCGCGGCGGGCCTCGTCGACGTGCAGACCCTGGCGCGCCTCGGCCGCCTTCGCCTCGGTGAGCTCGGCCTCGGCGCGGGCCTGCTCGGCGCGAGCCTCGGCGGCCGCTGCCTCCTGACGCGACACGTCGACGTGGCTGGACTGGGCGTCAGCGAGCGTTCGAAGCTCGTTGGCCTGGTGCCGGCGCTGCTCGTTGCGGCGCTTGCTGGCCGCCATCGCGATCGCGGCCACGATCAGGGCGACGACGACGATGACGATGACGAGAATGACGATGGTGGTAGTGCTCATGGGTCCCTCCCTGGGATGTCTCCGAGATCCGTACCCCAGAACGGCGATCCCAACCCTCAGCTGAGCTCGTGCTCCTCACGGACGGGGACGAGGGGGCGGCCAGGAGCGGGAACAGCGCCCCGAACGTGAAGGCCGCGGCGTACCCGGCATGGGTCACGACCAGCCCCGCCAACGGGGGAACGGCGGAGGCGGTCAGGAACTGGGCGGTGTTCTGCACGCCGAGCGCCCGGCCGGACCAGAACGGTCCGGCTCGCTCGGCCACCGCGGTGAACGCGAGACCGTTGTCGGCGACCGTCACCAGGGTGGCGACCACGACGAGCAGAACCGCGACGCCGAGGTCGAGGGCGGCCGTCAGGCCGAGCAGCGCCATCGTGGCGCCGGCGGCGAGGGCGACCCAGCGCAGCGGGCGCATCCGGGACCCGACCACGTCGGAGAGATGGCCGACGGCGATCCGGCCGAGGGCGCCCGCGACCTGGGCGATGGCCACTACCCCACCTGCGGCCGCGGGGGACCAGTCGCGGTCCTGGACCAGCCAGACCAGCGCGAAGGTCCACACCAGGAACTGCGGGACGACGAGCAGCACCGAGACGCCGTGGATCCGGGCCAGGAAGGAGTCGTGTCGGTACGGGGTTCGCCGCGGCTCCCGCCTGCCGCTCGGGACGGGGCGGGTCGATCACGACCAGGGCCACCACGCAGACCGCGACCGCGCACGCGACGGTCGGCACCCACATGGCTGCGTGGACGCCCCATCTGTCGGCCACGACCGCGATCGAGATCGCGGCCACGCCGACACCGACCGGTTGCGCCATCTGTCGGATGCCCATCGCGAGGCCGCGCCGCTCGGGGGCGAACCAGCCGACCACCACCCGCCCGCTGGCGGAGTTGGTGGCCGCAGCGGAAGCGCCGGCGAAGAACAGGGTGATGGCCAGCATCGTGGTGCCGCCGCTGAGCGCGGCGGCCAGCCCGAAGACGACCGTGGCGCTGAGCCCGGTGAGCAGCACGAACCGCTCCCCTCGTCGGTCGGTGACGGCGCCCCAGGCGACCAGTGTGAGCATCACGCCGATCGTGGGGCAGGCCGCGACGAGGCCGGCCTGAGCCAGGCTCATCCCTCCGCTTCTGTGCAGCGTGGGGATCAGGAACGCCGGGCCGTGCATCATCACCGCGGCCGAGGCCTGGGCGAGTGTGCTCGCGCCCAGCATCGACCAGCGGCGAGACGGCGCTGACGATCGGCGCGGAGGCGGTGACGGGCACGACGACCAGTCAACGCCGCCCGCCGTACGGTCGGAGCCGCCGTCTTGCCCAGCGGCCTGTGAGATGAATGACGTCAGCGGCGGCTGCTGCGGGTGCTCGTGATGCGCGCCCACGCGAAGGTGACGAATTGCCGCCCTCGTCTCGGATGTCAGACAGCGGGTGTCGTTCAGGGGTGGTCGACGCCGGGAGGCGGAGCAAGGATGAGCGGCATGAGTGAGCGCGTGGGTGAGCCCCAGACGACCGTCGCGGTCGGGACCGGACCGGTGTCCTTCGAGGACCTGGTCGCCGTGGCACGAGACGGGGCCGCCGTGATCCTGACGGCCGAGTCGGTGGCAGCGGTCGAGCGGGCTCGCGACGTCATCGAGGAGCTCGCCGCCGCCGCTACTCCGACGTACGGCGTCTCGACCGGGTTCGGGGCGCTGGCGACCCGACACATCCCGACCGAGATGCGCGCGCAGCTGCAGCGATCGCTGGTGCGCTCGCACGCCGCCGGGTCCGGCCCGGAGGTCGAGCGCGAGGTGGTCCGTGCGCTGATGCTGCTGCGGCTCTCCACGCTCGCGACCGGGCGCACGGGCATCCGTGTGGAGACCGCCCGGCTCCTCGCCGGCCTGCTGTCCGCCGGTATCACGCCAGTGGTCCGGGAGTACGGCTCTCTCGGCTGCTCGGGTGACCTCGCTCCGCTCTCGCACTGTGCGCTCGCGCTGATGGGTGAGGGCGAGGTCCGGGACGCGACCGGCACCCTGATGCCGGCCGCTGACGCGCTCGCCGCGGCCGGGCTGGAGCCGGTCGAGCTGGCCGCGAAGGAGGGCCTGGCGCTCATCAACGGCACCGACGGGATGCTGGGCATGCTGGTGATGGCGATCGCCGACCTGCGGATGCTGTTGCGGACCGCTGACATCGCGGCCGCGATGTCGGTGGAGGGTCAGCTCGGCACCGACCGAGTCTTCGCCCCCGAGCTGCAGGCGATCCGGCCACACCCCGGTCAGGCCCTCTCGGCCGCGAACCTGACCTCCCTGCTGGCCGACTCCGGCATCGTGGCCTCGCACCGCGGCCCCGACTGCAACCGGGTCCAGGACGCCTACTCCCTGCGCTGCTCCCCGCAGGTGCACGGTGCCGCCCGCGACACCGTGGAGCACGCCGCCACGGTCGCCGGACGTGAGCTCGCCTCGGCCGTCGACAACCCGGTGGTGCTCGCCGACGAGCGCCGGGTCGAGTCGAACGGCAACTTCCACGGGGCACCGGTCGCCTACGTGCTCGACTTCCTCGCGATCGTCGCCGCGGACACGGCCTCGATCAGCGAGCGGCGTACCGACCGGTTCCTCGACAAGGCCCGCAGCCATGGGCTTCCGCCGTTCCTCGCGGACGACCCCGGTGTCGACAGCGGCCACATGATCGCCCAGTACACCCAGGCGGCGATCGTCTCCGAGATGAAGCGGCTCGCGGTCCCCGCATCGGTCGACTCGATCCCGTCGAGTGCGATGCAGGAGGACCACGTCTCGATGGGCTGGTCGGCGGCGCGCAAGCTGCGTCGTTCGGTCGACGGTCTGACCCGGGTCGTCGCGATCGAGGTGCTCACCGCTGCCCGCGCACTCGACCTCCGGGCTCCGCTCGAACCCTCGCCGGCCACGGGCGCCGTCGTCCGGCTGCTGCGCGACTCCGGCATCGAGGGACCCGGTCCCGACCGCCACCTCTCGCCCGAGATCGAGGCCGCGGTGGCCCTGGTCGCCTCGGGTGCTGTCCTCCGTGCTGCCGAAGAGGTCGTCGGTCCCCTGAGCTAGCCGGTCGCACCGACTCAGGCGGTACGCCGAGCGCGGGTCAACCGCCAGACCGTGTAGGCCTGGAACGCGAGGTAGGCGACCCCGATCGCCAGTGCGAGCCAGGCGTAGGAGTGGGTGTCCGGCCCGATCGTGCAGGTCGCGGTCCCGCTGTCGGCGCCGGCGGGACCGGATTGGGTGCACGTCGTCGTGGATCCTCCCGCGACGAGTCCGATCGCGAGCACGCAGGACAGGAGCGGGAAGCCGGAGGCCAACCCGACCACGCCCAGGACCTTCTCCCTCGCGGTCCAGGTCTGCGCCAGCACCAGCAGGATGACGCCGGCCACCCAGACCAGAGCAGCGAGCGGCCAGAGGATGACCATCAGCTCGGCCAGGATGAGGCAGGTGATGGCGCCGGTCGCCACCCCGCGACCGGCCGGGGGCGACGGCTCCTGGGTGGCGGGCATCATGGGCCCGGCGGCGGCGACCAGCTCCGCGGGGGTGCCGAGTCGGTCGAGGGTCTCTCGTACCTCGGCCTCGGAGCTGTCCGGTCGGAGCGCCGTGGTGACATGGTCCCGGATGTCGTCGACCAGCTCACGAGACTGCTCCGGCGGCAGCCCCTGGGCCAGGCCCCTGAGCTCCTCGAGGTAGGCGGACGTCAACGGGTGCAACGCATCGGTGGTCATGGGTTCCTTCCCTGGAGGACCTGGTCGACGGCGGTCTTGAAGTCCGACCACGACCCGCGGAACTGCTGCAACGCCCGGTGGCCACGCGCGCGTGAGGCGGTAGTAGCGGCGGGGAGGACCGCTGGGTGACTCCTGCCAGCTGGTGGCGACCAGCTCGTCCTTGCGGAGCCTGCTGAGCAAGGGGTAGATGGTGCCCTCGCTGGCGACCAGCCCGGCGTCGGACAGCTCCGTGACCAGGTCGTAGCCGTAGCGCTCCTCGTCGCCGAGGAGCGCCAGCACGCAGTACTCCAGCACGCCGCGTCGCAGCTGGGCGACTGCGGAGTCGATCGGTGCCATGCATTGCATGGTAGTGCCGGGTACCTTGCCGTGCAAGGTATCAAGCGAGGCCGGATCCAGGGGTCTGGAATCCGAGACGCCAGGTGGCACGAGCCGCTGGCGCGCCCCGGGCGAACAGCGTTGCAATGGATCAACACCGTTCCCGAGGAGCCTGCGATGAACGACCGACTGCCGATCCACGCCGCCCGCGGCACCGAGCTGACCGCGAAGTCGTGGCAGACCGAGGCCCCGCTGCGGATGCTGATGAACAACCTCGACCCCGAGAACGCCGAGCGTCCCGAGGACCTCGTCGTGTACGGCGGCACCGGCAAGGCCGCGCGCAACTGGGAGTCGTACGACGCCCTGGTCCGCACGCTGACCACCCTGGAGGACGACGAGACGATGCTCGTGCAGTCGGGCAAGCCGGTCGGCGTGATGCGCACCCACCCGTGGGCGCCGCGGGTGCTGATCGCCAACTCCAACCTGGTCGGCGACTGGGCCAACTGGGAGGAGTTCCGCCGGCTCGAGGACCTCGGGTTGACGATGTACGGCCAGATGACCGCGGGCTCGTGGATCTACATCGGCACCCAGGGCATCCTGCAGGGCACGTTCGAGACCTTCGCCGCGGTGGCCGACAAGAGGTTCGACGGCACCCTTGCGGGCACCATCACCGTCACCGCGGGCCTGGGAGGCATGGGCGGCGCTCAGCCGCTGGCCGTCACCATGAACGACGGCGTGGTGATCTGCATCGAGTGCGACCAGAGCCGCATCCAGCGGCGGATCGACCACCGCTTCCTCGATGTGCAGGCGGACTCCCTGGAGCACGCGGTCGAGCTCGCCCTCGCAGCCCGTGAGGATCGTCGGCCGCTGTCGATCGGCGTGCTCGGCAACGCCGCGGAGATGCTGCCCGAGCTGCTCGAGACCGACGCTCCGATCGACATCGTCACCGACCAGACCTCGGCGCACGACCCGCTCTTCTACCTCCCCGTGGGCGTGCCCTTCGAGGACTGGGAGGCCCGGCGTACGACGGATCCGGCCACGTTCACCATCGAGGCGCGGGCCGCGATGGCGGCCCACGTCCGCGCGATGGTGGAGTTCCAGGACAAGGGCGCCGAGGTCTTCGACTACGGCAACTCGATCCGCGACGAGGCACGCAAGGGCGGCTACGACCGGGCCTTTGACTTCCCCGGCTTCGTGCCGGCCTACATCCGACCGCTCTTCTGCGAGGGCAAGGGACCCTTCCGCTGGGCCGCGCTGTCCGGCGACCCGGCCGACATCGCCGCCACCGACAAGGCGATCCTCGACCTGTTCCCCGACAACGAGCGGCTGCACAAGTGGATCACGATGGCCCAGGAGAAGGTCTCCTTCCAGGGACTGCCTGCCCGGATCTGCTGGCTGGGGTACGGCGAGCGCCACCTCGCCGGCCTGAAGTTCAACGAGATGGTCGCCTCCGGGGAGCTCAAGGCCCCGATCGTGATCGGCCGCGACCATCTCGACTGCGGGTCGGTCGCGTCGCCGTACCGTGAGACCGAGGCGATGCTCGACGGCTCGGACGCCATCGCCGACTGGGCGCTGCTCAACGCGTTGGTCAACACCGCCTCGGGCGCGAGCTGGGTCTCGATCCACCACGGAGGCGGTGTCGGCATGGGTCGCTCGATCCACGCCGGTCAGGTGTGCGTCGCCGACGGCACCGACCTCGCTGCGCAGAAGATCGAACGCGTTCTCACCAACGACCCCGGCATGGGTGTGATCCGACACGTCGACGCCGGCTACGAGCGGGCTGCCGAGGTCGCGGCCGAGCGCGACGTACGGATCCCGATGCGTGAGGGCTGAGGGCCGACAACGCGATTGACACCCTGCCGGTGCGGCGGGACCGTGGAGGGATGGGGCCGGCAGTCCCGGCCCGCAGATCCGCTCGGGAGCCACCATGGACGGTGCTCGCATTGCCCTGATCGTCGCCACGGACGAGTACGACGACGAGCGTCTGGCGCGCCTTCGATCCCCGGGCGCCGATGCGGAGGCGCTGGCCGAGGTGCTCGCCGATCCCGCGATCGGCGGCTTCGAGGTGTCGACGGTGCGCAACCGTCCTTGGCACGAGATAGCGCGGTCTGTCGCGGAGCTGTTCCGAGATCGCCGGCCCGACGACCTCCTGCTCCTGCACTTCTCGTGCCACGGCCTCAAGGACGACAGCGGGGAGCTCTACTTCGCCGCGACCGACACGAGCCTCGACCTGCTCGAGGCCACCGCCGTGTCCTCGAGCACGGTCAACCGGGCGATGGACCGGTCGCGTGCCGGTCGGGTGCTGCTCCTGCTCGACTGCTGCTACGCCGGTGCGTTCGCCCGAGGCATGGTCGCCCGGGCGGGTGGCGACGTCGACGTCAACGAGCGACTCGGAGGCCGCGGGCGGGCGGTCATCACGGCGTCGTCGGCGATGCAGTTCGCGTTCGAGGCCGGCGCGCCGGCCGACGGCGCCGAGGACGTGCAGCCGTCACTGTTCACGACCGTGCTGGTCGACGGGTTGCGCAGTGGAGACGCCGACCGCGACCTGGACGGCTGGATCTCCCTCGACGAGCTCTACGCCTACGTCCACGACGCGGTCACCGACGCCAACCCCGACCAGACCCCGCGCAAGTGGGCCTTCGACATCGAGGGCGACCTGCGGGTGGCCAGGCGCGGTGTCCCGGTGTCCACCCCGTCGGAGCTGCCGGAGGAGCTGCGCCGGTCGATGGCCAGCCCGCTGACGTGGGAGCGGGTGGCGGTGGTCGAGCCGCTGAGCGACCTGCTCCATGCCGGTCACCCGGGCCGTGCGCTCGCCGCCCGTCAGGCGCTCGAGGAGATGGTGGCCCACGACGACAGCGACCGGGTGCGGACCACCGCCAGGACGGCGCTCGACGTGGAGCCGGAGACGACGGTGCGACCGGCGCCCACCCCACCTGAGGTCCCGGCGCCACGACGAGAGCGCCCGGTGCGGTCGCGCGGGACCCGCAGGTGGCGCGCGAGGCCGCGCCTGGTCGCGATGCTGGCGGCGGCCGCGGTCCTCGTCGTCGGCGGTTCGGTGGTCGCCTACGGCCTGTTGTCCGACGACGGAGCCGGGGGCGACGACGGCTCCGACGGTGCCAGCGCCGGCGCCCTGTCCGACTCCGAGATCGTGGCCACCCAGGTGAACGACGGGCCGTCGCAGGTGGTCGCCATCGGCAGTGACGGCAACACGCGCCCCCTGGTCGACGAACCCGATGCCAGCCTCCCGACGCTCAACCAGCAACGGGACCGTCTCGTGGTCCTGAAGAACGGTGCCGACAGGGGTCGTCAGCCCTGGGTGGTCGACGATCTCACGGCGGCGACACCGACGCAGGCCAAGCTGTTCGCGCCAGCCGCCGAGGACAGCTGCCCACGGGCCAACCGTCCAGCCTGGGACTCGTCGGGCGGTCGGCTGGCCATCGTGTGCACCGATCTGGACGGGAGCAATCCGGCGCTCTGGATCCTGGACCTCCATGACGACGGCAACCTTCCCGACCACCCGCTGCTCGAGCGAGACTCGCTGGCCGGCTCGCCGACCTGGGGCGGCGACGGCAACATCTACTTCGCGGAGACCGGCGACGACGACACGACGACCGACTTGTACTTCGTACAGGCGGACGACCCGGTCGAGCCGACGGAGATCGCAACCGGCGGGAAGCCGGCCTGGCTGAGCCACGTCGACTGGTGCGAGAAGGGGCTGCTCTACCTACGGTCACCCGAGGAGGACGGCCCGGGGACGATCGAGCTGTACGCCAATGATCGCGCCTACCACTTGGTGACCGAGTCGCCGGTGACGTCACCGACCTGGGGTCCCGGCTGCTCCGGCGTCGCCTGGCTCGCTCCCTCCTCGAACGACGCGAGTCGGGACACGCTGTGGACAGCGCCCTTCCTCACCGACCGGGGCGTCCCGAAGCTCGGTACGCCGACCGAGTCAGGTGTGCAGGGCGACATCGGCGCGCCCGCGTGGGGGGACCGCTGAGGGAGCCTTTCTCACCCGGACGGTGGCGGTTCCGTCGGCCCGCTCGCCGCGAGGGTACGGAGGAACTCCTCCACGAGGTCGGCCTGCTGCTCGGCCGTCGGCGACAGCTCGATCGAGTGCCCGTTGACGGTGATCTTGAGCGTCTGCGGCGTCGCTCCGGTCGGCTTCTGCCGCCGACCCAGCCACGAGCGGAGGGCCGCGACCACCCGGGCCACCACCTCGATCGTCGGCTTCGCGGCGACGACCAGGCTCCCGATGTCGGCGATCCCGACCGCCCGGCTGCCGTCCGGCGCCGGGCCGGAGGTCGCTGTCGACACCCGGCTCACGTCCTCGAGCTCGAGGAGATCCCCGCGGAGGGCGAGGACCGCCTGCTCGAGCTCGACCGGCTCCAGGTCGTCGTCGACCAGATCGATCCGGATCTCGTCGCTCTCGACGGCGGGCGCTGAGTTGTCGGGCATGGGTCCAGGGTCCGCCCTGTCGTCGACGGATCACAAGGCCCATCCAGGTGGTGTCAGGTGGTAGTTGCGCAGGCGCCCAGGTCGGCACTGTGTCTGGACGTGCAGCTCTTCGTCGGATCGCACGCCAACCGGATCATCCGGCACAGTCCCGTCCCGGTCGTGGTCCTGCCCGAGTCGTGATGGCCTCGCCAACCCGAGGTGCGGTCAGGCCGGGCTGTCGAGGACCAGGGTGATCGGTCCGTCGTTGACCGACGACACCTGCATGTCGGCACCGAAGACGCCGCGCTGCACCTCGGCTCCGAGGTCGGCGAGAGTCGCGCAGACGGCGTCGTACAACGGCTCGGAGACCGGCCCGGGTGCGGCGGCCTGCCAGGTCGGCCGCCGGCCCTTGCGGGCATCGCCGTACAGCGTGAACTGGCTGACGACGAGGATCGGGGCCGCTGCGTCGGAGGCGGACTGCTCGTCACGCAGGATGCGCAGGTCCCAGACCTTGCGGGCGATCCAGGCGACGTCGGCCGGTCCGTCGTCGTGGGTGACGCCGAGGTAGACCAGCAGCCCGGCGCCCTCGACCGCACCGACGACCTCCCCGCCGACGGAGACGCTCGCCCCGAGGACGCGCTGGACGACGGCGCGCATCAGCCCTGCAGCGCGCGGATCGCCTCGTGGATGTCGAGGGTGCGGCGCGCCGACTCGACGTGGAGGCTCTCCACCATCCGACCGTTGTAGGTGACGACACCCGAGCCCCGGCCGTCCTCGAAGGCCTGGATCAGGCCGTGGGCGTCCGCGACGGCCTGCTCGGACGGTGCGAACGCCGTGTTGGCGCCCTCGACCTGCCCGGGGTGGATCAGGGTCTTGCCGTCGAAGCCCATCTCGCGACCCTGGCGGCACTCGGCCAGGAAGCCCTCGCCGTCCTTCACGTCGTTGTAGACACCGTCGAGGATCACGATGCCCGCAGCGCGCGCCGCCAGGAGGGCGGTGTGCAGCGACGGCAGGATCGGGGCTCGACCGGGCACGTGCTCGGCGTACAGCTCCTTGACCAGGTCGTTGGTGCCGAGCACGAACGCGGTGAGTCGCTCGGAGGCGCGGGCGATCGCGAGCGCGTCGAGGATCGCGACCGGCGTCTCGACCATCGCCCAGAGCTTGGTGTGATCGGGGGCTCCGGCCTTCTCCAGTGCGGCGACGAGCTGCTGCACCTCGGTGGCGCTGTTGACCTTGGGTACGACGACCGCGTCCGGCCCGGCCTGCGCGGCGGCGGCGAGGTCGGCGTCGTGCCACTCGGTGCCGATGCCGTTGACCCGGATGGTGAGGGTGCGGCGTCCGTACTCGCCGCTCGCCACGGCTGCTGCTGCGGCCTCGCGTGCGGCCGGCTTGGCGTCGGGGGCGACGGCGTCCTCGAGGTCGAAGATCACGGCGTCGATCGGGAGCGCCTTTGCCTTCTCCAGCGCCTTGGCGTTGGAGGAGGGCATGTAGAGGACGCTGCGCAGCGGGACGAAGTCACTCATGCGGACTCCTCGATGGCGTCGTAGGCCAGCTTCAGCTCCGGGTCGATGGCGGCGAGCTGATCGGCGAGCTCGACCATCACCAGGCACTGCTTCAGCGAGGCGTCGTCCTCCATCTTGCCGTCGAGCATCACCGCGCCGGTGCCATCGCCCATCGCGGCGGCGACGCGGCGCGCGTGCGCCACGTCCTCGACGCTCGGGCTGAAGACCCGGTTGGCGATCGCGATCTGCTTCGGGTGCAGGCTCCAGGTGCCGACGCAGCCGAGCAGGAACGCGTTGCGGAACTGGTCCTCGCACGCGACCACGTCGGTGATGTCGCCGAACGGTCCGTAGTAGGGGTAGATGCCGTGCATGGCGCAGGCATCGACCATCCGCGCGATCGTGTAGTGCCAGAGGTCCTGCTGGTACGTCGTCCGCGCGGCGTCGTAGTCGGTGACCCCGAGCTCGTTCTTGGGCGGGTCCTGGCGGACCAGGTAGCCGGGGTGGCCGCCGCCGACGCGGGTGGTCTTCATCCGGCGGTCGGCGGCGAGGTCGGCAGGGCCGAGGGAGAGACCCTGCATGCGGGGGCTGGCGCCGCAGATCTCCTCGACGCTTGCGACGCCGCGGGCGGTCTCGAGGATCGCGTGGATCAGGATCGGCCTCGTCAGTCCCGCCTTGGCCTCGAGCTGGGCGAGCAGCCGGTCGACGTAGTGGATGTCCTCGGCGCCCTGGACCTTGGGCACCATGATCACGTCGAGCTTGTCGCCGATCTCGGCGACCAGGGTGGTGAGGTCGTCGAGCGCCCACGGGCTGTCGAGGGAGTTGATCCGGGTCCACAGCTGGGTCGGCCCGAAGTCCGTGCTGGTCGCGATGTCGACCAGACCCTGGCGGGCCGCCAGCTTGTTGTCCGCCTTGACCGCGTCCTCGAGGTTGCCGAGCAGCACGTCGACCTTGCCGACCATGTCGGGGATCTTCGCCGCCATCTTCGGGTTGCTCGGATCGAAGAAGTGGATCGCCCGGCTCGGCCGGGCCGGGATCTCGGTCAGTGGCATCGGTGCGCCCACGGCCAGCGGTCGGAAGAATTCCTTGGGCGTGCGCGATCCGCTCATCGGGGTGACCTCATGACGCGGAAGGTAGCAGCGGATTGCTACCGACGGGTATGACGGATCTGACAGCGGCGGCGGGTTTCCCCGGGCGCCCGGGGAAACCCGCCGACACGCCGTTGCCGCAACGGCGTGTCGGCAGGTTTCGGCCGCCCGCTGGTGCGGGTGTGGCCGATGAGTTCAGGAGTAGGTGTAGAAGCCCCGGCCGGTCTTGCGGCCGAGCAGCCCGGCGTCGACCATCCGGTTGAGCAGAGGCGGGGCGGCGTACAGCGGCTCCTTGAACTCCTCGTAGAGCGACTCGGCGACGGCCTTGGTGGTGTCCAGCCCGATCAGGTCGGCCAGGGCCAGCGGCCCCTGTGGGTGCGCGGCGCCCAGCACCAGGCCACGGTCGATGTCCTCGGCCGACGCGAAGCCGGACTCGAACATCCGGATCGCCGAGAGGATGAACGGGATCAGCAGCGCGTTGACCACGAAGCCGGCCCGGTCCTGGCAGTCGATCGCCTGCTTGCCCAGCGAGCCCTCGACCCACGCGCGCGAGCGGGCGGTCGTGTCCTCGGAGGTCAGCAGCGACGGGACCAGCTCGACGAGCTGCAGCACCGGCACCGGGTTGAAGAAGTGGATGCCGATCACCTGGGTCGGGCGGGAGGTGACCACCCCGAGCTTCATGATCGGGATCGACGAGGTGTTGGAGGCGAGGATCGCGTCCGGGGACTCGACGATCGCGTCGAGCCGCTTGAAGAGGTCGACCTTGGCCGACTCGTTCTCGACGATCGCCTCCACGACGATGTCGCGGTCCGCGGTCACCGCCAGGTCGGTCTCGACCCGGATCCGAGCCAGCACGTCGGACGCCGACTCGATCTTGCCCTTGGCCTCGGCGCGCTGCAGCGACTTCTCGAGCCGGCCGAGGGCGACCTTCGCCGCCTCCGAGGTGGACTCGACGACGATCACGTCCTGCCCGGCGCGAGCGCTGACCTCGGCGATGCCCGACCCCATCAGGCCGCCGCCGACTACTGCCACGTTCTTCATGTCTCTCCCTCTCCGCCCCACGGATCTATCGACGCCGATTCCACCAGTGCCGGCGCGCCGGCCGTGCAGCGGGGGCGATTCGTGGGACCAGGCGGGCCTGCCGGCGCTCCCGCCAGCCCGCGACGGTCGCGTCGATGTCGCGGGGCATCGTGATCAGCGGTGGGCCGTCGGGGAGCGAGTACCGCGCCTTGATCACCCGCTCGTTGAAGTCCTCGACCTCGTGGCGGACCTCGGACTCGACATTGAGCCGGTCGAGCCGGTCGTCGAGCTCGGCGTCCTCCTTGCGGAGGGTGATGCTGGGTGGGAGTACGGCGATCCGCTCGCGCTCGACGAGCTTCTTGACCCACCAGTCGGGGTCGTGCTCGGCGCCGAGTCCCTCGATCGGCTTGCCTGCCCCGGGCAGGTTGTCGAACTCGCCGCGCTCGATCGCCCGCTTGACCTGGAGATCGACCCAGCTCTGCTGCTCCTGGATCCGGGCAGCGGCGGCAGCGCGCTGGGCGGCGCGGCTGCTCTCGTCGTACGGGGGGATGGTTCCACCTCCTGCCGCACCCAGAATAGTCGGCGGGCGGTGGCTATGGCCGCGCTGGCGTGGACTCCTCGGCGACGTGACGCGGCAGCATCAGCAGCGCCACGGCGGCCAGCAGCGCGGCCACCGCACAGACCGACCAGACCGTCAGGTAGCCGGACAGCGGCGCGTGACCCTCGGTCGGATCATCGATCGAGCCCGTCGCCGACAGCGCGATCGCGAAGATGGCCGACGCGATCGCGCCGCCGATCGTCTTGGTCGCGTTGGTCATGCCCGTGGCGAAGCTGGTGCGTTCCGGGGGAGCGGCAGCAGCAGCGGTCGCCGGCAGGGCCGCGACGAGCGCACCGGACCCGAGGCCGGCGACGGCCATGTTGATCAGCGCCTGCCAGGTCTGGTCGTGGAACGGCAGCCAGAGCGCGTAGCCCAGCGCGACCAGCAGCGACGAGACCACGAGCGCCCCGCGCGGACCGAGGAGGCGCGAGGTCAGAGGCAGGGTGAAGGCGCCGATCGCGAGGAAGATGACGTAGACGCCGATCAGCGTCGACACGAAGCCGGCGCTCGCGCCGAGCCCGTAGCCCGCGACGTCGGGGTCGGTGCGGGCGAACGTCGACAGCGGGATCTGCGCGCCGAGCACCGACATGCCGAAGAGGAACGCCGTGAGCTGCACCGGCCACTGGCCGGGGGTGGCGAGCAGTCGGACGTCGACGATGGGCTCGGCCTGGGCCTGCTCGTAGCGGGCGAAAGGGATCAGTGTCAGCAGCCCCAGGGCCACCAGCAGCCAGGCGAGCATGCTGTCGACACCCTGCACGCGCACCACGATCAGGCCACCCATCACCAGGCCGATCGAGGCCGTGATCAGGGCGAGGCCGCCGAGGTCGAGGCCGCCCGTGGACGTACCGGGCAGATCCTCGATGCCGAACCAGATGACGAGGAAGCACAGCGTCACCGCGATCGCCGGGAGCGCGAGCAGGGTGGTCATCGAGGTCGACTCCACGAGGGCGCCACTGGTGATCGCGCCGACGATGACGGCCAGCTCGAGCGCACCGACCAGGATGCCGGCGGCCCGCCGGGTGAGGAGGTTCTGGCGGCCGGTCCCGGCCGTGCGCCGGTAGATGATCGCGACCTCGAGCGGCAGCCACACGACGTACGCACCCTGGAGCGCCGAGCCGATGAGGAAGGTCGTGAACGACGGCGCGAAGGCCATCACCCAGGACCCGACCGCGGTGATGGCGGTCGAGAGGAGCAGCACCTTCTTGTGGCCGACGATGTCGCCGAGCCGGGCGAGTGGCGGCACCAGGAGGGCGGCGACGATCAGCTGCGCGGCCTCGAACCAGTTGACGTCGGCGTCCGCGATGTCGAGGTGGTCGGCGATGTCGCTGAAGATCGGGGTGTAGTAGCCCTGCAGGATGCCGCTGGCGAGCTCGACACAGACCAGGAACCCGACGATCGCGAACAGGCTCTTGGCGGCGGTCGCCGCCGGTGCGGGTGCCGTCGTCACTGGGGGATCCTCTCGATCAGGCGCTGGTACCAGCGCACGCCGGCGACGAAGGCGTCGATCCCGAGGTGCTCGTCGTAGGAATGGATCGACTCACGCTGCGCCTTGGTCATCCGGAACGGTGCGAACCGGTAGACGCGGGCGCAGATCCGCGTGAAGAACCGCGAGTCGGTGGCGGCCATCATGACGTAGGGCGCAGGCACCGCGTCGGGGAACACCTCGCTGATCGTGGACTCGAGGAGCGCGAACGCCTCGTCGTCGATCGGCGAGATCGGACTGGGCTCGTTCTGCTCGAGGACCTCGATCTGGACCTGGTCGTCGTCGACCGACCTCCGTACGTGGTCGATCACCCCGGCGACGGTGTCGCCGACCATGATCCGGATGTTGACGCCGGCCTTGGCGGTGCTCGCGATGACGTTGAGGGCTGGCGAGCCGGAGAGCGTGGTGATCGCGAACGTCGTGCGCGTCATGGCCGCGGACTCCGGCCCGGCCGCGATCAGGGCCCGGGTCAGGATCGGCCGGATCCTGGCGGCGTTGGACATCAGCGGGCGCAGCGCGACGCTCGCGTGGGGGGCCATCCGGCGCAGCAGCTCGACTGTCGGGTCGGGGACGCTCGCGGACATCGGCGACCGGTCGAGACGGGTGATCGCGCGGGCCAGTCGAGCCGTCGGACCCATCTTCGCCGGCGTCGAGGCGTGCCCGCCCCGGCCGTCGACGCGGAGCTCGAGCGAGGTGACGCCCTTCTCGGTGACGCCGATGACGCCGATCGGCGCCGCGACGCCGGGGAACGCCTCCGAGGCGATCGCGCCGCCCTCGTCGACCACGAACCACGGCTGCACGCCGCGACGCTCGAGCTCGTCGACGGCGAGCACGGCGGCGGTGCCGGAGACCTCCTCGTTGCACCCGAAGGAGAGCCAGATGTCCTGGTTCGGGGTGAGGTCCTCCTCGAGGAGCGTCTCGACGGCCTCGCAGATCGCGACCAGCTCGCCCTTGTCGTCGAGCGTGCCGCGTCCCCAGATCGCGCCGTCGTGGATCTCGGCACCGAACGGCGGGTGCTGCCAGGGGGCGCCCTCGTCGATCGGTACGACGTCGAGGTGAGCCATCAGCACGACCGGTCGTTCCGCGCTCCGGCCCGCCCAGTGGAAGAGCAGCCCGTGGGTGTCGATCCGGGTCAGCTCCAGGTGGGCGTGCAGCAGCGGGAACTGGCGGCCCAGCTCGACCACGAACTCGTCGAAAGCGGCGCCGTCGACCAGGGTGGGGTCTCTGTGGGACACGGTGGGGATGCGGACCAGGGCCTGGAGCTTTGCCACGGAGCGGTGAGTCACGAGGGGAGGGTAATCCTCGTACGCCGGTCTGGGATCCGAGACTCCGGTGGGTCGTGGATCGTTGACCGGCGGGCGCTACACCGATGGACTGGTCGGGTGTCCTCCCTCGTGTGCCCAGCGCCCGCGATGCACGACGTCCGCCACCGGCTTGCGTGCCCGGCGGGCCGGCGAGCCGGCAGCCTCGTCTCCGGCCACCGGAGGGTGGTGACCGATGGTCACGACGCCCACGGGGTCGAAGTCGTCGGGGATCGCGAACGCCGTACGCACGGCCTGCTCCTTGTCCGGAGGAATGCCGATGAAGCACGAGCCGAGACCCTCGTCGACGGCGGTCTGCAGGATCAGCAGGCTCGCCATCGCGGTGTCCATGTCCCAGAACGGCTTGGGCCAGCGGGCCTCGTCCTCGTCGGTCCAACCCTTGTCGTCCTCGGCATAGCGACGCAGGTAGGCCGCCTTGCTCGAGCAGGGCAGGATCACCACGGGCGCCCGCATCATGCCGGTCAGCCACTCGTCGGGGTGATCGATGTCGTCAGCGGTCGCCTCCCAGAACGTCCGGACGTCGGCGGGGGTGTCCAGGACGAGGAACGCCCAGCCCTGGCTGAAGCCGGCGTTGGGTGCGCGGGTCGCGTTCTTGAGCGCGCGGTCGATGATGGCGGGGTCGACCGGGTCGGTCGAGTAGTTGCGGACCATCCGGCGATGCCGGACGACGTCTTGGAACTCCATACGAGCAATTATGAGGAGAGCCGTGCCCGATGACTTCGAGCGGATGTGGTCCGACCTTCTCCCGGTGGGGCGGTCGGCCTCCTCCGGTGGCTACTTCCGGCAGCCGTTCACGACGCCGGAGGTCGAGCTGCGGGCGTGGTTCGGCGAGCAGTGCGAGGCGCGGGGGCTGCGGATCGAGACCGACGACTTCGGCAACGTGGTCGGCTGGTGGGATGCCCCGGTGGTGGAGGACGGGGTTCTGCGCCCGTCTCGAGACCCCGCCGTACTCACCGGCTCGCACCTCGACTCCGTCCTCGACGGTGGCGCGTACGACGGACCGCTCGGCGTGGTCTCGGCGCTGGCCGCCGTCGACCTGATGCGCTCGCGCGGCGTCGTACCGGCCCGGCCGATCGGAGTCTCGGTGTTCGTGGAGGAGGAGGGATCGCGCTTCGGACTGGCCTGCCTGGGCTCGCGGCTCGCGACCGGATCGATCTCGTGGGACTCGGCTCGCACTCTTCGTGATCGCGAGGGGGTGGCGCTGGGGGACGTGGTCGGTGGTGGATCCTCCACCCTGCTGTCCTCGGTGGGGACCTTCGTAGAGCTGCATGTGGAGCAGGGCCGCGACCTGGTCGACCGCGGCGAAGCCGTCGGGGTGGCCAGCGAGATCTGGCCGCACGGGCGTTACCGCTTCGACTTCACCGGCTCGGCCAACCACGCCGGGACCACCCGGATGGAGGACCGGGTCGACCCGATGCTGACCTACGCGTTCACCGCGCTGGGCGCCAACAAGCAGGCCCGGCTGGCGGGCCAGCGGGCCACCTTCGGCCGGGTGTCGGTCGAGCCGAACGGCACCAACGCCGTACCGTCGCGCGTCACCGCGTGGCTGGACGCGCGCTGCTCGACCGACGAGGGTCTGGCGTCGTTGGTCGAGGCGATCGCGGCTCAGGCAAGCGACCGTGCAGGCCGAGACGGCACGACGCTGGTCGTGACGGCGGAGTCGGTGTCGGGTTCGGTCGCCTTCGATCCCGCGCTGGCCGCGGACGTGGCCGCCGACCACGAGGGCGGTGACTGGCCGGTCATCCCCACCCAGGCCGGCCACGACGCCGGGATCCTGTCCGACGCCGGGATCCCCACCGCGATGCTCTTCGTCCGCAACCCGACCGGCGTCTCGCACTCCCCCGAGGAGACCGCGTCGATGGCCGACTGCCTGGTCGGTGTCTCCGCACTCGCCGACACCCTCGAGCGGCTGGCGCGGTGAGGTCGTCGTACCTGCTGGAGCGGGCGTGGGTCGATGGCGCCGTACGTGCCGATGTGCTGGTGGAGATCTCGGGCGGGCGGTTTACGCGGGTTTCCCCGGCTGACCGGGGAAACCCGCGCGACACGCCGAGCGGCGACGGCGTGTCGCGGGGGTTTCCCCGGCTGACCGGGGAAACCCGCAGCCTCCCCGGCCTCACCCTCCCCGGCCTCGCCAACTGCCACAGCCACGCCTTCCACCGGGCGTTGCGCGGACGGACCCAGCGCGGGCGGGGCACGTTCTGGACCTGGCGCGACCAGATGTACGGCGTGGCCGGGCGGCTCGACCCGGACTCCTACTTCGCCCTCGCCCGGGCGACGTACCGCGAGATGGCCGCGTCCGGGATCACGACGGTCGGCGAGTTCCACTACCTCCACCACCAGCCCGACGGCACGCCGTACGACGAGCCGAACGCGATGGGCATCGCCCTGCATCGAGGCTGCCCGCGAGGCCGGCATCCGGATCGCGCTGCTCGACACCTGCTACCTGTCCAGCGGCTTCGGGCGGCCGCCCGAGGGCGCCCAGGTCCGCTACTCCGACGGCGACGCCGGGCGCTGGGCCGAGCGGGTCACGAGCCTCGACCGAGTCGGAGCACACCCGGATCGGCGCCGCGATCCACTCCGTCAGAGCCGTCCCGCGCGACCAGCTCTCCACGGTCGTCGACTGGTCTCGCCAGGCGCGACCCACGGACGCGCCGCTGCACGTCCACCTCTCCGAGCAGGTCGCCGAGAACGACGCCTGCCTGGCGACGTACGGCGTGACGCCGACGCAGCTCCTCCACGACGCCGGAGCCCTCGGACCGATGACCAGCGCCGTGCACGCCACCCACCTGACCGGCGCCGACATCACGCACCTCGGCGCCACGAGGACCCGCGCCTGCTTCTGCCCGACGACCGAGCGCGACCTCGGCGACGGCATCGGTCCCGGCCGCGCGCTCGCCCGGGCCGGCGCGCCCCTCACCCTCGGCTCCGACAGCCACGCGGTCATCGACCTCTTCGAGGAGATGCGCGCGTTGGAGATGGACGAGCGCCTCGCGACCCAGCAGCGCGGCCACTGGACCGCTGCCGAGCTGATCGCCGCCGCGACCGCCCACGACTCGCTGGGCTTCGACGACGCCGGGTCGATCGCGGTCGGCCGGCGCGCCGACCTGGTCACGATCGACACCGCGAGCACGAGAACGGCCGGCACCGGCGCCGACGAGAACACGGCCGCCTTCGCCGCCACCGCTGCCGACGTCACCCAGGTCGTCGTCGACGGCCGGGTCGTCGCCTCGACGAACGACCGCGAGGAGATCGGTCGCGAGCTCGCGGCCGCCATCGAGAGGGTCCACCCATGATCAGCACAGTGATCACCAACATCGGCGAGCTGGTCACCAACGATCCGAACGCCGCGGAGAGCGGCCCGGGACTCCTCGGCGCGATCGAGCACGCCGCGCTCGTCGTGGAGAGCGGTCGGGTCGTGTGGGTGGGGCCGGCGGCCGACGCACCCGCGGCCGACGAGCAGGTCGACGCCGGCGGGCGCGCGGTGCTGCCCGGGTTCGTCGACAGCCACTCCCACCTGGTCTTCGCCGGCGACCGCGCCCAGGAGTTCGCGGCCCGGATGACCGGCACGCCGTACGCCGCCGGCGGGATCCGTACGACGGTCGCCGCGACCCGCGCCGCCACCGACGAGCAGCTGACCAGCCACGTCGCCCGGCTGGTCGGCGAGATGCGGCGCCAGGGCACGACGACGGTCGAGATCAAGAGTGGCTACGGGCTCACCGTCAAGGACGAGGCCCGCAGCCTGATGGTCGCCCGCCAGTTCACCGAGGAGACGACCTTCCTCGGGGCGCACGTGGTGCCCGAGGGCGACCCCGGCGAGTACGTCGACCTGGTCACCGGCCCGATGCTCGAGGCCGCCCGGGAGCACGCCCGCTGGATCGACGTCTTCTGTGAGCGTGGTGCCTTCGACGAGGACCAGGCGCGCGCGATCCTGACCGCCGGTGTCCAAGCCGGCTTGAAGGGAAGGCTGCACGCCAACCAGCTGACCTACGGCCCGGGGGTCCGTCTCGCCGCCGAGCTCGGACTCGTCGCGGTCGACCACTGCACCTACCTCGCCGACGAGGACGTCGACGCCCTCCGCGACAGCGGCACCATCGCGACGTTGCTGCCCGGCGTCGAGTTCTCGACCAAGCAGCCCTACCCCGACGCCCGCCGGCTGGTCGACGCCGGGGTGAAGGTCGCGCTCGCGAGCGACTGCAACCCGGGCTCGTGCTTCACCAGCAGCCTGCCCTTCTGCATCGCCCTCGCCGTCCGTGAGATGGGCCTGACGCCGGCCGAAGCGGTCCACGCCGCGACCTACCGGGGAGCCGAGGCCCTCGACCGCGACGACGTCGGGGCGCTCACCGTCGGGAAGCGGGCCGACTTCGTGCTGCTCGACGCCCCCAGCCACCTGCATCTGGCCTACCGCCCCGGTGTCCCGCTCGTGCAGTCGACCTGGATCGCCGGCCGGCCGGTGTAGGCCGGGCGTTGCGTCAGCGGGACGCCCGCACGCTGCCGATCACCCGATGGATGAAGGCGAGCTTGCGGACCACCGGGTCCGGGATCGCGAAGGGATAGAGGTCGTCCTGGCCCATCGCCCGGTTGACCCGGTTGAAGAACATCGCGATCAGACGCCAGTCGTCGAGGATCTGCTCGACCGGAAGGTCTCGGTAGCTCCTCTCCCGGCTCGAGGTCCTCGGAGATCAGCTCCGGCACCCGCTCCGCCCGGAGCACCATGCCCGCGGACGCCGCGACGCTGAGGGTGCCCTGGATGTGCAGGTAGTGGGCGAAGCACTCGGCGAAGTCCTCCCACGGGTGCATCGTCGCGTACTCGGAGATGAAGGTCGTCTGCCAGCCCTCCGGTGGCCCGAGGCGGTAGTGACGGTCCAGGGCATCGGAGTACGACGACCGCTCGTCGCCGAACAGGCGCCGGCAGCTGTCCAACAGCGCCGTGTCGTCGGCGCTCTCGACCAGGATCCACTCGTAGTAGTGCCCGACCTCGTGCCGGAAGTGGCCGAGCATCGTCCGGTAGGGCTCGCCCAGTCGGACCCGCATCGACTCGCGGTAGTCGTCGAGCGACTCGACCAGGTCCATGGTGATGATGCCGTTCGCGTGCCCGATCAGGACCTGGGTGTTGGCCGTCCGTGACGAGAGCAGGTCGAATCCCAGGCCGCCGTCGCGCTCGTGCCAGGCGACCACCGGCAGCCCCAGCTCGTGGAGCTGCACGATCAGTCTCCGGAGGTCGACGGTGGTGGCGGCGAGCTTCTCCCACGCGATCGTGTCGTCGGCATCCGGACGCTTGCGGATCAGTCTGCACACCCGGCACTGGGCGGTGTCCTCGTCGTCGGGGAGCAGCCAGTTGCAGCCCCACCCCCGGTTCGAGCAGGCCACCCAGGTCCGGTCCTCGATCGGGAGACCTTCGGGCCGGAGTGCCAACATCCTGCTCGTCGGCTGGTGGAAGCCAAGGGGGGTCAGGCACTGCGCGCACTCGAGGCTCTCGAAGAACGCGACACTGCGGCAGGTGGGGCAGGTCAGCAGACGCACCCGGACAACCTAGTGCCGCGTGCGCAGATCGTCGGCTTCCGCTCTAAGGTCCGCGGAACGTCTCATCTAAGGCACCTGCCCGATGTGGGCGACTACCTCAGACAGCCATTCTCGTCTCATCAACGAGGAGCTGAGGAGCCCACCATGACTGACAACATCGTCCACCCTTCCTACGTGAGGGCCGAGCTGGAGTACCGCCTGAACCGGATCCAGTCCGACATCGTGGGCCGGCGCCGCCGCCGGTCCCTGACCCGTCGACGGGAGTCCGGCGAAACCACGTTCGGATCGACCCGCTGACCCGGCGTGCCTCAATGGGCATGCACACAACAGCAGAAGACGAGACCATGGTCGACGTGGCAACCCACACGAGTCGGACCCTGGTCGGCCGAGACGCCGAGCTGACGGACATTGCTTCGTCACTCGGCGTCCGTGCGTCCGGCCCCGGTACGGCGCGGGTCGTGCTGCTCTCCGGGGACGCCGGTGTCGGCAAGACCCGGCTGCTGGTCGAGCTCCGCGACCTCGCCTTCACCGAGGGCTGGCAGGTCTTCGCGGGCCACTGCCTCGACTTCGGCGACAGCGCGCTTCCCTATCTCCCCTTCTCCGAGGTGCTCGGCCGACTCGCTGTCGACGTGCCCGACGTCGTCGACCAGGTCGCCGCGCAGTACCCCGCGCTCGGTCGGCTGCAGCCCGGCCGCCGGGTGATGGGCGGCGAGGAGCGCAGCACCGACCAGGTCTTCGCCCTGGACCGGACCGATCTCTTCGAGGCGGTCCACGTACTCCTCGAGACCGCGGCGCAGCGGGCGCCGCTCCTCCTCGTCATCGAGGACATGCACTGGGCCGACCAGTCGACCCGCGACCTCCTCAGCTTCCTCTTCTCCCGCCGGTTCGACGGTCCGGTGGGCGTGGTCGCGTCGTACCGCTCCGACGACCTGCACCGTCGCCACCCGCTGCGCCGCCAGGTCGCCGAGTGGTCGCGCATCCGCGGCGTGCACCGGGTCGCGCTCTCCCCGCTGACCGACGACTTCGTGCGCGAGCTGATCGCCGAGCTCGTCCCCGAGGGACTGGCGGAGAAGGAGCTCTCGGACATCGTCGACCGGGCCGAGGGCAACGCGTTCTTCGTCGAGGAGCTCACCAGCGCGGCCGCCGTGCCGGGCAGCTGGGTGCCGGCCGACCTCGCCGACGTGCTCCTGGTCCGCCTCGACCGTCTCGACGAGACCGCGCGCCTGGTGGTCCGCGCCGCGAGTGCCTCGGGACGCCGGGTCTCGCACGACATGCTCACGGCCGCCTCCGGGCTCGGCGGCGACGAGCTCGACGAGGGCCTGCGCAAGGCCGTCGAGATGAACGTCCTGGTCGCGAGCGACGGCTACTACTCCTTCCGCCACGCCCTTCTCGGAGAAGCGGTGTACGACGACCTCCTCCCCGGTGAGCGGGTGCGGCTGCACGCGCAGTACGTCGCGGCGCTCCAGTCGGGTGCCGCGCGGGGAACCGCCGCCGAGCTGGCCCGCCACGCGCGGCTGGCGATGGACCTCGATGCCGCGCTCTCGGCCAGCATCCGGGCCGGTCACGAGGCCTGGGCCGTCGGTGGCCCGGACGAGGCGGCCTACCACTACCAGCAGGCGCTCGAGCTGCTCGCCGACGGTCGACGTACCGATGCCGCCGACGTCGACCTGTCCCACTTGGTGACGAGCGCCGCCGAGGCGCTGAGCGAGAGCGGCGACCCCCAGCGTGCCGTTGCGCTCGTGCAGGAGCAGCTCGACCGGCTTCCGGCCGACACCCCGCCGGCGGCGCGCTCGCGGATGCTGACCGCCCGGGCCGGGATCATGATCGTCGTCGACAGCGACGAGGACCCGACCGAGGTGTCGGCCGAGGCGCTCGCGTTGGCACCCGAGGGTGACAGCAAGCTGCGCGCCCGGGCACTCACCACCCACGCCCGGGTGCTGGCCGGGGTCGGCCGCTACGAGGAGGCGCAGGTCGTCGGCATGGAGGCCCTCGCCCTGTGCGAGCGGCTCGACCTCCACCAGCTCGCCTCCGAGGCGATCACCACCCTCAGCGGACTCAAGAAGGCCGGACCGAAGGAGGGTCTGCGCGCCGCCCTCATCGATGCGGTCGACCGCGCGCAGCGGGCCGAGGCGGTCCACGCTGAGCTCCGCGGCCGGTTCCTGCTCGGCCGCTCCTTCGAGGACTGGGCGGAGTTCGAGGACGCCGAGACCTGGTTCCGCAGCGCTATCGACCGGGCGGCGGGGGCCGGTCTGACCTGGGCGCCGTACGCGCTGGAGTCACGGGTCCAGCTGTGCTGGATCTACCTGGTCCGCGGCCGCTGGGACGAGCTGATCGCGTTGACCGACGTGAGTCACGAGTCACCGCCGCCGATCCCGCGGGCGATCCTCGCCGCGCTGCGGATGACGGTCGAGCAGGCGCGGGGCGCTGCGGTCGGTGCTGAGGCCCGCAAGCTGCGCCGATTCTGGTCGCGCGAGGGTGCGGTCGCGATCCACTCCGCCTCGATCGAGATGGTCCACGCCGGTCGTGCGGGCGATCCGGCGGGGGCCGTCCAGGTCTACGACGACGTCGTGGGGGTCCTCGGCCGGACCTGGCACGAGTGGTTCAGCGCCCGGATCCGGATGGCCGCCGTGGCCGTCGGCGCCGTCGCCCGGGCGATGCCGAGCCTGTCGGCGGCCGAGCGTGCGGCGTACGCCGAGACCGTCGCGCGGCTGCACGACGACGGTCTGGTCGTCCTGCACCACTACTCCGATCCGTCGGGTCACTGGGGACTCGAGGGTCGCGCCTGGATGAAGCGGCTGGACGCCGAGTCGCTGCGGGTGCGCTGGCTGAGCGGCATCGACGCGCCGACACTCGATGTCCTCGTCGACACCTGGCGTGATGCCATCGAGCTCTTCGAGGAGTTCGGGCACGTGCACGAGCTGGCCACGGTGCGCACCGCCTTCGCGGGGATCCTCCGGGCCAGCGGTGACCCGGCTGCGGCCCGCGAGGTCGGCGACGCGGCCCGCGAGGTCGCCCACCGACTCGGCGCACAGCCGCTGCTCGACGAGCTCACGGCGATCGGGAGCGTGCCGGTGCGTGCCGAGGTCGCTGCCGAGACCCTCACCCCACGAGAGACCGAGATCCTCACGCTGGTCGCCGAGGGACGCTCCAACGGCGAGATCGGCAAGCAGCTGTTCATCAGCGCCAAGACGGTCTCGGTGCACGTCTCCAACATCCTCGGCAAGCTCGACGCCGCAGGTCGCACCGAGGCCGCCGCCATCGCCCGTCGCAAGGGCCTCATCGGCTGAGGGTGAACATTCGCTGAACGGTCCCTGATCCGTCCGCCCGGGACGGTGATCGCTGCCTAGGGTCTGCGGGTGCGCCGTCTCCGTCTCGTGATCCTCCCCATGGTCGTGCTGGTCGCGACGCTGGCCGCCGGATGCGCGAACCCGGCCGCCGACGACGTCGCGGCCCAGCGTCAGGCCCAGCAGCACGCCGATCGGCAGCGCGACCACCAGGGGAAGCACCAGGGAAAGCAGGGGTCGTCGGCGCCGGCACCCGACGCACCGACCACGTCACCGGCGAGTCCTGCTGTCACCACGAGCGCCGCCCCGACCGTCTGCGCCCCGGACCAGATCGGTCGGGTCCGGCAGCAGCTGCGCGCGAATCGGGCACCCCGACGGCGACCTGGACAGCGACTTCCTCTTCGCCTCCGACCTCACCCTGGTCAACACGTCCGACAGGACGTGCACCCTGTCCGGCTGGGTCGGCGTGCTGATGTTCGGCGACAACACCCAGATGGCCTGTGAGGGCGGCGACCAGCACGCCGGGTGTGCCGGCTTCACCGACCACGACACCCCGGTCCGGCAGCGGGTCGCCCGGATCGAGGGCTCCACCGACGTCGAGGTGCTCCCACCGGGAGGATCGACGGTCTTCAGCATCCGCTACCCCGACGGCACCTGCCTCCATCGCCCGTACCGGCTCGAGCTGCGGCTCCCCGGCTCGGACCAGCCGCTCGACGTCCTCCGGACCTCGGTGTGCGCCCAGGATCCGGTCGGCGTCACGCCGATCGGCTTGGTGGCACACGCGTACGCCGACGCGGGCTGACCGGCAGACTGGCTCGCGTGACCGCCCCCGGCCGACCCGACCCGGCCGGGCCAGGCCGCCGAGCCGTGTACGTCGGTTGCCCGGGGGTACATGATCGACACATCCACACCCTGACTACTGGAGGATCGATGCCTGACGAGCTCAACGACGACGACATGACCACGGCTCCCGCTGGAGGCCCGGCGGCCGCTTCGGGTGACGCCGACGGCACCGACGGTGGCGACTCGGACGGCACCGACGGTGGCGACAGCGATGGCACCGACGGTGGCGACAGCGATGGCACCGACGGTGGCGACAGCGATGGCACCGACGGTGACGGGTCGGACGGTGACGGCACCGACGGCGGCGACTCCGACGGCACCGACTCCTGAGTGATCGCTCTCGACCTGCTCAGCGGTGACGCCCAGACCTTCCTCTCGAAGGTCTGGGCGTCCCGCGTGCACCTGCACCGGACCGACCCGGATCTCCTGGTCGGGCTGCTCTCGCTCGCCGACGCCGACGGGCTGCTGACCTCGAGCGCGATCCGGACGCCGTCGATCCGGATGGCCCGCGACGGATCGGTGCTCGCGGAGTCGACGTACACCCGCAACGCCACGCTGGCCGGCAAGCCGCTCACCGGACTGGTCGACGCCCGCAAGGCGCTCGCGCTCTTCGATGACGGTGCGACAGTCGTCTTCCAGGGGCTGCACCGCTACTGGCCGCCGCTCACCCGGCTGATCGCCGAGCTCGAGCTGGAGCTCGGTCACCCGTGCCAGGCCAACGCCTACCTGACGCCACCGGGCGCGCAGGGCTTCGACGTGCACTCCGACACGCACGACGTCTTCGTCTTCCAGACCGCCGGTTCGAAGCTCTGGGAGGTGCATGGCCCGGACGGTCCCGAAGACGTGCTGCTCGAGCCCGGCCTGTCGATGTACCTCCCGACCGGCACCCCCCACGCGGCCCGCGCCCAGGAGACCGTGTCGCTGCACGTCACGATCGGCATCAACCAGCTCACCTGGCGCGGTCTGCTGGAGCGCACCGTCAAGCCCGCGCTGGCCGCCGTACCGGACGAGCACCTGCCGGCCGGCTACCTCGACGACCCCGCGGTGCTGTCGGCCGGGTTGGCCGACCGGCTCGAGGAGCTCGCCGACGCCGTACGCCGGATCGATGCGGGCGCCGCGGCCGAGGCCGAGGTCCGGCGCTTCCTGACCTCGCAGCCGCCACGGCTGGCAGGTGGGCTGCACGACGTCCTCGGTCGGGAGTCGATCGACGCCTCGACCCGCCTCCGTCGTCGGCCCGGTCACCCGTGCGTGCTGCTCGACCGCGGCGACGATCTCGAGGTGCTGCTCGGTGACCGGACCATGACGGTCCCCGCCTGGCTCCGCCCGGCGCTGGAGGAGGTCCGGGCCCGTCCCGAGCTCACGCCCGCCGACCTGCCGATCGCTGCGGACAGCAGCCTGGTCCTCTGCCGTCGGCTGCTCCGCGAAGGGTTGCTGGAGCTCGCATGAGCACCGCCGACGGGCCGTTCCGCTGCGCTGCCGCGAGCGTGCTGCGCGACGAGCCCGTCCTCGGCACCGCCACCCATGTCCGCACCTGGCTGCTGATCGAGCACGTCGGCCCCTGGGGAGACACGGCGCTCCGCGACGCCCGGCTGCCCGAAGGTCTCGGCGCCACGCTCCAGCAGCGCGCCCAGGAGCACCGCGCCAAGATCCTGCTGATCCGGCGCTTCAACACCCGACCCGACGGCAGCGGTCTCCGCGTGTTCGCCGGGTACGCCGATCCGGTGCGGCCGCGCCTCGAGTCCGGCACCGTCGCCGACGCGCGCGAGGTCCTCGACCTCGATCTCGCATCCTTCCGCTCCGGCGGATCGACCGGGCTCCCGGCGTACGACGGCTCGCTCTTCTGCGTGTGCACGAACGGGCGGCACGACGCCTGCTGTGCGGAGCGCGGCCGCCCCGTCGCCAAGGCCCTGGCGCTCGCTCACCCCGACGAGACCTGGGAGATCTCGCACATCGGCGGCGACCGGTTCGCGGCCAACATGGTGGTGCTGCCGCACGGGCTGTACTACGGGCGGCTGGACCCGGTGTCGGCGCTCACCGTCGCCGGCGCACACCTGTCCGGCCAGCTCGACCTCGACCACCTGCGCGGGCGGGCCGCGCACCCCAATGCTGTCCAGGCCGCCGAGGTCTTCCTGCGCCGCGACCTCGGAGAGACCCGGGAGGGTGCCCTCGTCCTGGTCGAACGCTCGACCGACGCCGACACCACCTCCGTCTCGTTCGACGTCTCCGGGGCGACGTACGACGTCGGCGTCCGCACCACCCGGGAGCAGGCGACTGCGACCCGGCTGACCTGCAAGGCTGGTCGCGACAACCCGGTGCCGGTGCACGAGCTGATGTCGGTCAGCCGGAGAGCCTGACCCCGGCGAGCACGCCGGAGCCGTCGGCCCAGGTGCCGGTGAGCACTGCCTCCATCTCGATGTCCGCGCCGACGCGGCGGACGACGACGACGTCGATCAGGGCGGGGTCCACGGCCTGATCGGATCCGCTGCCGACGACCCGGACCTTCGGCTCGCGGGTCTCGCGCCGGCCGTCCACCTCGAAGTACTCCTCCGCTCCCCGGGCGCCGGCGAGCACCGTCGTTGCGAGAGTGACCCGCCAGACCGGGTCGGCGATCGCGTCGTACACCCACCGGGTGCCGAGGACCGAGTGCTCGGTCGTGCCCAGCAGGAAGTCCTCGGCGCCTTCGAGGGGTGTCGCCCGGTAGGTGAGCGGGACGTGGAACACCTCGCCGGCGTCACTGCGCAGCAGGATGCCCTCGATGCCCACGGCGCCGTCGGGATCGTCGAGGCGGTAGCTGCCGAACGTCGTCAGGCCGGTGTGACCCTCCGCCCACGAGTGGCTCGGCAGCCAGGCGGCGATCAGCTCGGACTTGCTGGGGTCGAGGGTCGCGTGGTGAAGAAGGGCCATGCTCCGAGCCTAGAGGTGGGCGCCGACGTGCAGACTGGGGTGATGGCCGTCACCATCGACCTCGCCCCCCTCATCGCAGCGCTGCCGGAGGGTGCCGTGGTCGCCGACGCGGCGCGGATGGAGAAGTACCGCCACGACCGCGCCCTCGACCCCGACGCCGGCACACCGCTGGCGGTCGTGCGGGCGACGTCGTCAGCTGATGTGGAGGTCGTGATGCGGTACGCCGCCGAGCACCGGATCGGCGTGATCCCCCGTGGGGCCGGCTCCGGGCTGTCCGGTGGCGCGACCGCGCAGGACGGCTGCCTGGTCGTGTCGACCGAGCTGATGACCGGCATCGAGATCGACCCGCTGACCCGCACCGCCGTCGTCGAGCCGGGCGCGCTCAACGTCGCGGTCAAGCAGGCCGCCGCCGAGCACGGGCTCTGGTACCCGCCCGACCCGTCGTCGTACGAGATCTGCTCGATCGGGGGCAACGTCGCCACCAATGCCGGCGGCCTGTGCTGCGTGAAGTACGGCGTCACCAGCGACTACGTGCTCGGGTTGACGGTGGTGCTCGCCGACGGGACCGCCGTCGAGCTCGGCGGTCCGCGGCTCAAGGACGTCGCCGGGCTGTCGTTGACCAAGCTCTTCGTCGGCAGCGAGGGGACCCTCGGGATCGTCACCCGCGTGGTGCTGCGGCTCGTCCCGGCGCTGCATGCGCCGGCCACGCTGGTCGCGACGTTCGCCTCGCTCGACGACGCGACCGCGACCGTCCAGGACGTCACCCGCCGGCTGCGTCCCTCGATGCTCGAGTTCATGGACCGCACGTCGATCAACGCCGTCGAGGACCTGACCCGGATGGGCCTGGACCGCGATGCCGAGGCGATGCTGGTGATGCAGAGCGACGAGCCCGCTGCGCGCGCGGCCGAGGAGATCGCCGCGATGGTCGAGCACTGCGAGGCCAACCACGCGACCGAGGTGTTCAGCACGACCGATGCCGAGGAGGGTGCGGCGTTCGTCGCCGCGCGCCGGATGGTGATCCCGGCGATGGAACCCCGGGGGTCGCTGCTGCTCGAGGACGTCGGCGTACCCCTGCCGCAGCTGGGGGCGATGGTCCGCGGCGTCGAGCGGATCGCCGCGGATCGCGGCGTGGTGATCGCCGTCGTCGCGCACGCCGGCGACGGCAACACGCACCCGTTGGTCGTCTACGACGCAGCGGATGCCGACGAGTCCGCTCGGGCAGCGCAGGCCTACGCCGACGTCATGGACCTCGGCATCTCGCTCGGCGGCACCATCACCGGCGAGCACGGCGTCGGCCGGCTGAAGCGTCGGTGGCTCGGCGCCTACCTCGGCCCCGATGCGCTCGCCCTCAACGAGCGGATCAAGCACGCCCTCGACCCCGACGGGATCCTCAACCCCGGCGCCGTGTTCGGCGACGGTGGTTGAGGAGGTCCCGGTAGGAACTGTCTCGAAATCCCGTCAGCCGAACATCGCCATCACGTGCTTGTTGAGGTCCGGATAGCGCATCAGGTGCGCACCGCCGTTGATGTCGAGGACCTCGCCCGTCACCCACTCGGCCTTGGCCAGGTAGACGGCCGCTTCGGCGATCTCCTCGGGCGTGCCGGGTCGACCCAGTGGCGTGTTGGCGACGTAGTCGTCCTCGATGCCCGCGATGTCCATCGCCGGCTGGGTGAGGGGAGTGACGATCAGACCGGGCGCGATCGCGTTGACCCTGATCCCCTTCGACCCCAGCTCCAGCGCACCGACCTCGGTGAGCATCGACAGCCCGGCCTTCGCCGCGCAGTACGGCGCCAGGCCGGCTCCCGGCTGCCGCGCGTTGAGCGAGGAGAGCGAGATGATCGAGCCGCCGGCGGACAGCCGCTGCCCGGCGTGCTTCATCACGACGAACCCGCCGGTCAGGCAGACGTCCACGACGCGGCGCCACTCGGCGACGTCGAGGTCGGTGATGAGTCCGAGCGTCGAGACGCCGGCGCTGTTGACCACGGTGTCGAGCCGCCCGTGCGTGGAGAGCACGTCGTCCAGGAACGCGGCGACCGTTGCCTCGTCGGTCACGTCGACCGCCGGCAGGTCGGCGACCTCGACCCGCCAGCCCTGCGCCTTGAAGCTGGTGACGATCGCCGCCCCGATGCCCGATGCTCCGCCGAAGACGACCGCCACGCGGTCAGACTGCTCGCCCATATCTCTCCTCCTGATTAGTTGACGCGTGTCAACTTAGGGCCTAGCGTCCCCGATGTGCTACCCACCACAGCGGTTATCGGCGCCGGCATCAGCGGCCTCACGGCCAGCAAGATGCTCGGCGACTACGGCGTCCCGTACACGACCTTCGAGGCCTCCGACCGGGTCGGTGGCAACTGGGCCTTCGGCAACCCCAACGGACACAGCAGCGCCTACCGCTCGCTGCACATCGACACCTCGAAGCACCAGCTGTCGTTCCGGGACTTCCCGATGCCGGACGACTACCCGGACTTCCCGCACCACACCCTGATCAAGGACTACCTCGACACGTACGCCGACGCGTTCGGCGTACGTGAGCGGATCGAGTTCCAGAACGGCGTCGTGCACGCCGAACGGCTGCCGGGCGGCGGCTGGGAGATCCTCGACCAGGCGGGCGACCTCCGCCGGTTCGATCTCCTCGTGGTCGGCAACGGCCACCACTGGGACCCGCGGACGGCCGAGTTCCCCGGCGAGTTCACCGGGCAGTCGATCCACTCGCACCACTACATCGACCCGTGGACGCCGCTCGACCTGATGGACAAGCGGATCCTCGTGGTCGGCCTGGGCAACAGCGCCGCCGACGTCACCGTCGAGCTGTCCCAGAAGTCGCTGCGCAACGAGGTCACGCTCTCCACGCGCAGCAGCGCATGGATCGTCCCGAAGCTGGTCGCCGGCAAGGCCGCCGACATGAACTACCGGACCATCCCGCAGATCCCGCTGGCGTGGCAGCGGAAGGCGGCCCAGTGGGGCCAGCGGTTCACCTACTCCGACCCGACGCTCTACGGCCTGCCGGCGCCCAACCACAAGTTCTTCGAGGCGCACCCGACCCAGTCCGGTGAGCTGCCGCTGCGCCTGAAGTCGGGTGACGTGACCCCGAAGGGCAACGTGGCCCGCCTCGACGGCGAGACCGTCCACTTCGAGGACGGCACGTCGGCGGACTTCGACGTGATCATCTACGCGACCGGCTACAACCTGACGTTCCCGTTCTTCGACCCCGGCTTCCTCAGCGCGCCCGACAACCGGATCGACCTCTACAAGCGGATCATCAGGCCCGGCATCGACGACCTCCTCTTCGCCGGGTTCGCGCAGTCGACGCCGACGCTCTTCCCGTTCGTCGAGAGCCAGGCGCGGCTGATCGCGGCGTACGCCGTCGGCGAGTACGTCCCTCCCTCGGTCGAGGAGATGCACGCGGTGATCAAGGCCGACGACCACCTCTACATGGGGCACATGCTCGACCGGCCCCGGCACACCCACCAGCTCGACTACTTCGTCTACGAGCACCAGATGCGCACCAAGGAGCTCCCGAGCGGTCGCACCCGCGCGAAGGCGCAGGGCGCGCCGGTGCTGGCGGGGCGGGCCGGGTGAGCGAGGGCAAGGGCGACGAGCGCCGCAGTGCGCTGCTCGAGGCCCTCGACCACCATCTCCAGGGCGACAGCAGCCTGGACGCGATCAACATCGCGGACATCTCGCGGCGTGCGGGAGTGACCCGGTCGGCGTTCTACTTCTACTTCGACAACAAGGCGGCTGCGGTCGCCGCGTTGATGGACGAGATGTACGACGACGGGTTCGGTGCTGCCGAGCTGATCGGCGGCTCCGGTGCGATGCGGGAGCGAACGGCGACCGCGATCCGCGCGATCTTCACGACGTGGGGTCGGCGTACCCACATCTACCGCGCGATGCTCGACGCCCGGTCGAGCAGCCCGGCGGTGCGGGAGCAGTGGGCCGCCTCCCAACGCTCCTTCGTCGACGTCGTCACAGCACTGATCGAGGACGAGCGCGCGGCCGGGCTGGCGCCGTCCGGTGTCGACTCGGGCAGCATCGCGACGGCGCTGCTCGACCTCAATGACCGCACCCTCGAGCGTCTGGTCCGCAGCGACGAGGACTTCGACTGGGACCAGCACCTCGAGGCCGTCGTCCACGTCTGGCTGGCCAGCATCTACGGGAGTACCGCATGAAATACGACGAGCTGACCTTCCTCTCGGGCGGCGTCGACTGCCACGCCTGGCACTTCACCGGCGAAGGTGACGCCCTGGCGACCGACGCCGGCCGCCCGGTCGTGGTGATGGCGCACGGCCTGGCCGGCACCAAGGACTCCGGGCTCGAGTCGTTCGCCGAGGCGCTCGCGGGCGCCGGGCTGGACGTGCTCGCCTTCGACTACCGAGGCTTCGGCGCCAGCGAGGGTCTGCCCCGGCAGACCGTGTCGATGGCCGGGCAGCTCGAGGACTACCAGGCCGCGATGGCCGCCGCCGCGCGCCTGCCCGGCGTCGACCCCAAGCGGCTGGTCCTCTGGGGAGTCTCCCTCGCGGGCGGTCACGTCTTCGCGGCGGCCGCCGACCGCGACGACATCGCGGCCGTGGTGGCGCTGACCCCGCTGGTCGACGGCATGGCCGCCGGCAAGCACGCGCTGGCCTTCCACACGAAGTCCTCGATGGTCCGCTCGACGGTGCTCGGCCTCCGCAGCCGGGTCGGCAAGACCGTGATGATGCCGGTCGTCGCCCGACCGGGCGAGGTGGGTGCGCTCACGCTCGACGGCAGCCTCGAGGACTACCTCGCGATCGCCGGCCCCACCTGGCGCAACGAGATCGACGCAACGGTCGGCCTCGAGCTCGGCAACCACCGACCCGGCAAGCTCGCCGACCAGGTGCGGGCCCCGATCCTGGTGCAGATCGCCGACTTCGACCGCAGCGCCCCTCCGCACGCCGCCGCCAAGGCCGCCTTCGCCGGCCGCGCCGAGGTCCGCCACTACCCGTGCGACCACTTCGACGTGTACGCCGGCAAGCCGTGGCACGCCGCTGTCGCTGCCCATCAGGTGGCGTTCCTGACCCGGGTGCTCGCTGTCGGTGGCTGAGGAAGGCGCGCCCGCTATTGACGACTTTTCAATAGCGGGCGTACCGTCGGTCCCATGGCCCTCCTCGACGACGTCAGCGAGCTGACCGCGCAACGGATGCGACGGATGAGCCCCGGCAACCAGGGCAAGCTCCCGCCCGTCGACATGACCGTCCTGCCGCCGGGCCCGAAGTGGCCGGTGCTGGTGCAGACGGCGGGTCTGCTCCGCTTCCGCCACAGGTTCCACCCCTACCTGCGCAAGAAGTACGGCGACGTCTTCACCGTCCGGCTCGCCCCGGGTGGCCGGCCGCTGGTGTTCTTCACCCGCCCCGAGCACGCGAAGGAGATCTTCGCGGGCGACCCCGAGGTCTTCCACGCCGGCAAGGCCAACGGGATCCTCGGCCCGATCATGGGTGAGCACTCGCTGCTGCTCCAGGACTCGAGCGAGCACAAGCGAGCACGCAAGCTGTTGATGCCGGCCTTCAACGGCCACGCACTGCGGGAGTACCAGGCCCTCGTCACCGAGGTGGCGAAGGCCGAGGTCGGCCGCTGGCACACCGGCGAGGAGTTCCGCTCCCTCGACCGGATGAACGCGCTCACCCTCGAGGTGATCCTCCGCGTCGTCTTCGGCGTCACCGACGAGTCGCGGCTGGCCGCGCTCCGCCCGCGGGTCAACAAGACCGTCAACATCAGCCCGGCGATCCTGCTCGGCTGGGGCTACCCCAAGCTGCAGAAGTTCGGCCCCTGGAAGCGCACCGTCGACAACCAGCGCGAGCTCGACGAGCTGATGTACGCCGAGATCCGCGAGCGCCGTACGGCGCCCGACCTGGCCGAGCGCACCGACGTCCTGTCCAAGCTGATCGTCCAGGGCGAGGACGGCGACGCGCTCACCGACACCGAGCTCCGCGACCAGCTCGTGACCCTGCTGCTCGCCGGCCACGAGACGACCGCCAGTGCGCTGGCCTGGGCGCTCTACGAGGTCGGCCGGGACCCGGCGCTGCTCGCGCGCTGCCGCACGGCCGCCGACGATGGCGACGACGACCTCCTCGAGGCGGTGATGAAGGAGTCGATGCGGCTGCACCCGATCATCCCGATGGTGGTCCGCACCCTGATGAAGCCGGCCACGATCGCCGGCTACGACCTGCCGGCCGGCACGACCGTCGGACCGTCGATCATCCTGGCCCACTCCCGCGAGGACAACCACGACGACCCCGCGGCGTTCCGCCCGGAGCGGTTCCTGGGCCACAACCCGCCGACCAACACGTGGATCCCGTTCGGCGGCGGCGTACGCCGCTGCATCGGCGCCGGCTTCGCCCAGATGGAGGGCGTCGCGGTGCTGCGCGAGGTCTTCGCGGCGTACGACGTGACCGCCGTCGGCGACGACGAGCCCCAGGTCCGCAACATCACCAGCGTCCCGCGCGGGGGCGCGCGGATCCGGGTCACAGCTCGATAAACCGGTTCCCCGTACGGCGCGCGGTGCGAGAACATCGCACCTGTGATCGGCCGTCTCAAAGCGCTGCGCATGGACACCACGCCACTGCGTGCGTCCCGCGACTTCCGGCTCCTGTTCCTGGCGGGCACGGTCTTCTACTTCGGCGCGATGGTCAGCTATGTCGCGATCCCCTACCAGGTCTACACGCTCACGGGCTCCAACTTCGCGGTCGGCGCGATCGGCCTGGTCGAGCTGGTGCCGCTCGTCGCCTTCGGTCTGTACGGCGGGGCGCTCGCCGACCACGTCGACCGGCGCAAGCTGCTGGTCACCACGGGTATCGCCCAGGCCGGCGTTCACCGCCGTCCTCGCCGTCAACGCCTTCCGCGACGACCCGAACCTGTGGGTGATCTTCGTGGTGTCGGCGCTCCTGGCGGCGAGCTCGTCGCTGCAACGGCCGTCCCGCGAGGCCCTGATGCCGCGCACCGTCACCCACGACCAGCTGCCGGCAGCGAACGCGCTGACCAGTCTCGGCATCCAGCTCGGCGTGCTGGTCGGACCCGCCGTCGGCGGCCTGCTCGTGGCGTACGTCGGGATCGGCTGGTGCTTCCTCGTCGACATCGGCGGCCTCGCCGTCGCCAGCCTGATGTTCGCGCTGATGCGGCCCTACCCGCACCGCGCCGAGACGACCCCTCCGAGCCTGGCCGGCATCGGCGAGGGTCTCACCTACGCGTTCCGGCGCAGCGACCTGCTCGGCACCTACCTGGTCGACATCGCCGCGATGTTCCTGGCGATCGCCGGTGGTCCTCTTCCCCGCGATCGCCGAGGAGGTCTTCGGCCAGCCGCAGCTGCTCGGCATTCTCTACTCCGCCGAGACCGTCGGCGCGCTCGTGGCCACCGCGCTGAGCGGGTGGACCAGCCCGCGTTCACCACCACGGCCGCGCGATCGTGGTCGCGGCCGCGGTGTACGGCGGGTTCGTCGCGGCGGCCGGCCTGATGCCGTCGATCTGGTTGATCGCCTTCTTCTTCGCGCTGTCGGGGGCCGCCGACATGATCTCCGGCGTCTTCCGCGGCACGATCTGGAGCCAGACCATCCCCGAGAACATGCGCGGCCGGCTGGCCGGCATCGAGATGCTGTCGTACTCCATCGGTCCGCTCGGCGGCCAGGTCCGCGCCGGCGTCACCGCCGACCTGTGGTCGGTCCGCGGGGCGGTCGTCTCCGGCGGGATCGCGTGCATGGCAGGGGTCGGGATCACCGCCGCCTGGCTGCGTGACTTCTGGACCTACGACAACCGCACCGACGAGCACGCCGTCGCCGAGCGCGCCGTACGCCAGGCTGCCGGCGAGAGCTGAGACCTTGCGGCACACTGGGCCGATGCGTCGGGTCGTGCTCAGCGTGGTCGCGATGGTCGCCCTGTGGGCGGTTGCCGTCGCCGTGGTGTGGCTGTCCCCGTGGTTCGTAGGGTCGCCGCTCGGCATGGGCGTCGCCGGCGTCGCCTGGATCGGTCTGGGTGTGGTGGTGGGGCTGCTCGGCGGGTTGGTGGGCGGTCGCTGGTGGCTGGCCGTCGCCGGGGTGGTGGTCACCGCGCTGCTCGCCGTACCTCTCTACAACTGGTCGGCCGTGGCGCCGACCGCCTACTTCCAGGTGCACAAGCCGCTCTACGAGCGCGCGGTGCGCACAGCGCAGACCGACGACTCGTACTACGGGGCTGGTCTGCCCATCGCGCTGCGGCCGCTGAGCGCGAGGGGAGGCGTGCGCGACCAGGGCGGGATGCTGTTCTTCCCGCAGTGGTTCGGCGTGCCCGATGACGCGGGTGGCTACTTCTGGTCGCCGGAGAAGTCGCCCGAGGGTGCCGACATGTTCGGCATGCTCTGCCAGGACCCCGTCGACCTCGGCGACGGCTGGTGGGCCTGCGGCATGGAGTCCTAGGACCGCCAGGCCGCCCAGGCCAGGCAGGCGAGCGCGCCGGTCGAGGTGAGGGTGCGGGCGACGTTCCAGCGCACCCAGGCGGTCTCGAAGTCGGCGCGCGAACCGCCGGCCGCCAGGGCGTCGTTCAGCGGGACGTTGAGCGCGCCGGTGATCACCACGGTGCCGATCGCGAGGACGAGGCCGGCGATCGCCCACGGGCGCGCGGCCGACGTGCTGGTCGCCAGGGCGGCGCCCGCGAGCAGTGGTGCCCCGAGGAAGGTCAGCATGAAGACCGGGTTCACGATCGCGACGTTGATGTGGTGTCATCGACGAGGATGAACGTGTGGTCGTCGGTGCGCGCCAGTCCGGGCATCACGCCGCTCGCCCAGGTGTAGTAGGTCCCGGCCTGGAGGCCCGTGGCAACGGTCGCTGCCAGCAGGATCGGGCCGCGGAGTGTTTCGAGGAGATCGGTCATGGAGCCAGCAGACCGCGGATCGGCGAGACGATCCATCGTCGTAAGGCGCTCTTCCATGCGCGAGCGTCCACGCCTACGGTGATCGTATGGACGGACTGGCCGGCACTCCTCGACGGACCGCGCGCCCGTGGCGCGTTCCTGCTCCGCTGCCTGATGGACCCGCCGTGGTCGGTCCGGCTGGAGGACGAGTCGCCGCTCTCGTTGACCGCGGTGGTGCGCGGCGACGTCTGGGCGATGCCGGACGGCGGCGAGCCGTTCCTGCTCGAGGCCGGTGACGTCGTCGTCGCGCTGGGGCCCGACCACTGGACGATCGCCGACGACCCCGCGACCCGGCCGCAGGTCGTGATCCACCCCGGCCAGCACTGCACGACCGTCGACGGGCAGTCGCTCGAGGAGGAGATGCACCAGGGCGTCCGCAGCTGGGGCAACAGCGCCGTCGGCGAGACGGTGATGCTGACCGGCGCCTACCTGTTCGAGGGCGAGGTCAGCCGGCGGCTGCTCCGGGCGCTGCCGCGGTTCGTGGTGCTCAGCGAGCGCGAGCTCGGCTCACCCCTGGTCGCACTGCTCGCCGGCGAGATCGTCAAGGACGAGCCCGGGCCAGGACGCCGTCCTCGACCGGCTGCTCGACCTGCTCCTGATCGCGGTGCTGCGGGCCTGGTTCGCGCGCCCCGAGGCCGACGCCGCCGGCGTGGTACGTCGGCCAGGGCGACGCTGTCGTCGGACCCGCGCTGCGGCTGATGCAGCACCACCCCGAGCACCCGTGGACCGTCGCCGAGCTGGCCGCGGCCGGCGGAGTCTCGCGCGCGGCGTTCGCCCGCCGCTTCACCGACGCTGGTCGGCGAGCCGCCGATGGCGTTCCTGACCGGCTGGCGGCTCGCCCTGGCCGCCGACCTGCTTGCGCGAGCCCGGCGCGACCCTGGCCACGGTCGCGCGCCAGGTCGGCTACTCCACGCCGTTCGCGCTCAGCACCGCCTTCAAGCGGGAGTACGGCGTCAGCCCGCGCGACCACCGCGCGCTGGTGGCCTAGCGGATGGTGCCGACCCCGGGGATCAGCGGGAGGTCGAGCGCGGTGACCCAGCCGGCGGGCAGGTCGTTGACGGCAGGTACGGCGTTCAGCGCGCGCAGCCCGGTCGCCAGGCAGCCGGCCACGGCGGGCGCGCGGCCGGAGCCGTCGGTGAAGCGGAACGCCGTCTCCTGGCTGATCGACGGCGAGCCGTGGATGTCGACGCGGTAGACGTCGTCGCCGGAACCGGTCGGCCAGTCCGGGGCGGCGTCCAGGCCGATCCGGTTGACGTGCTCGAGCGTGACGACCTCGCGGCCCTGGTAGATCCCGTTGATGGTGAAGCGGATGGCCGCGACCTGACCCGCTGAGATCACGCCCTTCGCGGTCTTGCGGTCGGTCGGGGTCACCCACTTCTCCCAGGTGGTGGTGATGTCGTCGAGCTCGATGCCGGCGGCGTGCGCGATCATCGGCACTGTCGCGCCCCACGCCATGATCAGCAGGTCCGGGATCTCCAGCAGTGGCGTGAAGTCCGGCGAGCGGCCGATGCCCATCTCGTCCTCGTAGTCGCCCTCGTAGTCGGTGTAGTCGAGCAGCTCCGACGCACGCACCGAGTCGACCCGGCCGCAGAGACCCATCAGCGTCAGCGGGAAGAGATCGTTGGCGAAGCCAGGGTCGATGCCGGTGGTGAAGCAGGAGGCCCCACCCTCCGCGCAGGCTGACGTGATCGGGTCGATCCAGTTGGCCGGATTCTGCTTCATGCCCGGCCACACCCACGGCGTCATCGCGGTCGAGCAGACGTCGATGCCCGCGCGCAGGAACGCCGACATCACCCGGATGTTGTCGTCGGCGTACTGCGCCGTCGGGCCGTAGTGGACCAGTGCGTCCGGAGCCAGCGCGATCAGCTCCTCGACGGAGTCCGTCGCGATGACGCCCGTCGGTGCGATGCCGCAGAGGGTGCCGGCATCGACACCGACCTTGGCCGGGTTGGAGACGCCGACGCCGACCAGCTCGAAGACCGGGTGGTCGACGATCTCGGCGATCACCATCGAGCCGACGACGCCGGTGCCCCAGACGACTACGCGCTTCATATTTCTCCTCGGTGGTTGAGGTGCGAGTTTCTCCTCGGTGGTTGAGGTGCGAGCTTGCGAGCCTCGAAACCCCTATCGGTCGAAGGCACGCGCGGACCCGGTCCTCGGTGAGGCCGTAGTCCTTGAGCGTGTACGTGTGTGACGGCTTCGCCTTGCCCTGCTTGGACTCCTGGTCGATCTCCTCGATCGCCGACTGCACCTCGGGGGTCCAGTCGAGACCGAACTGGTCGTAGACCCGCCGGGTCACGCCGAGCGGGTCGGTGACGAGGTCCTTGAAGGCGATGTCGATGAACTGGTCCTGGTTGTACGCCGGCCGCGCGTCGTGGAACGCGTGGAACGCTCGCGACCACAGGTCCAGCTGGGTGTGGCCGACGACCCCGCCGACGTACGTCGAGCTGTGCCCGGCCGTGGTCTCCGCGGAGAGCGAGCACGACGAGGCGATGCAGGTGACCGGGTCGCGATGCGTGTAGATGATCAGCGCATCGGGATAGACGGTCATCAGGGCGTCGAGCGCCGTCATGTGCGACGGGTTCTTGAGGATCCAGCGCTTGCCGACGTCGTTGAGCCCCACCAGCTGCAGGTTCTCCTTGTGCCGCGCGTAGGCGTCGGTCCAGTCCTGCTGCTTGAGCCACTCGGTGTAGCGCGGCAGGTTGGCCAGCGACTCGTAGGAGTTGGACTTGCCCGTCTGCCGCAGCAGCCGCCAGCACTCCTCCACGGTGGTCGCGTCCATGTAGTGGATCCCCATGAAGTCGGGGCTCTCGACGTGGTGGGCGGTGAACGCCTGCTGCATGGCGGTGAAGATCGGGTCCGACTCCCAGGTCTCGCGAGGCGGCCGCGGCTGGGGGTACTGCGTCAGCCACATCTCCAGACCCTGAGAGCCCGGGTCGGCGTGCAGGTAGCGGTGCAGCGCGGTGGTGCCGGTGCGCGGCAGGCCCATCAGGAAGATCGGCCGCTCGATGGGCACGTCGCGGTGCTCCGGGTGGGCCGCGAACTGCGCCTGGGTGAGCAGTACGCCGACCAGGGCCGACTTCACCTCGGAGCGCTGGAAGTAGTTGCCGCGGGGGGTGAGCCCGGCCTCCGGCGACGACAGGTCCTCGGTGAGGACCCGGAGGCCCTCCTCGTGGGCCGTGCCGCCGAAGTCCGCGAGGCCGGTCGTGCGTACGGCGGCCGCGACGATGTCGTCGTACGACCCGACATCGGGCCGCTCGCGCACCATGATGTTGTCGCTCATGTGTCCTCCGACGTGACCCGGTGAGCCGAGAGACCGGGTCGATCAAGGCTGTTTCTCGGGCTGCGGAGGTTTCGAGGCTCCTCCGCTCGTGCCTCGCTCCGGAGCACCTCAACCACCGTGGCCGCTGGTTGAGGTGCGAGGGCCGCTACGCCCGAGCCTCGAAACCTCGGAGGTTTCGAGGCGCTCGCCTCGCCGAGCACCTCAACCACCGTGGCCGCTGGTTGAGGTGCGAGCGAAGCGAGCCTCGAAACCCGGTGAGCCGAGAGACCGGGTCGATCAAGGCTGTTTCTCGGGCTGCGGAGGTGTCGAGGCTCCTCCGCTCGTGCCTCGCTCCGGAGCACCTCAACCACCGTGGCCGCTGGTTGAGGTGCGAGCGAAGCGAGCCTCGAAACCAAGGCCATCAGTCGTGGAACTCGCCGCAGTCGACGGTCAGCATCTGACCCGTGACCGCGGAGGCCAGGTCGCTGGCGAGGAAGAGCGTCGCCCGGGCGACCTCCTCGGAGGAGGCGAGCCGCTTGAGGTCGGTCGGCGCCGCCTTCTCGGCGTACACCTGCTCGTGTGTCTTCTCCTCGACGGCAGCGAGGAAGTCGAAGTAGCCGCGGTTGACGTCCTCGTAGATGTAGGACGGGGCGACGCTGTTGACCCGGATGCCGCGCGGACCGAGCTCGGTGGCGAGCGACGAGGCGAGGTGCTCGAGGGCGCCCTTCGAGAGCTTGTAGCCGGCGTACTCGGGCTGCGAGCTGAAGATCACGCAGGAGTTGAGCATGATGATCGAGCCCTTGGCCTCGGACAGCGCGTCGGCGAAGAGCGCGGAGAGTCGCAGCGGGGCGAAGACGTTGGTCTCGTTGACCCTCGCCAGCTTCCGCGGAGAGATCTGGGTGATCGGATCCATCGGCGGGATCGTGAACGCGTTGTTGATGACGCAGTCGACGCGCCCGAACGCCTCGAGCGTCTTGTCGCGCAGGTTGACCCGCGAGTCCTCGTCGGTCACGTCGGTGACCACGCTGACGACCTTGACGCCGTGGCCCTCCAGCTCCGCCTGGAGCTCGAGGAGTCGGGACTCGGTGCGGCTGGCGATCACCAGGTCGGCGCCCATCCTGGCGGCCTCGTGGGCCAGGGAGCGGCCGAGGCCGGGACCGATGCCGGAGATGACGACGACCTTGCCCTTCAGCAGGGGTACGGCGGCGTAGCGCTCCTCGATCGAGGTGTCGTGGGCGTCGGCGAGACCGAGGGCGGCGTTCAACTGATCATCCTTCTGGCAACGGAGCGCTGCCGGGCGGTGATCCGCGCGGCGTACTCCTCGGGGGTGAGGGGGGTGAAGTACGGGACCCGAGCGGGTACGTCGGCAAGGGGCATCACCTCGGCGACCGGCCCGTCCTCGGGGCCGAGGTCGCGGGTGAGGCGCTGCCAGCGGAGCATGAGCGCGCCGGTGCGGTGCCCGGTGGTCTCGAGCCAGTTCGCGATCGGGGTCCCGCCCGGAGGCGTCTCCGAGATCACGAACCGCATCCTGCCGTCCGGGTCGGTGACGGCCTGCGCCTTGGTGAGCGAGGTCTGGTGGGTCTCGTAGTCGGTCGAGGCATACCAGTCCGAGCCGATCTGGATGGCCTGGTAGGAGCAGTCGGTGCACTCCGGCACGGTGATCACCAGCGCCTCGTCCTCCGCCAGCTCGTAGTGGCCGATCGAGGACCGTTGCGAGGCCAGCCCTCCGGGCGTCGACTGCGGAGGTGTCGGCTGGTTGACCGGCTCCTGATGCTGGAAGAACTGCGGGAAGGCGAACCACGTCTGGATGGAGCCGACCAGGCTCCTGGCCGCGACCTCGTAGCGCTTCGCGAGCCGGTCGCGCTCCAGCGCCTTGGCCGGCTGGCCGAGCTTGTCGGCCCGCTCGATGGTGACCAGCCCCCGCTCCTCGGTGTCCCAGTCGTTGAAGACCTCGCGCACGATCATCGTCTTGGCCCCCGGCTCGGCCATGTAGGTGAACTCGAAGTTCCCCTCGGCGTCCTTCTCCAGCTCGCGATCGTCGAAGGCCATCATCGAGGTGGCCGCCGAGGTGGCGGTGTAGGCGCCGCCCATCACCTGGAAGGACAGGTCCGCCGAGGTGCCGCGCCGACCGCGTACGACGTACTCCACGCCCTCCTTGAGGTAGGCGTTGAAGTAGATCGCGTCCGGGTTGTCCAGGCCCTGGCGGGAGAACTGGTGCGTGGGGTTGATGAAGAGCGGCCGGTCGAGGTCGTGGTCGAAGGCCATCTGCATGGCCATCCGGATCCGGCCGGCCAGGTAGTCGTAGCCCTCGAGCCGGTCCTGCTCGGTCTTGATGAACGGCGCGTTGGCGATCAGCTCCTCGGCCTCCGCGATCGCGTCCTGGAGGACCTTGGTCAGACCCAGGCTTGCGCTGGTCACGCGGAGACACCCCCGGAGATCAAGGTTCGCAAGCCGCCGACGGACCGTAGGACGATCGCCGAGTCGGCGCCAGTTTCCACCGCAGCCGCCTTGCTCCTCTGGAAACTGGCGCCGACTCGGCTCTGTCGGGTGCTCATCACGATGCCTTCGAGATGATGTTCTCGGCGTACCGCTCGAGGTGCTCGATCTTCTTCTCGAGCGGCTCGGGGTCGGCGCCCATGATGTAGGGGATCCGGAATCCGACGATGCAGTCGGTGACGCCCTTGTCCTCCAGGCGCTTGATGCCGTCGAGGTCGTAGGCGTCGTACGAGATCACGTGGATCTCGAAGTCGTCGCGCGTATCGCCCTCTTCCTTCCGGATCTCGGCGAGCCGGACGAGCATCCGGTCCAGCTCCTCACCGTCGCCGCCGGCGTGCATCCAGCCATCGCCCTTGACCACGGCGCGACGCAGGGCGGCGTCAACATGGCCACCGACGAGGAGCGGGATCTTCTCCGTCGCGCCGGGACACTGCTTGAGCTCGTCGACCTCGTAGAACTCACCGGAGTACGAGAAGAACTCACCGGTCGTCAGCCCGCGCAGGATGTCCATGCACTCGTCCATCCGCTTGCCCCGGCGGGCCCAGTCGACGCCCAGGTTCGCGAAGTCCTCGGGCCACGGCGAGATGCCGACGCCGAGGCCCAGGCGGTTGTCCGACAGATAGGCCAGCGACGACGCCTGCTTGGCGACCAGCACCGGCGGGCGCACCGGTAGCTTGAGCACGAACGGCGTCAACCGCAGCGTGGTCGTGTGGGCGAACAGGTGCGCGCACATCACCATCGTCTCGATGAACTCCTTGCCGTCGAGGAACGCTCGGTCCCCCGTGTCGGTGTAGGGGTACTTCGAGTCGGAGTCCTTGGGATAGATCAGGCTGTCGGCGACGGTCATGCTCGTGTAGCCGGCAGCTTCGGCGGCCTGGGCGAGCGGCGCGTAGAACTGCGCCTGCGTCATCGCCTCGGCGTAGGTGAATCGCATGGGCCACACACTAGAACGTGTTCCAGTTTTGTGCCAGAGTTCACACGTGGACCTCCAGGAGATGAGCGACCGGCTCGAGATCGAGGGCGTGGTCATCCGCTACACCCGTGGCATCGACACCGGCGCCTGGGACCTGCTCGACGGCGTGTTCACGCCCGACGCGGAGATCGACTACACCGAGTCGGGGGGGATCGTCGACACCTACCCGGCGGTGAAGGCCTGGCTGGCAGAGGTCCTGCCGGCCTTCTTCCCGAAGCGGATGCACTCCCTGCACCAGCTCGACATCCGGATCGAGGGCGACGAGGCGCTCTGCTCGGCGTACTTCCACAACCCGATGCCCCTCGATGACGGCAAGGGGGGCGAGAGGATCGTCGAGTTCGGCGGCCTCTACCACCACACGATGACGCGTACGGCGGACGGGTGGCGCAGCCGCAAGCTGCACGAGGAGATCGTCTGGCGTCGTGGAATCTAGGGGGTTGGAATCTGATGGGGTTCGGTCTGCCTGAGGACAAGCCCGCGGGGCTCGACTCGCCGAGGACCGTCACGATCATCAAGTACCTGGCCCGCGCCCAGGTCCGGGTCTTCAAGCTGACCAACGGCCGGATCGGCTCGAAGTGGCGGATCGGTGCGGGGTTCCGCAAGCCGGTGCCGACGCTGTTGCTCGACCACGTCGGCCGCAAGTCGGGCGTCACCTTCACCACCCCGCTGCTCTACCTCGAGGACGGCCCCGACCTCGTCGTCGTCGCGTCGCAGGGTGGATTGCCGAAGGACCCGCAGTGGTACCCCAACCTGGTGGCCCACCCTGACACCACGGTCCGGGTCCGCAAGGAGGGCACGCGGCCGGTGCGCGCCCACACCGCGGACGCCGCCGAACGAGCCGAGCTCTGGCCACGCCTGGTCGACCTGTACGCCGACTTCGCGAAGTATGCGAGGTGGACCGACCGGGAGATCCCGGTCGTCGTGCTCGAGCCGCGCTGACCCCGGGCTTGGTTCCCGCCGACCGCTCGCCGACAATGGGCGCGACGACCGAACCTGCAGGGAGATGAACCGACGTGGCCGAGCAACTGCCGGACGGTCCCAAGGACGGGCACCCCATCATCGCTGGACTCGTCGCCCTGATCGGGGTGGCCCTGGCGGTCGGGCTGATCCTGGGTCTGGTCGCGGTCGTCGGCACCAAGCTGCTCGGAGTCGGCGACGGCTCCGGTGGTGGCGACTCGAGCGCTCAGACCTCCATGTACGTTCCGAAGCCGGTGGAGACGCCGACCGCGACCGGTCCCGACGTCACGCTCGCGCCGGGGGAGCCCACGGCCACGGCCAGCAGCAAGCCGGCCAAGAGCAAGTCACCGAAGGACGAGATCACCCTCTCCGCCTCGGTCACCAGTGCCGCTCCGATGCAGACCTTCACGCTGACCGGGACCTACGCGAGTGGTGAGGGCGCCATCCTCCAGGTCCAGCGCTTCGCGGACGGCTCCTGGCAGGACTTCCCGGTCACCGCATCGGTCGCCGGTGAGAGCTTCTCCACGGATGTGCAGACCAGTCAGCCCGGAACCAACCGGTTCCGCGTCGTCGACACCGACAGCGACGTGAAGTCCAACGAGGTCCGCGTCGCCATCGGCTGATGACCCACTCGCCGACGAGCCGGTGTCCTCGCTCGACATGACGAAGAATGGGCCCGGCCCCCACCTGCTCGAGGTGGGGGCCGGGCCCTTCTACGTAGAGCGCCTTCGCTCTCAGCTCGCCTTGGCGCCTCGCCGGATGAGCGCGCAACCGCCGAGCAGCAGCAGCGCTCCGATCCCGCCCAGCACGCCACTCGGACCGCCGGTGTTCGGCAGGACCGCCACGCTGACCGCCGGGGTGACCGGCGGGTTCGGCGGCGGGGGGTTCGGCGGCGGGGGCTTCGGCGGGGAGTGCTTCGGCGGGTTGGCACACTTCGCCGACTCCTGCGGGTACGACAGGGTCGTCTCGAAGTGCGGGTTCACATCGAACTGCACCGTGACGCCGTCCCGGGTCCAGCCGAAGTTGTCGTCGCCGACGTTGACGTACTCGCCGTGTACGAAGTCCCAGCCCGGCCACATCTGCGGCGGGCCCTCCGAGGCGCCCGGCCACAGCATCTTCCCGGAGAGCGGCAGGTTCGACTGCACGTAGTTCTTGCCATCGGGGTTCACGAACGTGATGGTCAGCGGCGTGGAGTCATCGGTCTCGAAGCCGTCGGGCAGGTCGAGGTGGTAGGCCAGGTACGGCACGCTTCCGACGCAGGCCGCACCGACGTCGCCGGGAACCAGCGGGCACTGCTCGTCGGTCAGTGCCGGGTACTCGAGCGAGAGCTGCTTGACGCTCGCCCCCTCCTCGTCGAGGAAGAAGTAGCCGTCCTTGGCCGTGAACGTCACGTGGGTCGCGTCGGTGATCTCGGCGGTCCAGTACTCGTTGTCGGCGACGAAGTCGACTCGGTCCTTGGCGGTGTAGCAATCGTCGACGGCGTTCACCGTCGGCTCGACCGGCGTCACGATGGTGCAGTCCGCGCTCGGTGGTAGCACGGTCAGGGTCAGCACGCCGTCGAGGAACCCGTTGCCGTCGAGCACCTGGTAGCCGGACAGGGCGCTCGCCGTGATGGTGTACGTCCCTGCCGGGAGTGCAGCAAGCGCCGAGATGTCGACCGTGGCGCCGCCGCTGTCGCGCACGACGTAGCTGACACCGGACTCGGTGCCGAGCGTGATCGCGCCAGCCGCCACGCCGCCCGGCTGGTCCGGGATGCAGGTCTGCGGACTGACCTGGGCGCTCGGCGTCACGCACGTCGCCGGGGCGTCGATGTGGACGGTTCTCGTCGCGGTGAGGCCGCTCACCACCCAGCCTGCTGCCTCGGCGAACTCGAGAGCGCCGCCGGTGAGCGTCGCGGTGATGACGTAGTCGCCGCCCGTGAGGTTGTCCCAGCTGCCACCCGAGATCGTGTAGACGATCAGCGCGCTGGCAAGGGCGCTGATAGAGCCGTTCACGCCGCAGCTCGGCGACTGGTGGACGACCGGGATGGCGAGAGTCGCGACGCAGCCGTGTTGGATCTTCTCGGCGATTGTCCAAGCTGTCAGGTCGTACGGGCCGTAGTGCGTCTGGCCGACCAGCACGTAGCCGTCTTCGGCGACGGCATCGAGGACGCGCGCGCTGTCAGGTCCGCTCGCGACCCAGTGGAATCCTTCTCCTGCGGAGTAGGTGAGGTGCGGCGCGTCGGTGCAGCTCGGCGGCGTGTACGCCGGCACCGTCGCCGTCACCTGTTTGCCGGGGCAGTCCTCGGGCGTCGTGTCGACCGTGTGCGTGGAGTAGGTGGTCCACTCGCTCCACGGTCCGGGCTCCCACGAGTCGCCGTCCCAGTGGTAGGTGCGCGTCTGCTCCTGCTCGCTCACGGTCACGGTGTGGTTCGTGCAGTCCGGGGTGCCCCGCACCTCGCGGGTCTGCCGGTCGTTCGGCGGCGGTGTGCACGAGGTCCCAGGAGGCTGGTTGCCGGGCAGGTAGGGGCACGCGTCGGTCGGCTGCGCACGGCGTCGTGGTGCCGGTCCGGGTGAACGACCAGCCCTGGCTGCCGTCCTGTCGTCGAAGGCGAACCTCGACGGTCCAGCTGTGCGCTTCGGTTCGGGTGCCGACCGGGAAGACCCGGCTATAGCTCGCGCCGAAGCTCGCATCCTCCCGGTGACGGAGTCGACGGTGATCGTGATGTGGTTGTCGCCGACCTGGTAAGCCACGTCAGGCTCACCCCACGGTCAGGTTGTCGCAGGTCGACGTGATCGAGCTGGTGTGCGCCGAGGCGGCGCCGCCGGTCACGACCACCAGGCCGAGCACGACCAGGAGCAGTGCTCCCAGCCGCGCGATATGGGCTTGGATCCGGTGTCGACGAGCCGGGCGAAGGTAGCGGTGGTCAGAGTCCGAGAATTTCTCCATGTGCCCCATACCCCGAGCCTCCGTTCAATCGGACGCCCTGGCTTCACCGGGATTGGGGATGTCTGGAAACGATTCCGGTCGCGCCGCCCAGTCAGCCAGCCGAGATCAGCTCGGCACGTAGTCGAACGCGTCCGGGTTGGGGCCCGTGCGTCCCTCCTCGCCCCGGTCGAGAGCGCTGATCCCGGCGACCTCGTCGCTGGTCAGGGTGAAGTCGAAGATGTCGAAGTTCTCGCGCATCCGGGACTCGTGCATCGACTTGGGGAAGACGATGTCGCCGCGCTCGACGTGCCACCGCAGGGTGACCTGCGAGGGGGTCTTGCCGTGGGCCGCGGCGATCTTGCCGATCACGTCGTCGTCGAGCACCTTGCCCTGCGCGATGGGCGACCAGGCCTCGACCTCGACACCGTGCCGGATCGAGGCAGCACGGGCGTCCTCGTTGGTGAAGTACGGGTGCACCTCGATCTGGTTCACCGCAGGGACGACGCCGGTCTCCGCGACGATCCGGTCGAGATGGGCCGGCTGGAAGTTCGAGACGCCGATCGAGGTCGCGCGGCCGTCGGCCACGAACTCGGCCAGGGTGCGCCAGGTCGAGACGAAGTCGCCGTCGTACAACGTCGGCAGCGGCCAATGGATGAGGAAGAGGTCGATCCGGTCGAGACCCAGCCTGGTGAGCGTCTCGTCGAACTCGCGCCGCGCGTCGTCGGGCCGGTGGAAGCCGTTGTTGAGCTTGCTGGTGACGTAGAGGTCGTCGCGTGCGATGCCGGACGCCTTGATCGCGGCGCCGACGCCGGCCTCGTTCTGGTACATCTGCGCGGTGTCGATGTGTCGGTAGCCGACCTCGAGCGCGGTGCCGGTGATCTCCGCCGTCTGGTCCGGCGGCACCTGGAAGACACCGAAGCCGAGCTGCGGGATGGTGGTCTGGTCGTTCAGGGCGATGGTCGGAACAGTCATACCTGTTCCATCTCCGATCGAGGGTCGAACATTCCCGTGCGTGAGGATGGACTCATGGAACCTGCGCTGGAATTCACCGACTACGACACCCGGCTCGCGGCGTACGTCGTCATCGTCGACGACCAGGACCGGGTGCTGCTGGCGTTGTGGAACGAGGCCGAGGAGGCCAGGTGGACCCTCCCCGGCGGTGGTGTCGACCTGCACGAGACGCCCGAGGAGGGTGCGGTGCGCGAGGCCCGTGAGGAGACGGGGTACGACGTCGAGCTGGGCCGGCTGCTCGGGGTCGACACCTGGCTGATCGCGCCGCGTGCGCGGATCACGCGCACCGACCGGTGGCACAAGGGCGTCGGGGTGGTCTACGAGGCGCAGGTCGTGGGCGGCGAGCTGACGGCGGAGGTGGGCGGCACGACCGACGAGGCGCGCTGGTTCCCGAGGGCCGAGGTGGCGACGCTGCGCCGGGTGCGCATCGTGGAGAAGTTCGTGGGCTGATTCGGGAATGGCCGAGGGCTGGACCTGCGTTGGGTCAAGTGAGCAAAGTTGAGTTGACTCGACTCAACTAATTTGAAAAGCTCGCCGGGGCGACGCAGGATGGGCCCCGAATCAGACTTGGTAGCACGACTCAATTGCGGAGGTATCACCCATGGCACGTGCGGTCGGCATCGACCTCGGGACGACGAACAGCGTCGTCGCGGTTCTCGAAGGTGGCGAACCCACCGTCATCGCGAACGCGGAAGGCGCACGGACGACCCCGTCCGTCGTCGCGTTCGCCAAGTCCGGCGAGGTGCTCGTCGGTGAGGTGGCCAAGCGGCAGGCCGTGACCAACGTCGACCGGACCATCCGGTCGGTGAAGCGCCACATGGGCACCGACTGGAAGACCGACATCGACGGCAAGGACTTCACGCCCCAGCAGATCAGCGCGTTCGTGCTGCAGAAGCTCAAGCGTGACGCCGAGGCCTACCTCGGTGAGCCGGTCACCGACGCGGTGATCACCGTCCCGGCGTACTTCTCCGACGCCCAGCGTCAGGCCACCAAGGAGGCCGGCGAGATCGCGGGCCTCAACGTGAGCCGGATCGTCAACGAGCCCACCGCTGCCGCGCTGGCCTACGGCCTCGACAAGGGCGACGACCAGACGATCCTCGTCTTCGACCTCGGTGGCGGCACGTTCGACGTGTCCCTCCTCGAGATCGGCGAGGGCGTGGTCGAGGTCAAGGCCACCTCCGGTGACAACCACCTCGGTGGTGACGACTGGGACAGCCGTGTCGTCGACTGGATGGTCAAGAAGTTCAAGGACAACAACGGCGTCGACCTCGCGGCCGACAAGATCGCCAAGCAGCGCCTGCAGGAGGCCGCGGAGAAGGCGAAGATCGAGCTGTCGTCGTCGGCTGAGACCACGATCCACCTGCCCTACATCACCCACGGCGAGTCCGGTCCGCTGCACTTCGAGGAGAAGCTCAGCCGCAGCGAGTTCCAGAAGCTCACCTCCGACCTGCTCGACCGCACCAAGGCGCCGTTCAAGTCCGTGCTCAAGGACGGTGGCGTCGCGGTCTCCGCGATCGACCACGTCGTCCTGGTCGGTGGCTCGACCCGGATGCCCGCCGTCACCGAGCTCGTCAAGGAGCTCCTCGGCGGCAAGGAGCCCAACAAGGGCGTCAACCCGGACGAGGTCGTCGCCGTCGGCGCTGCCCTGCAGGCCGGCGTCCTCAAGGGCGAGGTCAAGGACGTGCTGCTCCTCGACGTCACCCCGCTCAGCCTGGGGATCGAGACCAAGGGCGGCGTGATGACCACGCTGATCGAGCGCAACACGACCATCCCGACCAAGCGGTCCGAGATCTTCACGACCGCCGACGACAACCAGCCGTCGGTCGAGATCAAGGTCGCTCAGGGCGAGCGCCAGATGTGGGCCCAGAACCAGCCGCTCGGCAACTTCGAGCTCACCGGCCTGCCGCCGGCTCCGCGTGGGCTGCCGAAGATCGAGGTCACCTTCGACATCGACGCCAACGGCATCGTGCACGTGATGGCCAAGGACCAGGCTTCGGGCAAGGAGCAGTCGATGACGATCTCCGGTGGCTCCGCGCTGTCGAAGGACGACATCGACCGGATGGTCAAGGACGCCGAGCAGTACGCCGAGGACGACGCCAAGCGCCGCGCGGCGGTCGAGGCCCGCAACCAGGCCGACCAGCTCGTCTACACGACCGAGAAGTTCCTCGCCGAGAACGCCGAGAAGCTGCCCGAGGACGTCAAGACCGAGGTCCAGGCCGACGTCGACGCGCTCAAGGTCACCCTGGAGAACGACGAGGCTGAGGCCGAGGAGCTCCAGACCGGTGTCGCGAAGCTCAACGAGTCCAGCCAGAAGATGGGCGCCGCGATGTACGCCGCCGCCGAGGCCGACGCGTCGGCCGCTGGTGGGTCCGACGGCTCGACGGGCGAGGCCGACGACGATGTCGTCGACGCCGAGATCGTCGACGAGGAGCCCGACGCCACGGACGGCGAGTCCAAGTGACCGACGTACCCAGCGACGAGCAGGGCACGCCCGTGGGCGAGGAGCAGGAGACCCCTGTTCCTCGCCCCGAGGCCGGCTTCGGAGACGCGGCCGCCGAGATGGCGAACGAGACCGAGGTCGAGGCGAGTCTCGAGGAGGACGAGCTGTCCGCACGGCCGGTGGTTGAGGAGGGCGAGGAACGAGCCCGTCTCGAGACCAACCTGGCGGAGCTGACCAACGACCTGCAGCGACTGCAGGCGGAGTTCGTCAACTACAAGCGCCGGGTCGAGCGCGACCGCGAGCTGATCCGGGAGAACGCGACGTACGCCGCGCTCGCCCCGATCACCGAGGTGCTCGACACCATCGACCGGGCCCGTGATCACGCGCCGCTCGAGGGTGGCTTCCAGGCCGTGGCCGATCAGCTGGAGCGGACCGTGGCGGCGCTCGGACTCACCAAGTTCGGCACCGTCGGCGAGCCGTTCGACCCCACCGTCCACGAGGCTCTCTCGCACATCGGCGAGGACCCCGAGGTCGAGGTGACCACCTGCAAGGTGATCGCCAAGGCCGGCTACCGGATCGGTGACCGGGTGGTCCGGGCCGCGCAGGTCCTGGTCGTCGACCCGACCAGCTGACGAAGCACGAGAGGAGGCGGTTCGCCCGTGAGCACCACTGACGGCTTCAGGTCCGACTGGGCGCAGAAGGACTTCTACGCCCAGCTCGGCGTGGCCAAGGACGCGACGGCTGACGAGATCAAGAAGGCCTATCGCAAGCTGGCGCGGGCGAACCACCCCGACTCCAACCCCGGCGACACCCTCAAGCACGACAAGTTCAAGTCGGTGGCCGAGGCGTACGACGTCCTCGGCGACCCGGAGAAGCGCACCAAGTACGACGAGATGCGTTCGGTCTCCGGAGGCTTCCGCGGGGGGTTCCCAGGCGGCGGAGGAGGCCAGGGCGGCGGTGCCGGCTTCGACATCAACGACCTGTTCCGCGACCGCGCCGGTGGCACCAGCGGTGCGGGCGGCGGCTTCGGTGACATGTTCGGTGACATGTTCGGCCGTGGCGGTCGGCAGCGCAGCCGGGCGCAGAAGGGGACCGACGTCGAGACGACCGCGACGATCAGCTTCACCGACGCCGTCGACGGCGTGACGATCTCGTTGCGTCTCACCTCCGACTCGGCGTGCCCCGACTGCAGCGGCACCGGTGGCAAGCCCGGCACGAAGCCACACGTCTGCCCCGCCTGCGACGGCGCTGGCTACGTGGTCGCCAACGCGGGTGGCGCGTTCTCGATCAACGAGACCTGCCCCGCCTGCGGCGGCCGCCAGCTGGTCTACGACGAGTCGTGCCCGACCTGCCGCGGGAGCGGCCGGGGCACCTCCGCACGCACCATCCAGGCCCGCATCCCCGCGGGCGTCAGGGACGGCCAGCGGATCCGGCTGCGCGGCAAGGGCGCGCCCGGTGAGGGCGGCGGACCGGCCGGTGACCTCTACGTCACGGTCAGGGTCTCGCCGCACCGGCTCTTCGGTCGCAAGGACGACAATCTCACCCTCGACGTACCTGTCTCCTTCGACGAGCTCGCCCTCGGTGCGGAGATCAAGGTGCCGGTCCTCGGTGGGGCTCCGGTGACTCTCAAGGTCCCGGCGGGCACGCCCAACGGCCGCACCTTCCGGGTCCGGGGCAAGGGCGCGACGAAGGCCGATGGGAGCAAGGGCGACCTGCTCGCCACCGTCGAGGTCCAGGTGCCGGCGGTCCTCGACGCCACCGCCCGCGAGGCGGTCGAGGCCTACCGTGCCGCAACGGCGGGCAAGCCGCTGCGCTCGAAGCTGTTCGAGGACGCCTGACGTCATGGTCCGCTCACCGTTCGAGGCGCCTGGCCCTGACGTAGCCGTCTACGTCATCAGCGTCGCGGCCGAGCTGAGCGGACTGCATCCACAGACGCTGCGCACCTACGAGCGGATGGGCCTGATCGTCCCGGCCCGCACTCAGGGCCGTGGACGGCGCTACACCCACCGCGACGTCGAGCTGCTTCGGGAGATCTCCGAGCTGACGTCGTCCGGCATCGGCATCGAGGGCGTACGCCGGATCCTCGCGCTCGAGCACCGAGCGGCCGCGCTGGCCCAGCGCAACGAGGAGCTCCAGGCCGAGCTCGAAGCCACCCGGATCGCCCTCCGCCAGGCGCTGGTCGCCCGGCGTGCCGAGGGCGCTGCCCCCAACAAGCTGCCGGTCCTGCGCCGGCCGGACCCCGACCAGTCGGTCGTGGTCTGGCGACGCGGCCGCTGAGCAGGGGTAGGTGAGAGTCATGGAATCCGTCTTCTGGGGTGTCGGGCCGTGGCGGATGCGGCGACGGCTCGACGAGGCCGCGTTGAAGACCGCGGAGCTCGCGGCTGAGGACCGGAGGCGTGAAGACGGTCAGAGTTGAGTGGAAGAGCTCAATTCTGAGGGCGTTGAACCGATGTCGGCACACGCAGTGCCCGACGAGCGACGTACGCAGGAGGATGACCCATGAGCCAGTTCGGAGTCGAGAAGTTCACCACCCGGAGTCGGGAGGCGATCGAGGCCGCCCAGCTCGCCGCGACGACAGCAGGCAACATCCACACCGAGCCGCTGCACCTGCTCGTCGCGCTGCTGCGCCCGCAGGACGGCACCACCCGCAACCTGGTCACGAAGGCCGGCGTCGACGCCGCGGCCCTCACCGCACGGGCCGAGGCCGCGATGGCCGCGCTGCCGACCGCGAGCGGCGCCACCGTCCAGCAGCCGTCCGCCTCGGCGGCGCTGACCCGGGTGCTCGCCGGAGCCCTCGACCTCGCGTCGGGGATGAAGGACGACTACGTCGCCACCGAGCATCTGCTGATCGCGATCGCCGGCACCGAGAGCGCCGCCCAGAAGCTGCTGACCGACACCGGGCTGACCGAGACCGGGCTGCGTGAGGGACTCAGCGCCGTGCGCGGCAACCGCCGGGTCACGAGCCAGGAGGCGGAGTCGACGTACGAGGCGCTGGAGAAGTACTCCCTCGACCTCACCCGGTCCGCCGAGGAGGGCCGGCTCGACCCGGTCATCGGCCGTGACGCCGAGATCCGCCGGGTCGTCCAGGTGCTGTCGCGGCGTACCAAGAACAACCCGGTCCTGATCGGGGAGCCCGGCGTCGGCAAGACCGCCGTCGTCGAGGGCCTCGCTCAGCGCGTGGTCGCGGGGGACGTGCCCGACTCGCTCAAGGGTCGCCGGGTGCTGAGCCTGGACCTGGCGGCGATGGTCGCCGGCGCGAAGTACCGCGGCGAGTTCGAGGAGCGGCTCAAGGCCGTGCTCGAGGAGATCAAGGACGCCGGCGGTCAGGTCATCACCTTCATCGACGAGCTGCACACGGTCGTCGGCGCGGGCGCCGGCGGCGACTCCGCCATGGACGCCGGCAACATGCTCAAGCCGATGCTGGCTCGCGGCGAGCTGCACATGATCGGCGCGACCACGCTCGACGAGTACCGCGAGCGGATCGAGAAGGACCCGGCCCTCGAGCGCCGCTTCCAGCAGGTCTTCGTCGGCGAGCCGAGCGTCGAGGACACCGTGCAGATCCTGCGCGGCATCCAGGAGAAGTACGAGGCCCACCACGGCGTTCGGATCACCGACGCGGCCCTGGTGGCCGCTGCGACGCTCTCCGACCGCTACATCACTGGCCGCAACCTGCCGGACAAGGCGATCGACCTGATCGACGAGGCCGCCTCGCGACTGCGGATGGAGATCGAGTCCTCGCCCGAGGAGATCGACCAGCTGCGCCGCCAGATCGACCGGCTCAAGATGGAGGAGTTCGCGCTCGCGAAGGAGAACGACGCCGCCTCGGTCGAGCGGCTGACCGTGCTGCGCGCCGACCTCGCCGACCGCGAGGAGGAGCTTCGTGGGCTCGACGCCCGCTGGGAGCAGGAGAAGGCCTCCCTGGAAGGAGAGGGCGAGCTGCGCCGCCAGCTCGACCAGCTGCGGATGGAGATGGAGCGGCTCGAGCGCTGAGGGCGATCTCGAGAAGGCCAGCGAGATCAGGTACGGCCGGATCCCGGCGCTCCAGACGCAGATCGAGCAGGTCATCGCGGCCGAGACGCAGGCCACCGAGAAGCTGGTGGGCGAGGAGGTCGGCCCCGAGCAGATCGCCGAGGTCGTCGAGGCCTGGACCGGCATCCCCACCGGTCGGATGCTCGAGGGTGAGACCGCCAAGCTGCTGCGGATGGAGGACGTCATCGGCGAGCGGCTGATCGGTCAGCGCGCTGCCGTGACCGCTGTCAGCGACGCCGTACGTCGTTCCCGCGCCGGCATCAGCGATCCCCAGCGACCGACCGGCTCCTTCCTCTTCCTGGGTCCCACCGGCACCGGCAAGACCGAGCTGGCCAAGGCGCTGGCGGACTTCCTCTTCGACGACGAGCGGGCGATCATCCGCATCGACATGAGCGAGTACTCCGAGAAGCACTCGGTCGCCCGGCTGGTCGGTGCACCTCCCGGCTACGTCGGCTACGACGAGGGCGGCCAGCTGACCGAGGCGGTCCGCCGCCGGCCCTACTCCGTGGTGCTGCTCGACGAGGTCGAGAAGGCGCACCCCGAGGTCTTCGACATCCTCCTCCAGGTGCTCGACGACGGCCGGCTGACCGACGGCCAGGGCCGCACGGTCGACTTCCGCAACACCCTGATGATCCTGACCAGCAACCTCGGCTCGGCGTACCTCGTCGACCCGACGCTCGAGCCCGACACGAAGCGGGACGCCGTGATGGCCGTGGTGCGGTCGTCGTTCAAGCCGGAGTTCCTCAACCGGCTCGACGAGATCGTGCTGTTCGAGGCCCTCAGCAAGGACGAGCTGACCCACATCGTCGACCTGCAGCTCGGCCTGCTCCAGAAGCGGCTCGCCGTCCGGCGGATCGCCATCGAGGTGTCGCCGGCAGCCCGGACCTGGCTCGCTGAGACCGGCTACGACCCGGCGTACGGCGCCCGTCCGCTGCGTCGTCTGGTGCAGAGTGCGATCGGCGACCCGCTGGCCAGGCTGCTGATCGCCGGGACCGTCGCGGACGGTGGGCGGGTCACGGTCGACCGCGCGCCGGACGGCGACGGTCTGGTCCTCGGCTCCGCGTGATCAAATGACGGCGTGACCGAGCAGACCACGAACCCACGACCGCGCCAGGTGACCCTGGCCGCGTGGCTGATCATGGCCGGCTCGGTGATCGTGGTGGGTCTGGTCTTCAATCGGATCGCCGGTCTGCACACGATCGAGACCCGCGACGCCATCGACTCCTTCCTCTCCGAGCCGCCCGGCTCGGACCTCGGGGTCGGCGTCGACGGCGTGGTGACCCTGATCCGCATCTGCGCCATGGTCGCGGCCGGGTGCGCGACGGCCGCGGGCGTGCTCGGCTACCACGTGCTGCGCCGCAGCCGCAGCGCCCGGCTGGCGCTCACCGTGCTCGCCGCCCCCCTCTTCGTGGCCGGCATGGTCACGGGCGGCTTCGTCTCGTCGGTGGTCGCGGCCGCTTCGGTGATGCTGTGGCTGCAGCCGTCGCGCGACTGGTTCGACGGAGTGACCCGCACCCGTCCCCAGCCCGAGGCCCGCCCCGCCACGTCCGCGCCTGCCGCTGCGGCTGCGGCGCCCATCGTCTGGCCCGCCGAGCACGTCGCCGGCTCCCCCTCCCGGCCCTCCGCCGTGGTGTGGGCGTGTGTGCTGACCTGGGTCTGCTCGGGCCTGACTGCTCTCGCCATGGTCGCCAGCGCGATCGCGCTCGCGATCGAGCCCGACCAGCTGATCGACCGTGCCCGTGAGCAGAGCCCCGAGCTCAGCCAGCAGGGCGTCACCGACGGCATGCTGCTCGCGCTCACCTACGTGATGATGGGCGGGATCGTCCTGTGGGCGCTCTCCTCGATCGTTCTCGGCGTGCTCACCTACCGCCGCGTCGAATGGGCCCGGATCGTGCTCGTCATCTCGGCCGCGACCGCCGCCGCACTCTGCCTGATCGGCACCATGGTCGGCTCGTTCCTCCTGGTCGTGCCGATGATCGCCAGCGTGTTCACGATCGTGCTCCTGGTCCGTGCGGACACCCGTCCCTGGTTCCAGCGCCGACGTGACCTCCCGCCGGCGCTCTGACCCCGCCGGCGGGGTAGTCCCTGACTTTCTCGGGGTCGAGCGGGTGGCGACAGGCTGGTTTCGTCAGGGACTACCCCGACAGATCGGACTACCCCGACAGGTCTACCCCGACAGGTCGGCCGCCGAGAGCCGCCGGAGGGCCTCCTCGATCAGCTCGGGCTGCTTGCAGAACGCCCAGCGCACCAGCTGCCGCCCGGCGTCGGAGTCGTAGAACCCCTGGGTCGGGATGGCGACGACGCCTGCACGCTCGGGCAGGGCGAGGCAGAACGACGAGCCGTCCTTCCACCCGAGGTCCGTCACGTCGGTGGTCGCGAAGTAGGTGCCGTCGGGGATGAGCACGTCGAGTCCGACGTCGGCCAGCCCGGCGCAGAGCAGGTCACGCCTGGCCTGGAGCTCCGTGGCCAGGGTTGCCGGGAAGTCCGGCACCTCGTCGAGCGCGTACGCGACCGCCGGCTGCAGGGGTGAGCCGGACGTGAAGGTCAGCCACTGCTTGGCCGCCAGCAACGCGCCGACCAGCGGGACCGGCCCGGTCGCCCACCCGACCTTCCAGCCGGTGAAGGAGTAGGACTTGCCGGCGCTGGAGAGCGTCAGCGTCCGCTCGAACATGCCGGGCAGGGTCGCGAGCGGGATGTGCTCGTGGTCGCCGAAGACGAGGTGCTCGTAGACCTCGTCAGTGATCACGACCAGGTCGTGCTCGATCGCGACGTCGGCGACTCCCTGCAGCTCGGCACGGTTCAGCACGGTGCCGGTCGGGTTGTGCGGCGAGTTCAGGAGGACGAACCGGGTGCGCGGTGTGACGGCAGCCCGGAGCTCATCGAGGTCGAGCCGGAAATCCGGGGCGCGGAGGGTGACCGGGCGACGTACCCCTCCGGCCATCTGGATCATCGCGGGGTAGGAGTCGTAGTACGGCTCGAGCACCACCACCTCGTCGCCGGGGTCGACCAGCCCGAGCAGCGCGGCAGCGATCCCCTCGGTGCAGCCGGTGGTCACGACGACCTCGGTGTCCGGATCCAGCTCGAGCCCGTAGTGGCGCCGCTGGTGACGGGCGATCGCCTGGCGGAGGGCGGGTACCCCGGGGCCGGGTGCGTACTGGTTGAGGCCGCCTTCGAGCGACGCCACCGCACGGGCGATCACGTCCGGCGGGCCGTCGACGTCCGGGAACCCCTGGCCCAGGTTGACCGACTGGGTGCGTACGGCGAGCGCGGACATCTCCGAGAAGATCGTGGGCGCGATGCCCTCGAGCCGGTGGGCGAGCATGCGGCCGACCCTAGCCTCGATAGGCTGATCGTCGTGGACGAGACGCTGGCTGCCGACATCGATGCGATCTGCCGACTGACCGGGGAGTTCACCCTCCGCTCCGGTCAGCAGGCGACGGAGTACTTCGACAAGTACCTCTTCGAGGCCGACCCTGGGCTGTTGCTGCGGGTGGCCCGCGAGATGGTCGACCTGCTGCCTCAGGACACGGACCTGCTCGGCGGCCTCGAGCTCGGCGGGATCCCGATCGCCACCATGGTCAGCAGCCTGACCGGGCGACCGGCGCTGTTCGTGCGCAAGCAGGCGAAGACCTACGGCACCTGCAAGCTGGCCGAGGGGCCGGACGTGGCGGGTCGCCGGATCACGCTGATCGAGGACGTGATCACCACCGGCGGCGCCGTACGGGACGCGACGAACGCGCTGCGTGCCCTCGGCGCGACGGTCGAGATCGTGGTGTGCGCGATCGACCGCAGCCCGGCGGGGAAGAACCCCCTCGCGGACGTCGGGCTGGAGGTACGCCCGGTGCTCACCAAGGCGCAGCTCGACTCAGCTCGCGGCGGAGCCTGACTCCTCGGGGAGATCCGGGATCGTCACCGTGTCCGTCGGGGCCCCGTCGTCGGACCCGTGATGCCGGCGGCGCTTGATCGCCTCGTAGCCGATCGGGATCACCGTGAAGAGCAGGATCACCAGGATCGCGTAGTCGATGTTCTCCGAGAGGAACGGGCCGAGTCTCGGCACGTTGCCCAGGAAGTAGCCGAGCGACGTGATCGAGGTGACCCAGAGCGCCGCGCCGACCAGGCTCCAGTAGAAGAACTTGCGCCGATCCATCCGGGTGACGCCCGCGACGACCGTGATGTAGGTCCGCACGAACGGCACGAAGCGTCCGATCACGAGCGCTTTGCTGCCGTGCTTGTCGAAGAACGCCGACGTCTCGTCGAAGTACTTGCGCTTGAGGATCCGGCCGTCGCGGTTGTACAGCGGTGGCCCGATGGCCCGCCCTATCTCGTAGCCGCAGATGTTGCCCAGCACCGCGGCCGTCGTCAGCATGACCACGGCGACCACCAGCTCCACGAACGGCGTGTCGATGCCGAGGATGTGGATCTGCCCGCCGGCGATGAACAGCCCGAGGGCGAAGAGCAGGGTGTCGCCGGGCAGGAACGGGAAGAACAGTCCGCACTCGATGAAGACGATCACCAGGCTCAACCAGATGAGGCTCGAGCCGAACTCGGAGAGGAGCCAGTCGGGGTCCATCCACTTGATGCCGAGCAGCAGCGGCGCGAGGTGGGGGGACGCGAGGAGCGCGGTCACGTACAAACGGTACCTGCCCTGCCCGCATCTCGTGGGACCGATCCCCTAACGTTCCCCCAGTGGACGAGCGCTCGCCGTACGACCCGATGCCGCACGGGCCGCCCGAGGTCGGGGTCGGGCCGTGGGTCGGGGCGTGGCCGGAGGGCGCGCAGTACGACGCGGAGCTGCTCGCCGAGGGCGACCGCCGCAACGTCGTGGACCGCTACCGGTACTGGACGATGGAGGCGATCGTCGCCGACCTCGACACCCGGCGGCACGACTTCCACGTGGCGATCGAGAACTGGCAGCACGACTTCAACATCGGGACCATCGTGCGCTCGGCGAACGCGTTCCTGGCCGCAGAGGTGCACATCGTCGGCAACCGTCGCTGGAACCGCCGCGGCGCGATGGTCACCGACCGCTACCAGCACGTGCGGCACCACCCGACGGTGGCCGACCTGGCGGCGTACCTCCACTCCTCGGGGGTGACCCTGCTCGGCATCGACAACCTGCCCGGTTCGCTGCACCTCGAGACGACCACGGTGCCCCGACAGGTCTGCTTCCTCTTCGGGCAGGAGGGGCCGGGGCTCTCGGACGGGGCGCGCGAGGCCTGCGACGGGACGTTCTCGATCGCGCAGTTCGGGTCGACCCGCTCGATCAACGCCTCGGCCGCGGCCGCGATCGCGATGCATGCGTGGATCAGGGAGTACGCCGACCTGTCGGGCGGCGCGGCCTGGCGGGGCTGAGGCCTCGGCCCCCGCCCCGCCACGCTCAGTGGTGGGTCTGCGCGAGGCAGGTGATCACGAACGACCGCTTGTCGAGGATCGGGACGGTCCACAGCCAGCTCCTGCTGCTGACGTGGCGTCCGCAGGTGTGCTTGGCAGCGGACAGCTCTGCCTTGTCGGTGGGCTTCTTCTGCACCACGAACGCGTAGGTGGCCCGCCAGTCGTGGCGGGACGAGCAGGCGACCGTGGGATAGGACTTCTTGGTGGTCGTGGCGCAGCGAGCGACCTCGTCCGGGACCGGCTTCGTCAGCTTGTCGGGAGCCGCGGCCAAGGGGCGAAGGCCGGCCGTCACTCGTGCCGAGACCTCACAGCTGAACCACCGCGCGCCGTCGGCGATCTGAGCCGTCGTCGGTGAGAACCAGAACTGCTGGTAGATGCTGAGCGCCCGCAGCACCGGGCTGTGGCCGATGAGCTTGTCGGCGGCGGCGTCGCAGGTGTCGTTGATGGTCCGCACGACGCCCCTGGGGAGCGGCGCGTCCAGGTCTAACGTCGCCCAGTCCAGCGACCCTGGCAGCTCGCCGACGGCCACCACGAGCATGGTGTGCTTGTCCGAGCAGGACACCGTCTCCGCGGCGGCCGCGTGTGCGTAGGCCTGCTTGACGGTCAGGTTGTAGCAGTCGCCGACGGCCGGAGCGCCGGCCATCGGGTCGGTGGTCCCGCCCGCCTGGGCGAGCCCTGCGGTGGTCAGGACGAGGACGGTGGCGGCGACGAGGCTGCGCGCGAGTCGGGAGATGTCCGAGACAGGCATGGAGCGCCTTTCGAGATGTGATGGGTCGGCGCACGGTAACCACTCGGGGAAGGTGCCTGCGGGCTTTCTCCCGAATTGGGGGTGCGATCAGAGGCCCAGGTGTCAGGCGCGCGCAGTCATGACTCCTGGATCGTGAGGACGCCGCGGAGCGCGGTCAGGCCGCGCGAGCTGTGGCTCTTCACCGTGCCCTCCGTGATCCGGAGCTCCTGGGCGGTCTCGGCGACGGACAGGCCGAGCCAGTGCCGCAGCACCACGACCCTGCGTTGCATCGGGGGCAGCGCCTGGAGCGCCTCGAAGAGTGCGGAGCGCTCCTCGACGGGCAGCCCCTCACGTCCCGCGATGTCGACCTCGGGTAGGCCCACCTGCTCACGGCGCCAGGACCGCCGGTGCTCGTCGATGTCGGCCCGCACGATGATGGTGCGGACGTACGCCTCCTCGCGGCCGTCGCGCTGGATCCGCGGCCACGCCACGTACAGCTTGGCCAGGGCCGTCTGCACCAGGTCGTCGGAGCGGTGCCAGTCGCCGCAGATCGCGTACGCGATCCGGCGCAGGTGCGTGCGCCGAGCGCGGACGAACTCCGTGAACGCCGCGTCCCGAGCCGCGGTGTTCATCGCAGACCTTCGTTGGCGGCGTACTTCGCCCGGGCGGAGCCGAGCATCTCCTCGAAGGTCGCGCCCACCAGGTCGCGCGGCGGAGTTGTGATGACGTCCAGTTCGCCGTCGATGATCCGCCAGACGACGAAGAGCGACAGTGGACCGCCGTCGACCTGGACCACCGCGGCACCGGTCGGCGTGCCGGGGTCGGCGAAGCGGTCGCCCAGCCGGGGGTCGGTCGGTTCGCTGCGCGATGGTGTTGTCGCCGGCCGCCACCACCCTGCCGTCAGCGGTCAGGCGCACCGTGGCCGGCCAGCCGCTCCCGCCGCTACCACCCTTCGAGAGCGCGACCTGGTCGGCCACCCAGTCGCCGAAGCTCGCCCACCCGTTGCTGGGCGAGGACGAGCCGATGGTGACCGCGCCGTCTGTCCGCTCTGCCAGCACCCACATCCGGTGCCCGTCCACGCTGAGGTCGAGCGCGTCGGAGAGGTCGGGCGGCGCATAGCCCTGAGGGTTGTCCAGCTGCTCGTGGACCACGGCGCCGGGCTTGACCTCCAGCTCGCCGCCGACGTAGCGGACGACCTCGCCATCCTGCCAAGGTGGCGTCTCCGCGACCTCGGGGGCGGGCTCCTGGGTGGCCGGCGACGGGCTCGGCTCGACCGCGATCTGGCCGCCGGCGTGCTGGGGCGGTCCCGAGCTGGCGACGGCGTACGCCGTACCGATGACGACCACCAGGCCGCACGCGGCCAGGGCCGACACCGCGTGGCGACGCCGGAGGGCGCGGTGACCGGCGGCCAGCTGCGCCTCGACGGGCGGGTGCGCCGGGCCGTCGCCGAACGAGCGCTCGAGCTGGTCTCGGAGATCGGTGTCCATGCAAGGGATACGCAGTCAGTCGGCGATCGGTTGTCCGCCCACGCTACGACGTGCTCACCTCGACGCCGATCCACTCGTCCGTGTCGGCGCTCATCGCGTTTCTCCCGTCTCGTCGTCCTGACACCTCCAGATCGGAACGTTCGGCGGTTCGGTTGTCTCGGGGAGCCACTAGGGTGGAACGCGCCGTACGACGAACTCCGGAGGAGCCACGCCATGCCGATCGCCACGCCCGAGAAGTACGCCCAGATGCTCGACGCCGCCAAGGCAGGTGCCTTCGCGTTCCCGGCCATCAACGTCTCGTCGTCGCAGACGCTCAACGCGGCGCTCCAGGGGTTCGCCGAGGCGGGCTCCGACGGGATCATCCAGGTCTCGACCGGCGGTGCCGACTACCTCTCCGGCCCGACGATCAAGAACATGGTCTCCGGCTCGGCCGCCTTCGCGGCGTACGCCGCCGAGGTCGCGAAGAACTACCCGGTCAACGTCGCGCTGCACACCGACCACTGCCCCAAGGACAAGCTCGACGGCTTCGTCCGCCCGCTGGTCGACATCTCCGCCGAGCGGGTCAAGCGCGGCGAGGCGCCGCTCTTCCAGTCCCACATGTGGGACGGCTCCGCCGTACCTCTCGACGAGAACCTGCAGATCGCCCAGGAGCTGCTCGCCAAGTGCGCGGCGGCCCACATCATCCTCGAGGTCGAGATCGGTGTCGTCGGTGGCGAGGAGGACGGGGTCGAGGGTGGCGGTGGCGAGCAGCTCTACTCGACCCCTGAGGACGCGCTGGCGACCGTGGCCGCGCTCGGTGTCGGCGAGCAGGGGCGCTACATGGCGGCACTGACCTTCGGCAACGTGCACGGCGTCTACAAGCCCGGCAACGTCGAAGCTCCGCCCGGAGATCCTCAAGACCGCGCAGGAGGCTGTCGTCGCCCAGCTCGGTCTGGCCGCCGGTTCGAAGCCCTTCGACCTGGTCTTCCACGGCGGCTCGGGCTCGACCGCCGAGGAGATCGGCGCGGCCGTCGACTACGGCGTCGTGAAGATGAACGTCGACACCGACACGCAGTACGCCTTCACCCGACCGGTCGCCGCGCACATGTTCGCCAACTACGACGGCGTGCTCAAGGTGGACGGCGAGGTCGGCAACAAGAAGCAGTACGACCCGCGCGCCTGGGGCAAGGCCGCCGAGGCCGGGATGGCCGCCCGGATCGTCGAGGCGTGCCAGAACCTGCGCTCGGCTGGTACGTCGATCGGGTGAGCAAGCCGCCAGGCTGGACGAAGTCGCGACCGGGTGTCGAGACCCGGTGAGACAAGGCCGGGCGGTGAGCTCAGCCGGGGAAGCCGGTGTGCCGCGGCCGCTCGAAGCAGAGCGAAGCCGCGAGGCCGACCAGCAGCACCACGGCCGGAAGCAGCAGCGACTGCGCCATCGCCTTCGCGAACTCGTCGGCGACGGTGGCGGGCATGGCGCTGGCGCCGCCCTCCGGATTGCCCACGCCGCCCAGGCCGTAGTAGGCCAGCCGCGCGTCCATGAGTACGGCGATCGCGGCCGAGCCCAGCACGCCGCCGACCTGTCGGGTGGCGTTGTAGACGCCGGAGCCCGCGCCCGCCTGCTGGATCGGCAGGTTGCGCATCGTGGTCGCCGAGACCGGGGCCCAGATGCAGGCGTTGCCGACGCCCATCAAGAGCATCGGCAGGACCAGCTGCCAGGCCGCGGCATCGGGTGTCATCTGGCTCGACAACCAGAAGAACGACGTGGAGATCGCCGCGAAGCCGGTGCCGACGATCACCCGCGGGTGGACCGAGTCGGTGAGCCTGCCGACCGGGCGGGACAGCACGATCACCATCACCGCCATCGGGACCATCAGCGACGCCGCCTCGGTCGGGGAGTAGCCCAGCACGGCCTGCGCGTAGATCATGAACGGGAAGCCGATCGCAGTGAGCGAGAAGCCCATCACGCTGATCGCGATGTTGCCGACCGAGAAGTTGCGGTCCTTGAAGAGGGTGAGCGGCACCAGCGGCTCGCGCGTGTTCTTCGACTGCCAGAGGACGAACAGACCGAGCACCACGACACCGGTGACGATCATCGCGATGATGCGGGTGTCCCAGTCCTGCTGCTGGCCCTCCTGGATGCCGAAGACCAGCAGGAACATGCCGACGCCGGAGAGCGCCACGCCCAACCAGTCGAACGAGTGCTGGTGGGTCTCGAGGACCGGCACCAGTCGCAGCGCCAGCACGAACGCGAGGATGCCGACCGGGACGTTGACGAAGAAGATCCACTCCCAGCCGAGCCCGTCGACCAGGACGCCGCCGAGCAACGGGCCCACCACCATCGACACGCCTGAGGTGGCGCCCCACAGGGCCATCGCCTTCCCGCGGTCGGCGGCCGGGAAGATCCGGGTGATGATCGCCATCGTCTGCGGGGTCATCATCGCGGCGCCGAAGCCCTGCACGACGCGGGCGCCGATCAGCATCTCGATGGTGCCGGTCAGACCGCACCAGAGGGAGGCGAAGGTGAAGACGGTGAGACCGAGCAGGTAGAGGCGACGCGGCCCGAAGCGGTCACCGAGGCGCCCGGTGATCAGCACCGGCACTGCGTACGCCAGCAGGTAGGCGCTGCTGACCCAGATCACGGAGTTCACGTCGGTGTCGAGATCGTCGATGATCGCGGGTGTCGCGACCTGCACGATCGTCATGTCGACGAGGATCATGAAGAAGCCGAGACAAGGGCGTAGAGCGCCGGCCATGGCTTCTTGTCCCGACCAGGGCGGGCGCGACTGTGGGTTTCGTGTCGGTCACGGAACAAGTCAACACCCGACCATGGACAATCGAGACCCATGAGCTCTTTCACTGGCAACGACCTGATGGCCGGCCCGCCGCCCACCCTCCTGCCCGAGGACCCGGCCACGGCCGAGCTCGTGCCCGGGGCCGACGTCCTCGCGGTCGTCGGCCGGCACCCCGAGTCGCCGCTCGCGTGGTCCACCCTGGCGACCCTGGCCGCCGAGGCCGAGGACGACGCGGTCACGATCTACGCGTACGCCCGCGTCGGCTACCACCGCAGCCTCGACCTGCTCCGCCGCAACGGGTGGAAGGGCCACGGTCCGGTCCCGTGGGAGCACGAGCCCAACCGTGGCTTCCTGACCTGCCTGGCCCTGCTCGCGCTCGCCGCCCGCACCATCGGCGAGGAGGCCGAGTGGGAGCGCTGCTCGGAGTTCCTCCGCGACTCCAGCCCGGCCGGCTACGACATCCTGCTGGGCGCCGACGACGAGAGCAGCCGGGGCGGCCGACCGGTGAGACCCGCTACGCCGGCGGCGTCAACAGCGCCGCACCTTATCGGCGCCGAGGGCGAGGAACAGCGTCGGCGGGCGAGACCCGCGGTCGGCGTCGACCAGCAGGTTGTAGAGCAGCCGGAAGAAGCCCTTCTGGTCCTGCTTGACCTGGTCGGTCGGCGCGTCGTCGAGGCCGAGGCCGCGGGCGAGCTTGGGCACGCCGTAGATCAGCGAGGTCGTCGACGCGAGTTCGAGCTGGTCGGGCAGCCGGTCGAGCAGCTGGCGCAGCCAGAGCTCCTCGTC
>CAVOFS010000001.1:0-119762 GCA_963695055.1 uncultured Actinomycetota bacterium | reverse complement strand
CACCCGCGACGGCGCCAACCTCGTCGTCCTCGACGACGAGGGCAACGAGATCTTCGCGCCGTCGTTCTCGATGTGGACCACGATCGAGGAGTGCCTCAACCCGCCGGTGATCTGGCAGGACGGCGAGTGGCACACGACGCCGCCGTTCAGCGAGCCGGAGGTCTTCGACTTCCCCGAGGGCATCGGACCGGTCGAGTGCGTCAACGTCGAGCACGAGGAGGTGCTACTGATGCCGCGCTGGGTCGACTGCAAGCGGGCGACCTTCAAGTACGGGCTGGGCGACGAGTTCATCAACATCCTCAAGGTGCTGCACACCCTCGGTCTGGACAGCACCGAGAAGGTCCGGGTCAAAGGCGTCGAGGTCAGCCCGCGCGACGTGGTCGCGGCGGTGCTGCCCGACCCCGCCACCATCGGGCCGCGGATGAAGGGCAAGACCTGCGCCGGCCTGTGGGTGACCGGCAAGGGCAAGGACGGGGCCGATCGCTCGACCTACCTCTACCACGTCGTCGACAACGAGGAGACGATGCGGGAGTACGGCCACCAGTGCGTGGTCTGGCAGACCGCGATCAACCCGGTCGTCGCCCTCGAGCTACTCGCCAACGGCACCTGGAGCGGCGCGGGTGTGCTGGGCCCGGAGGCCTTCGACGCGGTGCCCTTCCTGGACCTGCTGACGCAGTACGGCAGCCCCTGGGGCCAGCAGGAGCTGACCGTCTAGCTGCGCAATTCGAAGTCACATCTCGATATCGACATGGCAAATCGTTGCAATGGGGTCGTTCGGGTGATGGATTTCGCACTTCGGGTGCGGATACGTTGCGGGCATGTCGACAGCGATCACCCTGCGCGGGTTGAGCCGGCACTTCGGTGACGTCAAGGCGGTCGACGATCTCGACCTCGAGATCGCCGACGGCGAGTTCTTCTCGATGCTCGGCCCGTCCGGTTCCGGCAAGACGACGGTGCTGCGGCTGATCGCCGGCTTCGAGGAGCCGACGAGCGGCACGATCACGCTCGGCGGCGAGGACGTCACCCATCGCCCGCCGTTCGCCCGCGACGTCAACACCGTCTTCCAGGACTACGCGATCTTCCCGCACATGAGCGTGCTCGAGAACGTCGAGTACGGCCTCCGGGTCAAGAAGGTGGGCAGGGTGGAGCGCCGCCAGCGCGCCGAGGAGGCGCTGGCCACCGTCCGGCTCCAGGAGTACGGCGCCCGCCGGCCGCACCAGCTCTCCGGAGGCCAGCGTCAACGGGTCGCCCTCGCCCGCGCCCTGGTCAACCGCCCCAAGGTGCTGCTGCTCGACGAGCCGCTCGGTGCCCTCGATCTCAAGCTCCGTCGCGAGATGCAGATCGAGCTCAAGGAGATCCAGCGTGAGGTCGGCATCACCTTCGTGTTCGTGACCCACGACCAGGAGGAGGCGCTCACGATGAGCGACCGGATCGCGGTCTTCAACGAAGGTCGGATCGAGCAGCTCGCGACGCCGGTCGAGCTCTACGAGCGCCCGCCTCAGCCCGTTCGTCGCGGAGTTCGTCGGCAGCTCCAACCTCTTCCAGGGTGCGGTCGCCGAGCAGCTGCTCGGCGAGACCGGCTCCTTCGTGATCCGGCCGGAGAAGATGCAGATGGTCGCGGACGCGCCCGCCGTACGACGCCGGAGTCTGCGTCGCGCCGGGCCTCGTGCAGGAGGTCGTCTACCGCGGATCCAGCACGGTGTCGGTCATCGATCTCGACGCCGGCGCGACCGTCACGGTCGCCCACCAGAACTCCGACGACACGGTCGACTCGGCCCTCGAGCGCCGCGGACAGCGCGTCGTCGTCTCCTGGCGGCGCGACCACCTGGTTTCCCTGGGTCCCCCCGACCCAGTGGCGTCCCCTGAGGAGGAGACAGCATGAACAAGATCCACACCCGACGACTGCTCGCGGTGGCCGGCGTCGCGACGTTGGTCCTGGCCAGCGGTTGTGGCACGAGCTCGGGCGGCGACGATGCGAGCGGGACCTCCACACCCGGGGCGCAGGGCTTCACCGCCCCCGACGTGCCGATGATGGACGCGCTCGGCGACACCGAGGGCGAGGTCAACATCCTGGCCTGGCCCGGCTACGCCGAGGACGGCTCGACCGACAAGTCGGTCGACTGGGTCACCCCGTTCGAGGAGAAGACCGGTTGCCAGGCGAACGTGAAGTACTTCGCCACGTCCGACGAGGCCGTGCAGCTCATGAAGTCGGGGGAGTACGACGTCGTCTCGGCGTCGGGCGACGCCTCGCTGCGGCTGATCGCCGGCGGCGACGCCGCACCGGTCAACACCGACCTGCTGACCAACTACCCCGACATCGCGGACTTCCTCAAGGATCAGCCGTGGAACTCCGTCGACGGCCAGATGTACGGCGTCCCGCACGGCTGGGGCGCCAACCTCCTCATGTACGACAAGGCGACCGTCGACCCGGCGCCGACGAGCTGGAGCGCGGTCTTCGACGACGCGTCGCAGTACGCCGGCAAGGTGACGGCGTACGACTCGCCGATCTACATCGCCGACGCGGCGCTCTACCTGATGAACACTCAGCCCGACCTGGGCATCAAGGACCCGTACGCGCTCGACGAGGACCAGCTCGCGGCGGCGGTCGACCTGCTCAAGGCGCAGAAGGAGAACGTGTCGGAGTACTGGTCCGACTACCTCAAGGAGGTCGCGGCGTTCAAGAGCGGTGACTCGGTCATCGGCACGCACCTGGCAGGTGATCGCGTCGCACCATCGGCGACAAGGTCGGTCGAGCGATCCTGCCGGCGGAGGGCTCCACCGGCTGGTCCGACACCTGGATGATCAGCGCGGACGCACCGAACCCGAACTGCGGCTACGCGTGGATGGACTACATCACCAGCCCGCAGGCGCAGGCGTCGGTGGCGGAGTACTTCGGTGAGGCGCCGGCCAACACCAAGGCCTGCGACCTGACCACGGACACGTCCTTCTGCGACACCTACCACGCCACGGACGCGGCGTACGCCGACCAGATCCACTACTGGACGACGCCGATCGCGCAGTGCCTGGACGGTCGCACCGACGTGAAGTGCACCGACTACGGCGACTGGACGACGGCCTGGACCGAGGTCAAGGGCTGAGCTCGAGCACCCTCGATCGCCGCCCGGGTCTCCGGGTGGGCGCCCTCCTCACAGCACCGATGCTGTGGCTCGGAGTCGCCTACCTGGGGGCCTTGGCAGCGCTGCTCATCACGTCGCTGTGGACGCAGGACGACTTCACCGGCACCATCGAGCGGACCTGGACGCTGGACAACTTCCGCGACCTGTTCACCATCGACGTCTACCGCACGATCACCGTGCGCACGATCTTCATCGCGGCCCTGGTGACGGTGATCGACGCCGTCCTGGCGTTCCCGATCGCGCTCTACATGGCCAAGGTCGCCTCGCCCCGACGTCAGCGGCTCCTGGTGATCGCGGTCCTGATGCCGCTGTGGGCGTCGTACCTCGTCAAGGCGTACGCCTGGCGCGGGATGCTCGCTGCCGACGGGCCGATCGCCTGGATCGCAGCGCCGTTCGGGCTGCACTCGCCGGGCTACGGCCTGCCGGCGGTGGTGATCACCCTGTCCTACCTGTGGCTGCCCTACATGATCCTGCCGGTGTACGCCGGGCTCGAGCGGCGTGCCCGACTCGCTGTTCGAGGCGTCCGCCGACCTCGGCGGTGGCGCGTTGACGACGATCCGGCGAGTGGTGCTGCCCCTGGCGTTCCCGGCGATCGTGGCCGGCTCGATCTTCACGTTCTCGCTCTCGCTGGGTGACTACATCGCGGTCAAGATCGTCGGCGGCACCAGCCAGCTGCTCGGCAACGTCGTCTACGACAACTCCGGCGCGGCCAACAACCTGCCCTTCGCGGCCGCCGTCGCAACGGTGCCGATCGTCGTGATGGTGGTCTACCTCGCCGCTGGCCCGACGTACCGGCGCCCTGGAGAACCTCTGATGGTCATCTCGCGCGGCCTGCGCAGGTTCCTCGCCGTCTTCACCGCCATGGTGCTGGTCTTCGCCTACGTCCCCCTGGCGCTGGTGCTGCTCAACTCCTTCAACACCGACAACACCTTCGGCTGGCCACCGCCGGGGCTGACCCTGCACTGGTGGCAGCTCGCCTGGCAGAGCCAGGGCGCGCGCGACGCGCTGCTGGACCAGCATCAAGGTCGCGCTCGCCGCGACAGTGGTCGCGCTGCTGCTCGGCAGCCTCGCCGCGATGGCGCCTGCGCCGGACCCGTTTCTTCGGCCGCAACGTCGTGTCGCTGCTGATCATCCTGCCGATCGCGTTGCCCGGAATCGTCACCGGACTCGCCTTCCAGAACGGCTTCCGCACCATCCTCGGCATCCCGCTGAGCCTCGTGGACGATCGTGATCGCGCACGCGACGTTCTGCATCGTCACGGTCTTCAACAACGTGCAGGCACGCTTCCAGCGGCTGGGCGTCAACTTCGAGCAGGCGTCGATGGACCTCGGCGCCGGGCCGCTGCACGACGTTCCGCCTGATCACGTTCCCGATGCTGCGCTCCGCGCTGCTGGCCGGCGCGCTGCTGTCGTTCGGGCTGTCCTTCGACGAGATCGTGGTGACGACCTTCACCGCGAGCAGCCACGACCAGACGCTGCCGCTCTGGATCTTCCAGAACCTCTTCCGCCCCAACCAGGCGCCGGTCGTCAACGTGGTCGCCGCCGCGCTGATGATCTTCTCCGCGATCCCGATCTACCTCGCGCAGAGGCTGTCCGGCTCGACCGCCGAGGCGATGACCGGAGCGCGCTAGTGTCGCGTGGCAGCATCGGGGTCATGGCTGATCCGACGCTCTACGAGTGGGCCGGCGGGCAGGCGGCGCTGCGGGGCCTGATCGACTGCTTCTACGACCGGGTGGAGCACGACGAGCTGCTCAGCCCGTTCTTCCCGGGCGGTGTCTCCGAGGAGCACCGCGCGCACGTCGCCGACTGGTGGGCCGAGGTGTTCGGCGGCCCGGACGTCTACACCGCAGGAGCACGGCGGCTACGAGTCGATGCTCGCCCACCACCGCGGGCTCGGCATCACCGCCGAGCAGCGGCATCGCTTCGCCGCCGACGATGAGCCTCGCGGCCGATGACGCCGACCTGCCCGACGACCCGGAGTTCCGCGCGGCCCTCGTCGGCTACCTCGAGTGGGGCACCCGGCTGGCCCTGCAGAACTCGCAGCCGGACGCCCCGGTGGTCGAGCACGCGCCCGTCCCGCACTGGGGCTGGGGCGTCGCCCCGCCGTACCAGCCCTGAGGTCGGGCCGATGAATCAGCGCTCCGGCCCGGTCGGCATCCCGCATGGAGACCCAGAACCTGGCCGAGCTCTACGACCTGCCGCCGATGGAGTGGGCCGCCATCGAGGCGCGTCTCGACGCCGGCTTCTCCCAGGCGCCCGGCGCCGGCGGCCCCGATCGCCACTCCACCTGGCTGACGACGCTCAGCGCCGACGGCAGCCCACACGTCACCGGCATCGGAGCCCTGTGGGCCGACGGCGCCTTCTGGTTCGAGACCGGCACCACCTCCCGCAAGGGCCGCAACCTAGCCCGTGACCCGCGCTGCGCGCTCAGCCTCGCCACCCACGACTTCGACCTGGTCGTCGAGGGGACCGCCGTCGCTCGTCACCGATCCGGCGGTCGTCGCCGCGCGCGCGACCGAGTGGGCCGCGGGCGGCTGGCCGTGCGAGGTCGACGAGTCCGGTACGGCGCTGACCGCGCCCTTCAGCGCGCCCTCCGCCGGTCCGCCGCCATGGCACGTCTACCGGATCGACGCCCGCTCGATGAGCGCGGTCGCCACGGTCGAGCCGGGCGGCGCGACCCGCTGGACGGTCTGAGTGTCCGGCTCAGGCCAGTCCGACCAGGGCCGCCGAGCGCTCCGCACAGGCCGTCGATGATCGCCTGGTCGCCGGCCTGCTTGTTCTCCCGGCCGCCGGCCTTGAAGCGGCTGAAGTAGCGCCCGTCGAGCTCGGGGTCCGGACCGCGCTCGGCGAGGGCGATCAGCGGCGCTGCGCCGTCCGCGACGCTGATCGTCGCGAACCGCTTGAGCGGCGAGCGGTACACGAGCCCGATGAACCACGAGTCGCGGCCGAACGAGCTGCCGACCGGCCCCGGGTGGACCGCGACCGAGACGACGCCGTCCCCGGACCACCGCTGGGTGATGCCGCGCGTGAAGGCGATGTTCATCAGCTTGCCGGTGCCGTACGCCCGGAGCTCGATCGCGCGGCGGTGCTCGTAGTCGAGGTCGTCCAGCACGATCTTGCCCATCAGGTTGCCGACACTGGAGGTGTTGACGACCAGGGACCTCCCGGCCGCCGCGAGCCGGGGACGAAGCAGGTTGGTGAGCAGGAAGGGCGCCAGGTGGTTGACCTGGAAGTTCGGCTCGTGGCCGTCGTGGGTCGTGTTCGACGGAGCGAACGTGCCGCCGGCGTTGTTCATCAGCAGGTCGAGGGAGTCCACGCGTTCGCCGACCTGCTCGGCGAGCCGGCGTACGTCGTCGAGCCGGGAGAAGTCGGCGACCAGCGGTTCCGTGCCGACCGCCTCGGCCACGGGGCGGAGCTTGTCGCCGGAGCGACCCGTCACGTGCACCGTCGCTCCCTTGGCGGCCAGTGCCGTGGCGGTCTCGGCGCCGATCCCGTCGCTCGCTCCGGTCACCAGGACGGTGCGGCCCGCCATCGTCTGATCGCTCATGCGACGAGACTAGGTCGGGGCCGGCCGGCGCCTGTAAACCAGGCGACGACTGTCGGTGATTCGACGTAGCGTCGACTCCGATGACCACACAGCTCGACGCGGCCCGTGCAGTCCGCTCCACGACGCCCCCGCCACCGGACCCCGAGCGCACCGTCGACTGGCGTCGGCTGCGCAACCCGGTCGCGGTCTGGGCGTTGGTGGCGTGCGCGGTGGCCGCTGTCGGCATGGCGCTCGGCACCCACATGGCCGGGCTGCTGGCCGAGGACGCCACGGCGGCCCGGGTCGAGCTGCTCGCGCTCTGCGTCGTCGGTGCGGCCGTGCTCGACACCCTCGCGCGCACCCTGTGGGCGGGCGTGGTCGACCGGGCCGAGGGCCGGCTGCGCGCCGACCTGCTCGACGCCGCGATGCACCAGCCGCTCGAGGCCCTGACCGAGCAGGCCGTCGGCGAGGTGCTCGACCGGGTCGACGACGACACCCACGAGGTCGGCACCCTGCTGCGCCAGAGCGGCTGGCAGGCGATCCGCACGGTCCTCGCCTCGGGTCCGCTGTGGCTGGTGGCCGGGCTGACCTGGTGGCCGGCGTTCGTGCTCTTCCCGCTGGCCGGAGTGGCGACCCTGGCCGCCGTACGCCCGCTGCTGCCGCTCGTCTCCGAGCGCAAGGTCGTCGAGGAGGCCGCCTGGACCGACCACGCCGCCGCGCTGGAGGAGGGCGTCGCCGGACGCGACGACCTGCGGGCCAGCCTCGGCCAGGCCCACGTGCTGCGCCGCTGCGTCGGGCTGGCGGCACGGGTGCAGGCCAAGTTCGCGGCTGTGCTCGCGGTCGAGATCCGGATCGCCCGCCGTACGGGCACCCTCCTGCACGGCGTGCTCGCCGCCACAGCCGTCTTCGGCGTCGCGATGGTGACCAGCGACCACCTCGACACCGCCTCGCTGGTGACGCTCTTCCTGGTCACGACGATGTTCGTCGGCCAGATCGACCAGCTCGCCCGCCACCTGCCCGACCTGCAGGCCGGCTTCGGCGCAGTGCTGCGCCTGCGCGGGCTGCTCGGTGCCGAGCGCGAGCCGCGCGGTGGCGCCGACGCTGCCCGACGGACCGCTCGACGTGCAGTTCCGCGACCTGCACTTCGCCTACGTCGAGGGCCGCTTCGCCTTGAGCCACGTCGACCTCCACGTGGCCGCCGAGACCACCTGCGCGCTCGTCGGTCGCACCGGCTCCGGCAAGTCGACCCTGGCGTCGCTGCTCTCCCGGGCCGTCGAGCCCGAGCGGGGGTCCGTGCTGCTCGGCGGCGTCGACGTCCTCGACCTCGACCTGGCTCGGCTGCGCTCCGCGGTCGGGGTCGTCACCCAGCGCACCGAGATCCTCGCCGGCACGCTCGCCGAGAACATCACCCTCTTCGAGGACGTCGCGCGCGCCGACGTCGAGGCCGCCGTCACCGAGCTCGGCCTCGACGACTGGGTCGTCGGCCTGTCCGCCGGCCTCGACACGCTGCTCGGTCCGGGCGGCACCACGCTGTCGGCGGGGGAGGAGCAGCTGGTCGCGTTCGCCCGGCTGCTGGTGCGCCACGTCCGGGTCGTGGTCCTCGACGAGGCGACCGCGCGGATGGACCCGGTCACCGAGGCGCAGGTCGTCCGCGCCGCCGACCGGCTGCTGTCGGGCCGCACCGGCGCTGCTCGTCGCCCACCGTCTCTCGACGACCGAGCGGGCCGAGCAGGTCGCCGTCCTCGACGGTGGTCGGGTCACGCAGCTCGGTCCGCGGGAGCGGCTCGCGGCCGAGCCCGGGCCCTTCCGCGCGCTGCTCGAGGCCTCGGCCGAGGACGACCGTCCGCCGGCGGCCGGGCCCGCTACGACCACCCAGGTCGGCACGGCGCGCCGTACCGGCGAGCCACCAGCTCCGCCCGTCCTCGCGCCCGTCCCCGGTCTGGCCCGCGCGACCGCTGTCCGCCCTGTTCATCCACCCGACCTGGGGACTGGTGAGCGTCGGGCTCTTCCTCGTCGCCGCGCTGACCGGCGCCTTCGGGGCGATCACCGGCTGGATCTGGGGCCACCTCGTGGTCGCGCTCCAGGACGGCGAGACCCCGACCAGCGCTCACCGCGGCCCTCGTGGTCTCGCTGCTCGGGTCGCCGCTGATCCTGGCCGAGTCCTTCCGCCGCTACCCGCGCTGGTGGATCGCGGTGATGCTCCGGGTCCGCACGTCCGTGCTGGTCGGGCAGACCGACCAGCACCGGTTGCGCCGTACCCCTCCCGGAGAGGTCGTCGCCCGCACGATGGACGCCGACCGGCTGGCGCGGTACGCCGACCGCTGGGTCGACTTCGTCAACGGGCTCGCGATCGCCGCGGTCACCGCGCTGGTCGCGCAGAGCCTGCTGGCCGGCGGGATCCTGCTCGTCGTCATGCTCGCCTCCTCGCTGGCGTCCTCGCTGGGGCGCCGGGTCGCCGGCCGGTCCGCTGCCGCCTCGGCGGCCGCCCGGGCCGGGTTCGGCCGCTCGCTGGTCTCGGCCCTCGACTCGATCCGTACGGTCAAGCTCGCCGCCTCGACCCCGAGCGTCCACACCCACCTGAGCGAGGTCGACGGCGGCCGGGTCGAGGCCGCGGTCCGCGAGCACCGCGTCCAGGCGCTCCTCGACGGCGTCCCCATCGTGATGGTGCAGTGCGGGGTCGTGGCCGCGTGGGCCGTGATGGTCGCCGGGGGCTGGGGCCTGGCCACGGCGTTGCTGGTCGCGGGAGCGGTCAACGGGTTCGACTGGTTCGGCCGCGTCGCCGGCGCGGTCATCACCGAGGCGCCGGGCACCCGCGCGTGGATGCAGACCACCAGCCGGCTCGCCGGCGGCGGCGACCTGATGCACCTGCCGGAGGGCGTCGACCTGATCAGCGGTGTCTCTCCGGCACCCCTGCCGGGCGTCCGCGACCCGTTGCGCACCTTGGAGCTCCGCGGCGTCTCCGCCATCCACGACGACGGCACGATCGGGGTCAGCGACGTCGACCTGACCATCGGCTCCCAGGAGCTGGTGCTGCTGCTCGGACAGGTCGGCTCGGGCAAGTCCAGCCTGCTGGCGGCCCTGGCCGGCCTGGTCTCCAGCACCGGCGAGATCCGCTGGAACGCCGCATCCGGTCGCCGACGCCCAGGTCGACCTCCGTCCTGGCCGCGTCGCCCACGTCGCCCAGGTGCCCCGGGTGCTCTCGGGCACCTTCGCCGACAACGTCCGTCTCGACCATCTCGACCGCCAGATCCTGCCTGCGCTCGACGCCGCCCGGCTGTTGCCTGACGTCGAGAGCGCCGGCGGCCCGGACGCCCTGGTCGGCCACCGCGGCGTGCGCCTCTCCGGCGGCCAGGTCCAGCGGCTCGCCCTGGCCCGGGGTCTCGCCTGCGAGTCGGAGCTCCTGCTCGCCGACGACGTCTCGTCGGCACTGGATGCCGCCACCGAGATCGAGCTCTGGTCGGCCCTGCGTCAGCGGGGCGCCACGGTCGTCGGCGCCACCTCCAAGCGCGCGGCCCTGGCGCAGGCCGACCGGGTCGTCGTCCTCGTCGAGGGGCGCGTCGCCGCGGTCGGTCCGTGGGCGACGCTCAGCCCGACCTGGGGCCACCTGGCCGGCTAGGCGGACCAGCCTGATTGAACAGTTATTCAAACAATGGCAGCATGCCTTCATGTCGCTGGACTTCACCGCCATCAACCCTGCCGCCGTCCGGGCCGAGACCGCTACGTCCTCCTCGGGGGGTGACCTGCCCAGCAGGGCGCAGTACGTCGTCGTCGGGGGCGGTGTCATCGGCACGTCGATCGCCTATCACCTCGCACTCCGGGGCGCGACCGACGTGGTGCTCCTGGAGCGCAAGCAGCTGACCTCGGGCACGACCTGGCACGCCGCCGGTGAGGTGGTCTCGGGCGGGACGACCGAGGACGCGCTGTGGATGGCGCGCTACTCCGCCGAGCTCTACGCCCGGCTGGAGGAGGAGACCGGACTCTCGACGGGCTTCCGCCAGTGTGGCTACCTCCAGCTGGCGACCACGCCGCGGGCCGACGAGGGCTTCCGCCGCGAGACGGCGTACATGCGCTCGGTCGGGATGACCAAGGAGGTGCTCTCCCAGCGCGAGGTGGCCGACCTGGTGCCGCTGATGCGCACCGACGACGTCATCCACGGCTTCTGGACGCCGGACGAAGGCAGGGCCAACCCGGTCGACGTGACGATGTCGATGGCCAAGGGTGCGCGGCAGCGCGGCGTACGGATCTTCGAGCACACCGAGGTCACCGACTTCGTCCTCGACGGCGGCCGGGTCGTCGGCGTACGCACGGAACGCGGTGACATCGAGTGCGAGAAGGTCGTGATCGCCTCGGGCCTCTGGAGCCGCGAGGTCGCGGCCAAGGCCGGCGTCACCGTGCCGCTCCAGGCTGCCGAGCACTACTACCTGCTCACCGAGCCGATCGCCGGCGTGACGGCGGAGTCGGTGCCGGTGATCGAGGACGGCGAGGCCTACGGCTACTACCGCGAGGAGGGTGGCGGCCTGCTGGTCGGGATGTTCGAGCCGGTCGGCAAGGCCTGGGCCCTGGACGGTACGCCGCGCGACAGCGCGTTCGCCGTGCTGCCGCCTGACTGGGACCGGCTGACGCCCTTCCTCGAGGTCGCGATGCGGCGCTTCCCCGCTCTCGAGGACGCCGGGATCCGCACCCTGTTCTGCGGACCGGAGAGCTTCACCGACGACCTCTCGCCGATGCTGGGGGAGTCGCCCGAGGTCGACGGCCTCTACCTCGCCTGCGGCCTCAACTCGGTCGGCATCCTCTCCGGTGGCGGTCTCGGCCACATGATGGCGCAGTGGCTGATCGAGGAGCATCCACCGCTCGACGTCACCGGGGTGGGCGTCGATCGGGCCCACGTGTTCCAGGCCACCAGGCTCTTCCGCGAGCAGCGCACCGTGGAGCGGCTGGGCTTCCTGCTCAACGACGCGGCCTGGCCGAACGCCCAGCCGCGGATGGGTCGCGACGTACGCCGCTCGCCGTACCACCACCGCCATCTCGCCGACGGGGCGCACCTGGTCACCACCAGCGGCTGGGAGTACCCCGACTACTTCGCCGGCTCGGGTGTCATCCCGAGCGTCGAGTGGGGCTTCGACCGTGGCGAGGCCTTCGAGCGCACCCGGGAGGAGCACCTCAACGCCCGCGACAATCTCGCGATCTTCGACATGTCGCTGATGTCGCACCACCTGGTGCAGGGGCCGCACGCGATGGCCGTGCTCAACCGGATCTGCGCGAACGACGTCGACACTCCCGTCGGCCGGGTCGTCTACACCCAGTGGCTCGACCACCGCGGCGGCATCATCGCCGACGTCACCGTCACCCGGCAGAGCGAGGACACGTACGTCGTGATCAGCGGCGACAACATCCACCGCCGGGTGCCGGCCTGGATCCGTCGGCAGACCCGCGAGGGGGAGTTCGTCACCGTCACCGACGTGACCAGCGGCCACTCGATGCTGTCAGTGCAGGGGCCGAGATCACGCGAGCTCCTGCAGCGGCTGAGCCCGCACGACTGGTCCGACGAGGCCTTCCCCTACCTGACCGCGCAGCAGGTCGAGCTCGGCTACACACCGCTCTGGGCGCTGCGCGTGACGTACGTCGGTGAGCTGGGCTGGGACCTGCTGGTGCCGACCGAGTTCGGCGCCACCCTCTACGACCAGCTGCGCGAGGCCGGGGCCGACCTCGGCCTCCGCCCGACCGGTCTCGGTGCGATGGAGACGATGCGTCTGGAGAAGGCCTTCCGCGACATGGGTCATGACATCGACTCCACCGACACGCCCCTTGCAGCAGGCCTCGGCTTCGCCGTGGCCTGGGACAAGTCCGGTGGCTTCGTCGGTCGTGAGGCACTGCTCGAGGCGCGTGAGTCCGGTCCGCCCTCGAGTCGGCTGGTCAACGTCCTGCTCGGCTCGCCGGCGTACGACCTGATCGGCGACGAGCCGGTCTACTGGGACGGCAAGCCGGTCGGCCACGTCCGTAGCGGCGGCTTCGGCCACTCCCTCGGCGCTGCCTGCGGGATCGCGGGGATCAGCCGCGACGAGAGCATCACCGCAGCCGACCTTGCTGCCGGCTCGTTCGAGATCGACATCGCGGGCACCCGAGTGCCGGCGCTGGTCTCGCTGAAGCCGTTCTTCGATCCGGAGCGATCACGCATCCTGCGTTGACCTCGGGCGACCTTCAGTCCCGCCAGAACAGATGGTGGACCACACCACTCGGGCTGGGTACGACGTCACAGCGGTACCGGTCGAGGAGGTCGTCGGGAGACCCCCACAGCCGGGAGCCGGCACCGAGCTCCACGGGCGCGACTGCCACGTGGAGCGTGTCGATCAGGTCGGCGTCCAGGAACTGGCGCACGGTGTCCGCGCCACCGCCGAGACGGACGTCCTTGCCGTCGGCGGCCTCGAGGGCGCGCTCCAGCACGGTCGCCGGGTCGCCGCTCACGAAGTGGAAGGTCGTGTCGGACAAGGTGAATGACGGCCGCTCGTGGTGGGTCATCACGAAGACCGGTGTGTGGAACGGTGGCTCGTCCCCCCACCATCCCTGCCACTCGTGGTCGGCCCACGGTCCACGCTGGGGTCCGAACTTGTTGCGCCCCATGATCTCGGCGCCGATGTTGCGGTGGAAGTCGCGGACCAGGTAGTCGTCCAGTCCGCGGCTGCCGCCGGAGTCGGTCCGGTTCGGCCAGCTCGCCGTGGCTCCGGCCCAGCTGACGAGAGACATTGGATCGGCATGGCCGAAAGGTCGCTCCAGGCTCTGACCCTCCCCGGCGGCGTACCCGTCGCTGGACACGCAGAAGTTGTGGACCCTCACCATCTGTGTCACTGCTGCTCCTCCTGAGGTTGCGGTCGCTGAGATCTTGGACCGGTCCGCTGTCCTGCAATCATCGGACCGCGGGGCGACACGTGGCTATTCTCAGGACATGCTCATCCTTGGCATCATCTTGTTCGGCATGGTCGTGGGCGCGGGTGCGCAGCTGATCCTGGGACGGTCCCACGGCAGCATCGACTGGACGATGGCGATCATCGCCGGGCTCGCCGGCTCGTTCGCCGGGGGATTGTTGATCAGCGCGCTCTCCGGTGACGGTCTCGACCTCAGGCCCAGCGGCATCATCGGCTCCCTGGTGGGCGCGGTCGTGGTGACCGCTTTGTGGCGCTGGTGGGTGGGCCGTCACAAGCCGACCGCTGCCGACCGTGCCGCCAAGCGGTCGGGTGACCCCCGCAAGTCGCATCCGCGCTGAGACAGCATCCCCGACCCGGTCCAAGAGCAGCACGGGCACCGCGCCGAACCCTGGCGGTCCGGGCCATTGCCTTCCCGCACTGCCCCTGCCACTCTGAACCGAGGGGGCAGGGACCGAGAAGGAGTTTGGCCATGTTCCAACGCCACGGGGTGCCTCGGGCACGTATCGACGTCCTCCGCGAGGTCCCGTTCTTCGAGGGGCTGTCCAGCAAGCACCTCGCGAACATCGACGGGTATCTCGACGAGGTGAACGTCGAGTCGGGACGGGTGCTCACGAAGCAGGGTGAGGGCGCGTACGAGGCGTTCATCATCGCCGACGGGGTGGCCGAGGTCCGCAAGGACGGCGAGGTCCTCCGCGAGACCGAGGTCGGTGAGCTGATCGGGGAGATCGGCATCCTGAAGAACTCCCTGCGCACGGCGACGGTCGTGGCGACGACGCCCATGCGGCTACTGGTGTTCAACGGCAACCAGATGAGGGGCCTGCTCAACGAGGACAAGTTGGTGGCGGAGCGCGTGGAGGAGAACCTGAAACGTCACCTCGCCGACAGCTGACCGTCGTCCCTCCGGCGCTGCAGTCCGAGGGTTCCGCCGGCGGGGGCAGGACGGCGACCTACAGGTCCCCGCTCGCGTCGTACACCCAGGACGTGTCGGCGGTGGCGAGGCCCTCGACCCACGAGGCGGGCGCGTTGCTCATGATCGCGCCGTAGTCCCAGTAGTCCTTCCAGAGGCAGACCCTGCCGTCACGGACCCGGTGCACGGTGGCGAAGGGAAGGGTGACGACCTCACCCGAGGTGAAGGTCCAGGTCTCGGAGTGCTCGTACATGACGTTGTCGCCGTCGGCGACGAGCAGGCCATCGTGGTTCTCGTACGCCGCGAGGCCGCCCCAGCCGACCCTGAGGCGCTTGACGATGTCGGCAGGGCCGCGGGCAGCGAGGGTCGGTCCGAGCGGCATGTCGAGATAGATGCAGTCGTCGGTGACCCAGTCGGCAATGCGGTCGTAGTCGCGGGCCGACAGTGTCTGCCAGAGTCCGTGCACGGCCTCTGCCGGGGTGCGGGTCATCCGGTCGCGGTGGATTCGAGGCCCGCGTCGCTTCGCGGCTCCACCGCCGCAGGGGCAGGGGACTTCTGCTCGGCGCGGAGGAACTGGCCGGTGCGCTCGCGGCCGAGCACCTCGGTGGGCTCGCCGTCCTCGACGACGCGGCGGCCGGCGATGAAGACGGCGGGTACGGCGGCGTCGTTGCGGTTGACCATCCGCGAGAGCCCGCCGAACTGTTCGACCGGGCTCTCGTGGTAGCTCTCGACCGAGGCGTCGAGCTGGGCCGGGTCGATCACGACCAGGTCGGCGCGGTCGCCGACCCGCAGCTTGCCGGCGTCGATGCGGTACCAGTCGGCGAGCTCTCCGGTCAGCCGGTGCACGGCGTGCTCGGTCGTCATGAACGGCTTGCCCGCCTGCTCGGCGTCGTGGACGTGCTTGAGCAGCCGCAACCCGAAGTTGTAGAAGGCCATGTTGCGCAGGTGCGCGCCGGCGTCGGAGAAGCCGATCTGGATGCCGGAGTCGGCGGCCAGCTTCTGCAGCACGGCGGGTCGGTGGTTGGAGATCGTCGTACGCCAGCGGATGTCGGTGCCGTGCTCGAGGACCAGGTCGAGGAACGCGTCGACCGGGTGCTTGCCGCCGCGCTCCACGCCGACCTGGCCGAACGACTTGCCGACCACGGAGGCGTCTGGGCAGGCGACGATCTCGGCGTCGAAGAAGTCGCGGTGCCAGACCCGCGGGCCGTACTTGGTCTCGTAGTCCTTCCGGAACCTCTCCCGGTACGCCGGGTCGCGCATCAGCTCGTCGCGGGCCAGCTTCTCCTGCAGGTGCAGGGCCATCGCACCGGACCCGAACTCCTCGAAGATGACCAGGTCGATGCCGTCGGCGTACACCTCGAACGGCACCGGCAGGTGCTGCCACTTGAAGTCGGCGCCCATCTTGTTGACGATGTTGGCGATCGGCCGCATCAGGTGGATCACGAACGGGATCGCCTTGATGTCGGCGGCCGAGAGCAGACTGGTGCGTAGCGCGGGCTTGCCGAACCAACCGATCGAGCCGAGTGCCTGGGTGCCGATCGTGTGCGGGTGGCTGGCGTCCGGACCGGCCTGGAGGGCGCGGCGCCGGCGGCGCAAGATCGAGCGCAGGCCGCGCATCTCCTTGCCCTTGGCGTACGTCGAGGGCAGCGTGCGGGATCGGCAGAGGTCGCCGTCGATCTTGTCGAAGAGCAGCTGCTGGGCCGACATGCCGACGAACCCGGCGTCGAGCGCCTCGTCGAGCATCGACTCCATCTTCTTCTGCTCAGCGCGCGAGGGTCGGACCTCCTTGCGGGTGGCCCGGTCCAGGCCCATGGTCGCCGTACGCATGTCGGAGTGGCCGATGAAGGCGGCCAGGTTGGGTCCGAGCGGGCAGCGACTCGAGGGCGTCGACGTAGTCCGACGCCGAGGACCAGTCCTTCGCGGCGTCGACCTCGCTGATGACGTACTGCCGCGGGATCGCCTCGACCCGACCGAAGAGGTCGCCGGCGTCCACGCCGCCGACGTGCACGGTCGAGAGCGAGCAGGAGCCGAGCAGCAGCGTGGTCACGCCGTGGCGCACCGACTCCGGCAGCCCGGGGCCGCTGAGCACCTCGATGTCGTAGTGCGTGTGGATGTCGACGAGACCCGGGACCACCCACTGGCCGGCCGCGTCGACGATCTCGGGGCAGCCGGTCTCGTCGAGCGGGTCGGGGGAGACGGCCGCGACGTGGCCGTCACGCAGGCCGATGTTCCTGATCGCGGACGGGGCACCCGTCCCGTCGAACCAGCGGCCGTTCTTGATGATCGTGTCAAACGTCATGCACGCATGGAACAGGTTCTAGTTGACACGCGTCAAGGATTTCGCGTGATCGGCGTCACTCGGAGCAGTTGGGGACGCCTGCCATCGTGGCCCCATGACCTCCTCACCGCCGTCGTCCGCAGCGCTCGTCGTCGTGACCGGAGCCAACGGTCTGGTCGGGAGTCGCGTCTGCGCGACGCTCGTCGAGCGGGGGGCGACGGTCCGCGCCGTCGTACGCCGCCCCGGCACCGCACCCGTCCTGCCCGGCGTGGAGGAGTGGGTCGGTGACTTCGCAGATCCGGACTTCGCGGCCGCCGTGGTCGCCGGGGCGGACTCGCTGGTGACCACCGTTCATCCGCTCGGTGGCGACGGGGAGATCCAGCGGCAGGTCGGGTACGACGGCACGCTGGTCATCGCGAAGGCTGCGGCGCACGCGGGCGTGGGCCGGATCGTGCACGTCTCGACGGCCGCCGTCTACGACCGGCGCCCGGGTCTCGGGGACGTCGACGAGCACTCGGACCTGGCGCCGGACGACGCCGGAGACTATGCGGTGATCAAGCGCGACGTCGATGCGGCGCTGGCCGCTGTCGACGGGCCGACCCGGGTGCTGCTGCGACCGCCCGCGATCCTCGGCGCAGGTGACACCGTCGGTCTGGAACTCCCGACGCCCGGCCGAGGTGCTGGAGGACGAGAGCGCCCGGCACGCGGTGCCCGGGCAGACCTTCGCGTGGGTGCACGTCGACGACCTGGCGGCACTGGCCGCTGACGTGGCCGCCGGGCTGGTCCCGACCTCCGAGGATCCCGAGTCCGGACCCGTTGCGGGCGGGTGCACAGCGGTCAACGTGGCGAGCGGCCCGGCGACCCAGCGTGACTACCTCGGCACCGTGACCAGCGCCCTGGGGGTCGAGCCGGTGTGGGGCGACGGGCCTGCGTGGACCGGGCAGATCCTGGCCGACCGCGCGCGCGGCTGGGGCTGGCGGCCGACCGTCGACCTCGACCGGGCGCTGGCCGAGCTCGCAGCGGGCCTTCAGAAGTAGTTGGCGGCCAGGTCCTCGAGCAGACCGATCTCCCTCGGCTCCCAGCCGAACCGCTCGCGGGTCAGCGCGCTGGACGCCGGCAGGTCGGCCGACAGGAAGCCGCCCAGGAACCCGAAGTGCTCCATCGCCGGCTCAGGTGCGATCGACTCCACCGGTAGGTCGAGTCGCTCGCCGATCAGCTCGGCGACCGTCGCGCAGCGGCACGCCCTCCTCGCCGACGGCGTGCAGGGTGGTCCCGGCCGGCACCTCCTCGATCGCCAGCCGGAAGAGCCGAGCGGCGTCGCGCCGATGCACGGCCGGCCAGCGCTGCGACCCGTCGCCGACGTACGCCGAGACGCCCTTGTCGCGGGCGATCGCGATGGTCGCAGGGATGAAGCCGTTGTCTCCCGCATCGTGCACGGTCGGGGTCAGGCGGACGACTGAGGACCGCACGCCCTGCTCGGCGAGCGCGAGGGTCAGCGCCGCGTTGGCCGCCCGGCCGCCGGCGTGGTCGGACGCGGTGACAGCGCTGTCCTCCGTGGCGAGACGGCCCGGGCTGAGCAGGGCGGTGCCCGAGGCGATGGTCAGCGCCCGGTCGGAGCCCGCGAGGGCAGCACCGAGGGTCTCGATGGCGGCACGGTCGGACGCGGTGGCGCCCTCGAAGTCGCCAGTGAAGGCGATGTCGTGGCGGAAGGCGAGGTGGACGACGGCGTCGGCGCCGGCCGCGCCGGCGCGCAGGACGTCGAGGTCGTCCACCGAGCCGCGCAGCACCTCGGCGCCATGCCCGGCGACCGTCGCGGCCGCATCGTCGGAGCGCGCCAGTCCGACCACCTGGTGACCGGCGGAGCGGAGCTCGGGGACGACGGCGGAGCCGATGAAGCCGGACGCGCCGGTGACGAATACCCGCATGAGGGACCTCCAGGGTGAGTTGATGTCAGAATCTGACATCACCGTAGCACGGTCATGTCAGGGACTGTCATCGCGTAGGATCGCCGCGTGGGACGTTGGGAGCCGAACGCGCGTGGTCGCCTGGAGATGGCGGCGCTCGAGCTGTACGCCGAGCGCGGCTACGACCAGACGACGGTCGCCGCGATCGCCGAGCGGGCCGGCCTCACCGAGCGCACCTTCTTCCGCCACTTCACCGACAAGCGCGAGGTGCTGTTCGGGAGCGGGATGGTGCTCGAGGAGCTGCTGGTCCGAGCGGTGGCCGAGGCGCCGACCGACGCGACGCCGTACGACGTGGTGGCCGGAGCGCTGGTCGAGGCCGCCGGGGTGCTGGCCGGTCGTGCTCCGATCGCCGCCCGCCGTCAGGCGGTGATCGACGCGCACCCCGAGCTCCGCGAGCGCGAGCTCGGCAAGATGGCGAGCTGGGCGACGGCGTTGGTCGGTGCGCTGGGGGAGCGTGGTGTCGATCCTCGGCTGGCCGGTCTGGTCTCCCAGACCGGCATCGCGATCTTCCGGGTCGCCTTCGAGACCTGGGCGCGGGGCGGGGCGAGCGAGGATCTCACCGCGCTCGTGCGCGACTCCTTCGTCCAGCTGAAGGCCGCGACCGGCTGACCTACACCGTGGCGGAGAACGCCTCCGCGACCACGTCGAAGGCCTCTTCCAGCAGCGTGTCGCCGATCGAGAGCGGCGGCAGGAAGCGGAAGACGTTGCCCCAGGTGCCGCAGGTCAGGACCACGACGCCGTTCTTGTGGCAGTACGCCGCGACCGCGGCCGTGCGAGCCGCGTCGGGCTCGGTGGTGCCGGGCTTGCAGAGCTCGATCGCCATCATCGCGCCGCGACCGCGCACGTCGGCGATCACGTCGTGCTCCGCGCGCAGGTCGCTGAGCCGGCTCGCCATGATGGCGCCGACCTCGCGGGCCCGGACGGCCAGGTCGCCGGTGCGCATCTCCTCGATGGCGCCGAGTCCGGCCGCGCACGCGACCGGGTTGCCGCCGTACGTGCCACCCAGCCCACCGGAGTGGACGCTGTCCATCAGGTCGGCGCGCCCGGTGACCGCGGCCAGCGGGAAGCCGCCGGCGATGCCCTTGGCGACAGTGACCAGGTCGGGCACGACGCCCTCGTCGTCGGAGGCGAACCAGTCGCCGGTGCGACAGAAGCCGGTCTGGATCTCGTCGGCGATGAAGACGATTCCGTTGTCCTTGGCCCACGCGGCCAGCGCCGGCAGGAAGCCGGGGGCCGGGACGATGAAGCCACCCTCACCCTGGATCGGCTCGATCACGATGCAGGCCAGGTTGGCGGCGCCGACCTGCTTGTCGAGCACGTCGATCGCCTTCGCCGCGGCCTGCTCGCCGGTCAGGCCGTCGCGCAGCGGGTAGGACATCGGGGCGCGGTAGACCTCGCCGGCGAACGGACCGAAGCCGTTCTTGTACGGCATGTTCTTCGCCGTCATCGCCATCGTCAGGTTGGTGCGGCCGTGGTAGGCGTGGTCGAAGACCGCCACCGCGTCGCGCCCGGTCGCCACGCGGGCGATCTTGACGGCGTTCTCGACCGCCTCGGCGCCGGAGTTGAAGAGGGCGCTCTTCTTCGCGTGGTCGCCCGGGGTGAGCTCGGCCAGGGCCTCGCACACGTCGACGTAGCCGTCGTACGGCGTGACCATGAAGCAGGTGTGGGTGAAGGCGTCGACCTGTGCATGCACGTTGCGCGCGACCGCGGGGGCAGCGTTGCCGACGGTGGTCACAGCGATCCCCGAGCCGAGGTCGATCAGCGAGTTGCCGTCGACGTCGACGAGCACGCCGCCGCCGGCGGCGACGATGAAGACCGGCAGGGTGGTGCCGACCCCGTCAGCGACGAACGCCTTCTTGCGGTCGAGCCGCTCCAGGGAGCCGGGGCCCGGGATCTCGGTGACGAGGTTGCGCTGCTGAGGAAGGGACGGGCCGCCGGTCTGGGTCATGTCGACAGCGTACGGCGACGGTATCCGTCGTCGGAAGCGGGCGCAGGTGGCGAATCCGGTAGCAGCCGACACCCAGGTACGGCGACCTGCGGATCGTCGGCCGCGTTCGACGGGGACGCCGCGGCCGCACCCGTCGGGCCGCTGAGCACGAGCAGGACGGCCACCGTGTGCTCCCTCCGAGTCTGCGGGCCGTGTCGCGGATCCGATTGGTACGGCTCTGCGACCATGGGCGGGTGGAGTGCAGAGACATCGTCATCCTCGGCTGCACCGGCTCCATCGGCACCCAGGCGCTCGAGCTGGTCCGGGCCAACCCGGACCGGTTCCGGGTGGTCGGCCTGACCGCCGGGGGTTCCCAGCAGGAGCTGTTCGACGCGCAGGTCGCGGAGTTCGCCCCGTCGTACGCCGGCCTGGGCGAGGAGGCCTCCACCGAGGCCGCTGCCCGCGAGTGCGACGTCGTGCTCAACGGCATCACCGGCGCGGTCGGGCTGCGCCCCACGCTCGCCGCGCTCGACGCCGGCAACACCCTCGCGCTGGCCAACAAGGAGTCGCTGATCATCGGCGGCCCGCTGGTCCTCGACCGCGCGAAGCCGGGCCAGATCGTGCCGGTCGACTCCGAGCACAGCGCGCTCGCGCAGTGCCTGCGGGGCGGCTCCGACGTCCGAGGTACGACGCCTCGTGCTCACCGCCAGCGGCGGCCCGTTCCGCGGCCGCACCCGCGCCGAGCTCGCGCGACGTCACGCTCGAGCAGGCGCTCGCGCACCCGACCTGGTCGATGGGCCCGGTGGTCACCATCAACTCCGCGACCCTGGTCAACAAGGGCCTCGAGGTGATCGAGGCGCACCTGCTCTTCGGCATCCCGTTCGACCGGATCGAGGTCGTGGTCCACCCGACCAGCGTCGTGCACTCGATGGTGGAGTTCGTCGACGGCTCGACGCTGGTGCAGGCCAGCCCGCCGACCATGCTGATCCCGATCGCGCTCGGGCTCGCCTGGCCCGACCGGGTGCCGGACGCGGCGCCCCCGGTCGACTGGACCAGGGCCGAGACCTGGGAGTTCTTCCCGCTCGACGACGAGGCCTTCCCGGCGGTCGCACTGGCGCGCGACGCGGGCGAGTCCGGAGGCACCGCACCGGCGGTCTACAACGCGGCCAACGAGGTCTGCGTCGACGCCTTCCGGACCGGTCGTCTCGCCTTCACCGGCATCGTGTCGACTGTTCAGCGATGTTCTCAGCCGGCACGACGTACCCTCGGGGGTGCGGTCGACGACGGTCGAGGACGTCCTCGACGCCGACGCGTGGGCGCGTGACGACCGCCCGTGAGCTGATCGAAGGGAACCGATGACCGGCCTGTTCTACCTCTTGGGCGTGGTGATCTTCGTCGGCGCCATCCTGGCCTCGATCGGTCTCCACGAGCTCGGCCACATGATCCCGGCGAAGAAGTTCGGCGGGAAGGTGACGCAGTACTTCATCGGCTTCGGGCCGACCGTCTGGTGCACGCAGAAGGGCGAGACCGAGTACGGCGTCAAGGCGATCCCGCTCGGCGGCTACGTCAAGATCGTCGGGATGTTCCCGCCCGGCGCGGACGATCTGGCCGAGGACGCGACGTACGACTCCGCCGGCAACCAGGTCCTGAAGGTCCGCAAGTCCAACACCGGCCTGTTCACCCAGCTGATCTCCGACGCCCGCGCGGCCGAGTGGGACACGATCAAGCCCGAGGACGACGACCGGCTCTTCTACAAGATGCCGTCGTGGAAGAAGGTCATCGTGATGGCCGGCGGGCCGACGGTGAACATCCTGATCGCGTTCTTCCTCTTCTGGGGCATCTTCGGCTTCTACGGCCAGCGCGAGACCGTGCCCGACGCCGGTGCGCCGGTCCTCGACCAGGTCTCCGCCTGTGTCCTGCCCTACGCCGAGGAGGGGCGGGCCTGCAAGGAGTCCGACCCGCCCAGCCCGGCCGCAGCGGCCGGTCTCAAGCCCGGCGACACGATCACCTCCTTCAACGGCACCCCGGTCACCGACTGGGACCAGCTGCGCACCCTGATCCGCGACAACGCCGACGGCACCGCCGACGATCGGCTACGAGCGCGACGGCCAGGAGCTGTCCGGCACCACCAGCACCACCGTCGAGGCGCGGCCCACGTCCAACTCCGACCAGACGCTTCGCCAGGTGGGCTTCCTCGGCGTGACGCCGACCAGCTACATCGACGTGACCACCCACCGCCAGCCCCGCCTACACGGTCGACCAGATGGGCGCGATGGCCAAGCAGACCGTCATCGCGCTCGGCACGCTGCCGGTCAAGGTCTGGGGCGTCGCCGAGGCGATCGTCGGGGCCAAGGATCGCGCCGCCGACAGTCCGGTCAGCATCGTCGGCGGCGGCCGGATCGCCGGCGAGGTCGGCCTCGACCGACGACTTCCCGATGACGGAGAAGCTGGTCTCGCTGCTCCTGCTGGTCGCGGCCTTCAACCTCTTCATCGGCCTGTTCAACTTCATCCCGCTGCTGCCGCTCGACGGCGGCCACATCGCCGGCGCCCTCTGGGAGGCGCTGCGCCGCGGCCTGGCCCGGCTGCGAGGCCGCCCCGACCCCGGGCTACGTCGACGTCGCCAAGCTGCTGCCGATCGCCTACGTCGTGGCGTCGTGCCTGCTGGTGATGGGCGTCGTCCTCATCGTCGGCGACCTCGTCGTCCCCCTCCACACTCGAGTCCTAGGATCTCGACGACATGACTGACCATCAGCCTGGGCATGCCCGCGGCCCGCCGCCGGTGCTCGCCCCTCGCCGCAAGACCCGCCAGATCAAGGTCGGCAAGGTCGGGGTCGGCAGCGAGTCGCCGGTCTCGGTGCAGTCGATGACCACGACGCTGACCTCCGACGTCAACGCCACGCTGCAGCAGATCGCCGAGCTGACCGCGACCGGCTGCGACATCGTGCGGGTCGCCTGCCCCAGCCAGGACGACGCCGACGCGCTCGCCGAGATCGCCCAGCACTCGCAGATCCCGGTGATCGCCGACATCCACTTCCAGCCGAAGTACGTCTTCGCCGCGATCGACGCCGGCTGCGCCGCCGTGCGCGTCAACCCGGGCAACATCCGCAAGTTCGACGACCAGGTCAAGGAGATCGCCCGGGCCGCCAAGGACCGCGGCACCTCGATCCGGATCGGCGTCAACGCCGGCTCGCTCGACAAGCGGCTGCTGGAGAAGTACGGCAAGGCCACGCCCGAGGCGCTGGTCGAGTCGGCGGTCTGGGAGGCGAGCCTCTTCGAGGAGCACGACTTCCACGACTTCAAGATCTCGGTCAAGCACAACGACCCGGTCGTGATGGTGCGCGCCTACGAGCTGCTCGCCGAGGCCGGCGACTGGCCGCTGCACCTCGGCGTCACCGAGGCCGGCCCGGCCTTCCAGGGCACCATCAAGTCGGCCACCGCCTTCGGCGCGCTGCTCAGCCAGGGCATCGGCGACACGATCCGGGTCTCGCTCTCCGCCCCGCCGGTCGAGGAGGTCAAGGTCGGCATCCAGATCCTGCAGTCGCTCAACCTGCGCCCGCGCAAGCTCGAGATCGTCTCCTGCCCGTCCTGCGGCCGCGCCCAGGTCGACGTCTACACGCTCGCCGAGCAGGTCACCGCCGGCCTCGACGGCCTCGAGGTCCCGCTGCGCGTCGCCGTCATGGGCTGCGTCGTCAACGGTCCGGGCGAGGCCCGCGAGGCCGACCTCGGCGTCGCCTCCGGCAACGGCAAGGGCCAGATCTTCGTCAAGGGCGAGGTCATCAAGACCGTGCCCGAGTCGCAGATCGTCGAGACCCTGATCGAGGAGGCGATGCGCATCGCCGAGGGGATGGAGGCCGGTCGACGGCGCCGGCGCCGCGGTCACCGTCAGCTGACGCCGTACGCCTCGGAGCACGAATCCGACGTAGGCTGCGACCGTGCTCACGACCCGCCACGGCGTACGTCCTGCTCGGCGCTGCCGACCTGGACGCGTTCCTGGCGCTCGCCCGCCGCGACCCGGTCGTCAACGTCTTCGTCGGACTACCGCGCCGGCACCACCAACCTCGAGCCGCGCTGGCTCGGCGGCGAGATGTGGGGCCGCTTCGACGGCGGTGAGCTGGTCTCCGCCTGCCACGTCGGCGCCAACCTGGTGCCGGTGGAGGCGACCGCCGACGACGCCGCCGCGCCTTCGCCGAGCGGGCCCTGGCCCGCGGCCGCACGCGTCTCGACGATCGTCGGGCCCGCACGACGCCGTCCGAGCCTTCTGGAACGGCGTCGCCAGCCGCTGGGGCCGGCCCCGCGAGACCCGCTGGGCGCAGCCGCACCTGGTGATCGCGTCCGAGCCCCTGGTCGCGCCCGACCCGCTGGTGCGGCGTACCGACCGCGGCGACCTGGCCGAGCTCTACCCCGCGTGCGTCGCGATGTACACCGAGGAGGTCGGGGTCTCGCCCGAGGCCGGCGGCGGAGCCGACCTCTACCGGGCCCGGGTCACCCAGCTGATCTCCCGCGGCTGGTCGTTCGCCCGCTTCGACGAGCGGCCGGCTGGTGTTCAAGGCCGAGGTCGCCTGCGCGACGCCGTACGCCGCCCAGATCCAGGGCGTCTACGTCCCGCCCGACCGCCGCGGCGAGGGCCTGGCCGACGGCCGGGATGGCCGCCGTCGTCGACCTGGTGCGCGCGCGAGATCGCGCCCGATCGTCTCGCTCTACGTCAACGACTGGAACACCTCCGCGCGCGCTGCCTACGAGCAGGTCGGCTTCCGCGAGACGGCCCGCTTCGCCACCGTCATGTTCTGAGCGCCCCGCAGGCCGGCAGTTAACGTCTGCGCCATGGCTCTCCGCACGCAGCGTCACGCTTCCTCGCCCTCGGCTTCGCCGTCAGCGGCATCGTCCACCTGGTCAAGCCGGAGGTCTACCTCCCGCTGATGCCGTCCTGGGTCCCCGCCCACCGCGAGGTGATCCTCGGCAGCGGTGTCGCCGAGATCGCCTGCGCGGCCGGGCTCGCCGTTCCCGCCACGCGGAAGGCGGCCGGCTGGGCCAGCGTGCTGCTGCTCCTCGGCGTCTTCCCGGGCAACGTCAAGATGGCGACGGACTCCTTGAAGACGAAGAACACCGGCCTCAAGGTCGCCTCCTTCGCGCGGCTGCCGATGCAGCTCGCCGATGATCAAGGCAGCGCTGCGCGCCGCGCGCGGCTGAGGATCCGGATGCGCTGATCAGTACGCCGGGGTCGGACGGAGCGCAGCTGGCCCGGTCGCAGGTGCCAACGTCGCACCGGACGGTCGCCCACTTCTTCTGGCCGTAGGTGTCGAGCAGGAGCGCGGTGTCCGACTCCCAGTGCAGGCGACCGAACCACCCCTTGACGTCGTAGGACGCCAGCTTCTTGCCGCCGTCGGTCGTGCGGACGGTGACCCGAGACGGTCCGATCCCGTCGGAGAGGATGTGGACCGTGGCCACCCGGCTGCCGTCGGGGGAGAACTCGTCGGCGCGCTCCCCGCACGAGCGCCAGAGGGTCGTCGGGCGGGCGCCGAGATCGGTCACGACCGAGCAGCCGCCCTGGTAAGGGTCGCCGGTGAGCGACGCCAGCCGGCCGGCGGCGATGTCGGCGGTGTAGCCGACCCGGTCGTTGATCCGCTCGGTCTCGTCCGTGGTGTAGTCCCACCAGAAGGTGCGGTCCGGGCTCCACCTGCCGATGACGGCACGGCCGTCGTCGGCGTCGAGCACCGTGGCCGAGCCCGGGAAGGCACGCTTGCGGACCAGCTCGCCGGTGCGGGCGTCGAGGACGCGGACCACCGTGCGCTTCGCCGAGACGTACGGCGAGGTCAGCAGCGCCTCGCCGTCGTCGCTCAGCAGCGTGCTCCACGCGTCCTGCCCCTTGATGAGGGTGCGGGTGCTCCCGTCGGGTCGGACGCGGAGGATCCGCGCGCCCGAACCGTCCGCGCGGCTGACGGCCACGACGTACGCCGTGCCGGACGTGCCGAACAGGCTCAGGTCCGCCCAGCTCAGCGTCACCCGGGTGTCGCCGTCGTGGATCGTGGACCCGTCGACGTGCGGGCCGGACTCATGGGCTCCGCGGTCCGATCTCCGCGGGCTTCAACGACACGGTCGGCGCGGCCGCGGCAGCGGGGGCTGCGACCAGAGCGGCGATGGCCAGGGCGGTCGCGGTGACGAGAGAGCGCTTCATGCCTGGAAGACGCGTTAACCGGGGAGAAGGTTGCGGCCCTCGGCCAGTAGCCTTGCGCGCATGATCATGCGGATGTCGACCTTGTTCGTCCGGACCCTCCGAGAGGACCCCGCGGACGCCGAGGTCCCGAGCCACCGGTTGCTGGTGCGCGCGGGCTACATCCGCCGGGCGGCGCCCGGCATCTACACCTGGCTGCCGCTGGGGCTCAAGGTGCTGCGCAAGATCGAGGGCATCATCCGCGAGGAGATGGACGGCATCGGCGCGCAGGAGCTCAGCTTCCCCGCGCTGCTGCCCCGGGAGCCGTACGAGGCGACCGGGCGCTGGACGGAGTACGGCGACGGCATCTTCCGGCTGAAGGACCGCAAGGGCAACGACTACCTCCTCGGTCCGACCCACGAGGAGATGTTCACGCTGGTCGTGAAGGACCTCTACGGCTCCTACAAGGACCTGCCGCTCTCGATCTACCAGATCCAGACCAAGTACCGCGACGAGGCGCGTCCCCGCGCCGGGCTGCTGCGCGGCCGCGAGTTCGTGATGAAGGACTCCTACTCCTTCGACGTCAACGACGAGGGCCTCGAGGTCAGCTACCAGAAGCACCGCGACGCCTACATCCGGATCTTCGACCGGCTCGGCTTCGAGTACGTCATCGTCAAGGCGACGTCCGGCGCCATGGGCGGCTCGAAGTCCGAGGAGTTCCTCGCCAAGGCCGCCGTCGGCGAGGACACCTACGTCCGCTGCACCAACTGCGACTACGCCGCCAACGTCGAGGCCGTGCAGGTCGCCCGCCCTACGCCCGTCGCGTACGACGACGCGCCCGCCGCGCACGCGGAGCAGACACCCGGCACCCCCACCATCGACACGCCTGGTCGACCACCTCAACGAGGCGTTCCCTCGGGCGGACCGGCCCTGGACGGCCGGCGACACCCTCAAGAACGTCCTGGTGATGTTCAAGCACCCCGACGGCACCCGCGAGCCGGTCGCCATCGGCCTGCCCGGCGACCGCGAGGTCGACCAGAAGCGCCTCGAGGGTCAGATCGAACCCACCGAGGTCGAGCCCTTCGACGAGGCCGAGCTTCGCAAGCACCCGAGCCTGGTCAAGGGCTACATCGGGCCCGGCGTGCTGGGGGAGAAGAACGCGTCCGGCATCCGCTACCTCGTCGACCCCCGCATCGTCGACGGCACCCGCTGGGTCACCGGCGCCGACGTCGACGGCAGCCACGTCATCGACCTGGTCGCCGGCCGCGACTTCACCGCCGACGGCACCATCGAGGCCGCCGAGGTCCGCGACGGCGACCCGTGCCCCAACTGCGAGACCGGCACTCTCGAGACCGCCCGCGGCATCGAGATGGGCCACATCTTCCAGCTCGGTCGCAAGTACGCCGACGCCCTCGACCTCAAGGTCCTCGACGAGAACGGCAAGCTCGTCACGGTCACGATGGGCTCCTACGGCATCGGCCCCTCACGCGCCGTCGCCGCGATCGCGGAGGGCACCCTCGACGAGATCGGGCTCGTGCTGGCCGCGCGAGGTCGCGCCCGCCGACGTGCACATCGTCGCCGCGGGCAAGGACCCCGAGCTCTTCGCCGCAGCCGAGCGGATCGCCCACGAACTGTCGAGCCGGGGCATCGAGGTCCTCTACGACGACCGCACCGGCAAGATCAGCCCCGGCGTGAAGTTCAAGGACGCCGAGCTGATCGGCGTGCCGACCATCGTCGTGGTGGGCAAGGGTCTCGCCGACGGCAGTGATCGAGGTCAAGGACCGCGCCTCCGGCACCAACGAGCAGGTCGCGGCCGACCACGTGGTCGACCACGTCGTGAGGCTCGTCCGGGCGTGAGCGGGGGCATCGACGCCGTCATCTTCGACTGGGGCGGCACGCTGACCCGGTGGCACGACGTCGACTTCCACGCGGAGTCGCTGGCGCTCGCTCGAGCGGTGACCGAGGCCGATCACGAGGTGGAGGTCTCCCGTGAGCGGCTGCACGCCGCCAACGAGACGATCTGGGGCCGCTCGCGCGACCATCAGCAGAGCGCGACCGTCGCCGACCTCTTCACCGAGGCCGGGCTCGACCACGACCCGAACCTGCTGACGGCGTACTTCGAGTTCTGGGAGCCGCACACTCTCACCGACCCGGAGGTCGGGCCGCTCTTCGAGTGGCTCAGGTCGCGGGGGATCAAGGTCGGCGTGCTCTCCAACACGATCTGGCCGCGCGCCTGGCACGAGGGCTTCTTCCGCCGTGACGGCGTCGACCACCTGATCGACGGCGACGTCTACACGAGCGAGATCGCGTGGACCAAGCCGTCACCGCACGCCTTCCGGGCGGCGATGGACGCGGTCGCCGCCACCGACCCGAGCCGCTGCGTGTACGTCGGCGACCGGCTCTTCGACGACATCTGGGGCGCCCGCAACGCCGGCCTGCGGACGATCCACATCCCGCTCAGCGCCATCCCGACAAGTCAGGTCGGCCACTCCGAGGGAGATCCGGACGCGGTCGCGCACCGACTCTCGGAGATCAGGGAGATCGTCGGTCGCTGGCTCTGACCTCGCTATTTGCACGTTTGTGCAATGCAGAAACGTGAGGAATCGATTCCGTCGCGCTCCCCAGGGCTGTGTTGCATGCTTTTGCAAGAGCGGAACCTGCAGGTCCCCCCCACATCCCGGCGGGTCCCGCTCGAAACGGCCTCATCCAGGCCTCAGCGGTCCGCGTACTCATCGGCCCCGGGGAACGTCTCGGGAGTTCCTCGGAAGGTGAGTTCGCGGACCGCTCCTTCGTTCAGGGCCGTGATCGCCCAGCGCCGCATCTCGGTGGTGGTGTTCGCGACCTGCGAGGCGTACGTCGTCGCACAGGACCGCTCCAGCTCGAGCGCCGTGCGTGCGATCTGCTGGGCGGAGGTCAGCTCCCGGGGGGTCTCGTACGCCGCCTCTGCGGCCACCGGTTCGACCTCGAGGTCGGTGAGCTCACCCATCAGGTGGTCGCGGCGGGCCCGGTGTGCGGCGTACGCGGAAGACACCGCAGCGAAGAGCTCGGGCATCTCGGTCGCCGAGGTACGCCCGCCGAGGACGCCGTACACGTAGACGGCGGCGTGCTCGGCAGCGAGCGTGGTCTGCAGGGCGTCGGTCGCCGTCATCCGGCACTCCTCGGGAAGGTGACGAGCTGTTGGCTGACCGCCGCGGACATCGAGGCGAGCAGTCGTGCCAGCGCCCCGCTCTCGGCGGCCATCGCCGCCTCGACCAGATCGGCCTGCAGCGCGCGCTCGCGCCGGCGTACGGCGCTCGTGGAGGCGTGCCCGGGTGACGAGGTCGGCGGCGTTCCGTCCAGAGCCTCGATGTGGGTCTTGTGCAGCTGCGCCAGGTCCGGGAAGCCTCCAGCGGCCGCGTGTCGCTCGGCGTCGGCCAGCTTCTTCAGCACGTGCTCGACGAGCGCGCTGTCCGGATCTTCGGTTCGCAGCCGGGGCAGCGGTCAGCTGCTCGGTGTGTTCTGCGCAACTCGATACCACGGCGATTCCTGCGACGCCGAGCGCAAGCGCCGTACGGCGGGGGAGGTGGAGCGGACCTGCGGACACGGCGCCGACCCTACCTAGCGGCTATCGTGGACGATCAACAACAGCACAAGGAGGTCGCAGCTCGTGACCAGTTCCCACCAGGACGCCGTTCGGGACCGGATCGAGGCAGAGCTCGCTGACCCCCTGCGTGCCCTGGGCCTCGACATCGAGGCCGTCGAGATCACTCCGGCCGGCAATCGTCGCGTCCTTCGCATCGCTGTCGACAAGGACGGCGGCGTCTCTCTGGACGACGTGGCCGAGGCGACCAAGGAGGTCGACCGGGTGCTCGAGGGCTCCGACGTGATGGGTCAGCAGCCCTACACGCTGGAGGTCACCTCGCGCGGAGTCGACCGGCCGCTGACGCTGCCCCGCCACTGGCGACGCAACGTGAGCCGGCTGGTGAAGGTCACCTTCACCGACGGCCGCTCCGACACCGGTCGGATCACCGACGCGGGCGAGGAGAAGATGACGCTGGACATCGGCGGTGAGGCGCGCGAGGTCGCGTACGCCGAGGTGGGCAAGGCGTTGGTCCAGGTCGAGTTCAACCGACCCGGTACCAAGGACACGGACGACGACGAGGCGGAGGAGGCCTGATGGACATCGACATGAGCATCCTGCGGATGCTGGAGCGCGAGAAGGAGATCTCCTTCGAGGTCCTCGTGGAGGCGATCGAGCAGGCGCTCCACACGGCGTACATCAAGTCGCCAGGAGCCCACGAGAGCGCGCGCGTCGAGCTCGACCGCAAGAGCGGCCACGTGACCGTGATGGCGGCCGAGCTCGACGACGACGGCAACAAGATCGGCGAGTTCGAGGACACTCCTGACGGCTTCGGTCGCATCGCAGCGACCACGGCCAAGCAGATCATGCTCCAGCGGCTGCGCGACGCCGAGGACGACATCCGGTTCGGTGAGTTCGCCGGCAAGGAGGGCGACATCATCTCGGGGATCATCCAGCAGGGTCGCAACCCCGACGACGTGCTGGTCGACCTCGGCAAGATCGAGGCGCTGCTGCCGGTCGGCGAGCGGGTCCCCGGCGAGGTCTACTCCCACGGCACCCGGATCAAGTGCCTGGTGGTCTCGGTGCGCAAGGGGATGCGTGGTCCCCAGGTCACGCTGTCGCGCTCCCACCCGACCCTGGTCAAGAAGCTCTTCGCCCTCGAGGTCCCCGAGATCGCCGACGGCACGGTCGAGATCGCCGCGATCGCACGCGAGGCCGGCCACCGCACCAAGATCGCGGTCACCTCCACCGCCCCCGGCGTCAACGCCAAGGGTGCGTGCATCGGCCCGATGGGCCAGCGGGTCCGCAACGTGATGTCGGAGCTGCACGGCGAGAAGATCGACATCGTCAGCTGGTCCGAGGACCCGGCCGACATGGTCGCTCAGGCGCTCTCGCCGGCGCGGGTCAACTCGGTCGAGATCATCGACCTGGAGGCCCGCTCGGCGCGGGTGGTCGTCCCCGACTTCCAGCTGTCGCTCGCGATCGGCAAGGAGGGCCAGAACGCCCGCCTCGCCGCCCGCCTCACCGGCTGGCGCATCGACATCCGCAGTGATGAGGAAGCCGAAGGCTGACGAAGCGCTCTGGATGTCGACAACCGCCGACCCGGCGCCAGTTTCCCCCTGCGCGAGCGCCGGTGCTGGAAACTGGCGCCGACTCGGCGGTCGTCCTACCGAAAGGGACACAGAACGGTGACCACGGACCTGTTCATCGTCGGTGACGGACCGACCGGCGTCCTGGTGCTGGCCGGCTCCAGCGGCCGGGTCGAGGAGGAGCGCTGCCGGGTCCTGGCGGAGGCCGGAGCCACCGCGGCGTCGTACCGCTGGTTCGGCGAGACCGTCGACCTGGTGCCGCTGGAGTCCTTCGACGAGCCCCTCGCGCTGCTCCACGAGCGCTGCGAGCGGCTGGTCGTGCTCGGCACGTCGCGCGGCGCCGAGGCGGCCCTGCTGCTGGGGGCACTGCATCCCGAGGTCGACGCCGTCGTCGGCATCTCGCCCAGCGACCTGATGTGGGCCTCCCTGTCCTCCGAGCGCCCTCAGCGGTCGTCCTGGACGCGCGGCGGTGAGCCGCTGTCGTTCGTGCCGTACGACGACTCCTGGGAGCCGGAGACGGACCCGCCTGAGTTCATCGGGCAGTACGAGCAGGCGATGGAGCGGTACGCCGACCGGGTGCCCGCCGCGCGGATCCCGGTCGAGCGGATCACCGGACAGGTGGTGCTCACGGCCGGTGGCGACGACCGGGTCTGGCCGGCGCTGGACTTCGCCGACCAGGTCGCGGCTCGGCGTGAGGCGGTCGGGCTGGCGACCACAGTCCTGACCCTCCCGGACGCCGGTCACCGGGTGGTGCTGCCGGGGGAGCCGCCCGCCGCGCCTCCCCGGTTCGCGCACGGCGGTTCGTTCGAGGCCGACTCCGAGCTGGGGTTGCAGCTCTGGCCGTACCTGCTGCGCCTCCTGGTTGCCTGACCGGGCATCGCCCCCGGTTCGGATCGGCGGCCCGATCGCGGTAGGGTTGCGGAAGTGGCACGTGAACACATCTCTGTTGCATGCCCGGATCGCATCGCCCCTGTGGGCCCGGTCCGGACCTGTGTGGGATGCCGCAAACGGGCCGCTAGAGCTGAGTTGTTACGGGTGACCGTCGGCTCGGATAGCGACGGCCTCGCGGTCGCCGTACCCGATCCGCAGGGCACCGCACCCGGCCGCGGAGCGCACCTGCATCCCACGGTCGAGTGTCTCGAGCTCGCCGTACGTCGGAAGGCCTTCGGCCGTGCCCTTCGGGTCGCGACCGGCCTCTCCAGCGCACCGGTGGGTGACTACCTCGCCTCGCTCGCACACCAACCCTGATCGACCGACAGAAACTGGAGCAGCAGCTCATGAGCACTCGATGAGTTCTTTCCGATGAGTTTGCACCCCCACTAACGGTCTGAATCACCCCCCAGCATCAGAACTGGACCCGGGTCTCAGGCCAGAAGGAGAAGCGTGGCTAAGACCCGAGTTCACGAACTCGCCAAAGAGTTCGGAGTCGAGAGCAAGTTCGTTCTCGAGAAGTTCAAGGAGATGGGAGAGTTCGTCAAGTCGGCGAGCTCCACTATCGAGCTCCCCGCCGAGATGCGGTTCCGCAAGGAGTACGGCGACCAGCTGAAGGCCGCTGCCCCGGCAGCAGCCCCAGCGCCCGCCAAGCCGGGCCCCCGGGCGCCGGCCAAGAAGGCTGCGGCCCCCGAGCCCGTCGAGGCTGCAGAGACTCAGGCGCCGGCCGCTCCCGCACAGCCGGTGGCCCCCGTCGCCGAGCCGGTCGCTGAGACCGCTGCCCCGGCGTCCCCCGCCGCCCCGAAGCCCGGCCCGAAGAAGGCCGCTGCTCCGGAGCCCGAGGCCCCGGCTGCCGTCGCGCCGCCCGCCGAGCCCGAGGCGCCTGCCGCCTCGGCCACCCCGAAGGCTCCGTCCCCCCGTCCGGTGGGCAAGCCGAGTGGTGCCCCGCGCCCCGGCAACAACCCGTTCGCGCCCAGTCAGGGCATGGGCCGCAAGCCCGCGGCCCCGCCTCGCGACACCAGTGCTCCGGCCGCTCCGGGTGCTCCCGGCGACAACCGTCCGCCGCGGCCCCCGGCCGCTCGCGACGGTGGCGCTCCGGGTCGTCCGGGCATGCCGCGCCCCAACCCGGCGATGATGCCCAAGTCCCCGGCCGCCTTCGGTGGTGGCCCCGGCGGTCGTGGCCCCGGTGGCCCCGGTGGCCCCGGCGGTCAGCGTGGCGGTGCTCCGGCCCGTGGCGGTGCCCCGGGTCGCGGTGGCGCTCCGGGTCGCGGTGCGCCCGGCGGCGGTGGCGGTGCCCCCGGCGGTGCGCCGGGTCGTCCCGGCGGCTTCCCGAGCGGTGGTCGTCCCAACCGTCCCGGTCAGCGTGGACAGACCCAGGGTGCCTTCGGTCGCCCGGGCGGTCCGTCGCGTCGTGGTCGCAAGTCGAAGCGGGCTCGTCGTCAGGAGTTCGAGGCCATGCAGGCCCCGACGATCGGCGGCATCCGCGTCCGCAAGGGCGACGGCGAGACCGTCAAGCTGCCTCGCGGCGCGTCCCTGACGGACTTCGCCGAGCGCATCGGCGTCGACGTCTCGTCCCTCGTGCAGATGCTGTTCTCGCTCGGCGAGATGGTGACGGCGACCGAGTCGGTCAACGACGAGACGTTCGAGCTGCTCGGCGAGGAGCTCAACTACGTCGTCCAGGTCGTCTCGCCCGAGGACGAGGACCGTGAGCTGCTCGAGTCCTTCGACCTCGAGTTCGGTGAGGACGAGGGCGACGAGGGTGACCTCGCGATCCGTCCGCCGGTCGTGACCGTGATGGGTCACGTCGACCACGGCAAGACCAAGCTCCTCGACGCGCTGCGCAACGCCAACGTCGTCGACAAGGAGGCCGGTGGCATCACCCAGCACATCGGTGCCTACCAGGTCACGGCCGAGGTCGACGGCAACGACCGTCGCATCACCTTCATCGACACCCCGGGTCACGAGGCGTTCACCGCCATGCGTGCTCGTGGTGCGCAGGCCACCGACATCGCGATCCTCGTGGTGGCGGCTGATGACGGCGTGATGCCGCAGACGGTCGAGGCGCTCAACCACGCCAAGGCCGCCGGCGTCCCGATCGTGGTCGCGGTCAACAAGATCGACAAGCCGGACGCCGACCCGACCAAGGTCCGTGGCCAGCTCACCGAGTACGGCCTGGTGCCCGAGGAGTACGGCGGCGACTCGATGTTCGTCGACGTCTCGGCCAAGTCCGAGCTCAACCTGGACAAGCTGCTCGAGGCGGTCATCCTGACTGCCGACGCGTCGCTCGACCTGCGGGCCAACCCCACGCAGGACGCTCAGGGTCTCGTCGTCGAGGCGCACCTGGACCGCGGTCGCGGCCCGGTCGCCACGGTCCTGGTCCAGCGCGGCACGCTCCGTGTGGGCGACTCGATCGTCGCGGGTGCCGGCTACGGCCGGGTCCGCGCGATGCTCGACGAGCACGGTGACAACATCACCGAGGCGGATCCGTCGCGTCCCGCGATGGTGCTCGGCCTCACGGCCGTGCCCGGTGCGGGTCAGACGTTCATCGTGGTCGAGGACGACCGGATGGCTCGTCAGATCGCCGAGAAGCGCGAGTCGCGCGAGCGGGCGGCCATGCAGGCCAAGCGCCGCGTGCGTCGTACGCTCGAGGACTTCATGGCCTCCATGGAGAAGGGTGCGAGCCAGGAGCTCAACCTGATCCTGAAGGGCGATGTGTCCGGATCGGTCGAGGCCCTCGAGGACGCCCTGTCGCAGATCGACGTCGGCGACGAGGTCAACATCCGCGTCATCGACCGCGGAGTCGGTGCGATCACCGAGACCAACGTCGACCTGGCTGCGGCCTCCGACGCCATCATCATCGGCTTCAACGTCCGGCCCCAGGGCAAGGCGACCGAGATGGCGGAGAAGGAAGGCGTGGAGATCCGGTACTACTCGGTCATCTACCAGGCCATCGAGGAGATCGAGGCGGCCCTCAAGGGCATGCTCAAGCCGGAGTACGAGGAGTCGGCCCTGGGTCAGGCGGAGATCCGTGCGATCTTCCGCTCGTCCAAGATCGGCAACATCGCCGGCTGCATGGTCACCAGTGGCCTGATCCGCCGCAACGCCAAGGTCCGGGTGATCCGCGACGGCAACGTCGTCGCCGACAACCTCGACCTGCTCTCGCTCAAGCGTGAGAAGGACGACGCGTCCGAGGTCCGGGAAGGGTTCGAGTGCGGTCTCGTGCTGCGCAACTTCCAGGACATCAAGGAAGGCGACATCGTCGAGTCCTTCGAGATGCGCGAGATCCCGCGTAGCTGATGCAGCCGAGCCGGCGCCAGTTTCCACTCCCGTGGGAAACTGGCGCCGGCTCAGCAGTGGTACCGGGGAAACTAGCGCCGACTCGGCAATTGAGGGAGTAGGAACATGGCCAGCCCACGTGTGCGCAAGATCGCCGACCGGATCAAGGTGATCGTGGCGGAGATGCTCGAACGTCGGATCAAGGACCCGCGGCTGGGGTTCGTGACGATCACCGACGTCCGGCTCACCGGTGACTCGCAGCAGGCGACGATCTTCTACACGGTCCTCGACGCCACCGGCGACGACGAGGCGGCGCTCGCCAACACGGCCGCCGGCCTCGAGTCCGCCAAGGGCGTGCTCCGCTCGGAGGTCGCCAAGCAGCTCGGCATGCGCACCGCGCCGACGCTGACCTTCATCCCCGACGCGCTCCCCGAGACCGCCCGTCAGCTCGACGAGGTGCTCGCTCGGGCCAAGGAGATCGACGACGACGTCGCCGCGGCCCGCGGTGCGGCGTACGCCGGCGAGGAAGACCCGTACAAGAAGCCGCGCGAGATCTCCGACGAGGACGATCTCGAGGACGACGAAGAGTCTTGACCGCTGAGTCCGGCCTGGTCGTCGTCGACAAGTCCGGTGGCATGACGTCGCACGACGTGGTGTCCCGGGTCCGGCGACTGGCCGGCACCCGCAAGGTCGGCCATGCCGGCACCCTCGACCCGATGGCGACAGGCGTGCTGGTGCTGGGCCTCAACCGCGCCACCCGGCTGCTCGGTCACCTGATGTTGACCCAGAAGGGGTACGACGCGACGATCCGGCTCGGCGTCGCCACCACGACCGACGACGCCGAGGGCGAGGTCACCGCGACCGTGTCGGCCGCCGGCCTCGACGAGGCGGTGGTCCGTGCGGCCGCGGCCGAGTTCGTCGGTGACCTCGAGCAGGTGCCGACCGCAGTGTCCGCGATCAAGGTCGACGGCAAGCGTGCCTACCAGCGGGTGCGCGACGGCGAGGAGGTCGAGCTGAAGGCCCGGCCGGTGACAGTCCACGAGCTCGTCGTGCACGACGTACGGCTCGCCGACCAGATCGATGTCGACGTCTCGATCCGCTGCTCCAGCGGCACCTACATCCGCGCGATCGCGCGCGATCTCGGCGCCCGGCTCGGAGTCGGCGGTCACCTGACCGCGCTGCGGCGTACAGCTGTCGGCCCCTACGACCTCACCAGCGCCCACACGCTCGACGAGCTGGGGGAGGAGTTCGTGCTGCTGCCGATCGCCGACGCAGCCCGCGCCGCCTTCCCGAGCCATGACCTCGACGCCGACCGGGCCGCCGACGTCCGGGTCGGTCGGGCCCTCGACATCGGCCTCGACGAGCTCACCGCGGTCTTCGCGCCGGACGGTGAGTTCCTCGCGCTCTACGAACCGCGCGGTGAGACGGCCAAGGCCGTCGCCGTGTTCGTCTGAGCCGATCGATAGTCTGTCCGCCGTGCAGATCTGGCGCTCCCTCGACGAGGTCCCCGACGGTCTCGGTGCGACCGTCGTGGTCATCGGCAACTTCGACGGCGTGCACCTCGGCCACCGGCACGTGCTCACCCGGGCCCGGGAGATCGCCGACGAGCGAGCGCTGACCGTCGTCGCCGTCACCTTCGACCCGCACCCGATGGCGGTGCTGCGGCCCGAGCACGCACCGACCACGCTCACCTCGCTTGCCGTGCGCGCGGAGCTGCTGGCCGACGCCGGCGCCGACGCGGTGCTGGCGCTGCCCTTCGACCTCGATGTCGCGTCCTGGACGCCCGAGGAGTTCGTCGAGCGGGTGCTGGTCAGTGGCCTGCACGCCGCCGCGGTCGTCGTCGGCGCCAACTTCCGCTTCGGCAGGCGGGCCGCGGGCGACGTCGCCACCCTCCGCGAGACCGGCGCGAGCCACGGCTTCACCGCCGAGGGCATCCCGCTCGACGGTGGGCCGCAGGTGTGGTCCTCGACGTACGTCCGGATGAGCCTGGCCGCCGGCGACGTCGCCGGTGCCGCCGAGGCGCTCGGGCGGCCGTACGCCGTACGCGGCGAGGTCGTCCGCGGCGACCAGCGCGGTCGCGAGCTCGGCTTCCCCACGGCCAACGTGCCCACCGGCTCGATGACCGCCGCGCCCCCGGACGGCGTGTACGCCGGTTGGCTGCGGCGACTCGACACCGGCGAGCGCTACCCCGCCGCGATCAGCGTCGGCACCAACCCGACCTTCGTCGGCGAGCGTGAGCGCCGCGTGGAGAGCTACGTGCTCGACCGTGACGACCTCGAGCTGTACGGCGTCGAGGTCGAGGTCAGCTTCGTCGAGCGGCTGCGCGGGATGGTGGCCTTCGAGGGCGTGGAGTCGCTGATCGAGCAGATGAAGGACGACGTCGTCCGGGCGCGCGAGCTGCTCGGCTGATGAGGCCCGAACCCGTCGACCCGCTCGGGGCGGCCGAGGCGTGGTTCCAGCGAAACGGCCTGCCCTACTTCGTGCCGACCGAGCGGGCCGCCGTACGCGCGGCACTGCGACCCGGCCGCACCCTGCCCGCTGCTGATCGGCGTGGTCCTGCTCGCGGTCGCCGCCGGTGTGGGCCTCGCGTGGTTCTCCGACGAGATCACCGCCGGGCCGGCGGTGCTGCTCGCGATCGTCCTGCTGGCAGGGCTCTGGTACGCCCTGACCGCGCTGCGGGCCCGCTCGATCGTGGGCTGGGGGCTGAGCCGGACGTCGGGAAGCCTGCGGCTGCTGCTCCCGTTGACGACACGCGCACTGCCGTTGCTGCTGCTGGCGATCACGTTCCTGTTCATCAACACCGAGATGTGGCAGGTCGGCGGCAACCTCAGCGTCGGTTCGCTGTGGCTGGTGGTGCTGCTCTTCGGCGTGCTGGCCGTGGGCTTCCTGTTCGTCCGGCTGCCCGAGGAGGTGGACCGTGCCGACGACCACGTCGACGACGCGTTCCTGCTCCGCACCTGCGCGAGGACGCCGCTCGCCGACATCTGCCAGGAGCTGATCGACGACCCGGACGCCGACCCGGCGTCGTACGCCGAGGTGACCGGGTTCGAGCGCTGGAACCTGATCCTGGTGCTGATCATCGTCCAGATCGTCCAGGTGCTGCTGCTGTCGCTGTCGGTCTTCGCCTTCCTGATGCTGTTCGGCACGTTGATCATGACCGACACGGTGATGGACGCCTGGCAGACGCCCGAGAAGTTCAACACCTCGCGCGCACTGCTCCAGGTGTCGACCTTCCTCGCGGCCTTCTCCGGCCTCTACCTCACCGTCTCGACGGTCACCGACGAGACGTACCGCGAGCAGTTCTTCGGCAGCGTGATGCGCGAGCTCGAGCGCGCGGTCGGCGTACGTGCGGTCTACCTGGCCCTGCGGGCCCGCGCACAGCCAACGCGGTCGTGAGTCTGAGCGAGCGCCAGGGCGCCCGCTCAGACTCACGACCCGGGTGGCGCTAGGCGTCGAGGTCCTTCTCGACCAGCGCGACGATCGCGTCGAGGGCGGCCTGGTCCTCGCTGCTGACCTCGACCAGGTCGCCGGGGCCGGCGCCGAGGGTCATGATCATCAGCGAGGAGCTGGCGTCGACGGCCTCGTCGCCGGGGATCGCGATCAGCACCTCGACGTCGAGCTCCTCGACGGCCTCCGAGATCAGCTGGGCGGGGCGGGCGTGCAGACCGACGGACGATCCGACGGCAACGGTCTTGCTGGGCATGCTGTTCTCCTCGGTTGAGACGGGTGGGGTCGTGACAGTCAGGCGGCGACGAGCTCGCGGTCCGCGGACTCGGTGGCCGGCTTGCTTCCGACAGACTTCAGGAAGATCACCGCGATCGCGCCGACCACGGTGCCGGCGACCAGGGCGATGAAGTAGCCGAAGATGTTGTGCACGGCGAAGAGCACGAAGATGCCGCCATGCGGTGCTCGCACCGCGACGTCCAGCGCCATCGACAACCCGCCGGTCACGGCGCTGCCGAGCATGATCGCCGGGATGACCCGGAAGGGGTCGGCCGCGGCGAACGGGATCGCGCCCTCGGTGATGAACGACAGCCCGAGCGCCCAGCCGGCCTTGCCGTTCTCGTCCTCGGCAGTGGTGAACAGCTTGGGCCGCAGGACGGTCGCCAGCGCCAGTGCGATCGGCGGGACCATGCCGGCCAGCATCACGGCCGCCATGATCTTGAGCTCGGGGGAGTCGCTTGCCGCGCCCGCAGTGCCGACGCCGGCCGCGGCGAAGCTGTAGGCGACCTTGTTCAGCGGACCACCCATGTCGAAGGCCATCATCAGACCGAGGACGACTCCGAGGATGATGGCGCTGCCGCCGTTGAGCGAGTTGAGGCCCTTGGTGAGCTCGTCCATCAGCCAGGCGATCGGCTTGCCGAACACGACGATCATCAGGAGCCCGGCGATCACGCACGTGAAGAGCGGGATCACCATGACCGGCATCAGTCCACGCGCCCAGGTCGGCACCTTCCAGGTGCTGATCCAGTGCGCGATCACCCCGGCCAGCACTCCACCGATGATGGCGCCGATGAAGCCGGTGACGGGCAACGAGACCGACGGGTCGGCCGAGGTCTGGACGTTGAAGATGTTGCCGGCCAGGCCTCCCATCACGAATCCCGGAGCGAGCCCCGGACGGTCTGCGATCGCGAAGGCGATGTAGCCGGCGAGCGCTGGGATGAAGAGCATGAAGGCGGTCTTGCCGATGATGAAGAACAGGGCGCCGAGGTAGGCGGCGAGCCCGGACCCGAAGAGCGCGTGCTCCAGCCCGAGCGCCTGCGGGTTGGGGAGGTTGAAGATCGAGTTGTTGACCGCGATGTCGCCGTACGGCCCGACGATCTCGTAGCCGCCCAGGAGGAAGGACAGTGCGATCAGCAGGCCGCCGGCGGCGACGAACGGGATCATGTACGACACGCCGGTCATCAGCACCCGCCGGGTGCGGCCACCCCACGACTCCCCGCTGCCGCCCGAGCCGGCGTACGAGTCGCCACCCGACCCGGAGCCGTCGCCCTCGACGCGTGGCGCGTTGGGGTCGTCGGCGTAGCGAAGCGCCTCCACGATCATGGCGTCGGCCTCGTCCATCGGGCGCTTGACGCCCGAGGAGAGGAGCGGCTTGCCGGCGAACCGGCCGCGGTCGCGGACGCCCACATCGACGGCGAAGATCACCGCGTCGGCGTTGGCGATGGTCGCGCCGGGCAGCGGCGTGGAGCCGGCCGAGCCCTGGGTCTCGACCGCGATGTCGACACCGGCGCGCTCGGCCGCGGCCTCGAGCGCCTCGGCGGCCATGTAGGTGTGGGCGATGCCGGTCGGGCAGGCGGTGACGGCGACCAGGCTGCGCCGGGCCGGCGCAGTCTCGGCCGCGGCAGCGGCCGCGGGGGCAGGTGCCGGAGCCGCGGGCTTCGGGGCCGGCGGTGCGCCGACCACCGCGGTGACCAGCTCGGCCACCTCCTCGGGGGTCTCCGCGTCACGAAGGCTGTCGGTGAACGCGGCCTTGACGAGCGCGCGAGCCAGCTTGGTGAGCAGCTGCAGGTGCGTGTTGTCGCCACCGGCCGGCGCCGAGATCAGGAAGACCAGCTCGGCCGGACCGTCCTTGGCGCCGAAGTCGACCTTCGGCTGCAGCCGGGCGAAGGCGAGCACGGGCTCGTCGACGCCGCTGGTGCGGCAGTGGGGGATGGCGATGCCGCCCGGAAGCCCGGTCGCGGACGTCGTCTCGCGGGCGAAGGCGTCCTCGATCAGCTGGTCGACGTCGGTCGCGCGGCCGGCGTCCCCGACGATCCGGGCCAGCGCCCGGATCACCTCGTGCTTGTCGGCGCCGAGGTCGGCGTCGAGTCGCACCAGACCTGCATTGATGAGCTCGCTCATCGTCACCCTCCCTGAGTGATGTCCAGGCGACGGACCGAGACCTGCTCGGGTCGCACCTGGTGGGGTTGCGGAATAGTCGTGCCGGGAAGTCCGGCGGCCGCGCTGCCGTAGGCGACGGCGAGCGCGAGTCGGTGGTCGGGGTCCTGGCCACGCAGGTCCCCGAGGAGGTAGCCGAAGAGGCTGGAGTCGCCCGCGCCGACCGTGGAGACCACGGTCGTCGGCGGGGGTACGGCGTGCCACGCGCCATCGCCGGTGACCAGGACCGCGCCGTGCGGACCGAGCGTCGCGAGCACGGCTTCGACGCCACGGTCGACCAGCGTGCGCGCGGCGGCCGCGGCCGCGACCGGGTCGGTCTCGAGCGCGTCGGCGTCGCCGCCGGTGAAGGAGGCGAGCTCCTCGCCGTTCGGCTTCATCAGGTGGGGGGCAGCGAGGTCCAGGCCGGCGACCAGCGCCGCCAGCGGTGCGTCGCTCGTGTCGACCGCGATCCGGGCGCCGCAGTCGGCGAGCTCGGCGACCAGCTCGGCGTACCAGCCCACGGGGGCGCCCGGCGGCAGCGAGCCGGCCAGGACCACCCACTGCGCGGAGGTGGCGCGGAGGCGCAGCGAGGTGGTCAGCTCGGCGAGCACCTCGGAGGTGACAGTCGGTCCGGGACTGTTGAGCTTGGTGGTGGTGCCGTCGGGCTCGCTGATGGTGATGTTGACGCGCAGGGCGCCCGTGGTCGCGACCGGCCGGCAGTCGATGCCGGCGGCGAGGAGCTCGTGGACGAACGGGTCGTCGGGGTCGGCCGGGAGCACCGCGACCGACGGGATACCGGCGGACACCGAGGCCCGGGAGATGTTGACGCCCTTGCCGCCGGCCTGGGAGGTCATCGACTCGGCGCGGATCACGCTGCCGCGGTCGAGGGGGCCGGCCAGCGCGACCGTGCGGTCGTGGCTGGGGTTGGGGGTGAGGGTCACGATCATGCGACCACGACCTCGACGCCGGCGCGCACGAGCGAGCGACGGTCGTCGGCGGAGATGCCGTCGTCGGTGACGACGACGTCGATCTCGGACAGTGCGGCGAACCGCACGGACGCCTCGACCCCGAGCTTGCTGGAGTCAACGAGGCAGATGACCCGGCGAGCCGAGGCGACCATGGCCCGCTTGGTGGCGGCCTCCTCGCGGTCGGGCGTGGAGAGGCCGTGGTCGACGGTCAGGCCGTTGGTGCCGACGAAGGCGACGTCGGCGCGCAGCCGACCCAGCGCCGCGACGGTGTCGGCGCCGACGGCCGCCTGGGTCGCCGGGCGCACCCGGCCGGGCAGGACGTGCAGCTCGACCTGGGCGCTGCCGGCGAGTCGGGCGGCGACGGGCACCGCGTGCGTGACGACGGTCAGTCGCAGGTCGCGGGGGAGGAGGCTGGCCAGCCGGCTGGTGGTGGAGCCGGCGTCGAACAGCACGGTCCCGTTCGTGGGCGGGAGCAGGTCGAGGGCTGCCCGGGCGATCTGGTCCTTCTCGACGGTGTTGGCCAGGTCGCGCTCCCCGAAGCCGGCCTCGATCACCGCCAGTGCCGAGGCCGGCACGGCGCCGCCGTGGACCCGGCGCAGCAGGCCCATCCGCTCGAGGACCGAGAGATCGCGGCGGACGGTCTCGGTCGTGACGTCGAACTGGTCCGCGATCGCGTTCACCGACACCCGGCCGCGCTCGGTGACAAGCTGCGCCATCGCCTGCTGCCGTTCCTCGGCGTACATCGTCATCGGATCTTCGCTTCCGTGTTGGATCGGTTGGGGTGAATCTGTGTATGTGTTGTTTTACCCCCGAATGTGTTGACTGTCAAGGGGGGTGGCTGGTTGACTTGTGGTCATGGTCACCAGCTCCGCACCTGCCTTCCGGGGCACACCCGTCGTCCCCGGCGTCGCCTTCGGCCCCGCGTCACTCGTGCGGGCGGAGGTCTCGCCCGAGGCGATCGCCCGCTTCGACGCCACGTCGTACGCCGAGGACGCTGCTCTCGAGGCGTACGACGTCGCGGCCCAGGCCGTCTCCGACGGCTTCGTGCGCAAGGCCGCGAACGCGTCCGGTGCCGCCGCCGAGGTGCTCACCGCGAGCGCCGGCCTGGCGCGGGACAAGGGTCTGCGCAGTGCGGTCCGCAAGCACCTGCGGTCGGGGGAGGACCTGCTGGCCTCCGTCCACGCCGGGGTCGAGCAGTTCGTCACGATCTTCACCGGCATGGGTGGCCTGATGGCCGAGCGGGTGACCGACCTCCGCGACATCGAGCGCCGCGTCGTCGCGCACCTCGTCGGTGAGCCGGAGCCGGGCGTCGGTGCGCCCGAGACGCCCTGCGTGCTGGTCGCCGAGGACCTGGCGCCGGCCGACACGGCCGGCCTCGACCCGCGAGTCGTGCTCGCGCTGGTGACCGAGCGCGGTGGCCCGACCAGCCACACCGCGATCATCGCCCGGCAGCTCGGCATCCCCTGCGTGGTGGGCGTGACCGGCGCGATGACGATCGCCGACGGCACCGCCCTCCTCGTGGACGGCGTCGCCGGCACCATCGAGACCGACCCGGACGAGGCAGAAGCCGCCCAGCGGGTCGTCGCCGACGTCGAGGCGCGCGGCGCGCTGGCCTCCTGGGCCGGCCCCGGCGCCACCGCCGACGGCACACCCGTCAAGATCCTCGCCAACGTCGCCGACGGTGAGTCCGCCCGCTCTGCCGGCACCGCGCCGGTCCAGGGCGTCGGCCTCTTCCGCACCGAGCTGTCGTTCCTCAATCGCCAGGAGGAGCCGTCGGTCGAGGAGCAGGCGCAGATCTACGGCGAGGTGCTGACCGCGTTCGGTGACGACCGGTACGTCGTCGTACGCACCCTCGACGCCGGCTCCGACAAGCCGGTCGCGTTCGCCACGCACGAGGGGGAGGAGAACCCGGCCCTCGGCGTACGAGGTCTGCGGCTGTCCTTCGACAACCCGGGCCTGCTCGACCGGCAGCTCGAGGGGATCGCCGCCGCCGCGGCGGCGACCGGCACCGAGACCTGGGTGATGGCGCCGATGGTGGCGACGGTGGCCGAGGCGGCCGGCTTCGCCGACAAGGTGCACGAGCTCGGGCTGAAGGCCGGGGTGATGGTCGAGGTGCCCAGCGCGGCCCTGCTGGCCCACCGGATGCTCGAGGTCGTCGACTTCCTCTCGATCGGCACCAACGACCTGACGCAGTACACGATGGCCGCCGACCGGATGGCCACCGACCTCGCGCACCTCACCGACCCGTGGCAGCCCGCGGTGCTCCAGCTGATCGCGATCACCGCCGAGGCGGGTCGCCAGGCCGGCAAGCCGGTCGGCGTCTGCGGCGAGGCGGCGGCCGACCCGCTGCTCGCCTGTGTCCTGGTCGGGATGGGGATCTCCTCGCTGTCGATGGCCGCGGCCGCCGTACGCCCCGTCGGGGCGCGGCTGGCGACCGCCACGATGACTGACTGCGAGGACGCTGCGGAGGCGGCCCTCTCCGCGGCCGACCCGACCGCGGCGCGCGATGCCGTACGTGCGCTGCTGACCTAGCCCGAGTCGGAATCCCCGGTGCACCGGGGATTCGGTCGCTTGTCGGCCTTTGCAACCCCTGGGAAGCGCATGAAGTCACTGGGAAGTCTGCTGTCCGGCGCCGACACGCCGGTGGCGGTGTTCGTCGTCGTCAGCGTCCAGCTGGGACGTCGTGTCTGGCGCGTCGATCGCGTGCTGGACCGCTCCGTCGTGGCCCGCCTGGTTCTCGTGGGCCTGAATGTCTTCGCCCTCACGATGCTGCCGGGGGCGATCGACCGTGCGGGGCACTCGATCGCCGAGCAGCGCTACTGGAGCGATCACGAAGGCATCGTGTTCGAGCACGCGGTGGACGTCAGCACGCCGTCCGGCCGGGCCGAGGCCTGTCCCCGCTGCTAGACCCGCAGGTAGGTCAGCACGGCCCGCACCCGTCGGTGGTCGTCCTCGTCGATGGGGAGGTCGAGCTTGGTGAAGATGCTGTTGATGTGCTTGGCGACGGCCTTCTCGGTGACGTGCAGGTGTACGGCGACCGCCGCGTTCGACCGTCCCTCGGCCATCAGGCCCAGCACCTCCCGCTCCCGCGGGGTCAGCCGCTCGAGCGGCTCCTCTCGCTGCCGCGCCATCACGGTGGCGACCACCTCGGGGTCCAGGACGGTGCCGCCGGCAGCGACCCGGCGTACGCCGTCGACGAACTCCGCCACGTCGGACACCCGGTCCTTGAGCAGGTAGCCGACGGCCCCGACCCCGCTGGCCAGCAGCTCGCGGGCGTAGAGCTGTTCGACGTACTGCGAGAGCACCATCACCGGGAAGCCCGGCCGCGCAGCCCGTACGGCGACGGCCGCGCGCAGGCCCTCGTCGGTCTGCGTCGGCGGCAGGCGTACGTCGAGCACCGCGGCCTCGGCCAGCGGGTCGAGCAGACGCCGCCGACAGTGATGCCTCGTTGTCGACGGCGTGCAGGATCGTGAAGCCGTTGCCCTCGAGGAGCTGGATCAGGCCGGCTCGGAGGAGGGCGTGGTCCTCGGCGAGGACAAGTCGCACGGGACCTCCAGGGTGACGATCGTCGGGCCGCCGGCCGGGCTCGAGACGCTGAGCGTGCCGTCGAACGCGGCCAGTCGCCGCATCACCCCCAGCATGCCGGTTCCGGCGCCGGGATCGGCGCTGCCACGGCCGTCGTCACCCACAACGGCGCGCAGGACGCCGGCTTCGTGGCGCAGGGTGACCCAGCCGTTGCGGGCGCCGGAGTGCTTGCCGACGTTGGCGAGGCACTCGGCGACGGCGAAGTAGACCGCCGACTCCACCGGTGCCGGCAGTCGCCCGACCAGCTTCGCGTCCACCGTCACCGGGATCGCCATGTCGATCGCGAGTGCCGCGACCGCCCCGGAGAGCCCGCGGTCGGCGAGCACCGGCGGGTGGATGCCGCGTACGACGGAGCGCAGGTCGCTGATCGCTGCGCTGGTGGTCGCCCGGGCGTCCTTGATCAGCTGCCTCGCCTGCTCGGGGTCCTCGCTCTCGAACGCCGCGTCCGCCATGCCGAGGCTCATCGACAGCGCGACCAGGCGGGCCTGGGCGCCGTCGTGCAGGTCGCGCTCCAGCCGCCGCAGCTCCGCCGCGGAGTGGTCGACCAGCTCGGCACGGGTCTCGGCGAGCACCTGCACCCGCTGCTCGAGGGTCTCGGTGCGGCTGTAGGACAGGAAGAGCCGGTCGAACTTCGCTCGGGCCTGCATCAGCGGCGGCGTCGCGAACCACCAGATGAACGCCGTCAGGACCAGGACCAACAGCAGGATCACGGTCAGCGACACCACCAGGCCGACGACCGGCGCGACGACGAGCCAGCCCAGGTCACGCCAGGTCATCGGGTCGGCCAGGACGACGCGAGCCTTCGCGACGAAGCCGGTGCCCTGGGGCAGTGGGCGGTAGGGCACCGGGACCGGGGTGCCGAGGGTCCGCGCTGCCATCGTCCGGTGCAGGTTCGCGATCCACCGGGTCGCCGGCACGGTGAGGGCCAGGATGCCGATCCCGACCCAGACCACGACCAGCGTGCCGCCGACGAGCCACAGCACCAGCAGTGCGATCAGCACGAAGGAGAGGAGGAGCTGCGCGACGGCGTACGCCGTCAGCTGGAAGCGGCCGAGTGGTTTCACGGCCCCATCCTCTCCGCCCGACCGGACCTCGCGCAGTGGTGCAGGCACCACCACGGTTCGGGTCTCTGCGCCCCTGACGCGCGCCACCCGCGAGGCGAGGCTGGAAGCACCCCGAAAGACCCGAGCAATCCCAGGAGAGACGGCCATGGGCAACCCACTGACAACAGTCCCGATGAAGGCGGCGCGCTGGAGCGCGCTGCACCCCTGGCGCGCGATCGCCGGCTGGATCGTCTTCGTCGCCATCGCGGTGGGACTTGCTGTCGCATTCCCCACCCAGGAGACCACCGACGCTGACTACCGGGTCGGTGAGTCCGGGCGCGCCGCCGCGATGATCGCCGACGCTCACCTGGACCAGCCCGACACCGAGAACATCCTGATCACGGCGGGCTCCGCCAGGGCCGCAGGCAGCCTCAGCGCGCAGCAGGCCGAGAAGGCAGCCGACGCGGTCGTGTCCGGAGCGAAGGCCGCCGACGGCGTCGCCGGCGTCGCCAAGCCGCAGTGGAACCAGGACCGTACGGCGCTCCTCGTCTCGGTCGACCTCAAGTCCGGGGTGGACGACGCTGACTCGGTGCAGGCTGTGACCGACCGCGTGCAGGCCGCCCACCCGGACCTCCAGGTCCGCCAGGCAGGCGACGTGTCACTCGATGCGGCGGTCGGCGATCGGATCAGCGAGGACCTCGGGTCCGCAGAGCTGACCAGTCTGCCGGTGACGTTGCTGCTGATGTTGTTGGCCTTCGGCGCGCTGATCGCCGCCGGCATTCCGGTGCTGCTCGCCGGCACCAGCGTCGCCGCGACGCTCGGGCTCATGGCGGGGATCTCACACTGGATCCCGGCCGACCCGTCGGTGTCCAGCGTGATCGTGCTGATCGGGATGGCGGTCGGGGTCGACTACTCGCTCTTCTACCTCAAGCGCGAGCGTGAGGAGCGAGCCAAGGGCCATACGTCCTTGGAGGCGGTCGAGATCGCGGCCCAGACGTCCGGGCACTCGATCCTGGTGTCCGGTGGCGCGGTGATCGCGTCGATGGCCGGTCTCTTCCTGATCGGCAACGTCACCTTCAACTCGCTGGCGGTCGGCTCCATCCTCGTCGTCGCGGTCGCCGTCCTCGGCTCGATCACCGTGCTGCCCGCGCTCCTGGTCAAGCTCGGTCGCTGGGTGGACCGCCCCCGGGTGCCGCTCCTGTGGCGGCTCAACAAGCGGATCGGGCAGGGCGGCATCAGTCGCCGGCTGCTGGCACCTGTCCTGCGCCACCCCGGCGTCGCCCTCGCCCTGGCGAGCGTGCTGATGGTCGGGCTGGCAATCCCCGCGCTGGGGATGAAGACCCACTCCGCAACGTTGGACACACTGCCCGCGTCGATCCCACAGGTGCAGACCGTGAGGGACATCAGCACCAGCTTCCCGGCCGCCGAGGGTGCGTCGGCAACGGTCGTCGTCACGTCTGACGGTGCCTCGGCCAAGGCCGTCACCGCCGCACTCGACGAGCTGAGCGACCAGGCCGTCGCCGGGGGTGACTTCGTGGCCTCCGGGCTCGGGGTCGAGACCTCGGCCGACGGCACCACCTCGACGATCGTGCTCGGCATGCCCTACGGCGAGACCGACCCGCGGGTCGACGACGCGCTGCACGAGCTCCGGGGTGAGCTGGTCCCGGCTGCTCTGGGCGACCTGTCGGGGACGACCGAGCACGCCGTCGGTGGCGGCGCGGCCGAGAGCATGGACGCCGCCGCTCAGCAGCAGGGCCGGCTGGCCCTGGTGATCGGGTTCGTGCTGCTCCTGACGATGCTGATCATGGTGCTCGCCTTCCGCAGCATCCCGCTCGCGATCATCTCGACGCTGCTCAACCTGCTCTCGGTCGGCGTGGCCTTCGGGGTGCTGACCCTGGTCTTCCAGCATGGTGTCGGGAGTGGCCTCCTCGGCTTCACCAGTCCCGGGTTCGTGATCGACTGGGTCCCGCTCTTCGTGCTGGTGGTGCTGGTCGGGTTGTCGATGGACTACCACGTGTTCGTGCTGAGCCGGATCCGCGAGCACCTGAACGACGGGCTTCCGACCCGGGTGGCGGTCCAACGCGGCATCCAGGACACCGCGGGAGTCGTCACGAGCGCGGCAGCGGTGATGGTCTCGGTGTTCGCGATCTTCGCGACGTTGAGCATCCTGGAGATGAAGATGCTCGGCGTCGGGCTCTCGGCCGCGATCCTGCTCGACGCCACGCTGATCCGACTGGTGATGCTGCCCGCGATCCTCGTGCTGATGGGCGACAAGGTCTGGTGGCCGTGGAAGCCGCGCCAGGTGCGCGGTGAGGTAGTGGCGGAGCCCGAGCCGGAGTACGCGTCAGTCGAGCGCTGAGACCCGCACCGGAGTGCCGTTGAACGCGGCGTTGCCCGACACGTCGAGCAGCGCCGCGTCGGTGAGGTCGTTGATGGACACCCCCGGGAGGTCGACCGCCTGCTCCAGGCGGACGCCCTCCCGGCGGTGTCCGTAGCCGTGGGGGAGGCTGACGACGCCGCGCATCATGTCGTCGGTCGCCCGGACCTCGACCGCCACCGCGCCGACCCGCGAGGACACCGAGACCGTGGCACCGTCGGCGAGGCCACGGGTGGCGAGGTCGTCGGGGTGCATCAGGAGCTGGTGGCGCGGCTTGCCCTTGGTGAGGCGCTCCGAGTTGTGCATCCAGGAGTTGCAGTCCCGCTGGTGGCGCCGACCGATCAGCAGCAGCTCGTCCCCGACAGGGAGAGGTACGGCGCTCAGCCGGGCCAGGTCGTCCATCACCAGGGCAGGCGCTGCCTCCACCCGCTCGCGCGGCATCCGCTCCGGCAGCTGGCCGCCCTGCAGCGGACCCAGGTCGACGCCCTCCGGGTGGTCGCGCAGCTGCTCCATCGTGACCGCCGTACCGCTGTCGACCAGCAGCTCGATCAGGTCGCTCGGCGTCACGGACAGCCGCGAGACCAGGGCCTCGAGCCGACCCGCCTCGAGGCCGTCGTCCAGCCGCGCCTGGGTGCGGAGCACGATCTCGCGGTAGATCTCCCAGTCGTGCATCGCCCCGTCGGGCTTCGGCAGGACCGCGGGGGTGAACCGAGCGGTGTTGCGGACCGCGAGCGCATGGAAGACCAGGTCGTAGTGATCGCGCTCCAGGGTGGTCGTCGGAGGCAGGACCACGTCCGCGTGCCGGGTCGTCTCGTTGAGGTAGATGTCGACCGCGGCCATGAAGTCGAGTCCCCCCAGCGCTCGGTCGAGCGCGCCGCCGTCCGGCGTCGACGACACGGGGTTGCCGGCGACCGTGAGCAGGGCACGCACCTGTCCCTCACCCGGGGTCTCGATCTCCTCGCGCAGCACCGCCACGGGAAGCTCGCCGCCGGACTCCGGCAGCCCGCGGACCCGGCTGCGCCAGACGTCGTGGTGGCCGGCGCCGATCAGGCCGGTCCCGACCACGTCGATCGCCGGGCTGGTGAAGCAGACCCCGCCCACGCGGTCGAGGTTGCCGGTCAGCAGGTTGAGCAGCTGCACCGCCCACTGGCAGACCGTGCCGAAGGCATGGGTGGACACGCCGACCCGGCCGTACGCCGCTGCGCCGTCGGCCGCCGCGAACTCGCGGGTGATCCGCCGGATCTCCTCGGCCGCGATGCCGGTGACCTGCTCGGCGAGATCGGGTGTGTACGGCGCCACCGCGGCCTCGACCAGGTCGAGCCCGTCGACGTACGCCGGCGGGGTGGTCAGCCCCTCGTCGTACAGGACGTGGAGCATCGCCAGCAGCAGGTGGGCGTCGGTGCCGGGCCGGACGAAGTGGTGCTCGGTGGCGACCTTGGCGGTCTCGGTGCGCCGCGGGTCGATCACGACCATCCGGCCGCCGCGGTCCTTGAGCTCGCGCAGCCGGCCCGGGAAGTCGGGCACCGTCATCAGCGATCCGTTCGACGCCATCGGGTTGGCGCCCAGCACCAGGAAGTACGACGTCCGGTCGATGTCGGGGATCGGCAGGAGGAGCTGGTGGCCGTACATCAGGTAGGCGACCAGCTGGTGGGGGAGCTGGTCGACCGAGGTGGCGCTGAACTTGTTGCGGGTGCGGAAGGACCGCACCATCGCGCTGCCGTGGGTCAGCGAGCCGAGGCTGTGCGCGTTCGGGTTGCCCTGGTAGATCGCCAGCGCGTCCCGCCCGTGCCGGTTGATCGCCCGCGCCAGCCCGTCGGCCACCAGGTCGAGGGCCTCGTCCCAGCCGATCTCGTCCCAGCCGTCCGGGGTCCGGCGAACGGGTCGCCGCAGCCGGTCCGGGTCCGCGTGGATGTCGGCGAGCGCGGTGCCCTTCGGGCAGATGTGCCCGCGCGACAACGGATCATCGGGGTTGCCGCGCGTCCCCGTCACCTGCCCGTCGGTCACGGTGAGCTCGAGGCCGCAGATCGCCTCGCACAGGTTGCACACGCCGAGCTTCGTCTCCACCACGGGCATGACGCCATCGTGGCACGCCGACGGAGGTGCTTTACGATAGTAAATCAATAGTATTAATCTCCGAACATGAATTCCAGGTCAACGCTGGCGACGAGTCGTCGCACCCTGCTCCGTTCCGCCGCCGTCCTCGGAGGTGCCCTGGTCGTCGGAGGTCTCACGCCGGTGGGCCGGGCTCTGGCCGGTGCCCCCGCGATCCTCAAGGCGCTCCCCGCGACCTGGTTCGTCGACTACGGAACCAACGCCGAGATGCGCTGGGACTCTGTGCGCCCCACGAGCTACTTCACCAAGCAGGCCCGGCTGTTCGTGCGCAACCACACCGCGACACCGACCATCGACGCCTCGACGTACTCGCTGAAGATCTACGGCGACGGCCTCAAGCGGGACCGCACCGTCGACAACCCGATCGAGCTGCGGCTCTCGGACCTCAGGAAGCTACCGCGCACGACGCTGGTCACCACTCATGAGTGCACCGGCAACGGCCGCAGCTTCTTCGGCACCCAGCAGGGCAGGCCGGCAGCAGGTACGGCGTGGACGCTCGGCGCCGTCGGCTCGGTCGAGTGGGAGGGGGTGCGGCTGCGCGACGTGCTGAAGAAGGTCGGCATCGACCCCGCCGCCGTCTCCATCCAGGCGACCGGCCTGGACGCGCCGTACTCCTCGGGTGGCGTCGACTACGGGCCGGTGCGCCGCCCGTTCCCGGTGAGCAAGGCGCTCGACGACGCGCTGCTCGTCTGGAAGATGAACGGTGAGCCCCTGCTGCCCGACCACGGCTACCCGCTGCGCCTGGTGCTGCCGGGCTGGGTCGGCATCGGCAGCATCAAGTGGCTCGGATCGCTCGAGGTCTCCCTGAACGAGCTGACGTCGCCGTGGAACACGAAGTGGTACCGGATGACCGGCGGCGACTACCCGCTCGACTCCCCGCCGCTCACGGTCAACCCGGTGCGCTCGGCGTGGGAGCTCCCGTGGGGAGCCGCGCTCGAGGGTCGGCGCGAGCTCGTGCTGACCGGTCGCTCGTGGAGCGGCGCGGCGCCGATCCGCAAGGTGAAGGTCAGTACCGACGGGGGACTGACCTGGTCGAAGGCCACGATCGAGCGGGCGGCGCGCGAGCAGGGGTGGACCCAGTGGTCCTACGCGTGGGAGCGCCCGACCGCCGGCGAGCACGTCCTGATGGCACGTGCGACCGACGCCGCCGGACGGACTCAGCCACTGGAGGCCCCGTTCAACGACGGGGGCTACTTCTTCGACGCCGTGGTCCGGCACCCGGTCAGCGTCGCCTGAGCGTCGTGGTTGGTCGGCGACCTGCTCGTTTTGGGGTGCGACACGCCCGCTGATAGCCTTGCCCGGTTGTCTTGACAGACGACATCGCCGTCCAACGGCCGCGGAACCAGAGTGCCCGGGTGAACAGGCCCCGGCGCGCCGCGCAACGAGCTGTGCCCGAGAGGGCCGGAGAAGGAGCCCGCATGTCGATCGGTACTGACGCGGAGACCAAGAAGAAGATCATGGCGGAGTACGCCCTGACCGAGGGCGACACCGGTTCGCCGGAGGTGCAGATCGCACTGCTGAGCCACCGGATCAGCCACCTCACCGACCACCTCAAGACGCACAAGCACGACCACCACAGCCGTCGTGGTCTGCTGCTTCTCGTCGGCCAGCGCCGTCGTCTGCTCAACTACCTGCAGAAGACCGAGATCGGGCGCTACCGCTCGATCGTCGAGCGCCTCGGCCTCCGCCGCTGATACATCGTGAAGGGTCCACTCCGGTGGGCCCTTCACGCTTCTCTGCGTCGCCCTGCGGCGCTAGCCTCACAACTGAATAACCCCAACACCAGGAGCGACCCGCACGTTCTGGCTCGGTCCTCGGTAGTGGCTCTCACCATCCCCACTGGGATGTGCGGGCCTCGATCGAAGACCGGCTCTCTTTGTACGCGGGACGCCGCGGTTCGCTCCGCGAACAGAACAGGGACAAACCCTTGACTGACCCCGTCATCTCTGCCGTCGAGACCGTTCTCGACAATGGCAAGTTCGGCACCCGCACCGTCAAGTTCGAGACCGGGCTCCTCGCCCGCCAGGCCGCCGGTTCGGTGACCGCCTACCTCGACGACGACACGATGCTGCTCTCGGCCACCACGGCCGGCAAGCACCCCAAGGACCACTTCGACTTCTTCCCTCTGACGATCGACGTCGAGGAGCGGATGTACGCCGCCGGCCAGATCCCCGGCTCGTTCTTCCGGAGCGAAGGCCGCCCGGGCGAGGACGCGATCCTCACCTGCCGCCTCATCGACCGCCCGCTGCGCCCGACCTTCAAGAAGGGTCTGCGCAACGAGGTCCAGGTCGTCATCACCGTGATGGCGCTCAACCCCGACACCCCGTACGACGTGCTCGCGATCAACGCGGCGTCGCTGTCCACGCAGCTCTCCGGCCTGCCGTTCTCCGGCCCGGTCGGCGGCGTCCGCGTCGCCCTGATCGAGGGCCAGTGGGTCGCGTTCCCGACCCACAGCCAGCTCGAGAACGCCGTCTTCGACATGGTCGTCGCCGGTCGGGTCACCGACACCGGTGACGTCGCGATCATGATGGTCGAGGCCGAGGCCACCGAGCAGACCTGGACCCTGGTCCAGGACGGCGTGCAGGCCCCCACCGAGGCCGTCGTCGCCGGCGGTCTGGACGCTGCCAAGCCGTTCATCAAGCAGCTCGTCGAGGCGCAGCAGGAGCTCGCCAACGTCGCCGCGAAGCCGGTCCAGGACTTCCCGGTCTTCCTCGACTACGAGGACGACGCGTACGCAGCCGTCGAGGCTGCCGCTCAGGCCGCCGGCCTGCCCGCCGCCATGACGATCGCCGACAAGCTCGAGCGTGAGGCCAAGACCGACGAGATCAAGGCCGCCGTCCTCACCCAGCTCGCCGACCAGTTCGAGGGTCGCGAGAAGGAGATCGGCGCGGCGTTCCGCTCGGTCAACAAGTCGATCGTGCGCGAGCGCGTGCTGCGCGACCAGATCCGCATGGACGGCCGCGGCCTCGCCGACATCCGTCCGCTGCACGCCGAGGTCGCCGTGATCCCGCGGGTCCACGGCTCGGCGCTCTTCGAGCGCGGCGAGACCCAGATCCTGGGTGTCACCACGCTCAACATGCTGACCCTCGAGCAGAAGCTGGACACGCTCTCCCCGGAGAAGTCGCGCCGCTACATGCACAAGTACATCTTCCCGCCGTTCTCGACGGGCGAGACCGGCCGCGTGGGCTCGCCCAAGCGTCGCGAGGTCGGACACGGTGCGCTCGCGCGCCGCGCGCTGCTCCCCGTGCTGCCGACCCGCGAGGAGTTCCCCTACGCGATCCGTCAGCTCTCCGAGGCCATGGGCTCCAACGGGTCCACCTCGATGGGCTCGGTCTGCGCCTCGACGATGTCGCTGCTCCAGGCCGGCGTCCCGCTTCGTGCGGCCGTCGCCGGTATCGCCATGGGTCTCATCTCCGGTGAGGTCGACGGCGAGACCAAGTTCGTCGCGCTGACCGACATCCTCGGTGCCGAGGACGCGTTCGGCGACATGGACTTCAAGGTCGCCGGCACCCGTGAGTTCGTCACGGCCCTGCAGCTCGACACGAAGCTCGACGGCATCCCGGCCGAGATCCTCGCCGCGGCGCTGGGTCAGGCCAAGGACGCGCGTCTCGCGATCCTCGACGTCATGGCCGAGGCCATCGCCGAGCCCGAGGAGATGTCGCTGTTCGCTCCGCGGATCATCACCATCAAGATCCCGGTCGACAAGATCGGTGAGGTGATCGGTCCGAAGGGCAAGATCATCAACCAGATCCAGGACGACACCGGCGCCCAGCTGACGATCGAGGACGACGGCACCATCTACATCGGTGCCACGAACGGTGAGGCCGCCCAGGCAGCCAAGGACGCCGTCAACCAGATCGCCAACCCGACGATGCCGGAGATCGGTGAGCGTTACCTCGGCACGGTCGTCAAGACGACCAACTTCGGTGCGTTCATCTCGCTGATGCCGGGCAAGGACGGGCTGCTGCACATCAGCAAGCTGCGCGGCCTGGCCGGCGGCAAGCGCGTTGACGCAGTCGAGGACGTCGTCTCGGTCGGCCAGAAGATCCAGGTCCAGATCGCCGAGATCGACGACCGCGGCAAGCTGTCGCTGATCCCGGTGGTCGAGGAGAGCACCGAGGGTGCTGCGGACGCCGCCGAAGGCGCGGACGACTCCGAGTGACCACTGCTTCATCGTCGACCCGCCCGAAGGCAACTTCGGGCGGGTCGGCCCCGTCTCGGGCGACGACGCGCACCCTCCACACCGAGCGCGACGCTGCCGGACAGGTGACCTCCAGGGTTCGCCACACGGTCCTCCCCTCCGGCCTGCGCATCATCAGTGAGCACCAGGCCGGCGTACGCTCGGCGAGCATCGGCGTGTGGGTCGGTGTCGGCTCGCGCGACGAGTCGACGGCGCAGCACGGCTGCTCCCACTTCCTCGAGCACCTGCTCTTCAAGGGCACCGCCGAGCGCTCGGCGCTCGACATCTCCGTGGAGCTGGACGCCGTCGGCGGCGAGTTCAACGCCTTCACCGCGAAGGAGTACACCTGCTTCCACGCCCGGGTCCTCGACGAGGACCTGCCGCTGGCGGTCGACGTCCTCGGCGACATGATCACCGCCTCGACGCTGCTGCCTGTGGACGTCGAGGCCGAGCGTGACGTGATCCTCGACGAGATCGCGATGCACGACGACGACCCCGACGACGTGGTCCACAACCTCTTCGCCGCCCAGGCGTGGGGTGACACCCCGCTCGGGCGCGGGATCGCCGGGACCGAGGCGTCGATCACCGCGCTGACCCGCGCTCAGATCCTGCGCTTCTACCGACGCCACTACCGCCCGGCCAACATCGTCGTCTCGGCGGCCGGCAACGTCGACCACGCGGCGCTGGTGCGCCTGGTCAAGACGGCCTTCGCCCGCAACGACTGGCTGAAGGTCGTGGAGAGCCCGGTTCCGGCCCGCCACGGCTCGCGCAAGCGGGTCAGCCCCGGCCAGATCGAGGCGACCCGACCGTTCGAGCAGGTCAACCTGGTCCTCGGCATGGAAGGCCTCGCTCGCGACGACGACCGACGCTTCGCCCTGGGCGTGCTCAACACCGCGCTCGGTGGCGGTACGTCGAGCCGGCTCTTCCAGGAGGTCCGCGAGAACCGTGGCCTGGCCTACTCCGTCTTCTCCTTCGCCTCCCACCACGCCGACTCCGGCCTTGTCGGGGTCTCGGTCGGCTGCCTGCCCACCAAGCTCGACGACGTGCTCTCCGTGGTCCGTGACGAGCTCGCCAAGGTCGCCCGCGACGGCATCACCGCCGAGGAGCTGGCCCGCGGCAAGGGCCAGCTGCGCGGTGGGCTGGTGCTCGGCCTCGAGGACTCGGCGTCCCGGATGTCGCGGATCGGCAAGGCCGAGCTGATCCACGACGAGCTGCTCGGCATCGACGAGGTGATGGCCAAGATCGACGAGGTCACCCTCGAGGAGGTCCGAGTGATCGCCGCCGAGATCTTCAGCCGCCCCGAGATCCTCGCGGTCGTCGGCCCCGCCTGAGGCGCCCGGCAACGCCTTGAGCAGGACCGGTACGCCCACGCCGCACGGCCTCTCTTGACAGGTCCCGAGCCGCCGAGGAAGGTCACCTCAAGGGCCCGGTCCGCGGAGGGTGCAGGGTCCACCACTCGTGCATGAGAGGCAGGACCCATGGTCGCCAAGCGTCGTCAGTGTGCCGCGATGGAGGAGTTCGAGCGCCTGCTGGAGCAGCAGCCGTCGTTCCGGACCAACCAGCAACGCGCAGAGGAGTTCACCGCCCGCGCCGTCAGCTCGGGCGAGGCCAACCGGGTCGCCGGCAAGCTGATCACGATCCCCACCGTGGTGCATGTGGTCTACAAGTCGCCCCAGGAGAACATCAGCAAGTCCCAGATCCAGAGCCAGATCGTCGCGATCAACCAGGACTTCCGGGCCAAGAATCCCGACACCTCCAAGGTGCCCGACCCGTGGAAGGGTCTCGTCGCTGACTCGAAGATCAAGTTCCAGCTGGCGACGAAGGATCCCAACGGTGAGCGCACCGACGGGATCGTGCGGGTGCAGACAGACCGGACGTCGTTCGCGGCGGGTGATGACGTCAAGCGGGCGAGCAAGGGCGGCTCGGCCGCGTGGCCGGCAGATGCCTACCTGAACATCTGGGTCTGCACGCTCGGCGGCGGGCTGCTCGGCTACGCCCAGTTCCCCGGCGGGCCCAAGGCGACCGACGGCGTGGTCATCCTGAACGCTGCCTTCGGTACCGAAGGCAGCGCGGCCGCGCCGTTCGACAAGGGCCGCAGCCTGACCCACGAGGTCGGGCACTGGCTCAACCTGCGTCACATCTGGGGCGACACGCTCGACTGCAGCGGTGGCGACCGGGTCCCCGACACGCCGAACTGCGCGGGCCCCAACTTCGGCAAGCCCGGCTTCCCCACGGTGACGTGCAGCAACGGGCCTCACGGCGACATGTTCATGAACTACATGGACTACGTCGACGATGCGGCGATGTTCATGTTCACTGCCGGGCAGGTGGCACGGATGAGCGCCTGCCTGGCGGGTCCGCGCAAGTCGTTCGTCGGGGCGTAGCCGCCCCGTGAGAAGTGATCAGGTGAGCGGGCGCTGGGTGCACGCTCACGAGGAGGACACCGACGACGAGATGGTGTTCCGTCCCGTCGGCACCCCGTTGCCGCCGGCTCGAGGCCGGATGGCCTTCGATCTCCGCGCCGACGGCACCTTCGCGGAGACCGGCCTGGGCGCCGCAGACCTCCCCGAGGAGGGCTCCGGCACGTGGGTGGTCGAGGGTGACACGATCAGGCTCACCGAGGGAGCGGCGCAGGGCGTGCCGCGTGAGATGGAGGTCGTGTCAGCGGATCAGGACCGGCTGGTGATCCAGAAGCGGCCCCGCTGAAGACGCTCTTCAGATGGAGCAGATGGATCCACTATCCGCGACGTCCCGAGGACATGTGACGAAAGCGCCCGCACATGAAGTTCCGTTGACCTACGCTCCGCAGGCATGGGCTCGTTCTCGGAGATCGCGTTGTCGTTCAACTTTGCCGATCAGACGCCGGACCACGTGCTGGCTGCCTTCTCTGCGTTGGCCACTCCCAACCTGCCCGTGGGAGCCCCGCGACTCCCGCTGCCCGTGGTCGAGGCGTGGGAGATGTGGGAGCCGGACTGGCGCGAGGCCGGCTACCCGGAAGGTCAAGGCGATCCTTTCGAGCAAGAGCCCTGGCGCCACGACTGGGCATCGTGGGTCTCGACTGCGATGGGAGTCCAGACGACCCCTCATGGCCACTTGGCCTGGTCCGAGCTCGGGCTCTGGAACCTCGATTGCACGTTCTCGTGGAAGACCGATCCCGCCACCGCGAGCGAAGCGCTGGCATGGCTCGCTCCTCACGTCCATCCCGAGCACACGGATCGCAAGGTCTATGTGGGCCATGCGCGGTTCGACTACGCCCCTCAGCCGTTCTTGTTCTGGGTTGACAAGGGGCGTTGGGAGCTCGAGGACCTGAACCCGAACGATGACTGGACGTGGGGCTGACGCCGTTCGGACCATCCGCAGAAGGCGACCTGGGTCTGAGCCTGACGCGGCTAACGCAGCAGCAGCACGACACCTGCGCACCCGCAGGCCCACAGCACGCTGGTGAAGGTGCCGATGATGAACCGTTCAGCGGCACCGCTACGGGCGCCGCTCTCGGCGGCATGCAGCTCGGGGTAGCGGCCCAGGCCCTTGACGACCAGCACCACCGCGAGGCCCTCGGGCCAGCCGGCGACGAGGGTGGCGAAGATCGCGACGCGTTCGAGTGCGCCGATCCAGGCGCCGCCCCGGAGGACGTGGCCTGCCTGGTCGAGGGAGTCGGAAGCGAGCTCGCGACGGTCGACCAGGTCGAAGACCAGCGCGGTGACCGGGCCACCGCCGGCAACGGCGGCCAGCCCGCCGAGGGCGACCAGGAGGGTGGTCAGGCCGCGGCCGTCGACGTCGACCTGGTCGGGCGCGGCGGCGAGGACGGCGGCGGCGACCAGGAGGATCAGAGCGGCGGGGGCCCAGATCCTGCGGGCGCCCGAGGCCCAGGCGGCCAGGCCGGCCACCAGCGTGCCGCTCATCAGTACCAGCACCAGTGCGCCGTGGTCGGACGGGCTCATGTCGGCTCCTTCCTGAGGAGGCAGTGGGTGAGGTCGGTGGCGAGCTCACGGGCGCGCCTCGACTCGACGATGCCGGCGGCCTGGGCGCGCTGGCTCACCGCCGACTGGCTGATGCCGAGCCGCTCGCCGGCATCGCCGTACGACAGGCCGCCGGAGACCAGGTCGGCGACCTCCCAGCCCCGGGTGGTACGCCGGGCCAGCACGGCGGCCCACAGCCAGAGAGTCGTCTCGAGGGCCCGGGCGGCCGGGTCGTCGCCGGCGACCCGGAGCCGCCAGGGACTGCTCTTGGCGCCGGTGACCGCGGCCCGCGCGTGGAGGTACGCCGGTCCGCGGCCGGCTCGCGCATGGTCGGCGAGCGGCTCCTCGACCGGGCCGAAGCCGAGGCCGATGTTCCACTCGTCGGTGCGGAGCAGTCGCTCGACGGCCAGGACCACGGCCTCCGGCCGGTCGAGGACGCCCTGGAACTCATCACCCGCGGTGCGCTCGAAGCCGAGCAGCATCGGGAGGTCGGCCAGGGCGGCGAGCTGGTCGGTCACCTTGTCGGAGGTGAGCCGGCTGCCGCGCTGGTCGACGGTGAGAACCGCGACGGACGTCATGATGCGATCGTAGATTAGGAAATAACCTAAAGCAATGCCGGTGAAGGCTATTGCCTTAACGGCGTCCGATGATGCCGACCACCGGAGGGGCCTTCTGGTCGATGACCGAGACCCGGAAGCCGCCATCGGACAGCGCGGCCGACGCCTTGCGGACGATGTTGGGCACCAGCTCGGGGCGGTTGGCCTCGTAGAAGAGGTAGACCGCGCCACCGGGCACCACCCGCTCGTGCAGCAGCGCGATCTCGTCGGCGCAGGCGCGCACCCAGAACAGGTTGACGTTGAACGCGAAGACCTTGTTCAGCCGCTTCACCGGGACCCGCAGGGTCGCCAGGTCGATCTGGCGGACCGTGAGCATCTTGGCGTCGACGTACTTCTGACAGCGGCGCTTGGTGCGATCGACCCCCGACTCGGAGCGGTCGATCGCGAACAGCTTGCCGGTCTCGAGTCGCTCGCAGATGAGCTCCGCGCCGGCTCCAGGTCCGCAGCCGATCTCCAGGACGTGGTCGGACGGCTGGACGTCCATCATCTCCACCGCCCAGCGAATCCGGGGCGGGACGGTCTGCAACACCATGGGGCAAGACTGCCAGATAGGTTGAGGTCTGTGAGTGACATGCGTGTCGGCGTCCTGGGGGCGCGAGGCAAAGTGGGGTCCGAGGTGTGCCGTGCGGTCGAGGCTGCGGCCGGTCTGGATCTGGTGGCCGAGGTCGACCAGGGAGACGGGATCGATGCCCTCGTCACGGCGGGAGCCCAGGCGGTGGTGGACTTCACGCACCCCGACGTGGTCATGGACAACCTCGAGTTCTGCATCGACCACGGCATCCACGCGGTGGTCGGGACCACTGGATTCGACGCCGGTCGGCTCGACACGCTGCGCGGCTGGCTGGCCGACTCGCCGGGGACCGGCGTGTTGATCGCCCCCAACTTCTCGATCGGCGCCATCTTGATGATGCGCTTCGCCGTGGCCGCGGCCCCGTTCTACGAGTCGGTCGAGGTCGTCGAGCTGCACCACCCGGACAAGGCCGACGCGCCCTCCGGGACCGCACGCCGTACGGCGGAGCTGATCGCGGCCGCGCGCCGTGAAGCAGGGCTCGGTCCCGTCCCGGACGCGACCTCCACGGGGCTCGACGGCGCGCGTGGTGCGGATGTCGACGGCATTCGGGTGCACGGGCTGCGGGTACGCGGGTTGGTCGCCCACCAAGAGGTGATTCTCGGTGGGGTGGGGGAGACGCTGACCATCCGGCACGACTCGCTGGACCGGGCGTCGTTCACCCCGGGAGTGCTGACCGGCCTGCGCGCGATCGCCGAGCGCCCCGGCCTCACGGTCGGGCTCGAGCACTTCCTCGACCTCGACTGATCGACGAAGATCGCCCGCTCCTGCAGGTTCGTGCATTGCAACGATCCGAAGGTGACTATCGGTTCCGTGCGTCGTTGAGACCGACGAGGCTGCGAGATGTGCAGCCTGGTCAACGACGAGAGGGTCCACTCCCATGCCCACAACAGCCCGGCCAGCGCGGAAGGCCACGCTGAGTGCTGCCAAGGACCTCTACGGAGCCGGCAGCGTGCAATACCAAGCGGTCACCACGGCCTGGAACGCGGTCAGCCTGAGCTGACCCGGTCCGGGAGGCCGCTTGAGGGAGGCCCGTGCACCCACTGGGTCGGCGCGGGCCTCCCGGGCGCTCAGAGCAGGCGCGCCAGGGCGGTGACGAGGGCGGCGCCGAAGACCACGACCAGGAACGGCGCCCGCAACAACAGCAGCAGCACCGCGACGCCGAGCCCGACGGCCCGGGCGTCGATCACGAGGTCGCGACCGCTCGAGAAGACCTGGACCGCGATGAGAGCCGAGAGCAGGGCGACCGGGATCAGGTCGGCGACGCGCTCGACCAGCGGACGCTCCAACACCCGAGGCGGCACCGAGAGCCCCGCCAGCTTGAGCAGGTAGCAACCGATGCCGGCGGCGATCACCGCGGCCCAGATCACTGCTCGTCCTTGGTCAGGAGGCCGGCGAGCAGGGCGACCGCGGCTGCGGCGAGGACGGGCACGCCGGCCGGCACGAGCGGCACGGTCCCGAGCGCGACGGCGGCGGCGGCCACCGCGACCAGACGGTTGCGCAGGGTGTCGAGCCGGGGCCACAACAGCGCGAGGAACGCCGCTCCGACGGCAGCGTCGAGTCCGTAGGTGCGGGGGTCGCCGATGGCGTTGCCGGCAACCGCGCCCGCGAACGTGGCGACGTTCCACAGCACGAAGATCGAGACGCCGGTCGTGAGGAAGCCGAGCCGGGCGGCGGCCGTCGTCTCGCGGGTGACCGACATGGCCGTCGACTCGTCGATCACCACGTGTGCGCCGAGGACTCGGCGCCAGCCGGTCCAGGCGAGCAGGGGGGCCAGCCGCAGCCCGTAGAGCGTGTTGCGGGTGCCGAGCAGCATCGCGGTCAGCGCGGCCGACAGCGGCGCGCCGCCGGCCGCGAGGACCCCGATCAGCGCGAACTGGCTGGCCCCGGTGAAGACCAGCAACGAGAGCGCACAGGTCTGGGCGACGGAGAGGCCGGAGGCGACCGAGACGGCACCGAAGCCGACGCCGTACGCCCCGGTGGCGAGGCCGACGCCGAGGCTGTCGCGGATGATCGACGACCGCTCCTGGGGACCCAGAGGTGCGTCGCTCACCCCGCAGACGTTAGTGCCGGCGGACTCGCGCCGGTCGCGGAGTGTGCTGGAAGTCGTGCAGCAGCACGACGCTCAGCAGGATGCCGGCCAGCAGACCCCAGCCGAGGCCCGCATAGATCAGGGCCGGGACGCCGGTGACGTGCACGATCCAGAGGCCGGAGGCGATGCCGACGGCGAGCGTGGCGACCGCGACGAGCATCTGGTGGAGGGGCGGCAGTGGACCGAACACGAGGGTTCCCCGATCTGAAGTGCCGATCTGGAGTGGACGTCCATCCTGACGCCGAAAGCCAGGAAATCAAGATGCCTGGGCTAGGAGATGGCTGTGTGCAGGCGGACCTGCTTGATCAGGGTCTCGCCGGTGCCGTCGAGGTCGAGCTCCCGGTGGGCGGTGTCGGGGGCCCAGCCGGCGCCGGTGAGGAAGGCGCGCAGCTCGTCGTCGGTGGCGAGCGACCAGAGGACCGCGCGCTGGAAGCGGTCGGCCTGCATCGTCTCGACCGCTGCCTGGAGCAGCCGCGAACCATGGCCGCGCCCGCGCTCGCCCGGGTCGACGGTGAACTCCATCAGCTCCGCGTCCGCGACCGGGTCGCAATCGGGGTCCTCGGCGGGGCAGGTGATCGTGAAGCCCACCACCCGGTTGCGCTCGAGGGCGACCAGCACCCGGTTGCGGGCGTCGCCGGGCTTGGCCAGCGAGACCCGCCACGCGGCGGCAGCGCCCTCGACGTCGCTGGGGAGCGCCTCGGTCGGGAGGAGGCCGGCGTACAGGTCGCGCCAGGTGCGCAGCTGCAGCTCGGCGATCGCTGGGGCGTCGTCGGTCCAGGCGACTCGGACCGAGACGTCCGCGGTGGGGCTGCTCATGAAGCCATCCTGTCAGCACCCCATCTGTTACACCTGCTCGCAGGAAGGGGTCGTTTCTGTAACAGACCTGCTAGCGTGCTGGACATGGTCGACACCGAGTTCGAGGCGCTGCTCTCCGACGGGGGCCGGGTCGAGCCTCGCGACCCGATGCCGGACTCGTACCGCCGTACCCTCGTCCGGCAGATCGCCCAGCACGCCCACTCCGAGATCATCGGGATGCAGCCGGAGGGCAACTGGATCAGTCGGGCGCCGAGCCTGCGCCGCAAGGCGATCCTGATGGCCAAGGTCCAGGACGAAGCCGGTCACGGGCTCTACCTCTACGCCGCCGCAGAGACCCTGGGGGTGGATCGCGCCGACCTGCTCGACCTGCTGCACACCGGGCGCCACAAGTACTCCTCGATCTTCAACTACCCCACGCTCACCTGGGCTGACGTCGGCGCGATCGGCTGGCTGGTCGACGGCGCCGCCATCGTCAACCAGGTGCCGCTCTGCCGTTGCTCCTACGGGCCGTACGCGCGGGCGATGGTGCGGGTCTGCAAGGAGGAGTCCTTCCACCAGCGACAGGGCTTCGAGATCCTGCACACGCTCTCGCAGGGCACGCCCGCCCAGCACGCGATGGCGCAGGACGCTGTCGACCGCTACTGGTGGCCGTCGCTGATGATGTTCGGCCCGCCCGACGACGACTCGCCCAACTCGGCGCAGTCGATGGCCTGGGGGATCAAGCGGTTCTCCAACGACGACCTGCGGCAGCGCTTCGTCGACATGATCGTTCCGCAGGCCGAGGTGCTCGGGCTGACCCTGCCCGACCCGGACCTCCGGTGGGATGCCGAGCGTGGCCACCACGACTTCGGCGAGGTCGACTTCACCGAGCTGTTCGAGGTGATCAAGGGCAACGGCCCCTGCAACGCCGAGCGGCTGGCGCACCGGGTCAGGCGCCCATGAGGACGGCGACTGGGTGCGCGCGGCGGCGACGGCGTACGAGGCGAAGCGGATCGCGGGGGCGGCATGAACGGCTGGCCGCTGTGGGAGGTCTTCGTGCGCTCGCGCCGCGGCCTGTCCCACGTCCACGTGGGCTCGCTGCACGCGCCCGACGCCGAGCTGGCGCTGCGCAACGCCCGCGACGTCTACACCCGTCGTCAGGAGGGCGTCTCGCTCTGGGTGGTGCCCTCCGCGGAGATCGTGGCGTCCGACCCGGGGGAGCGAGGCTCGTTCTTCGACCCGGCCGACGACAAGGTCTACCGGCACCCGACGTTCTACGAGGTCCCCGACGGAGTCGAACACCTGTGAACGCCGCTTGCGTCGACTACGTGCTCGGACTGGCCGACGACGCGCTCGTGTCCGCGCAGCGGATGGGCTGGTGGATCAGTCGCGCGCCGGAGCTCGAGGAGGACCTCGCGCTCGCCAACATCGGACTCGACCAGCTCGGCCAGGCGCGCACGCTGCTCGCCTATGCCGGTGCGGTCGAGGACGCCGGCCGGACCGAGGACGACCTCGCCTACCTGCGCGACGATCGCGACTTCCGCAACGTGTGGCTGGTCGAGCGGGCCCAGACCGACTTCGGCGTCACGATGGCGCGGCTGCTGGTCTTCAGCGCCTGGCAGTCCGAGCTGTACGCCGCCCTCACGTCCTCGACCGACGCCACGCTCGCCGGTGTCGCCGCCAAGGCGGTCAAGGAGGTGGCCTACCACCTCGACCACGCACGGCTGTGGACGCTGCGCCTGGGCGACGGCACCGACGAGTCCCACCTGCGGATGCAGGCAGCGGTCGATGCCGAGTGGCCCTTCGTCGACGAGCTGTTCTCCCCGGTCGACGCGGACCTGGTGGCGTCCGGGATCGCCGTGGACCCGGTGACGCTGCGGGCCGCCGTACTCACCCGGATCGAGGCGGTGCTGGCCGAGGCGACGCTCACCGTCCCGCAGGTCGCGCCCGCGCGCGGCGGCGGACGGGTGGGGCTGCACACCGAGGAGCTCGGCTACCTGCTCGCCGAGATGCAGCACCTGCACCGGTCCCACCCGGGAGCGACCTGGTGACCGGCGCGTGGAAGATCGCCGCCGACGTGCTCGACCCCGAGCTGCCGGTCGTGACCATCGCCGACCTCGGCATCCTGCGCGACGTCACCGAGGACGACCAGGGCCGGGTGCACGTGCAGATCACCCCGACGTACTCCGGCTGTCCGGCGATGGAGACGATCAGCCACGACCTCGTCGACGCCCTCACCCAGGCGGGCTACCAGCACGTCGACGTCGAGTTCGTGCTGTCGCCGGCGTGGACGACCGACTGGATGACCACCGAGGCGAAGGCCAAGCTCGAGGCGTACGGCGTCGCGCCGCCCGGACCGGTCGCCCTCGCCCTGTCCGTGCGCTGCCCGCAGTGCGGCTCGCTCGACACCCGCGAGTCGAGCCGGTTCGGATCCACCGCCTGCAAGTCGCTGTGGGTGTGCCAGGAGTGCCGGGAGCCGTTCGACCACTTCAAGGCCATCTGAGGTGTCGACGACCTTCCATCCGCTGCGGGTCGCGGCGATCGACGAGCTCACCGATGACGCCGTCGCCCTGACCTTCGAGGTCCCGCCGGAGCTCGCCGACGAGTTCGCGTTCGTGCACGGCCAGCACCTCTCGATCCGATCCACCGACGACGTCCGGCGCTCCTACTCGCTGTGCACCCCGCCGTCGTCGGGTGTGCTCCGGATCGGCGTGAAGCGACTGCCCGGCGGCGCGTTCAGCGAGGGCGTGGTCGAGCGTCTTGCTGTCGGCGACACCCTCGAGGTGATGACGCCGGCCGGACGCTTCACCTCCGCGCTCGACCCGACTGCACGACGCCGATACGTCGCGGTCGCGGCCGGATCGGGCATCACCCCGCTGCTCTCGATCATCGCCGCGATCCTCGAGGGCGAGCCGGGGTCCTCGGTCACCCTGATCTACGCCAACCGCACGCACCGCTCGGTGATGTTCCTCGACGAGGTGCACGACCTCAAGGACCGCTTCCCGACCCGGCTCCAGATCGTGCACGTGCTGTCGCGCGAGGCCCAGGAGGTCGAGCTCCTGTCCGGGCGCCTCGACGGTGACCGGCTGACCCGGATCCTCGAGGCGCTCGTGCCGGCCGACTCGGTCGACGAGTGGTTCCTCTGCGGACCGCAGCAGCTGGTCACCGAGCTCCGCTCGACGCTGTCCGGCCTCGGGGTCCCGCCCTCCCAGGTGCACACGGAGCTCTTCCACGCCGACCCGGTCCCACGAGCCCCACTCGCCGTCCTCGACGGCGCACCCGAGGGCGCCGCCCGGGTCACGATCCGGTTCGACGGTCGCTCGTCCGAGCTCGACCTGCGCCCCGACGACGCGCCCGTCCTCGAGGCCGCGCTCCGGGTCCGTGCCGACCTGCCCTTCGCCTGCAAGGGCGGTGTCTGCGGCACCTGCCGGGCCCGTCTGGTCGAGGGCACGGTCGCGATGGACGTCAACTACGCCCTCGAGCCCGACGAGATCGAGCGCGGCTACGTCCTCACCTGCCAGGCGCATCCCACGAGTGCGCGTGTGGTGCTCGACTACGACGGCTGACGCCCGCGGCTATCCACAGGGCCGACGTAGATCTGTGGGTTCAGCGGGTGGATCTGTGGAGCATGGCAGGCCGATCTGTGGAGCAACCGCCGACTTCCGGTGGAACCAGAGGAATGTTCGCGCAAGCTCTTGCGTGTCGGATCGCGGAGGGCATAGAACTTCTCTCACGCCCTCCGGGAACGGGGAGCGGGACAGCTCGGAGACGAGGGTCCGTACGACGAGGAACCAGCTTGCTGGGGACGCGTCGCGGAGGCTGGGTGACGAAGCCGCCGGGACCGGAGTGGAAGAGCAGTCGATCGGGAGCGTCACCGACAACGATCACCCTGAAGGGCCCTTGCGACTCATACTCGCAAGGGCCCTTCGCCATTTCCTGCGTGGGAGAGAATCCCGCTCAACTGTGGGGTTCTGACGCGATTCTGTGGAGAACTCCTCTGCTTCTGTGGAGGAGCCCACCAATTCCGGTGGAACCAGAGGAATGTTCGCGAAAGCCCTTGCGGACTCCCTCCCCGAGGGCATAGAACTGCTCTCACGCCCTCCGGGAACGGGGAGCGGGACAGCTCGGAGACGAGGGTCCGTACGACGGAGAACCAGCTTGCTGGGGACACGTCGCGGAGGCTGGATGACGAAGCCGCCGGGGCCCGAGGAGATGAGCAGTCGACCGGGAGCGTCATCAGTACTGGTCACGTTGAAGGGCCCTTGGAACTCATACTTCCGAGGGCCCTTCATCCATTTCCGCCCATCTCCTGACACACGAATCGGCAGACCGGCGAGTAACCACCAGACTGGTCGAGTGATGTACGGCGTCCTCCATGCGGTAGTGCCCCCGATCGCGAAATTGATCTGGCGGCCCACGGTCACCGGACTCGGCAATGTGCCGACGACCGGCCCGGTGATCCTGGCGAGCAACCACGTCAGCTTCGCCGACTCGCTGGTCATCCCGATCGTCGCGCCGCGCAAGGTCGTCTTCCTCACCAAGTCCGACTACTTCACCGGCACCGGGATCAAGGGGACCGCGAGCCGGCTGTGGTTCGAGGGGATGGGCCTGGTCCCGGTCGACCGTGACGACTCCAAGGCCGCGATCGCCAGCCTGGACACCGCGCTCGAGGTGCTCGGCCGGGGTGAGGCCTTCGGCATCTATCCCGAGGGCACCCGCTCCCGCGACGGCCGCCTCTACCGGGGCCGGACCGGGGTCGCCCACCTGGCACTGACCGCCGGCGTCCCCGTCGTACCCGTCGGACTGATCGGCACCGAGAAGCTCCAGCCCGTCGGCGCCCGATTCCCCAAGATCGTCCCGGTCACCGTCGAGTTCGGTACGCCGATCCAGGTGGCCGGCCGGTTCGACGGGGTGCCGCTCGGCAAGGCCCGTCGCCAGGTCACCGACGAGATCATGACCGCCATCCAGGCGATGACCGGCCAGGAGGAGTCCGGTGTCTACAACGAGCGGGCTCCGGACGCGTAGGCAGAGGTTGCCGACGAGCATCGCGGCCGTCGGCAGGTTGTGCCGTGGTCCCGTCGGACCGGCCCCGGTTGAATCGGACCCATGACGCGGCGGATCCGGATCGGCATCGACACCGGCGGCACGTTCACCGACGTGGTCGCCTTCGACGAGGACTCGGGTGAGCTGGTCACGACGAAGACCCCCTCGACGCCGAGCAACCCGGCTGACGGATTCCTCGCCGGCATCGACAAGGTCCTCGGTCTGCTCGGCGCGACCGGCGCCGACATCGATGCGGTCAGCCACGGCACCACGGTCGCTACCAACCAGCTGCTCGAGGGCAAGGTCGACCGGCTCGGGTTCATCACCACCGCCGGGTACGAGGCGATGCTCGAGATCGCGCGCCAGTCGGTGCCGGACGGCTACGGCAACTCCTACTTCTGGGTGAAGCCCGACCGGATCGTCCCGCGCCACCGGGTCAAGGGCGTCGAGGGCCGACTCGACTTCACCGGAGCCGAGGTGCGGGCCTTCGACGAGGACGGCGCCCGTGCGGCCGCCCGCTGGTTCCGCGACCAGGGCGTCAACACCCTCGGTGTCTGCTTCCTGCACGCCTACGCCAACCCCGAGCACGAGGAGCGGATGCGCGCCGTGCTCGCCGAGGAGCACCCCGAGGCGGTCGTCTCGATCTCCAGCCAGGTGCTGCGTGAGTATCGCGAGTACGAGCGCGCGATGACCACCCTCGTCGATGCGGCCGTGAAGCCGCGGCTCTCGGCGTACGTCACCAACATCAAGACCCGGCTCAGCGCCCTCGACGACCGGACCATCCCCTTCTACGTGATGAAGTCCAACGGCGGGGTCCTCTCGGCCGACGAGGTCGTGCACCAGCCGATCACCACGGTGCTGTCGGGTCCGGCCGCCGGCGCGCTCGGCGCCGCGCTGATCGCTCAGGTCGCAGGCTTCGACAAGGTGCTGACCTCCGACGGCGGTGGTACCTCGACCGACGTGTCGGTCGTGATCGACGGCGAGCCGACGCTGACCACCGAGGGTTCGGTGGGTGCCTTCCCGTCGAAGATCCCGATGATCGACGTCGTCACGGTCGGCGCCGGTGGAGGCTCGATCGCGTGGCTCTCACCCGAGGGCACCCTGAAGGTCGGCCCGCAGTCGGCGGGCGCCGACCCCGGTCCCCTCTGCTACGGCAACGGCGGCACCGACGTCACCATCACCGACGCCCACGTCTTCCTCGGTCGGATCCCTCCCCACCTGCTCGGCGGGGAGATCCCGCTCGACGTCGACGCCGCCCGCGCCGGCATCGAGGCGCTGGCGACAGAGCTCGGCATGACGCCGGAGGCCTGCGCTGCCGGCGTCCTCGAGATCTCGGCGTGGAACCAGGCCAACGCACTGCGTCAGGTCACCGTCAAGCGTGGCCTCGATGTCCGTGACTTCACGCTGACGACCTTCGGCGGATCCGGTTCGCTGTTGCTCTGCCGGCTGATGGACGTGCTCGGCATCCCGACCGTGCTGGTGCCGCCGAACCCCGGCAACGTGTCGGCGTTCGGGCTGCTGACCGTCGACGTCAAGAACGACTACGTGCAGACCCACGTCGCTCTTGCCGACCAGCTCGACCCTGCCGACGTCGCCGCGGTCTACGACACGTTGACCGCACAGGCCGCCGGGGCGCTGACCAAGGAGGGCTTCGAGGCGGCGGAGCACCAGTTCACCCGTACCGCCGATCTGCGCTACTTCGGCCAGGCCTTCGAGGTCCGGGTCGGCGTACCCGAGGAACCGATCGACGCCGCGGCCCTCGACGAGATCGCTCGGCGCTTCCATGCCGCCCACACCGGGCTCTACGGCTACGACTTCGCCGACGACCCGACCCAGCAGGTCGAGTGGGTCAACCTTCGGGTCTCCGGCGTCGGCCCGATCCAGCGTCCCGAGATCAAGCGAGTCCCCACCCCCGACGGTCTCGAGACAGGCGCTGGCGCGCCTTCCTCAACCAACGGGAGACAGGTCTGCTTCGACGCCACCGAGGGCTACGTCGAGTCGCCGGTGCTCTGGCGGGCCGACCTCGCGCCCGGTGAGGTGGTGGTCGGCCCGGCGATCATCGAGGAGTTCGGCTCGACGGTGCCGCTGCACCCGGGCTTCGCCGCCCGCATCGACGAGTACCTCAACATCATCGTGACCAGGAGCGAGCCGTGAGCGACAGCCGCAGGGCCCCCACGCAGTTCCCGTTCGGCCACCTGACCGACGACGCGGGCGCGAGTGCCGACCCGGTGCTCGTCGAGATCGTCCAAGGCTCGCTGGCGTCCGTCGAGATGGAGGTCGAGACCGCCATCGGCCGCACCAGTCGCAGCCCGATGATCCGCGACGCCCACGACTTCCGCGCCGGCATCCACGACCGGCTGCTGCGCAAGCTCACCGGCCGGTCCTACTCCGCGCTCGTGCACCCGATCGCTCGCGACTTCCCGATCGAGGAGATGCAACCCGGCGACGTCTTCTTCCACAACGACGTCTACCGCTCCGAGGGTGGCATCGGGCACCTGCCCGACCTGTGCGTGACCGTCCCCGTCTTCAGCGACGGCCGGGTCGTCGCTTTCGTGCAGGCCTTCGGCCACCACGACGACATCGGCGGCGCCGTACCCGGCTCGATGCCGTCGAACGCCACCAGCGTCTTCGAGGAGGGCCTGATGGTCCCCCCGATCCGGCTCTGGGACGCGGGCGTGCCCAACAAGGCAGCGCTGAGCATCATGACCCGCAACTCCCGGATGCCGGAGTCCCTGGCCGCCGACCTCGACGCCGAGTGCTCGGCCTGCCTGATGGGTGCGCGCCGGCTCGGCGAGCTCTTCGACCGGTACGGCGTCGCCACGGTCGAGTCGTGCTTCGACGCGATCATCTCGCGCACCACCGAGACCTACCGCCGCGAGATCCTCAGCCAGATCCCGGTGGGCGAGTGGGTGTGGGAGGACTACGCCGAGCACGACGGCGTCGATGAGCCGATGCTGCACACGCAGCGGATCACCCTGACCCGCACGCCGGCCGACGACCCGGACGGGGAGCGGCTGATCCTCGACTTCGGCGGCACCTCACCGCAGGCGAAGGGGCCGATCAACCACTGCGGCGACTACAGCGACGGCGTCTTCCTCAAGAAGTGGCTCGCCCCGATCCTGCGCAACCTCGCCGAGACTCCGGAGCGGATGGCCGAGCTCGACGTCAACGAGGGCATCGTGCCGCTGATCGAGATGCGCTTCCCACCGCCGGGCACGCTGCTCACGCCGGTCTTCCCGGCGCCCACCAACGCCCGCACCTTCGTGATCCTCCGTTTGCTCGGCGTGCTCGCCGGCGTCATCGCCAAGGCGGTCGACGGCCGGATGCCCGCCGACCAGGAGACGATCCGCTACACCGGCGTGTACGGCGACGACCTCGACGGCCGGCCCTATCTGATGCGCGAGGTGCTCGGCGGGGGTTCCGGCGGCCGCTACTACGCCGACGGCGAGGACACCATCCACGTCGTCCCCGACAGTCGCAACCTGCCGACCGAGTTCACCGAGGCGCGCTTCCCCTTCCGCGTGGAGTCGCTGTCGCTGGCGATGGACAGTGGCGGCGCCGGCAAGTTCCGCGGCGGCCTCGGCTACGAGAAGCACGTCCGGATGCTCAAGGACGGCCATTTCATGTCGATCGCGGACCGCTCGATCCTGGCCTGCTGGGGCGTGAAGGGCGGCCTCGCCGGCCGCCCCTTCCAGGTCGTCATCGACGCCGGTGGACCCAACGAACGTGAGGTCGACGCCCTCGCTGACGCCGAGCCCGTCGCCGCCGGCGAGGTGATCCGGATCCGCACCACCGGCGGCGGCGGCTGGGGCGAGCCGCTCGAGCGCGACCCGGCCCTGGTGGTCCGCGACGTCATCTGGCGCAAGGTCTCGCCCGAGGGCGCGTTGGCGGCGTACGGCGTGGTGCTGGTCGGCTCGCTCGACGACGACACGCTGGGCTTCGACGAGGCTGCGACCAGCGCCGAGCGGGCCGCCCGTCCCGCGCCGAGCGAGGCGTTCTTCGACCGCGGCCCGGGCTACTCCAGCCTGGCCGCCGGGGCGGCGTACGCCGAGGTCGATCTCGTCTGACCCTCCGTTGCGCGCATGGCGGGACTGCTGCCAGGCTGCTCGACATGCGTACGTCGATCCGCGCGGCCCTGGCCGTCGCCGCCCTGGCCCTGGTCGTCTCCGGCTGCGGCTCGGACGGGTCGGACTCCGGATCCGCCACCCAGCCCCTCACCGCCGACGACCTGGACGGCTCGACCTACACCTCCACCTCGTCCACCGGCAAGGACCTCGTCGAAGGGACAGTCGTCACGCTCGTCTTCGAGGACGGCAGGTTGGCTGTCTCGGCCGGCTGCAACACCCAGACCGGCGACTTCCAGGTCGAGGACGACACGCTGAAGTGGACCGGCCCAGCGGCTGCCACGATGATGGCCTGCTCGCCCGAGCTGATGGACCAGGACGCGTGGCTCGGGGCGCTGTTCTCCGACGGGGCGGGCGCGAGCCTGGACGGTGACACGCTGACGCTCACCGGCGACGACGTCACCCTCGAGCTGTCCGACGCCAGCTGAGATCAGCGCCCGTCAGTTGCTGTTGTTGGACGGCAGCTTCGGGATCAGCCAGCCGAGGAACGCGTCCTGGCTGCGGGTCTGGATGTAGATCCGGCCAGGACCGGTGAGGTCGCAGACCAGGCCCTCTCCGGAGAAGAAGGTCGACTTCCAGTTGCCGACCTTGCGGACCGAATAGCCCACGCCCTCGGTCCACGCGACCATGTGGCCGGTGTCGACGGTGTAGGTCTGGCCGGGCTCGAGATCGATCGCGTGGATCGCACCATAGCTGGACAGCACCACGTTGCCCTGGCCGCTGACCCGCAGCATGAAGAGCCCCTCGCGCGAGAAGAACGTCTTCGAGCCACCCCAGTTGGAGTCGACCTCCACGCCCTCCGACGAGGCCAGGAACGACCCGGACTGGACGAAGAGCGTGCCCTGAAGCGGCCAGGCGACGACGTCGCCGGCGAGCGACGGAGCCAGCCACAGCTCTGCGCCGTCGGCCTGGGCCGTGTACTTGTTCATGAAGAAGGACTCGCCGCCGAGGACCGACCGGCGCAGGCCCTTGAGCACACCGCCCTGGGTCGAGGTCTCCATCGCGACACCCGGCGACATCGCGAGCATCGCGCCGGCCTCGGCTCGGACCGTCTCGCCGTTGGTGAGGGTGATCTTCGCGGCGGAGTACGCCGGCCCGTACATGATTTCGGTCTGCATGCATCGAGCGTAGGACCCTCACTCAGGACCGGGAACCCGCCACGCGGTCGACCGGGCTGCTCCGGGATCGGTGGACCAACGACTTCCAGGCCGTAGCGCGGAGCGACCTCCATCCATCGGGGGATCTCGACCTCCGGCGCCAGACCGTCCGGGCCGGGGAGCCGCATCTCCTCGGCAGGCTGACCGGCCTCGCCCCGGTCAGACCGCCAGGTGGGCAGGAGGGCCGGAGAGGACCGACTTCACGAACCGGCTGGTCTCGTCGCCGAGGACCTCATCCTCGCCCTTCTCGAGCGCCTCGATCACCTGGACCACCAGGTCGGCCGGACGGGACTTCGGAGCATCGACACCGGCCGTCATGTCGGTGTCCATGTAGCCGACGTGCACGCCGACGACGAGGGTGCCCTGCTCGCGCAGCTCGGCCCGGGCCGCGTTGGTCAGGGACCAGAGCGCTGCCTTCGTGGCGGAGTAGCCGGCCACCTGCGGGCTGGTCGCCCACGACAACGCGGACAGGATGTTGACGATGGCGCCGCCACCGTTCGCCGCGAGGATCGGCGCGAACGCGCGGGTGACGTGAAGCGGGCCGATCACGTTGGTCTCGACCTCCTCACGGAAGCCGTCGAGCGAGTCGCCGGTGATGACCGAGCCTCCCCGGCCGATGCCGGCGTTGTTGATCACGACCGTGACGTCGCCGAGCTCGGCGGCGAGGGACGCGACGGACGCGGGGTCGGTGACGTCGAGGCGTACGGCGCTCACGCCGGGCGTGGTCACGGACTCGGGGTCGCGCGCTCCGGCGTACACCGTGGCGCCCGCCTCCACGAGCGCCTCGGCGAACGCCTTGCCGAGGCCGCGGTTGGCGCCGGTCACGAGGATGACGGACTGGTCGATCGAGATGGTCATGGGGTCGAGCCTTTCGACGGCGAATCGGACCGATCGGTCCGACATGGGGTGAAGTCACCCGACGAGCGGTTCATTCCCAGGTCATGGCAGGTAGGACCGATCGGTCCGTTAAATTGGTCCCATGCCCCGCACCGCCGACCCTGCGACCCGCGAACGGATCCTCGACGCGGCCGGCAAGCTCTTCTACGCGCGCGGCATCCGAGCGGTGGGGATGGCCGAGATCGTGACGGCGGCGGGTTGTGGCAAGAACGTCCTCTACCGGCACTTCCCGAGCAAGGACCTGCTGGTCCTGGCCTACCTCCAGCGCGCCGCCGAGCAGATCGACGGCTCGATGGACACCGCCCTGACCGGGCTCGACAAGATCCCCAGCGCCGCCCTGGTCGCCATCACCCGTGAGGTCGCCGACCGGGTCACCGCGCGCGGCTTCCGCGGCTGTCCGTTCCGCAACTACCTGCGCGAGATGCGCAACCCGTCCGACGCGCCGGGTCGGTTCGCGCTGAAGGAGGTCCGAGGGCTCCGCACGCGGGTCGACCGGCTCGTGGCCGACCTCGGCACCGACGAGCCGGACGTCCTCGCCGACCGGATCTGGCTGCTGATCGAGGGCCTCTACGCGAGTGCGCCGTACGGCGACCGCACCGAGGCCGCGACCACCGCGGTCGGCATGGTGCAGGACCTGCTCGCCGCGGCGTAGCCGGGCCTCGATCAGGTCGCCGTCCCGACCGCCGGCTCGACGACCGCGCGGAGCTCCGTCTCACTCCACGCGCCGCTGACCCCCGGCGCGTCCAGGAGGTAGTGGACGATCCGGGCGACGTCGTACCCGTGCGACTCCCGGAGACCGACGGCGATCCAGTGCAGGTACGGCGCTGTCGGGGCCGCGAGCGGCAGGCTGCCGACGTCGTGATGGGTGATCGTGAACATCGCCCCGCCCTCGAGCTCGCCGAGCCGGACCACCGTCTCGTAGCGGCCGGGCCCGGTGACGACCACGGTCTCGACGTCCGGCAGGAGACCGGCCAGGTCGGCGGCGAACTTCCCGCCCGGTTCGCGGCGCAGCTCCTGGGCGGCCACGTCGGCGAACTGCTCGCGCGTGACCAGGTGGGCGCAGCCGGCGACGACTCCGGTCCCCGTCGGGTCGTAGAAGGCCATCCCGCCGCCCCACACGCTGGAGCGGCCCGCGAACACCAGTCGACCGGTCACCTCGACCGCGGTGCTGCGGGTCGGCTCGCTCGGATCCCTGCAGCCGGGATAGCCGCGCGCGGCGCCGACCGGACGGCCGCCCGAGACGTAGCAGCGGAACCGATCCGTCGCCAGGTTGGAGCCGTAGGCGACGTACCAGATCGGCTCGGGTGCTCGCTCGACCATGCCTGCCCGCCCCCGATCGCGTTCCCCGATCGCCTGGCGCTCCGGGCGCCGCGATGACCTCGCCGAGTGTTCCGAAGTTCGAGGCGGACGGCAATCATCACCCTCGGGGCCCTGCCAGACTCAGGGCATGCACGCCCGCCTGCACCGAGCCCCCGCATGAGCCGCCCTCCCATCGCCGAGGCGCTCGACCTCCAGCCGCACCCGGAGGGTGGCTGGTACCGCCAGACCTGGCGCTCGCCCGTCGACGTCACGCTCCCTGACGGGCGGACCCGGCCGACCGCGACGCTGATCTACTTCCTGCTGCCGGCGGGCGAGTCGTCGGCCTGGCACAAGGTCTCCTCCGACGAGCTCTGGATGGCGCACCAGGGCGCGGTGACGCTCGAGCTGGGCGGCACCGGCCGCACCCCCGACCTCGAGTCGAGCATCGTGGTCCACCTCGACCACCCGCAGGCGCACGTCCCCGCCGGCGCCTGGCAGCGCACCGTCGCGTCCGATGTCGACGCGCTGGTCAGCTGCCTGGTCTCTCCGGGCTTCGACTTCGCGGACTTCGAGCTCGAGCCGTGAGCGTCACCCTGATCACGGGCGGCACCCGCGGCATCGGCGCGGCCACCGCGCTGCGGCTGGCCGGTGACGGCCACGACCTGGTGCTCGGCTACACCCGCGACGACCGGTCCGCGCAGGAGACGATGCTCGCGGTGGAGGAGGCGGGGGCGCGCTGCCTGCTGGTGAAGGTGGACCTGACCGAACCCGCCGCGGTCGACGACCTCTTCAGGGACGCCGTTCGGCACGGCGTGCTGACCGGCGTCGTCAACAACGCCGGCGCGACCCTCCACATCGGCCCGCTCGCAGAGACGCCACCGGAGGTCATCGCGGCCACTGTCGACCTCAACCTGACCTCGGCCCTGCTCGTCGCGCGGGCCGCCGTGCGCGCGCTCGGCACGTCGTACGGCGGCACCGGTGGCGTGATCGTCAATGTCAGCTCCGGTGCCGCGACGCTCGGGTCGCCGGGGGAGTACGTCCAGTACGCCGCCGCGAAGGCCGGTGTCGACACCCTCACCATCGGGCTCGCCCAGGAGGTCGCCGGCGAGGGGATCCGCGTCGTCGGGGTCGCTCCTGGCATCGTCCGCACCACGATCCACGCCGACGCGGGTGAGCCCGGGCGGATCGACCGGGTCGGCCCGCTGGTCCCGCTCGGCCGTGCCGGTGATCCCGGCGAGGTCGCCGACGCGATCGCCTGGCTGATGAGCGACGAGGCGTCGTACGTCACCGGGACGACGTTGCGGGTGGCCGGAGGACGGTGACCTGCTGGCAACAGTTGCCAGCGAACTGCCCCCTTCCTCGTCGGCCTCAACGGTGATCGCCCGCCGGCGTGTCACTAGGTTCGTGACATGAAGGTCCTGCTCGCGCTCGGTGGCAACGCCCTGACGAACCACGGGCGAGCCCGGCCCGAGGACCAGATCGCCGCCGCGGCGGTCGCGAGCGAGGCTGTCGCCGACCTTCTCGAGCAGGACCTGGACGTCGTGATCACCCACGGCAACGGACCCCAGGTCGGCAACCTCCTGGTCAAGAACGAGCTGGCCGCGGCCGTCGTACCGCCCGTTCCGCTCGACTGGTGCGGCGCGCAGACCCAGGCGACGCTCGGCTTCGTGCTGATGGACGCGCTCGACGCGGCTCTGGAGCGGCGCGGCCTGGACCGGCGTACGGCGGCCCTGGTCACCCGCACCCTCGTCGCCTCCGACGACGCCGGCTTCACCCGTCCGACCAAGCCGATCGGCCGCTACCTCCCGGCCGCCGACGCCGCGCGTGCTCGTCGAGCACGGCGAGACCTGGGAGGACCGCGGTGAGAAGGGCTGGCGCCGGGTCGTCGCGTCGCCCGAGCCGCTGGAGATCATCGACGCGCCGGCCGTGCGGGCCCTGCTCGACGCCGGCTTCGTGGTCGTCGCGAACGGCGGCGGTGGCATCCCGGTCGTCCGCGGCGCCGACGGTGTCCTGACCGGAGTGGAGGCGGTCATCGACAAGGACCTCGGTGCGGCGCTGCTGGCCCGGACCTTCGGCGCCGACGTGCTGGTCATCGGCACCGACGTCTCCCACGCGGTGCTCCACTACGGCACGCCCGAGGCGCGCGACGTCGGTGTGGTCACCGCCGCCGAGCTGCGGACCCTCGCCGGCGAGGGCCACTTCGCGAGCGGCTCGATGGGCCCGAAGGTCGATGCGGCCTGCCGGTTCGTCGAGTCCGGTGGCGCCCGGGCCGTGATCACCGACCTCGCTCACCTCTCCGATGCCGTGACCGGAGCGACCGGCACCGTCGTCGTCCCCGACCCCACCGGTGGTTGAGGAGGTCGCGCGGCGACCGTCTCGAAACCCCGCACCCGAAAGGAAGGCCCCCATGCCTGACGCCATCGAAGTACGCAAGGTCCCGATCCACTCCGTCGCCGACGCCAGCGAGCTGGCCAAGCTGATCGACGACGGCGTGATGGCGGCCGACCGCGTGATCGCCATCATCGGCAAGACCGAGGGCAACGGTGGCGTCAACGACTACACCCGGATCATCTCCGACCGCGCGTTCCGCGAGGTGCTGATCGAGAAGGGTGCGCCCGCCGACCAGGTCAAGCAGGTCCCGATCGTCTGGTCGGGCGGCACCGACGGGGTGATCAGCCCGCACGCGACCATCTTCGCGACGACCGACGCCGAGCCGAGCGACGAGCCTCGGCTCACCGTGGGCTTCGCGATGAGCGAGGTGCTGCTGCCCGAGGACATCGGCCGGGTCGCGATGGTCACCAAGGTCGCCGACGCGGTGAAGGTCGCGATGGAGCGGGCCGGCATCACCGACGTCGCCGACGTCCACTACGTCCAGACCAAGACGCCGCTGCTGACGGTGCACACGATCCGCGACGCCAAGGCACGCGGCAAGACGGTGTGGACCGAGCACACCCACGAGTCGATGGATCTCTCGAACGGCACCACCGCGCTCGGCATCGCGGTCGCCCTCGGCGAGATCGAGATGCCCACCGACGCCGACGTGATGCACGACCGGTCGCTCTTCTCGGCCGTCGCCTCCTGCTCCTCGGGCGTCGAGCTCGACCAGGCGCAGGTCGTCGTGGTCGGCAACGCGACCGGGGTCGGTGGTCGCTACCGCGTCGGCCACTCGGTGATGAAGGACGCGCTCGACGCCGACGGCATCTGGGACGCGATCGAGAACGCCGGGCTCGACCTGCCCGATCGTCCCCGCACCGCGGACCTCGACGGGCGCCTCGTCAACGTCTTCCTCAAGTGCGAGGTGTCGCAGGACGGCCAGGTCCGCGGCCGCCGCAACGCGATGCTCGACGACTCCGACGTGCACTGGCACCGTCAGATCAAGGCCGCCGTCGGCGGCGTCACCGCGGCCGTCACCGGCGACCCGGCGGTCTTCGTCTCTGTCTCCGCGGCCCACCAGGGCCCGGACGGTGGTGGCCCGGTCGCCGCGATCGTCGACCTCGGCTGAGGTGTGCGGGTCAGGGAGCGATCACCAACCGGCTGATCCTCCCTTCGTCGTCCTCGACGACGACATCGGGCGCGAACTGGGCGACGTACGGCTGTCCGGCTGGGCGGCGGTGCCGAAGTAGTGCTCGACAGCGGGTCGGCGGGTTTCCCCGGGCGGCCGGGGAAACCCGCCGACACGCCGTTACGGCAACGGCGTGTCGGCAGGTTCTGGCTGACCACCCAGCCCGTGCGGGAGTGACGTTCGAGCCGAGCAGCGTCAGACGAAGTCGAACATCCGTACGCCGGGGGTGAGGGTCCCCGCCGCGCCCGGCCACCGGTGCACGCCGACACGGAAGCCGAGCGGGTCCGAGACGAACGCGACCTCCTCGAAGCCTGCATCGGCGAAGAGCAGACGCACCAGCTCGCTCGGGTCGCCGTCGTACGCCGTGGGGTCCTGCGGCACCTGGTGGCCGCGGGTCCAGATCACGTGCCCGCCGGAGGTGAGGAAGGACGGGAACGTCCCGATCGACGTGGCGATGTCGTCGTCGGTGATGTTGCCGAAGACGCCGCAGGCCATCAGGACGTCGGCCGGCTCTGCGCCGTCGTACGACGTGGTGGTGCCGGCGTTCGCGGTCCGCACCTCGACCGCGGGCAGGCCGAGATCGCGCGCCGCGGTGCGCGCGGCGGAGGCGAGGTCGGGGTCCAGCTCGACCAGGAGCACCGAGGTCTCGGCATCCGTCTCGGCGACCACCGGCAGCGTGTCGCGGCCGTCGCCGGAGCACAGGCTGACGATCCGTGCCGGGCCGTCGACGGCGAGCAGCCGGGTCCGCAGCGCGTCGCGGACGGCATCGAGGCGCCGGGACAGGCCGGACGCCGGGTCGTCGTAGGACCGGTGCCACTCCTGCCAGTCGCGCGTCATGAGTCCAGCCACTCCCGGATCGAGGCGTCGTGCTGGCCGAGCGTGGGCGGCGCGAGGTGGGTGGGCCGGCCACCTGAGTAGGGGTTGTCGTCGAAGCGGACGGGCGAGCCGGGCAGGTTCAGCTCGCCCTGGGTCGCATGGTCGACGGAGAGCAGCAGGCCCTGCGACAGCGTCTGCTCCCACGAGTAGACGTCATCCATCGAGCGCACCTTGCCCGACGGGACCCCGGCCTCGGCGAGCGCGGCCAGCCAGTGCTCGGCCGGCTCGGAGGCGAAGAGCGTCTCGATCCGCGCGACGAGCTGGTCCCGGTTGGCGACCCGCAGCGGGTTGGTCGAGAACAGCTCCTCGGTGGGGTCCCAGCCGAAGGCCCGGCACAGGGCGCGCCACAGGTTCTCCGAGCCGCACGCGATCTGTACGGGAGCGGTCGCGGTCTCGAACATGCCGTACGGCGCGATCGACGGGTGGTGGTCTCCCGCCAGCCCGGGCACCTCGCCGGCGACCGTCCAGCGGGTGCCCTGGAAGGCGTGCACACCGACCATCCCCGCCAGCAGCGACGTACGCACGACCCGGCCGAGACCGGTGGTCTCGCGCTCGTGCAGCGCGGCCACGACCCCGAAGGCGCCGTTCATGCCGGCGATCAGGTCCGCGATCGGGACACCGACCTTGGTCGGCTGCGCCGTACCCGTGATCGACATCAGTCCGCCCTCGCCCTGGGCGATCTGGTCGTAGCCGGCACGCATGGCCTCGGGGCCGTCGTGGCCGAAGCCGGTGATCGACAAGATGATCAGCCGCGGGTTGAGCTCGTGCAGCCGCGAGACCGGGAAGCCGAGCCGGTCCAGGACGCCGACCCGGTAGTTCTCCATCAGGACGTCCGCGCGCGCGACCAGCCTCGCCAGGACCTCCTTGTCGGCCTCGTCCTTCAGGTCCAGGACGAGCGACTCCTTGTTGCGGTTGGCGGAGAGGAAGTACGTCGACTCGCGCTCGTCCTCGTCGCCGATGAACGGCGGCCCCCACGAGCGGGTGTCGTCGCCGCTCGGCGGCTCGACCTTGATCACCCGTGCGCCCATGTCACCGAGCATCATCGCGGCGTGCGGGCCGGCGAGGGCGCGGGTCAGGTCGAGGACGATCAGGTCGGACAGCGGGCCGTCGGTCATGCCCGGCACGCTACCGACCCGGGCCGACCCGCAGCTGTCGGCGGCGGATGGTTGGCTAGCCACATGACGACGACAGCGACGACGTACCGCCTCGTGCGGCCCGAGGTCGCGGTCGACGTGCCCACGCTCGACGAGCACCAGCAGCGGGTCGTCGACCACCACGGCGGTCCGTTGCTCGTGCTCGCCGGTCCCGGCACCGGCAAGACGACGACGCTGGTCGAGACGATCGTCGACCGGATCGAGCACCGGGGCGCGCGGCCCGACGAGATCCTGGCGCTGACGTTCTCCCGCAAGGCCGCCGAGCAGCTCCGGGATCGGGTCACCGCCCGACTGGGACGCACCATGTCGACCACGCTGAGCTCGACCTTCCACTCCTTCGCCTATGGACTGATCCGCCGCTACGCGCCGGCCGAGCTCTACGAGGCGCCGCTGCGGCTGCTCAGCGCTCCCGAGCAGGACGTGGTGCTCCGTGAGCTGCTGACCGACCACCCCGAGTCGGTCAGCTGGCCGGACTCGCTGTCCCGCGCTCTCGACACCCGCGGGTTCGCGCGCGAGGTCCACACGGTGCTCTCCCGAGCCCGCGAGAAGGGGCTCGACGGCGAGGACCTACGGCTGCTCGGCGAGGCCGAGGGGCTGCCGGAGTTCGTGGCGGCCGGTCTCTTCCTCGACCAGTACCTCGACAGTCTCGACAGCCAGGGCGCCATCGACTACGCCGACCTGATCCGTCGTGCCACGATCGAGGCCGAGGTGCACCGCGACGAGCTGCGGGCCGCGCTGCGCCACGTCTTCGTCGATGAGTACCAAGACACCGACCCCGGCCAGGTCGCACTGCTCCGTGCGCTGGCCGGCGACGGCCGCGACCTCACCGTCGTGGGTGACCCCCACCAGTCGATCTACGGCTTCCGCGGCGCCGAGGTGCGCGGCATCCTCGACTTCCCGACCGAGTTCCCGCGCGCCGACGGTGCACCCGCCGACGTGGTCGCGCTGCGCACCACCCGCCGCTTCGGACCGCGGGTGCTGGTCGCGTCCCAGCGGCTCGCCCACCGGCTCGCACTGCCTGGTTCGATCCCGCTCGAGGCTCGCGCAGCCTTCCTCGACCCGCAGGCGGTGTCGGGTCCGCTCGGTGACGGACGCGTGGTGGTCCGCACCTTCGACACCGAGCGCGCCGAGGCCGAGCACCTCGCCGACACGCTGCGCCGAGCCCATCTCGAGGACGGCATCGCCTGGGACGACATGGCGGTCCTGGTGCGCTCGGGACGTACGTCGATCCCGCCGCTGCGTCGCGCCCTCGGTGCCGCCGGTGTCCCGGTCGAGGTCGCCAGCGACGAGGTGCCGCTGGTCCGCGACCCGGCCGTCCTGCCGCTCATCGACGGGCTGCGTGCCGTGGTCAACCTCGACAACGCCGATGTCGACCACATCGACTACCTCGATCCCGCTCGCGCTGAGGCGCTGCTGCTGGGCCCGCTCGGCGGGCTCGACGCCGGCGACGTACGCCGGCTGGCGCGGCTGATGCGCGCCCGCGAGAAGGAGCGGAGCAAGGCCGAGGACCGCTCACCGCGGTCGTCGCGTCAGCTGGTCCGAGCTGCGGTCGTCGAGGCCGGTTGCCTCGACGGGCTGGACGGCCCCGAGGTCGCGCGCGCCCGCTCGCTCGCGGAGCTGCTGGTCGACGCGCGCGCCGACCTCGACGACGGCTCGTCGGCCGAGGAGCTGCTCTGGACCCTGTGGTCGCGCACCGGGTGGCCGGCGCGGCTGCGTCGCTCGGTCGACCTCGGTGGTGGTGCCGCCCGGCGCGCCCACCGCGACCTCGACTCGGTGTGCGCGCTCTTCGAGGTCGCCGCTCGGGCCGAGGAGCAGCGCGACCACGTCGGCGTCCGCGCCTTCCTGGCCACCCTGGTCCAGCAGCAGATCCCGGCTGACACCCTGGCCGACCGCGGGGCTCGCGGCGCCGCCGTACGACTCCTGACCGCCCACCGCTCCAAGGGTCTCGAGTGGCAGCTCGTCGTCGTCGCCCACGTCCAGCAGGAGGGGTGGCCCGACCTGCGCCGACGCTCGACGCTGCTCCAGGCCGACCGGATCGGCACCGACGGCCTGGTCCCGCCGGTGTCGGTGCGCGAGCTGCTGATGGAGGAGCGTCGGCTGTTCTACGTCGCCTGCACGCGCGCGCGTCAGCGGCTCGTCGTCACGGCGGTCGCGTCCGCGGAGGACGACGGCGAGCAGCCGTCCCGCTTCCTCGACGAGCTCGGCGTCACCGTCGAGAAGGTCGTCGGCCGCCCGCTGCGGCCGCTCTCCATGGCCGGCCTGGTCAGCGAGCTGCGCCGCACCCTCGCCGACCCCGCGACCAGCGAGCCGCTCCGCGACGCTGCGGCCCGCAGGCTCGCCCGGCTCGCAGGTGAGTCCATCGGTCAGCGCGCGCTCGTGCCCAGCGCCGATCCGTCGACCTGGTGGGGCACCCGCGCCGCCAGCCGCTCGGTCCAGCCGGTCCGCGACCCTGACCAGCCGGTGCCGGTGTCCGCCAGCGTCCTCGAGTCGCTACTGGTCTGCCCGACCCAGTGGTTCCTCGAGCGCGAGGCCGGCGGTGTCGCCCGAGCCCACCAGTCAGCCAACCTGGGTCAGCTGATGCACGCCCTCGCCGAGCGAGTCGCCAGCGGCGAGGTCGAGCCGGCCGTCGACGTCCTCATGGAGCACGTCGACGCGGTCTGGGACCGGCTCGACTTCCGCACCCCCTGGTCCAAGCTCCGCGAGCACGAACGCGTGCGGGCTGCCCTCGGCCGGTTCCTGCGCTGGCACCTCACCAACCCGCGCGAGCTGCTCGAGACCGAGGCCGGCTTCTCCACCGTCGTCGAGCTCGACAACGGCGAGCGGATCCAGCTCACCGGGTACGCCGACCGCGTCGAGCTCGACGCCGACGGCAACGTCGTCGTGGTCGACCTCAAGACCGGCCGTGCGAAGCCGTCCACCAAGTCCGTCGAGTCCCACGTCCAGCTCGGGCTCTACCAGTACGCCGTCGACCACGGCGCGGTCGACGACCTGGCCGGGGGAGAGGACGCGGCGCCGGCCAGGGCCGGCGGCGCCGAGCTGGTCCAGCTCGGCATCCTCGACGGCGGCCCCGACGCGGTCGTCCAGGCCCAGCCCGCTCAACCCGAGGACGGTCCAGATCGTGACCTGCTGCGCGACCGGCTGCGCCGTACGGCGTCGCTGCTGCGCGCCGAGGAGTTCCCGGCGGTCGCGGGCCAGCACTGCCGCGACTGCAGCTTCGTCCCGATCTGCCCGATCAAGGGTGCGGGGTCGGTGACGTCCCAGTGATCGCCATCGACATCTCCACTCCGGAGGACCTGCAGCGGGTGATGCGCACCGACTACGCGCCGAGCGCCCAGCAGTGGACCGCCATCTCGGCGCCGCTGAGCCCGGCCGTCGTGATCGCTGGTGCCGGCTCCGGCAAGACGACGTTGATGGCCGCGCGGGTCGTCTACCTCGTGGTGACCGGCCAGGTGCGCCCCGACGAGGTGCTCGGCCTGACCTTCACGACCAAGGCAGCGAGCGAGCTGCGCACCAGGATCCGCGACGCGCTCCGCACGGCCGGGGCACTCGAGGAGGTGGACGACGCCCGGGATGAGCAGAGCGACGTCCTCGAACCCACCGTCGCGACCTACAACGCCTACGCCTCCGGCTTGCTCACCGACCACGGACTGCGGATCGGTCACGAGCCCGACACCCGCGTGATCACCGACGCCGCGCGCTACCAGCTCGGGGCGCGTGCGGTCGACAGGTTCACGGGCGAGGTCCGCCACCTGACCGACCACCCGGCGACCGCCATCCAGAACCTCCTCGCCCTCGACAGCGCGATGAGCGAGCACCTCGTCGCGCCGGCCGACGTGCAGGCGCTCGACGCCGACGCCCGGATCCAGTTCGAGCGGGCGCTCGCCGAGGAGGTCGCCGGCAAGAGCCGTACCACCTACCGCGAGCCGATCGAGAAGGCGATCTCCGCCATCGACCGCCGTGCCGAGCTGCTCGGGCTGGTCGAGGCCTACCGCCGGCTCAAGCGAGACCTCGGGCTGATGGACTTCTCCGACCAGATCGAGCTGGGCGCCCGGCTCGCCAGCGAGCAGGCGGGCGTCGGTGAGCTGGAGCGCTCCCGCTTCAAGGTGGTGCTGCTCGACGAGTACCAGGACACCTCGGTCGCCCAGGCGACGATGCTCTCCCGGCTCTTCGGCCAGGGTCACGCCGTGACCGCGGTCGGCGACCCCAACCAGGCCATCTACGGCTGGCGTGGTGCCTCGGTGTCCAACATCCTCGGCTTCGCCGAGACGTTCCCGTCCGACTCCGGCCCGGTTCCGATCTATCCGCTCACCGTCAACCGGCGCTCCGATGCCCGGATCCTCGAGGTGGCCAACCGGCTGGCCGCGCCGCTGTACGAGAAGTACGGCCAGGTCGAGCCACTGGTCGCCAAGCCCGACGCGGCCGTCGGCTCGGTCGGGCTGCGCGTCTTCGAGACCCACGCCGACGAGCTCGACCACCTGGTGACCGCTGTGAAGGAGGCCCACGAAGAGTCCTGGGCCAAGATCGGCGTCCTGACCCGGGACAACGCCCACGCAGAGGACGTCTTCGACGCGCTCACCAGTGCAGGTGTCCCGGTCGAGATCGTCGGGCTCTCCGGCCTTCTCCGGCTGCCCGAGGTCGCCGAGATCGTCGCGACACTCCACCTGCTCCACGACGTCACGGCCAACGCCTCGCTGTTGACCCTGCTCTCCGGACCCCGCTGGGCGATCGGTCCGCGCGACCTGCGGCTGCTCAGCCGCCGCGCCCACGAGATCGCCGGCCGGTCGGGTCGCGGCGCCGACCCGGTGTCGATCACCGACCACCTGCTCGAGATCGCCGACGGCATCGACCCCGCCGAGATCCCCTCCCTCGACGACGCGCTCGCCGACCCCGGGGAGGCGCCGTACTCACCGGAGGCACTGGAGCGGTTCGCGCTGCTGTCCGGCGAGCTGCGGATGCTGCGCACCACCGTGGGGGAGCCGCTGCTCGACGTCGTCCGCCGGATCATCGACACCAGCGGCACCGACGTCGAGCTCGCGTCTGCGGTCAGCCCGGCGGCGACCGCTCGGCGTGACAACCTCGACCTGTTCGTGAAGGCGGTGGCGGAGTTCCAGGCCGTCGACGGCGACGTCACGCTTCCCGCGCTGCTGGCCTACCTGACCGCCGAGGACGACCAGGGCAACGGCCTCGACGTCGCTACCCCGACCGAGGCCGACTCGGTCAAGCTGCTGACCGTCCACCGCTCCAAGGGCCTGGAGTGGGACTCCGTCTTCCTGGTCGGTGTCTGCGAGACGCGCTTCCCGTCCAACCGCTCGCGCACGCTCTGGACCTCGTCGCCGTCGATCCTGCCGGCGCCGCTGCGTGGCGACGCCCACGACCTGCCGCAGCTGCAGGGCTGGGACAAGGCGGCGCTCGCCGCCTATCGCCAGGACACGCGCGACCACGACGCGGAGGAGGAGCTGCGACTCGGGTACGTCGCCTTCACCCGCGCCGCCCACCGGCTCGAGGTGACCTCCTACCTCTGGAGTCCGCGAGCCACGTCGTTCGGCCCGTCGTCCTACCAGGCCATCGTCCGTGAGCAGCTGCTCGCCTGGGGCGACTCTGACGACGGCTGGCTCGACAAGCCGCAGAAGGGCGACCCCAACCCGTACGCCGCTGTCGACCCCTCCCGCCCCTGGCCACCGACCGGCATCGGACGTGAGGCGGCGCTCCGCATCGAGGCGGCCGCCCGGGTCCGCTCGGTCGGCCCCGAGACGCCCGACGACGGGCTCGACATGATCGAGTCGGCGCGGGTCGCCGAGTGGGATGCCGAGCTCGACCGGCTGCTGGTCGAGGCGCGGCGCGACCGCAGCTCCGACATCGCCGTACCTCTCCCGAGCAGCCTGTCGGCCACGGCGCTCGGCCGGCTCAACGAGGACCCCGACACGTTCGCCCGCGAACTGGCCCGACCGATGCCGCGCCAACCCTCGTCGGCGGCCCGGTTCGGGACCCGCTTCCACGCGTGGGTGGAGGTGCGGTTCGGTCAGCAGGACCTCTTCGACTACGGCGACCTTCCGGGTCGCGCGGACGCCGGCATCGACGACGACTCCGACCTCAAGGAGCTGATCGCCACCTTCGAGTCCGGGCCCTTCGCGACGCGCACCCCTCACCGGGTCGAGGCGCCGTTCGCCCTGGTCCTGGCAGGCCAGGTGGTGCGCGGCCGGATCGACGCGGTCTACACCGAAGAGCTTCCGGACGGCACCAGCGGCTACCTGCTGGTCGACTGGAAGACCAACCGGTCGGCCAGCGCCGACCCCCTCCAGCTCGGGATCTACCGGCTGGCCTGGGCCGAGCTGCACGACGTACCTCTGGAGCAGGTGCGTGCGGCGTTCTACTACGTCCGCACCGGCCAGATCGTCGAGCCGTCGGACCTGCCCGACCGTCAGGCGCTGGAGGCTCTGCTCTCAGGCGGTGATTGAGGAGGCCGCGCCGGCAACCGTCTCGAAACCAGCCAGGTCGCTACGCCCCGGGCCGCGACCCGGCCCGCCCTGTTGGCGCCGATGGTGCTGGCGGACGGCCCGTAGCCGACCAGCTGGACCCGCGGGTCGGCGACCGACGTGGTGCCGTCGAGCTGGATGCCGCCGTACTCGGAGCGCAGGCGCAGTGGAGCGAGATGGGTGACCGCCGGCCGGAAGCCGGTCGCCCAGAGGATCACGTCGGCGGGCTCGAACGAGCCGTCGGACATCCGTACGCCGTCCGGCTCGATGCTCGTGAACATCGGCTGCCGCTCGTAGGCGCCGAGCCGCTCGGCGGCACGTTCCTGCTCGCGCAGCGCCAGGCCGGTCACACTGACGACGCTGGCCGGCGGCAGTCCCTTCCGGACCCGCTCCTCGACGAGCGCAACGGCCGCTCGCCCGGCGTCCGGGTTGAACTCGTCGGTGCGCCAGACCGGCTCGCGACGCGTGACCCAGAGTGTCTGCGTCACCGGAGCCAGCTCCCCGAGGAACTGGACCGCTGACGCGCCGCCGCCGACGACCACCACTCGCTTGCCGCGGAAGTGCTCCGGGCCGGGGTAGCCGGCTGTGTGCAGCTGCTCTCCGCGGAAGGTCTCGATGCCGGGGTAGTAGGGCAGGTAGGGCTGTGACCAGGTGCCGGTCGCGTTGACGATCGTGCGGGTGGTCCAGGTCCGGTCGCCGGCGTGCACGGCCAGCAGGTCGCCGTCCTCGGTGACGCTGTCGACGCGGACCGGCCGGACGACGGGCAGATCGTGGGCACGCTCGTAGTCGCCGAAGTACGCCGGCACCACGACGTTCGCGCGTCCGTCCGGCGTGCCGGGCGACGCGGAGTCCGGCAGTGAGGCGATGCCGTGCACGTCGTGCATGGTCAGGGAGTCCCACCGGTGCTGCCACGCGCCGCCGGGGCTGGGGTCCGCGTCCAGGACGACGTGCGGGATGCCGCGCCGCTTCAGGTGGTACGACGCCGACAGCCCGGCCTGCCCTGCGCCGATGACGACCGAGTCGTAGATCTCCACACTCGGTGAACGCACACCGGCTCGTCCTTAGTCCCCGCGAGACGCTCCTGCGAGCGTTCTACCTATAACGCCGTGATGGGCCGATCCGGTTCGTCCGCGCCCGAAGCTCTGCCGGCAAGGGCACTGAGCAAGACCCGCGAGCCTTCCTCCGGGCGTTCGAGGGTCGGGAGGTGTCCGGCCCAGTCGAGCTCCACCAGCTCGCCCTGCGGCAGCTGGACCACGAGCGCTCGGGCCGTGTCGGCGAAGAAGTCGAAGTCGTGTGCGCCGATGATCGCCGTGACCGGCATGACGAGCACCTCGGGGGTCACCGGCAGCTGTCGGTCATCGACGTCACCTGCAGCGAGCTGATGGTCGAAGGCGGTGCGCTGCATGGTCCGGACCAGGGCCCGGGCGTCGGTGTCGGCGTCGGGGCCGAGCCAGGTGGCGACATTGAGCTCGGTCGCGCCGGCGACGTCACCGGCCTCGAGGAGTGCCGCTTCCTCGTCCCAGAATGCGCGCAAGCCAGGGTCGGGCTCGGCGAGGTCGCCGGCGGCGCAGATCAGCACAAGCCGCTCGACCCGGTGTGGCAGCGCGGTCGCCACCTGCTGGGCGACATACCCGCCGTAGGACGCCCCTACGAGCGCGAACGATGCCAGGCCCAGCTCCTCGACCAGGGCCAGGACGTCCTCCGCATCGCTGTACGACGCAGCCGGCTCCAACGCCGTGGCGCCGTAACCGCGCAGGTCGCAGCGGACCACGCGGCGGCCGGCCGCGACCAGCGCTGCGGACTGCTGATCCCACATCCTCAGGTCCGCGACGCCGGCGTGCAGCAGGACGACGGTCCGACCGACGCCCTCGACGAGGTGATGGATGCTCATCAGACGACTCTGACAGGAGCGCCGCAGTCCGTCACTCCGTTTTAGGCGACGGCGAGTCCCGCTGTGAGGGCGATCTCGACCATCGCGCCGAAGGTCTGCTCGCGCTCCTGCGAGCTGGTCTCCTCGCCGGTGACCAGGTGGTCGGAGACGGTGCAGATGGCCAGCGCCTTGCGGCCGTGCTTCGCGGCCAGGGTGTAGAGCGCGCTGGCCTCCATCTCGACCGCCAGCACGCCGTAGTCGACCATCCGTGCGGAGAGCTCGGGGCGCGCCGGGTAGAACGAGTCGCTGCTGTAGATCAGCCCGACGTGGACGGCCTCGGCGAGGTCACGAGCAACGGCGGCGTCGTACGCGGAGCGCAGCAGCCCGAAGTCGGCGACAGGGGCGTAGTCGAGCCCCTCGAACCGGATCCGGTTCATCGAGGAGTCCGTGCAGGCGCCGGAGGCGATCACGATGTCGCGTACGGCGACCCGCTCGGTCATCGCGCCACAGGACCCGACCCGGATGATCGACCGGACGTCGTACTCGGTGAAGAGCTCGGTGGCGTAGATCGCCAACGACGGCTGGCCCATCCCTGAGCCCTGGACCGAGATCCGATGACCCTGCCAGGTGCCGGTGTAGCCGTACATCCCGCGCACCTCGGTGTAGCACCGCGCGTCGTCGAGGTACGTGTCGGCGATCCACCGCGCACGCAGCGGGTCGCCGGGCATCAGGACGAGTGGAGCGATGTCGCCCGCCTGGGCGCCGATGTGGGTGCTCATGTCGGAAACCCTAGGACTAGCCTCGACCAGCGTGACCTACCCGCACGAGAAGCTCTCGGCCAACCCGCACGACCGGACCGCCCTCCATCGTGGCGACGACGGCTGGTTGGAGGAGCGCTGGGCGGACCCGGAGACGCGCGTCCTCGTGGTCTCCGGCACCCGGATCAAGCCGCAGGAGGGCCGGATCGACTGGGTCTCGCCGTCCGACGCACCCGACGGGCTGCGGGTGCTGCTGGGGGAGCAGGAGGGCCGCGCCTGGTTCGCGGTGATCGTCGACGCGGCGATCTCCAAGGCCGCCCAGGGGGAGTGGACCCCGCTGCGCGGGCTGCTGGCCTTCCTCGCCGACGACTCGTTGGCGAGCGCGCCGCTGCTCTTCCACGCACTCGGCCTGGCCGAGTGGCTGTTCGTCACCCGCTTCTGCCCACGCTGCGGCGAGGCACTGGCGCCGATGAAGTCCGGCCACGAGCTGACCTGCCCCAACGGACACACGCAGTTCCCGCGGACCGACCCGGCGGTGATCATGCTCGTGACCACGGGCGAGCCGGGCTCGGGCGACGAGCGCTGCCTGCTCGGGCGCCAGGGAGTCTGGCCCGAGGGCCGGTTCTCGACGCTTGCAGGCTTCTGCGAGCCGGGCGAGACCCTCGAGGACGCCGTACGCCGTGAGGTCGCCGAGGAGGTCGGGGTCCAGGTCGGCGACGTGGAGTACTTCGGCAACCAGCCGTGGCCGCTCCCGGCCAGCCTGATGCTCGGCATGATCGGCCGAGCGGTGTCGACCGACATCACTGTCGACGAGCACGAGATCGAGGAAGCCCGCTGGTTCACCCGGGCGGAGATGAGGGACCTCGCCGAGGCCGGCACCCTGGTGCTGCCCGGTGGCGTCTCGATCAGCCGCTCACTCGTCGAGCACTGGTACGGCGGCCCGCTCCCCGGTCAGTGGTGACGTCGCCGACGCCTGGGTGGTCAGCCGAAACCTGCCGACGCGCCGGTCTCCACACGGCGTGTCGGCGGGTTTCCCCGGGCGCCCGGGGAAACCCGCCGCCAGCCAACGTCAGGACGCGAGCGCCGCGACCTTCTCCTTGACCTGAGCCAGGGACGGGTTGGTCTGAGCGGTGCCGTCGGCGTAGACCAGCGTCGGGACGGTCTGGTTGCCGTTGTTGGCGGACTCGACGATGTCGGCAGCCTCGGGGTGCTGCTCGATGTCGACGATGTCGAAGGTGATGCCCTCACGGTCGAGCTGGCTCTTCAGCCGGTGGCAGTAGCCGCACCAGGGGGTGGTGTACATGGTGAATGGGCTGCTCATCTGGGACTGTCGCCTCCGACGTCTAGGGTTCGTTCTGCACCAGATACAACCATCGCACCCGAGGAGATGTTCCCCCGCATGACCGCACCCGTCGACCTGCTCGCCGCGCTCGATCCCGAGCAGCGTCAGGTCGCCGAGGCACTGCGCGGACCGGTACGGGTGCTCGCGGGTGCCGGCACCGGCAAGACCCGGGCGATCACCCACCGGATCGCCCACGGCGTCGCCACCGGGGTCTACGCACCGACCGAGATCCTCGCGGTCACGTTCACGACGCGCGCCGCCGGGGAGATGCGCCAGCGACTCCGGGTCCTCGGGGCCGGCCCGGTCCAGGCCCGTACCTTCCACTCCGCCGCGCTGCGCCAGCTGCGCTACTTCTGGCCGCGTGCCTACGGCACCGAGCTCCCGACGCTCATCGAGTCCAAGATCGGCCTGCTCGCGAGCGCTGCCCGCCGCCAGCGGCTGAACGCCGACCAGGCGCTGCTCCGCGACCTCGCCTCCGAGATCGAGTGGGCCAAGGTCAGCAACGTCCACCCCGACGACTACCCGAGGATCGCCCGCGATCGCGGCCGGTCGGTCACCGGCCACGACCCGGACACCGTCGGCCGGGTCTTCGCCGGCTACGAGGACGTCAAGCGCGGCCAGGGTCGGATGGACATGGAGGACGTCCTGCTCCTGACCGCGGGTCTGCTGTCCGACGACGAGCGGGTCGCCGCCCAGGTCCGTCGCCAGTACAAGTGGTTCGTCGTCGACGAGTTCCAGGACGTCTCGCCGATCCAGTCCGCGCTGCTCGACCTCTGGCTCGGTGGTCGCGACGAGCTCTGCGTCGTGGGCGACCCCGCCCAGACCATCTACTCCTTCGCCGGTGCCAACGCCGACTACCTCCGTGAGTTCCCGACCAAGTTCCCCGGCACCACCTCGATCGAGCTGGTCCGCAACTACCGCTCGACCCCCGAGGTCGTGGCCGCCGCCAACTCCCTGCTCGCCGGATCGATCAGCCAGGGCGTCGAGCTGCGCTCGCAGCGCCCGTCCGGCCCCACCGTCACCTACACACCGCGCAGCGACGAGGTCGCCGAGGCCGAGGCTGTCGCCGCCCAGATCGCTCGGCTGCGCGACAGCGGCCGCACGCTCGGCGAGGTCGCTGTCCTGTTCCGCATCAACGCGCTGTCCGAGGCCTACGAGGAAGCGCTCTCCGCACGCAGGCTGCCGTACGTCGTCCGCGGTGCCGCCCGCTTCTTCGACCGGCCCGAGGTCCGCGAGGCCGTGACCCGGCTGCGCGGTTCGGCACGCTCCGGCGAGGCCGAGGTCGCTGCGGGCGATGACTGGGTCGATGCGCTCCGCGGCACCCTCGCCGGCATGGGCTGGACCCCCGACGCGCCGGCCACCCGCGGCCAGACCCGCGACCGGTGGGAGTCCTGGCAGGCGCTGGTCGACCAGGCTGTCGAGTTCAGCCGCACCTCCGGCACCGACCTCAACGCCTTCGTCGACGATCTCGACCGGCGTGCCTCCGAGCAGCATGCGCCGGTCGCGGACGGCGTCACGCTGGCGACGTTCCACGCCGCCAAGGGCCTGGAGTGGGACTCGGTGTTCCTCTGCGGACTGCAGGACGGCACCCTCCCGATCACCTACGCCGAGACGCCGACCGCGATCGAGGAGGAGCGTCGGCTCCTCTACGTCGGCATGACCCGGGCCCGCACCGACCTGGCACTGTCCTGGTCGCTGGCCCGCAACCCCGGCGGCCGCGCCGCCCGCAAGCCGTCCCGGTTCCTCGACCCGCTGCTCCCGCACGAGGCCCGCACCAACCGCGACGAGCCGCGCAACCGCAAGGTGGCCGGCTGCCGCGAGTGCGGCAAGCCGCTGATGACGGGTGCCGAGAAGAAGCGCGGCCGGTGCGTCGACTGCCCGGCGTCGTACGACGAGGAGCTGTTCGAGCGCCTGCGCGAGTGGCGCAAGGAGCGGGCCGGCGAGGAGAGCGTGCCGGCGTTCGTGGTGTTCACCGACGCCACCCTGCAGCTGATCGCGGAGCACAAGCCGCGCACTCCCGAGGCGCTGCTGAAGATCTCCGGCATCGGCCGCACCAAGGTCGACCGGTACGGCGAGGACGTCCTCACCGTGGTCGGCTGAGGAGTCGCCGAAAAAGATTTCGAGAAATACCCAATAAATCGTTTGCCCATTACCTGGGACAGACGATAGTTTTTCGTCTCGACACAAACACCGCGCACCACGGTCTTGGCAGGACCGGCGCCGATCGCACTGAAGGAGGTGGCCCGAATGAACATCAACAAGCTCTGGATGACGGCTCAGACCCCGTCTCGCTTCGTCATGCCCATCGACGGTCACGCCTTCCGCGCGGCCACGGGTGCCACCGATGCCTGCAGCGCCACCACGACGACCGTCGTGCGGGAGCGCGACGCGGTCATCGCCGGCATCACGGGCGCCAAGGGAGACATGGGCCTCGCCCCGTCCTACTTCCCGGGTACCAACGCCTGGAGTCCACCGACCTGTTGACACCAACAGCATCGGCAGCCTCCAGGCCGCGGAACCCGACACCGGGATCCGCGGCCTTTCTGTTTTTCGGCCCACAGTTTTCCGCTCCACCCACCGTGAACAGGTCAACAAGGAGGTGACAAACATGACCATCAGTGAACTCGTCCGCACCGATGAAACCCTCGCCGATGTCAGCCTCGGCCAGCTCCACGACACAGCCGGCCAGGTGGACGAAGAGCTCCTTCCCTGCCGGATCAACAACCCGGAGCTCTGGTTCGCCGAATCGCCCTCCGACGTGGAGTTCGCCAAGGAGCTCTGTGGTGACTGCCCGGTCCGCGCGCTCTGTCTCGACGGTGCTCTCGACCGGGGGAGCCCTGGGGCGTCTGGGGCGGCCAGCTCTTCCTCCAAGGCGTGGTGATCCCGCGCAAGCGGCCCCGTGGCCGGCCCCGCAAGAACGAAGTCGCAGCGTGACCTCCGCCTCTTCGACAACCTCACGACAGGACACCGAGATGACCCTCGACCAGGAGCGGCCCATGAACCCGAAAGTCGATACGACTCCATGAACCACATCGTCACCACCAACCTGAACGGACTCAACGACATGAATTTGATCAACGAAAATCTGGCCCGCGCGCAAATGTCCGCGCGCCTGGGAGAGGCGCAGGAGCTTCGGCAGGGCCATCACCTGGCCCGCGCTCGCCGGCTCAGCCGCAAGGCGGAGCGGGCAGCGTTGCAGGCCCGGCTCGCTCTGGCCCGGGCCCTGTAGAGAACAACAGCAGGATGCGCCTCATCGAACACAGGTGGTCACCCGACCTCGTTACTCTGGACGGGTGACCACCTGCGATTTCTGTGGGCGCCAGGAGGCCGACGACGCCAAGACGCTCACCTGGACCACCGCGGTCGAGCGCGGCCGCCGACAGGTCTACTGCGACGAGTGCTCGCGCCTGCACCTGCGTGCGATGGAGGGCAAGCTCGACAGCGAGTTCTGGTGACCGAGCACGCGCTCAGCCCACCTCGGTCCGAAGCGCGATGTCGGCCGCGGACCGACCGACCTCGACGGTGAACACTCCCGGCTCCCGCACCCACCCCCCGGTCACGACGTCCCAGTGCTCGAAGGCGCGTGCCGCGACCGCGACAGTGACGGTGGCGGTTCCGCCGGCGGGTGCCTCGAGCCAAGCATGGCCGGCCAGCCACCGGACCGGTCGCTCGACCTCGCTGTCGCTGCGGGCCAGGTAGATCTGCACCAGGTCCCGGCCCGAGCGAGGGCCGGTGTTGGTGAGCGTCACGTCCAGCCGCACGCTGCCGCCCGCGTCGGCGGAGGCGGTGACGGCGTCGTAGGACCAGCTCGTGTAACCCAGGCCGTGTCCGAACCAGTACGCCGGCTCGACACCATCACGCAGGAAGCGGCGGTAGCCGACGTGCAGGCCCTCGGTGTAGGGGAGCTGACCGTCGACGGGCGTCGTCGACGGCAGCGCGACCCCCTCCGACGCGGGCCAGGTGGTGGGCAGCCGGCCGCCAGGCTCGACCTCGCCGCGCAGGACATCGGCGAGCGCGCCGCCGAACTCCTGACCGGGGAACCACGCCAGCAGGGTGGCGGCGACCTCCTCGCGCCACGGCATCAGCACCGGCGCACCGGCGTTGACGACCACGACGGTCTCGGGGCGGGCTGCCGCCACCCGGTGCACCAGCTCGTCCTGGCGACCCGGGAGCGCCAGGCTGTCGCGGTCGAAGCCCTCGCTCTCGACCTCCTCGCTGGTGCCGACGACGACGATCGCGAGATCGGCCGCCGCCGCGTCCCGTACGGCGTGCTCGAGCGACGCGTCGTCGTCCTCGACGGTGCAGTCGACCGCGACCTGGAGCGAGACCAGCAGGTCCTCGTCGGCGGTGTGGTCCTTGACGACGTGGGTGAGGGACACCCGGATCGACTGACCCTCCGCGAGCTCGACAGTGGACCACTCCTGGGGCGGCCGCATCAGACCCTCGACTGGGTCGGCGCCGGCGGCCAGCTCGAGCAGCTCGTCGAAGGCGGGCTGGTCGTCGAGGCGCAGGCGGAACCGGCCGACGCCGGAAGCGCCGATCCGGTAGCGGCCGGCGACGTCCGCGGTCACCACCGTCTCCAGACCGATCTCGGTGATCCGCGCCGGGTCGACGTCCTCGAAGGCGTTGTTCCAGTTGAACGCCGAGCCCAGCCGGCGCACCGTGCCGAGCACCTCCGCACCGGCGCCACGGAACTCCACCGCGATCCCGCGCTCCCCGTCGGGGGTGGTGAGGAGCGCGGGATCGGCGGCAGACACCCGCTCGTGGGCACGCGCCCCGAGGCAGTAGGTCACCTCGATATCGGGACCGAACGCGGCGATCAGCCCCGCGAGCGGCGACACGGTCGCCGGAGGGAAGACCAGAGCGCTGCCGCCTCCGAGGAAGCGGGCCTCGCGGGCGTTCGGCCCGATCACGGCGATCCGGCGGACCCGGTCGGGTTCGACCGGCAGCACCGGCTGGCCCGCGATCGGCTCGTTGCGCACGAGCACGAAGCCGGCGGCCGCAGCCTTCTGCACGAGCGCGTCCCCCTCGGCGTCGGTCCACGGCGCGACCCGGACCGGGTCGGGACCGTCGGCGAGGGCGCCGACGCGGGACGCCAGCCGCAGCAGGCGCAGCACCTTCGCGTCGACGTCGGACTCCGCCACGTCGCCCGCGTCGACCGCCGTGACCAGGTCGTGGCGCCACGGACCGGTCGGGCCGGGCATCATCAGGTCGAGCGCGCCCCGCGCGGCGGGGCCGGTCGAGCGGCCGGCGTACCAGTCGGTCATCGTGACCCCGTCGAACCCCCACTCGTCCTGGAGGATGTCGCGGAGCAGCGGGCTCTCGGTCATCGTGGTGCCGTTGACGGTGTTGTACGCCGCCATCACCGCCCACACCCCGGCGTCGCGGACGATCGTCTCGAACGGCGCGAGGTAGAGCTCGCGCAGGGTGCGCTCGTCGACCAGGGCGTCCAGGGTGAGCCGGTCGGTCTCGGAGTCGTTCGCGACGAAGTGCTTCACGGTCGCGGCCACACCCTGGGACTGCAGCCCGCGCACCAGCGCGGCCCCGATGTCACCGGTCAGCAGCGGGTCCTCGCTCAGGCACTCGAAGTGCCGGCCGCCGTACGGCGAGCGGTGCAGGTTCACGGTCGGGGCGAGGACCACGTCGACGCCCTTGCGGCGGGCCTCGTGGGCGAGCAGCCGTCCGAGTGTCTCGGTCAGGTCGGCGTCCCAGCTCGCGGCGATCGCCGTGGGGGACGGGATGTTGACGGAGGGGTCACGCTCGTCCCACAGCTCGCCGCGGACACCGGCCGGGCCGTCGGACGTGACCATCCGGCGCAGGCCGATCGCAGGCTCGTCGTACAACGCCCAGAAGTCGGCGCCGGTCAGCAGCCGCACCTTCTGCTCGAGGGTCAGGCGTTCGACGAGGGCGGTCAGTTCGGGGTCAGGCATGGGTGAGCTCCGGGGTCGAGGTTCGGTGACGGTCGGGTATGGGGACGGCGGGGCGCTACTTCACGCCGCCCTCACTGAGACCGCCCTGCCAGAACCGTTGAAGCACGAGGAACGCGATGATCAACGGGATGATGGAGAGCAGCGAACCCACCACGACGTACAGCTGGAGGTTGCCGGCGATCGCCTTCTGGCTGTTCCAGGTGGAGAGGCCGAGGGTGACCGGGTAGAGCTTGGTCGTTCTGCAGCATCACCAGCGGGAGCAGGTAGTTGTTCCAGATCGCGACGAACTGGAAGAGGAAGATGGTGACCAGCGCGGGCGACATGAGCCGGGTGGAGATGGTGAAGAACGTCCGGAACTCGCCGGCACCGTCGAGCCGGGCCGACTCGAGGAGCTCGTCGGGGACCGCGGCGGCCGCGTAGATGCGGGCCAGGTAGACGCCGAACGGGCTAGACGATGCTCGGCAGCAACACCGACCAGACCGTGTCGGTCAGGTCGACCTTGCTGAAGAGCAGGAAGAGCGGCAGGGCGAGCGCGGTCGCAGGGACCAGGACGCCGGCCAGGATGACGTTGAAGACGACCTCTCGGCCCGGGAACACGAACTTGGCCAGGGCGTAGCCGGCCATGCTCGCGAAGAGGGTGCCGATGGCGGCGCCGACGTCGCGTAGATCGCGCTGTTCAGCAGCCAGCGCAGGTAGATCCCGTCCTGGTAGGTCAGCACGGTCTTGGCGTTGGCGATCAGGTTGAACTGGCCGTGGAACCACAGGCTGGTGTCGGTCAGTCCACCGCGGGTCGTGCTCGAGGCGACGACCAGCCACCACAGCGGCAGCAGGAAGTAGACGCCGTGACAGACGAGCATGAACGCGTGGCGCCGAGGACGGCAGGCGGCGTCGGTCCCGGAGTCGGGTCGTGGAGATCACGCTCATTGAGGTGGTCACTGGACAGGCCCTCCGCTGCGCGAGCTTGAGGAACAGGAAGGACAACGCGCAGGTCAGCAGCGCCAGGACCACCGAGATACGCCGCGGCGAGGTGGTAGTTGGGGATGCTGGAGGTGGAGTAGACGATCATGTTGGGCGTGTACGTGCTGCTGACGGCGCTCGAGATGGTCCGGAAGATCTGCGGCTCGTTGAACAGCTGCAGCGTGCCGATGATCGAGAACACCGCGGTGAGGACGAGGGCCGGTAGCAGGTGCGGGATCTTGATCGACCAGGCGATCCGGAGCTGGCCCGCCCCGTCGACGGTCGCCGCCTCGATACACCTCGGGGGGGATCGCCTGCAGCGCCGAGTAGAGGATCAGCATGTTGTAGCCGGTGTAGACCCAGGTCGACGACGTTGGCGATGCTGAACATCACCAGGTCGGGACCGAGCAGGTCGAACCTGTCGGCGACCGCCGGCACCGGGGTGGTCCCGGGGGAGTAGAGGAAGCCCCACATCAGGGCGGCGATCACGCCGGGCACGGCGTACGGCGCGAAGAGCGCCAGCCGGAAGAACCGCTTGCCCTTGAGGACCGGTCCGTCGAGCAGCAGCGCGAAGAGCAGTGCCAGACCGAGCTGGAGCGGCACCGAGATCAGGAAGAACTGGGCGACGTTGACGATGCTGTCCCAGAAGTCGGGGTTCGAGAACACCTCGGTGTACTGGCTGAAGCCGCCCCACACGTCGTGCGCGACACCGAACGTCCCTCTCGCTCGACCTTGAGGAAGGACTGGTAGACGGCGTACCCGATCGGCAGCAGGTAGAAGAGCGTGAACGCCACCAGGAACGGCGCCAGGAACCCGATCGCCGTCCGGCGGTTCTGCCTCGACCTGGAGCCTCGGTCGCGGCGGCGTCTCGGGGCCGTCAGGTCGTGGGCGGCGCCGGGATCGGCGGCCATGTCGGAGATCGTCGGCGGCAGTGCCGTCATGGGTGCTGGCCTCCAGTGGTCGAAGAGGGGGTCGTACGGCCGGCCGCCGAGAGGATCGACGGAGCGACGGCCGGCCGCACGAGTCTGGGCGCCGCGGTCAGTCGGCGACCGTGAGCGACTGCGACTTCATCGTCTCGACAGTCTTGTCCTGCGCCGACGTCAGCGCGTCGTTGAGCGTGCCGTCACCGTTGACGGCCTTGCCGATGCCGTCGGCGAGGGCGGCGTAGGTGTCGGTCATCGTCGGACCCCACTGGAAGTTGGGGTCGACACCGGCGGCGGCCTGGGAGAAGACCTCCCACACCTTCTGGTCGCCGTAGTACGGCAGGCCCTCGGTGAGAGCCGGGAGATCCTCCTGACCCTCGGTGGTCGCCGGGTACTGCCCGCCGTTCTTGTTGTTCAGCGCCAGTGCGTCCAGGTTGCTGAACGCCCAGCTCGCGAACTCCGCTGCTTCGTACGGGTGCTCGGAGCCCTTGAAGACGACAGCTGTCGAGCCGCCCCAGTTGCCGGAGGCGTTGTCGCCGGCCGTCCACTGCGGCATCGGCGCGACGGCCCACTTGCCTGCCGTCTTCGGCGCTGCGCTCTCGAGCAGCTTGGTGGTCCAGGCGGCGCCGATGATCGACCACTCCTTGCCGGAGTCCAGGGCCTTCCACTGGGGGTCACCGAGACCGGGGATCGTGTCGACCAGGTCGTCGTCGATCAGCCCCTGCCAGTAGTCGGCGACCTGCTGGGTCGGTTCGTCGTCGAGGCTGACGGTCCAGGCGTCGTCATCCACGGAGAACCAGGACGCGCCGTTCTGCCAGGCCAGCGAGGTGAACCATGCCGGCTGGTCGGTGGGGAAGTCGCCGATCTTCGCGCCCTCGGCCTTGATCTTCTGGGCGGCAGCGGTGTAGTCGTCCCACGTCGCCGGCGGCTCGATGCCCGCCTTGTCGAAGAGGTCCTTGCGGTAGTAGAGCGCCATCGGGCCGATGTCCATCGGAATCCCGTAGACCGCGCCGTCCTCACCGAAGCTGACCTGCGAGATCGCCCAGTCGACGTACTTGCTCTCGACGTCCTGGACCGGCTTGCACCCACCGATGTTCGTGAGGCCGTCCTGGAGGCGGAAGGACGGCAGGTTGTCGAACTCGACCATGCCGATGTCAGGGGTCTTGCCGGCCTTGATCTGGTTCGAGTAGGCCTGGTAGGTGCCCTGGTTGCCGCCCACGACCTCCTTGTAGTCGACCTGGATGTCGGGGTTGTTCTTGTTCCAGAGGTCGACCGTCTCCTGCATGCCCGGCACCCAGGAGGTGAAGGACAACGTGACCTTCCCGTCGGCCGGCTTGCAGGCGTCTGCACTCGAACCGGTCGAGTCGCCGTTGCTGTCGCTGTCACTGCCGCAGGCTGCCGTGAGCAGCAGCGCGCTGCACGCGACGACCGCCGCGATGCTCCGGCGCCGTCGAGGTGTCCGCATGAGCCCTGTCCGCATGAGGTTCGTCCCTTCCCTACCGGCCACCGGCCGGATCCGATGAATGTCGCGAGCGGCGTGGTGTGACAGCAGTCACAGAGCAGCCGAGCAGGATTGAAGCACACTTGCTGACAGGTAAGTAAGTAGCAGCGCGAAAATGTGACCTGCTCGTGCCCTGCCGAGGGCCCGGCTCAGACGACGGAGACGGCGACCCGCTCGGTGCTGCCCCAGTGCTCGAGCAGGGCGTCGATGACCAGTCCGACGGCCGCCGGCATGGCCACGGCGTCCGGATCGAGGAGCCACTGGACCTGGAGGCCGTCCATCACGGCGATGATGGCCGACGCGCCTGCGTCGATCTCGTGCACCGAGGGCACGGCTCCTTCGCAGGCCTCCTCCAGGGCGGAGGCGATCAGCCCTCGCAGCACCGTGAAGCGGTCACGGAAGGACGGACCCGCGGGATGTCCCTCGGTGACCGACTCCGCCGACAGCACGACGTACGACTGGACAAGCCCGATCCGGCCGGTGTTGACCACCGCGGTGTTGACGAGGTGGCGCAGGAGTGCCGGGCCCCGGGGTGGCTCGTGGTTCTCGAAGTCCTTGACGTCGAGGTGCTCGCGGTAGGCGAGCACCTCCACGAAGAGCTGCTCCTTGGATCCGAAGTGATGCAGGATCCCCTGGTGGGTGATGCCCACCCGCTCCGCGATCTCCCCGAGGGACGCCTTGTGGAAGCCGCGCGCGCCGAACACCTCGTGGGCAGCGAGCAGGATCTCCTGCCGACGCTGGCCGGCCGACACGCGCGGCGCGCGGGTGCGGGCCGGACGCCCGGCGGGGGCGGCACTCTCGGGAAGGCTCATGCGCGCAGCCTAGTCGCGGCTTACCGCTTGGTCAGTAAAGGCGTTCGCCTCGGGAGCACGCGTCAGATCCCAGGAGCAGCCGCAGTGCGGGTGGCGGGTCCACTCCCGCCGCCGGGGCTCGAGCTCCGGACCGACGTCGATGCTCGCCGACCAGGTCGAGGGACGGTGCCCGTCGACGTACGTCAGGACGTCGCGGACGGCCCACGCGATCACCAGCGCCTGCAGCGTGGGGTCAGTGGTGCCGCCGGGTAGCCCCGCCAGCTGCTCGAGGACCACCGCTCGGCGCGGGTCGAGCTCGCCCCGGTGCGCGTCCACGCACCGCATGCAGGCGGTGACGTCGGGCTGCACGAACGGGCCGAGCGTCCAGCCGGCAGCGGTCCGGATGACCACCAGGTGCGGCCGACCGGCACGGTGGTGGGCATCCAGGAGCCCACGGCTGGGCTCCCCGTCGCACAGCAGCAGCGCCACGGCGGCGTCCTGCTCGGGGCCGGTGGCACAGCCGGCGGCCCGCAGCAACCGGGTCGCCTCGGCCGCCGCGGCCTCCGCCCCGCTGAGCGTGACGCTGACAGTCCGGCGGTCGTGGGCGACCGGCGGCTCGACGAGCATGTCCGCTGCCAGGAGCCCGGCGAGGGCGCGGTGCGCGGCCGGGGTGCTCGGCACCGGGAGTCGTCCGGACTCCAGATCGGTGAGCAGCCGGCGTACCTCCGGCTCGTCGGGGACGACCAGGCGCCAGGGCGGGTCGAGACCCACCTGGAGATGACGGTCGTCGCGACGGACGACGTGCAGGCCGGGTCGCAGCTGGGTCATGGAGGTCGTCTACCCAGCCCTGAGCGGGTCCGGGTGGTTCTCCACAGGTTGGGTTTCGAGACGGCTCGGAAATGCCGACGACGGCGCCGATCCGGTCACGAGGACCGGGCCGACGCCGCCGTACTAGCTCGTGGGGCGCTGTTCGCGGTAAGCGTCAGGCCTTGCCGAGGATGCGGTTGAGGTTGGTGCCGCAGACGGGGCAGACAGCCTTCGCCATCCGAGTGCCCTTGTCGTTGACCTTGACCTCGCCCTCCGCCTCGCGCTTCTCCTTGCACTTCACGCAGTAGAACTCGCCGCTCCAGGTCTCCGCCATGACGGCCTCCTTGCCAGTTTGTTAACGGTCGTCGCGACGGGGAATCGGGGAAGACCCGTCGGAAGTCCAGCAGCGGGTGCCGCCGGACCGATATGACCCTACGACACACGGGGGCGCAGGCGTGCACAGGCACACCGTGAGCGGTGACTTCGACATCTGCCGCGCACGCCGCGCTCGGTCACCGCTGGGTACGTTGTGCCCATGTCTGAACTCACTCACCTGCGTCTCGAGCGCCCCGCCGCCGGTGTCGCCGTCCTCACGCTCGACAACCCCGACCAGCGCAACGCGATGTCCGACTCGATGACCGAGTCGTGGATCGCGGCGGTCGACGAGCTGGCTGCCGACCGGTCATTGCGGGCCGTCGTCGTCACGGGCGAGGGCTCGGCGTTCTGCTCCGGCGGCAACACCTCGTGGATCGCCAGCGAGCCCGACGCGTCGGTCGACGACCTGCGCACCCGGATGATCGCGTTCTACCGCGCCTGGTTGTCGATCCGGAGGCTCGAGGTGCCGACGATCGCGGCGATCAACGGCCCCGCGATCGGCGCCGGCCTGTGCCTGGCCCTGGCCTGCGACATCCGGTACGCCGCGTCAGGCGCCAAGATGGGCGTGCCCTTCGTGAAGCTCGGGATGCACGCCGGGATGGCGGGCACCTATCTGCTCCCGAACGTCGTCGGCGAGGCGCACGCCCGTGACCTGCTGCTCACCGGCCGTGTCGTCGACGCGGACGAGGCGTTCCGGCTCGGGCTGGTGTCGCGGGTCATCGAGCGCACGTCGTTCCTCGACGAGGTGCTGGCCACCGCTGATGGGATCGCCCACACCGCCCCGATCGCCAGCAAGCTCACCAAGCTGGCTCTGGCCGACGGTGGGCATGCCGACTTCGAGAGCTGCCTGCAGTGGGAGGCGATGGCCCAGCCGATCACGTTGGCGACCGCCGACCTGCAGGAGGGGATCCGAGCCGCGCAGGAGAAGCGCCCGGCGATCTTCGGCGGCTCCTGAGACCACGGAGAAGTGAGGAGGCCCCCGGCCACGTCCCGGACGCTTGCCTTCCCCTTGCGAGCGTCCGATCCGTGGGCCGAGGGCCTCGTCTGCGGGGAACGGTAGGAGGGCGAGGAGGGGCAGGTCAACGGGGGACCCCACCACCCTGTGGACAACGCTGTGGATAAGCCTGTGGAAGATGCTCCGGAACGGTGGAGGACGCCGGTGTGTCGCACGAACTCCCTGTGGATGACGGCTGGTCGCCAGCGCCGTACCGGGCGCTGACCAGCGAGAATGGCTCTCCACCGGGTGTGGAGAAAAGAAAACCCAGCACCGAGACCGGGAGGAGTCGGCGTGTCGCAGACAGGGGAGTCGTACGACGGAGGCCCGGTCGCCGCGCTGCGCCGGATCGCCTTCCTGCTGGAGCGGGCCCGCGAGGACACCTACAAGGTCAAGGCGTTCCGCGGTGCCGCGGCGACGATCCTGCCGATGCCGGACGCAGACGCTCGCGGCTGCCGTCGCGGACGGTTCTCTGACCGCACTGCCGGGGATCGGCGCGAGCTCGGCCAAGGTGATCACCGCGGCCGTCGAGGGCGTCCTGCCGGAGCGGCTGGCCGCCCTCGAGCGTGACCATGGCGGACCGCTCACGAGCGGCGGGGCCGAGCTCCGCGCGGCGCTGCGCGGCGACCTGCACTCCCACTCCGACTGGTCCGACGGAGGCTCACCGATCGAGGAGATGGCCTTCACCGCGATGGAGCTCGGTCACGACTACCTCGTGCTCGACCGACCACTCGCCGCGGCTGACCGTCGCCCACGGGCTCAGCGCCGAACGACTGACCCGCCAGCTCGGGGTGGTCGACGCGGTCAACGACCACCTGGGCGAGGGATTCACGCTGCTGAAGGGGATCGAGGTCGACATCCTCGACGACGGTTCGCTCGACCAGGACGACGACCTGCTCGCCTTGCTCGACGTACGGGTGGCGAGCGTCCACTCCAAGCTGAAGATGGACGCCCCCGCGATGACGAGACGGATGATCGGCGCGATCGAGAACCCCCGGACCAACGTCCTGGGCCACTGCACGGGCCGGATGGTCATGGGCAGCCGCGGCACCAGAGCCGAGTCGCAGTTCGATGCGAAGGCGGTCTTCCGGGCCTGCGTGAAGCACGATGTCGCCGTCGAGATCAACGCCCGCCCCGAGCGCCGGGATCCGCCGACCAAGCTGCTCGAGCTGGCCCGCGACCTCGGCTGCCTCTTCTCCATCGACAGCGACGCACACGCCCCGGGGCAGCTCGACTTCCAGGTCTACGGCTGCGAGCGGGCCGAGGACGCCGGGATCGAGGCGGATCGGATCGTCAACACCTGGCCGAAGGAGCGTCTCCTGGCCTGGGCGAACGGCTAGCGTTCTCGCATGGACCAGCCGGAGGTGGAGGTACGTCGCTCGAAGCGGCGACGTCGGACCGTCTCGGCGTACCGCGACGGCGACCGGGTCGTCGTGATGATCCCCGCCTCGCTCTCCCGCAAGGAGGAGGCGGAGTGGGTCGAGACGATGCTGGCCCGCCTCGAGAAGTCCGAGCGCAGGCGCAAGCCCAGCGACGACGACCTGAAGAAGCGCGCGACGGGGCTCAGCGACCGCTACCTCGGCGGCCTGGCGCTCGCGGAGTCGGTGCGCTGGGTCGACAACCAGGAGTCCCGGTGGGGATCCTGCACTCCGGGCGACCGCTCGATCCGACTCTCCGCGCGGCTTCAGGGCATGCCGTCCTGGGTCATCGACTACGTGCTGATGCACGAGCTCGCCCACCTCTTCGAGTCCAGCCACAACGCCCGGTTCTGGGGCTGGGTGGACCGCTACCCGCAGGCCGAGCGGGCCAAGGGCTACCTGGCCGGCTGGTCCGCGGCCGCGCGGCTCGATCCGCCGCCGGGCGACGACGACGTCGACTGACGGCTCCGCGCGAGAGCGACCAGCTCCACCAGGTCGGGCTCCGGGTCGGGCAGTGCATCGACCGGCCACCAGCGCACGTCGATCGACTCGTCGCTGACCGTGTGGTCAGCGCCGTCGGGCGCGACCGCGACGAACCGTACGTCGAGGTGGTGGACGTCGCCGTCCGGACCGCAGAACGGCACCTCGTGCTCGCTGAGCTGGACCGGCACCGGGTCGAGCACCAGCCCGGTCAGCCCGGACTCCTCGTTCGCCTCCCGCGTCGCCGCGCCGGCCAGGGTCGCGTCGCCGGGCTCGCAGTGGCCGCCGAACTGGAACCACCGGTGGGCCTTGGCGTGCAACGTCAGCAGTACTGCGTCTCCGGTCGCGTCGAGCACCAGCGTGCTGGCCGTCAGGTGATCGGGTCGGCAGTCACGGGTCAGCCCGTCGGCGTGTGCCAGCAGGTGGACGACGTACCTCTCACGCAGGGCCTCCTGCGCCGGGGTCGGCGCCGACCAGTCGGCGAGGACGGTCAGCGCATCGGCGTGGAGGCTCACTCCTCCGGGGCCTCAGGTCCGCCGAGGAGCTTCTGGAGCTCGGCGTCGAAGTCCTCGTCGCTGAGCTGGTCCGGCGCCGAGGCGTCCTCGCGGAAGCCGAGCGGGTCATCGAGGTCGGCGGCCGTCGGCAGCAGGTGGGGATGCATCCAGACGCCATCGCGGGCCTCGGTGCCCTGTCGGGTGCGCAGCGACGCCCACAGAGTGGAGGCGTCACGCAGCCGACGCGGCCGCAGCTCGAGCCCGACCAGGGTCGCGAAGGTCTGCTCGGCCGGTCCGCCGGCAGCACGGCGCCGCCGGAAGGCCTCCTGGAGCTTGCCCGCGTTCGGCATCCGCTCCAACGTCGCCTGGCTGACGACCTCGTCGACCCAGCCCTCGACCAGGGCGAGGGTGACCTCGAGGCGCTGCAGCGCGGCGTCCTGGGCGGGAGAGCTGGGCAGGTCGAAGAGTCCGCCCTCGAGCATCTGCTGCATCGACTCCAGGTTGTTGGGGTCGATGCCCTGCATCTGCTCCTCGATCCGCGCGGAGAGTCCCTGCGCGTTGATCTCGATGCCGCGGGCGTAGTCGGTGACGGCCCCGATCAGGTGGTCGCGCAGCCACGGGACGTGCGCGAAGAGTCGCTGGTGGGCAGCCTCGCGCAGCGCGAGGTAGAGGAGTACGTCGTCCTCGCCGACGTCGAGTCCCTCGGCGAAGGCGGTCACGTTGGCGGGCATGATCGCGGCCTTGCCGGGCGCGGCCAGCGGCAGTCCGATGTCGGAGACGCTGAGGACCTCCGAGGCGAGCGCGCCGAGGCCGGAGCCGACCTGGCTGGCCATCATGCCGCCCACCGCCTGGCCCAGGATGCCGAGGATCGGGCCGGACATGGCACGGGCCTCCTCGGGGAGCGCGCCGCCGAGTGCCTGCACCGACGACTCGGCGATCGGCTCGACGAGCACCTTCCAGACGTCGGTGGTGCCGACGATCCAGTCCGCCCTGCTCCAGGCGGCGGTCGAGCTGACCCCGGAGGGGAACTCGGTGGTCGCGTCGAGCCACAGGTCGGCCAGCCGCAGTGCGTCGGCCACGGCAGCGTGCTGCTGGGCAGTCGGCGTGGGGTCGGGGGACTGAGCCGCGGTCTTGCGGGCGGTGTCGAGGGCGAAGTCCCAGTTGACCGGCCCGTCGTGAGGCTGCATGAGGGACTGGATCTGGCTGAAGATCTGGCTCAGGTCGGGCATCCCCCCGGCCGCACCGGCGCCGCCGAAGAACTGCTCGAACGGCGTGCCCTTGAAGGGGTTCTGGCTTCCGTCATCCGGGGAGTCGGGCGTCTCGTTCATACCCGCAACGGTACGCGGGTCGTGGTCGTGGTGCCCTAGTCTCAGCCCGTGACCTCCGCCGTACGCCTCGTGGACCTGCGCGAGACCCCGCTCGACGTCGCCGAGGTCGTCGATGCGCTCGACGACGACGCCTCCGGTGGGCTGACGCTCTTCGTCGGCCGGGTGCGCGATCACGACGGTGGCAAGTCGGTGGACGGCCTGGACTACTCCGCCCACCCCTCGGCACTCGACACGATGCGCGCGGTCTGCGAGCGCGTCGCCGCCGAGCACGACGTCCAGGGCGTCGCCGCTGTGCACCGCGTCGGCACCCTCGCCATCGGCGACATCGCCGTCGTCGTCGCCACCACCGCAGCCCACCGAGGCGACGCGTTCGTCGCCTCGCGGGCCCTGATCGACCTCCTCAAGGCCGAGGTGCCGATCTGGAAGCACCAGCGGTTCGGTGACGGCTCCGACGAATGGGTCGGCACCCCCTGAGGACGAGCCCACGGGCGAGCCTCCCCGACGAGCGGCACCCGGTTGCCTAGCCTGACCTCGTGGAGATCCTGCTGTGGCTGGTGCCGTCGGTCGTCGTCACCGCCCTGGCCATGCTCTGGGTCGGTTGGCTGGGCCGTGAGGGCCGCGGCGAGGTCGACCGCGACGTCGCCGTCGCTCGGCTCGGCGCCGCGCTCGAGCCCGACAGCCGCAAGCGCCGTACGCCGACGCCCGGATATGTCGTGCCGGAGCGACCGCGTGATCGCAGCAGCGGCATCGCCGTACGCCCGTCGCGACGAGTTTCGTAATACTTAGGATCCGCTCAGCGCCCGCTTGTAGACGTTTGAGAGGGTTACCCGCATGACGCAGCGCACCCTTGCCGGCCTCCTGGCCGTGCCGCTGCTTCTCGGGCTGTGGGTGGCGGCGGCGTTCGAGGCGCTGCCCTACGTCACCTACAACCCCGGACTCACCGTCAACGTGCTCGGAGACAACCGCGACGGCGACTCGATCATCCAGATCAAGGGCAAGCCGACGTACGCCGATGACGGTGAGCTGCGGATGACCACGGTCTACGTCTCGCAGCGCGACGCCAACAACAGTCTGTTCGAGCTGATGCACGACTGGATCAGCCGCTCCAGCGCGGTCTACCCGACAGACTCCATCTATCCCGAGGGCGGCAGCGTCGCGGACGACCGCAAGGAGGGGCAGGTCGAGATGACCTCGTCCCAGGACGCCGCGACCGCGGCGGCGCTGACCGAGCTCGGGTACGACGTGACCGAGGCCGCGGTGGCCGCCGTCGATCCCGACTCGCCGGCCGACGGCATCCTGCGCAAGGGTGACGTCATCCTTCAGGTCAACGGCACGAAGGTCGCCAACTCCGACGAGGTGGTCTCGGCAGTCACCTCGGTCGAGGTGGGCGAGCCGATCGAGTTCGTGGTCCGCCGCAAGGGCAAGACCCTCGACCTGAGCGTGACCCCCCGCGAGGTCGACGGCCGTCCCCAGGTCGGCATCCAGATCGGCACCCAGACCACCAAGTTCCCGATCGACGTGACGATCGCGATCGATCCGTCGATCGGCGGCCCCAGTGCCGGGTTGATGTTCAGCCTCGGCATCTACGACACCCTCACCAAGGGGTCGATGACCGACGGCAAGACCATCGCCGGCACCGGCACCATCGACGCCTCGGGCAACGTCGGCCCGATCGGCGGCATCCAGCAGAAGATCGTCGGTGCCCGCGACGCGGGGGCCGAGCTCTTCATGGTGCCGCCGGACAACTGCGACGAGGCAGTCGGTGCGCCGAACGGCGACATGCGCCTGGTCGAGGCGCCCACCATGCACAGCGCCCGGGAGTCCATCGAGGCCTGGGCGAAGGATCCCGACGCCACACTGCCTACCTGCGGGGACGATGCGAAGTGAGCACCGGATGACTGAGTTCGACGCCGACCTCGACGTCGACCCCGCCCTCGCGGCGGCGGTCCTCGAGATCGAGGGCCACATCTCCGGCGACGGGTGGGACCAGCCGGCCCGGTTGTACGCCCTGGTCGACACCGCCGCCCTGGTCGAGCGGGAACCGGCTCTGGCCTCGATCATGGGTCTTGACGAGGCCTCCGCGGCCGGGTCGTTGACACCGATCGAGCAGGACCAGCTCGCCCCGGACCGACCGTTGGAGGTCGTGCTCGAGTCGATCGTGTGGCCGCTCGACGTGGTCGGCTGTGCCGCGGTCGTCGAGCGACTGGTGCTGCCACCCGATGCCGACCAGCACATCCCGGACGACCGGGTGTCCGCTGAGGAGTTTGCTCGTGAGCACCCCGACCGCCAGGAGGTCCGCATCGTTGCGGGCGTCACGCGTACGGGTGGGACGTACTGTGCTTTGCGACTGCGCGCCCATGACGACGACCAGTCGGTCGTCGGCGGCGCGGAGCTGGTGCCGGGGCTGCTTCAGCTGCTCGCGGCCACGCTCGAGGACGAACCAGAGGGAGAGGCACCAGCATGAGTGAGATATTCGACGAGGAGGCGGGTCCGCCGCAGCCCCCGCCGAGGTCGAGCTCGCGTCGCTCGCGCGCTCTGATCATCACGGCAGTCGTGCTCGTGCTGGCCTTCCTCAGTCTGTCGACCTTCGCCTCGATCTACACCGACCGGCTCTGGTACAAGTCCGGCGGCTACGGCGATGTCTTCACCACCCTGTTCTGGACCAAGGCCGGACTGTTCCTGGCCTTCGGCTGCGATGATGGCGTTGATCGTCGGGATCAACATCTACCTGGCCTACCGGTTCCGTCCGTTCTTCCGGCCGAACTCTCCCGAGCAGAACGGCCTGGACCGCTACCGCGACGCCATCACCCCGATCCGCACCTGGCTGCTGATCGGTGTCGCGCTGGTGCTGGGTGCCTTCGCCGGCAGCTCGGCGCTGGGGGAGTGGCGCACCTACCTGCTCTGGCGCAACGGTGTGCCCTTCAACCAGACGGACGTGTGGTTCAAGAAGGACATCGGCTTCTACGTCTTCGACCTGCCCTGGCTGCACTACCTGGTCGACTTCACGATGGCGGCGCTCGTCGTCGCCCTGATCGCAGCGGCCGTCGTGCACTACCTGTACGGCGGCATCCGGCTGCAGACCGCGCGGGACCGGCTCTCCGGCCCCGCGCAGGCGCAGCTGTCGCTGCTGCTCGGCCTGTTCGTGCTGGCCAAGGCCGGCGACTACTGGCTGGACCGCTTCGACCTGGTCTACCAGGGCGGCTCACTGACCACCGGCATGAACTACACCGACGATCACGCCGTGCTGCCGGCCAAGAACATCCTGCTCGGCATCGCGATCATCTGCGCGATCCTCTTCTTCGTCAACGTCTGGCGACGCACCTGGCTGCTCCCGTCGGTGGGCCTCGCGCTCCTCGCGGTCTCGGCGATCCTGCTCGGGCTGATCTGGCCCGGCATCGTGCAGCAGTTCCAGGTCCAGCCCTCCGAGGCCGACAAGGAGGCGCCGTACATCAAGGCGAACATCGACGCGACTCGGGCGGCGTACGACGTCGCTGACGTGCAGGTCGAGAAGTACACACCGTCCGAGGACGTCACCAGCACCCTGGCCGGGCTCGACGGCGAGACCTCGTCGATCCCGCTCGTCGACCCGCTGCTGGTCCGCGACGCGTTCGAGCAGAACCAGCAGGTCCGCGCCTACTACTCCGTCGCTGATGTGCTCGACGTCGACCGCTACAAGATCGCCGGCACCGACCGAGCGCTGGTGCTCGGTGCCCGCGAGCTCGACCAGAGCGGCATCCCGTCGGGCGACCAGAACTGGTCGAACCTGCACACCGTCTACACGCACGGCAACGGCATCATCGCGGCGTTCGCCAACCAGCGACCCGAGGACAACAAGTCCCAGATCGACACCGCCGCCGAGAGTGCGGACGAGGTCGGCATCGGCTGGGCGCAGGGCATCAACAGCGGTCAGGACGCGCTGGCCCGGGCGACCGGCGGCTTCGAGGACCGCATCTACTACGGCGAGCAGAGTCCGGAGTACTCCATCGTCGGCAAGGCCGATCGAGGAGTCGAAGGACGTCGAGCTCAACCTCCCGACGACCGACACCGACAAGGCCACCACCACGACGTACGAAGGTGACGGCGACGCGAGCGTCGGCGGCTTCTTCAACCAGCTGATGTTCGCGACCAAGTTCGGTGAGCCGAACTTCCTGCTCTCCGGCCGGGTCTACGACAACAGCAAGATCCTCTTCAACCGCGACCCGCGCGACCGGGTCGAGAAGGTCGCACCGTGGCTGACCGTCGACAGCGACCCGTACCCGGCTGTCGTCGACGGTCGGATCGAGTGGATCATCGACGGCTACACGACGACCGACCGCTACCCGAACTCGCAGAAGGAGTCGTTCGAGACCATGACCGACGACTCCCTCCAGGACGAGACTGGTCTGCGGACGCTCCCCACCGACGAGATCAACTACATGCGCAACGCGGTGAAGGCGACCGTCGACGCCTACACCGGTGAGGTCACGCTCTACGCGTGGGACGAGGAGGACCCGATCCTCAAGGCCTGGCGCTCGGCCTTCCCCGGCACCGTCAAGGACAAGTCGGAGATCTCCGCCGGACCTGCATCGCAGCACCTGCGCTACCCCGAGGACCTGTTCCAGGTGCAGCGCTACCAGTTCGCGCGCTACCACGTCACCGACCCGGGCGACTTCTACCAGGGCAACAACCGGTGGGAGGTCCCCGAGGACCCGTACACGCAGCGGCAAGTTCCAGCCGCCGTACCGGCTCTTCGTCGACAATGCGGAGTCCGGCGGCGAGACCGACAGCGGCCAGGTGTTCTCGCTGACGTCGGTCTACGTGCCGTACAACAAGAACAACCTGGCGTCCTTCGTCTCGGTCGACGCCGACGCGACCAGCGACGGGTACGGCAAGATGCGCGCGCTCGAGCTGACCAACGAGCAGACGCCCGGCCCGGGCCTGGTCGCCAACCAGTTCGCCTCCGACCCGCCGTCGCCGACCTGCTCGCCCAGTTCAACCGCAGTGGCGCGCAACCGGTCTACGGCAACCTGCTGACCCTGCCGATCAACGACGGGCTGATGTACGTCCAGCCCGTCTACGCGACCCGGGAGCTCTCCGACTCGAGCTTCCCGATCCTGCGCTACGTCCTGGTGAAGTACGGCAACGACATCGGAGTCGGCTCGACCCTGCGGGGCGCGCTCGCGGACCTCCTCGGCACTTCCGACGTGCCCGCGCCGGACCAGGGCGGCAACACCGGCAACCCGAGCGAGCCGGGAACCGGCAGCATCGACTCCCAGATCCAGGCCAAGCTCGCCGGCGCCGAGACGGCCTTCAACGACGCACAGGCCGCCCTCGAGGCCAACGACCTCGGGGAGTACCAGGCCAGGTCGACGAAGGCGCAGACGGCTCGTCGCCGACGCGATCGCTCTCGCCGATCAGCGCGACGCTGGCGGGAGCGGTCAGCCCGCGCGACAAGCCCTCGGCTCGTCCAGCGCAACCCCCGAGGAGTCCGCCAGCCCGTCGTCCTGACCCCGATTTGGCCGGTCCGACCCCATCCTGTAAGGTTGTGTTCACCGGCGCGGGGTGGAGCAGCTCGGTAGCTCGCTGGGCTCATAACCCAGAGGTCGCAGGTTCAAATCCTGCCCCCGCTACAATTCAGGCTCGGCTTTGGGGTCCGAGCCTGAAGCATTTGAACCCGACTCGATCATGGAGAGTCGCGGCGCTCCATCCCTGCGCGCGCCAGCTCTGGCATCGGCTGAGGTCAGCTCCACATCTAGGCCGTGGCAGTTCTGGACGATGTTGATGTCGCTCGGCGTCCGGTCGACGCCCTCCCGTTGGCCGATGTTGAGCGTCTTGGCGACTACAGAATCAGCACCCACCAGGGGCGCGGCATGTGGATCGAGATCGAAGCTGACACGCTGAAAGACTTGGCCGTGGTGCTCGGCACCGCTGTCCCGGTGATCGTCGTGGCTTTCTACGCCTCCATCAGCGCGGCTGGGAACCCCGATGACGTCGGCACGATTGCCATTCCATACTGGGCGGCAGAGGTACTGGACGCCCGTGGCGTGCGCTGGGTGGGGTTCGCGCTGGGGAACTCCTATGTCGCTTGGCGCGACGTGAAGGTCAGGGGCGAGCATCAGCAGTTGCGGTACAGGACGCAATTTCGGATGGGTACCGGTCTGGGGTTCACCTGGCGATCCACCGTCGGGTTTCTCCTCGCTGTCCTGGTCTTCCCGCTCCTGGGACGGTGGCCGCACGCTGCGTCTGCAGCCGCCGGTCTCTCACTCGGCCTGACCGTGTGGAGCCTGCATGCGCTCATCACCTATTCCTCCACGGTGGCGGCACTCAGTTTCGAGGAACGTCGACGAGAATCCTCGCCGCTCGAGCGAGCCGCAACGAGCAGGGAACCGGCCAGCAGGGGGAGGCGAGGGAAGCAGATGCCGCCCGTGTCCTTCCCAGCTACGCCCCGAGCGAGTGGGCGGCCGAGAAGGAGTCAATCGAAAGGAGGCGGAAGAGTTGCAGGGCTGGCATCTGGTTCTCGCTGCCTTCGCTGTCGGAGCATTGGTGTTCGTCCTGACGCTGCCGTGGGTCATCGCGCTCGCCGTGGCCGACGTGGACACCTCCTCCGATTCCCGACGCACCCTGCCGTATCGACCGCGACGACGTGACTAGCTATTCCGTCAGTTCGGTCACGGCGAGGCGACGTCAGGCCGTGCGGACTCTGGCGATCAAGCCGGGTGCCGCGCCGGCCAGTTGGCTGCGACGCTTCACACCGAGCTTGCGGAAGGCGTTCCCGAGGTGGAACTCCACGGTCTTGGGGCTGAGGAAGAGCGCACTTGCTATCTCGGCATTGGTGGCCCCGAACGCTGCGCGCTGCGCAACCTGATACTCCTGGGCAGTGAGATCGGCGCTGTGTGACCCGGCCCGCTTCACGGCGACTCCGCACGCACGTAGCTCACTGTGAGCCCGTTGCTGCCAGGCCTCCGCGCCGATACCCTCGAAGTCGTCATAGGCATGGCGGAGCTGTTCACGCGCCTCGCTGATCTCTTTGCGTGGTCGGGAAGACCTGACCTGCCGCGAATCGCGCCCGTGCCGACTCGAAGAAGCGTTGGCTGAGTGCAAACTGTTCGGCCGCGTTCACCATGTCGGCCGCTTCCCCCTGATCCCAGGCGCGAATGAGCTGGTGCAGTGCGCGTGCGTTCGCGGTGCCGGTGGCTTCAGCCTGTTCCCACAGACGTTGCTGCGCGTTCAGGACCGCCGGTCGATCACCGACAAGAAGCTCTGCCTCTGCGAGGTCCGCCAGCCACCAGACCGAAGGAATGTCGTGCAGTCCTAGGACGCGTACTTCTTCGTCGAGAATGCGCAACTGGCTCCGCGCCTCAGGGGCGTCACCGCCTCCTAGAGCCAGCACCCCGAGGGCGCGCCGTGCGCGGCATCGAGCAATGTTGTCGTTGCCTCCACCCCGGCGACGCAGTGTTGCAGCCGCGTGGACCAGGCATGCGGTCCGGTCACCAACGAGCGCGGAGATCTCGGTGAGTAACAGATCCCTTCGGACTCGAAGTACTCCCCGACGGCCAACTGGCCTCCGATCGACTCGACCAAGGTCATCGCCTCTTCGAGACAGGTGCGCGCCTCCATGGGGTTGCCGGTGAGGATGCGCACCCGGGACAGCATGAGCAGGGGAGTGGGGAGGAGGTCAACCGCGCCGAACGCGCGCAAGAGCTCGACGACACGGCTGATTCCGTCGACCGCGGCGGGAAGCTCGTCGAGCAGGAGCCGCACGAACGGTGCGATCAGGGGCCACTGCTCCCCGGGCCTGGAGTCCGGAGCGCCTCTGCCTCGTCCAGCAACGGCCGTGCTTCGGCGTACCGAAGATCCCAGGCCGCGAGCATCGCCTGCACCAGGAGGACGGGCATGCGGGCCTCTGGGCCCTGACCGCTGGCAAGGCGCATTGCCTCCTGTGACGCCTTGGATGCTTCTTGTCGATCGCCGCGCATGACGTGGGCCAAGGCGGCTTCGGCCAGGATGACCGCGCCCTCCGCAGGTGGTGCGCTGGCCGCCACCTCGTTCACAGCGAGGCGCCGATACGTCCTGTCAGGCACTCCCTGCCACAGCATGGAGCGAAGGCTTGCAAATGGGCCACGGCCACGCGCGTCTGGTCGCTGACACCCCATTCCAAGGACTTTGTGAGCAATCGATCGACCTCGAAGAGCCGTCCGGCTGAAAGCGCGTACGCCGCGGCCGCGGCGTAGCGTTCAGAGCGAAGATCCGGGCTGAGGCTCAGCATTGCGGCACGTTCCAGCGTGTCGGCGGCCACGCCGAAGGCCGCTTGCGCGGCGCTTTGCTTCCCCGCAGCCTCGAACTCGGCCGCCAGCGCTTCATCGGCGCCGCCCGCTGCGTGGTCGAGGTGAACGATGCGCCGTTGTGCCAGGGCGGGGACGGTCGAGCTTGCCATGGCGCGGGCGAAGGCGAGATGTGCTGCTCGGCGTGCTTCCGGGCTGGCGTCGTAATAGACCGCCGACTGAAGAAGTGGATGACGAAAACCCACCACTCCATGTTTGAGTGTAATGATCCCCTGCGGATTCGGCGGTCGCCAGATCCTTGACGCTCGCCCCTCTATCGCCCAGGGCCTGCTCGAGGAAGGGCATGTCGCTCGGTCCCGAGACCGATACGACCAGCAGCGCGCGAATGGTCTCCTGGACCGCCGAGAGACTTGCGCCAAAAACGCCGTTCGGAGCGCGTCGCTGGAGGGCGTGGGCTCGCCGGAGACGAGAGAGGTCCCTGCCAATTCCAGGACAGCAAGTGGATTGCCCGCGGTGACCTCGGTCAGAGCCGTGCGGCGTCGGTCTCTGAATGGCCTCGGGACGCGAGAATCTCTGCAACACCGGCTTCAGTCAAGCCACCGACTTCTAGTTGGGGCAGACCGCGGAACTGAGGATCACCGAGGTTGCGTTCGGCGATCAACATCGCGATTCCCTCCGCCCGAATACGGCACGCGACGAACCGCAGAGCGTCCCGCGACGCCTCGTCGACCCATTGCGCATCGTCGACGAGCACGAGAAGCGGACCGCTGCGTGCCACGTCGGCCAGCAGACCCAAGAGACCGAGGGCGGGGCCGAATCGGGGGCCGGGTCTGCCTTCACCGATGATCGCCCGGAGTGCTTGTGCCGACGTCTCGGGCAATTGCTCGATGAACGGCGCGAGGGGTCGCATGAGTTCCGACAACCCTGCGAAAGGACCTGCCGAGTCGAACTCATGCCCGACGGTGGAGATCACGGTGAGGCTCTCGGCTCGCAGTTCGGCATATTCAAGAAGTCGAGACTTGCCGATGCCGGCCTCGCCGCGGATGAGAAGGGCTCCGGAACGGCCGGCTCTGGCCACGGCGAGCAGTCGGTCGATCTCTGCGCACTCCCGCTGGCGTCCTATGAGCCGCTGCTCGAAGCTCATGACACGGCGAAGCGGTCTGGCCAGAGTTCCTCGGATCTCATCGCCTCGCCGCCGCGCGCGATCGAGCGTTGGATCGACTTGCGACCCAGCAGAAGCGAAGGAAGCCGCAACAGCCGTCGACCGAATCGCGTGCGCGCAATTCGCCGATCAATTGCCGCCGAAGCGGCGATCGTCTTCGACCACGGGGTCACCGGCACTTCCAGCATGTCGGCCAAGCGCGGTCCCGCTGCCTGCCACACCAAGCCGGCTGGGAGCCGACGGAACGGGCTGGGCATGGTCTCGGCGATGCTCTCCAGCAGCGTGCGCATCAGTCGAATACCGTGCGGCGAGGCTTCCTCGAGGGTTTCGTAGAAGGCCGACGTGGCGTCTTTCGCTACGGCGAGGTCGGTGAGATCGGTCGCGTGCGTGATACCGAGCAGTGAGCCCGCCCGCGCCCACAGATGCAGGTAGGCCCTCTTGTCGTCGTCCCCCATGACCGCCCCCAGCCGTTCCGCACCCGTCCAGCAGACAGTGGTGAAGGCAATCTGTGTTGCGAGCGAAATCTTCCTGGTTGATGGGCACACCGAGCTGGTGGACCTGCCAGCTGTTTGAGCGACCCAGGAGGCTCGCGCGGACGCACGCATGCAGCAGACGCACGCGTCGCAATGTGTGGACTCCTCGTCCCCCCAGGCTCAAGACCCCCAGGGAGAGGTGATGTCCATGAGCATGCGACCGGTGAGATTGATCCTCCCGTCAACGCGCGCGGGGTCGTTGAGCTGGCTCGCGCTCGCGAGTACGGCTGCACCCCGACCGCTGGCGAAGCAGAAGGGCAACGAGGCGCAGAACAGCGCCGTCGTGATGTCGAATGAGTAGCGGTCGAAGACTCGTGGCCCCTTCCAGGAGTTCGGGCCTCAGCGTGGTGGGAACTTCGTCCGGCTGGTTTTCCCAATCGGTGGCCCAGGGAGTCTGGACGGGCCGCGGACTTCGCAGATCCTGGACTGCGTCGGCGAGCCACGTGACTCGTTCCGCTACAGACTTCCCCTTCAGGCACTCAGCGACGAATTCGTCTGCTTCCTGATCCCCCGTCAATCGGAGTTCCGCGAGCGACTGCTTGTCCAACATGGGTGACCCCCGAGCGCTGCCTCAGCCCATGGTCCCACCGAAGCGATGGGCGCGCCAGTCCCGCGTTTCAAACCCCTGGCCTTTCGTGACCTAGGGAAATTCCGGATCTGCGGGTCCTGACGGCTGACCAGTCTGGTTGCTGCCCAACGACTTGATGGGCGCCACAACCGAAAGGAAGAACGAAATCATGAACCGCAAGATCTCGATGACCGGCACCAGGAAGGCCGTCGGACTCGCCGTGACCGCTTCCGCGGCCTTGCTGGTCGCCGGAGGCCCCATCGCTACCCAAGCCGTCGGCAGCACAGCAACCGCAGCTGCGGCAGCCAGCCCGAAGACGTGGAGCGTCACCGCGCTTCAGACACCTGGAGACCGTCGTTATATCAATCGC